>NZ_KE384110.1:0-34946 GCF_000423925.1 Butyrivibrio sp. VCD2006
GGTATATAACAGGCTTGTGAAGAAGATCAAAAAGGCCGGAGCAAAAAAGGCTGTGTTCAAATTCAAAAAGGGTTGATATTTTCATAAGCAATCTGATATACTAACACAAAAGTAACAAAGGCGTTGCGGCTTCAAGTCGTAGCGCCTTTTCTTTTTGCTAATAATGCTTTTATAAAAGTGATCACTCAATTTACTGCTTTAATGTGGTAAAATGGTAAAAGCATTTGCGCTGTCGATGAAATTTTTATAATGGGCGGAGGGAAAATTATGCAGAGTTTTGTAAGTAATGTTGCTAATGTCAATGGTGCTGTTAATGGATTTGTATGGGGACTTCCGATGTTGGTACTTCTTGTTGGTACCGGTATTCTTATGACATGTCTCACAAAGGTATTCCAGATTGCACATTTTAAGCATTGGATCAAAAATACCGTAGGCGGTATTTTCAAGGATAAGAAGGTCACTGCTCATACCGATAAGGATGACATGCAGATATCCCAGTTCCAGAGTCTTTGTACTGCACTTGCAGCTACAATCGGAACAGGTAATATTGCGGGTGTTGCTGCAGCAATTGTTTCAGGTGGCCCCGGAGCTATTTTCTGGATGTGGATCGTTGCATTTTTCGGAATGATGACTAACTTCTCAGAAAATGTTCTTGGTATCTACTATCGTAGAAGAAATGAGAGAGATGAGTGGTGCGGCGGAGCTATGTACTACCTTAAGGATGGTCTTGGAAGTAAGCCCGGATGCGCACAGATAGGTGCATTACTTGCAGTTATGTTCAGCGTTTTCTGCGTACTTGCTTCATTTGGTATAGGAAATATGAGCCAGGTCAACTCAATTGCAATAAATATGAACTCTGCTTTTGGAATCCCTGTTGTTGCAACAGGAATCGTGCTTATGGTTCTTGCAGGACTTGTAATAGTTGGCGGACTTAAGCGAATTGCATCTGTTACAGAGAGACTTGTTCCTTTCATGGCAATCGTTTATCTCATCGGTGCTATCGCAGTGCTTATCTTCAATATAGATAAGGCAGGCGCAGTATTTGCAGCTATCTTTAAGGGTGCATTCGGAATGAGAGCTGTTGGCGGCGGTATCGTAGGAAGCGGCGTTGCCATTGCAATGCAGTGGGGCATGAAGAGAGGCGTGTTCTCCAACGAAGCAGGTCTTGGTTCTTCAGTTATGGTTCACTCAAGTTCAAACGTAAGAGAGCCCGTAGTTCAGGGTATGTGGGGAATATTCGAGGTATTTGCTGATACTATCATCGTCTGCACACTTACAGCATTTGCAGTGCTTTCCAGCGGACTTGTAAATCTTGAGACAGGTGAGGTTATTTCAGACCAGGTATCTACTGCACTTGTTGCAGAGGCATTTTCAACTATCTTTGGAAAAGCAGGAGCAGCCTTCATTGCTATCGCTATTCTGTTCTTCGCATTTTCAACAGTTCTTGGCTGGAGCCAGTACGGCAGCAAGGGATTCGAGTATCTCTTTGGTTCAAAAGCGGTCAAGGTTTATCAGTGCCTGTTCGTAATCTTCATTCTTGTAGGTTCCACAATGAACCTTGCACTTGCCTGGGATATTTCAGATACCTTCAACGGTCTCATGGCTATCCCCAACCTTATCGGTGTGCTTGCACTCAGCGGTACTGTTATGAAAATCACACAGAACTATGTTGATAGAAAAATTAAGGGTAAGGACATTCAGCCCATGCTTTCAGCAATCGATGAAATCCAGAAGATCCATGAGGAAGAGATTTTAGGTGACGTTGCTGACATGCCTGCTAACTAAGGATGTATTTTGAATAAAGAAAAAAGATAATAAAATCCCGCTCAGACTTTAGGCATATGCGTATTGGCTGTGCGGGATTTTTTGTAAATAGTATCAAGTGCTATAATCAATGGTAGAATTGTAGCATAAATGATTTTTGGTCTAGTTATTTATGAATGGCTGTAATAGAATAAAATTGTGAAATCATTACATAAGTTTGTATTGTTTTGATGCTTTTTTGAATCTACTCATTAAGGAGACTTTATATGTTTGATAAGACTATACTTGTGGTGGATGATGACGAAATGATCCTTATGATGCTTGGCAAAATCCTGTCGAAGCAATTTAATGTTATCACTGCCGTATCCGGAGAAGCTGCCCTTGAAAAATATGGAGCAAATCGTCCTGACCTTATTCTCTCGGATTATATGATGCCCGGCATGAATGGCCTTCAGATGATGGATAAACTACGCGCAATCTATGGCAGTGACGTCTATGCGGTTTTCATGACTGCTAATGAGCAGGAGGAGACTGAGTTTGAAGTCTTCAGGCACGGTGCACTGCATTTCATCAAAAAGCCTATTAAGGCTGATGTCTTGATCGATGCGATAAAGTTTAGTCTTGAGAAAATTGACGATATGAAAAGGAATGATTGAAGATATTATTCTATAAATGAAGATGTTTTAATACCCATGAAATCCGCTTCAGGTGCGGATTTCATGGGTACTTTTTTATTTGTTTTAACTATTAAAATATAAGGGTATGAAACCTTTTCTGAGCAAATTAGATATGATGAGAGTATCATTTTCTAGATATCCACACAAGCTATATGTGTGCAGAACTCCTCCATAGTGTTGTTTGATGTGCCAAAAGACAACATATGGAGGTTTTCTAATGAAGTGGATTTATTTGTTTATTGCAGGAACTCTTGAAATAACATGGGCGATAACAATGAAAATGTCTAATGGATTTACTGTGCTTATCCCATCAATTATTACAGGTGTGGGGTATATAGCCAGTGCCGTGTTTTTGTCAATCGCATTAAGGCAGCTCCCATTGGTGAGTACAGATTTATTCGTGTATTTTTCTACATCGATTCTATTCATAATCTACACACTCCTGCCCAATTATAACATGAAGATTTTGGTCAGCACATTAATGTAAACCTTAACAAAAACGCATCCACATGTGTAGTAGTGCTGAAAGGAAAAGACGAAATACAATATAAAAATTTCCTAAAATAAGTCTAAAATTGTCTTGTGAAGTAGACTCGCGCAGTCGATATCTAATACAATGTAAATAGAGTATTTATGCAAAACAACTGACGAAAATCTTATTGATGAGATAGGAGAAGGACAGCTAATGATAGGCAAAAAATGGAATGCATTTAGAAAAACAACTTCAATAATACTTTTGGCTGCTTTGGCTCTAATGCCTGCCGGATGTGGAAACAAAGACAGCAATGCAGGCTCGGACATGTCTTCTCAGGAAGTAGGAAGTTCAGATCTTTCCGGAGTACCCGGAGGAGGAAAATGGGTTGATTCAGACGTTATCGGCATGGTCAAATCGGAAGATAACATACGGCCTCAGGACGACTTTGCAGCGGCTGTAAATAAAGACTATATTTTGTCTGCAGTTATGGATCCTGATTATCAAGAGGCCAGTATAGCTCTTGATGCATCTAAGCTGGTGTATGAAAGATGCATGGCGATTGCCTCTGATGATGCTATGACAGACGACAATGCTTTAAAATACAAAGCTTTGATAAAGCTGTACTCTAATTGGGATGAGAGAAACAAGCTTGGAGTAGAACCGCTTAAAAAATATATTTCAGACATACAGAGTATATCCTCTATAAGTGAACTTACAGAATATCAGGGAAGCATTAAGAGAAATCCCTTTGGCCTTGGGTTACTAATGCCGGAATCAGTAGGAGTACAAATGCAGTTCCCGGACAAGAGTACATTGAAACTTAAGGCTCCGGGTCTTTCCCTCGGATCTGTCTCTTCATATATGGAATATTCAAGTGACACATTGGCAGCAAAGGAAAGAACCGATGATGTAATTGGATATTATCTTGGAAGGCTTGGCTTTTCTGAAAAAGAGATTAAAGATACCTTAAAGGGCAATTACAGAATAGAAACTTTTATCGCCAGAAACAGTAATATGGATTACTACGGCATAAGAGATATGTTTACAAAGGTTCAAAATAACAGAGAAGGGGTGGGTGATTTACAAGGGGATTATCCGCTCTTACAGATACTCGATAGCAGAGGCTATTCGGGATGCGATAGTTTTTATTTGGATTATACATATCTTAAGTCTCTGCCCGGGATTTATACCAAAAAGAATCTTAAGGATATCAAGTCATTTCTTATAGTCCATACCATCGATTCGACCAAGTATCTTCTTGACCGCGAATCCTATGAAAAGATGGTTGCGCTTTATACCCAAAGCGCCGAAGACCATGAGGAATTTTCAGATGGCCTGTACAGCGCCCTCTTTAGAAATGATATGTCAATCTGCGGATTTCTTCCGTTATTGGATACGTTATACCTGGAGAAATACTTTAAGGACAGCGAAAAAACAGATCAGGTAAAAGAATTTACTGACGCGCTGATAAAGGCTTATTTACAAATACTTGATGAAGAAGACTGGATGTCAGATGATACAAAAACTGCTGCAAAAGAAAAGTTGAAAAATATGGCCTTGCACCTCATAAAGCCTGATAATGTTGCGGACTATTCATTAGCAGAAGTAAAATCCTACGAAGAAGGAGGCAACCTTGTTGAGGCTGCTGCTGAGGGCAGACGCATGTTGGAAGCTCACAGGGCAGATATAAGTAAGAGTCCGGATTGGGACAGATTCAAGTGGGATATTTATGACGCAGGCAGAACTACTACCGAGGTTAACTGTGTGTATTATACAAGCGAAAACGGTATCTATATAATGGCGGGTTATTTAGCCATGTGTGATGCCGCATACGGAGCTGATTCATCACTTGAGCAGTTTGCGGGAATCGTAGGAACTACTATTGGTCATGAGATAACCCATGGATTTGATTCTAACGGAACAAAGTTTGACCTGTACGGGCGGCAGTTTGATGAAAATATAAACACCATAGACTGGATGGCTATTGAGGACAGGTCAAAGATGGAAGAAAAGGCTTCAAAGCTTGCCGGTTATTTCTCGCTTGCAAGACCTATTCCAGGGCAACAGAAAGTAAATGGAAACATTATAAAAGATGAAGCCATAGCCGATATGGGAGGCATCAAGTCAGCTCTATATGTGGCAAGGGATTTGCCTGATTTTGATTATGACGAGTTTTTCAGAGCCTTTGCAAGACAGTATGCGGAACAGACAACTAAGGAAAACGAACTTGCCACAATGAGAGGCGACGTGCATCCTCTTCCATTCCACAGAATTAACATTATACTTCAACAATATGATGAATTCATCGAAACCTATGATATTAAGCCTGGAGATGGAATGTACCTAAGCCCGGAAAAAAGAGTAAGTGTCTGGTGATGTCTTATTCAGGAAGGAGACTAATTATGGGATCAGAGATTTCAAATGCAGCAATAAGACTTGATAACATAATCAAAAGCTATGGCAAACATGACGTACTAAAAGGTGTCACCATGCAGGTTAATAAAGGCGACATCTACGGTCTGGTGGGCAAAAACGGCGCAGGAAAAACCACGATATTCAAGATGATTCTAGGATTGTCGGAATACACTTCCGGCAGTGTTTCCATAGATGGCTCAAAGAATCGAAAAGAGCTGTTTGCAAACAGGTCAAAGGTTGGTTTTTTTGTAGGATCAAATTTCTACGGATATCTTTCCGGGAAAGCAAATCTTGAATACTATGCAGCTGCAAAGGGGCTCAAGGGAAAAGCGCTAAAGCAGGAGGTGGACCGTGTTCTGAAGGTTGTGGGTCTTGTCGACGGTAAGGAAAATCAGAAAGCCAAGGGATATTCCCTTGGAATGAAACAGCGTCTTGGAATAGGCAATGCGATCCTTGGTAATCCTGATATTCTCATCCTTGATGAGCCGACCAACGGCCTGGATCCTCAGGGTATAGCCGATATTCGGCACATGATACGGCGATTCAGGGATGAGTTTGGTATGACAGTCATAGTGTCGAGTCATATTCTTGGTGAACTGGAAAATACTGCAGATCGCTTCGGCATAGTACACAATGGAGTTATAGCAAAAGAAATCACACAGGATGACCTTTCTGCAAAACGCCCTGAAGTAGAACTGACTGTTTCTGCCGGTAATTTGGAGAGAGCCAAAAGCATTCTTGCAGAAAATGGTATTGATGTCCTGAAAGAAGGAAAAGAGAAAGTTACTCTGGAAGACTATTACTTTGAACTCATTGGAGGGTCAGCAGAATGAGAAATTTGTTAAGGGCAGATTTGAAGCGTATCTTTCGGATTGGCCTTATCTATGGAGGTCTTTTCCTTGCGCTGATCTATATTTCATATACAGTACTTGAAGGTATTGTAAATGATGGCTCAATCGGACTGATAAATGGTGTGCAGAAAGCACTTAGCGGGGCGGTTATGGCTCTTTTCATAGTCTTTCCTACATTCTATGCTGTTTTCGCACATGAGTTATCTTCAAAATCCATGCAGACTGTGCTTGGTCATGGTATAACCAGGGATAAGCTCATAATCGCCAAGCTTCTTGATGCTGCCATTTTACTGTTTTGCCTGTATCTGGTCATAATTGCAGCGGCTCTTATAGTAATAAATTCAGAATCGGGAATCGTATTAAGCCCGCAGCAGCAGGTGAATCTTATTATATATATCATCCTGAGGTGGCTTAGACACTTTGGTTACATTGTCTTTTCTGCCATGATCATGTACATTTCCGGTTCTACAGTTCTTGGCATTATCGCATGTATCGCATTTACGGTTGTGTTTAAACTGGTGTTTAACATAGTAGAGTTTTTTTCTTCCCTTTCATTATATGATTATACCTTTGACGGGTTGCTTGATTGGGCATATACCGGAATAGAAGTGGGAGCAGTCCCCTGGCAGCTTCTGCCCGCTGTCTGTTATCTCCTGGCAGCACTGGCGATTACGACTCATTTTTTTCGGAGAAAGGAGTTTGACTTTTGAAAAATCTAATTTTTGCAGATGTGAAAAGAATCCTGAGAAAACCGGCGTATTGGATTGTACTTGGAATTTGCCTGCTTATTTCACTCTTTTGGTCTGTTCAATCAAACAACAGCGGCGGGATGAGTGGGTTTTCATTTGCTTCTAATCAGGGAACAGCTGTAAACACAATGAATCTGTTTATAGGAATTGCTATATACGTGAGCGTATATGCCGATGAGTTCACGTCAAATTCTATGCAGTGCCTTATTGGAAGAGGGATTTCAAGAAGGAGGCTCCTGATTGCCAAGTTCATCAATTGCGTAATCGTAACCTTTATTTCATATGGAATCTATACTCTTTTTATCACTATTACAGGTCTGATTATGGGAGCGAAGATGAACGGATCAGAAAGCAGTTTTTTATACAGCACGATACTAACCAATGCTTTTATCGTTCTGGGTTATGCAACAATATCCATGATCATTCTCTTCTGGAGTAAGAACGTTGCCTATGCAACACTGGTGGATGCATTCCTGCTTTTTGCAGGAAGTACGCTGATGAGCGGTCTGAATAGTATTCCTGCGATCAGTATTTGGCATATAGACAGGCATATTTTTTCACAAGCCCTCGAATGTGCAAAAGTAGATTTGCTGCTTACAGGTGGCACGGCAATCTTTACACTGCTTTGGCATGTTGTAAAGATCTGCGCTATTTCCATTATTTTGGCATATCTGCTCTTTAGGAAAAAAGAGTTGGATTTCTGACATGGAGCAACACACACGAAGTAGAAAGTGTTTGGGTGACAGGTATGAGAAGAAAAATCGTAAATACGGAATTGGCTGGAATATCGAAAAAGGGTGTGTTTCATGAAACACAGAAAGTACACAGTATAAGGCTTGATGAAAGGAATTACAACCGTGTACAGAACAAGGCAGTTCAGAATCAGTAAGAACAACAGACTATATGGTTACTGTAGCGATATCTGCAGAGCCTGCGCCATTCTGTACAACAGGGCTAATTTCATAATCCGTCAGTATTCTTCAGCCGAGGAAGCCATGGCATCCTACAGACCCCTGTATCCCAATCAGATGCAGGTATTCAGGCTTGTTAAGGACATCCTTGATGGTACAAAATATCAGGTAAAAGGTTCCTGGCTTTCTTACAATGCCCTCGACTATCTTTTAAAGGCCACAAAAGATAAGGCATACTACGGGCTTCCATCGCAGGCAAACCAGCAGATACTTAAACTCCTCCTTAGGGACTACAAGTCTTTTTTTGAGGCAGTGAAGGCATATGCAAAGACTCCATCTGCTTTTACAGGACGTCCCCGTATGCCCCAATATGTAGGTGAGGGAAAGTACAAGACAGCCATACTCACAAATCAGATATGCAGGATAAAGGATGAATCTCTTATCAGATTCCCCGGAACAAACGATATGCTAAGACTTGGTGAAGACTTCCCTTGCGGAAAGCTAAAGGAAGTACGCATTAAGCCCCATGGCAAGGACTTTGTGATAGATGTCGTCATGGATATGGAAACAAGGGGCATGGCTCCTGCTGATGATAAGGAAATACTGAGGAGCCTTGTAGATATGGAGGACATTTCAGGCATCCGCGTGATGGCACTAGATCCCGGGACAGATAACATAGCGGCTGTAGTAAACAACTTTGGCGAGAGACCCTTTGTCATAAAAGGTGGAAGCATCAAATCCATCAACCAGTTCTACAACAAGGAAATGGGCAGGCTCTCATCATGTGCCATGAGATGCAATAAGAGATACCGTACCAGAAAAATGAGTATCCTTACTGAAAAGAGGAACAGGAGGATAAAGGACCAGTTCCACAAGATAAGCAGACAGCTTGCGGACTATGCAAGGGATAATCGTGTCGATGTTGTGGTAATGGGACATAACGTATTCCAGAAACAGGAAGCAGATATGGGACATATCAGTAACCAGAATTTTGTGCAGATACCAATGCTGATATTTGCAGATATGATCCGCTATAAGCTTGCTGAATACGGTATAAGATTTGCCCTCACAGAAGAGAGCTATACATCAAAGGCTGATTTTCTTGCCATGGATCCTATTCCCATGTATGAAAAAGGGAAGAATAAAGAATACACTTTTTCAGGAAGAAGGATAAAAAGAGGACTCTACAGGCACTACGACGGAACATTCACAAATGCAGACATAAACGGGGCTGCAAATATCTTGAGAAAAGTATTCCCAAAGGTAACACAATGGGAGGGGCATAGTGGACATGCCATGTTCTTCAGGATGCCATAGGCAGACTGAAGGTTCATGCCGCACAGCGGCATAACAGAAAACCTTTCCGACGCAGAGTCGGTGAGGGTAGTTCATAGGTAACTATGCAGAGATAATGATGTACTGTCGACTGTGACAGACCCATTATGTAGGAAGTGCAGGAGTATTTTGAATAGGCAACAAATTATTTATATAGCAGTAATTTGTTGCTGATTCGGCTGATATATAAGTGACTTAAAAATTGTATTGGCAACAAATATGAAAGAATGAGATTTCTTGTTGTATCTAATAATTTATAAACACTAGACAGAGCAACAAGAGTATCTGATTAGTATTATATTGTTGTCATTTCTTATAGTGGATGATAATTCGAAAATGAATATGGCAACAAAATAAGAAATAGATACTTCTTTTGTTGTTATATGCATTTTTCATATACATGGGTATAAATACATTTGGCAACAAATATTATAAATCTCTCTAACTTGTTGCTAAATCAAAAAATAAAACGAAATTAGACTAAAATATAAACTATATTAAGAATATAGTATAGTTTGAGTAGTATACATGAATAGAAAACAAACTCAAATAAATTCAGCGGTGAATGTCCAGTTAGGACTTTTTACCGCTGATTGAATTTAACGTGTTTTATTTATTCGGATTATTACTGTCGAAGTATGGCAAAAATCATTTAGCCTTAAATTTCTTTACCTTTGACCACTTGCCATAGCGATATCCTTCGTCTGAGGCATTGTATGCTCTTACGCGGACATAGTAGGTTTTACCTTTTGTGAGATCGGTAACCTTCTGTGAGGATTTCTTCTTGGTTACATCAAAATACTGAATTTCTTCGATTTCCTCTTCCTCTTCGTCCTCATCAAGTGTTTCGGTTTCTTCGGGCTCCTCGGGTTCTACGAAATCCTTGTAGGGTGATACCTCTATCTGATAGCCCTTGCAGTTCTTCTTAACCTTTACCCATGTGATCTTGTAGGATTTTCTATTCATTTTTGCTACGGACGGCTGACCAACCTTGCCTGGGGCTTTTATGGTCATGTCAATTTCATCATCTTCTTCTTCATCAGCATGAACGATGCCGCTATCAAAGAAGTTTCCAATAGGAGTTGCAGTCACGAGCATGGCTGCGACAATAGTAAGGCTTATGAATTTAAACAGATGCTTCCTCATATAAATACCTCCATTCCCTGGATTGCGGGAGATTCCGCTGTGGGAGGCTATTTCTTCATCAAACTGTTCAAAAAAATTTTGATTGCAGTTTTAAAAACACCACCCTATATAGTTATTCTCTCAGAAGTATACGGAAAAAGCATCTTAAAAGACTATAAACTAAACCCGCAAAGCCAGGTATACTCTGGAGTTGCGGGTTTATGGTCTTTTTAGTTTTGATAAAAAATTTCAATCCGAATACTTCTCACTTTCCTCTTCAATCAGCCTCTTTATCCATTCATTATCCATCTTGTTCTCGTACGCGTCTGCGATTGCTGATTCATCAGCGAAGCTGTCAAACTGGAATTGCTTCTCGCTCAGTATATCCATCATCTTCTCATCCACAGTATCGGGGCAGAGCAGGTGGTAAACAAGCACGTTTTTGACCTGTCCCATGCGATAGACCCTTGATAGAGCCTGCATTGTGAGGGAGGGCTTTATTTGCGGCTCAGCGAAAATCACGATGCTGGCGGACTGGATATTTAGACCAACGCCACCTGCCTGTATCTGGCAGACGAGAACGCTTCCTGAAGGAGCACTTCCAAACGCATCGACTATGCTTTGCCGCTTATCGATTGCGGTTTCGCCGGTGATCACACCGATGCAGCTATCACCAAGAAGACTGCTCAGCTTTGAGATAGTTTCTCTGAAAAATGAGAAAACAACGATTTTTCTTCCCTCATCCCGGGCTTCGCTGCAAAGCTCAAGAAGTCTTGCCGCCTTGGCAGAGGTTCCAATATCATCCTGCAAAAAGGATACTCTTCGCATATCTGCAAAGCTTCCGTTTACCACGGCAGATACATATGCATCCCTATCTTCATTGGTCATTAGGCACCATTCGTCTTCAACATCAATTGGAGGAAGCTCCTGTAAAACCTGCTGCCTTGTTCGCCTTAGATAAACAGGTGAGAGCTTCTCCTTGAATTCAGGAAGATAACTGATGTGAGCAAGGCTTCGAACCTCCTTTGTCATGTCGGGACGCACGAAATCAATAAGACTGCACATCTCTTCAACCCTGTTTTCAAGCGGAGTTCCGGTCATCATAAGGATCCTCTCGGATTCATTATCAAGCCTTCTGATGTACATGGTGCGCTTGGCGTCGGGATTTTTTATATAATGGGCCTCATCGATAACAAGCATGGAAAGGTGCATGTGGTTGTCTATGCGGTCAACGATTTTGCCCATGGACTCATAGTTGGTTATGGCCGCGCCGCCGCATTCCTGCCATTTTGAAAAAGCATCCTCAAGGGTCTGCCCATGTAAAATGATGGAAGGAATGTCAGAAAATTTCCGGATCTCTCTAGCCCAGTTCACAAGTACGCTGGCAGGGCACACCACAAGGAAGAAGCATTTCTCGCCGGAGAGATTGATATGCGACATCGCAACAATGGCCTGGATTGTTTTGCCAAGTCCCATCTCATCTCCAAGCAGCACCTTTTTCTGATGGAGAATATACTTCGCTCCAAAGGCCTGATAAGCCCTGAGATTCCCATTAAAGTGCAAAAGGTCAAGCTCGGTTTCGTCAATCTCCGCAGCGAGAGCAGAAGGAATGCTGTCGTAGAGAAATGGCTTGTTTCCTGACGAAGCACCTATGCCTTCAAGGAGCGCATAGAAATCTGCGCTGTTTTTCTCATAGTCCTGCATAGCAGATGAAGCCGTTATATTTACAGACTCGTGATACCGGTCAAGGAATTTCACAAGACTATCGAATAGCGGACTGTCGTAGAAGGCGTACATCTCATCAGCAAGCAGCAGGGTATTCTGTTTTGTATTACTTCCTGAAAAAATCCAGTGAACACTATTCCCGATGGTTTTTGTGTTCCTGATTTTTTCTGAAAAGTTATTGAGCTGGGTGGCAGAGGGACTCGCTTCGGTGCGGACCTTTTCACAGCTCTTAAATCTTGAGAGAGAGGTTATAAGATCAGCATTATCACTGGAACTTCCGTCTGCCTCAAGGCGGATCGACACCTTTGATGAAAGACTGTTGGCGAATTCCGTCACGATACCTCTGATGGTTCCGATCTGCTTTTCGCCGATGCCATCAACAGACATTAGATCGTAATCAGTGGCTTCTGCCAGTTTTCCGAAATCCGTGTAGCCTGCTTCCTGAAGGGCAGATACCCTGATTCCGGCCTTGGCATTTTTGAGCTCCTCGGTGGAGATACCGGAAAGACTTTCCCTTGCCTTTGCGCCTGCCAGGCGTCCGCAGAGATGCTTGATATCCTCAATCTGAAGAGATTTATCCTCATACATCTTCCTAAAGGCAGCTTCTATCTCAAATATGGCTTTTTTTAGCTTTTTTATGTCCTTAAAATTCGGCCTGTTCATGGTGCTCCTTGATGTTCCTGAAAATAGTGAATATATAAATGTTAAAACGAAAAACCGTATCAACACAGGATCTCGCCTGGAAAATAATCATGCAATAATCATACAACATTATCTGCGCCCTGTGAGACTATAGCCAAATAGGTTATAAAATATTTATTTGTTACTATATTGTTTTGACAGTTATAATAAAAATAGCTGCATATGTTTTTTCATGAGGGAATTGCAATGCTGTTGTTTTATGTAACATATTATTGGCCAAGGTTAATATTTGCGGCATACTTTACTTTTGCAAACACCGTGCTCGTAAAAAATGTTTTTCGTCAAAAGCACGTTGCTTTAAAGGCAATAGTGCTGTTTCTCATATCATGCCCTGTTGTTTCTATAGTCACTGAGGCGCTAAGGGTTAGCAGCTTCGAGACGTTTATAGCACCAGCTATTTCTGATTTTCCGGATTCATACGATCAAGGCTTTTTCCTTCTCTATTATTTTCTGTGTGATGCTGTTTCCTTTATCATTCCAACCTATATTTACACAAAAATAGTAAGGGACAAATGGATGATAGGCAGTAGTATCTATTTTATCTATGTTGTCATAGACAGATATGGCATGGTTGTGGGAGTTTCTCAGATCACATATCTCATCGTTGTTATCATCGTGCTGTTTGCTTTCCAGTTTCTTATGAGAGATGAGATGATGTTTGTTATTGAGCATGCAAAAGCCATTGAGTGGAGGCCGATGCTGCATTATCTTTTGGGACTCTTTTTCCTGTTAGAAGCACTTTATGGTTCGTTTTTCGTATTTCCTGAAATTGAAAAAGGTGTAATTAATCTTGCAGCAATATGGGTAGATGTTATTGCAACCATCACTACGGTATTCTTTGGATCATTTGCAAAGATAAATACCAGCTCTGCAAGAGAACAGCTGTTAAAGCTCGATTACATGAAAAAACTCCAGGATAATCAGTACAACATAATCCTGAAGCTGACTGAGATATCCGAGGCAAAGAGCGGCGAGACGGGACAGCATGTAAAAAGAGTATCCGAATACTCTGCGGTACTTGCCGCGGAAATCGGCCTATCTTCAGAGGATACGGAGTGTATAAGAATTGCATCAATGATGCATGATGTGGGAAAACTTTTGATTCCGAAGGAAATTATCGAAAAGCCGGGGCCGCTTACATTGGATGAGACGGAGCATATGAAGGAGCACACCTCTTATGGAAATGAGCTACTTGGAAAATCCTCCGGCGAAATAATCTCCATGGCAAGACTCATTGCATATGAGCATCATGAGAGATGGGACGGCAAAGGGTACCCAAGAGGTCTTAAGGGCAACGCCATTACCGTTTATGCCCAGATTGTTGCAGTGGCGGATGTCTATGATGCGCTGACCAGCAGACGCTCCTACAAGGAAGCCTGGGATAGAGAAGTTGCCAGAGAAGAAATCATAAATCAGCGCGGTAAGCAGTTTTCACCTATGGTAGTGGATGCGTTTGTCAGATGCTTTGACAAGATATGCGCTATCCAGGATGAATACGTGGATGAAGAATAACGGAAGAATAATTGTTGCGCCCCGAACACGCGTTTGCTAGAATAGTAAGTATATAAGACTCCATGAAAACGGGGAAGAGAGTATGCAGGATATTTTGGAAAATCTTAATGAAGCACAGAGGGAGGCTGTTACCACTACAGAAGGCTATGTGCGGGTCATTGCCGGCGCGGGAAGTGGTAAGACGAGAGCTTTGTCCCACCGCTTTGCATATCTTGTGAACGGCCTTGGCATCATGCCGGGGCATATTCTCTGTGTGACTTTTACTAATAAATCAGCCAATGAGATGAGGCAGAGAATCCACAGACTTACCGGGGACAACGACACCGGATATATCAACACTTTTCACGGATTCTGTGTGTCTGTCCTTCAGGAGGATTCCCATGCGGTTTCCTATCCCAAGAGCTTTCTGGTTCTTGATAATTCCGATATCGATGAGATGCTCAAGATAATCTATGAGGAGCGGGGACTTTCTCTTAGAGACATGACCTTCAGTGCCGCCAGGGATATGTTTGAAATCCGCAAGATCTTTGGCGAACCCGAGTACTATCTCGACATGATCACCATGTCCCTTGATACTCTTAAGGAAAAATACGACAAGGCCACTGAGGTGAAGGACATTCTTTTCTATGGTTACCTTTATCAGGAAAAGAAGTGCTTCGGACTTGATTACAACGATCTCATCAAGTTTTCTCTATATATTTTCAGTCAAAATGAAGACATTAAGCTCAAGTGGCAAAAGCGCCTTGAGTACATAATGATAGACGAGTTTCAGGATATCGACAGCCTTCAGTACGAGCTGATGGAGGTGCTTGCCGGGTACCACAAGAACCTTTTCATAGTGGGAGATCCCGATCAGACCATATACACCTGGCGCGGTGCCAACGTTAGATATTTGCTCGATTTTGATAAAAACTTCCCTGATGTGAAGACTATCATGATGAATGACAATTATCGTTCAACTCCGCAGATTCTCTCTGCCGTGAATTCACTGATAGACAAAAACACACAGAGAATCAAGAAGGAGCTTACACCTACACTTCCTGACGGTGAGAGCGTTTTGTGTCACCTTGCACCTGATACCGCTGCGGAGGCTGACTGGATTACCGGAGAGATACTTGTGATGAAGGGCAAGGGCATACCCTACCGCGATATGACAATCCTCTATAGGGCGCACTATGTCACCAGGACAATTGAAGAGGGACTTTTGAAGGAAAAGATCCCTTATACCATATATTCCGGCGTGCAGTTTTTCGGGAGGATGGAGATTAAGGATGCGCTGTGCTACCTGCGCATGATCGTCTTCCGCGATGACATTTCCTTCAGGAGAATTGCGAACGTACCAAGGCGTAACCTTGGAAAGCGCAGAATGGCTTTTCTTGAGCAATATGCAGCTGAGAACGGATGCAGTCTCTATCAGGCTCTTAATGAAAATTTGGAAAATGAAGTCATGCGCGGAACTAAGGCCAGGAAATTCATTGACCTTATCGAGAGATTTGCGGACGGCTACGAGGGACTTCCTGTTTCCGAGGTGCTATCCAAGATTCTGAACGAGAGTGGCTATGAGGAGATGCTAAGGACAGAAGGAGCTCAGGACCGTCTTGATAATCTTGCAGAGCTCAAGCAGTCTGTGTTCGAGTTTGAGACCACCTGTGGTGAGGAGGTAGGACTTGAGGATTATCTTAAGCATGTTGCACTTTTCACCAATGCAGACTCCGACGCAGGGCAGGAGGACAAGGTTCGCCTGATGACGGTGCATGCCGCAAAGGGACTGGAGTTTCCCTATGTGTTTTTGTGTGGCATGAATGAAGGAATTTTCCCTTCAAGAAAAATCCGTACCCTTGAGGGAATGGAGGAGGAGCGAAGGCTTGCCTTTGTTGCCATGACAAGAGCGAAGAAGCGCCTGTTTATCTCAGAAGCGGGAGGTATGAATTACGAAGGTATCCCACGATATCCCTCGCGTTTCATTTTAGACATTGATAAGGGCCATATAGAATTTACCGAAAAACCAGATGATTCCATGTTATCCGCTGTAAGGAAATATATTGAAAATGATTCAAGGCACCTTAAGGGAGCAGAGAAGGTTAATCTCTTAGAGCCCGGGCAGAGAGTAAAGCATGCAATTTTAGGCCTTGGGACTGTTCTTGAGATCAACATGGAGGAGCAGAGCTACATGGTGCAGTTTGATGGGATGGGGACACCCAGACAGATTTCATTTAAGGTGAAGCTCCACAAGGAAGATTAACGATATATGGTATACTTATTTAAAGAGATTATGCGGTATATGCAGTATTTAGGAGCAAAGTGATAGCGCTAGGATAACTAACACTGTAGTCGTTTTTAAGGGGGAAGAATATGGCAAGAGATACTTCTAAGAGTTTGCGTAACAAAGTCATGTACCAGATTTTTGTCAGGAATTTCAGCGAGGGTGGAACCTTTAAGGACGTGGTTCCGCAGCTTGACAGAATTCGCGACCTTGGCGTTGATATCATTTGGTTTGCGCCAATTCATCCTATCGGAAAAAAGGCCAGGAAGGGTGAGCTTGGATCACCTTATGCAATCAGTGATTATCGTTCGATCAATCCGGAGTACGGAACAATAGATGACTTTAAGGCAGTTGTTGGTGAGATCCATGCCCGCGGTATGAAGTGCATAATAGACGTAGTCTACAACCATACATCTCCGGATTCCGTTCTTGCATCTGAGCATCCCGAATGGTTCTATCACAAAGAGGATGGAAGCTTTGGCAATCACGTCGGTGACTGGTCGGATATCATCGATCTCGACTACAACAACAGAGAGCTGTGGGACTATCAGGCAGAGACTCTGAAAATGTGGGCAGGGATAGTTGACGGCTTTAGATGCGATGTTGCTCCGATTATTCCATTGGAATTCTGGCAGATGGCAAGGGAGGAAGTGGCGACAGTTCGCCCTGACTGCCTGTGGCTCAGCGAATCTGTAGAGCCTGAGTTTTTACTTGCACTTCGCGAGATGGGGCTTACTGCTCTTTCGGATTCTGAGATATTCCGTGTTTTTGACGTAAGCTATGAATATGATGTTTACGGAGATCTTGTAAGCTATGTGACAGGTAGAGGAACTCTTGACGACTATGCCAAAGCTCTTTGCAGACAGGAATACATCTATCCGGACAATTACGTAAAACTCCGATTCCTTGAGAATCATGATCAGCCGCGAGCTGCATTTTTGTTCTCAAATGAGAAGAGCCTTAGGAATGTCACGGCGTTCCTGTTCTTCCAAAAGGGAATGACTCTTTTGTACGCAGGAGAGGAGTACAGCATAAAGCATTTGCCGAGCCTGTTTGATAAGGATGCAGTTAGATGGGACAAATACAGCGTTCCTGCGGATAGTGTAAAGGGCAACAAGTCCGGCACAAACATGATTTGTGATCCTGCAAAGGACCTTACAGACCTAATAAGGACTCTCTCGGAAATTAAGAGCAATGAAATTTTTACCGACAGTACATACACTGTAAATGCAGTTAGCAATAGCATCCTTGTGGCAAAACATAAGAAGGGTGAAATGTGGGCTCTGGGAGTTTTTTCACTTGACGGAGAACGAGAGGTCATCTGTGTTGATGCCCCTGACGGAACATATAAAAACCTGATAGATGGTAAGAATATTGATGTGGTACATGGGATGATAAGAACCTATGGTGTACCGATCATTATTTTACAATAATATTTTTTGACCATTTATCCGTATTTTTGATAAAATATAATTGAATTATGGATACACAAAATACGAGAAAAAATAAACTTTATAAGAGCTTCGGATATGCGTTTCAGGGCATATTCAATACAATTTTGCATGAGAGAAATATGCAGATTCACTGCGTGGTTACGCTACTTGTGGTGATTTTCGGATTTATACTTCATATATCACTTATTGAGTGGCTTTTCTGCCTTGTGCTCTTTGGACTTGTGCTTAGTCTTGAGCTTGTTAATACAGCCCTTGAAGCTGTGGTTGACCTTGTGACAGAGGAGAGAAAGCCCCTTGCTAAAAAGGCTAAGGACGCTGCTGCCGGAGCTGTTCTGATGAGCGCCATCATGGCTGCTATCATTGGCGGGATAATCTTTTTCCCAAAACTATATGCATTTTTATTTATTTCATAGAGAGCGCATAGAGCTCCGGACTGGAATAATTAAAAATATACATTTTTTATGAGGAGGTTTCATTATGGACACAATTACAGACGGACTTAAAAAGCTGCTTCTTGCAGGAGTTGGAGCTGTCGCTCTCACTACAGAGAAGGCAGGTGAACTTCTCGATGAGATGGTTGAAAAGGGCGAAATAACCGTTGCGCAGGGCAAGGCTCTTAATCAGGAGCTTAAGCGCACAGTCAAGGAGAATACAGGTAAGAAGGAAGAGGAAAAAAAGGATCTTTCCAAGGTTGTTGAGGGACTTTCTGCTGACGAGCTTGCAAAATTAAAAGAGCTGATCCAGGCAGCAGAGAGTAAAGAGTGATATAAATGGCTGATTTGACTGATCTTGTCGGTAAGATGAGGCAGGTTGCTGACGCTCAGGCTGATAAAGCTGAGGCTGAAAAAAACGCAGACGCTTCAAAGGAGACCGACAAACAAAGAAGCGCGGAGGACAGCGCAAGACTTAAGGAGATAAAAGCTGTCCTTGTAAGAAACAAGATCACAAGGGGGATTTCACCTGAAAAGCTCAGAATAATCTTAGAGGAGCTTGGATCCACCTATATTAAGCTTGGGCAGATAATGTCTATGCATTCTGACATTCTGCCGAAGCGCTATTGTGATGAGCTCGCCAAGCTCAATTTCGATGTGCCGCCAATGCCATTTGGTGAAGTTGTGGAGATTATCGAGGAGTCCTACGAGTGCCCCTATACGGATATTTTTGAGTGGATCGATGAAAAGACTCTCGGCTCAGCTTCCATTGCTCAGGTTCACAGAGCAAAGCTCAAAGATATTTCCTCTGAAAACGGCATAGAGGATGTAATAATCAAGGTTCAGCGCAGAGGTGTTTACGATTTAATGAGGCGTGACATCAGCCTTTTGCACAGACTTGTGAAGCTTATGCCTCCTGTGGGTGATATCAAGAATATAGTCGATCTTGATATGGTCCTTGACGAGATGTGGGCCGTAGCAAAAGAGGAGATGGACTTTTTTCAGGAAGCCTGCAATATGGCTGAATTTGCAAGGAACAATAAGGATGTCCGTTATGTAGGCTGTCCAAAAATGTTCCACGAGTACTCCACTGACAAGGTCCTTGTGATGGAGTATATCGACGGCTGTTCCATAAATGATGTGGAGTACCTGACTGCACATGGCTATGACCTCGATGAGATCGGAGAAAAATTCGTCAACAACTTTATTAAGCAGGTAATGAATGATGGATTTTTCCACGCAGATCCTCATCCCGGTAATGTCAAAGTAAGAGATGGCAAGATAATTTGGATAGACATGGGCATGATGGGAAGGCTCTCGGAGAGAGACAGGCGGCTCATGGTGAGAGGTGTTCGCGGAATTGCTCTCCGTGATATTCAGGGAGTTGTAAATGCAGTTCTTGATCTTGGACAGGTGAGCGGAACTCCTGACAGAGAGAAGCTTTATGTAGCCATTAAGGGCTTTATTGATCAGTATGGTTCAGTGTCCTTTGGAAGTCTCGACATAGCTGCTGCGCTCCAGTGTCTCATGGACATAATGAAGGACAACGGAATCGCACTTCCGCACGGCATGACTCTTCTTTGCAGAGGACTTGCGCACATGCAGGGAGTTCTCGCTGAGATAAGCCCCGAGATAAATATGATGCAGATTGCCAGTGCGAGAATCATGGATGACTATATAGAGAATCTTGATATCCGCGATGAAATGATGAAATATGGCAGAGCTCTTTACAGAGCTGCGGACAAGGGCATTGAAATTCCGGCTCTTACAGCCCAGGCTATGAAGGAATACCTGGCAGGACAGAGCAAGCTGAATATTACAATAAACTCTTCAAAAGAGGTAAATGAACTGATATATTCATCGATCAGGAATGTGGTCATTGGCCTTGGAGTTGCCGCACTTCTTATTTCATCAAGCGTTATGTGCACCACGGATATGAAGCCGGAGATTTTCGGAATACCACTTTTTGGAGCGCTTGGCTTTTCCTTTGCACTTGTAGTCAGCGGTTTTCTCGTAATAAGGAACATCGCATTGAAAATTGCGGCGAGAAGACGGTATAGAAAGAGAAGAAAATCATGAATAATAAAAAAGAGAACCTCGCGGTGAGGTTCTCTTTTCTGTTTCAAAAATCACTTGAATTTCTCGTATACTAATTTGCCGTTCTTGCATTCAAAAAGCTTTACGCCTTTGGATTTTACAATGTATCTTACGCTGGCCTTCTTGATTCCGGCCTTCTTTGCGTTCTTTTTAACTACAAGAGAAGCATTTTTAAATCCATCAACAGTTTCCTGATACTTGTCAGGCATCATTGATTTAAGCATTGAAAAGGCGCCTTCGCCAAGCTTGGTGTTAAGAACAACAGTGAAGTTGTAGGTGTTGCCCTTTTTCTTGAAGCTGATCTTGTAGCTTCCTATTGTGGTCTGAAATTTATTCCCCTTATTAACCTTCTTGCAAAAGCTCTGGGCCTTTGCGTCTGTACTTGCCGCACTTACAGGAACACCTGCTGTGCCAAACATCATCATAAATGCAAGCATAAGTGATAATGCCTTCAACATTACTTTCTCCATACTTAGTTCCCTCCTGAAATATTATGTAGTTAATGGCGCGACTATCGTGACTTTTATCGTGCCATGAGCTTTTATTTTATTACCGATAATGCAGATTGTCCAGTACGCTTCGCGTTTCTGAGTGGTTCATAATCAGTTAGTTTTTTGACCTGAGAGAAACTAAATTTGATTTAGGATTGCAAAATTAATCAATATTTTATAACCTGACCCCTTTTAAAACCTTGATATAAACTGAGATTTTTAGTAGAATGCCATTGTAGTGCGTAGTAAACGATAAAAATTTATCATACTATAGTAAACACTAACAATAAGGAGGTACTTATGATTTACTCAACAGAGGTAAAAAATATGTGTCCCATCACACAAGGGGTACATCATGGTGCTGCTCCCATTCCTGAAGAAGCAAAATGGGTTCAGTCCAAAGAGATTAAGGACATTTCCGGTTATACACATGGTATCGGCTGGTGTGCTCCTCAGCAGGGTGGCTGTAAGCTTTCCCTGAACGTTAAGGATGGTATCATCCAGGAGGCACTTGTAGAGACTATCGGATGCTCCGGTATGACTCATTCAGCAGCTATGGCAGCTGAGATTCTTCCCGGTCTTACAGTTCTTGAAGCGCTCAATACAGACCTTGTATGTGACGCTATCAACACAGCTATGAGAGAGCTGTTCCTTCAGATTGTTTATGGCAGAACACAGTCTGCATTCTCAGAGGATGGACTTCAGATTGGTGCCGGCCTTGAGGATCTTGGTAAGGGATCACGTTCAATGGTTGGTACTACATATGGTACACTTGACAAGGGACCTCGTTATCTTGAGCTTACTGATGGTTACATCACAGATCTTGCTCTTGACGAGAACGACGAGATTATTGGATATAAGTATGTTAACTTTGGAAAGATGATGGACTTCATCAAGGCCGGTGACGATGCTAACACAGCTATCGAGAAGGCTAAGGGCCAGTATGGTCGTGTAGCTGACGCTGCTAAGTTCATCGATCCCAGAAAACAGTGATAAAGGTAAGGAGGAAAATATAATGGCTTTATTTGAATCATATGAAAGAAGAGAGCCCCAGATCCTGGCTTGCCTTAAGGAGTATGGAATCTCTTCTATCGAAGAATGTAAAGATATTACAATGGCAGCAGGCATTGACGTATATAGCCTCATCGAGGGTATTCAGCCTATCTGCTTTGAGAACGCTAAGTGGGCTTACACAGTAGGTGCTGCTATCGCTATTAAGAAGAACTGCCGCAAGGCTGCTGACGCTGCTGCAGCTATCGGTATCGGTCTTCAGGCTTTCTGCATCCCCGGTTCTGTTGCAGACCGTCGTAAGGTTGGCCTTGGACATGGTAACCTTGGTAAGATGCTTCTTGAAGAGGATACAGAGTGCTTCGCATTCCTTGCAGGTCACGAGTCATTCGCAGCTGCTGAGGGTGCTATCGGTATCGCTGAGAAGGCTAACAAGGTTCGTACAAAGCCTCTTCGCGTTATCCTTAACGGTCTTGGAAAAGACGCAGCACAGATCATTTCCCGTATCAACGGCTTTACATATGTAGAGACAAAGTACAACTACTTCACAGGTGAGGTAGAGGAAGTATTCAGAAAGTGCTACTCAAAGGATGCAAATTCACCTCGTGCAAAGGTTAACTGCTACGGCGCTAACGATGTACAGGAAGGTGTTGCTATCATGTGGAAGGAGAACGTTGACGTTTCTATCACAGGTAACTCAACCAATCCTACAAGATTCCAGCATCCCGTTGCAGGTACTTACAAGAAGGAGCGTACTGAGGCTGGTAAGAAGTACTTCTCAGTTGCTTCAGGTGGTGGTACCGGACGTACACTTCATCCCGATAACATGGCAGCAGGTCCTGCTTCCTACGGTATGACAGATACTATGGGTCGTATGCACTCTGACGCTCAGTTTGCCGGATCTTCTTCAGTTCCTGCACACGTTGAGATGATGGGTCTTATCGGCGCTGGTAACAACCCGATGGTTGGTATGACTGTTTCCACAGCCGTTTCCATCGAGGAAGCTGCTAAAGCTGGTAAGTTTTGACTTCCTCTTTGAAACTTGACGAGGTCTTATCGAAATAAATAATATTATTCACAGGCCACTTAGATTTTTGTCTAGGTGGCCGTTTTTTATGATATAATCTTATGAGGTATGATGTTTAGTTTTATATGGAGGAGTTTATGAGACTATCTAAGAAATTCTTAGCAGGCCTTTTGTCTGCTACTTTACTTTTTACGGCAGTACCTTCTATTAATGCGAGTGCTGCTAAGGTCAATTATCCCGGTACCTATACAAAACGAATAACAATTGAGAGGGTTAAACCCACTCAGACAAGTCCGCTGGATTTAATTCTTAATCCTTCGGTTACTGATGGCAATGCTGAGGTGGAGCCCCAGTCAGAGACAGTTCGTGTCATGACGGGAATGATGTTCTCCATTGCGGCTACCAGATACGGCACCGAGATCAAAACATCTAAAAATAAATCACAATTCAAATTCAAGAGTTCAAATAAGAAAGTTGCCAAGGTTACTACAAAGGGTGTGGTAACTACACTTAAGGCGGGTAAATGTGATATCACTATCACCAATAAAAAGGATGGAACCAAGTTCGTTCTTCATCTTAACGTAGCTAAGACCGTAAAGGTCAGCAGTATAAAACTCAATATCAAGAATAAAAAGATAAAGACAGAAGATATTGAGGACGAGACTTTTCAGCTTACAGCAAAGGTAAAGCCTAAAAAGTACGAGGCTGTACCTGTTCGCTGGGGAACAACCAATGATTCTGTTGCTACTGTAAATGAGAGAGGACTTGTTACTATAGAGGGATATGGCGAATGTCAGATTTACTGCAAGGCAGGTTCAAACAACAAGACAGCATACTGCAAGGTGAAGGTAATTAACCCCAATGCACCTGCTGATAGTAACAATGGTGGTTATGGAGCTTCACTTACATACAGAACAGGAAAACTTGTAGATATTTCAAGTCACAATACAGTAAATGACTGGTCAACACTTAAACAGAAGTGTGACGGTGTTATCATCCGTGTTGGTTATCGCGGATATGAGACAGGCAATATCGTTGAAGACACCAAGTTCAGAAGCAATGTTTACAACTGTCAGCAATATGGTATTCCTTACTCCTTCTATTTCTGGACCACAGCAACCAATGAAGCTGAAGGTGCAGAGGAAGGTAACTGGATTGCCAATACCATAAGCGGACTTAACATATCAATGCCCGTATTTATCGATGTAGAGAGCAGCGGAACAGGCAGAGGAAGATCCGATAACCTCAATAAGGCTCAGAGAACATCAGCTGTAAGAGCTGCAGTTCAGCAGCTTAATAACAGAGGTGTAACCGGTGGCGTTTATTCTTCCACATGGTGGTTCGAAAACAATCTTGATATGAGCCAGATTTCATGTCCTCTCTGGGTTGCAGATTATCGCGGATACTGCGGATACCAGGGTGGAAAGTTTGCATGGCAGTATACATCAAGTGCAACAGGCTTCGGCGTTGCAAACAGATGTGATGTATCCGAGTGGTACCAGTAAAATTTTTACATGGGGGGAGCAATTATTACTTTGATGAAAAAAAGAGGAGCGATGATACAATGACAGACGATTTCATGGGGGATATTTACAAGGACTTTTTTGGACCGGGGTCCGGCGGGGACGGTAAACCTCCGGTATTTGATGATCCTAAGCAGGAAGAGAGCATCAGAAGAAAAGTAAGCAGGGATTTTGACAAATTAAAAGAGGGTAATGATCCAATAGGTCCCAAGTACCCTGAGGATAAAAATATTCTGGCGGACATGACCCGCCGCGTGGGAAATAAGAAGCAGGGCAGCGAAGAGAACAACTCTCATCTTGATGATGCGTTGGAAGAAAAGACACGTAAATATCAGGATGCAAACGAAGCCCTTGAAGAGGCAAGGAACCTTTTCAATAATATAAACAAACCGGTTCCTCCTACGCCCGCACCGACAGCTACTGCAACAGGCGATCAGGTAAAGCCTGAGGAGCAAAAGCCGGAAGAACCCGAGACCGATCCCATGGATGATCTCAATGAGCTCATCGGACTTGCATCAATCAAGCACGATGTAAAAGAGCTTACAGATTTTGCGAAGGTCCAGAAGCTCAGAAAAGATGAGGGTATGAAGTCAGTACCCGTATCACTGCACCTTGTATTTACAGGTAATCCCGGAACAGGAAAAACTACTGTTGCACGTATTATCTCAAGAATATATAAGCAAATTGGTGTCCTTTCCAAGGGGCAGCTCGTGGAAGTTGACCGCTCCGGACTTGTAGCGGGATACGTTGGACAGACCGCGCTTAAGACCCAGGAAAAAATCAACCAGGCTCTTGGCGGAGTACTTTTCATAGACGAAGCATACTCACTTTCACAGGAAAATGATGCATTCGGCCAGGAGGCAATTGATACAATCCTCAAGGCTATGGAGGATCACAGAGATGATCTCGTTGTTATCGTTGCAGGATATACAGATCCCATGGAGAAATTTATAAACTCCAATCCCGGACTGAAGTCCCGCTTCAACAAGTACATTGAGTTCCCGGATTACTCCGTGGATGAGCTTGAAGAGATATTCAACATGAATCTCAAAAAGTACGAGTACGAAGTGGAGGAGGAAGCAAAGAAGCACATCCGTCAGATGATAAGCACAAGAAAGCTTACAAGGCTTGAGAACTTTGCTAACGCCCGCGAAATACGTAACCTCTTCGAGGAAATCGTAACCAACCAGGCCCGCAGAATCGCTAAGCTTGAGAACCCCACAGCTGAGGATATTAAGCTTATCATCTCCGAGGACCTCACAGACAAAAAGAACACTGAGGAGAAGGATGAAGAAAACAAAACCACTGACGAGAATTCCTCAGAGAGCGCTAATTCCGAAGCAAAAGAAGAAGAGAAGACATCCGAAGAGACAGATAATACCTCAGACTCAAATGAAAATGTATCTGAGTGATTATGAATAATGAAAAAGTACGAGGCAGCCTTTGATGGGCTGCCTTTTTATTTGACGCACGTCAAATAAAAAGGTAATGACGTATGAAATACTTTGAAATAGTTGATGAAGAGAACAATATGTCTATTGGGACTCTGATCTATTATGAAAAAGAGCACTCGTTCATTATAGAGCTTCAGGACTATCTTGATGAATGGTCTGCACCACTCCTTTTTATGAATCATGTGAAAAAGGGAATTTTTACCATCTCACGAGAGTTCAGCCTGATGTGGGTTAAAGCGCGCATAATACCAAGTGGAAGGCAGAATATAAACTCTATTTTGGCAAACCATAAATTAAAGTCTTATGATGAGATGAAGTTTTTAGAGCTTTCACATGGAAGATGTTCACAAGATAGTCTTTACGTAAGGAAAATCCATGAACTTCCGGAGTTCGCACAAAAGAGAAGAAACACTAATCTCACGGATTGTGTAGTACTTGATGATTCAAACATACTATGCTTTTTTGAAGATAATTCTGTAAAGAAGGTTGATATGAAAAAGCTGGCTAAGCTCGACAACATAGATAAAGTTCTGAATAACAAGAGGTTATTTGATTCATGCAAGGTTGGGACCGGTGGATACTTTATCACCTTCAACGATTCTATAGACATTGACAGGAACGACCTTTATGCAGCTGGAGCGGAAATTCCACTTACTAAAAATGACTTCATGTTATTCGTGAAAAAGAATCTATTAGACACCACTGAAAGTTGCGAACTTCTGGAATGTTCAAGGCAGAATCTATCTTACATGGTTAAAGAAGGACAGCTCTCGCCAATACGAGAAAACATCAAAGGAAATCTATATTTAAAGGGCGATATTCTTAAAAATCAGTGGTAATTGCTGCATTGGTTGGCATGATGCTGAACGTCCATTTTTTTACGCCGTCATGATTACCCAAAGTTTACACCACGCTGAACACTCTCTGATGCAGGAAGCCGCCCACAGTTGTAATTGTGGGACCAAGAAGGAAGACCATGAGAATTGTGCAGGGCTCAATTCTTCCGCCTAAAAGTACACCGATAAGTACAACTAAGCCATCGAAACCGATTCTCACAAATTTGAAGGGCACATCCTTGAATATGCGCTCACTTAAGATATTCGGCATAGCATCATAGGGAGAAACACCCATATCTGCGTTCATATAAAGAGATGCGGTGATGACGAAACATAAAAGTGCCACCGCGAAAATAAGTACCCTGTAAGGTTCTTCCTTAAAAACAAATTCGGGGATGGTTCTTTTCCAGATCCATCTGCAAAAATCGGAAATGTATCCTATAAAAACCATATTTGCAATCGTTCCTGGACCTATCTGATGACGGTCGAAAAGAAGAACAAATACAAAAAGAACTGCATTCAGTAAAAGCTGCCAGGTTCCAAAAAGGATTCCCAGCTTTTCGGAAATAGTCACATTCATAAAGGTACATGGATCGGTACCAAGATTCACTTCAATCAGAAATGATAAAAAGAAACCCATGAAGAAAACGCCAAGAGCCATGACCTTAAATTTCTCCAGGAATCCCGGTTGTTTACAGTAACGAACGATACTTTTTTTAATACTCATTACATACCTCCAAAAAACACAATAAACCTATTTTGTGATATTTTTGATGGATTGTAAAGGAATAGTTTAAATAGTCTTAAAAAAACATAAAAACACTCAAAAAGGCGCTTTTTCGTTGTATGATGTTTATGTATGGAGGAGAATATGAACATTTATCTATGTAAGCCTGATGAGACTCTAAGTCAGGCACTCGAAGCAGTTATGGAAAAAGATCCTGATGGAAGGAAATTCACCTGTGATGAAGAAAAAGACAGGTGCTACATTGGGGATGAAGCATTTATCAATGCTCCTGTAATAATTAATAAAAATAATCAGTACTATGCCCTGAGGCAGGTCTGATATTAACCTGAGAGGCGTATATGCTTAAGAATGAAGAGATTGATCAGTTAACAGGACTGCCAAATCTGTATTCTTTTAGAAAAAATGCACAGAAGCTGATGGATGATCGCACAAAGACAGAGCGTGAGTTTGCCATCATTTATTTTGATGTACAGAATTTTAAAAGCTACAATTCGCGATATGGTTTTGAAGCGGGGGACCGCTTCCTTCAAAACATGGCGAAGCATATTGAGAAGATTTTTCCGGAACTAATGGTGGCCAGATTCTCTGACGACCATTTTGTTGCGCTTTCATATTTTAACAGTCTTGAATCAAGAATAGATGACCTAAGAAGAAGGGTTGTAAACTATAATCCCGATGCGGGCGTGGAGCTCCATGCGGGTATCTATGAGCTTGAGCCCGATGATACTGATATCAGTGTTGCCTGTGACAGAGCAAGAATTGCCTGCAACAGTATCAAGACCAAATATGATAATGCTTTTAGGTATTACGATAAAGAACTGGGTAATCAGCTTGATCTGGCTCACTATATTATCCATCACATAAATGAGGCGGTTTTGAATGGTTACCTTCGCGTGTACTATCAGCCTGTTGTGCGTGTTATAACAGGAAGAGTATGCGGATTTGAGGCACTTGCCCGTTGGGATGATCCTGTCCACGGCTTTCTTATGCCTGGCGTTTTCATACCGCTCTTAGAGGATGCGCATCTTATCTATAAACTGGATGCCTTTGTGATAAAACAGGTCTGCGAGGATATCAGAGAATACATGGATCAGGGCTATCAGCCTCAGCCTGTATCGATTAATCTTTCTCGCACGGATTTTCATCAAAAGGACATGTACCGCCTTGTAAACGATGCTGTACATACGAACAAGATTCCGAAAAATCTCATTCATATCGAGGTTACCGAGAGCGCCCTTGACGATAATCAGGATGTCCTAAAAGGAACAATAGACAAGTTCAGGCGCGGTGGCTATCAGGTATGGATGGACGATTTCGGAAGCGGCTATTCATCACTTAATCTTTTGAAGGACTACGAGTTTGATGTCCTTAAGTTCGATATGAAGTTTTTGCAGAATTTCGGCTCCAATCCCAAGGAGATGGCAATCTGGGAAAATGTAATTAACATGGCTGAGGAGATCGGAATCCAGACCCTTGCAGAGGGTGTTGAAACCATGGAGGCATGGGATTTCCTTAAACGCGTGGGCTGTGAAAAGGCTCAGGGGTATTTCTTTGGACGCCCTATGAATAAATCCGAATGCATGGATTATCTCGATGAGTTCAAGGAGGAGATAAGACCTTCCAGGAGTGTGCTCCTTGAGGAAGAGGCTGCTCTTGATCGGAACAAAACCATCGTTGAGCTGAAGGATGAAGAGCCTGAAGAGGAAGAGATGGATAGGATAGGTACTATCGAGGATGAGCGCTTCATGGCGGAATCTCCGGTATATCTGACGCTGGCTGCTAGAGGCTTTGTGTCACTTTTGGAGTACAACTCATATTCACAGTTCCAGAAGCATTCATTTTTCATAGTTGCAAATCTTACGCAGGATAGTCTTCAGAGAGTTTATCTCAGCGGAAAGCGCAAGCTCCTTGATAAGGCATATCGCAGGCTGGAATCCTACCAGCAGATGATAGACGATATAGTTGAAAACACTGTTATTCAGGAAGAGAAGAGAAATGTTTCCGACTTTTTCAGTAAGGATAGATTAATCCTTGCATATCACAGTGGCATTACTTTTGATGAGATTGAATTCCACAGAATCGTGGATATAAAAATGGCGCCCAGATGGACGCATACCATATATCAGGTAATGGAGGATCATGGTGATATCATCGCCTATTTCCTCTCTTTTGACATTGACGAATTTAAGAGGTCCAAGGACCTTGTAAGACAGATGGCTGAGCGTGATGCGCTTACCGGTCTCTATAACAGACACACAGCGGTTCCGCTCATCAGAAACAGACTCTACAGACATCAGAGCGGTAAGTCTGCGATGATAATGATAGATGTTGATAACTTCAAGGATATCAATGATAAGTATGGAAGCTTTGCTGGAGACGAGGTGCTAAGGAGAATCTCGGCAAGGCTCGATGATACCTTCGGACGGGATGGAATTGTATGCCATATCGACCAGGATGAGTTCCTTGTTTTCCTTGAAAATATCCTGGTTACTAACACAGAGGATAGAATTACCGAGCTGTGCGACAATGTTTTCGGAGTCAGGTATCACGATGATAAGATTACCTTCACTGTTTCAGCAGGATATGTAATTCATCCTGAGCAGGGAAGGGGATATCACGATCTATACCGCAAAGCTGATATGGCGCTTTGCATGGCTAAAAATGCAGGTAAGGGGACAGCGATTAAATATTCAGAGAAGTGAACATCTCAGAGGTTTCCGGCATGAAACGAGAACGAGAGCGGGATTTTTACATCAGACATATCGTTGTGGTCATTCTCTTTTGCATTACAACGATTCTTACAGTTAAAAACAACATTCATATAGACAATGGTGAAGAACTGACAGCTATTCAGTATTTTTCAGTGTACTTGTTCAAGTTTTCACCACTTATTGTTCTGGCTGCATTCGAAGGCGTTACACCTGCGGTTGTATCCTGCTTTGTTCTTTTTGCCATCAAGACGGGTGTCAACAAAGAGCTTGCATTCACCACAGGTGTTTATATTGCCGGTGCATCAATCACACATTATTTCTCAATGACAGGTATGTTTTCTAAAAAGCGAAAAGCTTTTCTTGTAATGCTGTTCTATATGTTCTTTTATGGGAGCATATGGGGTGGCATTCTTGGAATACTTGCAGGAAGAGGCTTTAGGGAATTCATGCCCGACAGATCCTTTTGGTATTTCATCAATGAGCTTCCCGAGGCTTTTGTTGCCGTCGCTATAATCTATATTGTTTTGGGACAGGCTCCCAATAAGATAAAGGCGATGTTTTTCAGCGGAATTTATTACAGGACAGATGTCAATGAGCTTGCAAGAAAAATGGCTGATATCAGAAAGTCAAAGCTTAGCATGACGGTGTCCGCTATCATTTCAATTCAGGCGGTAGCACTTGGCGTTGCTGCAGCGGTTTATGCCAACACTTTGATCCCGAATATGAAACAGTCCATGGAAGGACAGATAAATCAGGAAGTTCAGGAGATAACGACAAATGCTGATTGGGCAAGCATAACAAATATCATAGCTCTTGAGCAGGTTGTAAGTCAGATAGAATCAGTAAAACAGAGCGGCTACATCAATATGAGTTTTAATAATGACACTCTGATATTTGATACAAAGCTGATACTTTTGATTCTGATAGTTGTAATTCCCATGAGCGTTATTATCAATCAATACGCACAGTTCAGGATAACGCGACCGATCATGAGGCTTGCCGATTCGGCCCAGTCATTTTATGACCTGGGGGCCAAGGGCCTTGATGAAAATCTGGACAGATTAAGGCGTCTTAATATTCACACGGATGATGAGATCGAGTATATGTACTCGACTTTTACAAAGACGGCAGAGACCATGGTGGGTTACATAAAGATGATCCAGGCGCAGCGAACTCTTGCAGATGAGCTCAGGGCGCAGCAGATGGCGAATGAGGCGAAGAACAACTTCCTCTCAAGTATGTCACATGAGATCAGAACGCCAATAAATGCTATGCTTGGATTCAATGAGATGATTCTCAGGGAGAGTAAGGACCCTGAGATAATCAAGTATGCTTCCAATGTAAACAGTTCAGGAAAACTTCTCCTTGGACTTGTTAACGACATTCTTGATTTTTCTAGGATTGAAGCGGGTAAAACGGAAATCATTCCTGTTGAGTACGACCTCAGCTCTATGGTTAATGACCTTATAAATACGGCACACATGAGAATGCAGGGGAAGAACCTGGAGCTTAAGACCGACATCTCAACTGAGATACCATGTATCCTTTTCGGTGATGAGATCCGTATTAAGCAGTGTGCAATGAATGTGATAACAAATGCCATAAAATATACTTCTGAGGGCAGTGTTACCATAATCATTGATCATAAGAAAATTGATGATGAAAATATCTCCTTAAGGTTCAGGGTTAAGGATACCGGAATAGGAATCCGCAAAGAGGATATGGATAAGCTCTTTGCACCCTTCGAGCGCATAGAGGAGAGCAGAAACAGAACCATAGAGGGCACCGGGCTTGGAATGAATATAGTAAAGCAATTACTTGCTCTTATGGATTCGAGACTTCTTGTCAGCAGTGAATATGGAAAAGGAAGCGATTTTTCCTTCGCGGTAAAACAAAAGGTTCTCAACTGGAGTCCTATCGGGGACTTTGCAGCCACCTATGAGGAGACGCTGCTTGGACAGGATACATATCATGAGAGCTTCCACGCTCCTGATGCCAGGATACTTGTAGTCGATGACACCCTCGCCAATCTGACTGTTATCCAGGGACTTCTCAAGCAGACTCAGATAAAGGTGGATACTGCAGAAAGCGGGTTTGAAGCTCTTGAAAAGGTCTGCGAGAATAAATATGACATTATTTTCATGGATCACAGAATGCCTAAGATGGATGGAATCGAGACCTTCAAGGCGATGAAGGATCTTGATGAAAATCTGAACAAGGATGTTCCTGTATATGCACTTACAGCAAATGTTATAAGCGGCGCAAGGGAAATGTACTTTAAGGAAGGCTTTGCGGGTTATATTCCAAAGCCTGTTGATTCGGCAAGACTTGAAGATACAATTCTAAAGACACTTCCAAGTGATCTCATAATAAGACCTGATGATGAGGAATTTAATTCCGTAATAGAGTCCGAGGAAATAGGAGCAGAGGACCTTGCCGCCATCGGAGTCATGACAAATGTTGAAGGAATCGACTACGAGACCGGAGCCAAAAACTGCGGAGGACCTGCGGCTCTTAAAAATGTCGCTACCGATTTTGCCCTTGCTATCGAATCTAATTCCAAATCCATTGAGGATGCATGGAAATTTGAGGATTACGATAACTATACAACCTATGTTCATGGACTGAAGAGCTCTGCAAGAGTTATAGGAGCCATGGAGTTGTCAAACCTTGCCGCCTATCTTGAACAGTGTGGCAATAAGAGGGACAAGGATGAAATAGAAAGAAGAACTCCAGAGCTTCTTGAGAGTTACAGAGCATATAGCTATTATCTCAAAGCTCTTATTGATGAGGCTTCCGGTGAAACCGAGGAAGACTTGAATAAGCCTCTCATAGAGCCGGAGGAATTAAAGGGAGCACTAAAGAGTCTTAGAGAATTTGTGGAAGGCAATTATTTTGACAGTGCGGACGACGTCGTATCCATGATGGATGACTATAGAATGCCCGATGATTTCAAGAGCACATACAAAGAGATCAAGCGGTTGTTGTCGGCTGTGGACAGAGACGGACTTTTAGAGATTTTGGATTGAGCTTGAAGATTAGTACTAATCATAGAAGGGAAGGGGTATATGGATAAAAGAGTCCTACTTATAGGAGCGTCAAAGAGTTTCATGGTAAGTGCAATTGCCAGGGGACTTCAGAAGGATGGCTTTGAGATCGTAAACTGCGAGTTTAACAAGGAGGCCATATTAAGTGTTGAGAACAAGCCTCAGCTCTATGTGCTGTACCTTGGAGATCTTGATTTGAGCGATCCTGAAAAGAACGGAATCGAACCGCTAAAATATCTCGATGAGGCAATAGATAAGGAGCGCTTTTTCCTATACGAAGTCGGAAGCCATGAAGAGCTTGATTATGCCTCAAAATTCCTCTCCGTAATTAAGGTGACTGAGACATATCTTCGCCCGCTGGATGTTCAGGAGCTTTCAAATGCGCTTAGCTCAGTTGTTCAGAGCAACGAGATATCGGAGGATCAGAAAAAGAAGATTCTCGTTGTTGATGATGACGGAACCATGCTCAGAATGATCAAGACCTGGCTCTCCGTAAGATACAGAGTGTATATGGCAAGCTCTGGACTCATCGCCCTTAATTTCCTTCAAAGTAATGATGTGGATCTGGTGCTGCTTGACTATATGATGCCAAATATGGATGGCCCGACGGTGCTCACTGAGATCAGGAAAAAGGAAAAACTTGCAAATCTTCCGGTGATGTTCCTTACCTCCAAGAGTGACAAGGAAGCTGTTGTTACTGTGGCTGCCTTAAAGCCCACAAAGTACCTTCTTAAGACAATGCCAAAGGCCAAGCTTGTCAAAGCTATAAATGAATTCTTCTATGGGCCTGAGGATAAATAGAGGTGGAAGATAGGAGTGGAGAATTAGAAGCTTCAAAATTGAAATAGGAGAATATAGATAAATAAAGTAGATGTGCTCCCTTCCAAGTAGTGCAAGATGGTTTTCCTGGCTGTTTGGAAGGGAGCATATTTTTTCTGAGTAGTGCAAGATGGATTTTCTTACCTGTATGGAAGGAAGATATCATTTCTAAGTAGTGTAAGATGGTCGGGGATTTTGCCTGTTTGGAAAGATGCATATCACGTTTTAGTCGGGGAGCTATTATTTTGAGATTCTTGATAATTGTACGCCATCCTTGACCCAATAAATCAGAATGCTTTGTTTCAGCTACCGAAGGCGATTGACTCATGAGCAACTGCAGATATTGCCTTCGGTCTCTCCGGTTTAGCATTCTGATTTATTTAGGCTCAAGGACAAGCCCTGCTTTGCAGGGTGGCTGGGAAAGTACCTCAGGCTCTTGATCTATGAGCAACTGCCAGTCTGGAAGCCGCGTAGGCAGTGAAGAGAGAAGTTTTAGCTGAATCACAACTGAGGGAATTGATCTGGGCAGTGAAATGGGAAGTTTTGATTGAATCACTGCTGAGGAAATAGAAGTGAGCAGTGAAATGAGAGGTTTTGACGGAATCACTGCTGAGAAAATTGAATTGAGCAGTGAAATGAGAAGCTTTGGTTGAATCACTGCTGAAAATATGAATGAGAGCAGTGAAATGGGAGATTTTGATTAAATCACTGCTGAAAAGATAGAATTGAGCAGTGAAATGGAAAGTTTTGATGGTATCACTGCTGAGAAATTGGAAGTGAGCAGTGAAATGGGGAG
>NZ_KE384110.1:35272-35628 GCF_000423925.1 Butyrivibrio sp. VCD2006
AATCACTGCTGAGAAAATGGAAATGAGCAGTGAAGTGAGAAGTTTTGATCGAATAACAGCTGAAAATATTGATGAGAGCGGAAGATGTCTATGAAAAGGAGAAAAAACCAAGAATCATAGACAACAAGAAGCATAAGCATCTATGAAACAGCTAAAAAGGAAGAAGTCATAGATGAGAGGCCAGCCAGTATCTATGAAAAGGAGAAAAAATCAAAATCATAGACAACAAGAAGCATAAGCATCTATGAAACAGCAAAAAAAGAGAAAATCATAGATGAGAGAGCAGCCGGCATCTATGAAAAAGAGCAAAAATCCAAAATCATAGATGATAAGAAGCCTAATCATCTATGAAACAG
>NZ_KE384110.1:35932-37826 GCF_000423925.1 Butyrivibrio sp. VCD2006
CATCTATGAAAAGGAGAAAAAATCCAAAATCATAGATGGGAAGAAGCCTAATCATCTATGAAACAGCTAAAAAAGAAGGGATCATAGATGAGAGAGTAGTCAGTATCTATGAAAAAGAGAAAAAATCCAAAATCATAGATGATAATTAGCATAAGCATCTATGAAACAGCAAAAAAAGAAGAAATAATAGATGAGAGAGCAGCCGGGGGCTATGAAAAAGAGCAAAAATCCAAAATCATAGATGATAAGAAGCCTAATCATCTATGAAACAGCTAAAATGGAAGAAATCATAGATGAGAACACAGTCAGCGTCTATGAAAAGGAGAAAAAATCCAAAATCATAGACAACAAGAAGCATAAACATCTATGAAACAGCAGAAAAAGAAGAAATCATAGATGAGAGAGCGGCCGGTGTCTGTGAAAAGGAGAAAAAATCTAAAATCATAGACAACAAGAAGCATAAACATCTATGAAACAGCTAAAAAGGAAGAAATCATAGACGAGAGCCCTGCTAATACCTATGAAAAAAGAGAAAACGCCCAAAATCATAGACGAACTACCTATCGGCGCCGGCAGTTGCTCATAGATCAGGAGCCGGAGGTGGAGAGATAGCCACCCTGCGGAGCAGGGCTTGTCCTTGAGACAAAATAAATCAGAATGCTAAACTGGAAAGAACGAAGGCAATATCTGCAGTTGCTCATGAGTCAATCGCCGTCGGTAGATGAAACAGAGCATTCTGATTTGTTTGGGTCAAGGATGGCGTGTTTATCCAGAATATTTTCCTGCATTTTACATGAATCTTACTCTTAACGAGTAAGTAAAAATCATGTATACTGTGCTTTGGTATGAAGCGCAATCGCAAATAGTAATTTCACAAGGAGAGTTCCCATGATCAAAAAGTTAATTGATGGTATCAAGAAAACAGAGGCACCTATCGTGGTAGGTCTTGACCCTAAGACGGATTTTGTCCCTAAGAGAATACTGGATAAGGCCATAAAAGAGCAGGGCTACACAGCAGAGGCAATAGCAGATAGTTTCTTTGAGTTTAATAAAGAAATAGTTGATCACATTTATGATCTTGTTCCTGCAGTTAAGCCTCAGGTTGCAATGTATGAGCAGTTCGGAATTCCCGGACTTATTGCATATAAGAAAACAATTGATTACTGTCATGAAAAGGGACTCCTTGTTATAGCAGATGTAAAGAGAGGAGATATCGGCTCCACATCAGAGTCTTATGCACTTTCTCATCTCGGAGCATCAAAAGTTGGAGATAACTTTATTAAGGGATTTGATGCGGATTTTGCCACAGTTAATCCCTATCTTGGCTCTGACGGAGTTAAGCCCTTCATAAATGTTTGTAATGAATTCGACAAGGGTATCTTCGTACTTGTAAAGACTTCAAATCCTTCAAGCGGTGAGCTTCAGGATAAGATCTGCGACGGAAAGGCACTTTACGAAACAGTTGGAAAGCTTGTTGAGACCTGGGGGCAGGAATCAATGGACGGCGAGTACAGCAATGTAGGTGCTGTTGTCGGAGCTACATATCCTGAGCAGGGCAAGATTTTAAGAGATATCATGCCTCACGCATTCATCCTGGTTCCCGGCTATGGAGCTCAGGGCGGCAAGGGATCAGACCTTGTTCATTTCTTTGATAAGGACGGACTTGGAGCAATCGTTAATTCTTCAAGAGGAATCATAGCAGCATGGAAAAATGAGAAGTATGGCGATCCTTCAAAGGAAGCTCTTGGAGAGGCAGCAAGAAGCGCAGTTCTCGATATGAAGGAAGACATAAGAACGGCATTAATACACTGAAGCTGTCCCCTCATCCGTCAGCTCCGCTGACACCTTCCCCCCAAGGGGAAGGCTTGAGGATAATACCAAAAACCTTCCCCCC
>NZ_KE384110.1:37886-83230 GCF_000423925.1 Butyrivibrio sp. VCD2006
CCCCCCAAGGGGAAGGCTTGAGGATAATACCAAAAACCTTCCCCCAAGGGGAAGGCTTAAGGATAATACCAAAAACCTTCCCCTCAAGGGGAAGGCTTGAGGATAATACCAAATGCCTTCCCCCTCTGGGGGAAGGTGTCACGAAGTGACGGATGAGGGTTACAAATCTTTTATATTTAGTTAATGGTTATGCGGTTTTCAATGTGTTACAATGCACATAGCAATACAATAAAAGGAGTATGCTCAAATGGAGAGGTATAAGGAAGAGTTTATCGAGTTTATGGTGGACAGCAATGTCCTTAAGTTTGGAGATTTTACTTTGAAAAGCGGCCGCAAGTCACCGTTTTTCATGAATGCAGGAGCATATGTTACAGGTGCTCAGCTTAAGAAGCTTGGAGAATATTACGCAAGAGCAATTCATGATACTTATGGTCTTGAGTTTGATGTTTTATTCGGACCTGCGTATAAGGGAATCCCGCTTACCGTAGCTACAACAATTGCGATAAGCGAACTCTACGGAAGAGAGATTCGTTACTGCTCTAACCGCAAAGAGATCAAGGATCACGGAGACAAGGGAATACTTCTTGGATCAAAGCTTCGTGATGGCGACAGAGTTATGATCATCGAGGATGTTACTACTTCTGGTAAATCCATCGAGGAGACAGTGCCGATCATAAGAGAGCAGGCTGACGTAGATATCGTTGGAATGATGGTATCCTTAAACAGACAGGAGAAGGGACAGGATTCCGATAAGAGTGCACTTGAGGAGATAACTGACAGATACGGCTTTGAAGCCAGTGCGATCGTCTCCATGAGTGAGGTTGTAGAATATCTTTACGGTAAGACCTTTGATGGCGAAGTTATCCTTTCAAAGGACATCAAGAAAGCTATCGATGAGTATTACAAGGAGTACGGAGCAGCAGGAATCTAAGCTGTTTCACTGATATATGGAGGAGAGAAAAAAGAGGAAAAAATTTAATATAAAGCTTCCTTCGCCGCGCCGCGGGAGGTACGTATTTACTGATAAGAAGCACCCTGAAAAAGGAGTTCTTTCAGCAGCGCTGGGGCTGATTTCGGTAGCCACCATTTTCTACGCTGTTTTTCTCAGCTACAAAAATGGAGGACTGGCTGAAGCTAAATACGGTGTTGCGGTTTTGTTCTGCACAATATATTCTGTGGCCGGACTGATCCTGGGGATCATGGCCAGGATGGAGAGGGACATATTCAAGCTTTTTCCTAATCTGGGGATATTACTCAATGTGCTGTCGCTCATATGGGTAGGGTTGTTGTTGTACTTTTCTGTATTGTGAGGTGCAGGTATGGACAGAAACAAGCGGAATGAGGAAATACGCAAGAGTATTCAAATAGTGATACTTTTATGTTACACCTTGTATTCTGTCGGCCTCGCGATCGTTTCAATTGCTAATAAATGGGAGTTTTGGGCGGTTCCGATTATCTTTATCGGAGCTGTCATCTCCTGGAGTCTTTATGTGGCCGGACAATTTGTTTTCCAGTTCCGGATTTACGTCTTTGCTGGCTTTATTTCGCTGGCGACATTCTTTTACGGTTCCCATGTTGAAGAATTATATAATGCTACGCTGATACTGGTTCTTGCCATGATGCTGTTTTCACTGACAGAGGAAAAGCCTGCCTTAAGGATTTTCTTTATGGCGTACATCATGCTGCTCCTTTATCACCTGATTCTTATGCTTTCGGGAGTTGAGGAATTCAGTAGTGTATCTGCTCCAATACTTCTATTGGATGTGATGTCAGTAATTCTCGCTGACAGGGTTGGCGGCTACATATGTGAGATGTTCTCTGTATCCAAGAGTATGGCGGATGACCTTGAAAAAGAGCTGGAGGATATGAAACAGCAGTCCGAGGACTTCATGGCAAATATCTCTCATGAGCTGAGAACACCTATAAACGTTGTAACAGGCTTGTCCGGACTCCTTATTGATGAGGAGAAGGAGGAAAAAAAGAAGGCCGACTTAACTGCCATTCAGGGAGCAGGTAAGAGACTGTTTTCAAGAATCGAAGATATCCTTGACTATACTGAGATAGATACCGGATCCCTTGTGCTTTCAGAGGAGGAATACCGCATATCTTCAATTGTTAATGATATTGCAACGGAGTTCAGATTCTGGAGAAGCGGAACCTGCGAGATAGTCATCGACATGGATGTAAACATTCCTGCGAGAATGGTCGGCGATGCCGGAAGAATTAAGCGAATTATCAGGCATCTCATGATAAACGCCATTAAGTTTACGGATAAAAACGGTTGTGTAAATCTCCATATTTTTACAAGAAAAAAGGAGTATGGTGCTAACCTGTGCATCGAGGTTACGGATACAGGTATCGGTATGACCGATGACGAGAGAGTTCGCGTCATCGAAGGAATGTACCAGATAGATTCCGGAAGAAGCAGAAGGGCTGAGGGCATTGGTCTCGGTCTTTCAATCGTGTTCGGATTTGTAAAGAAAATGGGCGGCTTCGTCAGAATTGAGAGCGAAGTTAAGAAGGGTACCAGAGTTAATATCAGTATTCCACAGCAGGTTGTTGATGATAAGCCCAGCGTTATCCTCGATCACCCTGAAAAACTGGAGCTTGCCTGCTACCTTAGAAATGATAAGTACAAGAGCCCTGCTGTCAGGGAGTACTATAACGCAATGATTTTAAATACACTAAAAGGTCTCTCTATCCCTATCCATAGAGCAGCTGAGTTTGAGGAGCTTAAGAAGCTCTGCGCATCAAATCAGATGACACACATTCTGATCGCTGAAGAAGAGTACATGGAAAACAGGGACTATTATGAGAATATCAAGGGAGATGTCTCTGTTATCGCATCGGTTTCGAGCAATTTCAAGATTCCTCGCGGAAGCAAGGCTACCTTTATCAGAAAACCTATTTTCAGCCATTCCATAGTGAATGCGGTTAACAGGAAAACTACAGTATGGGAATTCGATCCGGAGACCAGTGGAAAGAAGCTTGTTTTCAATGGTGTTAATGCCCTTGTAGTTGATGACGAGGAGATGAATCTTCTCGTGGCTAAAGGAATCCTTGCCGGATATGGAATGGAAGCAGATGTGGTGCTTTCCGGCATGGAGGCTGTCCGTAGCTGTGAAAAGAAGACCTATGATGTTATTTTCATGGACCATATGATGCCTGAAGTAGATGGCGTTGAGGCTATGAAGATGATTAGAAATAATGCGGGACCTGATGACCATACAGCGATCATAGCATTTACTGCAAATGCCGTGAGCGGAGTCAGAGAGATGTTCATGAAGGAGGGCTTTGATGAATTCCTGGCAAAGCCCATTGAGATTTCAGAGCTTGAGCGTATCTTGAAAAAACTGCTTCCGTCTACGATGTGGGAGTATGTAAAGGTACAGGATGATGAGGAGGAAGTTAAGTCTAAGGAAGCCACGAAGGAAGCAACTTCAAAGGAAGGTAAGCTGGTAACCCTGAACGCTGATCAGGGTATTAGTGTCTGCCGCGGAAGTGCTGAGCTTTTTGAGTCTGTACTTCTTGAATTTGCAAGGGAGGCTGATGGTATAGCTTCTATGACTCAGGAGCTTTATGATGCCAGAGATTGGGAGAACTATAGCATAAAGCTTTCGGGACTTAAGCTGTCATCAAGAATAATCGGTGCGAATGATCTATCGAAAAAGGCCGGCGAGATCGAGAAGGCTGCTAAAGATAAGTGGGAGGCTTATATCGTGGCTAACCACGAGGAGCTGAAACGACAGATAGGCGCTGTAAAAGAAGATATTTTGCGAGTTTACGGAGGTAATGCATCATGATTTTCAAGCGCTTTTTTACAGCTTTAAATGATCATGGCAGATCATTGCAGGAAAGAATTTTCTCCATAATACCTCTGGTTGGACTGCTGTCCATGTTTTTGGTTATTATAATCAGTGTAATTGTCGGAGATGATATTGTTGCGACCATAATTCTTGTGGTATGTCTACTGTTCTTTACGATTGTGGTAAGGGCATCTATCAAAAAGAGGCGGGTACAACTGGGAGCGACTATCATCGCTTTGGTGCTGGTTCTTATCATGCTTCCTGTCGCTTTTATTTTTGGCGGAAGTATTTATAGCGCTTCTCCGCTGTGGTTTGTTTTTGGCTTTGCCTATATTGGCATGACAGTTGAGGGAAAACGGAAATACGTACTTCTTGGAATTGGAGCTTTAACTACAGCTATTATTTATTACATCGCATATTCTTTCCCTGAAATTGTCAGTCCTCACTCTACAAAGGCTGCTTATATAGATTCATTTACGGGTGTTGTTCTGGTCAGTGCACTACTTACTGTAATGATAATTTTCCAGAATCAGGTTTACAAATCCGAAAATGAGCTGATGCAGGAGCAGAAAAAGGAAATCGAGGAACTGAGCCAGGCAAGAAATCAGTTTTTCTCAAGTGTCAGCCATGAGATCAGAACTCCTATTGATTCGATCCTTGGATTTAATGAACTGGTCTTAAGGTCGGATTCATTGGAAGAGGTTGCGGAAAATGCTGAAAATATAAAGAGTGCCAGCCGCATTCTTCTTTCACTAATAAATGACGTTCTTGATTTAAGCAAACTGGAATCCGGTAACATGGAGATCGTTCCCACAGAGTATGACCTTGCGGGAATGTTGTCGGAGACTATTAATCTGATTTGGGAGAGTGCCTCCAGAAAGGGGCTTGCTCTCTATGTTGACGTGGATAAAACCATCCCCAGAAGACTTATCGGTGATGATGTAAGAATCGAGCAGATTCTCATAAACCTTCTTAATAATGCGGTCAAGTTTACCAGCGAAGGAAGCATAAAGATTTCAGTAAAATGGAAACCTCTACAGAATAAGCAGATAATGATCAGCTTTTCCATAGAGGATACAGGTATGGGTATAAGGCGTGATAACATGCCATATCTGTTTGATGAATTCAAGAGAGTAAATGTTGAACAGACCAAGGGAATTTCAGGTACGGGTCTTGGACTTACAATTGCAAAACAGCTGACTGAGCAGATGCATGGCGAGATTCAGGTAAACAGTATTTATACCAAGGGATCCACCTTTACCGTATCAATCCCGCAGGAAATCGTACGAGAAGAGCCAATAGGAGATGTGGCTCTTGAAACACTTAAGAAGCGCGAGACCGATCAGTTCTACAGACAAAGCTTTGAGGCTCCCGACTGCAGGATTCTTATTGTAGACGATAATACGATGAACAGGATGGTTACTGCCAAGCTTCTTAAGGATACCAAAATGGTCATCGATCAGGCTGAGAGTGGACAGGAATGTCTTTCAAGATGCGGTGACGACGAATATGATTGCATTTTCCTGGATATTGAGATGCCGGAAATGGATGGAATCACCTGCCTTAAGCAGATCAAATCTCAGGTCGGCGGCTTAAATAAAGAGACTCCCGTAATTGTTCTGACCGCTCATTCATCGGCGGACGATCAGGTGAAGTATAGGGCTGCGGGTTTTGATGGTTATCTGTTAAAACCGGTTTCAGGTGAGATGCTTGAAAATACACTACTTAGAGTACTCCCTGCCGATAAGGTTCGCAGAATAACTCCCATGTACATTGACCCTGAGGATCAGAAGCTCATCTCCAGCAGAGAGAGGCTTCCTATACTTATTACCACAGAGAGTGCCTGCGATCTTCCAAGGCGCCTTATTGAAAACTTAAGGATACCAGTTATTCCTTTGTATATAAGAACGAATGCCGGACTTTTCCTTGACGGAGTTGAGGCCGAAACCGAGGGCGTTCTCAAGTATATGAGAGAGGGTGGAGCTGATAATCTTTCGGTTGATATTCCTTCGGTGCAGGAGTATGAGGATTTCTTTGCGGCTCATCTTTCCGATGCAGAGAATATTATTCATATAAGTATGTCAGGAAAGGCGGGCGGCGCATTCCATGTTGCAAGTGAGGCAGCAGCTTCATTTGATAAGATTACAGTTGTTGATTCCGAGAGTCTTTCAAGTGGTATGGGTATTCTTGTGCTGGAGGCTGTGCGTCTTGCGCAGGAGGGAAAAAATGTTCAGGATTGTGTAGCGGAACTGGATGTTATGAAGAAGCGCATTCATACCAGTTTTCTTATCGATAATATCGATTACCTCATAAGGATGGGAAGGATAAAGCGCAGAACCGGAGGCTTTAGCCGTGTGTTTATGCTCAAGCCCGCTGTTCTTTTCAGAGATGGAAGGGGAAGCCTTGGCAGAATGATGATCGGTTCCGTGACAAAATGTCGCAAGGGATATGTTGAAGACCAGCTGACAAAGTTTTCTCCTATTGATAAGAAAACTCTTTTCATAACGCATACTGATCTGACATCCTCTGAGATAGATGATATCAAGAAATGGGTTAACAGCATCATGAGCTTTGATGAGATCATTGTTCAAAGGGAATCTGCTTCCATGGCTGCAATTCACGGAAGCGGTGCGTTTGGTCTTTTGTATATGCTGGGAGAATCTGAAAGAAATGGCTATTTTGATCGTAGATGATGCGGAAATGAATGCCGAGCTTCTCGCGGAGATGGTGGGACAGCTCGGATTTAATACAGAGATTGCTTTCAACGGACAGGAAGCAATCGATTTGCTGCGCGCAAAATCCTATGATCTTGTTTTTATGGATCATCTTATGCCGGTTATGGATGGCATGATGGCAATGTCGGTTATAAAAGAGGAAAATCTGTGTCCCGATATACCGGTTGTAATGGTAACTGCCAATGATTCTTCAGCTGACGGGCAGTTTTATCTGAATGCCGGTTTTTCTGACTATATGCAAAAGCCATTTTCCATGGATCAGATAAGAGATCTGCTGAAAAAGCATGGAATTATCAAGACTATGAACATCGGGGAGCTATGGGATAATCTGTCTGCAGAGATGAAGGGGATGAATCTCGACAGGCCGAAAAAGTACTTCCTTTTTGATCCTACTTTTTATCTTGAGGTACTAAACGAGTATATGAAAACGGATACTCTTGAAGGCATTGAGAGCCACCTTGAGTATCACGATGCTTCGGAGCTCAAGTCTGCGGTGAGGTCAGCTAAGGATACTGCGCGGCTTATTGGCGCTGATAAAATGGCAGATTTTGCCAGGTCCATGGAGCTTGATCTTGAGGAAGAGGATGAAAAATCCTTTGCCGAACATCTTAAGGGATACCGTCAATTGGAAAAAAAGCTCAGAAAAATCATTTCAAAAGTTAAAACTTTAAAGCATTCTTACAGTTGATAACGAATAGTGTTATGTGGTAGGATTGCGGTAGTTGCGCAAGCACATTCGTTATCAATTAATTAGTACCAAGGGTGGAGGAGAGAAATGGCACAGGTTGGGATCGTAATGGGCTCTGACTCGGATATGCCGGTCATGGCCAAAGCAGCACAAATACTCGATGAGCTTGGTATCTCGTATGAGATGAACATTATTTCAGCACATCGTGAACCCGAGGAGTTCTTCACATATGCGAAGAGCGCTGAGGACAAAGGTTTTAAAGTTATCATTGCCGGAGCAGGAATGGCAGCACATCTTCCTGGTATGTGCGCCGCAATTTTCCCTATGCCTGTTATCGGAATTCCCATGCATACAACTTCATTAGGCGGCAGAGATTCGCTCTACAGCATTGTACAGATGCCTTCAGGTATTCCTGTTGCAACTGTGGCTATTAATGGTGGAGCAAATGCAGGACTTCTTGCAGCAAAGATACTCGCTACAAGCGATGCAGAGCTGCTTTCAAAGCTTAAGGAATATTCAATGGGCCTCAAGGAAGCTGTTGTGGCTAAGGATGCGCGGCTTCAGGAGGTTGGATATCAGAATTACTGATTATTTAAGTAAACAAATAACTTGAATTTTTATAGGTAATAAACTACTTGTAATTCTATTATAGGTAGGTGTAGGAAATATACCTCATTGCCTTCCCCTAGGGGGAAGGTGCCCGAAGGGCGGATGAGGGGCAAAACGGAGGAAAACATGTCAGAGCTTAACTACAAAAATGCAGGTGTCGATATCGAAGCAGGCTACAAGTCAGTGGAGATGATCAAGGGGTATGTAAAGGAGACCATGAGACCCGAGGTCCTTGGCGGTCTTGGAGGATTTTCAGGAGCCTTCTCCCTTGCAAACATTAAAAATATGAAGGATCCGGTACTGTTATCCGGAACCGACGGAGTAGGAACAAAGATAAAGCTTGCTTTTCTTCTTGATAAGCATGACACCATAGGAATTGATGCAGTTGCTATGTGCGTTAACGATGTAATCTGTGCAGGCGGCGAGCCTCTTTTCTTCCTTGATTACATCGCATGCGGTAAGAACTATCCCGAGAAAATCGCAGCAATCGTTAAGGGCGTGGCTGAGGGCTGCAAGCAGTCTGAGTGTGCTCTTGTAGGCGGCGAGACAGCTGAGCATCCCGGACTTATGCCTGAGGATGAGTACGACGTAGCAGGCTTTGCTGTAGGCGTTGTTGATAAATCAGAGATGATCGACGGAAGCACAATTAAGCCCGGGGATACACTTATCGGCGTAGCTTCAAGCGGCGTTCACTCTAACGGTTTTTCACTTGTAAGAAAAGTCTTTGATATGACAAAGGAGAGCCTTGAGAAGTACTATGACGAGCTTGGATGTACTCTTGGCGAGGCACTTCTTACTCCTACAAAAATATATGTAAAGATGCTCAAAGAGATTAAAAATGAGGGCATCACAGTTAAGGGCTGCAGTCACATTACAGGCGGCGGTTTTTATGAAAACATCCCGAGAATGCTTCCCGATGGATGCAAGGCAGTTGTTAAGAAGGACAGCTACGAGGTTCCTGCAATTTTCAAGCTCATGCAGAAGACCGGTAACCTTGAGGAGAAGATGATGTTCAACACCTTCAACTGCGGACTTGGAATGGTTCTTGCTGTAGATCCTGCAGATGCCGACAAGACACTTAAGGCTATCGAGGCTTCAGGTGAGAAGGCATGGATCGTAGGTAGCGTTGAGGCAGGAGACAAGGGAGTAGAGATATGCTAAACATTGCGGTCCTTGTTTCAGGTGGCGGCACCAATCTTCAGGCAATAATCGATGCAATTGATAACGGTACCATCACCAATACTAAGATAGGCATGGTTTTTTCAAACAACAGGAATGCCTTCGCTCTTGAGAGAGCGAGGAAGCACGGCATCAGAGCAGAGGTTCTTGTTCCCAGGGAATTTGAGAGCAGAGATGCCTTTAACGAAGCATTTTATGAGCTTCTTGTTTCCGAGAACCCGGATCTTATAGTACTTGCCGGATGTCTCGTTGTTATTCCTGAAAAAATCGTCAAGGCATTTAGTGGAAGAATAATCAACATCCATCCTTCACTTATTCCTTCATTTTGCGGAACGGGCTTCTATGGCCTCAAGGTCCACGAGAAGGCTCTAGAGAGAGGTGTGAGGGTATCCGGTGCAACGGTTCACTTTGTGGACGAGGGCACGGACACAGGTCCAATTATTCTTCAAAAACCTGTAATGATAAGACCTGATGACACTGCAAAGACACTCCAGCAGCGCATCATGGAACAGGCTGAGTGGAAGATACTTCCCAAGGCTATCGACCTTATCGCGAACGGAAAGGTTACTATTGTTGATGGTAAGGTAGTTATTGATGGATATGATCCCGAAGCGATATTGTAATAATGTTTTGAAATGGCTCAAAATCAGTAATGTAATAATTTATTGAAATAATACTCATTAAAAGTCTTCCTCCTTTGGGGGCGCACGACGTCCGGGGGACGTCGGCTTTGCGCGGACCGAAGCGGAGCGGAGACAGGTGTCACCGCAGGTGACGGATGAGGGTCAAAGGAGTAAGGTATGAACGTACTTATCGTAGGTGGTGGCGGCCGTGAGCACGCCATAGCAGAAGCAGTTTCACGCAGTAAGCATCTCGACAAGCTTTACTGTGCACCCGGCAATGCCGGAATCGCAGAACTTGCGGAGTGTGTGCCGATTTCTCCCATGGAATTCGACAAGCTTGTAAGATTTGCAAAGAACATGCAGATAGATCTCACTATAGTAGGAATGGATGATCCGCTTGTTGGCGGTATCGTTGATGCTTTTGAGGCAGAGGGACTCAGAGTATTCGGACCTCGCAAAAATGCAGCTATTCTTGAGGGAAGTAAGGCATTTTCCAAGGACCTTATGAAAAAGTATGATATTCCCACAGCTGCTTATGAGACCTTCGACGATCCCGAAAAGGCTCTTGAATATCTGCAGACAGCAAAGTTTCCTATAGTTCTTAAGGCCGACGGCCTTGCACTTGGTAAGGGCGTACTCATCTGCGAGACTAAGGAGGAAGCTGAGGCAGGTGTCCGTGAGATCATGGAGACCAAGAAGTTTGGCGATGCAGGAAACCGCATGGTCATCGAGGAATTCATGACAGGTAGAGAGGTTTCGGTTCTCTCATTTGTAGATGGTAAGACAATCAAGCTTATGAGCTCAGCTCAGGACCATAAGAGAGCAGGAGACGGCGATACAGGCCTCAACACAGGCGGAATGGGCAACTTTTCACCAAGCCCCTTCTACACTGAGGAAGTCGATGCGTTCTGCAAGGAGCACATCTATCAGAAAACTGTTGATGCCATGAGACAGGAAGGCAGAGAGTTTAAGGGTGTAATTTTCTTCGGACTCATGCTTACTGAAAATGGTCCCAGAGTGCTTGAGTACAACGCAAGATTCGGTGATCCCGAGGCTCAGGTTGTACTTCCCAGACTTAAGACAGATATGATCGAGGTTTGTGAGGCTGTTATCGATGGCACTCTCGACCAGGTTGATCTTCAGTTCGAGGATAAGGCAGCAGTTTGCGTTGTGCTTGCATCAGACGGATATCCTGTAAGCTATGAAAAGGGCAAGGAGATAACCGGACTTGAGAACTTCAAGGGGAAGGACGGTTATTACTGCTTCCACGCAGGAACCAAGTTCAATGAAGAGAGCAAAATTGTCACAAATGGTGGTCGTGTTCTCGGCATCACAGCTAAGGGTGACACACTCTCTGAGGCCAGAAAAAAGGCTTATGAAGCTACCGAATGGGTAAGCTTTGAAAATAAATATATGCGCCACGATATCGGAAAAGCAATTGACGAGGCATAATTCTTTCATTATCTCAATATGAGGTACAAGATTAAGCTAAATTGTGGTACAATATACTAAATATTGGGTTGATTATTCGACTTTTCCTATTTACCGGAAGATATTTCCTGTGTAATTAGTGATGAATAGTCGCGCATATAGAGATTTAAGTGCAGGTACAGCGCTGCACTGTTTGGAGGTAGAAGGTATGATTAGAAAAAAAATTGGGAATGTGGCCATAGGTGCTGCATCCGTTCTTACAGCGGGGGTATTGGCGTTCGCTATGCCGATAAGTGCTTTAGCCGCTACGGGAACGATAACATCTTCAAATGTTAAGGTCAGAGCTGAGGCAAGCACATCTTCTTCACAGGTATCGAGCCTTGATTCCGGGGACAAGGTCGATATCATCGATGAGACTACTGATTCACAGGGATATGTTTGGTACAGAATTTTCATTAACGATTCAGAATACGGATATGTAAGAAGCGATCTGGTTTCAAAGTCAGGTGCTACAAAGAGCACAGATGTAGGAACAACAAGCGCGGCACTTCCTGAGACACAGGCAACACCTGTAGAGGAGCAGCCTGCTACAGTAACTGTTGCAAGTGCTAATGTCAGAAGTGGTGCAGGAACCGGTTACAGCTCAGTCGGAACAGTTAAGAACGGCGAGGGCGTTACCGTAACAGGTGAGGCATCAGGCACTGATGGCAAGACATGGTATCAGATCAGATTCGGAAGTAGCGGAAGAACAGGTTTCGTTCGTTCCGATCTCGTACAGATGGGCGCTCCTGCTCCGGCAGAGGGCGAGGCAGCTCCCGCTGAAGGCGAAGCACCTGCAGAGGGTGAGGCAGCTCCCGCAGAAGGCGAGGCACCTGTAGAGGAGCAGCCTGTGGAACAGCCTGCAGCAGAGCCCGCAGTAGTTGGTAACGGCGAGTTTTCACTTGCTTATAAGGATGACGGAACAGGCACAGAGGTATGGTACCTCTATGATAATGTAGAAGGAACTCAGGTTAAGCTTAACGACCTTCTCGAGTATGCTAAGGCAGGCCAGCAGGCCAATGCACTTCAGGCTCAGGTTAAGAAGCTCAAGGGCGCCATCATCGGCATGGCAGTTGTGATCGGTATTCTCGTGCTTGGTGTACTTCTTCTCATTTACAAGCTTCGTGATTATATGTATGAAGATGATGAGGACGAGGGAGCAGCTAGGAAGAATAAGTACGAAGAGCTTCCTCCGCAGAAGCCCGCAAAGAGATTCTTTGACAAAGGTGATTCAGCACCGAAGTCAAATGGCAGAACAGTAGCAGACAGCAAGAGAACTTCAACTGTTACTCCTGCAAGAAAGGCACCTATCGGTTCAGCTGCATCTCTCCTTACAGAGGACAGACCACCTGTAAGAAAGTCAGTATCAGAACCCAGAAGTGAGCGTCCCGCACCTTCACGTGATCGTGCCGAGGCACAGAGGAGCGCAGCATCGGCTGCACCAGCAGGCGGACGTAAGTCACGCAATTTCCTTCTTGATGATGAGGACTTCGAATTCGAATTCCTTGATCTGGATGATGATGATAAATAAGATATAATAACGACAGGGAGCTGCATTGCAGCTCCCTGTTAGTTTATGGCTTTTTTATAGGTCTCTGTTCTGTTTTTGGTTGACTTTGACCTCTCCTTTGTTATACTAAATGTATCACAGAAAAGGAGGCGTCCATGGTAATACAAATTGATTTTAACAGTGATGAAGCGATATATGTACAGCTGTGCAATCAGATCATTATGGGTATTGCCACGTCTCAGTTCCGGGAGGGTGAGCAGTTACCAAGTGTGAGGCAGCTTGCCGAGATGATTGGCATTAACATGCATACTGTCAATAAGGCATACTCCATTTTACAGCAGGAGGGCTTTGTTAAGATTGACAGGCGCAGAGGTGCTATCATAGCAATTGATCTCAACAAGCTTGAGGCGCTTGAAGAAGCTCACGATATGCTGAGTGTTGTTCTTGCGAGAGCGATGTGTAAGGGCGTGACCAGGAATGAGATACATGAACTTGTAGATGAGATATACGGCCATTATGAGGCTTAGATCAGATACATTTGACAGTAACGGAACTCGAATATCAGATATGAGTTGCTGACCATATTTTGGAAAGCAACGGGAAGGAGTTTTTTTGAATAAAGAATATACAGAGAAGGCGCAGGAGGCGCTGAAGCTTGCGAGGAAAACAGCAAGAACTCTTAAACTCAATTATGTGGGTACAGAGCACCTTCTTTTAGGCCTTATCAAAACAGGAGGCTGCGTAGCTTCAAGAATCCTTATTGATAATGGCGTCAATGAAGATAAGATGATGGATATCATCAGAGATCTTATCGTAGAAGGTGGCAATTTGACGCTTCTTGATAAGGAGGGCTTTTCGCCGAGAGCTGAGAATGTCCTCGAGGAGGCTGAGAGGCAGGCAGACAGATTCCGTGCCGAGAAGATTGGAACAGAGCATATTTTGCTGGCTCTTATCAAGGAGGGCGAGAATGTTGCGGTTCGTCTTATAGGAACCATGAATGTCTCTATTCAGAAGATTTATGCTGAGACACTGGCAGCCATGGGAGAGGATGCCAACCTTGTAAAAGAGGACCTTGGAAGGAAAAACAATGCCAAGAAAAAGGCTTCAACTCTTGAGCAGTACAGCCGTGATCTTACGGCTCTTGCAGCAGAGAACAAGCTTGATCCCATAATCGGAAGGAATAACGAGATCCAGAGAGTTATTCAGATTCTCAGCAGACGAACCAAGAATAATCCCTGCCTCATCGGTGAGCCCGGTGTTGGTAAGACAGCCGTTGTTGAGGGCCTTGCACAGAGGATAGTTGCAGGAGATGTTCCCTTTACGGTTCAGAATAAGAGACTTTTGACACTTGATCTTTCAGGAATGATCGCAGGATCTAAGTACAGAGGTGAGTTCGAAGAGAGAATTAAGAGAGTTATCCGCGAAGTAATCGATGACGGGAATATTATTCTTTTCGTAGATGAGATGCATACCCTTATCGGTGCCGGCGGTGCAGAGGGCGCTATCGATGCGTCCAACATACTTAAGCCTTCACTTGCAAGAGGCGAGATACAGATGATCGGTGCTACTACCATCACAGAGTATCGCAAATATGTGGAGAAGGATGCGGCTTTAGAGAGACGTTTCCAGCCTGTTAACGTTGAGGAGCCTGACAGAGATGAATCCCTTGCCATCCTTAATGGAATCGTGAGCAAGTACGAGGAGCACCACCATGTAAAGATCACACCTGAGGCTATTCAGGCAGCAGTAGATTTAAGTAGCAGATATATCAATGACAGAAATCTTCCCGATAAGGCTATCGATCTTATTGATGAGGCTTCATCCGCTGTGAGACTTCGTCTTAGCGGCGCGCCTTCAGGTGTTCGTGAGATGGAGCAGCAGATCCATGAGATGGACAAAGAGGTTGAGGAACTTCTTGCAAAGGAAGACTTTGCAGGAGCAGGTGAGGTTCACCGCAAGCAGGAAGCACTTATTAAGAAGTACAACCGCAAGAAGGCTTCCGAGAATAAGAAAGAGAAAAATTCGGATTTTGTTGTAACTGAGAATGACATCGCTGAAGTTGTTGCGATGTGGACCAAGATCCCGGTTAAGAAGATCGCGGAGAAGGAGTCAGAAAGACTTCTTAAGCTTGAGAAGATTCTTCACGAGAGAGTCATCGGCCAGGAGGATGCAGTAGTTGCTGTTTCCAAGGCAATCAGAAGAGGAAGAGTAGGACTTCAGGATCCTAACAGACCCATCGGTTCATTCCTTTTCCTCGGACCTACAGGTGTTGGTAAGACTGAGCTCTCCAAGGCACTGGCAGAGGCTATGTTCGGAGATGAGAATGCTCTTATAAGAGTTGATATGTCCGAGTACATGGAAGGCCACTCCGTGTCCAAGATGATCGGTTCACCGCCCGGATATGTGGGATATGATGAGGGTGGACAGCTCTCCGAGAAGGTGAGACGTCATCCTTACTCAGTAATACTTTTCGATGAAATAGAAAAAGCGCACCCTGACATCTTCAACGTGCTTCTTCAGGTGCTTGATGACGGTCACATCACAGATGCTAAGGGCCGCAAGGTGAGCTTTAAGAATACAATCCTTATCATGACTTCTAACGTAGGCGCCCAGAGAATCGTTGAGCCCAAGAGACTTGGTTTCGACACAGCCTCCGATGAGAAGAAGGATTATGAGAACATGAAGAGCGGCGTTATGGAAGAGGTTAAGAGACTTTTCAAGCCTGAATTCATAAACCGTATCGATGAGATCATGGTATTCCATCCGCTCAATGAGAAGGAGATGATGGAGATCGTCACACTCCTTAGTAAGAACCTCGGCAAGAGATGCAAGGATCAGCTCGGAATCGACCTTGTAATGTCTCAGCAGGTAAAAGAGTTCCTTGTTAAGAAGTACTCTGATGCCAAGATGGGTGCAAGACCTCTTAAGAGGGCTATCCAGTCCGTAATCGAGGACGCTATGGCTGAGGAACTTTTGAAGGGCAATATAAAGCGAGACAGCAAGGTTACAATAGGAATCAAGGACGACAAGGTAGTGTTTTCAATGAAGGGCGAGACTGCAGCTAAGAAACCCGCTGCAAAGAAAACCGCCGCAAAGCGCACTACAGCTAAGAAAGCTGATGCGAAGAAAACTACCGCCAAGAAGTCGACAACCGGAAAAACTGCTTCGGCTAAAAAAGTGTCTAAGAAAACGAAATGATTCATAAATTTTTAAGAAAATAATTGTATTTGATGCTTTATAATTAAATCAGTAAAAACACTTTGTGCTATTATTCCGGGGGCCGGGTTGCCTTGTGAATGAGATGTTTACGTGGGATTTGGCGGACGGGATAATAAAATAGGAGGTAGAAAATGGCTGTCGTAGAGCAGTTGCTGAGAGCGGAAGCAGATGGAACTATCAGCTTTGGTAATTATGATCTGCCCGAGAAGAAAAAGCTTGATAACTTCGAGCATGAGGGCAACATTTTAAAGGTAAAAACCTTCAAGGACATTACCAAGCTGGAGCAGAACGAGATGTTCCTTTATGAGTCTGTTCCGGGGACAACGGTCACCCACTTTAAGGAGAACGACAATGGTGTTTCCTTTGAGGTTGAGGGACCAGGAGATGCACAGATAACTGTTGGACTGGAGGAAAATACCGATTATCACGTACTTGTGGATGGTAAGAATATCGGTCCGATGCAAACAGGAGTCGGAGGCAAGCTTAGCTTTAGTGTAACGCTTGGAACCGCTCCGTCAAAAGTGGAAATTCATAAATAAAATAGAATATCAAAAGGGCTGCATTGCAGCCCTTTTGTATGTTAGGGGATTAGTTACTCGTGAAGTGACATGCGTGTAGTGAAGAATAAGAATGGAGGTAAATGGGGGAAATATGGCAACAAAGATTAAGACAGTATTTTACTGTCAGGAATGCGGATATGAGTCATCAAAATGGATGGGACAATGTCCGGGATGTAAAGAGTGGAATACCTTTGTGGAGGAGACGATAAAGCCCTCGGTTACCGGTAAGAGCTCAAAGAGAGCAGCAGGCGGCATTGGTGGTTTTGCAGGCGGCGATACCCAGAGTAAGCCGGTTAAACTCTCCGAAGTAACAATAAATGAAGAGGATCGTTTTGACACACATATTGGTGAGTTCAATCGCGTTCTTGGTGGAGGTCTTGTAAAGGGCTCGCTTACCCTGGTGGGCGGTGATCCAGGAATAGGAAAATCCACACTTCTTTTGCAGACTGCAAGACTTCTGTCGGCTGACAAGCGGAAGGTCTTATATATTTCAGGTGAGGAATCACTTCAGCAGATAAAGCTTCGTGCCAACAGAATCGGTGATTTCACTGAGGATATGGAGCTTTTATGTGAGACGGATCTTGGAACAATCGAAGAGGTGATAAGACGAGCTTCACCTGAGGTGGTAATCATCGACTCCATTCAGACCATGTTCAATGAGAACGTTAGCTCAGCCCCCGGAAGCGTATCCCAGGTAAGGGAGTCTACATCAGTGCTCATGAGAATTGCAAAGCAGCTTGGCATTTCAGTTTTTATAGTCGGTCATGTTACAAAAGAGGGCACTGTTGCAGGCCCCAGAGTGTTGGAGCACATGGTGGATACTGTGCTTTATTTTGAGGGTGACAGACATGCGTCCTACAGAATCTTAAGAGCAGTGAAAAACCGTTTTGGTTCGACGAATGAGATAGGCGTATTCGAGATGAGAAATGAGGGACTTGTGGAGGTCAGCAATCCATCCGAGTTCATGCTTGAGGGCAGACCTGAAAACGCCAGCGGCTCAATCGTTACCTGCTCCATAGAAGGGACAAGGCCAATCCTTATAGAGATACAGGCACTTGTAAGTCATACCAATTTTAACTTCCCAAGAAGACAGGCAAACGGAACCGATTTTAACAGAGTAAATCTCCTTATGGCTGTCCTTGAAAAAAGAGTGGGCCTCGAGCTTTCATCCTATGATGCATACATAAATCTTGCAGGAGGAATGAAGCTGATTGAGCCTGCGCTGGACCTTTCCATGTGCATGGCTATCGTATCCAGCTTTAGGAACAGAGCCATTCCTGATGATGTCATCGCCTTCGGTGAAGTCGGCCTTTCAGGTGAGGTGAGATCTGTGAACATGCCTGATGTGCGAATTTCCGAAGCAGAGAGGCTTGGCTTTAAGACCTGCATAGTGCCCAAGCCCGTTGCAGATAAGTATGCAAAAAAATTCCCCGGGGTGAAGCTGATAGGAGTTTCTTCGGTGCAGGATGCAGTGGGGATGATCAGATAAGTGGTTGTACTACTTTTGCTTGAATTGTTCGCTGTAAATAAATAGAATGCTTGTTGGAAAAGGATTTGATGAGATGTTCATGGGCTGTACAAGCCTTAAAACAGTAGATCTCAGCGGACTTAAGTGTAAGTGCAACGCTCTTCGTACTTTCAAGGGATGTAGCTCATTAGAATCAGTTAATCTGAATAATTTGCAGCTATACTATAATTCAGAAATGTTTGATGGGTGTGATAAGCTTACTAAAGTTTTCACGCCGGTAGATTCAGAAAGCTGCAAGCTGCCTAACGCAATGTGTGAGTATGCAAACGGAAAGTTTGGAGCTACTTACTATAATGATTTAGCATTTGCACCTGCTCAATCACTTATTATGGTTCCGCCTGCACACAAAGCGATTGGCTCTACATTTGTAAAAGACGGAATAAAGTATAGGGTTACATACAGCACAGATACTCTGGCAAAGGTTGAAGTTATGGGCTTTGATTCAGAGGCCAGAGCAACTGTAAACATTCCTTCTGAAGTAAATGATGAAAACCTTGCAACCTATGAGGTTAAGTCCATCGCCAAGAATGCTTTTGCTGGAAACAAGACGATAAAAACTGTGAAGCTTGCCAATGGAATCGAAAAGATAGGCGCCAAGGCATTCTGCAATTGCAAGAACCTTGGAAAAGTCACTTTAGATGCAAGAACACTTAAGTCTATCGGTAAGAATAGCTTCAAGAAGATAAAGAAAAAAGCAAAGTTCACTATAATTGCTCCGTCCAAAAGCATTGCTTCAAAGATGATGAAGACAATAAATAAGGCCGGAGGCGCAAAGAACGGTAAGCTGAAATTTAAAAAGGGAAAATAATAAGGTAGTCTTGGGGACTGATGTAAGCTGTGATTTAAGGGGAAACTTGAATCACAGCTTTTTTATTGCTCCGCAATACAGCTTGCGAACTAGAGTTATGCAAGCAAAACTCTTTTAAAATGGCTTTTTGGCTGTGAAATGCTTTAAATTAGTTGGTTCACAGTTGTGGTGACTTGCAATCCGGCAGTGAAAAGCTAGAAATTAGGTGATTCACAGCTGCTGTAACAGATGCGAGCAGTGATTTCGCAAAAACTTGTATATTCACAGCTTTTTTTGAGAATCTGAGCAGTGAAAAGCTTGAAATCTGCTGATTCACAGCCGTGAAGACTTGCAAGCGACTTTCAAGCTTGCAATATAATCCGCAATTATGAGCGTATATGCCTACAAAACGATTTGATTTGTATGCCTAAGAAATGGGAAAAATGTCATCTGAGGCGTAAAAACCAATTTTTTTATAAATGAAGAACGATATATAATGAATGCCAGCAGCTTTATCCTGAATAATAAATGGATGCTGTGATTTAAGTGAAAATCTGAATCACAGCTTTATATTATATTAAAAAACGGCATTCAGGTAGTGCGAATATTAAAAGTTTGAAAAATACAATTAAAACTTTATAACAAATACACTTATTCTCTGCAGTTGAAGTAAAATTGTAGTATCAGCTTTTCTATGAAAGGAGACCTGCTATGAGAGCGCGTTATGAGGGATTTAAAACAAGTATATGTCTTTTTTCTTTTGCAGTAGCGTTTTTCCTGCTTTCATTTTTGGCTATTCCTGCAAAGGCACAGATAACATCTAATATAGATTTGGGGACAAATGTTACTGGTGAATATGATGATAGCACGAGAACCTTGACAATATTGTCTAATGATGGAGATCTTGATGGAGAGAAGTTTAAAAGCTTTTTGAATGAGAATCATGTATTTTATATCAAGACAGCAACAAATTCTTCAACACTTCATGCAAATTGCAATTTTCTGATTAGTGAGGACCAGTTTGTTAGATGTGCAGAACTATATAATATCGCCCCAAATTCTGTGAGTTGTAACAATATGTTTTTTGCTTGCACAAAACTATCAACTTTGAAACTGTCATTTACTGATACAAGTAATGTTTTAGACATTTCGAATATGTTCGCTTACCTTCCCAATTTAGCTAATCTAGAAATAAACGGTTTTGATACGTCAAATGTTAATACTATGGCTGGGACTTTTTATGGCTGCAGTAGCATAAAGTCATTGAACTTAAGCTTTATGAACACAGCTTCTGTTACTGATATGCGTGGAATGTTTGAAAACTGCAATAGCTTAGAATCATTAGACTTAAGTCTTATGGAAACATCTTCGCTAAAAGAGATTTCAGGTATGTTTTATAATTGTTCAAATTTGAAAAATTTGGATCTTTCTACATTTAATACATCAAAAGTTAAAGATATGTCACGGTTGTTTTATAATTGTACTAGTCTTCAGAAACTTGATTTGTCTTCGTTCGATACAACCAAAGTTGATGACTATACCGAGATGTTCTATTATTCTGCCATTGATGAATTAGATATAAGCAGTTTTGAGATTAGTTCTTTCTGCAACATGGATTGTATGTTTTCTGGTGCGAATATAAAATCTATTAAAGGTCCTGCTAGTTTAGGGGTATCCATTCCATTAGGCAGTAATCAGGGATATTACAAATTAGATAACAATGGTATTGCGGACTTGGACACAAAATTTACGGAAATACCTGCAGGTAGTGCTAGTGCGACTTATGTGTGTGGATCAGAGTTTGACTCTGTTGAATGTAATGTTGATGGTGTTGATACATATTATGATGGTGATCCACATTCAATTTCTATTAATGTTACCAAACCTACTTCAGGATATACGATAACTTACTCAATAGATGATATTAACTATTCGGAAGAGAAAACTACTTTTACTGATTGCGGCAATTATACTGTTTATTACAAAATCACAGCACCAAATCATATTAAGAATACAGGAAATGCGTCCGTTGTCATAAACAAATCTTATATAAATTGTGAAGCAGAAGGTGTTGATACAGCCTACGATGGTAATCCTCATTCAATTAGTGTAAATGTAACCACACCAGCTTCCGGGTACGCAATAGAATATTCTACTGATGATATTAATTATGATACTGAGAAGCCGGAATTCACGGACAGTGGAGAATATACTGTTTATTACAAAATAACGGATCCGAATTATAATGATAAAAACGGACATGAAACGGTACGCATTAGTAAAAGTAATATAATTTCATCAGCATCAGGGATAGAGACAGTCTATGATGGAACGCCTCATTCTATTTCAGTTAACGTAAATACTCCAATATCAGGATATGAAGTTGAGTATTCGACAGATGGTGCTGATTATTCAACAGAAAAGCCTTCCTTTATCGATGCTGGCGATTATACAGTATATTACAAAATCACAGCACCCAATTATAACGATAAAGAAGGACATGAGTCAGTAAAAATAATTAAGAATACTATAGCATATAGTTCAGATGGAACAGAAACGAACTATGATGGTCAGGAACACTCTATTTCTGTTAATGTAACAGCTCCAACATTGGGGTATACAGTTGAGTATTCAACAGATGGTACGGATTATTCAACAGAAAAGCCTTCCTTTATCGATGCTGGCGATTATACAGTATATTACAAAATCACAGCACCCAATTATAACGATAAAGAAGGACATGAGTCAGTAAAAATAATCAAGAATACTATAGCATATAGTTCAGATGGAACAGAAACGAACTATGATGGTCAGGAACACTCTATTTCTGTTAATGTAACAGCTCCAACATTGGGGTATACAGTTGAGTATTCAACAGATGGTACGGATTATTCAACAGAAAATCCGATATTTACTGATGCGGGAGATTATACTGTTTATTATAAGATTATCGCTGCAAATTATTATACTCAAACAGGTCATGAATCAGTAAAGATTAGCAAAAGTACAATGGTTTATAGTTCTGACGGAACAGAAACATACTATGATGGTCTTCCTCATACAATTTCAGTAGATGTAACCAAGCCAGCTTCCGGATATAATGTGGAGTATTCAAGTGATGGAATAGATTACTTTAGTGAAAAGCCAACATTTACTGATGCTGGGAATTATACAGTTTATTATAAAATCTCATCACCTAACTATAATGAGCAGACCGGATCTGAAACGGTAAAAATCAAGAAGGAAGATATTGCGTATTCTGCTGAGGGAGTTGATACATACAATGATGGCAAATCACATTCGATTTCTGTAAAAGTGTACTTTCCAAGCACAGGTTATTCCATTGTGTATTCTACAGATGGAATAAATTACTCTGCTACGAATCCATCATTTTCTGCAAATGGAACACATAAAGTTTATTTTAAAATTACTCATCAAAATTATAATGCTGTAATTGATAATAGCAGTGTTAAAATCTCGAAAGCAAGCATCAGCAATGCAGAGATTTCATTGTCCAATTCTACATATACTTATGATGGGACTGCAAAAAAGCCTACGGCAACTGTAAGTTTGGATGGTGTATTGCTTTATCAGGGTACAGATTACAGTGTGGATTATTCAAATAATATAAATGCTGGAACCGCTACGATTACTATAACAGGTAAGGGAAATAAGTATTCCGGGACTAGTACCGTGAATTATACCATTAGCAAGGCATCAATTAAGTACGCAACTATCTCGCTAGATAAAACTACGGAATACAATGATGGTTTTGAGAAAAAGCCATTAGCCTTAGTATCATTAAATGGAGCTATACTCACACAGAATATTGATTATATTCTGAGCTATGAAAATAACGTAAATGTCGGTACAGCTAGGGTTAATGTCGCAGGAATTAATAATTACGATAATTCCTGTTCAACCACATTTAGCATTCTTCCAGGCAGTAATAATGATAGCGGCAACAATAACGGAAGTGACAATAATAATGGTAGTAACGATAATTCTAATTCCAGCAATGGCAATAATAATACTAATCCCAACAATAGCACAGCTCCTAGTAATAATACCGAACCAAACAATAACGCTACCCCAAGCAGCAATACTAATCCAAATACTAACCCAACGCCTGATAATAATATCAATGGTGGCAATTATACCTATGATGGAAACGCAACCATTACAGGAGAATGCTCTTACACGATTACAGATAAGAGTAATAAGGAAATAGAAGTTGATGGTATTAACATTGAAGGCACAGAAGTTGTAATTCCTGCGACAGTAGTTGCCGGAAACGAGGAATACACAGTAACGTCAGTAGGTGAAAGTGCCTTCTCTGGAAACGCCAATATAACTTCCATTACATTGCCTGATACAGTTACAACTATTGAGCCGAATGCATTTAAGGATTGTACTAGTCTGTCATCAGTAAAATTAGGTAACGGCGTAGAAACAATAAGTGCTAATGCATTCCGGAAATGCACAAAACTTAAGTCTGTAACATTGCCAGGAAGTCTTAAAGAAATAGGTAAAAATGCATTCAATGGATGTAAAAACCTAAAAAGCATTACTATTAAGGGAAATAAGGTAGTCGCGATTAAAGCTAATGCTATTAAAGGAATAAATAAGAAGGCAGTGATCAAGGTTCCTAAGAAGCTTGTGCAGAAATATCAGAAGAAATTCACAAAAAAGACTGGCTTTAAAAATTCAATGAAGATTAAGAAAAAATAATCTGTTACATTTAGGTTATTGATTGCAAGAGTGCGTATATTTCTGATATATGCACTCTTACTTTTATGTGGTTTGGGTTAAATGAAAAAATGGTTAATCAACATCGGGGATGATTCAGATATTTAAGACTATTTTATTTAGAATTATTGTATAATTATCACACGGAGTATTAATATGTTTCTAAACTATGGAGACCTGTTATGTGTAAAGTTGTAGATGTTAAAGTTGGAAACAGGCACGTAAGAGTTGCTGATATTAAAAAGAAGTATTTGAATAATATTGTTACATCTGCTGAGGCTTGTGATTATATTGATAGAATTGTTCTTTTCGGGTCCTGCATTGAGGACAGATGTACTGATGAATCAGATATAGATCTGGCAGTGTTTGGGAATCAGTCAAAAAGTAAGGCATTGCAATCAAAACAGTTTATTGAGTTCGCTAATAAACTTTCTAGCTTTGATGACTTTCTTCAAACGTATGACATTTTGTACTTTAAAGAAGGAAAGGCAGATGATTCGGCAATATTAGAAGAAATAAGTAAGGGAGAGGTTTTGTATGTCAGGGAGTAACTATCCTTTGAACATGAAGCAGATTGCCGCAGATCTTTTTACAGCCAAAGCTCTGGTGGATGAGGCAAATAAAAGAACGCCCAAGGAAGCGAAGTATATTAAAGGTTAGACATGTGGTATGACAGGTTAAAGAATAATGGTTACAAATGATTATTAGGAAAAAAATAAGACAGTCGGAAAGAGTAATGTAAGCTGTGATTTAAGGGGAAACTTGAATCACAGATTTTTTTGTGGCTTACTAAAAATAGATAATAAAAATGCTGGGGGAAAACAGATGGAACTTATTGAACTTAATCCTGTGCAGGTGGAGAGCATATATAAAGAGCGGCTTATTGTAGATTTTCCAGAAGATGAGCTGAAGCCTCTTGATGTGATTTTGAGGGCAATGGAAAAAGGGATATATGAGTGCCTTGGGCTATGGGACGAAGGCGCTGTAATAGGATATGCCTTTCTTGTGAAGATGGATATAGACTATCTCATTGATTACCTGGCAATCTATCCGGAGAAAAGGAATTCCGGAATTGGCGGGAAGATGCTTGAGTTATTATCAGAGTATTTTGCAGAAGCTGATAATATTCTTATAGAAATTGAGGATCCTGATAAGGCGGTCAATGAAGAAGAAAAACAACTTCAGACACGAAGACGCTCGTTTTATCTTAGGAATATTTGTCAGGATACAGGGCTGAGAATCAAGTGCTTTGGGGTACCGTTTCAGTTACTTGTTCTTGGAAAAATCAAATCTGAAAACGTTGAAGCTCTAAGGGAGCTTTATATATCGTTTTACAGGATGGTCCTGCCAAAGCAGATATTTGACGAAAACATTTGGGAGTTTGATGAATGAAAGCTTACGAGCCTGTAGGAAGGCTTTCATGTTTGATGAATGAGGACTTATGAATAAGGAAATCAATTATACATTTTGGGGCGAGGATATTAAGACGAATTGGTATGACTGGTATGTGGAAGTGCAGAAACTCTTCGAAAAGATGGGCTACAAGATTTCTCATTACGGGATATCCAGCAAATCATATAGTCCGGATAAGATAGTTACTGCGTCGCGCAAAGAAAAAGAAATCATCAAGATATTAAATAGCGGAGAAGTTCCGGAGGATTTGGAATTCTACTCGCTGCCCAAGGACTATAATTCAGCAATTGGTGATTTTGATTTGTTGTGCGTAAGGACCAGTGAATTCATATCTGTTGTGTTTAAGGAAAAAGACATTTCTAATATTGATGAAAACGATATTCTTAGAATGAAGGAGTATATCACGTTCTCTTTCGGGGAGGTGTTTTCCTCGTCTGATTATTCTTCCATGGTCTATTCATATACAAAAGATAAGGAAAATGTTCCAACGTATAAGTTGATAAAAACGTTTAATTAGCTAATGTACGGGGTGTACAGTCATGGTACAAAATAGAATATTTTGTCCGCAAATATTGTCGGAACACATAAGGTAGACAATACAAATAGATAGACATGCCTTTACAGATTTCTTATAATTACCTCAGTGGGTTTTGTTTTCTTTAGGGGGATTTAATTTGAAAAGCATGGGTAAGGCGTACTACGATTTTGTATTGCTTCACGTCATATCACAGAGTAACTATGCCCTTTTTGCGGGGAACAAAACTGAATATATAGGAAAAATGTATGACCGTCAGATCATGGCAGATTAGTGCCATGCCTGGCGGTTTTGTGCATTATTAGTGAAAATCTCGGGGAAAAGGGGAAGCTTATGAGGGAGAAAATAGTAGATTTTAAAAGGATAGCGGTCATGGGACTATCTGCGGCGCTGTTTATTTGTCAGACGCCTATGAGGGCATCTGCGGGTACAGGGGACTCGACAATACCACAAGGCATGGGAACGGAGGCAAGTCCATATTTTGTTTATAATACCGCACATCTCAACTATGCAGTTACAAATGGCGGATATGCTGAACTTGACGCTGATTTGGAAAATATGTCCTGGTTTACGATTAAAGAAGATAAGAAGGTTACGCTTAATCTGAATGGACATACAATTAACCGTGGATTGAATACTGCTAAACACCTGGGTTACATCTTCGATGTTGAAGGAGAGCTTGTGATAAATGACGCAAGTACTTTCCAGGAAGGAAAGATAACCGGTGGATACAGCGATAATAATTGCGGAGCTATTTATGTTGGAGCTAAAGGACAGCTGACTCTAAATGGAGGCAATATTACCGGGAACAAAGCAGCGCGATATGCAGGCGGTGTTTGTGTTTCTGATGGTGGAGTTTTCACAATGAACGGGGGAAGCATTGCGGGTAATTCAACGGAACAGGAAAGTGGCGGAGGAGTTGAGGTCGCTAACGGAGCAGTTTTTAATATGTATGGAGGAAGTATATACTCCAATTCTTCAGGTAAATATGGTGGAGGAGTAAATAATAGAGGAATCTTTAACATGACTGAAGGAAAGATATACTCTAATTCTTCAAGTGATGATGGAGGTGGAGTATCTAATCATAAAACCTTTAACATGCTTGGAGGAGAGATATATTCCAATTCTTCAGATACAAGGGGAGGTGGAGTATATAATGAGAATATCGCCAATATGAATGGCGGATCGATTACGAAAAATACCGCCCGAAAATCCGGCGGAGGCGTTTATAATGTGAAAACCTTCAATATGAAAGGTGGATCAATTAAGGAAAACATCGCCTGGGAATCAGGCGGAGGTGTATATGGTGTATTGAATGTTGAAAATGGAGCAGAAATCATTGGAAATACACTAATCGGCGGAACAGTAAAACAAAATGTATATATACCCGGTGACGATACAATCACTGTTACTGATGATCTTAGTGGAACTATCGGTGTGACTCTGCAAAAAAGTAATGCGGTATTTGCAAAGGCAGATGCCAATTATAACGGAGGAAAGCTTAAGGAGTCAGATGCGGACGGGTTCGTTACAGATGATGGTTCAGTCTGTTTTCTTAATGATAATAAGGAAATGGAAAAGTTTTCACAAAGATTTTTAGAGTCTGAATATATTGTGATAGATGATCTTTTATATAACGGCAAAGATCAGACCGGCGAGGTAAAAGTGAAATATCTATCTTATGAAATGCGTGAAGGGACAGACTATGACGTTGCATTTGAAAAGGATGATGAAAATGCCTTGCAAGTCCTGGAAGCCGGTGACTATACAGCAGTAATTACCGGTAGAGGAAGATTTGATGGAGTAGTTAGGAATACTTTCTCCGTAAAGGAAAAAGAGATAACAATAAGTGGCATTAAAGCTAAAAACAAGGAATATGATGGAACTACCGATGCAGAGTTTGATTGCTCTGAGGTAGTGTATGGCGGAATTTGTAAAGGTGACAGCCTAACGGTTTCTGTTAAAGGAAACTTTATAGATGCGGAGCCCGGAACAGATAAGGATGTAATTATTACAGAAATAACGCTTGGAGGTACAAGCAAAGATAATTACATTATGGCAAGATCTGGCCAGCAGACAGGAACAAAAGCTACAATAAATAAGGTGGCACCGATGATAGTAAGAGCTCCTTCGGCTATAAATGGACTGTTTGCCAATGGAAATAGTCATCAGCTTATTAATGCCGGGATGGTTAATGGCGGAAAATTTGTATATGCACTTGGAGCTGATTCTGTACATGCACCCGCCGACATTTATTTTACCGAGGCTATTCCTGCAGCCACGATGGCGGGCGACTATAGCGTATGGTACAAAGTTAAAGGGGAAGGCTATTTTGGGGATACCGAACCGGTATGTATTACTGTTAAGATAGCAGGCGAACCCGAGACTCCAACAGATTCCGAAACACCGGGCACAAATCCCGGAAATGCTGAAGAAAGCACCAATATTCCTGCAGAAGTACCTCAGAATACTCCGGCAAAAACCGTTGAAGCTCAAAACCCTGTAGGTACGCAGTTTAAGGATGAGCCCTCAAAGGCATATTATATCGTTGTCCAGGATGAAGATGGAAAACCGGCTGTAAATTATATAGAAACATATGACATAAACAGCAAGAATGTAATTATTCCCGATTTTGTTGAAAAGGATGGTATATCCTATGCTGTAAAAGAAATCTCGGCTGGCGCATTTAAGAATAATAAAAAAATAACGTCTGTGAAGATTGGTAAAAATGTCACAGTAATTGGAAATAAATCCTTTTTGGGCTGTAAGTCACTAAAGAGCATCAAGATTCCTGCGACGGTAAACAGAATTGGTAGCAATGCTTTCAAAGGCTGCAGCAATCTGAAAAAACTGAACATCAAGACAAAGACACTTACAGCAAAGAGCGTTGGTAAGAATGCCTTCAAGGGAATAAATTCCAAGGCCACAGTAAAGGTGCCGGGCGCAGCTAAGAAGAGTTATGGAAAATTCTTCTATAAGAAAGGATTACCAAAGAACGCAATAATAAAGTAACGGGTTGACTTTTTCACTATACTACTTTAATGTATTAAAAAAGATTGTATACATGTATAAACGTTATACAAAGGGCTTTCGCAAAAGCGAATTCTATTACGAGGAGGACAACATTATGAAGAAGATGAAGAGCGTAGTTAGTCTGATGGCAGCAGCTGCACTTCTTGCAGGAACAATTGCAGGGTGTGGTGGCAACGCAGGTGGAAGTTCAGCTCCTGCAGGAGAGAGCACAGCAACAGAAGCAGCTGAGGGATCAGCAAGCAGCGGAGCTACATTTAAGATTGGTTCAATCGGACCCCTTACAGGTGGCGCAGCAGCATACGGACTTGCAGTTGTTAATTCTGTAGAGCTTGCAGTTAATGAGATCAACGCCAACGGCGGTATCAACGGATATCAGGTTGAGATGAAGGGCGAGGATGACGAGCTTAACGCTGAGAAGTCAGTTAACGCCTACAACACACTTAAGGACTGGGGTATGCAGTTCCTTGTAGGTTCAACAACAAGTGCTTGCTCACTTGCAGTTAGTGAGAACACACATGAGGACAACATGTTCCAGCTTACACCTTCTGCATCAGCAGCTGATTGCGTTAACTATGACAATGTTTTCCGTGTATGCTTCTCAGATCCTAACCAGGGTCTTGCATCAGCACAGTATATCGGAAGCAAGAAGCTTGCTTCAAAGGTAGCTATCATCTATGACAGCTCAGATGTATATTCATCAGGTATTTACCAGACATTTGCACAGGAAGCATCAAACCAGGGCTTCGAAGTAGTTTCAGCTGAGGCATTTACAGCAGATTCCAAGACTGACTTCTCTGTACAGCTTCAGAAGGCTAAGGACGCAGGCGCAGAGCTTCTGTTCCTTCCTATCTACTACACAGAGGCATCACTTATCCTTACACAGGCTAACACAATGGGTTATGCTCCTATATTCTTCGGTGTGGATGGTATGGATGGTATCCTTACAGTTGAGAACTTCGACACATCACTCGCTGAGGGACTTATGCTTCTTACACCTTTCGCAGCTGACGCAACAGATGATCTTACAGTTAACTACGTTAAGAACTATAAGGAAAAATACGGCGAGACACCTAACCAGTTCGGAGCAGACGCTTACGATGCAGTTTACATCATCAAGCAGTGCCTTGAAGAGGCCGGTGCTACACCTGATATGAGCGTTAGCGATCTCTGCGAGACTCTTAAGAGCCAGATCGTTAAGATCACAGCTTCAGGTCTTACATCCGATACAATGACATGGGATGCAAGCGGCGAGCCTAACAAAGAGCCTAAGGCTGTTGTAATCAAGGATGGCGCTTACGTTACAGCGGAGTAATAAAGCTTGAAATCAAGGATGGCTTTTAGTAGCAGCCGAAAAAAAAACTTGAAATCAAGGATGGCTTTTAGTAGCAGCCGAAAAATAAAAACTTGAAATCAAGGATGGCTTTTAGTAGCAGCCGAAAAATAAAACTTGAATTAAAGTGTCAGTAAAACAATATTAAAAGCCTTCCCCTTGGGGGGAAGGTGTCAGCGAAGCTGACGGATGAGGGGTTATAGACATGATCTTAAGTCTGTTGGTATAATAAAATATCGCGAGGTTGCGAGGAATGCTGTCACAGGCATTCCTCGTTTATGATTTAAAAGTTTTTTGAAAAAGTTTTATCTAAAAAATCCTTTAGTTGGAGGAATCTATGAGTTTTCTTATCTACCTTATTAACGGTCTTAGCCTTGGAAGCATCTATGCAATAATCGCCCTTGGCTACACTATGGTATACGGAATTGCCAAGATGCTGAATTTCGCGCACGGCGATTTCATCATGGTGGGATGCTACGTAATATTCACGATCTGTTCCACACTTAGTGGCAATACATTTGTGGGTATCATCGCAGCCATTATACTGTGCACACTTCTTGGTGTGACTACTGAGAAGGTGGCGTACAAACCGCTAAGAGGTGCGGCTTCTCCTCTGGCTGTTCTTATCACTGCAATCGGTGTCAGCTATTTTCTTGAAAATCTGGCACTTCTGATTTTCGGTGCAGATATCAAATCATTCTCATCAGTTGTTGCATGGCAGGGACTTTCCTTTGCAGGTGGCGACTTGAAAATTCAGGGCGTAACAATAGTTACCATCCTTTCAAGTGTGGTAATCCTTATTGTTCTTCAGCTTTTCATTCACAAGACCAAAGAAGGACAGGCTATGCTTGCTGTTGCTGAGGATAAAGGCGCAGCAATGCTCATGGGAATAAATGTAAATAAGACAATTTCACTTACCTTTGCAATCGGCTCAGCACTTGCTGCAATTGCCGGAGCACTTCTGTGTTCAGCATATCCTTCACTTTCACCGTATCTTGGAGCTATGCCCGGTATCAAGGCATTCGTTGCTGCAGTATTTGGCGGTATCGGATCCATCCCCGGTGCGATGATCGGAGGACTTGTTCTCGGAATCGTTGAGATTCTCAGCAGAACCTATATATCTTCACAGCTGTCAGATGCAATTGTTTTCGGAATTCTTATCGTGGTGCTTCTTGTTAAGCCCACCGGACTTCTCGGAAAGAAGATACAGGAAAAAGTATAATTTTAATACCAATCCATTGGAGGAATATATGGCAGCAAAAAAGAGATTTAAAGATAATCTTATAACATATGGAATTGTGATCGCTTTATATCTGATCATGGAGATCCTTATGAAAACAGGTAACCTTTCAAGTCATCTTAAAGGACTTCTGGTACCTATGACCTATTATGCGATAATCGCTGTAGCGCTGAACCTTTGCGTCGGAATCCTGGGTGAGCTCAGTATCGGACACTGCGGATTCATGTGCATAGGCGCATTCGCCAGTAGCGTTTTTTCAAAATTAACTCAGAATACTTTGCCGACAGCGCCGAGATTTTTTCTTGCATTTGTGACCGGAATTGCAGCAGCTGCGCTGTTCGGATTTTTAATAGGAATTCCCGTTCTAAGGCTTAAGGGTGACTACCTTGCAATCGTCACACTGGCCTTCGGCGAGATCATAAAAAATGTTATCAATGCAATTTATTTCGGAGTGGATTCAAAGGGCCCTCACGTTTCACTTAATAATGTGATGGATCTTAATATGGAACCCGATGGCCAGGTAATCATCAATGGAGCCATGGGTATTACCGGAACTCCCAGGGATGCGAATTTCACCATCGCAATTCTTGTATTGCTCCTTTCACTGTTTGTAGTTCTCAATCTTATGAATTCAAGAGACGGTCGTGCGATCATGGCAGTTCGTGACAACAGCATTGCCGCTGAGTCAGCAGGAATCAATGTAACAGGCTACAAGATGATGGCCTTCACAATCTCGGCCGCAATAGCAGGAGCAGCTGGCGTTCTGTTTTCACACAATATCACATCGCTCACCGCGACTTCACAGTATTTCGGCTACAACGCATCCATCATGATCCTCGTGTATGTGGTGCTTGGAGGAATCGGAAACATCAGAGGCTCAGTCATCGCAGCAGCTATTTTGTACCTGCTTCCTGAGATGTTAAGAGGCCTCAACACCTACAGAATGCTTATCTATTCAATCGTGCTTATCGTGATGATGCTCTTTAACTGGGCACCTGCAGCAGTAGCTTGGAGACAGAAGGTAGCACACAAATTTATTAAAAGGAATGCGTAATTATGACATTACTTCAGGTAAATCATTTAAGTATAGCGTTTGGCGGTCTGAGAGCCGTTGACGACTTTAGTCTTGAAATTGAAAAGGGCGAGCTTTACGGACTCATCGGACCTAACGGTGCCGGAAAGACCACGGTGTTCAACCTTTTGACCGGTGTATATAAACCGAATGAGGGCATTATCTGCCTGGATGGTGAGGATATCACAAGGAAAAATACGATTGAGATCAACCATGCCGGAATAGCCAGAACCTTCCAGAATATAAGGCTTTTTCATCAGATATCCGTTATCGACAACGTTAAGGTGGGACTCACGGAGCGTTTTAAATACAGCGGAATCGAGGGAGTTCTTCATGTTGGAAGATACAGAAAAATGGAGAAGGAAATGGATGAGGAAGCCATGAAGCTTCTGAAGGTCTTTGATCTGGACGGTGAGAGAGATGTCCTTGCAAGTAACCTTCCCTATGGTAAGCAGAGAAAACTGGAGATAGCAAGAGCTATGGCTACATCACCGAAGCTCCTTCTTCTGGACGAGCCTGCAGCGGGCATGAACCCTAACGAGACAGCTGAGCTCATGGAGACGATTGCTCTTGTACGAAAAGAGTTCGGTATGACAATACTTCTTATTGAGCACGACATGAAGCTTGTTTCAGGAATCTGTGAAAAGCTGACAGTTCTAAACTTCGGACGCGTGCTAAAGCAGGGCGAGACCAAAGAGGTTCTTAGCGATCCGGAAGTTATTAAGGCGTACTTAGGAGAATAACCATGGCATTACTTGATGTAAAAAATTTAAGCGTAAACTACGGCGTAATCAAAGCCTTAAAGGGCATCTCTTTTCATGTTGAAAAGGGTGAGATCGTAGCTCTTATCGGTGCAAACGGCGCCGGAAAAACAACAACACTTCACACTCTTTCAGGACTTCTTAAGCCCTCAGAGGGTGAGATAACCTATAATGACAAGAACCTGGTTACAACACCCGGCCACAAGATAGTATCTCTTGGAATGGCGCAGGTGCCCGAGGGCAGACGCGTATTCGCGGATATGACTGTTTTGCAGAATCTCAAGATGGGTGCCTATACCAGAAACGACGCGGCTGAGTTCGACAAGACCATAGAGATGGTATACAAGAGATTCCCCAGACTTGAGGAGAGAAAAAATCAGGTTGCAGGAACACTCTCAGGTGGTGAGCAGCAAATGCTTGCAATGGGTAGAGCACTCATGTCACATCCTGATATAATATTAATGGATGAGCCTTCCATGGGATTGTCACCGATTTTCGTAAATGAGATATTCAGCATCATCGAGGATGTGAATAAGGATGGCGTGACAGTACTATTAGTTGAGCAGAACGCCAAGAAAGCACTGACAATCGCCGACAGAGCTTACGTCCTTGAGACAGGAAGCATTGTTAAGGAAGGCAAAGCCAGTGATCTCTTGAACGATGAGTCAATCAAGAAGGCATATTTGGGAGAGTAGAAAATAAAAAACTATAAGGAAACAAAACCTTAGGGATAAAAGAATAGATATAAAGCCTTCTCCTTTGGGGCGCACGACATCCGGTGGATGTCGGTTCTGCGCGGACCGGAGCGGAGCGGAGACAAGGTGTCAGCGCAGCTGACGGATGAGGGGTATTAGGAGGAAGATAAGACATGAAGAATATAGTCATTACCATAGCGCGCCAGTATGGAAGTGGCGGAAGAACCGTGGGAAAAATGCTCGCAGAGGAGCTTGGAATACATTACTATGATAAGGAACTTTCTAAGGTAGCATCTGACATTAGCGGAATAAACGAGAGCTATTTTGTTGATGCTGACGAGAAGGTGAAAAGAAGTTGGCGAAGTAAGCTTCCGCTTAAATCAACTGTCTACGATGGAAGCGTAAAAAAGCCGGGTGATTACAACGTGGCTTCCGACGAAGACATTTTCGGATATCAAGCAAATGCCATAAAGATGCTTGCTGTTACGAAAGAGCCCTGTGTTATTATCGGACGCTGTGCGGATTTTGTCCTTAAGGATTATGATAATGTCATGAGTGTATTTGTTCATGCCGATCATGATTTCCTCATGCAGGAAGCCGGCAAGGTTCAGCCTCTCACAGGAAAAGATCTTGAGAAATTCATAGCGCAGATCGATAAGGCCAGAGGTGACTATTACGAGTACCATACAGGCCATAATTGGACTGATGCCCTTAACTATGACCTTTGCCTCGACAGCGGTAAGCTGGGCTTTGAGAAGTGCGTTGAAGCAATCAAGGCTTACGCCAGAGTGAGATTTGGTGAGGATGTCTTTGATTGATGAATGCAGTTAATGCTTATAGAATGTAGCGACAACGATTCATATGGAAATGAAAAAAAGATCTCTATGTCAGAAATGATATAGGGATCTTTTTTTCTTGGTTTTTATAGATATAAAAGGCTTGATACATCTATGATTCCTGCCTTTTTATCTGAATCATAGATTTCACATAGCTGGGCATCTATGAACTGGACAATTATTCTGATTTCACAGATATAAAAGGCTTGTTACATCTATGATTTTTGCTTTTTTATCTGAATCATAGATTCCACATAGTCAGGCATCTATGATTTGAACAATTTTCTTGATTTCATAGATATAAAAGGCTTATCACATCTATGATTCCTGCTTTTTTATCTAAATCATAGATTCCACCATATTTCAACCATTGACTCAGGAATTTAAAACCTTTGTGTAACCTTAAGAAATCTTAAGATTACGCAAAGGTTTTTTTTATGTAAACAATGTAACCTCTTTGATGGATATAAGAATGACGGCATTATCTGCGTTTTCTTAGGATACAGAATAATCAAAGAAATCAATTGACTGATTATGAGCCGGAAAACGCTGAAAATAAAAGCATCTGAAGTCGAAAGGGGTATACATAAATGAAATTTAAAGAGATTTTACTAAAGAAAAAGACAAGGCTAATCGCTATTACCATAGCTATACTGATGGCAACGGTTACGGTAGGTACTGCCTGCATTATAAACATAAATAAGGCGAAAGCCAGCGCTGCGGACATGATTCCAATGGTTGAGATTGCAGAGGTGACAAGGCAGGATATTAAGAAAACAATAAGCCTAAACGGAACGATAGCAGCCTTGGATAGTCAGAGTGTTGCAAGTGAGCTGACAGGAGTAAAGATTAATTCCCTTAAGGTCAGAGTCGGTGACAGGGTAAAGGAAGGAGATGTAATTGCGGTCCTTGATACAACAAGTATTGAGAAGTCCCTTGCTCAGGCAAAGGAAGCTCTTGAAATAGCAAAGAAAAAGGACTCCCTTGAGCTTGCCACTGCCCAGAGAAATTATGATGCTGCTGTTGAGACAGCAAGGATCCAGATAGAAAGAGCCCAAAGAGAGGCGGAGAAAGCGGACAAAGCCTATAACGATGCTGTAACGGAAGCCGGCACCGCAGATGCACAAAACAGCGGTGCTGTTAATGATGTAAATGAAAAGACTGCAGAAGCAAGCGGAGCACAGGATGCGGTAAACAATGCTGCATCTAATGCTGAAAACAGTGAGTCCAAGCTTGCAAACGCAAAACAGGCTTATGATGATGCAAATAGAACTGCTACTGAATATGAGAGCACCATCAGCACCCTGAAAACCGATTATGAGGCTTATACAAAGGGGGATTTTGCGACAGCCTCAAACAGATTTAACCAGGCAAGCGATGCCTTGAATTCAGCGAATAATGCCCTTAAAAGTGCAGAAGAAAAAAAGACAGCCCTTGATGGGAACCCGGATGCAAATCCTGAAGATGTAGTAAAGGCTCAGGAGGAGCTTGATAAAGCAAAAGCCGCAGCCCAGACAGCTCAGGGTGTTTATGAGGAGGCGCAGAGTAATTTTAATAATGCCAAGGAGAAACTAAATGGCATTCAAAACTCCATAACCCAGGCTGAGGAGGATTATAAGAAGGCTGTAAAAGCAGCTGAAAAGAAGGAGAAAAAGGTAGATAAGGCTCAGAAGGAAAGTGACAACGCAAAAAAGGATCTTGAGAGTAAACAGCAGGCCCTTGAAAATGCGCAGACAAACCTTTCAGACGCAAAGTCTAAGCAGGCAGAAACTGAAAGCGATGCCAAGACTGCCAAAGAAACTATAAAAACTGCCAAAGACAGCGCTGAAAAAGCAAAAGAGGAAGCAGAGGATCAAAAGAGGGAAAATGATAAATCCGTGGCGGATTCAAAGGACAGCTATTCTGAAACACAGCTGGGACAGGGATCCAATACTGTTCAGGCTCAGCAGGAGGTTGACAAGTATGAGCAGGATCTAGAGAAGGCCACGATAATCGCTCCCTGCGACGGTCTTGTTACAGCTGTCGGAGTAAAGGAGGGCGGCATATATGACAATGGAAATGAGATCGCACTTATCCAGAATGACAGCGGTTACAAGGTAACTGCCACTGTTGATCAGTATGACATCTGTGATATCAAAGAAGGTATGAAGGTTAAGATAAAAACCGACTCCGTTGATGAAGAGATGGATGGCACACTTACCTTTGTGTCCCCTATACCCCAGGGGGCTGCTCAGTCAGGCTCTGAACAGGCGGGTTCCGGTCAGGGAGCATCCGGCGATTATCCTATAGAGGTGTCCATTAAAAGCGGAATGGAGGACAGACTCAGAATCGGAATGACTGCTAAGATTACAATTTTGGAAGAAGAGTCTGATAATGCTCTTACTGTGCCTGATAACTGTGTGCAGACAGCGGAGGATGGAAGCCTTTATATAGAAAAAGCAGGCACTGATGAAAACGGAAACCTGGTGGCTACAGGTGAGAGAATCGTTGTGACCTACGGAGTTAAGACAGACTACTATGTGGAAATAAAGGGAGTAGAAATTGAAGAGGGGATGAGTATCATTGTTCCTTCCTCAGATGACTTTGGAAGTACAGGGGATGAAACCGGCAACTTGGAAGCTATAGACTTTGGAAGCGGGGTGGAATAAAAATGCAGGATATTATAACAGTTCCTCCCATAATAGAAGCAAGGGGCATTGTAAAAAGATTCAATGAGGGCAGTGAAAACGAGCTCGAAATACTTCACGGAATAGATCTTAATGTACGAAAGGGCGAATTTGTTTCAATAGTTGGAACCTCTGGCTCGGGAAAATCAACGCTTATGAATATAATCGGACTTCTTGATAAACCAACAGCCGGATCATATATGCTTGACGGCGTGGATGTATGCTGTGCAGGGGATACTGAGCTGTCCCATATCAGGAACAGCAAGATAGGCTTCGTTTTTCAGACCTATAATCTTATTGCAAGAACAAGTGCCATCAAAAATGTAGAGCTTCCAATGCTATACGCAGGTGTTAAGGCAAAGGAGAGAAGAGAAAGGGCAATGGAGCTTCTTGAACTTGTAGAGATGAAGGAGAGGATAAATCATACTCCGGATGAACTTTCGGGAGGCCAAAAGCAGAGAGTTGCTATAGCAAGAGCCCTTGTTAACCATCCCTCCATAATCCTTGCGGATGAACCCACGGGAGCCCTTGATTCAGCGACCGGAAGAAAGATTATGGACCTTTTTCATAAGCTTCATAAGGAGCAGGGAATCACCATAGTTTTCATAACACATTCACCGGAGCTTGCTAAGGAGACAGAGCGGATTCTCACCTTGAAGGATGGAGAATTCATAGATGAGAGGATGGGAATAAAATATGCTTCTTGAAAATGTAAAGCTGGCCCTGTCGGGGCTTTTAGCCAATAAGTTGAGAACCTTCCTTACCATGCTTGGAATAATAATAGGTATAGCCTCTGTCATCGCCATCATGACCGTTGGAGATGCCATGAATAAATCTGTTATGGGCTCCATGGGAGACATGGGTGTTAATAATATAAGCGTCTTTGTTACTCAGAAGATGAGTGAGGACTACGATTTTTCATATGATAGCGATGTAAGGGAAATGAAGGATAAGGACTATGTTTCTGAGGACATGCTGACAGACCTTTCAGAGCACTTTGAAGGCAGGATAGAAGGCATATCACTAAAAAAATCCGTGGGAGAAATCAAGGTAGAGGATGGAAAAAAGTATGCGAATATCAATCTTGATGGCGTAAATAACACAGGTCTTAAACAGAATAAATTAAAGCTCCTTTCCGGAAGAGGATTTTCTGCGAATGAGCAGAAGGAGTCCAGAAAGGTGATAATCGTGTCCGACAGGTATGTGGAGAATATGCTTGGAGGCGATACGGCCGCAGCCCTTGGTAAGACTGTAGAAACAGTAATCGATAATAAATATTACACCTATACTATAATTGGCGTATATGAATATTCTGAGAGCAGCTCGGGTGGCATGAGTGCAGGGAAAAATCGCAAGGATGTAAGGACCTCTGCTTATATACCTCTTAAAACCGCAATAATTCAGCTAAGGGAAAAGACCTTATATGACGAGTTTGAAGTAGTTGCCAGAACAGGTGAAGATCAGGGAGTCTTATCTGCGGATATACAGCAGTATTTAAATAAAAAATATTATAAGGAAAATGATGCCTATGAGACCTACTCCTACAGCATGAAGGAGGAGATCAAATCCATGGAATCCATGCTGAATACCCAGACCTATGCCTTTGCGGCGATAGGTGCCATATCACTTCTTGTTGGCGGAATCGGGGTTATGAACATCATGATAGTGTCCATAACCGAGCGAACCAGGGAAATCGGCACAAGAAAGGCCCTTGGTGCAACTAACGGCTACATCAGACTTCAGTTTATCACAGAAGCGGTTGTGGTCTGCTTTATTGGCGGCATTCTTGGGATAATTGTTGGACAGTTCTTTGGGATAATGGCTTGCAAAATGATGGGGTATAGCGGAAGTGCTTCGGTAGGCGGTATAATATTTTGTGTACTGTTTTCAATGGCATTCGGGGTATTCTTCGGATATTACCCGGCTAATAAGGCGGCAAAGCTAAATCCTATAGAGGCTTTAAGATATGAATGATAAAAAATACAAGATACTGATAGCTGAAGATGATGTGGATATTATCGCTCTTCTTCGGCTATATCTTGAAAATGCAGGATATGACGTGATATCTGCTACAGATGGAAGACAGGCCCTTACTCTTTTGGAGACAGACGAGCCCTCACTTTTCATCTGTGATATCATGATGCCCAAAATGAATGGGTATGAGGTCATAAAGAGTATCCGGGACAACAATAACAACATTCCGATCCTGGTGCTGTCTGCCAAAAACCTTGATAGCGACAGGATACTGGGGCTTAATATAGGTGCGGACGATTATATGGTAAAGCCCTTCAATCCTCTGGAAATAGTAGCCAGGGCCAACTCACTTCTAAGGCGCTTCTATCAGCTTGGAAGCGGCGATGTGCCTGCAGGTGCTGTTTACACTATAGGGGAGCTCACCCTTGATGTTGAGAAGGCAAGGCTTATGAAAAACGGTAGAGAGATACTTATTACGCCCACAGAGTTTAAGATACTGACTCTCCTTATGAAAAATCCGGGCAGAGTTTTTACCAAGGTCCAGATATATGAGTATATTAACGGAGAGTATTATGAGAGCGATGACAATACGCTAATGGTTCATATGAGTAAGCTCAGGGATAAGATAGAGGATGACAGTAAGAACCCCGGATATATCAAGACGGTTCGCGGACTTGGTTATAAGATGGAGCGTAATATATAGATGAAAAAATATTTTTCTTCCATGAAAAGCGGCCGGGGGACGCTCTATTCCCTTGTTACAAGATACTATATTTTCTTTGCGGCAGCAGTTCTGCTGCTGGTTTTTCTTGTTGTAAATGTATCGGGATATTTCATTGAGCGGACGGAAATGATTCCCGATATAAAAAATTTCATAAGTAATACAAGTCTCATAGAGAATGAAAAATATGACAGATTAAACATTCATAAATATTTAAGTAAAAAGAGCTATTTTGAGGTTCTTGATGAAGCTGCAAATGTCATATATACAAGCGATAAGAGCAGAAAGAATACCTACAGTCCTGAGGAGCTTGAGTTTATTCCGGAGGAGTCCGGAAACTCATATTACTACATGGAACAGGTTGCGGATGATAAGGGAAGGAATGTGGGATATCTGATTAATAAATATGCGGTTATAAACTCGGATGAGGGAGAAACTATTTCCCTTAGTGGAATAGTGATTCTTGATAAGGATAAGAAGGTGGTGTTTTCGGATCTTGGACTTGATATGGACTATATATCAGACAGGGAATTCGACATCCTTTATGGTAACGGAGAGGATACCTACTTGCAGAAATATGAGTTTACCAATGTTAAAGGTCAAAAGCGCACGATGCTGATCCATCAGGATTTTAGCAGTTCATCCCTGGCAGGAGCCTATAGAAGGATTTACACAACCGCAATTCTCTTCTTTATTCTGGTATTTGCAATTTTTGTTGTGATATTTGTCCTTCACACAGCTTTTGCCGTAAGAAAGCCAATTACCGTGCTGCAGGATGCCATGGGAGAGCTTGGAAAGGGAAACAGAGACGTTGCCATAACATACTCCGGACCCAGGGAATTTGTTCAGATAATGGATTCCTTCAATGACATGGCAGATAAGCTTAGCAGAGCGGAGCTTGAAAATAAAAAGCTGGAGCAGGAAAGACAAAAGATACTGGCGGATATTTCCCATGATCTAAGAACACCCATAACGGTTATTCAGGGCTATTCGAGGGCTGTGGCTGATGGTATAGTTCCCGAGGGAGAACAAGCGAAATATTTGGACACCATAAGCAGGAAAGCTGACAATCTTTCGGAACTCATAAATGCTTTCTATGAGTACTCCAAGCTTGAGCATCCTGAGTTTCAGTTATTTGAGAAGGAGTGCAATATCTGCGAGTATTTCAGGGAATATCTTGCGGGAAAATATAGTGAGCTTGATATTGCAGGTTACGAGATGGACATAGACATACCTGAAGAGAGGATTATGAAAACCATCGACACGGCTCAGTTAAAGCGCGTCTTTGAAAATATAATTTCTAATTCCATAAGATCAAACCCCGCAGGAACAAGAATTTATGCAGGGCTGAAAAAGGACAATGATAAGGTAATAATTTATCTTGGAGATAATGGCGTAGGAGTTCCTTCATCAATTCGTGATGAGATTTTTAAGCCCTTTGTTGTGGGAGATGATGCCCGCACAAGCGGAAAAGGAACAGGTCTTGGCATGTCCATAGCCAAACTTATAGTGGAAGCTCACGGCGGAACCATTCGCCTCATGGATGAAGGGGAAGTGCTTAAGAGTGAGGATGGCACTGTTTTTAAGACTATGTTTGAGATTACTATTTAAATAGAAATGGGTTACAAATTTTGCGTATTGATTTTGGGGCTAAATTTATTACACATTTATACGTCTCCTAAACCACAAAGAACTCCCATATTCCTGCGAACATCTTTCTATTGTTAACTAAAAACCTTCACCACACTTCCGGTCTACAAAAAATACCAAAAAAATTTACGATATAACAGTATATAACAGTTGACAACAGTTATATACTGTTATATGCTGTTTATGGAGGATAACGATATGCATATCATTTTAAACAATACCTCGATGGTACCCATATATGAGCAGCTTGTGAATCAGGTGAAGAACGATATCATAAGCGGAGAGCTTGCGGAGAACGAAGCGCTTCCTTCAGTCAGGGCATTATCAGGAGAACTGAGGATAAGTGCTCTTACAGTCAAGAAGGCCTATGACAGACTTGAGGAAGAGGGCTTTGTAGTAACGGTGCACGGCAAGGGCACCTACGTGGCTGCAACCGATAAGTCACTGGCTATGGAGGCCAGAAGGAAGACAGTGGAGGATGACTTCGCCACAGCTGTTCAGAAGGCAATCGCGGTTGGATTTACCAAAGAGGATATTCTGGAGATCGTACAGATCATTTTGGAGGAAAACTGATGGTTAAAGTTGATAAGCTTGTAAAGAATTATGGAGATTTCAAGCTGGATGTTTCACTGGAGATACCGGATGGAACTGTTACGGGAATAGTTGGAAAAAACGGCGCAGGGAAGAGCACCACGATCAAGTCAATTCTTGGGCTTGTAAGGCCGGATGGCGGGCACGTTACCATTAACGGCAAGGAAGCGTCGGCGCTCACCGGTAAGGATAAAGAGAATATAGGAGTGGCACTTTCTGATTCGGGCTTTAGCACATACCTTACAGTCAAGGATGTCATAGCCATTATGAAAAAGATGTACACATCATTTGATGAAGAGCTTTTCAGGAAAAACTGCAATACACAGGGGCTTCCATTAAACAAGGCAATCAAGGAATTTTCAACAGGTATGAAGGCTAAGCTCCGCGTGCTGGTGGCAATGAGCCATAATGCGCAGCTCCTTATAATGGATGAACCCACAGCGGGACTTGACGTGGAGGCGAGAAACGACATTCTGGATTTGCTAAGGGACTATCTCACTCAGGATGAAAAGCGCTCAATACTGATCACATCGCACATATCCTCAGACCTTGAGGGGCTTTGCGATGACATCTATCTTATTCATGATGGCAAGATCATTCTTCACGAGGATACAGATGCAATTCTCAGTAATTATGGACTTCTCAAGGTAAACGAAGAAACCTATGAAAAGCTTGATAAGAGCTATATTCTCAGCACTAAGAAAGATCATTTCGGATATGCCTGCTTTACAAATGAGAAGCAGTTCTACGCAGAGAACAATCCGGATATCGTCATTGAGAACAGCGACATAGACGATTTGATTTTGATGATGACAGGAGGTAACTGATATGCGCGGTCTCATAGAAAAAGATCTCAGACTTACACTAATCAGAAAACAGACAATAGTTATATTTTTAGTCATGGCACTGGCTATGGGAGTATCGATGAATGGAGCTTTTCTTGTGGCTTATCTCACGATGCTTGCTATGATAATCGGCACGGGAACCATAAGCTATGATGAATATGACAATGGCTTTCCGTTTTTGATGACGCTGCCCTTTGACAGGAAAACCTTTGTCAGGGAAAAGTATCTCTTCAGCTTTATCACAGCCATTGCGGCATGGTGCTTTGGTGCGGCAATCTTTGGAATCATGGATATGGTGCGCAATAATGGTGCGGGGCTCTCAGAAATTCCCATGATGACTGCCATCATCCCATCCATGTATATCGCATCGGCTGTTATCATTCCGCTTCAGCTTAAATACGGCGGAGAAAAAAGTCGAATTGCACTTTTCATAATCTTTGGTCTGGTAGCAGTTGTTGCAGTGGGTGCAGGAAAAGTTATTGAAAATCCGTTAAACCCCATAGCAGATGTGATCACTGCCTTGCAAGGACTCCCGGGTCCTGTAGTGCTCCTCATACTGTTGACTGTTTGTGCTATTACGACAACTGTTTCCTATCTGTTCAGCGTAAGGATCATGGAGAAAAAAGAATTTTAATCATACTGAAAAACGGCTCCTAAAGGGGCCGTTTTTTGCGTTAAAAAGGGCGTTTAGCTGATAGTAAAAGTCTATACTATAACGTATAATGAGATTATTACATTGGAGACAACTTCATGGGAGGAGTTGTAGAAAAGAGGGTATTTATGAGAAGAATGTGGAAAAGAGCGCTAGGGGTAGCACTCGCTATTTTTGTTGCGTCATCTTCGATGAATTTGACGGCGCTTGCGAGTGAAGAGAGCCCTTCCACCGCTGAAAGCACAGTGCAGCTTTCAGAAACGGATGATGGATCAGAATCATCGTCTGATGTCTTGGAGAATCAAAGTGATTCTGAAAACATGGAAAGTGGGGAGTCATCACAATCTGGAGATTCTTATACCGGTGATGAATCTGATGCTTTCCAAAATACGACTACTGATGAAGTAACTGACGACACAAACAGTGAAAACAGTAGTGATACCAGTCCTGAGAATAATCAGGCAGACACAGAAATTTCTAATTCAGACAATCAATCTGAAGGTTCCGAAGCTGAAAATAATCAGGATTCCTTTAATGAGAATTCTGCTGATAGTGATGCTCAGTCTGAGAACTCTTATGAGACTAATGACGAAGGCGCAGGAGCAGAAGCTGCGGTAATGCCTGCTGAGGATAATCCGGCAGAAGATGCAGAAGCTCCGATGACAGTTCAGTCTGTGACAGAAACCGAAGAAATTGATAGTTTAAATGCACAGCTCAGAAATGGAGTAAATACCACTGACTGGAACTATGAAACCCTTAATGGATCGTTTGTAAGAATAACGGGATATAAAGGTACGGATACAGATGTAACTATTCCATCTCAGATAGGGTCCTATGAGGTTCAGGAGATTGGAGCAAATGCTTTTTCAAAATCCAATTTTGTGTCAGTAACTATTCCCGGAACGGTAAAGATTATCAGGTCCGGTGCATTTAATGGGTCCACAGCTCTGACAAATGTTACGTGGGAAGAAGTAGTTGATAGCAAAGATACACAAAGTATTGATGAATATGTATTTAATGGTTGTAGTAGTCTTGAAAATGTAACACTTTCCGAAGGCTTGACATCTATTGGATATCGTTCATTTAGAGAATGTGATTCGCTTGTTGATGTTTTATTACCTAACAGTATTAAAACTATAGGAGCTGAGGCATTCTCCGGTTGCGATAATCTGGAAACAGTAAATTACCCTACTCATCTTGATTCCTGCGGTGGTAGCGTATTTGGAGCATGTAATAAACTGACGGATTTTGTTGTTCCTGATGGTGTTACAAAGCTTGCGAAAAATGTATTTAGCGGAAGTAATATCAGTAATGTAACCATGCCGTCCACCCTTGAGATAATAGGTGAGGGAGCATTCCAGCATGACCAGGCACTTGAAAGCATAGAGCTTCCTGCAGGTATTAAGATAATTGAAGACTATGCATTTCATGATACAGCTTCTCTTTCAGCGATAAAGTTTAATGACGGTATTGAAGAGATCAGGTACAGGGCTTTCAGAGACTGTACCGCGCTTACGGAGGTTGCACTTCCCGATGGATTAAAGACATTAGGAGTAGAGGTGTTCCAGAACTGCAGCAACCTTGAAAAAATAAACTATCCTCTTTCACTGACGGAAGCAGGCGGCGGAATCTTTTCAGGAGCCATAAAGCTTAAAGAAATGACAGTGCCTGAAGGAATAACGAAGGTGGCTGACAATGTATTCAAAAACAGTTCAATTAAGACGTTCCACCTTCCTTCAACTCTTGAAACAATAGGAAAGAGCTCATTTGAGAATGATACAGAGCTTGAGAGTATAGAGATACCCGAGGGAGTCACCCTGGTGGATGAGTATGCCTTCTGTGGATGCACAGGAATGACACAGATAAA
>NZ_AUIX01000034.1 GCF_000423925.1 Butyrivibrio sp. VCD2006
TATTATTTGTCAAAAAACAATCTCAGACCGCGTGATTCAAGGGTTTTAATTGGTTTAGTTTATGGTATTTCGATGACTTAATTTGTGGTATGATTGGTCATGGAATTGTTTTCCAAAAAAACTATATAAAAGAAGGAATTTGGTATGGACAGACAAAATCTGACACTATTGACAGACCTGTACGAGCTTACCATGATGCAGGGCTACTTCAAAAACAAGTCCCAAAATGAAACCGTAATCTTTGACGCCTTTTTCAGAACTAATCCGTTTGGCGGCGGTTATTCAATCATGGCCGGACTTGAGCAGCTTATCAACTATATTAAGGAGCTGCACTTTGACGAGGAGGATATCGACTATCTCAGAAGCGTCGGAATCTTCGATGAAGATTTCCTCGATTATCTGCGTGACTTCAAGTTTAGCGGAGACATCTATTCCATTCCCGAAGGAACACTTATTTTCCCCAGAGAGCCTCTTGTTAAGGTTATTGCACCTATCATGGAAGCCCAGCTTATTGAGACAGCAATTTTAAATATCATAAATCACCAGTCACTTATCGCTACCAAGGCAGCAAGAATCTGCTATGCAGCTGAGGGTGACGGAATAATGGAATTCGGACTCAGAAGAGCGCAGGGTCCCGATGCGGGAACCTATGGCGCACGAGCTGCAGTTATCGGCGGCTGCGTAGGTACCAGTAACGTTCTTTGCGGTCAGCTCTTTGACATCCCTGTAAAGGGCACGCATGCTCACAGCTGGATCATGAGTTTCCCCGACGAGTACACAGCTTTCAAAACCTATGCAAAACTGTATCCTTCAGCTTGCATCCTTCTTGTTGACACATATGACACCTTAAAGTCAGGTGTACCCAACGCAATCCGCGTATTCAAAGAGATGAAAGAGGAGGGCATCGACCTTTCCTTCTACGGAATTCGTCTCGACAGTGGTGACCTTGCTTACCTCTCCAAGGAAGCAAGAAAGATGCTCGATGAAGCAGGCTTCCCTGATGCAGTTATCTCCGCATCCAACGACCTGGACGAGTACCTCATCTCATCACTTAAGACTCAGGGAGCAGCCATCACCTCATGGGGTGTCGGAACACACCTCATCACTGCTAAGGACAATCCGTCCTTCGGCGGCGTTTACAAGCTCGCTGCCATCAAGGGTGACGACGGTGAGTTTATCCCCAAGATCAAGCTCTCCGAGAATTCCGAGAAGATCACCAATCCCGGAAACAAGAAAATCTACCGCATTTATGAAAAGGCGACAGGCAAGCTTAAGGCCGATCTCATCTGCCTCGAGAATGAGACCTTTACAGAAGATAAGCAGCTCCTTCTCTTTGATCCCTTAGAACCCTGGAAGAAAACCCTTCTTCCCGCCGGCAGCTTTACTTTAAGAGAGATCATGGTTCCCATCTTCAAGAATGGTGAATGTGTCTACACATCACCTAAGACCATGGACATCCGTGAATACTGCCTCAAGGAGCAGGATACCCTCTGGGAGGAGACACGCCGTCTCTTCAATCCTCACGAGGTTCACGTAGACCTCTCCAGACGCCTCTATGACACCAAGATGAAGCTCCTGGACCAGATGAGCGGACTGGATATGACTAATGTAGAAAATTAAAAGGAAGCCAAGCGAGCAAACTCGCTTGGCTCTTAATTTACCCCATCCCAAAGGGATGGGGATTTATCACCTCCCCCTAGGATATACCCCAAATACCAATACATAAAATACTCACATGCCTTCCCCCTGGGGGGCGCAAATCGTCCGGGGGACGATTGCTCTGCGCCGACCGAAGCGGAGCGAAGACAAGGTGGCACGAAGTGCCGGATGAGGGGTCCAATTTTTCACAGGAGAACCACATGCCTCAAAACTATAATCCCAATCTCAAAAAATATTCTCAAAGCCTTCGAAAGAATATGACAAAGGAAGAACGTCATTTATGGTATGACTTCTTAAAAACTCTTCCTCTTACTATAAATAGACAAAAATCTATAGGTCCTTACATTCTTGATTTTTACTGTGCAAAAACAAAAACCGGCATTGAACTTGATGGTTCACAACATTTTGAATCTAGCGGAATACAATCTGATAAAGAAAGAGATCAATATTTTAAAGAATTAGGAATACAGATTCTTAGATATTCAAATTTGGATATTAATAAAAATTTCGATGCTGTATGTGAAGATATAGCGAGGAAGTTGGGTGTGATAAAGTAGGTCTATTGTATAAAGGGCCCCTCATCCGGCGCTTCGCGCCACCTTCCCCCCAAGGGGAAGGCTTTAAGGCCGCATGGCCCGGTCTTGTCCGGGCCTTTAATTCAAGGTTGCGCCGCCAAGGCGCAATTACCTATTAAATAAAAGAAATGCGCCATAAAGGCGCATTTCTTTTACTTGTGATCATAAGGCTGTATTGTCTCAATAGTTCCATCCTCTGCGATGTTGAGCTTTGTATACTTCACGCAGCGGCGGTGGTTGATGCCACCTGACAGCTCGCAGTCATGGTAGAAGAGGTACCACTCACCATCAATCTCAAGAACAGAGTGATGTGTTGTCCATCCGATAACGGGCTCCATGATACGTCCCTTGTAGGTGAAAGGTCCGTACGGGTTATCGCTTTCTGCATAGCAGAGATAATGAGTTGTTCCTGTGGAGTATGAGAAGTAGTACTTACCATTAAACTTATACATCCAGGGATCCTCGAAGTATCTACGATCCTCATCACCGGCAAGAAGAACCTCACCGTTCTCGTCAAGAATCTTGACATCTCTGGGCTCTTCAGCAAAGGACTTCATATCTTCGCTCATAAGTGCAACCTTGGGGAATACTGCAGGCTCATCCTTAGCAGGCTCTGTGCCGTTGGGATCGAACTCACCGGTTCTGTACTTCTCAAGCTGACCTCCCCAGAGACCACCGAAGTATACATAAATCTTGCCATCATCATCCTTGAAAGAGCAGGGATCGATACTAAAGCTTCCCTCTATGCACTTCTCCTCAGGCTTGAAGGGGCCTTCTGGCTTATCACTCTCAGCGATTCCGAGTCTGAAATTACCTTCATGATCTCTTGCAGGGAAAACAAGATAATACTTTCCATTTGTATAAACTGCATCAGGAGCCCACATCTGGTCTCTTACCCACGGTACATCGTGCATACTCAGTGCCACACCATGGTCTGTAACGTCTCCGCCTAATTTATCCATAGAGAGGATGTGATAATCCTCCATCTGGTACTCATCACCGTTGTCATTGTCCTCTCCGTTGTGAGGAACATCGTGTGACGGATATACATAAATCCTTCCGTCAAACACGTGAGCCGAAGGGTCGGCTGTGAAAATATGTGTAACTAAGGGCTCTCTTTCTTTGCTCATTGCTTACTCCTTTAAAATTATTCTTCATATGGCGCACTTCGCCACCATTTTCTACAAGAAAGATTGTTTTGGCATTTCTTGATATTTCAATTATTGACCTTAATTACGATATCACAGACTGTGCTTTGATTTCTTTTCAATAGTTGTTACCTGCTTGTCAATAATTGCCTTAATTATTTAAGTTTCCTTGACCACAGCTTCAAATGCGGGCGTTCATCAATTAAATTTTTATGCATTTTCCACAACCGCCACACAGTGAAAAGCAATATTTGATACCTAAAGCGCAAGTTTTGATAGTTCAAAAGAGCACATTTTTGTAATAGAATAATCTCTATAATTAACAAATATTGCTAAAGCAATATTTGTTAATATCCTGTAATGATTGGGGGAGGGGAACGACCACATGATTGAAACATTAAACGGACTGGTCGAGACAGTTAACTTCAAGCAAAGTACTTCCATCAAACTTTATGATAATGATAAATACGAAGATTATCCGCCTCACTGGCATGCAGCAATAGAGATCATTATGCCCACGCGCAATCTCTACTACCTTCACTGCGCAGGGGAGGATATTGTACTAAGAGAGGGCGATATCATCATCGTTTGCCCGGGATGCATCCATTCCATCAAGGCTCCCGAGGAGGGCCAGCGCATAATTTTTCAGCCCGATACCACTGAGCTCAGATTCATGCACGAGGTCGAGGCACTTATAAACCTTATGTCTCCTTACATTGTCGTGACTCCCGAGGAATATCCTCAGATACATGGCAGAGCGAGAGACCTTCTTCTGGAGATTAATACGATTTATGAAAAGAACGGATCATTTTCAGAGGTTGATATCTACTGCAAACTCCTTGAGTTTTTATCTCTTATCGGGAAAAACTTCGTGAGCAGCAAGCGCACGGAAGACGTTTCTGAATATGCCCGTGGCGATGAGTACTTCGAGAAATTTATCGAAATTTGCGATTATCTTCAGGAGCACTGCTCCGAGGATCTTACCTTGGATGATATCGCTGACAGAAGCGGCTTTAGTAAATTCTACTTCTCAAGAAGATTTAAGCAGTTTACCAATGTCTCCTTCTACAAGTACGTTAATCAGAAGCGTATTGCCAAGGCTGAGACTTACCTTATGGATCCCCGCAATTCGGTCACAGATGTGGCGCTAAACTGCGGCTTCCCGTCACTGTCTTCGTTCATTAGAATGTTCAAGATAATCAAGGGATGTACACCTACAGAATTCAGAAACATGTATTGGTGTGGAAACAACGCAACCTGAGCATCAACCCACAGGCCGTTTATCATGACGAATAATAATGAATAACGGTCTTGTAAAGGATACACGCAGGGCGGAACTAGGCGACCTTACAACACATGAGAGATTCCGCTTAGTGCTGCTTCGTTCCCGACCTGACACGGTTCGCAGGCTCTCATTGCATAAGACCCAATCCCGCACGAGCATGCACCCGTTACAAGACCGTCATTTATCAATAATAAGCATATGATGCTACATTGTCAACTTTTGTTTTATTGAGCTATTCTGACCTCCCTCGGTAAAAATCCGTCAGAATAGCTCTTTTCCTTTATTTGTCATCTCATGAACTCTTCTGGCATTTTTCCAAAACATAATCCGAATAGCTCATTCCAACATACTTTTTAAAACAGCGTCCGAAATAATTAGGATCAGGAATCCCGACCTCTGCTGCCGTCTGATACATTTTATATCCAAGTCCCGCATATTTTATGGCTTTTTTCATGCGCAGGTCAGTTAAATACTTCGCAAAATTCTTCCCTGTATCCTGCTTGAATTTGCGGGACAGATAGCTTGCACTAAAGCCAAAATTCTGGGCGACAAAAGCAAGATTAAGCTTCGGATCCGTGATATTATCATGCACATACTTCTTGATAAGCTCAGTGGAATCTGCTTCTCCAACCGCAAAATCCGCATCATCACCGGAAAATTCTTCATCAAAATCAGACGCTGACGGAAGCATATTATCAAGCTTTTCCTTTGCTCTCTCAAGAACCTTGGTCACCTCTGCGCGCACCATAGGCTTTAACATGTAGTCAAAAACCGGCAGGCTGACACATTTTCTCGCATATTCAAACTGATCCAAAGCCGTCATTATGATGATAATAAGATTGGGATACCTCTCGGTAGCCGTCTCCGTGAACTCAATTCCATTCATGAAAGGCATTGAAATATCAACAAAAGCAATATCCGGCTTTAAATCATCAATAATATTTATTGCCTCTATTCCGCTGGCAGCCTCACCCACGACCTCCATATCGAGGCTCTTATAATCAATTGCTGCTCTCATAAGTTTTCTTGCCGACTCTTCGTCGTCAATAATCATAACCCTATACATAACTCTCCCCTATATCTCATATAAGCTGCCTATACCTTAAGCGCTTACCACCTTGAGCCTCTTTGGCTCTTTCTACGCACCGACGTGCATCATATCAGGAATAATGAACTCAACCTCCGTGTATTCGCCGATTTCACTTCGTATCCTGACCACGTCCTCTCTCCCGGTGTAATACCTCACTCTCTCTATTGTACCCCATAATCCGAAACTACTCGAGTTTTGCTCATATGTATTACTCTTCGATGTAAGGATCTTCTCAATCTGCTCTTGATCCATTCCGACTCCGGTATCCCTCACGATAAGATGCAGCTCACCATCCTCAAGTCTCGCCGTTATCTTAATTGTACCCTTTTCACCCTTCATTCGGATACCGTGATATATACAGTTTTCAACCATAGGCTGCAGAATCAGTTTAGGAACAATAAAGCTCTCGGTGTCCTCACTTATATCATACTCATCCTCAAGAATATCACCATACCTGAGCTTTTGCAGCGACAAATAATCCTTAACTATGCATATCTCCCTGGATAGTGGAATCTCCCTATCTCCCTTACTAAGGAAGTTTCTGTAAAAGCTACCCAACGTCTCCAGGGCATCGTGCACATTTCCGGCACCCGCATCAAGAGCCATGAATCCGATAGTCTCAATGGAATTATATAAAAAGTGCGGCTTTATCTGCTCCTGCAAAACGCGCATCTCAGCCTTCTGAAGGGTCTTCTCCTTTTCCACAAGCTCATCAAACAGCTCATTAACATGGTCTATCATGCTGTTGTAATCGCCCTCCAGCATATTGAATTCACTATACGGAACCTCAACATCTATCTTCTTAAGCTCTCCGGAGCGCTTGTTTCTCTCCATGGCACCGGATAGCTCAAAGATGGGATCTGTGATGTTTTCTCTTATGAAAATGGCAACAAATATCGCAAGTGCTGTGAAAACAACCAGGAGGAAAAGCAGAATATACAGCATTCTGAAGGGAATTCCCTCATTTCCATAAGGCGAAACGCGAAGAATCACTATGGGAAGCTCGCCAACCTTGCATCCTGACAAAAGGACATCCTCGCCCGAGAGCCTGATATTATGGTGTACAATTTTCGTTCCAAGGAATTCCTCGCCAAAATATTCTGCATAACTGCTGTTTCCCGCAAGAAAAGTTCCGTCACTTCCTAAAATACAGATATTATTATAACCAAGGCTGTTTAGCATATTCTGGAACACAGCCGTTGAAATATTCATCATCAAAAGGCCTGTTCTCTTCTGCGTATCTATATCATTTATTGCTCTTCCGATCGTGACAACTGACCTGCCATCTGCCTTCTCCGCAATCCCGCAGCTATTAAGGGACACAACCGCGCTTCCGCGTCCTTCATAGATTTCTCTGCTCCAGGAGTCAGTATTCATCAGCTCATAGTCGTAATTGTAGGTAAACCTGTTGGTGGCCACCATGATCATATCTTCCCTGAAGACCATTACAGAATCCACACCCTCAGTGGCATTTAAGATATCCATGATACCGTATCTGGCATCATTTATCATTCCTATATCCACCTTAGGCTCCTCGGCCCTTAGAAAATCGATAACCCTTGACTCAATCATTATGAGCCTGGACATAGAAGTATATTTTTCCATGTCAGAAACAATATTACTCGAAAGAGTCTTAAGGACATTGTCGGAATCTCTTATTCCATAATCACGCCGCTCTCTCTCAGTAATTATAGTTGTTGAAATTAGGAATGATGCGATTGCAACAAGAACCACTTCAAAGATCAGCTTCTTTAGACTTAAAGAAAGCGATACTTCTCCCCTATTCTTTTTTAAAAATCCCCAATTAAAGTGCCTCATACCTTTACCTCTTTAGCACCTTATTTTATCATGAAAAAAGACCTCTGAGTATAGAGGGCTTCTCCAACTATCATCATCTACCGTTTTCTTCTTTTCTAGTTAGTAATTCGTCTGAAAAATACGACAAAGGATGTGATGCACAGAGCACATCACATCCCAAGCCTAACAATTCATTTCATTAATATATTAACTCTACCACAAGATATTAAAGGAGATATCCGGCAGCAGAGCAATACTCATTAACCCTTAACCGCACCTGCGATGAAGCTTGCCTGAATCCTCTTAGAAAGGAACAGGTATGCGATCAATGTAGGGAATGTTGCGATAACAAGCGCAGCACCGATAGGTCCCCATTCTGTCGTATGCTGTCCTGAAAGAGCCTTGATACCTACAGGCAGAGTTCTGTGCGTGGAATCAGATATAAATACGTTTGCAAACATGAACTCATTCCAGCACTGAAGGTATGAATAAACACCTACAGTTGATACAGCCGGCTTCATAAGAGGCAGGATAATTCTGAAAAATGTACCGAATAATCCGCATCCATCAATTCTTGCAGCCTCATCAAGTGCATAAGGAATCTCTGACATGAAACCTGTGCAGATAAGGATTGCCATTGAAAGCGAGAATGCTGCGTAAGGAACAATAAGTGTTGAATACTTATTGAGCCAGTGAAGATTTGACAGCACTACATATACCGGTACGATTGATGCCTGGATCGGAATAGTCAGTCCAAGCATGAAAAATGCATTTGTGAGCTTTGCTCCCTTCCACTTGATTCTTGTGATCGCATAGCAAGCCATCATAGCTGACATTATTGAAATTGCAATCGCAATAGTGGTTACAAACAAGCTGTTAAAGAAATACAGGCCCATGTTTCCGGTTCCCATGGCTGTTGCGAAATTGGACCACAGCCACTCTTTCGGAAGGCCGATTACATTTGAACCAAAAATCTCGTCATTGGATTTTAATGCAAATGTAAACATGAAATATATAGGAAACAAATTAATGATAGCCCAGATAAAAAGAATAATATCCGAAAAAATCTTAAATGCCGGGTTTGTTTCCTTAAGTGTATAGCTTTCAGTTTCTACTGGTGCATTAGCTGTTAAACTTCCCATATCAATCTTCCTTTTCCCTAAATGCTGCACTGATCAAAAGCGCAAAAGCAAAGCACAGAATAATCAGCATGACAGAAATCGTACTTCCCATTCCGTATCTGTTTCTTAGGAACAGCATATTTTCCAAAAGGGTACTGGGTACCTCTGTGGACTGGAACGGGCCACCCTCAGTAAGGATTCTTACAAGGTCATAGGTCTTAAGTGAACCTGTTACCGCAAAGATAACACTTACTCTTATGATGGGCTTAATGATCGGAATTACCACGTATCTATCGACCTGCCACTTTGTAGCACCATCGAGCATTGCTGCCTCTCGAAGATCCGTATCAACGCCCTTAACTCCTGCATACATGAGCAGCATATGATATCCAACGTACTGCCAGACTGTAGGAACTATGATACTACCAAGAGCAGTTTTTACATCTCCGACCCAGACATGCTTTAAATTACCCATATTTACTGCATCGAGGAATCTGTTCAAAAGACCGTAATCCGGGTTGTAGATTTTAAGCCAAAGCTGACCGATAACTACAGTTGAAATCAGAACCGGCATAAAGAATATGGATAAGTATACTCTCTCTTTAAGGCTCTCCCTTCTTCCAAGAAGAAGCGCCAACAAAAGCGCAAAGGGGAGCTGAACAAAAACTGAGAAAAATGCCAGAATTAGCGAGTTTTTAAGTGATGTCATAAACTTGATCGAGCCATTGGTAAACAACTCGATGTAATTGTTAAAACCAATAAATGTACCCTCGGAAAATCCATTCCAATCGTACATACTTCTATAAACCGACATCGCGATAGGTGCGATAAGAATGCTCACGAACAGGAGCAATCCCGGAAGAAGAAATATAAAAATTGCGAAACCCTTTTTAAAACTTTCTTTTTTCATACACTAACCTTCCCAGAAAAAATTGATCCTCCCTGCCTTCCAATATTCTTCAGAAGTCAGGAAGGACCAATTAAAGTCTAATCCGACTTAATACTTTTTATTACTGGATATCCTTAGCAAGACCTTCAATGAACTGCTTACCATCGAGGAGGCAACCATAAACCTGATCTACATATGAAAGATATGTGTTAGCAGAATCAGCTGTCATAGCTGTATCACCAAAGAGTACCATTGTGTCTGCATTAGCAACGATGCCTGCAACTGTCTGTGTAAGCTCGTTTACAGAACTTGTGTCGCCATAAGGTGTCCATGCAGGAAGTCCGCAACCATCAAGGTAACCATAGTGGCAGATAAGCTTACCAAGCTCGAATGCATACTCAGCAGCTTCCTCAGCGTGCTCAGAAGATGCAGCAACAGCAAGTGTATCTGAAGGTCCACCGATGAGCTGTCCAAGCTTAGCCTTGTCAGCATTGATTACAGGGAACTCACTAACCTTAACCTTGTCCTTGAAATCTTCGTTAGCAGCGAAGTCTGCACAGTTCCATGTTCCGTTCATGTAGAATGCATACTTGCCAGCCATGAAGTTGTTCTTAACTTCGTCGTTTGTAAGACCGATTCCTGAAGGATCGAAGTAACCATTGTTTACAAGACCCTGGAATGTATCTACAGCATCAGCAACGTCCTGGTTATCCCAAGTAGCCTTACCAGCGAAGATCTCGTTAAGTGTATCAGCGCCTGCGCTCTTCTCGATAACAGACTCAAGATACTCAGTTACACACCATGTCTCTTTACCAGCACATCCGAAAGGAATGATGCCTTTTTCCTTAAGAGCGTCACAGCAAGCGATGAACTCGTCATATGTTCCGGGAATCTCATCGTAGCCAGCTTCCTTAAGAAGATCCATGTTTGCGAAAAGACCAACGATGTTCATTGTAAGCGGCACACCGTAGTGCTTTCCATCATAAGTTGAGTTGCCCATCATAACTTCAGGGAGCTCACTCTTGTAGTTCTCATAAGCATCGTCAAGGCAGTAAACCTTACCAGCCTCTACGAAATCACCAAGGAATGCGCATGACCATGTAAAGAAGATGTCAGGCATTTCGTTAGCGGATACAGCAGCCTTAATCTTTGTCTTGTAAGACTGGTTCTCAAATGCTTCCCATGTAAATGTAACATTGGGATACTTCTCAGCCATATCTGCGATAGCAGCTTCATAAGAATGACGGTTTGAGTCAGACTCAGTTGCGATACACCACATGTTCAGTGAGATAGGCTCTCCATCTGTAGCAGCTACTTCCTCGGTAGCTTCCTCTGTGGTCTCTGCTGTGTCAGCAGTCTCTTCTGCAGCAGCTTCCTCTGTGCTAGCTTCTTCTGTGCTAGCCTCTGCAGCAGGTGCTTCCTCAGCTGTTGTGTCTGCTGCCGGTGCTGCACTTCCCCCGCCGCACCCTACGAGTGAAAATGTCATTACACTCGCAAGCAGCAATGATGCAATACGCTTTACTTTCATAACATACCTCTCCTTTTCTCTTTGGGCAGTTTCCTGCCAATTGATAGAATTTATCTCAAGCACCCCTCCTGTGAAATATATCCCCCTTCACATTTCACGATGCCATTGACCAATATGAAAAACCCCTATTCACGTATTGTGCATTTTATCAATTTTGCTCTGTCTTAGTCATAGGCCAGGGATAATCAACTGTGAGCTCATCCCCGTTAAGTGTGTAATAAAGAAACGCATCCTCTATCGGATCGTTATACATAAGCCTGATACATGACTTCTCATCATCTACGCTGTAATGACCGAAGAAAATTCCTTCTTCACTGAACTCTCCCTCGGGAGTAAACACATAGGACCAACCATTATCCTGAACCCAGGTTCCGATTATGCTTTCTCCATCGCCATTGTTTTCAGTTTCTGCATTTTCAGCACTTTTATCAAGCTTATAGGTTGATTTCTCGTAAAGTGTCATCCCTTCGCCATTCATTTCATAACGAAGCTTTAGCTCATTCTTCGACTTATCTGTCAGAGTGATCCATGAATCATCCTTGGTATATGTATAATTCTCACCCTTGAAAACCGCCTTGCCGTTGTCATAAAGCGCAATGGTTTCTTTATCCGGCTCATGTGTATATGCCCAGCTCTCAATTTTCTTACTTCCACATCCTGTCGGAAGAATCAAAAGAGCCGTAATTGCAATTATTAAAAAAGAATTATTTACTTTCTTCATGCTTTTTGCCTTCTTTGTATCAATTCTAAAATAACTATAAACTCATCTTTGTATATATTGAATGTAAATCTTTTACCTCATTAAGCACATTTTTTACTTTTTGTACACAAACTGTTCATAAATCGGAAAAGCTTTGTGCATATTTTTCCATTATATGCACAAAGCTCTATTTCATTGTTTAATCCTATGTAAACACTGTTTTCCGCTGTTATTAAATACCCTCAAAATCAAATTTGGGAATGAAGCTCTCGGAGTCTGTTCCCTCTCCCTGAAAAAAACCATTTTCAAGCCCAAGGTCAATTGCATAATCAATGAGAGCTTCATAGTCATCCGGATCAACAGGCGCAAGGAGCTCCGGAAAACCACTAAGATCACCATGAGGCGTAAACTGGTTCATAATACTGAGATATACCTTATCCCCAAAAGTGCGGACAACTTCCTCAACAACCTTCTTGGAATCTTCAAGCTGTCCCGGGAGCATGAGGTGACGAACTATGACACCCTTTTTCATGAGAGGGCCCGCGTAGTCATCCTCTGCTTCTGACATGAGGTCGTTGTACATATCAGCAGTCAAGATTCTATCGGTATAATCATCTTCTCTGCAATTATGATAAATAGTTCTCTCACCATCACTTTCTGGTCTAGCATAATCTCCTATAATAATCCCCAGACTATTCTCTCTCCCAAATGATGGCCTTTTATGTACGCTTTCAACGAAGATCGGCTCGCCAACCTGTCTAATCATCTCACCTATAGCATCCATAGACACTTTAAAATACCCGGGAGCCTTGCTGTATCTCACCGCAAGCTCGTCGGAATAATACTTACAATCAGGAAGATAGATATCCACAAGTCCCTCCAGCGCCTTAAGCGTCTCAACATTCTCATAAGCACTGGTGTTATAGACAATCGGAATTCTAAGCCCCTGCTGCCTTGCGCCTTCGATAGCCGGAATGATCAATGGCACAAAATGAGTCGGCGTCACCAGATTTATATTGGATGCCTTCTTTTCCTGCAATTCAAGAAAAATCTCCGAAAGCCTCTCGGTAGAAATTTCTTTTTTTACATCACCGGATGCAATCTCTGCATTTTGACAGAACACGCACCTCATATTACAGCCCGAAAAAAACACGGTCCCCGAACCGTGTTCTCCGGATATGCATGGTTCCTCCCATGCATGAAGATAGGCCCTTGCTGCTGTCAGCTTCGCACCTTGCCCGCAGTAGCCCTTTTCTCCCGCAATTCGATTAACTCCGCAACTCCGTGGGCAAATCTTACAATTCTCAAACACCTTATCCCCAAAACGTTCCTCAATAAGCATCCATCAATTCTCCAACTCTATTTAAACAGAAAGCCTTCCTCAATTTGCTTCCTCGTTTGCCTCAGCAAGCTTTCTTGCTTCCTTCTCGGCCTTATTCCTCTTCCTAAGTTCAGTAAAAAACTCCTTCAAGATATCACTGCACTCCTGTTCCAAGACTCCCTTAGTCAGGCTCACCTGATGGTTGAATTCAGGATTCTCAAGGATATTTATGACTGTTCCGGCACTTCCGGCCTTGGGACTTAATGCTCCCATGACCACTCTTGGGATTCTTGACTGAACAATGGCACCGGCACACATCTGGCATGGTTCAAGCGTCACGTACATTGTGCACTCCTCAAGCCTCCAGTCACCCATTTTCTTACAAGCCTTCTTAATAGCTGTGATCTCTGCATGGCAAAGCACGGATTTATCTGTGTTTCTGCGGTTGTAACCTCTTCCGATAATCTTACCTTCATAGACAATCACGCAGCCTATAGGAACTTCACCCAGTTCAATCGCCTTGCGCGCCTGCTTAAGTGCCGCCCGCATATACTTTTCATCAAGCTTTTCCTCGTCTGTTTTTACTTTTAACTCGGGATATTTACTCATACAAACATTCCTTTAACGCGCAAACAGGCGGGCTCTGCTATCCAAGTCCGCCTGTCTTGTACAAATTCTTATTATTTAAAATCTGTTGGAATCAACATACTTCATATAATTCAGAACCATCAGCGCAATCTTAAAGGTAAGCGCCTCATCGAAGGTCCTGATATCAAGTCCTGTCGCCTTCTGCAGCTTCTCAATTCTGTACACTAGAGTATTTCTGTGAACAAACAGCTGCCTTGATGTCTCTGATACATTCAGGTTATTCTCGAAGAACTTGCTTATGGTATTAAGCGTCTCCTCATCAAGATTCTCTGGAATCTCGCGATCTCCGAAAATCTCATCAATGAAAATCCTGCACAGATTTATAGGAAGCTGATAAATCAGACGACCGATTCCAAGAGTATTGTAGGCAATGACATGTTTTTCAGCGTAAAAAATCTTGCCGACATCAAGGGCCATCTTCGCTTCCTTGTAGGATTTACTAAGATCCTTGATCTCACCAACGATTGTTCCGAAGGAAACTCTCGCATCCAGCATAGCCTCTGTATTCATCATTGAAGCGATAGTTGTGGCAATATCCTCGATGTCACTGTAGGACTCACCTGACTTAAGCGCTTTTATCAAAATCACACTGGTCTCATCCACCGCGGTAACATAATCGCCAGTCTGTGAAGTGTACATACTGCCAAGAAGCTCTGCTGCTCCGCTGTCACGGCCTGCCTTCGTCTCAACAAGGATAATAACTCTGGGAACATTTACATCAATTCTCAGCTTTTTAGCACGGTTATAAATATCGATCAGCAAGAGGTTATCAAGAAGCAGATTCTGGAAAAAGTTATTCCTGTCATATCGCTCTTTATATGCGACAATAAGATTCTGCAACTGACTTACACAGATTTTTCCAACCATGTATGCGTCTTCGCCCTGCCCCTTGGCAAGGAGGATATATGCAAGCTCGCCCTCATCCATGATCTTAAGTAGATGCATTCCGCCAATAACCTGGGAATCCACCTGTGAAGCTGCAAAATCCGAAATAAAGCTTCCGTCAAAGCCCGGCGCCTCTGCGGTTGCAGCCACAACCTTACCCTTTAAATCCATAACGCTCAGCTGAACTCTGGTAATTGCACTCAGCTCGTCTATACTATTCTGAATAATCTGTGCTGTTATCATAACTGCCTTCCTGTTCCTCAAAAATAATTTTTAGATTATATGACAATTCTAAAATACTTTCGGACAGTTTTCAATTATCCTTCAAATTACTTAACCTTTGCCTTTTTAACCTTACTCCACTTGCCAACGTATCCGTTGCTGTCGAGAGCTCTTACGCGAATGTATACTCTGCCGGATTTCTTATACTTAACAGTAATCTTAGTCTTACTTCCCTTAACAATCTTGACCATCTTATTCTTGTTCTTACTAAAATCTCTGTCAGAAGAAACTTGAATCTCATATTTCTTTGCATTAGGCTGCTTTTTCCACTTGATTGTAAGCTTTTTCTTTCCGGAAGCTTTGACACTAAGATCATTTATCTGCTTAACAACCGTTGAAGGAGTCTCAACTGCTGTACCATTGTTGTTACCTGAGCCAACACCGTTTTCATTTGTATTACTTGTAGTTGAATCCGTATTAACTCTTGGCGGAGCAGTAACCTTAATCTGAATAGTACCAAAATTGTTACTTCCATCAATAGCAGAAGCCTTGATAGTAGCTGTACCTTCTGAAAGGCCTGTTACAAGTCCGTTTTCATTTACAATAGCAACCGACTGATTATCTGAGGTCCAGGAAAGTCTCTTATCTGTAGCATCTGACGGAAGAATTGTTGCAGTCAGCTGAATAGTATTTCCAATTTCAACCGATGATATTGTACTGGTCACAAAAACACCTGTAACCGGTTTCGGAGCTGCCTGCCACTTGATTGTATACTTTCCCGTTTGATTATTATAAGGAGAGATCCTAATATAATTCACTCCGGCCTTCATATTTACATCTATATATGCTGTTTTGGGATCACTCGCACTGGCATTCCAAAAACGAAACGAACCTGAACTCTGGAAATCACTGTCCCAAGTAGAAAAGTTCAAATCCTGTGTCATTGTAATGCATGTTACTCTGACTGTCATATCTCTGGGAGCTGTGAACTTGTAAAAATCAATCTGATCCTGAGCCGACATAAATCCTGTAACTGCCGCATTCTCGGCTATTGGCATCGCATTATCAAAAGCATTATTGGGCTCAGTCTCATTATTATTTGCAGCAGTAAAGCTTGCCTTTATTCTATACTTACCATTAGAATTCCAGCGTTCTCCTACTACTATTACATACTGACCGCTTTCTAATGCCAGCTCCATTGAATCTGTTCCAGGACTACTATCAGCACCAGATACACCCTTCCAGCCATAGCTTTCGGTTTGGTCATAATTCTTGATTTCAAAATATGAATTAAAAGTGTTTACGCCATCCATAGCACCCTGTGCCTGAAAAACCACCTTTAACCACCCCGGCTGCGTGAGTGTTACTGAATAGAAACGCGTTGTACCGGCTTCAGGTATACTCCCTCCCAAAAATTGATCATTTATCGGAAGGGTAATAATGTCATCCTCCGCATTTACGGTAGCCATTTCCCCAAGACTACCAACCGGCATTGCAACAGTAAGTGCGGCAGCCAAAATTCCCGCCAATAATTTCTTAAAAACTTTTTTCATCTCTCATTCCCTCTTTTATTTTTTCACACTCTGCATTATACACTTGCAATAATGCCTTAAATAAAATGTGGAAGCCTCAAAATTAGGCTTCCACTTTAATAACTTAATTATAAATTCCAGATTAGTTAGTGATAACCTTCTCTGTCTCTTTATCAAAGATGTGAATCTTCTCAACGTCAAATGCGAACTTAACCTTATCGCCAGGACGAGCTGTTGTACGAGAATCAACTCGAGCTGTTACAGGGAATCCTGCAAGATCGAAGTACAGATAAACTTCTGCACCAAGAAGCTCGTATACGTTGATTGTTGACTCAAATACAGCCTTTGATGTGCTAACAACCATCTCAGAATCATCAACGTCCTCAGGACGGATACCGAATGTAACTGTCTTGCCAGCATAGCCGCCATCGATAACCTTCTTAGCCTTAGCCGGAGGAAGCTCGATTGACTGACCTGCGATCTTGAGGCAAGCCTTATCGCCGGATACCTCAACTTCAGCATCAAGGAAGTTCATCTGAGGTGATCCCATGAATCCAGCAACGAAAAGGTTTGTAGGCTTGTCATAGAGGTTCTGAGGTGTATCAACCTGCTGAACAACACCGTCCTTCATAACTACGATTCTTGTACCAAGTGTCATAGCCTCTGTCTGATCGTGTGTAACGTAGATGATTGTGGTACCAAGTCTCTGGTGGAGCTTAGCGATCTCAGTTCTCATCTGAACACGGAGCTTAGCATCAAGGTTTGAAAGAGGCTCATCCATAAGGAATACCTTAGGATTACGAACGATAGCACGACCCATAGCAACACGCTGTCTCTGACCACCGGAAAGAGCCTTCGGCTTACGATCAAGAAGGTTTGTAAGATCAAGGATCTTAGCTGCATCCTTAACCATCTTGTCGATCTCAGCCTTCGGAACCTTACGAAGCTTAAGGCCGAATGCCATGTTATCATAAACTGTCATATGAGGATACAGAGCGTAGTTCTGGAATACCATTGCGATATCTCTGTCCTTAGGCTCTACATCGTTAACTACGCGATCACCGATCTTAAGTGTACCTGAAGAAATATCTTCAAGACCTGCGATCATACGAAGTGTTGTTGACTTACCACATCCTGAAGGTCCAACGAAGATGATGAACTCCTTGTCCTGAATATCAAGATTGAAATTCTTAACAGCTTCGAACCCGTTAGGATAAACTTTGCATACATTTTCAAGTGTTAAACTTGCCATTTCCTTTGTCCTCCTCTGTGCAAATAACTAAGAGCGTCTCGCTCCTAACAAAGACAAGTATAGCCAAAGCGTTTTGCTTTGGCTATGCAACTATTATACAAAGATTTCAGTAATCGTTGTAAAAAATGCTATTTAATAATTTGTTTATAAATTCAAATGGAATTGTTGCACAAAGAAAATAAAATCTTATGTGCAAATTGCTCCCCTCATCCGGCACTTCGTGCCACCTTCCCCCCAAGGGGAAGGCTTTAACCAATAAGAAACTTCATATATAATATGCCTTTCCCCCAAAGGGAAGGCTTTAACCAATAAGAAACTTCATATATACTATGCCTTCCCCCTCTGGGGAAGGCTTTAACCCAATAAGAAACTTCATATATACTATGCCTTCCCCCCAAGGGGAAGGCTTTAACCAATAAGAAACTTCATATATACTATGCCTTCCCCCCAAAGGGAAGGCTTTAACCCAATAAGAGGACTTCATATATAATATGCCTTCCCCCTCTGGGGGAAGGTGGCAGCGAAGCTGCCGGATGAGGGCTTACTTCCTGTCCCTTGCCTCCTGCATCCTCTTAATCGCAGCCTGAAGCTCCTCATCGTCATCATCTGTGCGCACTTCCTCGTCAGGTGTCTCAACCTTGGGCTCGAAGCGCTTGAAAAGACCATCATATAAATATGCCATCAAATATGCCGGGCCTGTAAAGCCGAACATAATAAGAATCGGCACGATTTTTATATCAAAGAAGTAAATAAGTACAAGCGGAACGATTGAAATAACAGCCATGGCAACGGTTCTGGGCAGTCCTAATATTGCAAACATGCACGCATTTTTCAATGTATTCCCGATAGGATTGTCGAATCTGGACTGCAACGGGAAGATGTAAAGTGAAACCATGTAGAGAATCAGAGAAATTCCGAACATTACATATGTATAAACTGCCGGAAGTGCTCCGCCGTTTGCTCTTATCCATAAAAAGTCCACAACAATAACTGCAACGATAGCGAGCTGTATGATCCATAATACAGTAGCCTGCTTGAAGTTCAGCTTAAATGATTTCCAGAAGCCCTTAAGTACATAAGTCTCTTCATTTCTTACCATTTTCAGAAGCACATAGTGCATTCCGGTAAGGGCAGCGCCTCCTGTAAGCGGTACCATTACGAATAAAAGTACAGCCAGATTAAGTATCATAAGATCAGCTACTCTGTTAAGAGCCCTCATTAAAGGGCTATCAAGATCAAATAATTTTCCCATAAAAATAACTCCTTAAAAAACACAGGAAAGTAATTTCCTACTAATAAAAAAATGCCCAAGCATTACTATAGCATGCTTGGGCGAAAATTGTACATTATTTTATTGCTTAATTGTCTTCTTGATCCATTCAAGCTGATCATTAAAGACTTTTTCTCTTCCGATTTCCTGCTGAAGCTCGTGTCTCATTCCATCGTAGAGCTTGATTTCAAGATTCTGAAGTCCTACCTGATCCTTCCAGATTGAGTAGAGGTGCTCGACGCTCTTACCATACTCACCTACCGGATCTTCCTTACCTGCTGTAAGTAATATAGGAAGCTTCTTCGGAATATCATCCATCTTACCGATATCCTGAACTCTTGAGATAACCTCGAAGAGTGTCTCAAAACCATTTATTGTAAATACAAAGTTATCCTTGGGATCGCTCTCGTATTTCTTAACGCTCTCTTCATTGTGGGAGAGCCAGTCAAACTTTGTCTTGGGGCTTGAGATTCTGCTATTGTAAGCCTTGAACGCCATGTTGTTCATGAAGTTCGAGCGATGCTTCTCACCAAAGAAGGCACCGAGAACCGCACACATTGACTTGCCGGATTTGATTGTTCCGGGTGACTGCCAGCCTGTTCCCTGGATAATAGCACCCTGAATACCTGTACCATATCTTGTGAGATACTCTCTGGCTACAAATGAACCAAAGCTATGTCCCAAAAGGATTACGGGAAGTCCGGGATACTCTTCCTGTGTCATTTTCTTAAGTCTGTGGGCATCACGGAGGATAACCGTTGCAGGATCATTTTTACAAAAATATCCATATGGCACCTTAGTGGATACTGAATCGCCATGTCCAAGGTGGTCATTTCCGATTACCATGACTCCATTACTTGCCATGAAATTAGCGAATTCGTCATAGCGGTCAATGTATTCCTGCATACCGTGGATGATCTGCAAAATAGCTATAGGCTTCTCATCCGGAATCCATCTGATCGCATGAATAGTGGTCTCGCGGTCTCTAGATTTGTAAGTAAGTTCCTCTTTGCGTGCCATAATACCCCCTTATATGCATATACAATATACCTTCTTTCATCATTTTACCACAAAATCGCACCACGTATTCTTAAAAAATCGTAAAATTCTCTATTTTTTGTGAGTTTTCAGTCAATTCACATACTTTGCGCTATAATGTAAAATCTGTCACCATCAGGCATATCTGTAACAAGCACCAGGAAGCAGTCGCCAAGCTTAGCTTTATCCCCTATCTTCAGCATTCCTTCCTCTGAGCCACCCTTCTCAGTAAAGGATGTGATAACCTTAAATTCCTGACTTTCACCATCCTTATCCAATTTGATTATTGACTCATCCTTTATAGAAGCTTTATCTGAATATTTTAAAATTCCTGCAAACTCGCCGTTTCCATCAGTATTTCTTGCATAAATAATAATAGTAGAAAGGTCACCTGACACCTCATCTACAATTGAGGGAAGTCCATTCTTATCCTCATTTCCGTTAAAATCTCTATAGAGATACTCATCCATGCGCTCTTTGCAGAACATAACCATGCTATCGATATTAGCGTCGTCACTAGAAACAAGTCCATAGAAATCGGGATTTTCTTCCCTTAACTCGTCAAAGCTCATCTGAGTATAGTCAGGCTTATTATCTGCTTTACTAGTAGGCACTTCTACTTTTGTAACTAAACTTCCATGTCCCACTGTGGAGCTTCCGCCATCAACTGTGCTGTCATCTTTTCCTGAAATGCCTACTCCGGTATTGGTAACATCAACCTCAACCGTATTTGAAGAATCCAGACCTACACCCACATCTTCCTTCCTGGATGTAACTGTTCCCTTAACGTTCTTATCACCCTTTTGGGATGAGCCGGAACCTGACGCGTCCTCGTCCTTTGCAAGAGGAGCATCTACTTCATAATAAACCTTACCTGTATCCTTAGATGCAGATGAACTGCTACTTCCTGTACCAATGCCGGAACTGCTTCTGGAGCCAGTGCTAGTACCTGAACCAGAACCTGTACTAACACCGCTTCTGCTACTTGAACCACTTTCAGGAAGTTCCGGTATCAAGCTGTCCGGAATCCTTCTTGAAGTCGCATTCGAACTTGAAGAAGATGTTCTCTCGGTATCAGATGTTGAGCTCGTACCTGCAGAATTCTTTATAATATCCGATAAAGAACTGTTTCCGGATGAAGAACCTCTTGAAGATGAAGAAGAACTCTCACTATCCGATGCTGAACCATTCGAAGACGAAGATGTATTTTCAGAGCCGGAAGCAGTTGCACCTTCGCCGGAATCCTTTGTAGAAATTACCGGCAGTTTTCCCTCGGGCAATTTATCCTCTCCCTCAGTTGTCTCTCCGGTATTGGACTCATCAGCATCAGAAATAGAAAAACCTGTAGCAGCAATTTTCTCTACATAATCATCAAGCTCCTTGGTATGGTCAGGATCTACAGCCTCAGATTCCTCAGTTTGATCAGACTCTGTAGCCTTGGATTCTTCAGCATCATCAGAGCTCTCAGCAACTGTCGGATCACCCAAATCCCCATAATCAAGCGTACCATCAGCCCTAAGGACAGGTCTAAGGACCTTCTCAGTCTCAGAATTCGCTTCATTTGCAATCTCTTCATTTGAATTCACATCTTCTGAATCCAAATCTTCATCAGCCACCACAATCTGCTCAGCACCATCAGTAGCTTGTCCGGCATTTTCAGTAACCTCGCCCTCACCCTGCGTGCTACTAAGAACAGGTCGTTTTGAGGTGTTTTTCTTAAATATGTTTACACCTGCTATAGCTCCAATAAAGAGAAGAAGCGCAATGGCCACAGCCAGAATCGCCTTTTTTCTCTTTCCAAAGAGATTTTTAAACAATAAATCTATGTAGACAACAAGTGAAAACCAAATCTCATACAAAAACAGAGCCGCAACAAACACTGCGAACCCTGCCTTATTGGCAAGCCCCTGCCCGGATGCTGCCCTGCGAGCCTTGGAGACAAGACTATTCTTGGCTCCAAGCATCGCTACATGACTCATTTTCACTTCATCAAATGTATAATTCTGCATTCTTTACTACTTTCTATTAACAAATCTCTGCGCCTGAAGGCATTGCCTTCTCGGGAGTCATAAGAGCAAGGTTACCCTCTGCATCCTCAGCACAAAGCAGCATTCCCTCAGACTCTACACCTGCAAGCTTAGCCGGCTTAAGGTTTACAAGAACCATTACCTTCTTACCAACCATCTCCTCAGGAGTGTAGTATTTGCGAATACCTGAAACGATCTGCTTTGTCTGGCTTCCGATCTTAACCTGTGAGCACAGAAGCTTCTTGGACTTCGGAACAGCCTCGCAGGAGATTATCTCACCAACCTGGAACTGCATCTTCATGAAGTCATCAAAAGTGATCTCATCCTTTGCGGGAATATCGATACCGTCTGAAGACTCAGCGTCCTCAGTCTTATCCTCTGCGCCGCCAAGAACAATAGCGTTTGCCTCTTTGAGCATACCTGCCTTTGTAAGATTTTCCTTAGCCTTCTTCTGAGACTCAAGGAATTCTGCCTTCTGCTTCTCAGTGATCTTAGCTGCCTCAGCGAGAACCTCATTAAGATCCTTTCTGGCAAAAGTCTGCTCGGGAGCATCTGTCACCTTAGTGCCGCTCACATACTTACCAAACTCAGAGAGTGTATCGAAATCACGGCTCTTAGTATTAAGCATTCCGAAAATCTTCTCAGCTGTTCTGGGCATGAAGGGCTCAAGAAGGCTTGTTCCGATAGTAATACCCTCAACCAGGTTGTAAAGAACTGTTGAAAGTCTGTCAGACTGAGCCTCGTCCTTTGCAAGTGCCCATGGCTCTGTCTCATCAATATATTTGTTGCATCTCTTGAATACTGCGAAAATCTCTGTCAGAGCATCAGCAACCCTGAGCTCATCCATCTTTTTCTCAACCTTATCATAAGCACCTGTCACAACTGCCTTGAGGTCCGCATCAACGCCGCCCTCAACACCCTTGTCGGCAACAACACCGTCAAAGTACTTGTTGGACATAGCGATAGTTCTGTTAACAAGGTTACCAAGTGTATTTGCAAGGTCTGAGTTGTAACGCTCAACCATAAGCTCCCATGTGATCACGCCGTCGTTGTCATAGGGCATCTCGTGAAGCACGAAATACTTAACAGGATCAACACCGAAAAGACTTACGAGATCATCAGCATAGATAACGTTACCCTTAGACTTACTCATCTTCTCGCCGCCCTGAAGGAGCCAGGGATGTCCGAATACCTGCTTCGGAAGCGGCTCGCCAAGTGCAAGAAGGAAAATCGGCCAGTAAATTGTATGGAATCTGATAATATCCTTACCTATAAGATGAAGATCTGCAGGCCACCACTTTTTATAATCAGCGCTGCTCTCGTCAACATCGTAGCCGATACCTGTGATATAGTTTGTGAGCGCATCAAGCCATACATATACAACATGCTTCTCATCGAAGCTTACAGGAATTCCCCACTTAAATGAAGTTCTTGAAACGCACAGATCCTGAAGTCCCGGAAGAAGGAAGTTGTTCATCATCTCATTTTTACGGGATACAGGCTGTATAAATTCGGGATGACTATTGATGTGGTCAATAAGCTGCTGAGCATACTTACTCATCTTGAAGAAGTAAGCCTCCTCCTCAGCGGGATGCACATCGCTGCCACACTCAGGGCACTTGCCGTCTACAAGCTGAGACTCTGTGTAAAATGCCTCACACTCTGTACAATACATTCCTTTATAGGAACCCTTATATATATCGCCCTGATCATAGAACTTCTTGAATATCTTCTGAACCTGCTCAACATGGTCCTCGTCAGTTGTTCTGATGAAACGGTCATATGAAGTATCCATAAGATCCCAAAGATGCTTGATTGTGCCTGCCACGCCATCTACAAACTCCTTGGGAGTTGCGCATCCTGCCTCGATTGCTCTGGTCTCGATCTTCTGACCATGCTCATCTGAACCTGTCTGGAAATGAACATCATATCCGTCTTTTCTCTTATATCTTGCAATAGCATCTGCCAGCACGATCTCGTAGCTGTTGCCGATGTGCGGCTTGCCTGAAGTGTAAGCTATCGCTGTTGTAATGTAGTATTTTCCTTTGTTTTGCATTCTATCTCCTTTTCCCCTCATCCGGCAGCTTCGCTGCCACCTTCCCCCCAAGGGGAAGGCTTATGAGGTGAATATCTTCTTGATTTATGTTTCCCACAAGGGAAGGCTTAATTATATATGCCTCCCGGAAGGGAAGGCCTAATAATATATGTCTCCCGGAAGGGAAGGCCTAATAATATATGTCTCCCGGAAGGGAAGGCCTAATAATATATGTCTCCCGGAAGGGAAGGCCTAATAATATATGTCTCCCGGAAGGGAAGGCCTTATAATATATGCCTTCCCCTTGGGGGGAGGTGCCCGAAGGGCGGATGAGGGGTTCCTCACCAACAGAGTATGTCACACCCCGTCTCCGTAACCACAATCTCGACTTCCCACTGCGCTGAAGGTGAGCCGTCCTCTGTGTAAACCGTCCAGTCATTATCGGCATCCACAAAAATCTTATCTCCGCCCATATTTATCATAGGCTCGATCGTAAATACCATGCCCGGAACCATGATCATCTCTGTGCCCGGCTTACTTACAAAGCTGACAAACGGCTCCTCGTGGAACTCATTGCCGCAACCGTGTCCGCCAATCTCACGAACGACAGTGTAACCATTTTTCAAAGCATGCTGATGTACCGCATTGCCCATATCTCCAAGCGGAGTCCAGGGAATTACGTTCTTAACACCGATCTCAACAGCTTCCTTAGTGACATCCACCAGCTTCTTCCAGGCAGGATCAACATCACCTATGCAAAACATTCGAGATGAATCTGAAAAATATCCATCAAGAATAGTCGAGCAATCTACATTAATAATGTCGCCATCCTGCAAAATATCATCAGGAGACGGAATTCCGTGGCACACCATATCATTAATGGAAGTGCACACGCTCTTGGGGAAGCCCTCATAATTGAGGGGAGCAGGGATACCGCCCATCTTCCTTGTGACATCAGCGACAATGTCATCAATATCCTGAGTGGACATTCCCGCCTTTATCTTGTCAGCCACCTCATCGAGGCAGGCCATGTTTATCTTCGCACTTTTCCTGATGCCCTCTAAATCCTTCTCTGTTTTCAGAAGAGATCTTGAAGGTACGATTTTTCCCTGTCTCTGAAGAGCTATGATCTTATCATCAAAAGCCTCGTGGCAAGCCTTGTACTTCTTGCCGCTGCCACACCAACAGAGATCGTTTCTGTCTAATTTCTTATACATTATGATATTCTGACCTTTCTACTCCTACCGACTTAACATTTTTATGAAAACACCTAGTATCTCTATTTTATGCTAAAAGTCCACCTTTAAGTATGCATTCAAGAGCCCCCGTTGTCAACGAGTCAAATTGCCCATAAAATTTCATTTATTCTTGGAAAGTGCCATTACAACGAACAAATACATGAACGAAGTCGCATACACATGCTGAAAAAAGAAAATTGCACAAGCCATATAACCGGCAAGAGATAGAAGAGCCATTAAGGAAAGCCTGTCCTGCTCTGCTCTTTTCCACAAAGAAGCAAAGGAAGTGCCAAGAAAAGCCATATACGACAGGCATCCCAATAATCCATTTTCTATAAGGAAGTTTAAGAACTCATTGTGCGCTACTTTAAGCTTGTACTTCCCGTACATATCAGCAAGAGCCTGGGAAAAATCCGTGAACGAATATATATAGGACTCAAATCCGCCCTGGCCCACTCCTACAAGTTTTCTGAAAAACGGTAGCCTCTTAAAGCCTATTGCAGCGCAGCGCCAGTTAAGGCCTCTGTGTGTTCCCCAGTCATAATCGAATCTAAGCATGCGGATGTTTGAAAGAAAACCGGCATGTTCAGGAGCGTTTGTGACCAGGATCATGGCTAGTATTATAAGGACTAATGATGCCAGCAAAATAGTGAGCATGATTCTGAAAGAAGCTGTTAGCATCTCGCATAAACTATCAGCATTGCTAATGACAGCCATGTCTCCATTTTTCGCCAGCGACTTTCTACTAGCAGCGCCATCCCCACTCTCTTTACTTCGAGAAATCCCCCACAACACTGCAGCCGCCGCTATCACATATATCCCGGCATGCCTTCTAAGCAGCGAATTCACTGCATCTCCTTCATCAACAAACACGAACAGATCATGAAAAAGTACAAAAACCAAGAGCCAGACCACTTCGGTTACAGCGCCGAACACTATAAGAAGAGATGAGAATCTTCTTGTCATCTCTCTACTTCTCGCACATACGCCAAACATTATAAAAAGCTCTGTCGCCATGACAGGCAAAATAGTGTCACTTCCGATAACCCAGGCTCCCATGAAAACCACAGCATTTACCGCAAGAACTATCATCCTGCGAAGATAATCCTCTTCAAATGTATACCATCCCATCACAACTCCCATAAGGCACGCGATATACATAGTTGCCCAGTTGGTCTGTCCGAGGGTTGAGATAAATCCCGGGTATTTATTTCCCATGTCCAATGGATAAATATCGAATCTGTTCAGAATTGTCAGAACACTTGTAAGGCCTGCGCCAAGAGCAGCAAAAGCCCAAATAAAATCATTATCGCGATAGTAATAATACACAAGAAGCGCCGTCGCAAGAAAAAGAATCTGTGAAAGCAGCCCCATATGCCAGCTACCGTTTCCGACCCATGAAACACCTCTATCCACAGAAAAAACAAACGATACAATATTGGAAAGAGTATGTAAAAATAGACAGATTATAGGCAGTGCGGGCAATTTTCCGAGATTCTCTGCCTTCCTACAGATAGTCTCAATAACCGCAAACGTTCCGCCACCGACGATGAAGCCAATCGCTATTCTCTTATATGCCTCATACTTCGCATTTGCTATATCCGCATATCCGTCACGATAATAAAACGGCAGAACCAAAAGCATCGCAGCAAGAAAAAAGAATGCCACAATCTCTCCGTATCCATGAATAGCCTCCGCAGTTGTCACATTCTTTTTATTCAAATTACTCTTTTCCCCCATCCGGATGATATGTATCAACCACCTTCGCCACAAGAGCCTTGATATCCTTGTCATTCTTCTTGGACGCGGCATCAAGCTCCTCAAGCTGCTTTGAAAACAGCTCATCATCCATCTCTATTGGCTTACCAATATAAATCATGTTATTGGCAGTCTTCTTTTTACCCTCTTCATCCATGAGAATCTCCTCATACATCTTCTCGCCGGGACGAAGACCGGTATAAACAATCTTAATATCCACATCAGGCCGAAGTCCTGACAGCTTAATCAGGTTCCTCGCCATATCATCGATTTTCACAGGCTTTCCCATATCCAGGACAAAAATCTCGCCGCCCTTTGCATAGTAACTTGCCTGAAGCACCAAAGATACAGCCTCAGGAACCGTCATGAAAAATCGAACGATATTTTTATCGGTAACTGTTACAGGACCGCCCTTTGCAATCTGCTCCTTGAAAAGCGGAATAACAGAACCGTTAGAGCCCAGTACATTACCAAATCTTACAGCAGAAAAAACCGTATCCGGATATTTCCTGTCCATCATCTGAATGATCATCTCACAGATACGCTTAGTAGCGCCCATCAAAGACGTAGGATTGACCGCTTTATCCGTCGAGATCATAACAAAACGCTTTACGCAGTAATTACCTGCTGCCAGAGCAGTCTTGTACGTACCCATCACATTGTTCTTGACCGCTTCATTCGGACTCTTCTCCATAAGAGGCACATGCTTATGCGCAGCCGCATGGAAAATAACATCCGGCTTGTACTCCTTAAGCACACTGCGAACCCTACTGGTATTGCGGACAGAACCAATAAGTGCCTGAATATCCAGCTCCGGGTAAGTCCTCTTAAGCTCCTGCTCTATCTGATAAGCATTGTTCTCATAAATATCGAAGATAATAAGCTGCTTCGGTTCAGCTGCCGCAATCTGCCTGCAAAGCTCGGATCCGATGGAACCGCCTCCACCTGTGACCATAACAACCTTATCTTTAATATATGAAAAGATCTCGGAATTATTAACCTTGACCTCATCCCTCTCAAGAAGGTCCTCAATGTTAACATCTCTTAGCTTGGAAACACTTACTTCACCTGAAACAATCTGCAAAAGTCCGGGCACCGTCTGCAGCTTACAGCCGGTATCCTTACATATATTAAGAATCTCTCTTCTGTCCTCTACAGGTGCAGAGGGAATCGCATAGATAATCCTGTCAATCTCATATTTCTCGCAGAGCTTAGGAATATCATTTCTACCGCCGCCGATTTTCACCCCCTGAAGGTATCTGCCCCAGGTGGTCTCGTTATCGTCCACCAGCACTCTCACTTTATAGGTCTTAACAAGCTTCAAATCTGTAAGAAGCTCCCTTGCTGCGTTCCCGGCACCTATGACCATGACATTATCCCGCTTAACATCTGCCGCAACACCAATATCAAAGAACCGCCCATTACTACCCTTGACAACTCTGTATGAAAACCGGATTCCCAGACAGAGAATCACATTCAGAATGATAGCGATGAACAGACAACTCCTGGGGATATTGAAACGATCCACCCTGTTTAGAGCAAACATAACAACAGCCAGCACAAAATAAGCAAGCATCGTGCGGTAAACCTCCGCCAGAGATGCAAATCGCCATATACTGTGATAAAGCCGGAAAATATAATAAACCGCCACCGTGATCACAACCGCCAGTGGCAATAGATAGAGAATATTCCCCTTATATAACCCGGGAATCTCCCTATATTTGAAATCAAAACGCACAAGCAGCGCGGTCACATAAGATATGACCACGCTGAGAATATCCGCCATGAGAATCAAAAGCACGCGCGCATAATAACGCTTCGTGTTCTTATAAAAATTCCCCATACAAAACTGCTCCCCGCATAAATTCTTCTCTAAGGCAGGTGTCTTCGACGATCAACAATGTAATCTCCAAGCCCCTAATACGAAAACACCGCTATATCACATTCTACCATCAAGAAACTTTCCTGTCTCCTTGTGATTGAAGTTAGGAATCATCTCATTGAAAAGATCGATGATCTCTCCTCTCTCCCAGCTGCCGGCAGCCTTCATAGATTCAATCCGGCGCGAAAAGTCATCAAGCTTTTTGCTATCATAGCTAAGCTCATTCTTGATGATACCGATGGACTCAAATCTATCCATGTCAAGAATCTCGTTATCCGTGTAGAACTCCTCAAAATCCTTCTCACCGGTGGTATCGCTGTTAAAGAAATACACAGGCCACTTACGCTGAGCCTTGAGCTCCGCAACCCTGTCCCTTGCCTCCTGCTCAGTAGCGCACTGCACGGGCTCATACCCAAGATTCTCCAAGTACTTCTCAGCAATACTGCTGAAGGTAACAAGATTAAGTTCCTCATCCAGCTTAGGGAAGTAGATATCTCTGTTTTCACCGGTAAGGCACGAAAGCAGACACAGTTCACCGGACTCCTTGGGAGTAACAAAATATCTTCTCACATCACAAGGAGCTGCAAGCGGCTGATTTTTCTCAATTCTTCTATTAAAACCATATAGGAGACTTCCGTCTGAAAATGCCACATTGGCAAATCTTGCAGTAGAAACAGGCATCTCCTCACTTCTGCGATTAAGAAACATCTCCATTATTCGCTTTGACGCACCCATCATATTCACGGGATTGGCAGCCTTATCAGTAGACACGCAGAAATACTTCTTAGCACCCATCTCATACGCCATCTTCATAGTCACATCAGTATTGAAGATATTCGTGTCAATCATCCTCATTAACGTATATGGATCCTTCTCAGACCTTACATGCTTAAGCGCAGATGTATTAAAGATGTAGTCATATCCGCCTATTCTGCCATTTTGCGCATTGATAAACGCCTTGAAAATATCACTTCCACAGTCGAGGGCGAAGGTTGCAAACTCACCGCTGCCATAACCCACCGATGATCTGATATCTCTAACAAGCTCAACCATGTTGTTCTCACTTATATCAACAACATGCAAAACCTCGGGATCGCGCCTGAAAATCTCGCGACAGATAGCAGAACCAATAGTACCTGCGCCGCCTATCACAAGAAATCTCGAACTCTTTATAATCTCTGTAAGCTCACCCTCAAGACGCGCTATATCGCCTTCAAAAAGAGGCTGAGTACGCCCCACCATTCCTAAAATTTTATCGCTCATTTTATCAATCCCTTCTAATGATATTTTTATTGTATATCATTCACTTCGATTAATCTTTGTAAAATGGCAATTAGTAAATTATTCTTCGTCTAAATCTGGCCCTGTCAGTGTGTGAGATAATACTGTGCATAATCTGTCAGGGAATATGAGTCTACGCGGTATAGTATGTCCGCAATGCTTCTAAAATAAATATAGAGATAAAGTCCGCATATTGTCAGATACGCAAGCCTTCTCCTGTTTTTATTAAAAACAAGGATGATGAACAAATATAGGAGCCAACTTATAATTCCAAAGATTATGAGTGCTGATGGCAAATTCGAGATCACATCTCTGGTGAGCTTAACTCCTGTCATATCAAAGCAGATATTCATTGACATGATGGAATGGACATAGCTGTCAACTCCTGACATCACAGGTGCAATTACAAGAGCAAAGAAAATCGTCAATGCAGCAAATATAGATGCTGACAAGGGAGTTAGCAGTTTATTCTTTCTATCTGCCGAATCGATAGTTTCTGTATCTTGAGATATCCTTGCAAGTGCATAAAAACCTATGAAAAGCATAATAGGAAGCGTGCTCTCAAGATATCTACCAAAAACAAGATGGTCGCTTCGTTCTACTGCTGTTCCATACCAGTAACCATAAGCCGTTTCAAAAAAGAATAATAAGCCAAGCAGAAATGATCCAAAGTAAAATATGCTTCCCAGTAGGCAAATATTTTGCAGCTTTGGTGAAAAGAACCCTTTCTTTTTCAGACCGAATCCGCACATAGCACATACTACAAGGCCTAGAAGCGTTATCCCTATGCCGGATGCCGCGCTATTGAATAACCATCCCATTATTGATTTTAATAGGACCGGAAGCCCTTTAGCCGAAAACATTTTACGGTAGATTTCTAAGTCAAAAAAGGATGAAAGAAGGTTATACTTAAGGAGCTCTCCTCTGTACACATATAGCTTTAACCATGCATTAAATACCCTGTCGAGAATCAGTGCCAAAGCGAGGTTGATGATAAACATTACCGGATGGATTAGTTGTACTCTTCTACTTATTCTAAAAATGATAAGAAAAAGTACTGTCCCAAGAACTATAACTATTCCGCGCTGGTGACACATAAATGCGTATACACTGACCCATGCAAGTAATGCGCTAAGAAGTCTCTGCTTATTTAAAAGCCTCCCCTTAGGTTCATCGGATTCAGATGAACTGACATTCTGTAAGGCAGCTACTATCCCTTCAAGTTCCATGACAGTCAAAATAATCAACCAGGGAATAAGAAAAAGCACCGGCTCAGCCCAGGTAAGCTTGGCATATAGCAGCGTCCCCGGCATACACCCCGTTATAAGGGATATGAAAACCGCATCCTCATTTGCCATTTTCAGGTGCTTTGTACTCAGCTTATATATAATGACAGGAATAAATGCAGTAACAATGCTATTTGCCATTAGAAGAAACTTATAACGAATAGCAGGATTCTTTATTAGCAAAAATATTGGAAGGAAATAAATAGTCTGCCCATATTTATAGAAGAACCCCTTTTCAACCAAGATATCTCCCCAGTCATGCCCGGTTAGATAAGCTGCAGCTCCCATGGTTCCAAGCGCATCCTCCACCTGCGGAGCAGACAGAAAAAAAGCTGGAATAGTCGAGAGGGCAAATGCAATGATATAAAGATAAAGAATTATATTTGAATTATTAGATTTTGTTTTTATCACTATACTCCTTCATTCAGATCACTTCTTAAGTATTTCCTCTGCCATCTTAACTGCTTCTTCCCATGACAAATCAAGCTTCTCTTTCATAAGATACTCAGCTAGACTTTTAACGTCTTCATTTTTAGCACATGTCTTTCCCTTCTCAATACCTTTTTCTTCTATCTCATCCAGAACGTTACACATACTTACACGCTCCCTTCCCTTTACTTGCTCATATGTTTCAACAAACCTGTTATCATCAGTCAAAGCGCTCATCAAACTTAACATCTCCTGAACAAGTAATACTGCCTTATTCCACCACTTCTCATAGCTATAGTATAACACAAGGGATACTAGCGGATAGCGTTTATTCTTAGCTGAAGGTCGTAACTGCGCCCAGTATCCTGCTCCATCGTAATTGATAACCCTGATAGGCATATCATCATCCACATCCGTCTGGTTCTCGAATCCTACTGCCGCCAATCTGATATGACTATTATTCCAATACTTGAGTACATCTCGTTCCTGACTTCGCACCTTACCATGCGCGGTATAATTACTATACGGAGTTGCCTCTGAAAGCGACTCTGGAACAATAACCTCTTCTCCATCGGATAACATATTGAAAAGGTCGCAACCCCTAACATATTAGAGCATTGCGACCTTTATTTTATAGCAAATCATCTGGCCTAGGATGCTGTATGAAGTATACATGAAGATTAGTATGCCTCTCTATAGAATGCAAATCCTCCTTGATATAACTCCAAGAACCAGATAAGGAGTCCGGAGTGCCATTTACGACATCAGCCTTTAGAAAATCAATAAATTTCTCTTCTTTGCCAATGAATCTTTCATAAAAAGCATCGGCATAATCCTGTTTCTTATCTGCATCAAGATTGCGTTCGTTGTATAGGGCATGATCAAGATTGCATGACAAAAAATACATTTCATAGGGCAGACCTTTTATATCCTTCATGGACAAAAGAAAGCTTATGATTCCTGACTTCTTATTATTTCGTTCTTTAACTTTTTCAATATCTTTACAATGAATGCCATCATCCTGATAAACAAATCGGTAAGTCTCCCCTTCAAAAATGGTTGAATCAGGAATAAATGTTCCGTCAGTATCAAAGATCTGTACCACTTGAAAAATGTCACTTTTTTGAAGCTTCTGATCTTTTATAAACCTGTCTATAACATCGTATATTCTATCTTCAACGTTTTTCGTATCAACATCTGGATCACTTGATATATCACCATTTGTGAATTTGAAAACAATGTTTTTAGATCTTCTGTAAATCTTCTTAAAAATTTTTTCGAGGGCTGTCTTATCCGATGGACCCTCGACAATAAACAAAACAGTTTTCTTTGCTTCTCCCATTTCGAAACCTCCCTATTAGTTTGCTTTATGAAGGTCTTCCTCAAATTGTGGAGAAAATTGGAGAGTCACTCTATTATTGGGATTCCCAGCTTTTCTGAACGCATAACCCATTGCTATTAAATCATCTTCGTCATATAAATCTTCCTTTTGTCCTCCGACTGTAAGAGCGCGGATATAGTAGTCACGTTTGTTGTGATTTTTTTCTATCCCCACCATTCTGATATATCTATTATCGGGGTTGGTCGTTGAGCATATGATATTTTTTGCATCGAGTTTCTCGAGAATGCGCAGATTATGAGATGTAAAAATAAGCTGACCCTTCATCTCCTTATGCATTAATCCTAATAGCTCTCCAAGTAAGTATTCAAAAATACCAGAATCAAGCTCATCAACCACGAGGCAAACACTGGATTCGTTAAATGCCGATATTAAATAATTAAGGATTGAAATGATTCGCTTAATACCTTCAGATTCATATCTGAAAGGAAACTTCTTTCCGCCTCGTTTTGAATATATGTTAACTTTAAACGCTTTTTTTCCATCTGGTTTTTCAAATTCTGCAGTTTTATCAAGCTCAATTTGCAGATCAGGAATAATTGATTTCAATGCAGTATTAATTGCATCTATAGTCATTGTAACCTGATCGTAGAGTTCTTTGTCTATGTCTGATTCACCTGCGATGTAAAGAGTAACCCTAGACTGAGTGATTGTATTTTCTGTAGTGCTTCTGCCATTAATTGGGATTACAATATTTGAATTGATCTGTCCCAATTGTTCTATACGTATTACATTTAGGTCTACCATTCCAAATTTCATAAGACCATGAATAATATTGCTGAAATTAATGGCTTCTTCGTCAGACTTCATTGACTTACAAGAATCGGAAACAAGCGTATTAAAGAATACGGAAATATGACGTTGAGAGCAAATCAATGCGAGCTTCTGCATTGCCCACAGGAAAGGAATTGATTTGAGTTTAGCTGCATGGTTCGATTTTACTGTTAAATCCTCCTGATCCAAAAGATCTACTGCATCATAGTTTGGATTTTCAAAGTCAATATCACGCTCACTTTTCCAAGCGGACCCTCTTAACCAATAGACAAGTGTCTCTCGAATAATCTCAATTTTCTGGATTTCTTCATTCACACGTAAATAGACGGCATACTGTACTTTGTACTTGGACTGCTTTGTTTCTATATAAAAGTCAGTAACAAGCTTTGTCTGTTCTTCTTTTGAGATGATGCCGGCAAAATCATAGGGAATTGGCACTCCCATTAATACATACTTCAGTATATCAAGTGACTCTACCAAAGCAGTTTTCCCAGAGCCATTCTGTCCATAAATACCCACAACATCTGTTTTATCTGCTTTTCCATTGGTATTTATGCTTCCATGATTTATGTAAGTAATTTCGCCAAAATTTACATTCTTCAAGTAATTAATCTCCGAACGCATAATTCTAACGCTATACCTATTATCCATTTTTCACCTCAAATATTACTTTTTGTACTATTTGCATATTAGTTAATACCTAATTCGAGGAATTCCTCTTATACAATAATAATATAAATCCGACAAAATGTCCAGATTAATTTGAAAAACAAGCTGTTATTTGGTATGATAATTGTATGTGAACTTCCTATCATTTTAACTCTCGTTGCCACTTTCGGATATTACCCTCAAAATAACTCTTCATACAGGGTTGATATTTTCTAATCTTCTTCATCTTCGTTCCCATTCATGAATTCCAGGATCTCCTTCAGTGACTTTTTGCTCTTCTCGAAAGCTTTTACAAGCTCCTTGCTCTCAAGCTCCCTTCGCTTTGTCAGGAGCCTGTCCAGCTCCTCGAGCTCTGCTTCATATTTATCTTTAGCCTTAAATACAGCTTCTTCCTGCTTCTTTATCTTATCTTCTAAACTTATCCTTGCCATGTCAGTCCTCCTTTGCTCCGTTAGTGGTATTGGCATTCTTCAGATCATCACTTAACGCCTTTCCCATAGTTTTTATGTCTGCAGCATTCATTCCAAATGCCTTCAGTATGGTCTTCTGGGTTGCACTTACTGCATGATCTATCCGATATGTCCTGTCGGAAGACTTTATCATCTCTATCTTCTCAAGTTCCTTTAGAGCTGCAGGAACCGTCATGTAATTCTCTTTCTGTCCACTCTCCTTCACCTCATCCTTAAGGCATGTATATATCTTATTGCGGATTATGAGAGCTATGAATTCTATAAAAAGCTTGGTCTCCAGGGATTCATTTCCATATACCCTTTCTGCCCTGCCTCCCATATATGACTTATCGCCACGGAAAAGCTTCTCGGAAGCATCCCTGCTCTTGTACAGGTTTATTGCTTCCTCTGCTGTCATTGACTCTGATGTGATAAGGACAAAGTATCCGCAGAGTACGATCTCCCTGTCTATGACATCCGTACGCTCACGCCATGTGACCAGACGTTCATCCTCCTTGCCCTTATTTATCATTTCAAGGTCAAAGTATTTCTCGATGTTAGGACTTGGCGGGATCTTCTTGCCCCTGTTCTTCTCAAGGAATTCAACTATCCTGTCTATCTTTCTTTCTACATTCTCTCTTTCTGCTGCATGCTTTCTGTCCTTGTAGAATATATGGAAATATCTGTCCTTCTCATCAGATGGAAACAGCTGCATCTTAACTGTCATTCCATTGACTTTATAAGTTCTTATGCTGTTAGCCCTGCTCTGCTCAAAGCTGCCTCTATGTTTTAAAACCAGGTCACTCACAAGGTCCTTCATGCCCTTGACCATGATCACAAATCCATAGCCATGTCGGTCCATGTAGTGAATGTTTGTCTCGCTGAAATATCCCCTGTCGAGGATGAATCCTATATTTCTGTAGCCATATCCCTCCACTTTTTCCAGCATGTACTGGAGCTGTGAAACATCATTGATGCTGCCGGGATAATCCTCATAGAAAAGAGGTTCATTATTGTTCCTGTCATAGGCTATGGCATAATTGAAGATTGGTTTATCCTGCTTGTCTTTTTCATGACCGATCTCAGCAAGGTCTATATCACCTGCCTGACAGTGCTTGTTAGAAGAATCATATGAAACATATATCTTCTGCCTGTGATCTCTGCCCGCATTCCATTCATTAAGAAATGCTATCCTGGCATCTGTCATATCCTGCCCAAGGAAAGAGGATACCTTGGAATCGCTGTATATATGCATGCCCTTTGTAAAGAGTGGATGTCTGTAAGCATAGTCAGGATAATACTGTCCTGCATTATTCTCAGTAAGGATACTGTAGGTCGCAAGATCAAGGAACAATCCTGCATCCTTCCCGACAAGACGGTTCACCATCTCATCCAGGTTTCCCACTCAAAATCAAGTGAAGTCCGCATAAAACCTGGCTTTTTCAGCATTTTTATACTCTCATTTTGGCTGCCGAGAGTTAATTACCGCGGAAGTTCACATTTACCTGTCAGATTCTGTTAACAGCACACGGTACCAATGTTTCAGCATACACCATATATTCAGCCTTTAAAATCAAAAACTTCTCACGTATATCCGCAGGTAATGATTCCTCATACTTCCATTGCCTGAGCTGTGCTATAATCTTTGATTCATCATATGACAACTTTAGACCTTGGTTAATTGGTGAAACGATATTATTGATATCGTAAGGAAGCTCAAGCTTAGAAACAATCTCATCAACACACAATCCCTGATTATGTAATTCCTCTACTCTCAATTTTACGTTCATAATATCCACTGAAAAATAATCCTTTACATCTCATCGAAATAGTAGTTTCTGTAAAAGGCTTCCTCTTTTTTTGTAAACCGTTTTAAATATTCCTCCAGGCTTTTACCTTCGCTTCTTAAATCACCAGGACTCATAGCCAATACCGGATTATTATCCATTATAGCCTGTATTCGTTCAGCCTCATTCTTTGTACTTACATATCTTTGGTTCTTACTGTTAAGTTTCTGTTCTGTCCTTCTGAGCCTTCCATCCTTCAAAAGAGGGTTAATTAGCTTTTCTCTGACATATCTTTCTGATTTTATTCCTAGGACCTTCTGAATCTCTGGCTTTGAATGCGGAACATCACAGAATGCTATGATAATCTGAACTTTATCATCTCCATCACTTACTCCGCCACCTTCTCCGCCACTTTCTCCGCCACTAGTGGTGGAGTTTCTTGTGATTGTGTCATCTTCTTTCATGTCCTTCTGAATCAGCATCTCCTGTTCTGCATGAGAAATCTTACCCTCAACAAACATCCTGTATTGTTCATGTGGATTATTGCGAAAGCAGGCAAGTACACGGGATGTATCCACAAGATCTGCAATTAGCTCTCTGCATTTACTCTGACTTTTCCCCTTAATTGGAGCCTCACTATCCATAAACAATTCATAGCTTGAAAACACATATTTCAGAGGTTCTCTTACCATCTGCGCCTTTACAGGATTAAGATGAATATATCTACTCACCTCAAGAAAATATCTTTCATCTTCAATAAGACATGCCGTATATCTGTCTTCAAACAAATGCCCTGTATAATGATATTTTCTATTGAAGTTCATCGCATATGGGTGAAGAATCCTTTGCATTATCTTCCACAGCTCCTTATCGCTGGTTTCTATAGCCATATGAAAATGATTGGTCATAAGACACAGCGAATGAATCTTAAATGGATATATTTCCTTTGTACGACTTACTCCTTCAAGAAATAACAGATAATCATCATCATCTTTGTAAAGGGTAAGCCTTCTGTTCCCCCGACTCATAACATGATAGGTTGCCCCGGGATACCAATTCCTTTTTGGTCTTGACAATTACGTTCCCTCATTTCCGCCTGCTTTTTCTGTGTCTGCATCCAGTCCGGCATACGCTTCGGCATACCCCATAACTCTTTCGCGAAACATAGGCTCAAGCCGATTATAATATGCGATAAGTCTCCCCATATCAGTATCCTTTTTCACAGTATAATAATCCCTGCTTTCTTCTCTGCTTCCCGCCGGATCTATTCCCGAAAGAAGCCAGTCAGGTGTTACCCCTAACGCCTCACATATTGGCATAATTTTCTCGGATGAGGGATTTGTTTTATTCTTTTTCCATTCACTAATGGTACTGGGTTGTATTCCCGTTTTCTCGGAAAACTCCTTCTGTGTCATGGATAATTGAGCCAACCTCTCAAAGATTCTTTCGCTTATTGTCATCGTTGCAGCCCCCTACGATATTATGTTTTATATTTCAATTATATGAACTATACCTCAAAAGAAAATGCCTGTCAACAAAAATGCAAACATATGTTTGTTCATATGTTATTAACATTTCCTTAACAGTGACAGGCACCAATGTCAGAATATTTATTTAGTATATCTTGATTCTTGTCCGTAGATCCGTCATTTACGCAGATGATTTCTATTGCCTTAAGCGTCCGATTTTAGACGCTTAAAGATTATAAGATATAATCTTTCTCAGTTACATCAATTCTACATTCAACCTGAGTCTGTATCCGTCTCTTGGCCTCTCTAAAACTCACCCCTCTGCAATTTGGTCCAAAGCAGCTATAAAAAAATGATCCATCGTTGCTATTCACCATCATTTTCATCTTATTGCCGCAATCCTGACAGTATAACTCAGGTGCATCAGAAGACCAATATGTTCCTCCCAACTGATTAATTCCGAGTACAATGCATATAACTTCTCCTGCGCCCTTTGCCTTAAGTTCACGAATACATGCCTTAAGTGTAGAACCAGTTGTAACAATATCATCGATCAAAACTACAGTTGCACCATCAATTCTATTACTCAATACAAATGCATCTTTCACATTTGATTCGCGCTCCATTTGTGATGAAGCTTTTTGTATAGGATAATTACTTATACAATTAAAAGATGCATTGAGATTTTCAATTTCATTATCACTAGCAAGTTCTTCTATGATTTTTTTGAAGCGGTCCTCCTGCCCTGGTCTTGCCGGTACAGAGCAAATCATATCTATCTTGTGATTTCGCTTTAACGTGTTTATTGTCGTTTTATAAAGGCTTAAAAATACTCTATTGTATACTCCGTAGGCCTTCCCCTTGCTCTTATTTCTGATGATGGCAGTTGAATACGGATGAAGTTGATTCATATAATGAGAATACCCGAAATATCTGCCCAGCATGCACATTAAATATGTTTCTCCATCCACATTAAATTTTACCGGTATTATAAGTCCTTCCCTATCAGAATCAGGGTAAACAACTACCTCACCAAGAAATCCCTTTGTTCCTTTTTTCAGCAAAGCTGCAAGCGCATCAAAGCCACTGCATATAAGATCTGCAGCACGGCTTGCTTCCTGATAAGTTACTTCCTCCGTCACCCATACAACACCGCTCATAAAGCTCAAAGCATTGTCAAGGAATCGCGTTTCTTTCGTAATATATGCTATCTCAGTAGTCCTGAGCGCTAGCATATCCAACACCTTTGCATGAGATGCGCTGCTAGGTGCAAACAATTTCAAATAACCTGGTAAATATAAAACATTCTTTTCAGAATATAACTTTTCATACTCTATCTTATTTTCTTTATCAGATGTTATAAACACGCACTTGAAATTTTCAGTTAGTTCTTTCCACCTTGATTTACTGACATTATAAAAGCTATCTGCATCAATAACCAAGCCCTTTAATTGTGTAACGCACCGATACATATTCAGTCCTCAACCAATATAGGATCATTCCACTCTGAAATGAAGCTCTTTGTTTCCTGCTCTGCTGTTTTTCCTAGATCCTCAAGATAATCCACCAATGTCTGTTGTACAGGTTCTTCCCTCTTAACCTGAAAAATGTTATTTTCCGCAAGGCGCTCCAACACATCTGATGGCTTTCTGACAGGAATTGCCCCGCGCTCTACGTATTTAGCCGGCCAGGTTACTGTTTCCAAATGCAAAGCGGATTCCGGAATAAGGATCTGTCTTCCCTGCTTTAACGCAAAATCCGCCTGTTTAAGAGCACCAGAGGTCTCCCCTGCTTCCATTATGACTGTTGCTAATGATAATCCACTCATAACGCCATTTCTTAAAGGGAAAAACCATCTTTCCGTTTTACTCGCAGGTGAAAACTGAGAAACAACCAGTCCCTTTCTCTCGATTTCAAGCTGAACCTCTTTATTTTCAGATGGATAATACTGATTCAGATTTGTTCCAATGACAGCTATTGTATTAAACCCCATCCGCAAAGCCTCTGCATGAGCTGAAATATCAATACCCTTAGCCAATCCTGAGACAATCGTTATTCCATTTTTGCCAAGAGCATCTGCTAGGCTTCTTGTATTGGACTTTGCATTTTCAGAAGCCTGTCTTGAACCAACAAGCGCAACCGTCCTCTCTTCAAAAAGCAATGACTTCTTTCCTCTAATATATAAGAACCTAGGGGCGTCTTTTGTCTGCATTAATAAAGGAGGATAATCATAACTTCCTCTTTTAATTATTTCATCATTTTCTCTTAATGTTAGAAAAGCCTTATATGCTTTTTTATATTCATCGAAAAGATAAAAAGGATCAATTTTAAAGAAAGCTGCATAAGCCTTATATGCATCCTCAGAGTCCATCAACACATCAATAGCATGATCTTTTGAAAACTCATCAAATAATGGTTCAAGCTTTTTTTCTGTATAATTCAAGGCATTCATAAGGGTAGCAAAATTAAGTGCTTCTATTTTTTCTTTTGTGTCAAACCTAAACATCCCTTTATCCTCCCCTTGTCTCACTTCTGTAAATATTCTCAATTCTTCTTTTCTCTTGTTTAACTCATCAATATGATAAACTGTGCCGGAAGAATTCTTCTTTAATGGTTTAATTTTCCCATCCTGCACTAGTTTATTAAGCCTCTGCACGGTTATTCCCAAATACTCTGCTGCTTCCTTCGAAAAATATAATTGTTCTGCCAGATTACTCATTTATATATGTCTCCTGATCGCAAAAGTACTATAAGAGTTTAAGATTGTCAACTCTCATAAATATTCTTAATCTGTATATCATGATCTCGGGTTATACACTTCATACAGATAATCTATCTCCTGCTTCGCCGCGAAACAGATTTGATAATTATTCAAAATCTCTTGATTTACAAGCTCATATCCATAACCTGGAGCAAAGACATTACCCGTAATAATATAATCCTTCTTGTAAAAGCTTTGGCGAAATAATCCCATCGACACAAATATTATCTTATTCGCACCAATATACTCTAGAAGACAACGAATAGCATTAAAACCATTTCCATAATTCATATAATCATCGAATATACAAATGTTAAGCTTACCTTCAGCCCTTAATTTTTCAATCTTTGATTTATATGCTCCGTTTAAACATAAAGTTTCAAACTCATGAGTCCCGCCTATTGTAGATCTACCTCTCTGACTTCCACCATGTTGCTGAGGCTTTGACCTATGACGAACAAGCAAGTTCTGTTCTTTCATTGAAAAATCTTTCAATCCAGTCGGCAACATAACTTTCTTGATAAATCTAATTTGCTCAACAAATCCATATAACTCCGGATTGATTCTGCCACTTGACGAAGGAACAACCCCAAATATTGTAATGTTATCAAATGTCTTATCTCTTGTCATGTTGGCCAGGAAATAATACAAGAGAATTTGATAATAATTTCTGCTGGCTCCTTGTTTCAAAAGATTCTGAAAGTTACATAGCATTTGCCTTTCATTTTCATTCACCCCACCCACCATTGTTCGTGCATCATATAAGGCAATGCATTTTGATATAGAATCAACGTTGATCTCAGCGTACCAGTTCTCATTTTTTACAACTATAGACAGAAGTTGAAGTAACTGTTTCGGATTTCCAACTTGAACCCCATACTTCCCGACTTTCGCTTCTATCGGAAGCCATACCGGAGCAATTAAAAGTATTTTGTTGTTAACAGCCAACTGAAAATCAACATCCTTAGTACCTATCATCACGAAAGCATTGCTATCCTTTGAATGATCATTTATAAAGTCCCTTGCTACCTCTCGAGATATAAAATCAAATTTATCGTACCCTCTCTTTTCGCAAAATTTTTTTGCCTTATTGACCTTTTCTGGATTTCGACTCAAAAAAATCACCCTATTATTTAACAGAGCAAGTTTGTTCAACATATCAAGAACCGTATCCCTAAATTTAACAATCTGCATATTGTCATATCCCTCAAAACCCTTTATCAATAAATCAATATTGCAGAACAATTTTTTTTGCATAAGCTCCTTCCATCCTAAGCATTTAACATTATCAACTCTTAACAAAATAATATCATACTTATAGCTTAACTGTAAGCGGATTATTTGACGCTTACTATCTCTCATATTCTTTCAATATCAAAATCCGTCTTAAACCTATGTCTCAGTCATCCCCCTCACCCTCATACAAATTCAACTCGGCAAACAGCCTACACACGCTGCCACCGAGTTGAATCAAAACGACTTATTTATCTCTCCACTACCGTCCCGCTCTTCGGCAGTCCCTTCTCAGTAAAGATCTTCTTATATTTCTCCACCTTGCTCTTAGGTACCTTAACGACAACCTCCTTAGCCAAACCGCTAAATGCCTTCTTGCAAACGCGGTTCTTGGTAAATTTTGTGACCTTTACTACAATGGTCTTAAGGTTCTTACATCCATAGAGCGCCTTCTTACCAATCTTCTTCACATTCTTCCCAATAACAACCTTCGTTATAGTCTTGTTCTTCTTGAACGCATTATCAGCAACGGAAGTAATCTTGCAATTTACATACTAATGTACAACCAGTACAACCTACCCGACAACTAAAACTGTATCGATATGCACTATTACAAGCGTCCTTATCATGTTAATACATACCACTCTTATCTCTCTGCCCTCATTGGATTTGTCAAAAAGTCTTGATAAGCCAACCTTATACCATCCTCAAGTTCAGTCTTATAAGTCCATCCCATTGCTTTCGCCTTGCTCACATCAAGAAGCTTTCTTGGAGTACCGTTTGGCTTACTTGCATCCCACTCTATACGACCTTCATAACCTATAACTTTCGCCACAAGCTCTGTTAGTTCTTTAATGGTCAACTCTTTGCCTGTTCCAGCATTAACTGTTTCAGAACCACTATAATTATTCATAAGGAACACACAGAGATTTGCAAGATCATCTACATATAGAAATTCTCTCAATGGACTACCATCGCCCCAGCAAGTAACACTCTCTGCTCCTGACTCCTTTGCCTCATGAAAACGACGAATCAGCGCAGGCAATACGTGACTGTGTCCCGGGTGATAATTATCGTTTGGACCATAAAGGTTCGTCGGCATAACCGATATGTAATCTGTACCGTACTGCCCATTCAGATACTCACAATATTTCAATCCGCTTATCTTTGCCAGTGCATATGCTTCATTTGTCTCCTCTAATGAGCTTGTCAACAAGCAGCTCTCCGGCATGGGCTGTGGTGCAAGTCTTGGATAAATACAGCTACTGCCTAAAAACTCTAACTTCTTGCAACCATTCTGCCATGCAGAGTGAATAACATTCATCTCAAGAATCATATTGTCATACATGAAATCAGCCTTAGCAGTAGCGTTACCCATTATTCCACCAACCTTAGCAGCCGCTAAGAAAACGTACTCAGGCTTTTCCGTTCCGAAAAACTCCTCCACAGCATCCTGGCGAGTTAAGTCCAGTTCCTTGTGCGTACGGAGCACAAGGTTATGATATCCCTGACGCTCCAATTCTCTTACTATCGCAGATCCGACCATCCCGCGATGACCGGCCACATAAATTTTAGCATTCTTCTCCATAGGAATTACTGTATTACTCATCTTACTTCACCACACCCTTTTCAAGATATTCTTCAAGATTTGTTGCCATATGTTCTTCAGCTCTTTCTACAGCAACCTTTTTCATATCATGTTCAACCATAATACGTACCAACTCCTCGAACGAAGTCTTTGTTGGGTTCCATCCAAGCTCACGTTTAGCTTTTGAAGGATCACCCCAAAGGTTGACCACATCTGTAGGACGATAGAAATCTTCTGAGACTTCTACAAAAATACGTCCTGTCGCCTTATCCACACCAACCTCATTCACACCTTCGCCCTGCCATTCCAGTTCGATGCCTGCATGATGGAATGCCAGCGTTGCAAATTCACGAACACTATGCTGTACTCCAGTTGCAATTACAAAATCTTCCGGCTTGTCATTCTGAAGAATCAGCCACATGCATTCTACATAATCCTTTGCATAGCCCCAGTCACGTAAAGAGCTCAGATTTCCAAGATACAGTTTATCTTGCTTACCCTGTGCAATACGAGCTGCTGCCAATGTGATTTTCCTTGTTACAAACGTCTCTCCACGTCTCTCTGACTCATGATTAAACAGAATACCCGAGCAACAGAACATATTGTATGCTTCGCGGTATTCCTTTGTGATCCAAAAACCATATTGCTTTGCTACGGCATAAGGGCTATATGGATGGAACGGTGTTGTCTCAGACTGTGGCACTTCTTCAACCTTTCCGTAAAGCTCAGACGTAGATGCCTGATAAATACGGCAAGTAGCAGCCAACCCTGTGATTCTCACTGCTTCGAGAATGCGAAGAACACCAGTTGCATCGATATCTGCTGTGAACTCGGGAGAGTCAAAAGAAACCTGGACATGGCTCTGTGCTGCCAGATTGTATATTTCATCAGGTCTGACCATACCGATAACTTTAACCAAAGATGATGTATCACCTAAATCTCCATAATGCAGATGAAATCTGGGATTCCCTTCAAGATGAGCAATACGCTCGCGAAAATCCACCGATGAACGACGTATTATGCCGTGCACATCATATCCTTTTTCAATCAGGAACTCAGATAAATATGATCCATCCTGGCCTGTTACTCCTGTTATCAGTGCTTTTTTCATTATGATTCAACCTCCGAAATGAAAAATTCTCTTACATTAAATACAGTGGTCGCATACTCTTAAAAACTTCTCTGCAAAACTTCGCAGTAACCACTGATAGTGACAATATTACCCATTCACCGTAGCAGTTTGAATTCAGAATATAGGCTTCCACTTACAATATATTGGCTTTTTGGAAAAAGAAATAAAAATCGAGAGCAATGGTTCTCACCACTGCTCCCGGTATTTACTTGGCGGTACACCCTCAACTTCCTTAAAGCGCTGACTGAAATAGTGTGGTGCTCCAAAGCCACACTCATATCCTATCTCTTCCACATTCTTTTCCGAGAATCTGAGGAGCTGCTTTGCTTTAGTAACGCGTACCGACAGGATATATGAGGAGATTGATTGACCAAACTGATCCTTGAAACTCTTGGACAGATAATACTTATTAATAAAAAACTGCTCTGAAAGCTCATCCAGTGTAATTTTGTTTGAATAGTTGAAATCAATAAAGCTCTTAACATTTACCAACAACGATTTCTTCTTTGGCAAATCTTCCTGATTCTCTGGATGCCATGATTCCGACATGATGTAAACCATGAGTTCTGATAATTGCTGATTTATCAGCATATCTCTCATATAGTCCGTTCCTGCAGCTGTGCTGAAGATTGTCTGCCAAAGAGTATTTATTCTCTCTACATCTTCAGGTACAAACACCGGTCGCCCGCCGCGCTCTTTATACTTTTCATAAACAGAACTTACCGTTGGTCCGTAGAAATGGATCCATCTGAGAGTCCAGAGATTACATGGATCAGTTGTATGAGAATAAGGAAAACTACAATCAACAAACACACATGAGCCACTTGATAATGCATATTCCTTATCTTGATATAGTAGTACTCCTGAACCATCAGTAACTATAAAAAACAGATAAGACGTGAGCCCGAGTCTGCTTGATGTATGGCCTTTCTTAGCTTCCAATTCTCCAATTTCCTGAAGATGAAGAAGCGACGAACGCGCAAAGGATGATGCTGTATAAAGGATACGGTTAGAGTTAACCACGGAAGCGATGGAATCGGTAAAAAGTTCGACATTGTTCATAACTTAGTTGTTTTAGACCTTTCAAACTGACATCAACTGTTCTATTTGTCTGGCACCTTGCCACTCTATTAGTATACTACAGATTCATCTAAAGCATGAAAACCATCTACCAGCAAACAACCAGCAGATGGCTCCATCTATTTCCTTATCTCTCCACTACCGTCCCGCTCTTCGGCAGTCCCCTCTCAGCAAAGATCTTCCCATATTTCTCAACCTTGCTCTTAGGCGCCTTAACGACAACCTCCTTAGACACACCGCTAAATGCCTTCTTACCAACGCGGTTCTTGGTAAGTTTTGTGGTCTTTACAACAATGGTCTTAAGGTTCTTACATCCATAGAACGCCTTCTTACCAATCTTCTTCACGTTCTTTCCAATAACAACCTTTGTAATTGTCTTGTTCTTCTTGAACGCATTATCATCAATGGATGTGATTTTCACTACTGTGCCATCCTGCAGTTTCACACTACCGGGAATTGTCACAGACTTCTTATCACTGTCCTTGGAATAGATAAAAGCAGCTTCCGGAAGCTCTCCATTCTGTCCAACAAAAGTAATCTTGCAACTTACATACTTATTGACAGCCGGTACAACCTGCCCGACAACTAAGGCACTCTGTGCTGCTTTATCACCGGTATTTGATCCGCTTTCAACCGGAACCACCGTTCCACCGGCATTAGTTCCACTATCATGCTGTTCCGACGTATCTCCAGTAATCGTTCCGCCATCTCCGGCACCTGAACTTCCACCCTGGCTATTCCCTGATCCATTCTCACCAGAAGTATTACCTTCACTACCAGAATTTCCACCTTGTCCCGGATCAGTTCCCGGACTATCACCTCCCGGATTATCCTCAGGCGTATCAGTTGGAGAAGATTCGTCTCTACTCCATCCTGCATACAATGTCAGATCCTTAGCAGGCATAGTACCAAATGAAAATACCTCAGTACACTCTGCATTAGCATACCAGCCTTTGAATACATGACCTTCCTTAGTAGGCTCTGCCGGCGTCGGTATCTGCTCTCCATAAGCGACATTTACTGGCTCAATCTCACTGCCACCACGAGTGTCAAATGTAACAATATATCCATTGATCTCCCAGCCTGCATAAAGTGTCAATTCTCCTGCAGACATAGGGCCAAACGCAAATAGCTCAGTACACTCCGCATCGACATACCAACCTTTGAACACATGCCCTTCCTTAGTAGGTTCTGTAGGTACAGGTATCTCTTCTCCGAACACTACTTCAATAGGTTCAACATCACTTCCGCCGCAAGAATCAAATGCCACGCCATATTTATTGATTGTCCAACCTGCGTATACAACAATATCCCTAGCAGGCATAAGCTCTTCACCGGCAGCAAATGCAGCTGTGCATTCCTTATCAGTAAACCAACCTGTAAATGTATATCCCTCTCTCTCGGGAGTCTCTGGCACAGTAATAGCAGATCCATATGCAATCATTACAGGAGCAACTTCATTACCTCCGCATGAATCGAATGTAGCAGTATATTCATTAACTTCCCAACCTGCATAAAGTGTCACATCCCCTGCAGGCATGGTTCCAAACTCATAAGGAATCTGACATTCTGCATCTGAATACCATCCAATGAAGGTATGTCCCTCCTTCTGAGGATCCTCTTCAGGTGCCACAACTTCAGAACCATACTGAGCTACTATATCTGTTATTTCATTTCCGCCATTAGTATAAAAACTGATTACATAAGTGTTTACATTCCATCCTGCATAAACAGTTATCCCTCCAAGTGGCATAGTACTAAACGCATATGCCTCTGTAAGAAATTCATCAGAATACCAGCCTGCAAATGTATAACCTTCCCTTACAGGATCTTCAGGAGCCTCTACAGCCATCTCATAATCTGCAGTAAGTGCATCTACTGTGCTGCCGCCATTAGTCACAAACCTTATTACATACTGATTAGCTGTCCAGCCTGCATATAAAGTCAGATCTCTTCCCGGCATCTTTCCAAATGTAAAGACACTCTCACAGGATGAATCCTCATACCATCCTGTAAATACATATCCCTCTCTCGTGGGCTCAGCAGGCACAGCAAGTTCTGTTCCATAGACAACATCCGTATATCCCTCAATATCAGATCCGCCATTACTGTCGAATGTCACAGAATAACTGTTAATATCCCACTTTGCATACAAAATGGTAGTACCAAGCGGCATGGTATCAAACATATACTCAGTAGCTAATGCCCTGTCAGAATACCAGCCTGCAAATGTATAGCCTTCTTTCTCCGGTGCACTTGGTGCTGATATTTCCGTCTCATATCCTGCCATAATGTAAGGCACATAATTACCACCATTAGAAACGAAACGCATCATGTATTCTTTTGGAGTCCACTTAGCATAAAGTGTATAGTCTCCAGCCGGCATAAAACCAAACGGGAACCTCACAAGATAGGTATTATCCTTATACCACCCAGCGAAAACATACCCTTCGCGTTCCGGAGACTCAGGAGCTGAAATCTCAGAACCATACTCACCCGTAATAACATCTTCAACAGCTGATCCTCCACAGCTGTCAAACTTCAATGAATAGCTATTAACGTCCCATCTAGCATAGGTCGTATTACTACCTTCATTTATAGCATCAAATAAAAACTCATTCTGGAAATCCTTATCAGCATACCAACCGGCAAAGGTGTAGCCTTCCCTATCAGGATCTTCAGGTCTTGCAATTTCACTTGGATCCTCAGTTATTATGGTAGGAATCACCGTTCCACCATTTGAAACAAAATTGAGAGCATAGACATGGCTACTCTCATCAACATCATGCCATCCCGCATATAACGTTATATTTCTTGCAGGCATCTTGCCAAACTTGAATAGAGATGTGCAGTTCTCATCTGTATACCAGCCAATGAAAACTGATCCTTCTTTAACAGGATCATCAGGTTCTTCTATATTTGCCCCATACTGATATGCCTTAGCTGCAATCTCTGTACCACCCTTACTATCATAGGTAATAGTATATGTCGAATTAGAGATATCACTACTTTGAATAACAGTCTTATAATTTGTGCAGACCAGCTTGCCATCAGCATCTCTACCAATAACAGCAATCACATTTCTCTTGCCCATGGGCTCTGTAAGCATATCCGGACTTATTGCAAACGAGTATCCTTCCTCATTTGCAACAGCATTCCCAACATACTTACTGTTTATATAAATTTCATATTTTTCAGCAGCTGCTTTTGAAGAGTCTATCAAAAGTTCTGTTTTTACCTTGTTTCCAAGGATACAATCTGCCGGAAGGTGCTCAGATACTACATCTTCCACCCCCCCTATAACATTAAATGCTAATTTATCTTCCTGCTTTAAATATGAATCGCCCCTACTGGATTTAATACCCGAAAAAGATGATGATAATGTTTCATTCGTTGAAAAGGTACTATCAAGCCATCCTAGTCTATTAGAAAAATAAGTCTTAAAGATTTCTGCATCAGTTTCAAAATTTCTTCTTTTATATTTCTCCACAAATACATCTTCAGGATATTTCAGATCATTAGCATTCCCTGCTTCGCGAATCATATTTACACTAATATCAAAAAGCCCGCTGTCTGAAATGAGCTCATCCAAATAATCTCGCTTATTCCAATATAACTCTGCAGCCTTTACCTGAAAAAATGGATCATCTACAAAGTCTTTCCAAAGCGTTCCAGTTGAAAGCTTCCACCCTGATGAATTCTTTCCTACTGTATAACTTCCACATCCCCAGTCAAAGTCCCACACCGGACCAAATATCAGCTTTTCAGCTTTATCGAGATAAGCATATCTGCTTTTATAAACCGCATCATTATTGCCAAGCGTCTCCATAGTAAGCCAGTATTTTACCATAGAATCAAAATCAGCATAATCAGAATAATGCTTACCCTTATTATTGCATCCCGAATCAGAAGTCAGTGCGTTCTCATAGCTCTGCCAAAAGTTTGCTGAGAATGTCATCATGTCCTCATTACTTCTCAGTTCCTCGGGCTTCTTCAGCATAATCTTAAGACCATTATCAGTCATAAACTTCGAAACTTCATCATATTCTTCTGATGATTCGAATAAATATCCCCCCGTTATGTCTAGAATTTCTTCATAATCATCCAATTCGTATTTCTTGTCATTATAAATAAACTCCCCTGTACTCACCCATTCAAAATCCGCACATAGCAGCTCTTCTATGGCGTCCTGATCTTCATCGCTAAGTTTATCAGCCTTTTTTATACCCTTCGCAACACTTTTAGCCAGGTTTTCCCAATCAAAAATATCAACTCGAGTCTTATCTATTCTAATATTCTCTGAAAGCATGTATAATCCGGAATATTCATCATTGATAACAACATCTACCCAGATCATCTCCATGTTCTCAAGCCCAAATTCCTTTGATATCACTGACCCAAGCTTATTTCTCATAGCACACTGATCCAAATAATTCGAAATCAAAACCCAGTGCTTATTTTCGCCCATCCCAAACAAATCTGATTTTTTATTCAATTTAATCTTGTATGGCTTTTGTGGGAACGCCGCTGAACTATTCCCCCTAACTCTTATAGTGATTTTCCCATCATACTTAGCATCATATCGATCATTTCCTTGGATAAACATCGATGCATTTCTATCAGTCTTGTCGAGAATTGCTCTTCCATCATCGGTATTAATATAAATTACTGGTATATTACTAAAGTAAAGTTTATCCTGTGCTATTTCATTTCCCTGGGAATCAAACCCCTTTACAGAAATCCATTTCTCCATATCAGATTGGGACGGAATAAACTCATCCCCAGTTTCAATCTCCGTTCCGTCAACATACCATTTAAGGCTAGTCACAGAATTAGACTTAGTCACTTTAATTGCTTCTCCGACCTGTACATTTTCGTTGTTAATACTCAAATCACCTTCTGTAGCATATGTTATACTTCCATTCATAAACACAAGGTATCCTATGAAAACAACTAAAGACATCCTGACTATACACATTTTAAGCCTTTCGCCCCTCATTAAACTTCCCCCTTTACTTCTTGTGCATGTTTTTATTACAAAACTAAAATAAAATTACCTATCGTAAAAACGCTAATTATCATTGATATTACATTAACCATTGCCAATATCATTTTGAAAATATACTACATTAATCGCAGTATTTCACTATTGCATATCCTTCTGTAACTATTTCATCCTTGCTATTTGTGATAACTGTATCCAGCTTATATATACCCTTCTCAAAATTTATTACTTCAGAAACAATCACATTAGCCGTAACAGTATCTCCAATAAATACTGGTTTCTTAAACTTTAAATCCTGTTCCAAATAAATAGTGCCTGGTCCTGGGAACTTAGTTCCTAACACCGTAGAAATGAAGCTCCCGGTGAGCATCCCATGTACAATTCTAGATCCAAATATTGAGTTTTCTGCTTCAATCGCATTAATATGAAGAGGATTAAAATCACCAGTAATACCTGCAAATAAATATACGTCACTTTCCGATATTGTTTTAGAAAAAAAGGATGTATCTCCTACCTTTAACATAACCTTCTCCACCTGGAATCATAAAAATAGTCTTAAATCAGAACTTCCCGATTATACTGAAGAATTTTCCCTACAATAGCAAATCCATTTTTCTCATGAAATACTCGTGAATAATCTTCAACAATAATTCCACAAGTTTGTTTGCCCTCATTCTCTAACTCTTGGTATATGCTTTTAAGCATAACAGAACCAAGCTTCTTCCCTCTCTGAGAATCTGAAACAAGCAATCCTCCACAAATTGCAAAATCATTTAATTCAGCATATGAAGAAACGCATGCAACTATTTTGCCATTGTCCTCAATGTATTTAGTTCTACCATAATTATCCTTCATCCTTTCTTGAATTTGTTCACACAATGCATTTGGAGATTCATACCTATCAGCCCATTCCGTGCACATAAATTCAGCAATTCTAGGAATATCAGACATTTCTGCATTTTTCACCATAGTGATATCGATATCTTGAAAACACTTTGGCGCCATAACTAATACTTCTTTGTTATTATATTTATTAAAACTAGGAATTCGTTTGTTTGCATAAGAAGGAAAAAACATAGTCCTAGGATTTAATTCATTAACCAGGGCTTCTACTTCATAAAAATCAGCAAATGTATCTCTGAAATATACATGCAGGCATTCATAGTACATAAAAGCAGTAGCAACAATACTATTGTCTTTGTGAAAAGCAAATACCATTGTGTGCTCGTTATTTTTTCCATATTTTATTAAATTTGCATACAAAAATGGACAATTAAAATAATCATCCTTAACAAATGCTTCAATCATTCCTAAATCACTAATCGAATCGACCCTAGTAAACATATATCATTTCTCCTATACTATGTTATTAGTTTCAAGTGTCTTTTTGCTCACTTTGAAATCTATCATATCAATGCATTCTTGGCACCGAGTTAATGCTTCTTTTGTAGTATTCCCTTTGCAAACGACATATCCAAATCTTGCTGAGTTATCCGTACTTTTTGAATAGAACTTCCCTTTTTCACCAATGATTTCTATCTTTATCACACCTTCTCTTTTTTCGGCCAATTCTACATTATAAATATTGTCTAATATTCCCTCTTGAGCCGTAATAAACCGAACACCAACACATTCACCGCTATTCGAATAATTACTAACATCTGGCTTTTGTCCAAGTGCCAGTTCTATTGTTGCTTTAGCCATATTTATACCTGTTACAGAAGTGTCTAACAGATATGTAGTAATACAATCAGCCCCCATTCTCGCTCCTAATTCAACCATCTTAGGACCTTCTTTTGTTATAATTATTTCAACATGAGCTGGACTATTCTCTAATCCTATTGCCAATACTGCTTTGGATGCTAGTATCTTAATCTTCTCTTTTACGGGATCTGATAATATAGATGGTTGCGAATGACCTACCTCAAAAAAATGTGGTGAGCCAGATGTTATTTTATCAGTTATCTGTATTATATGAGGAATTCCATCAACAACTATTACTTCTACACTGACTTCAGGCCCGCTCATATATTCCTCAACCAATACATCTCCCGACTGCCCTGCTTCAGAACTGAATCTTAATGCATCTCCCAGCTCATCTTCATTATTAACAATTTTAACTCCCCTTCCACCTGCTGAATCAGTTGGTTTTGAAATAACCGGATATGGTATAGATAATTTAAAATCATTAATATTATCCTTACTTATAACTTGAAATTTAGGGTGCATAACACTATTTGACTCAAATGCCTCTAGCATTTTAACCTTATTTGTCGCTTTTAATGCAACATCAACTGAGTACCCTGGCAATCCCATCTCTTGGCAGATAAATGCACCAGTCATAACAGGTGTGTCACAAGCTCCTATAACAATACCATCAGGCTTAAACTCCTTAGCAATTTCAAGTACTGCCATCTTATCCCTAACACTGCAAATAAAAACTTGATCAGCATATTCAAATGCTGGCGCATCAGGATTTATATCTACTATACCTACAAATAGTCCCATCTGCTTTGCTTTTTTTACAATTGGCACTTGGAATATTGGTGCTCCTAATACTAGTACTTTCTTCATAGCTTTATCACTTTCATAATGACTCTTTCACACAATTCGACTATAGTACTTTTATCTAACCGTCCCCAGTACTTCTTTCATAGCTGAAAGCAGTTTATTATTATCTTCCTCATCTCTAATTGCTATTCTTAAATATCGTTCAACACCAAGTTTCGCAGACAACTCTTTAATTAAAATATTATATTTAACCAACAGTGTTTTAAGCACTTCTTTAGGTGAAATCCCTTCATCTAGTTCCACCATCACATAATTTGCTTGACTTGGTATCACTCTTATCCCATTAATATTAGCCAATTCATCCTGAAAACGTTTCCTTTCTTTTCTAAAAATATCTAACGCTTTTATATAGTCCTTTTTGTATTTTTCCTCAATTTGCATATAAAACTCAGCAAATGAGTTAATGTTCCAAATAGCCACGTCCTTCTTCAGCAGCGCTATGGTTTCTGTATCACCTGATGCTAATACTCCTAACCTCAGTCCTGGAACACCATAAGACTTTGATATGCTTTTCATTACATACAAATGTGGATTGCGTTCCAAAATCATCTGATCAATCAACGTTGCATCTTCTTCATCCGCAAAATCCACAAAAGATTCATCAATAATAAGTCTAATCTTTCTTTCTTCAGACCAAGACACCAATCGTAACATTTCATTCTTCTCTATATAGTTTCCACTTGGATTATCTGGATTCACAACTACTAAGCTATCAATGTCCTTATCTCCAAAGAAAGCAATTAAATCGTCTACAGTATATGAATAATCTGAATTAGTTGGTACAAAATCTATGGAGTATTCTTTATCATACCTGTTAGGATACTCTTCAAATGTAGGACGAACAAATCCCACATTTCCACGAAGTGTATTCATTAGCGCCTTAATCAATTCAGCAGCGCCATTACCAACAATTATATTTTCCTGATGAACGCCAAAGTTCTTTGCTGCTAATAAACTGTTAACTCTCATACCTGAAGGATACTCTGTTAACAATGTATCAAAATTTGCTCTCATTTCATATTTCATTCTCTCCGGAGGAAAATATGGATTCACTAAATAAGAATAATCCAGCAGCTTAGGATATCTCCAATATCCTCCAAATCGAACTTGCATAAGTCTAACTTTCTCATCATCGTTAGGCATAAATATAGTCTCTGCTATATCCAAGTCTTGAATATCATCAATCTCATACCATTTTTGCCCAGATAATCTTTTAGCCTTTATTTCCGGATCATCTAACATTGTAATTACTCTAAGAACTTGCTCATAGTATTCATTCTCACCTAATGCCGATTGGTAGGCATTTAAAAATGGCACATAGTGTGTTTCTGAAAAGTGTTTGCTAAATTTATATATATTTACTGTCTTATAATACTCCTTTATTTCATTAAATTTGAACCTTTTCCCTGGAACAAAGGCTTCTATACTGTCATCATCCCCAAGCTTCACGCAAGTACCATCCATCCATGATTCATATTTGTCCACCAACGCAAGGGTTTCTCTCTCATCATTCAACAACTCATCAATAACAGCATCCTCAAATATAAGATCTGATTCGAATAATAGAGTATCCTCAGTACATAACCAATCCTTCGCCAATGCTAGAGAATATATGTTATTTGTCTTATCATATATAGGATTATTAATATATGTTATAGCAGTTTTTATATTTAAACCGCTTATATAATCTATCAGTTTTTGACCTTCGTATCCTACAACAATAACTATTCTTGACAAATTCTTACTGTCAAGCTGAGAAAGCATCCTCTCAATCAATGTAACGCCATTAACTTTTATCATACATTTTGTATTGTTTTGTGTTAATTCCTTTAAACGTTTTCCCATTCCAGCTGCTAAAATAATTGCTTGCATTTTTTCCTCCCAATGTTAATGTGTGTTAAGTGCATACTAAAATACCAAGACATGCTTTTTATTTTTTTATTACTCCGTTCAATCTTTCTCGAAATTGGCCATAAAGATATATCATAGACGAATCCTTTATTTTCAATAAAAAAAGTGCATAAAAAGATGCTCCTAATACAGATTCGACTATTAAAGTCACTATATTATTTACAACTTGAATATTATCCACTATTGCTATAAGAAATGCCATTATTATTCCTGCCAATATTTTCTTATATACACATTCAAAAATTGTTTTTATTGGCAAATAGCCATCACATTTCCAAATATATAAAACAGTAATAACCGATTCAGCAATTATTGAACCAATCACTGCCCCAGTAGCTCCCCAAGTTGGTATCAGTGCCAAGTTAATGCAAAGATTGACCCCCGAGCCAATGATTATATATCTTGAGCTTTCTAAACGCTTACCAACTGGTGTGTAATACTGACAACCTAAACAATTTGATACACCAATTATTACAATTAGTGGAGTCATGAGTCTCAATAAGCCAATTGCTGGTTCATATCCTTTTCCAAAAAAAACTGGAACAAATCTTTTTGATATTGCAAAGATTCCAAAGGAACTTCCTAAGGATAAAAACATTATGAAATCAAAAGAACGTTGTATTTTTTCGCGAATTTCATTATGTCTTTGTTCTTTAAATAAATAAGCCATCCTAGCTCCCATAACGGAGTTTACCGAAGAAAAAGCTACGGTTTTTGCTATATTAATAATCTTTGTGCTTTGTTCATAATAGCCGTTAGCATAATTGTCTTTAGTGATTACTCCTATAAGTGTTTTATCAAGAACCGTATATACTGATGTCGCTATAGTTGGAATAAAGTATACAAGTGTTTGTTTTAAGTGTTTTAAAACTTTTAAACTAGATAATTTTACGGGTCCGAGCATAGATGGTAAATATACCCACATCGAAATACTGCCCAAAAGTTGTGCTACGGAATTAATAAGAATATAAATAATTAGGTCATTCTTATCTTTTACAAGTAAAAATAAAAAGACGCAACCGAGTGTCTTAATTACAACATTTCTTCGTACTATTTCTTTTATTTTTTCAACTCCCGTGAAAAACCAAGAAATGTCAAATCCTACACTTAATAAAATTGGAAATTGTGCCCAAAAATAAGGACGATAATTATTATCTATAATACATAAACCCACCCAAAACGAAGAAGCCATAAGAGTTGTCAATGCTGAAAGCAGTTCTATTTCCCAAAACGTTCTGCTTAATTGTTCTACTGAATCCCTATTTCTAGCGCATTCTCGTATTCCGTAACTATTTGTTCCAAGCGCAGCTATCATAGTAAAATACGACATTATTGAAGCGCTGTAGCTATAAATGCCAATACCATCTGCTCCTATTACTCGTGATATATACGGAGCAGTAGCTAAAGGTACAATAATCATATAAATATCATATAATGATCGATATAAATAATTATTTTTCAAACTTGCTTTTGACATAACCTTCCCCAATAAACAGCATATTCATGATATGCTATGCCAATTTAATTTTAAATACTCAGTGTAAGGAGTAAATGGATCAAAAAAAACTTCTCCATGTAATGTTGGCGCTTTAACTGGTGTCATATAATTATTACCGTAATATACTGATAAAACCTTTTTAAATTCATAGGGAACAGGAAATGAAAATCCTTCAAAATCTAAAAAACACTCCGAATTAAACCATTCTCGCTTTAGCATACAAAGCTTGCTTTTGTCTCTCCTAAATCCAATTTTATCAACATAATCACTGTTATCTCTTTTTATTAGCATCTCAAACTTATCGTATAAGCTTTTTGAATCGCCATATTTCGCACAATAGAACCTTGTTCTAATATCCCAATAAGCTTGTCTAAATAGATTGTCACAATTATTATTCATCTTTCTTAAGATTTCAAGTATCTCAACTTGTGAAGCCAACTGTTTATCAATATCTTCCTCAGTATCAGGAATACCATCCAATACAAATATATCTAAAAATATTCCCTGATTAAATTTAACTCGATTTTTCTCATTTGGTAAAATTCCTGTAGTATTTGAATTCCTTAGCTGAGCATGTGGACGATAATAACCTATATCAGTATGCGCAGTCTGTAAGAAATACGGTTGTTTAAATTCACTCGCACACTGCTTCGTAAGGATGTCATAATCACTTCTTAACATTATTACGTCTATGTCATCATCCCAGGGAATGAATCCACCATGCCGAACTGCACCTAATAAAGTTCCTGAATCTAAAAAGAATCTTAAGCCACATTTTTTACATACTTTGCTAAATTCAATAAGTAAATCCAATTCAACAGCCCAAATATTTTTTATATCTTTAGAAACAAAATACCCCTCTCTTTCTTCCTGCACAAAAAAAGATTCATTAATATCATTGACAATTGGTAATGTATTCATAAATATTCCGTCTTTCTGTTAAGATAGGCCATAATTCATTCCTACCTTTTCACTTTCTTAGTATTATCTGTAGCAATATAGCACTGCTACAAAACACTCTAACTCTCTGGTACTATCTCAGCACTCAGAATATCGTAATTATATATTAGTTTTTATCTCTAAGTTTCCACTTTGAATATGTTTCATTTATGATTCTCTCAGCTTTTTCACCTTTATAATAAACACACTGATTTTGAGACAAAGAAAGACGATTGTACCCTAACCCAATCAATTTATCATTTGTTTCGCCATTATACTCAAACACTAATGCCTCATCATCTTCTTCGCTAGGATAATGAAAAATGAACGGGTACTTATAATGATTCACCTGAAGAATCAAGCCCAATCCTTGAGATGTTTCCTCCACAATGTTGACATACGAATAAAATTTCAATGACTCTATATTATCTGGTGCATATTCCAAGAATTCCACCAATTTATCTACTCTGGAATAATGATTCTCCAATTTACTAATACCTGCATCAACATCTAATGAGCTACGAAGTATAATTATGGCAAGCATAACACCATAAACAAAGACTCTTCTCTGTTTTATTCTTAAAATTCCCCATACAAATGCGAAAATAATCAAAAGCACGATTGCAACTTGAATAAAATCTATTTTTTTTGCTTTGACTATCCCCAAAGTATAAGCCTCAATAATACCTTTTAAGGTGCTAGCTGTATATGTACTATTTCCAATAGCATACACAGAAATACATTTTATCCAAAGCAAACTCAATAATGTCATAATCAACATATATTTATTAATTTTCTTCTTATCAATCGTTATGTATTCACCAATCAAGGCGATCGTACATATAAAAATAGGCGAAAAATAGGGATATATATATCGATGATAATACAATATTCTTATTGCATCAGAGTAATAATTCTTATTCTCGAATACTTTAATAATATCTGCTGCATTCGTATTATACTGGCCTCCAATTGTAACTACTATGCATATTATTCCATAAACAAAAACTAGCCAATAATTCATAGAAATAGCTGTCTTTTCGTATAGTAGAAAGAACGCACCATACACTACAACAAAAAAAGCCAACCCGACAAACAAAAAGTTAAGGACTGTAAATTGTCCCAATAATGTCCTTAGCCCATTCAATACATATTCCCATCTAAAAACAGAAGATAAACGAATATTTACATCAACACTTACATTTTTTATTTCGCCTATTCCAGTATGCGTATTCGGAAAAAGATAATTATACTGCCATTCAATAAATTTGGAGTTTAGTTTATATGCAGCAATACTACTAATAAGTATAAACAACAAAAATCCAAGTTTTTTCTTATATATCAAATAAAATAATATATAAATTGCCACATACACTACTATGATTGTGATTGCTCTTTGATGCACAGCAAGAGCCAAAACAAATAATAATATATATATTATTGAAAATACAGCCTGTTGACTTCTTTTTCTGTAATTAGCCATACATAACATTATAAAGAATGCCCCCCATACCCAGGCACTATATATAGTCTCGTTGTAAATATATACATAAGGTATTGATGTCAAAAATCCTGCAGACATAGCAAGAGAAAACGCTATATATTTATTCACAACAAAAAAGACTCTTAGCGTGAAATATGAGAATAATACCGTTAACGAGCCAATGGCAATTTCTATTACAACCAATAATCGATAAACTATGCTCATCGGAACTCTATTTAATAGTAGTGGATATGAGAAAATCGAAAGTCCAACACCATAGTATCGATAATAATTATCTAAAACATTTTGCCAATCAACACCCGCCATTTTCATTGGTAATGCGAGCATTAAATACTCATCCCCTGTTGTGTAAGGCACAGCAAATGGTAAATTAATCATCGCTCTAATCGCGATACAAAACAAATAAGCAAATAACGCTATGTATTTATCATCAAGCTCATTGATACGTTTTCGCAAACAATATAAATATTCTTTAGTCATCAATATACATCCTTTGATAAAATAATATCAATCGCCCATGCATTTCCTAAGTACGGAAGCTAACGGATAAAGAAAATATCTAGATTTTCGCAAAAGCATCATTACTTTTCTGTTTTTCAAGCTGTCATAAACTCCCCGATTAGTCTCCTTAACCTTTCGTTCATAAAAAACAAGCTTTTTTTTGACATCATTACTAATTGGACATAACAAAGCAGTATCTATATAAGCATAGTATATAAATCCCATTTTTGTTATGATAGCCCTTTCAGCTTCCTTTTCTATTGGAGTATCCTTAATAAAATCCAAAGCGTAATCTACAACCAACTCTAAATCACTTAAGTGACGAATTTTGTTTTTCCTGCTTACACTTTGTTCTTCACTACCCAAGACATATTGGTATACTGTAAAATCGACGTATCTGATGGTTTTAACACAATTCAAGGGTATTAGACAAAACAAATTATCAGTATATAAACACTTATTAGGCAGCACAAGTCCACTATTTAACAGCACTTCCTTTTTATATGTTACAGAATGCATTGTAAAGTTCTCAGCCAACGAACTAATATCTATCTGTAGCCCATTTGCTCTATCCTTTTTTATTATCCTTTCTTTTCCATCTAAATAGCATTCTTTAAAGGGCGTAAAAACTAAATCATCATCTATACTCGCCAAGTAATCAACAAATTCTTCCAGCTCTTTTGGATCAAAATAATCATCACCGTCTAATAATTTAAAATATTTGCCACTCGATATTTTTAGAGCAGTATTAATTGTGGAACCATACCCACCATTTTCTTTATCGATAGCTATAATAATTCCAGGATATTGTGTATTAAGCTCTCTTGCTACAATATCTGTTCCATCCGTTGATCCATCATTGACAATAATAATCTCGATGTTTTCAACGTTTTTTGCCTTCAATACAGACTCTACAGTCCTATTCAATGTCTTTTTTACATTATATGCTGCTATAGAAATAGTTAATACCTTATTCATAATTCTCCCATTGTAAAAAATGCCACTAGTAATACACCTCGTTAACAAAGCAAACTCGAATATAACTGCTCGTGCATTTCAAACATCTTATTTTGATCTAATATTTGGTACGTTCTGCTAATATAACTGTTTTTATCCAAGATATCCTGAAATGATAACTCATCAAGCATACTACATAGGTCATCATTATTCAAAGAAAATAGCCATCCATTATGTTCATTGACTATTTCAGAATTACCTCCAACATCACTAGCCATTACCGGTGTACCACACGAAAGACTTTCAAGAATGGCACATGAATAATTCTCTGCAGCACTCGGTAATATGAACACGTCACTGGCAGCATATAATGAAGCCATTTCATTTTCATCATTTATTTTACCATGTTCAATAATCTCATATTCCTTTGGTAAAGAATCAACTAGAGGGCCCCCAAATATATGAATTTCAAACTTTGCTTTATTTTTCAAATTATGTAAAGCATGAATTACAGTGCCAATATTTTTATAACTGCTTCTATTAGAGTTACTTCCAAACAGTATTCTGATTTTATTATGATCCAACTCTTTTTTTATAAATTTGAAGCAATTTAAATCTACGCCATTATTAATAATCATCTTTCTATTATTTTGCAAAGCACTTTGATTCACCAATTCATATAACCACTTTGAAGGAGTTATAATGAATATTTCAGAGGAATAGCTTTGCATCTTTCTTTCAAACATTTTTTTACTATCCGAAAAAAAGACTTTTGGATAAAGATTCCTATGTGGGCATTTCGCACAATCCGTTTTCCATTTTTCACATTCAATTGAATACGCACAATGAGCAGTTATAGCCCACTGATCATGTAAAGTCCAAACCACATGGCAGTACTTCGTAAAATATGCCAAATCACTAACTCCAATATAATTACCATGTATATTGTGAAAATGAACAATGTCAATGTCATAGTCCTTTATCATTTTTCTAATCAAATATCTAGCACGATAATCACGAATTCTTGCATTATTTGTAAGAACTTTAACAATAGTGTTTAAACAGCCTAATAGGCCTTTTTGCGGATAAACATAAGGAACATCAGATCCTTTTGTGTGTTTACCCTCCATAAAATAGGTATTATTACCATATTGCTGCATTCCCTTAAATAATACCCGGGCAATCTTTTCAGCTCCTCCTCCATATAGATTTGTATTTATATATAAAATATTCACGAATGCACCCCTTTAGAATTTAATGTAAATAATCTCCCTAGTCCCCCTGTGATTTTTTGAATAAACTTATTAATCACAAGAAAGTACGGGCAATATCTAGATTGTATATTATATCGCTCCGTCAAAAGATGAGTTTTATTTTCATCCGAAGAACTTACTCCAGAATTATCATAATTACAAATAACCTGATTCATGTAACAAATTCTATATTTTTTGAAATACATATAATACAACCAATCTCTATCCGCACAGAATTTGAACGATGTATCAAATTGATACTCATCAAATAATTCTCTTTGCGCTATTATACTCTGATGACATATCATATTTGCCATAATCAAAGAATGAATTCCGAATCTTTTTTTTATTATTTTTTGTGTCCCATTGTTTTTCATTACAGCAGTGTTTCCATATATTATATTTGGATATTTTTTTTGTACTATATTGTTAATAATCTCATCAACAGTATTTTGGGAAAAAAAAGTATCACCCGCATTTAAAAAAATAACATAATCACCATGTGCGTGCTTTATAGCTTTATTCATAGCATCATATATGCCTGCATCTGATTGTGAATATACTGAGATGAACATATACTTTTCTTTATATTTAGTTGCAATGTTCAGTGTATTATCTGTCGACCCACCATCACATATTATCGATTCCAACTTACAATTTGTCTGATTCTGTAAAACAATAGAGTCCAGTGTTTGTCCTATCTGTTTTTCACCATTTTTAACAACTGTTATAATAGATAATATCATCTAAAAAGTTCTTTCCTTCCGTATTTTCTTTGAGGTAATTCAATTATATTTTTCTTTTCGCAATGACATCGTTCATAACTAAATAATCAAACATGTTTCCAGAATTATCTAGTGACATTTTTCAACAAAACATCACCACTACCATCAATTTTGTCATAAGTAAAAAACATGTAATTTATTCATGAACCCTACTTTTATCCGTCTTTATTATATAAATACAAAATTATAAAGATCTTCTTGTTTCTATTCTCAACATATTTTTTATATATCTAAGGATTTCACATACTTTTATCGCAAAATATGGATTTATACAGGCGCAACATGCGATAAAGCGCCATATCATATTTGTATTATTATCCACGAGAACAGTCTTCGCATTTCGTTCCACGAATTTACATAACTCCTTTTTTAAAAGGATACTGCTTTTTTCGTTTTGTAGGTTGCTAGCATAATTACACGCCAGTGTGAATTGCTTATTTATTATCGCACGCGATAGTCTACCATTTGTTGAAGATCTAATATCTCCGAAAAGTCTTTTAATAGCATTCCATGATGGCTGTATTTTTGAGTATTGCATAGTATGAACAGCACTATTGGGTACCTGATAATATAAATAACTAATACTTGGTGTATAAGCAATCCTTTTACACATTAAAAATAATTCATAAACAAATATCATATCTTCGCTATATGGAACATCTTCCCAAAAATGAATGCTCTTAACCATATCTGCTTTTATGAGTTTTACGACAGGATAACCATTCAACTTTTTTCTATATAACATAGCAATTGCTGCTTCTTCTCCTGAATAGATTTCAACATTTGAATCTTGGTGAAATACCGGTTTTTCTTCTCCTAATCGCAATTTATAATATCCACATACCGAAACGTCAGCATTATATTTAGTTATATTTGAGTACAGTTGTTCGATATGCCATGGATACACATAGTCATCAACATCAATAAAAAGTATATACTCACCCTTTGCAAGTGATATTCCACAGTTCCTTGCGCTAGAAACTCCTGCATTTTTTTTTGAATATATATTAAATCGATTATCCGGCTTGCACTCAAAAAATTTTTCCAATGTTTTATCTGCAGAACCATCGTTTATCATTAAGACTTCTATATTCTTATATGTTTGCTCCTCTAACATTTTAATGCATTTTTTTACATGCATTTCCCCATTATAAACAGGAACAATCACAGAGATTAAACTATTCCCTAACATATTTTCATCTGATTTGTGATCAATATTTGATAATTTCATCGTATTTCTTTTCATTTCTCGATACACTCATTGTTAAAGTGTATTAAAATTTGATTATTATAATGCCTTTATTAGAAATAATCGTATGCTGTATCTCTCTGAATCTATCATTATAGTAAATTAAGAACAACCGTCAATACATGCCATTTCTTTTGAAACTATGAGTTTATCAAGCAAAAATATCCAAGTTCTACTCTCTTCCATAGCTCAATTTTGTTCGCCCAAAAGCTAAATAGAATTACAATATGCAATACATAGCTAGACTTGTTTAATCCCTACCTTACAGCAAAGCAAAAGATTGATTAAGTTTTGATATAATATATTCCAAAAAAACTTCATACAAATTAACTCAGCCATTATACTCTTTTTAAAATGTAATTTCTAGTTAATTAAAATATACCAGACAGCCAAATTTTAATAAATAAAATATAAAGAATCACAAATTCCATCACTTCCATATGAATTAATGCCATTACACAATTCGCCATTTTATTAAGATACCGATTCCTAAAATTTATTGAGAATCTCTTCTGCATCACCTTTACAAAACGACCTTGGGAACTCATAAATCCTTGCATAGGTCAACCAAACCCACAACCAATTGGAAAAGGTGGGTCTAATTCATTTTTTGTAGTTATGATGTCTTGTACTAACATTATTCCCATTTGAAGAATTGTTTTGTAATCATTTTAACACTCTAACTCTGGCACTTGATCTATCTCAGCTTTGAAATAAAAAGAAACATCCTCTTGCATAATCATCCATAGATTCACCAATGATGGACTTCTAAACTAACCAAATAACCTTGTATCAATATACAAATCTCAATATTTTATTCCTTAGATCCTATATAGCAATAAATATAATGATTCTTGGAAAACTCAGTAAACCCACCCTGCCTTTCATGTGTTTCTTATGCTGAATATTTAATGACTCGAGTTTCACAAACGCAGTATAACTTTCTTTATATAGTGTTCTAGTTGCCGAAGGATTTTTCGTAAACGCTTGATCACTTTCCAATAGATCCTATCTGAAAAGTACTAAACGCTTATCACTTTTGACTCATCGCCACATAATAAACAAAATCATGGATAAAACATCTAATTTGTCACTTCTACTATTCAGCATACATTACTTAAAATTTCATTATATCTCTTTCCAACATTCTTATAACTGTTATTATCAGCAGTTTTCTTCCCATTCTCAATTAATTTTGCCCTAAGGACATCATCAGAAAGTACCTTGTTTATCGCTGCCGCAATCTCGTCCACATTTTTTTCTTCGCAGAGAATGCCATTTTGTTCATGATTAATAATATCAACAATACCTCCTGATCTGCTTGCAACTACGGGTACCCCTGAAGCCATTGCTTCAATTATTACCAATCCAAATCCCTCTTTACCACCATCATTCGCTGTTATAGAAGGTGCGACAAATACATCAGCTGATGCATATATCTCAGGTAGTTCTTTATGTGTCTTTGCCCCCAGAAAGACTATTTTTTCCCCAAGTCCTCTTGCTTGCTTTTGTAATTCCGTTTCCATATCACCTTTACCAACAATATATAGAATTGCATTATCTACTTTTTTCATAGCTTCAATGAGAAAAGGAATCCCCTTAACCTCTGCCAATCGCCCGACGAAAAGAATTGCTTTCTTATCTCCCTGTTCAAAATAATTTTCTATTCGCCTTTTCTCATCAAAAGCAGATGTGTCGCACCCCATCGGTATTATGCTTGTCTTAGTATTGGGATACATTTTTTGAATGTATCCTTCTAGAGTCCCTGATACAGTTGTAATCCATTTAGCGTTTTTGAGCGTTTTTCGCTTCATTGACTTAAATGGCTCAATATTTAGGCTTGTAACGTCTCCACCATGCCCTGTAACTATGTAAGGAATGCTCTTTATACTAGACTGCATTATTCCTTGAGGGATTATCCAATGCGCATGAACTAAATCCACTTTCTCTGAATAATCTTTCAACGCATGCTTCATACTAAACAAAAGGAACGGAACAAGCAGAATTCTAATTTTCTTTTCTTTAATTCTTGGGACAATAGCTCCAGGATAGCAAAGAGTCTCCCACTTATGTATGGGGAAATAATGGAATCTGTGAACGTTGACACCTTCCATATCCTCATTTTCTTTTGCTCCAGGCGCCATCGGAACAAGAACATGAACATCGAAGTATTCTGTCATTGCCTTGGCGTAATCTAAAATAAATCTAGGCTCTGTATCCCCATTCCAACGCGGAAATGTTGAGCCAGTGACTAATAATCTTTTTTTACTCATATTAGTATGTCTTCCTTATAAATATCTGTCATACAATAAATTAACAATTCACAAAACAAATATCTTTATTGAGAAAATCCTCAATAAAGATATTTATTTTAGGTTCTGTAAAAAACCTTTCATCAAACTCCGCCCCAATATTCTTTATTCTACTTTTCCCCATACTTTTTTGTGAAATTTCAGATTTTTTATCCATAATAGTACGAAATATTTTGTATGAGTGAAGGAATACGATTATTCTTTCAGCTCTTCAGCATCTTCCTTTTCAGTACTCTCAAATTTTAACTCCAGTTTTTCTAGCTCATCCGACATGATTCCTCTAGAAATACCTATATCCAAATATTCATATTCGAGATTCGTCCTTATTCTTCTGATTTCATATTCCGATCCACATGGAACTCCACTATAAAAATCAGAAAGGTTTGATCCCCTATAATATCCATCCACATATACATCAAAAAGAGCAATATCTGTCGTACTTTCTATATGCTCTCCGTCCACTAACGCATCAACATTAAGGACTGGATAAAAATACCTATATATCTTGGTCCCCTCTGCTTCAATCACTTTTTTCTCTGATGCTCCTGCGTAGACATACTCATATGCATATGACATCGTTCTTTTATCATTTCCAAAAATACCCGCATCAACTGTATCAGAAATGTTTACCCTTATAGATCTTGGTTGAAGAGAAAATCCATTTTTGCTTCCTCCGCTCTTAAGGAATGCATCGACTTCTGATGTTATCTCTCTTACCCTATTATTATTCTTATCAACAAGCCAGTCCTCAACAATAACATAAGTGTCACCTGTTCTTTCAGTAAATCTAAGTGGTAACTGTCTGCTATAAATGCCCATTTTACCAGAATTAGTTGTCAACTCTCTTAGTATATATCCCCAATCTCTATATTCAGATACTTCTACTCTATACTCTGATCCGCATGGAATTGCGCCACAAAAATCCGTAACATCTTCAGCCACAAGTTCATCATCAACATAAACATTAAATCTGGCTACTGAACCGGAATCTCCAACTCTTTTTCCACCTATATAGCAATTTACGTCAAGGATTGGGTAAAAGTATCTATACACTGTATGTCCATTGTGATTAACAATGTTTTCATCAGAAGACCCAACATAGGAATATTTATCACTATATGCTTTGTAGGATTCATCATTACCCCAAAGCTTGCCACTAACAGTAGTACCCTCTTTATAATTGACAGTCCTTTTCTGTTTCTTATAATGCATTTTACTTTTTCCTGCATATAAGAAACTGTCTATTTCTGATGTTATATCTCTTATAGGATTTCCCTCAGCATCAATAAGCCAGTCTTCACATGTTACTTCGCAGTCACCCTCTCGCGGTTCAAAGTCGAGCTTCATTGTTCTACTTTCATCAGGCATTATTCCTTTATTTTTGGAATAGGTGTTATACTCATATTCTTGGTTTGTTGATGATGGTACAACCTTATATTCGGACCCGCAGGGAATCCCACCGCAATAATCTGCTAAATTTTTAAAAATCAACCTACCATCAACATAAAGGTTAAAGAATGCAATATCATAATTCGTAAGCTCATATGTGCCCAGATTATCTCCGTTAACGGTATAATTGACATCCAGCACAGGATAAAAATATCTGTAAACAACAGTTTCATCCTTATCTATTGTCACATCTCCGGATGTTCTTACAAATATATATTGATCAGAATAGGCTTTGTAGCTTTTATCATCTCCCCATTTGGATGCATTTGCAATGGTTCCAACCGGTACAGTAATTACACGTTCCTGAAATTCATAGCTTTTGGAACTATTGCCGTCTTTTAGGAATTTGTCAACTTCATCTGTAATCTCCCTGATGGGCTTTCCATTTTTATTTATAACCCAGTCCTCACATACAACCGTAAGGTCCTTTGACCAGTTAGCAACATAGGTAAGATCTCCAATGGTTCCTTTTTTTATAGTGACATCTCTGTTAGGCTTGCCCACATTTTTACCTGTCCATCCTGTGAACCTATACCCTTCTCTTTCGGGTATGCCAAGGGTAATATCTCCTGAATTGATGTTATAGCTCTGAAAATAGGAACCGGTTCCATCTGACATATCAAGCTCAATAGTGTATTCACCAAATAAGATAAACAGACCACCAATGAGGATTCCTCCAAAAACAAGGACACTGACCACCCCGAATATCGTTTTGATTAAGGAATGTTTGTCAACCTTCTTTAGTCTTTTGAATGGATTCGGCTTTCCTGTTTGATCTTTTTTCTCTTTTTTTGTAAATCTAATACTTCTCATTTATTTCCCCAATAAAACAGCCTATAGTCGATTTTAGCTACTCCTCATCATCCGTTATCACTTCATCATTATCTTGCAATTCCTCATCAAAATCGTATAGCTCTGCGTCTTCTTCATATAAATCACTTATCAGTGAATTAGTCCCATTAGCATACTCTCTGGCAGGAACAAACAGCCGTTGCACGACAAATATAGCGAGCATTAGAAGAACGGCCGCAAATCCTGAGACAAACACAAAACCTAACTGGAGAGCGTATTTCCTAAAGAACTCTGCAATTCCTACTCCTATAGTTGAACGATTTCCCGCTTCATTCTGATTCTCCTGTAAACTCATGCCTTCAACTTCTTCTACAAACGCATATTCATTTCCAATGCTTAAAGATAAACCAATGAATACCATATAAATAACAGTATATCCATATGGAAATGGATAAAAAGCACATAGGATAACAAAAAGAGTAGCTATTAAGACATATCCCTTTGAAACCTCGTCAATATCATCATTTTTCAATACATCAAACGTCCTTATAATGAAAAATATCCCAAAGAGCAGGCTAATCGCAAGACCGATAAGCCCATACACAGAAAATATATGTAGCATCTCTCCTTTTGCATCATTAACTGCATTCCAAAGTGCCCATGAATATCCGGCAACAGCCTTTCCTCCGTTCACTTTTGGTGCATTCTCCATGCGTCTTCCAATTGTAATCCCAAATACTATCACCGATAGCACTACTATGAATGACCTTTTGTACCACTTTGCAAAACCTTCTATCAACATAGTCTTAGGATCCTGCTCTTTGGAAAGTTTTTCCCAATAGGGTATAACAAAAAAAAATGCCACAGCAATTATCAAATCTATATATATGCTGTATTCTAAATCAAACTGCTTTTTTATCCCCTTTGCGTTAAAATATGTAAGAAGCGGTGCGTTAGATGCACAAAACGCAAAAAGAAACAACAAAATTGTGTTCTTCTTCATGCATTCCTCTGTTGGCTTTCCCAAGAACTGCAGTCCCATTATAAAAATAAGCATTATCATAAATGCTGCCATGTTCCCATACAAAAATAGAATTACGAAGCTTGCACCTGTAAATAACAGATAGAAATTTTTATATCTTTCATCCTCTTCTACAAGATACAGAATGGCATATACAAGACTTCCCAACATTATTATTGGCATTAGCCATGCAGTATTTCCAAGGATTTTTTCAGTTAGTAAAAGCGTAGCTTTTCCTGTGAATATATATCTATACATGCTAATGAACAAAATTGCATTGGAAGCAGACAAAATCCTTAGAAAATATTTATCAGCTCTGAGCGAAGAAGTAACTACAAAAATCACAAGAAAGCACTCAATATAAAGATATGTTCGCTTAAGCTCAGAATCAAAACCTATAACTTGTACGATAAAACATATCAAAAGAGCAAAAAAACAAATAAACAACAGAAGCTCCTTCTTTCCAAATAAAATGGCACCCTCTTTCTTATTTTTGAGCTCTTTTACTCCGCAATAAATAGCCATAAATAAAATGGCTGTTCCAAAAAGGATATCCCTTAAGGATATCCCCATAAATGCACTTTCTTCATAAATAAGTAAAGGAAGTAAAAAGATAAAAACTCTCACAATATAGCCAACAACATAATCGGAGCCTTCAGAAAGCTCCGGATTAACCGCAGATATTATCTTCCCCCTAAATTCCTTATCTGATATTTTTTTCAGATAGGCTCTCTCTTTTTCCTTTATATTTCCTATAGCATTTTTTAACTGTCCCATCTTTAAATTCCCTGAATAAAACTTGTGTAAAAATCATGTTTCGTCTGTCTTTTTGTCAGATTCCCTTCCATATTCCAGACTTTTAACATGGAACTGCACATCCTGGAGAATCTTCCTGTTTGCAGCAATGGTATCTGCAAGAATTCCTATTACAAAGATAAGGAATCCAATAATTATAAGTGTACATCCCAATATGAGTGACTGAACGTGTCCTGAACTGGTACCGCGTGCCATAAATGAAAGGAATCTTATACCTATTCCAATTCCTATAGCCAAAAACGGCAAACTTATTATTGTAAAAGCCTTCAAAGGCCTATACATAACATAGGCTCTGATTATTGTAAGCATCGACTTCTTTACATAACCCCAGATACTGTTAAATAGCCTTGAAGGTCTGAGCTCAGCATTAGTCCCTATAGGAACACTTGTCATAGGAATGCGCTCCCGGCCTGCCTGAACTATAGTCTCAAGGGTATAGGTATAATCATTGACCACGTTCATCTTCATGGCCGCTTCCTTCGAATATGCTCTAAACCCACTTGGAGCATCCGGTATATCTGTTTTTGACGCTTTTCTTACTGTCCAGCTGCCAAGATGCTGAAGCTTCTTCTTAATATATGAGAAGTGCTCTGTTTCATCTATAGGTCTTGCACCAATTACTATATCTGCCTCACCATTGATAATAGGGCGCACAAGCTTCTCAATGTCTTCACCCTTATACTGGTTATCAGCATCTGTATTTACAATAATATCTGCTCCGCAGCGAAGGCATCCGTCAAGACCGGCGATAAAGCCCTTAGCCAGTCCACGGTTTTGCTTAAAGCTGACAACATGATGAACACCCCAATTCCTTGCAACCTCCACAGTATTATCCTTACTGCCATCGTTTATTATGAGATATTCTATCTCATCAATTCCATCGATATGCTTCGGCAGATCATTAAGAGCCACTTCCAGCGTTTCTGCTTCGTTATAACATGGTATTTGAATTATTAGCTTCATACAGATTAACCCTCCCAAATATCATTAGTAGTATATCATAGAAAAAGCTTATTTAATGATATTTTGTTTTTCTTTCTATATTTATATCAATTCTCCAAAGAACATTCTTCCTGTATCTGATTATTCTCTTCCAGCTTCGATCCTCTATATATAGCCAGAAGTGCAAAATACATGGCAGTTGTAAGTGGATGCGGTCCGTTCAACATAGACTGGATTATATAGGCAATAAGGCCTGCTATAGCATATCCATTAACACCTCTGAAATCTTCATCCTTCAATATTTTCTGAATAAAGTCCTTGATTATAATAACATAAATTCCTACGTAAGATATAAATCCGAGCACACCGGTTGTAAGCAAATACTCCAAAACATCGTTATGGACATTTTCCAAAGTATAGTACTGTCCATAATATTCCTCTATCTCAAACGCAAAATTCAGAGAAATAGTATCTACAAGCCCAGGCCCCATTCCAAATATCTGATAAATAAGATCATTGTCGAGAAATTGATAAACCGCAACATACCATAAGAATCCTCGCCTATTTAAGAAGTACATATCAAACTTCATTATACCGACGATTACGATTGTAGCGACTGCAATTATCGCAAGCACTAAATAAATAACGAACAGCTTCTTAAACAGCTTATCAAACTGTTCTGAATTAAGCTTTAAATTAAGCACCATATGGATTAACAATAGAACAAAGGATCCCCAGCCAATTATCACATGTACATTGTGAGCAAATAAAATAGGAGAAATATCATCAAGCCTTATCTCCGGTCTAAACAGGATAATAACCTTCGCAGCAAATCCGGCTATACTAAACAAAATGCCATTTATCAGTAATCCCCAATATCTATTAGGGCTCCTTAAGCAATATGCTATTAAAAACAAATATGCAAAGCACACAACAACATAAATACTGTCCGAATGTGTAAGGAACATATTCAGATATCCAAAAAACAATACAACACAAGCGCCTGCACGTTTAAATCCATTTTCTGACATCACAAACATCATAACCATGATAATTATGACTATAGATAAATAAGCGCCAAACTGATCTATATTACCAATAGTAGAAGTAAAATGATCCTTCCAATTATCATCCTCGGTCATTATTTTTAGCGGATCAATCCATAGATCATTCAGAACTGCCAGAACCATAGCTATAATGCCACTAATCATCATAGCATAAATACAGCCTGACTCAGGCTTCATTTCTCGTGAAGTAATAAAATACATAAGGGAAAGTGCTATGATCATGGCTCCGCCAACCCCCCATGCCATTGAGCCAGAAAAGGCTTCATGCACATAACCGGAAATACATGATGAGATCAGACTTGTCAGAGCAAAGATGGCAACAAAAATATCCATTAAATCAACAGATGAGATGAATTTTTTTAAGCCTGAAATAAACTCCGCTTTTATTGTTTTTTTCGTTACCCCATTAGCAAGCCATTTTAAAAACAAATAAATGGAGAGTCCCGCACCAATCACAATACTCAGCCACACAATATAATTCTTAGCGTCTAAAATATTATGATATCCATTAGAAATATATAGCGGCGATACAGCGAGAACAAATATAAAATAAATCCTTGCAACATTCTGTTTATTTACTGTAAATTTCACACCCCTTACCCCTTTATGCCAGACATATATCATGGCATAATAAAAGCTGCCATGCCGTTTTAGCCCCGCCATGACAGCTTTATATTTATAAATGATAAATCTTATTTAGCCTTCTTGAAAGAATACTTAATGTTCTTTCCACCAGACTTCTGGAGCTTCTTAACAAGCTTCTTGAAAGCCTTCTTGCTCTTAGCTGTGATTACCATCTTCTTAATCTTAGAGCCCTTAAGAGCCTTCTTGTTGATGCTCTTAGCTGTAAGCTTTGTAGCATTAAGCTTAACTGTCTTTGCCTTAGAACCCTTGAACTGGTTCTTGTTAAGCTTTACAAGAGCAATAGCTGTAAGATCAATTGTCTTAGCCTTTGTGCCTTTGAATGCACTTGAAGCAAAACTTGTGATGTTTGTACCATCAGCATTAGCAATCTTAAGTGTCTTTGTTGTCTTAGTATCCTTTACAGTAGTAACGGTTGTTGTGCCATCTGCAGCCTTAGTAACACTAAGCTCTGTGTCACCTTCGATAACAGAAACAACTTCACCATTACTCTTTTCGTATGCAGTTCTGTTATCAGTCTGCTGATCAGTAACTGCTGCGTGTGACACTGCGGGTGCAGATGTCAGTACCAGTGCTGCGGCTAAAGCAGCTGCAAGTAATCTTTTCATGTTCTCATCTCCCTTACATAGTTTTTTGTAGTAACATCGAATTTATTCTAGCGCTCTTCACAGAAGGTTGTCAACCCCTTGATTAAAAATTTACGACTTCTTGAACCAAAGATTAACAAAATTATACCAAATTGGTCTTTGGCTCAAGCTTCTTTTCCATGACATGCAGGTACTTCTCATTCCCAGATGTTGCCGCTATAATTGGCGCATATGCATCTCTTCGACTTATAGACATCATATGATGATATTTTCCAAAATAGTCGGTATATATCCTGACAAAATCCATTATTCCCTGTTGGATTTCTGCTACGCCATACAGACTTACATCTCTCTTGCCAAATTTCAGAGTAATATCAGCTTCTTCAACGTATATGTCATCCTTACCTTCTCTGTGGTCATTTTCACAAAAGCCGACAAACTGGGGGGCATCAGAAGAAAGCAAAAGCTCCCAAAAAATACTATAGCCCTTAGCAGAATATCGCTTCTTTAGAATATCTCTGCCCTGCCTCTGAAAATACATATATGAAATGAGTCTCTCCGACTGCACAAGCACCTCTGAAGCGTCAGATTCCGTATGATACAAAGTGTTTGTTCCGGCAATTATTTCATATAGATTACAGGGAATCTCAGAAGTCTCATTTATAAGGCGATTAAGCGGCTCCATTCCACTACCAGCCCATTCAACATCTACAACAGCCGCTTTTTTGCAGCCATTTAAGGTTTGCCAATAGTACCTTTCTGCCGCTGCGATTTGTTCATTATTAAAATTTTGTACACTATCACGTTTGGATAAATATACATATTCCGCATTATCCTCAGGATAATGCATTTTATATGATTTAAATAAAGCATCTCCTTTTCGCGCCAGAAACAAAAGCTTATCCAATTTTTCCTTCACATAATAATCATGTATAAAATTACAATATCCTAAAACAAACAGCCCGCCATATATAAAACCGCATTCATATTCCATTGACCGGATCTTGAGCCCATTGTAGATGTTTGCATTTATTATTGCCCTATAAGCAGATCCCACTATAGAAGACATATCATAGGTTCGATACATGCGCTCAGCTCTGTTGATATTAGGATACAGGAGTGAATCTAATCCTGCCTTTTTTGCATTTATTACGTCGCTTAAAGGATTATCTCCAACATGAAGTATCTTTAACAAGCCTCTCTCTTTTGACAAATCCATCTTGACAAGTTTATAAAGTTTCCCATCAGCCTTACTCTTTTTATAATCACTGGAAACGTAAATCCTATCAGCTCCTTTAAAGCCATTCTTTTCAATCAAATTCCTAATTTGCTCTGTGGAAAGATACATATCCGAAATGATTATTATCTTCTTCCCCATCTCGGTGAGCTTTTTCCAGACTTCAAGCATAAAAGGATTGGCATAACAAAGCTGTAGCTCTGTTTCCCACTCTATACGCATTCCGTCAGCTGCATCAATTCCTGTGTTTTCCGCCAGATTTTCCCAAATATCCTTTAGATCAATTTCCGTATGCCCATTTTTCGCTTTGCACTTATGTCTTGCATTCAACTCAGATCGGATACGGATACTTCGAAAATCCTGCATCCCTATCTTTTCTCCAACAAGGTAAAACATGTCTGTTGGCTTGGCAAAGGGACGAAAAATCAACGTATCAAATACATCAAAAGAAATGACATCGTAGTCCCTCATTTTTTTCACAAAGGCCTCCACTGTCACTTCTTTGTTCTTTCTTCTGCTTTGTTCTGACTCACTTTCTTTTATCGGAACACGCTTTCTCTTATTACCCCAAATAAATTCTGCATTTCTCAGGCTGTTAAACCTAAGTTTTCGTTTGATCATAAAATTTTCTGAACGTAAAGAATAATCCTCTGAGTCATTCTTGCGCATAAAAGACTCCAATCAATACTTACGCCACACCTTACTATACTTGCATAGAGCCACCCACTCTCATGAATCGTAGCCCTCTTTATATTACTGCTCTTTATCCGTAGCTTCTTCCCTGCCCAGATAAAAAGTTTTCTAAATAGTCTTAGTCTCTTTATATCCTCATACGAAAGCTCAGCTGCGATATCCTGCGCCTCATACTCCAGCACATCATCGCAGAACTTTAGCCGTCCGTAATTTTCAGCCTCCCACTTGTCAGGGTAAGCCATAAGCTTCTTCAATATCTTCTCACTTACTCTAACACCATTGTCATGAGATGCACTTTCCTTAAGTGCCTTGGCATAATCAATGGCAACATTTGTCATGTCATGTAGGAACTCACCGTTCATCCCCTTGCCATCTTCTATTACGGGCTCATATTTATCATTCAACTTTTCATATGAAAGAGTCATGCCCGAGTCTTCTGAAAAAACAGCCTCAAAAAGGCAATTGCTAAATAGGACCTTCTTCTCAATATCCTTCCACGGCCTAAAATAAAATGTATGATAAGTATCCTTATCTACGTTCTTAGGAAGATCATACAGTCCAAAATAGTACCCTTCCAGTTCTACTCCTGGCTTTTCCACGCTAATAAGTCTCTTTAAGCTTCTCTGAGTAGTTCCAACCCAGCCACTGTCTACAATAGCGATTTTTCCATCTTCCATCATGCCTTCCTGTCTCAGATACCCAAGCACAGATGAAAGCCTCGGTTTTGCATGCTCATACACTATAGGCCAGATAATTTCCAACCTCTTTTTGGCTTCTTCCTTCCAAAACAGTATCTCAGGCCTTGCTAAAACTTTATCCAGAGAATCTGTATAGCCCATCTCCTTAGAAACCCACTCGATCTCCGCGTCAGACAATGCCCCTCTTTTGAAAATTTTGCGTATTGTCACATCAATTCCGGATAAAAAAAGGAAATCCAAAAATGACTCCTTTGAAATAGCCATTTCCGGAATTCTAAGTGAATATCTTGAAACCCTTATATATTTTAGAATCGGATAGCTCTGATCATCCCTGCATAGCTCCAGGGCAGCTTGATAAACAGGGTATGCATCTCTCGAAAGAAAATACAGCCTCTTTATCTCTCGCTTTTTAGCATTATCTACCACCCACTTTGCGAACTCACATATAACAGGCGCCCAGGTACTTAAATAATGTTCCTGCAAACGCCCGCATCCGTCCCCGTAAGCCTTGGATACGCTCAAAAGAGCCATACTATATGCAGGATTTTTCTGAAGTACTTCCTGATAATACTCGATCAAAGACTCTTCCTCATATTCTTGACAAACTCTACAACCTTCACAGGAACAAACAGACTTATAAATGGTCTTAAGCAGTGCACCCATCCAAACGGAAACAATAGTCCCATTTCCTTGAAGTTCTGATACCTTATCCTTGCCTCATAAAGGCGAAATTTAAAACTCCTCACATGATAACTTTCTCTTTCTACATGATAAAGAAAAAGATCTTCCTGTATGTTATATCCCTTACCGCCTTGCCTGAAAAGCCTCATGAAAATCTCATAATCCTCACATCTTAGTGTCTCTTCACGAGCCGCATATCCCCCGCTCTCCATCAGAATCTCTCTTCTATACATAACGGTAGGATGAATATAGGGTGAGTATCTTAAATAATCCTTAGCAGTCGGAATCTCCGGTCTCGTAGTCTGGCCCCAAATTCCTGCGCTGTCAAAAACCTTGGCATTGGTACCGCACCAGTCATATTCCTTGTGCTCCTCCAGGAACTTGTACTGCTTATCAAGTCTCTTCGGTAGTGATATATCGTCGACATCCATTCTGGCGATATATCTTCCTCTGGTTCTCTTCAAACACTCATTCAAAGAAAACGCAAGACCGTGATTTTCCTCACTTCCGATGGGAACAATTCTCTTATCCTTCCTGTGAAGGGCTTTAATCTTTTCGGAAACCTCCCAGTCTGACCCATCATCATAAATGATAAATTCAAAGTTCTTAAATGTCTGTCCCAATATTGAATTTACAGCATGATCCAAGTCATCACGGGTTCTTTCGTTATAAACCCCCATAATTACAGAAATCTCAACTGGTTCCATCTTTATCTCATTTTCCCATCTTTGCAATTGCCCTGTCATAGATCTCTTCCAGGGTCTTTTTTGCAGATTTTTTCCAGAATATTTTACTCAGTTTATATGCCTGTTCTGAATAGGTCTTCCTTAAATCCTCATCATTTTTTATTCTGATGATAGCATCTGCAAATCCATCTACATCATCATGTTTGCAAACAACGCCGTTATCCCCATGATGCATATATTCTCTCGTACCACGATTATCTGCCGCTATTACAGGGATTCCACATCCGAGAGCTTCAACAGCAGCCATTCCAAATCCCTCTCTTATAGAAGGAAAAGCAAACACATCGCAAGACTGCAGTACTCTCTCCATATCGTCCCTATATCCCAGAAGCCTTACCCTCTCGGAAAGTCCCAGCTCAGCAATAAGCTGCTCAAGTTCCTCCTGCATTGGACCTCGCCCACACATACTATAGTAGATATTCTTATCTGAAAGCTTAGCAATAGCTTTAATCACAACTGACTGGTTTTTATTTCCATTAAGCTCAGCTGCAGTAACTATATGAAAAGCATCCTTGGGGATTCCAAGCTCTTCTCTCACTTCATCCCTTATCTCCGGCATCGGATGAAACTTATCCGTATCAAGACCGACTCCATGCAGAAGCTCAACTTCCCCATTCTTACGCATCTTGAAGTTCTTAGCCCTTAAAAAGTCCTCCTGATTGATGGTTATAATCACATCGGTCATTTTTGCAAGAAACTTCTCAGCAGGATAAAACATAATCCAATATGGTTTTGGTGCTCCCTTAAAGAAATGGAATCCGTGCGCAGTATATATCATAAGTGGCTTCTTACCACTGCATACACCCGCCATTCTTCCAAGCATGCCGCCAACAGGATTATGGCAATGTACAATATTTATATTTTCATCTTTAATTATTTTTGATAACTGGGTTAACCCCTTGAAATTCTTAATCAGATGCCAGGGCTTCTTATGAAGTGTTATAGGATGCATAACTATCCCCTGATTATTAAGATCTTCTATATCAAATTTATAGACAGGATTGGTGAAATCCGATGCATAATGCACCGTATATCCTCTCTCCTTAAGCACTTTCACATCATTATCAAGAAACTGTGGCAAAAATCCCGCAGTACTTGACACAATCAGAGCATTACTCATCCCTCACCCCAACTACTATCGTATATAACGCGTTTCTACAATTACATCATTTTACGACAATCCCCCTCATTTTACAACTCTAATGCAGAAGCCATTTGGGCCATCATTCTACTTATGTGATATATCATGTTATATGTTTGCATACTATTTATCAAATGCTTCTCACCGAGTTAAATATTACCAATTATTACATTTATATTCACAAAAAATTAACTACTTTTTTATCTTGACTTAAGGTATAATATCTTTAGTTTAAAGCAGAAAGCAAGTTAGAAGTTCTCCATTGCAATAACCGAACAAAATCTTGTTGTGCTTCAATCCCATAGGCTTAGTGACATTAATAATTAAAACCTCCGATCTCCCGGAGGTTTTATATTTTTGCAAATCTCAATATCACTAGCAAAATTACTGTGCCTGCTGTTCCAATTCACCCGTAGCAAGTTTTTCCCAATCTGAAGCCACAATATATTCTTCAGTTATTTCATATCCAAGTTCTGTGTATCCATCCGCAGGAGCTTCATAATATTCAACTTCTGCAAAAGAAATGTAGCGGATATACTCTTCTCCTTCAATTTCAAAGATTTCAATCGGGTAGTAAAATGTCTCAGTAATTGAGCTCTCTAAAACGTCCAGATCAATATCATCATTCATTTTTGCTGAAAAATGATCTGCCAGCACTTTAGCTGCTGCCTTATGGGTTGCCTCATCCTTAAAATATAGATTGTAGCTTGCTGAATCTGTCGTCCCATCATAAGTAACATATTCACAGCTGCTGTCATATGAAATGAAGTTTACCATTGTAGTTCCGGATATGACACCATCATCCTCTGAGTAATCAACTTTTTTACTATCAAGAACAGATTTTACGTCAGCTTCTGACATGCCAATTTCAATCTGGTCAATAAGTGCCTCTCCTTCAGCGATTGTAGCATCTGTATCCAATGTAAGAGCCTTTACTCCATCGTCGTTCCCAAAGCATCCGGTCAAAATCATTAACGGTGCTACTGCTAATAAGCATTTTTCAAAGATTGTTTTTTTCATACTTTTTATCATTCCTTTCACTTCGCTCAGGCACAAACATGGAATGAAAAAATCTGTCTGTGCATCCCCTCTACATTTTCTCAATAAAGCCTTATACTATACTAAGGAACAGCGGTATACTACAGAGCACGAGAGGAGGTGTGGCGAAGTAGTTTATTTCGACCCCGTATACTTATATGTGTCGTCGCCCTCACAAGTACAAACAAGTGGGACATTGAGCCCGGACTCTTAGCATTGGTATAAGCCAACTTATATAGTCACAGGACGACAGTCAATGCTGCTGTTCCCTTTTCAGTAAAGGTGGTGATCTATAATGATGAGA
>NZ_AUIX01000035.1 GCF_000423925.1 Butyrivibrio sp. VCD2006
TATATCGGAACGTGAACAATCGGTGTAAGACCAAACAAAAAAACAGACTTCATATATTCAAAATCTGTCCTTTTGTTTGGGCTTCAGACCGATTTTCATCTGAGTGAACTAAGTCGCGTCCGGGTGGCTGTGGAATTTCAATCTGCCACCATTTAAACAAATCTTATCATTATTTCTTGTTTTAAGACACCAGTTATTCTCAAATACAGTCTTAATTCCACGCAAAATAAGCCTTCGTTAAAAGGCTTGTCCATCGATATGAGATCCACTTATTCAACAAAGCATATATCTGCCATCTATACGAAAAGTGATGAGAGGCTCACCACATTTGGAACATTTGCAAATGTCATGGTTGTAAAGAATCTTGATCTTTTCAGCAGTTGTTTTTCCTCTGAGCTTAGATAAATACTGTTCACATCCGAGAAGATTTCTGCAGAGAGTCATTTTCTGAGATTTGCACCTACAGGCAAGGAGACCATAGTAGCGTATCCTTACAAATCCCTTAGGAAGTATGTGGAGTAGAAATCGCGATATGAACTTTTCTCCTGAGATTGTCATTGGCCTGTATTTACCATCTGTGCGATAGTCCTTTGCGCTGAAGGTTACATTATCAGAATCCATGCTCAGAATACGCCTGTTACTAATGGCAATCCTGTGAGTATATTTTCCAAGGTACTTAAAAACTTCCTGGGCTCCTTTAAATGTCTGCTTGGAATAGACAACCCAATCCATAGCGTAAAGCTTATCAAGAAGACTCTTGAATTCGTACTGATTCCTCAGTGCTTCTGCATTTCCTGTGTAGGATAGTTTATCGGATTCATGAAGGGATTTCAGCTCTTCCAGATAGTACTTTTTAAAAACAGCAGACATGACTTTTACCGGTAGAAAGAATTTATTTCCTTTGTCTTTCCAATGGTTCTTATCATCAAGCCCTCCTCCCAAAACTATCGTATGAATATGTGGATGGTAATTAAGCTTGGAACCCCATGTATGAAGGATGCAGATATATCCTATCTTTGCTCCAAAGTGTTTGGTATCCTTGGAAAGTTCTGACAGCGTTTTATTAGTTGCATGGTAAAGGGCATCATAAAGAAGCTTCTGATTAGCATAGATTAATGGATACAAAAGTCCAGGTACAGTAAATACAGTATGGAAATATGGCGCATCAAGCACATCTTCACGTCTTAAGTCTATCCACTCATCGACTTCCATTGCCTGGCACATAGGACAATGCCTGTTCTTGCATGAATTATAGTGAATAAATTTAGAATGACAGGATTCGCATTCACTCACATGGGCACCCATTGCTGCTGTACGACAGGACCTTATGCACTGAATTGCCCTGAACTGCTCATCAGAAAATGATCTGTCAGCAATCGTAGGAAGAAACTGTTCAAAAACATCCTGAATAGTTATTTTATCCATGTCAGTCTTCCTTTTTCTTTCTCTTGCGCTTCTTTTTCTTGGGAGTATCTAAAGGACTTTTAACACCCATGATGGCTTTGTTTGAAACATGGATATAAACCTGAGTAGAATTCGGAGATCTATGCCCGAGCATAGCCTGAACATACTCTCTGTCAGTATGATTCTCAATCAGATGGGTGGCGAAGGAATGGCGTAGCATGTGGGGATGCAGCTTGATACCAGCTTCTTTACCTATTCTTTTCATCATGATCTCTACACCGCCGACATGAAGCGGATTATGAGGATTCTTCAGCGTAACAAAAAGATAATCCCTCGGTACAGGATAGGAGCGCCAATACTGTTTCAAGAGATCTAAGGTTCTTTCTGAAAGAATAGTCCAATGATCTCCTCGATTTTTGCTGTTGCGTACGTGAACCTGCATAGTGCTCATGTAAATATCGCCAGGTGCAAGCCTGACAACTTCACCTGCACGTAGTCCTGAAGAATAGACAAGAGCTATTATGGCTTTGTTCCTGATGTTTTCAGCAGTGTCTATTAGTTTTTCAATTTCTTCCAAAGAAAGAGTTTGTGGTAATGTCCAATCAATCTTCATTCTGGGAACGATATCAAGATCCCACGGGATATGCAGCAGATGTTTATAAAAGAATGAGAGCGCAGAAGACATAGAATTGCAGTAACCGGGTGTTGCACCGTCATCCTTGCGTTCCAGAATGTAATTCCGGACATCATAAAGAGAGAGCTCTGAAATAGGCTTATCTCCAACCCAATCCAGGAACTTGGTAGTATGAAACTTATAGATAAAACACGTTCTTGGCGAAAGGTTTCTTATTTCGCATTCCTTTTCAATTTTTGTTAGAATTTCTTCGTACATAAAAACCTCCATAGTAAGTAGTAATCTGAAAGTTACCCTAACCATGGAGGCGGACGTTCCCAATGAAAGTGCTTGTATGAAGTAATGATAAATGATACGCTTTTCATGGCAGTAGTAGTGGTCCTGGTAATGTTCGGTTTTTGTGTGGTAACTTAAACATACATCATCATAGTTTCACTATCTACTGCTTTTTGAGTAAAAGAAACGCTGCGCCACAGCCTTGGCAGGCCGTCGCGCAGCGACTTAGTTCTATCGGAAAATGATGTTATCCTTCTCAAGTAGTACTGTGCTATAGGTAACCTTATAGACGAGATGATGCATAAGCCTACTCCAGAAAAAGTGATAAAGAAGATGGAAGTGGCAAAGAACTACTGGGAGAGCATTAAAGGTTAAATAAAACATACATGGAGGAGCTATGAAATACTCAGAAATATTTGATGAAGTAGTCAGTATTATGAAGGTGGATTCATCAACTTGCAACGATTTTGGGGCAGGTGATTACCAAAAATATAAGGATCAGATTAAAGATGATATGTCAGCCGCAGAATTTACTCTGGTTGTAAAGAAGTATATTGCTTCATTTGGGCAGGAAGGGCATCTTTCCTTTAAGGATACTAAAGTGGGCGAGCTTGATTTTCAGGTGATGCGATATGAGAACGCATTGTATGTGACAGACGCCGCAAATGACTCGCTCCTGAAAGTTAAGGATAAGATTGTCAAAATTGATGGCGAAACTATAGAGGTTTGTGCTGCCCATAGTCAGGAGTTTTTAATGGGTGAAATAAATGAAAGACAAGGCTATTTATGGGAGCAGATCCTCTTATTTGCTAATGTGTTAACAGTGGAAAGAGAAGGAATTTGTCAGGAAGTACCGCTGAAACTAGTTGCAGATTATGAACAAAAAGATAAGTATAACTTTAAGGATTTGGGCAATAAGACTTTGCTTATAAAACTTCTTGATTTTAGCGACGAGAATGCAATAAGAAAAGTGTATCAGGACTGCAGTGAGCAGCTTGAAACTTGTGAAAATCTGATTGTCGATGTCAGAAATAATGGAGGTGGATCTGATACAGCATTTTTTCCATTACTTGAGTACTGTTATCCTGCAGGTAAGAAAGTAGATGACTATATTCCTAAACAGCAACCTATGTCTATCAATTATTCACAACGTAACTGCGAAAGTAGACTTAAGATTCTTTCTGAGTTTTTCAAAGATGGTATACCTGAAGATATTCGCCCAATGGTAGAACAAATGAAAGCTGATATAGCCCAAAATATGGGGAAGGGCATGGTCGTACAGGGCAGTAGTAGTGAGGATGAAGGTTTTACCTTTATTGGAAAAGAACTTCCAAAGAAGGTATGGATAATAACAGATCAGAACTGTGCTTCTTCCGGAGATGCTTTTGTGCAGGATATGTCATATTCACCAAAGGTTACAGTAGTAGGAAGACCAACTCTTGGAATATTGGATTACTCAAATTGTACCGTGGAAATGTTTGACCAGTTCCGCATGCTATATCCCACATCAAGAAGCGGAAATATCGATGTGGGAAAGGCACTGGGACACAAAGGAGTCCCGGTAGACCACTATATTCCTTGGACTCCAATGCATTTGGAAAAAGATGTGGATCTTGAATATGTTCTTGAACAGATAAAAAAACAAAGAGTTGAATAAATATTCGCTTTTTTGATGAAAACAAGTGATATTTTAGGCAAATCAAAAAGGCTTTTCGTCGATTATATTCGAATATATTGCTAGAATCACAAATTGTCCTCTCCCCATTTTTTTAGTTCAAGAAGAATGGGGATGAGGCTTTTTGTTTTTTCAGTAAGGCTGTATTCAACTCTTACAGGCATCTCATCATACTGTTTTCTTTCTACAAGGTCGTCTGCCTCAAGTTCTTTCAGGGAATTGGCCAGCATTGTGTTGGTAATTCCGTGAATTGAACGGTTTAATTCTCCGTATCTTACAACTTCATTTTTATCGATGACGCACAGAATCATGATTTTCCACTTGCCGCCAACGGTATCGATGACTCTTTTTAATCCACAATCTTTTCCTGCGATATCTTCGCATAAGGGCTCTTTTGTCCCTTTTTTCTCATAGTATACTTTTCCTTACCAGATAAATAAAAACTGCGTACCTGATATAAAAACTATACCACATATAATAAAAGTATCAGCTGAGAAAAACAAGTAGTTATTCACGAATTATATGAAAGGCGCTGTTGTATAGGCGTATGGGTGATTATATGGAATACAAATTTACAAAGGATAATTTCGAATCAGAAGTAATGAACAGTGATATTCCGGTTCTTATTGATTTTTACGCAGACTGGTGCGGTCCTTGCAAGATGATGGGCCCTGTAGTTGAGGAACTTGCCAGCGAATATGACGGTAAGATCAAGATAGGTAAGGTCAATGTTGATCATGAGCCACAGCTCGCACAGAAGTATGGGGTAATGAGCATACCATACTTTGCTTTTATCAAAAAGGGCAATCTCTATGATGATGAGATGGGCGCAGTTCCAAAGGAAAGACTAGTAAAGAAAATCGAAGAAATGGTATAAGACAATGGCATCCCATGATTTTGTAACGAAATCATGGGATTATTTGTATCTATAGAAGTTTATAATTTTTTAATAAATTTCCTGCTCCAGGCCTATTGACTTAGAGTTAACTCCAGGGTGTAGGATGACCATATCGAGCCCGAGAAAAAGATGAAACTACAGATGATTTTTTTATAGAGAGAAGAGGTAATCTGATGAACGATATGATTATAAAGAACAAAACTTTTGATGAAGAGAGAGCCCTTTATGGGAGCAGAGATATTACAGCGACGGACTGCAAGTTTGATGGTCCTGCAGACGGAGAAAGTGCTTTTAAAGAGAGCAGGAACGTTACTGTGAAGAACAGCTTTTTTAATCTCAGATATCCATTCTGGCATGATGATAAGCTGGTTCTTGATAACATCGAAATGACTGAAAACTGCAGGGCAGCCCTCTGGTATACAAATGATGCAACAATCAGTAATTCCAAAATGCACGGGATTAAAGCATTGCGGGAGTGTTCAAATATTAAAATCGAAAGCAGTGACATTATTTCTCCTGAGTTTGGATGGTCGGTAAAAGACATTGAGATGAAAGATACTACTGTCCAGGGTGAATATTTCATGATGAGATCAGACCGACTTCATTTTGAGAATGTGACGCTTAAGGGTAAATACTCTTTCCAGTATATTACAGATTCTGTTTTTGAGAACTGCAACTTTGATACAAAAGATGCCTTCTGGCATGCAAAAAATGTGGTAGTAAGAAACAGTGTTATAAAGGGTGAATATCTTGCGTGGTATTGTGAGAATGTTACGTTTGAGAACTGCACAATCATTGGTACCCAGCCTCTTTGCTACTGTAAGGGATTAAAACTGATTAACTGCAAAATGGTTGATGCAGACCTTGCTTTTGAGAAATCTGAAGTGGAGGCAACGATTATCTCTCCTGTTGTCAGCATAAAAAATCCTCATTCAGGTTCTATTTCAGTTCCGGAAGTTTCAGAGATCATCATGGATGATGCAAGTGCTTCAGGAAAGATAATTGTTAATGGTATGGAAAAATGTGCCTGATAAATAGGAATCACAATTATAGGAGATAAAGACCATGACAATCAAGGAAGTTTGTGAGATGTACAATCTGACCCCGGATACGCTGCGTTATTATGAGCGCGTAGGCGTCATCCCTGAGGTAACAAGAACAGCCGGAGGCATAAGAGATTATCAGGAAGAAGATATCGGATGGGTTGAAAATGCTGTGTGTATGCGTGACGCCGGAGTTCCTGTCGAAATGCTGATCGAATATGTGAAACTTTTTCGGGAAGGCGATTCCACCATTGATGCCAGGACAAATCTGCTGAAGGAAGCTAGGGAGCAGATCCTTGAGGCTAAGAAGAAATATGATGTTGCCCTGGAGAAGCTGGATTATAAGATTGGTAGATATGAAGTGGCACAGAAAACAGGTAAGTTCACGTGGGAGTAAATGAGTAATTATCAGAAATGTAGGAGGGTTATGACTTATGGCAATGGTTTACAGAGATTTTCAGGGTATCAGTCTTTCAGGGCTTGGATTCGGGGCTATGAGGCTTCCGGTTGTAAACGGTAACGATGCGGAGATAAATCGTGATGAGGCCAAAAAGATGGTTGATAGAGCAATGGCAGCCGGAATCAACTATTACGATACAGCATTCGGATATCATGACGGTAACTCTGAGATAGTAATGGGGGAAGCTCTTTCAAAGTATTCCCGGGACAGCTATTACATTGCTACCAAATTCCCGGGATATGACCTTTCAAATATGCCAAAGGTTAAAGAAATATTTGAAGAACAGCTCAAAAAGACGGGGATGGAGTATTTTGATTTCTATCTTTTCCATAATGTGTGTGAGATGAACATCAATCAGTATCTTGATCCGAAGTACGGGATCTTTGATTATCTTATGGAGCAGAAGAAAAATGGCAGGATAAAGCATCTTGGATTTTCATGCCATGGAGAGTATGAAGTCCTTAAGAGATTCCTGGATGCATACGGTGAGCATATGGAATTCTGCCAGCTTCAGCTCAATTACCTTGACTGGAAGTTCCAGAAGGCTGAGGAAAAGGTTAAACTCCTTAATGATATGAATATACCAGTTTGGGTAATGGAGCCACTTCGGGGCGGCAAACTTGCAAAGCTTGATCCACTGTCAGAAGAAGAATTAAAAGCTCTCAGGCCTGACGAGGAAATCCCGGCATGGGCTTTCAGATTTTTGCAGTCAGTAAAAGGCGTAACGATGGTACTTTCAGGGATGTCATCAATGGAGCAGCTTGATGCTAACCTTAAGACGTATTCTGAGGATAAGCCCCTCAATGATAAAGAGATGGAAGGGTTGATGAAGGTTGTGGACAGAATGATGTCCACAAAGTCTGTTCCATGCACAGCATGCCATTACTGCGTAAGTCACTGTCCTCAGGGACTAGATATACCCTATCTTATCTCTTTATACAACGAACATCTCTATACAGCAGCTGCCGGAGGAATGACGTTCATAGCCCCCATGGCGCTTGCAGCAATGGATGAATCCAAGAAGCCGGTATCCTGTCTGCACTGTCATAGCTGCGAGAAGGTATGCCCACAGCAGATAAAGATTTCAGATATGATGTCTGATTTTGTTGAAAAGATTGGATAAATAGTACTGGAGATTTTTTATGAGATACAGGGTAAATAATAGAACCGGAGATAAGGTCAGTGAGATAGGATTTGGCTCTGCATATATTTATGAAGCGGGAACCAAAGCTGCGGTTGAAGCAATCAGACGAGCCTATGATGGTGGTATAAACTACTTCGATATGGCCTCAGGAGATGGAAGAGCATTTCCCATGTACGGAGAGGCTTTGCCTGATGTGAGGAATAATATCTTTTACCAGATCCATTTTGGTGCAGACTATTCAAGAGGCACTTACGGGTGGTCACTTGATCTGGACACGGTTAAGAGATCACTGGATAAGCAGCTTCACGACCTTAGGACTGACTATATTGATTATGGATTTATTCACTGCCAGGACGAAGATTCCGATTGGGAAACTTATCAGCGGAACGGTGTATACGATTATCTAATGAAAATGAAGGAAGAGGGAGTGGTAAAGCATACAGGTCTTTCATCCCATACGCCTTCAGTAATCCAAAGGATAATGGATGAAGCCCAGATTGATATGCTCATGTTTTCTGTTAATCCGGGGTATGACTATGGTCAGGGCGATTATGCCCATGGCGGCGTTGACGAGAGATCTGAAATATACAAGAGATGTGAGAAGGAAGGCGTTGGAATTTCAGTAATGAAGCCATTCTCAGGCGGTCAGCTCCTTGATGCAAAGAGGTCGCCTTTCGGTCAGGCACTCACACCTTTTCAATGCATAAAATATGCGCTTGATAAGCCCGGAGTACTCACAGTGCTCCCGGGAGCGCAGAGTGTAGCAGAGGTTGACGAACTATTGTCTTACTACGACAAGACAGATGAAGAGCTTGATTACTCAGTAATAGGTTCCTTTGCGCCACCGCAGGCAAATGGTAAGTGTGTGTACTGTAATCATTGCAAACCATGCCCCGTGGGCATAGATATAGGGCTTGTGAACAAATATTATGATCTGGCAATAGTGGGAGATACACTTGCAAAAGAGCACTATAGTACCTTGGAAAAGAAGGCATCAGATTGCATTTTCTGTGGTCACTGTGATAGCAGATGTCCATTTAGCGTAAAGCAAAGTAAGAGAATGGCAGAGATTAAATCGTTCATGGAATAACAAGAAGAAAAAGAGGAGGATTAAAAATGGGCAGAGTAAATTTTGGTGCAAAACCACTTATGTTACCACAGCCGGTACTTATTATCGGTACCTATGATGAGAACGGGGTGCCTAATGCCATGAATGCTGCATGGGGCATAACAACTGACTTTAAGGAGATCACTATCAGTCTTTCAGACCATAAAACAACAGATAATCTAAAGGTAAAGAAAGCCTTTACTGTCAGCATGGCCACAGAAGATTTTGTTGTCGCTTGCGATTATGTTGGCATAGAATCAGGCAGAAAAGTTCCCGACAAATTTGCTAAGGCTGGTTTTCACGCAACAAAGAGTGAATTTGTGGATGCCCCGCTTATAGATGAACTTCCAATGGCTTTAGAGTGCAGAGTAAAAAGCTTTGAGGATGGTATTCTGATCGGTGAGATTGTAAACGTATCCGCTGATGAAAGCGTAGTTACGAACGGAAATGTAGATCCAAAGAAGCTTAAGCCAATTACCTTTGATCCGTGTAACAATACGTATGTTGCCCTTGGTGATGTTGTGGGTAATGCTTTTAAGGATGGAATGTCACTTAAATAAGACGGAAGGAGAATTCTTGTAATGAAGGTATTGATAATCAATGGAAGTCCCAGAGTGGGTGGTAATACTTCAATAGCAGTGGACGAAATGGCTAAAACATTTACTGAGGAAGGTATTGAAGCGGAAATTGTTCAGGTCGGTAACAAAGATATCCGCGGATGTATCGCCTGTGGAAGCTGCATGGAGAAGGGAAAATGTGTATTTGATGATGTAGTAAACGAGCTTGCACCTAAGTTTGAGGAGGCAGATGGACTAGTAGTTGCTTCACCTGTTTATTACGCATCTGCCAATGCAACACTTATAGCATGCTTGGACAGACTTTTCTATAGTACGCATTTTGACAAAAGCATGAAGGTTGGCGCAAGTGTGGTAGTATGCCGAAGAGGCGGCGCGTCAGCTACTTTCGATGAATTAAACAAGTACTTCACCATCTGTAATATGCCTATCGCATCCAGCCAGTATTGGAATAGTGTTCATGGAAGGGAAAAGGGACAGGCTGAAAAAGACCTTGAAGGCCTTCAGACAATGAGAGTTCTTGCCAGAAACATGTCCTTCCTAATGAAGAGCATAGCTCTAGGAAAAGAAAAATATGGCATGCCAAAATCGGAAGAACACTTGTGGACACATTTTATCAGTGAATGATTTAATACTCTTTTTGTCGATGCTAATCAAAGTTAGGAAAAGACTGTGAAAAATGCTTATACAGCATTCTTCGCAGTCTCTTTTGATGTAGCGGTATTTTCTTTTGAACCAAAGGTAATGAAGAATAACATCATAAAGATGAGACCAAAACCTATAGCATCGTAGATGGTGAATCTACTCTTTAAAACAAATGTTGAGATAAGTGCAGCTGTTATTGGTTCAGCAAAACTGTAAAGAATTGCTTTTTGTGGACCGATTTTTGATACTCCGCTTATGTATAGGGTAAATGCGCAAATATTACCGATAACGACAACAAAGAGTATTCCCAATATTCCCATAAGGTTTGGAATGTAATATATTTTCCAGGTTCTAAAAGCTATTCCCAAGAGTGCACCGCCAAGTAAAAATGACCATCCCTGAGCCACGATGACAGGAATGATATTTGTAATCTTCGGTGCAAGTACGTTGTATATCATTACGCAGAAAGCACTGCCGATACCGGCAATAAGTGCAGGAAGTGGTAATGAGATGTGCTTTAAATCACCATGTGTTGTTAACAGGAAAACACCGGTTATTGCTAAAAGTATGGATATGATTTCAAAAGATCTGGGTAATCTCTTTGAGGTCATGCATGTAAAGATAAGTATAAATATTGGTGATAGATCCTGAAGTATTGTTCCCATGGCTGCATTTGAAAGTTCAATTGTTAGAAAATATAGGAACTGACAGATACTTACACCGGCAACTCCATATATAATCATCCATTTTGCCATTTCTACAGATTTCCATGGCTTGAACACGGTATCTTTATGTCTTATCAGGCAATAAAAAAGGATAAGTATTCCTGAAAGACCAAGTCTTATAGGCACGAGCCACCTGCTATCCATCTGCTGTACGGTAAAAAGGTACTGGCCCATTGATCCGGACAATCCCCAGCAAGATGCTCCAAGTAGCGTATATATTATTCCTTTTAGATTTCTTTTCATTGTGATACTGCTCCTTAACAGAAAACATATATAACACAATCGGAATTCCTTTTCAATTTATCTTCAGAATAAAAAAATCACTTTATTTTTTAAAAAAACAAAAAAAGTTGGTATTTCATATTTGAGAAAGATAATCAGTGATTCAAAAGGAGATTATAAAAGATGTTTTTTAAGAAGATATTTGCAAGGATATGCGCAGGAGCACTTTCGGGGACACTTGTATTCTGTATAAACCCTTCGGATATGGGAGTTCAGAAAACCCAGGTGAATGTTCAGGCGCAGCATCTTGATGCAAACGGGGGCAGCGCAGTTAACGCGGGTACTACATCTACTGTAAAGAAGATAAAGAAAAAGACCCAGACCGGCATTGATGTTTCCTACAGAAATTCAACTGCTGAGAGATATTCACATATAGATGAAAAGCTTGTAATGGCTTATCCAATCTACACCATCGAGTATGAGGATGGAACAACAGAAAAGGATAAGGTCGATAAGAATGAGAGGATTGATGCATCTGATCTTGATATTGATGAATATATCTTCTTCGACAAAGGTGATAAGACATTTAACGCAAAGCAGTTATCTACAGGCTTTAAAAGGGCAGTAAAGAAAACAGTAGGAAAGGTATATAAGCTTTTTTATAAGGCGGCAATAGCAGCTTTTGTTGTTATTTTCTGTTTGATAGCATCCTTAATTCTTCTTTTGCTTGCAGCGGCAGCTATCCAGTCAGTAGTTGCAGGACAGGGGACATTATTTCAGAGCACCATACTTAATAGAGCTTTTTGCCTGTCATTTTCCTTTTTGGAAAGAAGGATGACATTTTTACCCATCACTTTTGTTTTGGCAAATACATTAGGGGTATCATCCATATTTCCACTAAACTCACTTAAGATAAGCTTTGCTTCTATGGCATCCTTTATTTCCTTCCTGTGGGAAGAAATATATCTGGCATCCTTTTTCGAAATGCTGTAACTTACGAAGTTGCATAATCAAGCAAACGTAAGTATGTACCGAAGGCTATTTCGGGAATTAACGACTGTGGAGTGTACAAGAACTTGTGAGTAGCGTATTGCTTGCAATCGCCAAAGCATACACGATGAAGCAGTAAGAAGTAACCGTGAGGACTTCGATTTCTCGATGTGTTTGAGTATATTTAAGCACATTTTGGGTGGCAGCCTAGTAGGCAATGATTACTATATCGACCAGTACGTTCTGTCTCATGATGAAGATCGTATTCTTTATGAGGAGATGCATCCCTGGGGAGCAGGTGCTCCGACAGATGATGAGGATATCTATTTTAAGGTTGTAGACCTTAATGATGGGAGCATAGTTACTCTATTTAAAGGACCTCAGCAGTTTTTTGATATTTATTGGAAATGATATAAAAATCCTATAAGAAAATTAGCACTCTACTTGACAGAGTGCTAATTTGGTGTTATACCATATATAGAACAAAGGAACAGAGAAGACCATAAGGACTTAGGTTCCCTAGATCTGAACCCTCCGTCCCAATGCTCAAAAATAAATGTTTTTGATGCAAAGGAGGAAAAAACTATGTTAGCACCTAGTATTTTTGAAGAAAATCTTTTTGACAATCTGTTCAATTTTCCGGATTTCAGAGAACTGAACAACATGGAGCGGAAGCTCTACGGACGTCACGCCGACAGGCTGATGAAGACTGATGTTAAGGAAGAGGATAACCAGTATGAAGTTAGTGTTGATCTTCCTGGTTTTGCCAAAGAGGATATTAACCTTGAACTGAATGATGGGTATCTTACAATCAGTGCTTCAAAGAACATGAACAATGACAAGAATGATAAGAAAGGACGTCTGATCAGGCAGGAGCGATACAGTGGCTCGATGCAGAGAAGCTTCTATGTAGGCGACCAGATCACAGAAGAGGACGTAAAGGCAGCCTTCCATCACGGAGTTCTGACACTTACCATTCCTAAGAAAGAACAGGAAAAGCTTCCTGAAAAGAAACATATCATGATAGCTTAAGAGCCAATAGGCTCCACATAATAAGAAAACTCCTAAAAGGCATCCCGAGACCAATCACCTCGGGATGTTTTTTGTATTATGATTTTCACGACAAATCAGAGCAAGAAATGTCGGGTAATACTAACACCATCGGATTAAACTGATACTATAAATATCAGGAAGAGGTAAGGATATATGAATAGACCAATTACAACATTATTTATGCTAATGTCTGTAGACGGAAAAATCAGCACCGGATCAACTGATAACATGGATGTAGACAGGGATTTTCCTGAAATGGAAGGACTAAAAGAAGGACTTCATCAATATTATGAGATTGAACAGACTACAGATCTGTGGTCATTTAATACCGGGCGTGTACAGGAAAAGATGGGAGTCAATGAGAAACCTATGCCCGTTAAGACACCGGTTCACTAACTGCCCCTTCGTTGGTAACATCTGCTTCAATGTACTCTCTTTCATTATTAGACGCTGCACTTTCAACCTCATTAGATGAAGTGCTAGCAGTAGGTGTTCCACATCCTGCCACAAAAAATGTGGTGCTGATAAGAATTCCTGCTAACTGAACCAATCTTTTCTTCATGATACTTTTCCTTTATCAAAAACAAGGACTTCCTTGCCACACGCTAAACATTTTCTGAAATGCGATGTAAGCGCATAACTATAGGCAGTCCCACAATAATGCATTATATATGATTTTTGTGCAGAGAATCGTATTCTCTAAATTTGCACACAGTGAAACAATCTAGCAAAGAATCGTTTAGCTGTCAATAAACGAACAAAATTACATAATTTTATAGTGATTTTGAAATTTTCTAACACCAAAAATGTTATGCAAAGCCTACTTCGTATTGTACTACCGCGCCTAATCAAGTTTGGACTTGGGTTATCACATATCTCAATGGCCATTATAAAGGCTGCATTTATTATTTGTATTTAATCTTAGACTTATTCAGCCGCGATGTTGTAGGCTGGGAAGTCTATGAAGAACAGACCGCCGAATTAGCTAGCAAGCTGATTAAACGCACATGCTTGGCACAGCACCATTTATCTTATGAGCCTCTAGTTTTGCATTCTGATAATGGAACACCTATGAAGGGCGCAACAATGCTTGAGACTCTGTATAAGCTTGGTATAACACCTTCAAACAGTAGGCCTCGTGTCAGCAATGACAATCCTTATTCAGAATCTTTATTCAAGACGCTGAAATACAGGCCTAACTATCAGCCATAAGGCTTTGAATCACTAGAGGATGCGCGTACTTGGTACAAGCTTTTTGTCCATTGGTATCGCTTTGAACATCATCACAGTGGAATTAAATTTTTAGCTCCAGCCGAGCGTCACGCTGGCAAAAGTAAAGAGATACTTAATCATCGCAAGGAAGTTTATGAAGCTGCTAAAGCAGCACATCCTGAACGGTGGAATGGTCGTAAAATCCGCAACTGGGACAACATCGATAAAGTATTTCTTAATCCTGATAAGATTGAATCTGCAAATGATGCAACTGTACAACAGGTATCATAAACAACGTTCATTACTGACCTGGGTTAGCCTAGGTCAGATGAAATATAGTAACTATCAATAAATCAAGTTTTACTGAGAACTACGTTGACAAATTTCGCTGGTGAGGATGTAGTTATGGGAAAGATCCACTCTTTTGATAAAAAAAGAACAACGATAATAGAAGCCGTTGAATATAACGGGAGATATACAGATATTTCTACAATTAGAACAAGAATTATAGCAGCAGGCATCATCATTATCGCTTCCGCTGCTTTCATCTGTGCGCAGTTATTCTGGATCTGAACAAGTGATTTCTGAGATTTATGAAAAAACCAATTACTTACAATATCTCCAAAGAACAGATTATATATATCGAGGATCATACCTTTAATCTTATCTATGACAGAACCCTTTACTGGCTCTATTCCGAGAGGATGCCAATGCTTTTGCCCTACCTTAAACAGAAGAAAAGGGACCGTGTATCCCTGGAAGATTTGCTTTCATACTGCAAGAACCAGCAGATTGAAGTTTATCCCATGACCTTCAGGAAACGGAAGCTCCTTACCAATATAGCTTCCTACTATGAGATTCTAAACATGAGAAAACGAGGGCTACTTATTAAAAGCAGCTTTGTGGTAAAGCTCATAGTAGAGTACTCCAAGTACTGTATCGCAAAGTATCCGATTCATATAGGATAGTTTTCACAGATTTAACACATTCTCTTCACTGTTAGTTACGATTTCTAAGATAAGATAACATCATAGCATAAAGAAAAGAAATAACCCCCTCATAAGAACACTTTCTTCATACACAAAAAAAAAATCCGGATTCTAGTGACAAGAATCCGGATTTCCTCATTCATCTGATATTATAATCATCTGTACGTAGCAAAGGCTATTTCACAACCTCATATTTTAACCTTAAATATGAATCTTCAAGCTTTTCACAGCTAGTGAGCCTAAGTACACCGAGTTTACTTAATTCCTCTTTCGTTGTTATCGAGTCTCCGTCAATCAGAGTAGAAGTATTCTTTCCTCCAACCAGAACCAGAGCAACAATGATATCCACGAAGTCAAAGAGCCCATTTCTAAGAAATATCCCATTCATGGCACCACCGCTTTGAACAGTAAGCCTTTCGCATCCATACTTTTCCTTTAAATCCACAAGAGCCTGTTCCAACGAAAAGTTTTCTTGAAAAATGATCTCAAGATTATCTGCTTTCACTTTAAAAGCAGGGTGTTCCCGGTTTGTTGTTATCAACACGAACCGTTTTGATAATTCACAAAAGTATTTGATTCCATGCTCAGTGAGATGAGCATTGTCAAAAATCGCAAAAGAAAGAGAGCGATGTAATAGTTGAAGAAGCAGAGACCAATAATGATGATGAGGAAGGATGGAAGAAAGCATACAGCCAGTATGTTTTCGATACTGTCAGCAAAGATTACAACGATGAGTATGGACTTTTTAATATCAATGAAGATGAAATTCCAGAACTTATTGTCGTAAGGCATGGTGAAGGTACAGAATCAAGCTTTTTGACATACAAAAATGGAGAAATATCTGAGATTACCTCAAAATCATTGGGCTTTTATTTTCTCGAAAAAGAAAATCTCGTAAAGGCTGTTTGGCGTGAAGATACGGATTCAGAAAGAATAAGAAAAGAAGCTATCTATGAGATCAGTCCTGAAGGAAAGTGGGAGCTTTTGCATGAAAGTTACGTGAAAGATGAAGAAATCTGGACACTTGCAGAAGATGCAGAGTGTGAACTGGATGGAGAAAGAGTGACCTCAAATGATTATTATCCTTCGATAGATAAACTGTTTCCATCTGAAAGGGCGTTATCTCTGATACAAGGACATGATTTTTACCAGATTCAGGAATATCTTGGTGATTTTGTGCAAGAGAGTTACGCTGATGCATTTATAAAGATGTATGAGAGCGGTGAGTTTTTGGACTCCATGGGAGAGAATTATAAGCAGTTTGCGATTGTTGAACTTGGACCGGATGGTGATGTTGCGCTTATCGGACGAAATAATGAGGACATCCTTGAGGAAGTTGGGATAGCCATATATAAGGATGGACTGGCTACACGGGTGTATCAGGCGGATATGGCTACACGTCTAAGCTTTGATATAGAAAAGGGGTATATATATAGCAAGATATCTTACCTCAGATTTGATGATGAGAGTTATTATGCTGTCCGTAATGGATGTCTCCTTATGAGAAAAGGAATAACTGGTGAACCTAGGGCAGGATTATCAGGAGAGGATGGCAGCTGGGTAAGTTTTGATCCCGCTATTGATGGTGAGTACTGCTATACTGTAGACGATAGATGCATGTATGAGTCAGAAGTAAAAAAACTTAAGGAAAAGCTTGATAATGACAAAGGAAATGATATCAGAATTGTTGACATCGGAACATATGCTGAAGGCCTTGAAGGAACGGTCATCAGTTTTGGATCATTCTATGATGTCATTTCAGAATAATAAATGTAGTGGAGGACAAAATGAATAAAAAAATATTAGCAATAATGGTAGCTTTTACTGTAATGTTTGGATGTTCATGCTCAAATGCTCAGAAGACAGAAGCAACAGAGACAGACGTTACAACTGAGGCATCCGTGGAAGAGGAACTGACTGAAACTTCAGACAAAACTACTTCTGAGGAACAGGAACTGGATCCTAAATCAGAATCTGAAACAGATAACATATCTTCAGAGGATGAAGCAAAACCTGAAACTGAAACAGTGGAAATGACAGAAAAAGATCAGCTTTTAGCCTATGTAAATGATATATTGATACCAGAGCATGGTGAAATCACTGATCCGGATCTTACTGCTAAGTTCTATTTTGAAGATAATATCTACAATATGGATGATTCTATATCCGGCTATGACATCGAAGGTTTCGAAGGACAGGAAGGTATTCTTGGCTGGGCATTCGCTGATCTGGACGGCGACGGGGATGACAGCGAGCTTATTGTGCTAACTAGAACAAAGGGAACAATAAAAGACTTTCGTGACCGTGATAGTATCATATGGGAAACCAGCTTCGAGGCATTTAAAGTTAATGGTTCTGATATTGTTTCTATGGGAACGGGTCTCCTTGAATCTTCAGGGGCTGAAATGTTTGAAGGAAGAGTTTTTATAAAACATACATCCTCCGGAGATGAGATATGCACTTCACAGTATGGTGGTGGATTCTATTATTATGACGGATGCAGCGCAATGCTTGTGGTTTACAAATATGATGGTACTGAATTTAGCAAGATTGCGGATGCGGAATATGAAGGTTCAGATGGCTTTAATGAATATGGTGATTTTTCTGATGAAGCAATAAAAGCACAGCTTTTAACTACAGCTTCGTTCTGGAAGGAATATTATACAAATTGGGATTTCAATGTAAATTTCTTCCTTGTTCCATGGGATGAACCTGATTGCACAGATTTACTCTATACCGATACATCGAGTGACCTTGATTATGAGATATTGAATGCTTTAAATGATGGAACATCTGATAAGACCATTGATGATTATCCAATGATCGCCCATGTTACGAATTTCATGAAAGGTGATACATTAGACAGCGCGGGCAGTACACAGGAATAATATGTATATTTTAAAGAGCAGGCATGGATTCATAAATTGAATTCGTTGTCCTGTTCTTTTTGATACAGGTGCTTTCTTGTAATCATTTCAGCAAAACATTAGAATAATAGTGTGTTTTGGTGGGAATAATAGGATTCTTGGATATAAAAGGCTATATTCCTGACTTTATTGATGTTTCTTGCAAGGATCAAACAAATGGAAATTAATGAGAAAGACTGGAAACTTTTTAGAGAAAATCTGCCTATATGGCAGGAGAGATACATGGGATCTCGTTGAGGAATACAAGGAAATCCTTAAGGGCAGTGCTGAGAGGTTATTCTCGGCATTGTCTGGTCTCGCCAATTAATTAGGAGTGCCAAATAATTAGAAAAGAGTAAATTATAGGTAGGAGAAAGCCTTGGCAAAAGCCGGCGTATTCCAATTGCGAATTTTGTGGGCTGGATGATCTCGGCTATAAAATAACTCTCTCGAAAAAGAATAAATAAATTTTATAACGGGACTTTATTTGTCCACCTGATGTGATATACTTACGTCAGTAACATAGAAATTCAAAGTGCTCGTACCGAGCAGAAAGGAGGACGATCATGAAACACATGACGACTACATTTACAACTGAAACTAGAAATGACAGAGGCATGATTGTCCGCCGTCTTTTTGGCTGATAGTTCTATCAGTTTACCCATTTTTAGACAGGACAGTTATTAAGTAAGCCTCTGAAGATGAGAGGTGTCTTTTTTGTACCCATTTTTCAAAGACACCGATATGGAGGTTTTATTTTGATACAAATAACAGGAAAATACGCAGACGCAAGGATCATGTGCATGGGAGATGTGGCTGACGGGAATGTTGATCAGTATGCGATTGCGCAGATTCAGATGATAACTGACCTTGAAGCTGCATCAGGAAGTAAAATTTGCGTTATGCCTGATGTCCATCCGGGAAAAGTTGGCCCCATAGGTCTATCCATGACCGTAAAAGATACCGTGCTTCCGGCACTTATCGGAATAGATATCGGATGCGGAATGAGCATGGCTGCTATAGGAAAAGTAAGAAAAGATTTTCAGAAGCTTGATACCATAATCAGGGACAACGTTCCGGTTGGATTTACGAGCAGAAGCACAGTGCATAGGGATGCATCGGAATTTGATCCCGGCTGGCTACGGTGTGCAAAGCACATAAGGCAGGACAAGGCAATGCTTAGCCTGGGAACACTAGGTGGAGGAAATCACTTCATTGAGATAGATACGGATGCAGATGGAGAGGGTTATCTTATCATCCACAGCGGAAGCCGCCATCTTGGGAAGGAAGTGGCTGAATACTACATGGAAAAGGGCCACAAATCCCTTAAAAAGCAGGGAATAGAAGTCCCTTATGAAATGACTTTCCTCACAGATGAGCTTTTAGCGGATTATCTGCACGATATTGAGCTTGTTCAGGAATACGCAGCCTTGAACCGTCAGATCATGATTAAGGAAATCTGCAAAGGCATGAAGTGGAAGATAAAAGAGCAGAAAAGCTGCATCCACAACTGTATCGATGATACAGACGACTACGCAGTACTTAGAAAAGGTGCTATCTCTGCCAAAAAAGATGAGGATGTAATCATCCCAATCAACATGAGGGATGGCGTGATTCTTGGTAAAGGAAAGGGAAATGAAGAGTGGAACTGCTCTGCACCGCACGGTGCAGGGAGACTGACTTCAAGGGAACAGGCTTTGAATTCACATACAGTATCCGAATTCAAGGCATCTATGAAGGGCATCTACTCAAGCTGCATCAGCAAGGACACACTTGATGAAGCACCTTTTGCCTACAGAGACATTGATTACATTAAAAAAGCTGTTGAGGATACCGTAGAGATCACAAAGATCCTTAAGCCTGTTTATAACTACAAAGGTGGTAACGCATAAGAAAGAGGTAATCGGATAATGATACTACAGATAAGCTCCGGGATGGGACCTGTTGAGTGCAGGGTTGCCGTGGGCGGAATATACAGAGCATTGGAAAAAGAGGAGAACGAAGATTTATGAATTTACCAATAACAGTAAATCAGGAAGAATTACTGGATATTCTTCTTAACATAGCGCCGGCGCGCCCGGTTTTCATCTGGGGAGCACCCGGTATCGGAAAATCAGCTCTTGTAGAAGAGTTTGCAATGGAGGTTGGACTTGAGTGCGTATCACTCCTTGGAAGTCAGCTGGCTCCTGAGGATATCATTGGTATCCCGCAGATAAGGGGAGAGACATCAGAATTTCTCCCTCCCAAAATGATCGCAAGAAAAGAGCCCTATGTGCTTTTCCTTGATGAGCTAAACGCCTGCTCACAGGAGGTACAAAAGGCATTCTACAGCCTCATCTATGAGAGAAGAATCGGGGAATACCACCTTCCCGAGGGCAGCATTGTCATCGGGGCGGGCAACAGAACTCAGGACGCAGCTATTGTTAAGACAATGTCCAGTGCACTTATAAACAGAATGTTTCATGTTCAGCTTAAGCCTGACGTAAAGAGTTGGCTTTCATGGGCGTATGGAAACGGAATCCACAGCTGGGTAACAGATTACATCAGCCAGAGACCGGATCACCTTTTCTCTGAGCCGCCCAAGACAGAGGAGCCTTTTTCAACACCCAGATCATGGCACATGCTGAGCGATGCACTTAAGGAATTCGGAGCCGGGGAAAAAGAGATCCCTATCGACACTATAAGAATGCTTGCGTATGGAAGCATTTCAGCGAGTCATGCAGGAATGTTTGCTGCGTTCGTTAAGCAGCTTGATAACAAATATCTCCTTGAAGATATCATCAAGGGAGAGGCGAGATGGCCGGACAAGGCTGAGGACAGAGATGTTCTCTACTTCCTCGCACAGTCATTCAGGGCAAGAATCCTTCATGATCTTCCTTCTCAGAAGTCTGAGATTGACAAGAAAACACAGTTTTTTGCCCACAGAGCAAAGGCACTTTTGAAGGAACTTGCGCAGATTAACTACGAGCTTGCTCAGATGGTGGTATCAGCAGATGACGGAAATATCCTTCCTGAGTGGTTCATGATCGAGATAGTAAGGGATCTCCCCAGGCTCGTAGCACAGGAGAAAAAGAAGGATGGGAAAACAGCATAAGGAAAAAGAAGATCCAAATCTGGTCCAGCTCAAAAATGGGATCAGTATTATTGATAACCATGATGTTTTCAGACATCTTATATCATGGAATCTTCAGATTGTAGGAAGAAAAGAGCTTGGAAAGAAAACGGCAGCATGCTCAAAAGCGGATGGGACAATCCTGGTAAATAAGGATATGGCGCTTGCACCCAAGCAGTGGGCCTACGCAATAGCCCACTGCATTCTGCACAACTGCTTTGGACACTATGATCTTGATAAGGTTCCGGGCTATACAGAGACAGATTCATCAGGAGAAAAAACGAAAAAAGCCGCTTTTAACAAAAAGCTTTGGAATATCGCATGTGATATATACGTGGACAGGTTCCTTAATGATATCAGGCTTGGAGAACCACTTAACCAGTCACCGGTAGGGAGCATCCCCTTTAGCATCATGGAGGATGAGCTTAAGATATATGACTATCTGATGCGGGAAAACTGGAATGAGGACAACCATATCTATGGAGTGGGCTCAATCGATAGTATGGACATGGTCGGTCTGGAAAAGCCCCTAGAATACAAGATAAACAGATGGGGTGAGCAGGAAAAAAATGAATATGCAAGCAGTTTTGCTTATCATCTGGCAAATTCCGTATCAAATGCGGTATATAAAGCTGCTGACAGGGAAATAGAGTGCTCTCGCGGAAGAGAGATTGCGGGATGGTTTATCAACACATTCCCGCTTCTTGGCGCAATTGCTTCATCTTTCAAGATCGTAGATGACATAGAGGCCTGCAGAAAGTACGACATAAGCATAGCGGCTGTGGATGCTTTTGAAGGGGTTATTTTCATGAATACCTCTAAAAATCTATCTGACAATGAATGGCGATTTGTTATGGCACATGAGTTTCTTCATGCAGCGCTTCTCCATCACAGAAGAGCGGCGGGAAGAGATCCGTATCTATGGAATATCGCCACTGATTATGTGATCAACGGCTGGCTCTTTGAGATGCAGATAGGCGTCATGCCGGAAGGCGTACTCTATGATCCGGCACTTCGAAATAAGTCCGCGGAAGAAATATACGATATCATCTACCAGGATATTAGAACCTATATGAGACTGAATACATTCAGAGGTAACGGTCAGGGAGATATCATGGGAAGAAGAACTCCGGGAACATTTGGAACAGGAGAAAGAGGAGTATCCCTTGATGAATTCTACAGAAATGCGCTAACGCAGGGGTTTGAATATGAGATATCAATGAGGGGAAGAGGCTTTATTCCCGCAGGTCTCGTTGAAGAGATTAGAGCTTTGGCTATGCCTCCGATACCCTGGGATGTCAGGCTTTCCGAGTGGTTCAATGCACATATAAGACCTCTTGAAAAACACAGAAGTTACGCTCATCCCAGCAGAAGACAGAGCTGCACACCCGATATTCCAAGAGCAAGATATGTTGTTACGGAATCAGGCGACACATCAAGGACCTTCGGAGTAATAATCGATACATCGGGCTCCATGACAACCTCAGAGATAGGAAAAGCCCTTGGCGCTGTGGCCAGCTATGCTGCTTCAAGAGATGTTTTTGCGGCAAGAGTGATCTTCTGTGATGCAAATGCTTATGATGCAGGATACATGACGCCGGATGAAATCGCGGGCAGAGTAAAGGTAATCGGAAGAGGCGGAACAAGGCTTCAGCCTGCAGTTGATATGTTACAGGAGGCAAAGGATTTTCCAAAGGATGGCCCGATACTGATCATTACTGATGGAGAGATTGACAAGCACCTTGATTTAAAAAGAGAACACGCATTTATTCTGCCAGGCGGGTGCAGGTTACCTTTCAGGGCAAGGGGAGAAGTATTTAATATGTAAAAGAAAAGGACTTCGGGCTATATGCCCAGAAGTCCTTTTTTGAACAGCAGTTACTCGCTTTTGGTTGCCTTATATGCATCCATTCTATCCTTAATACCCTTGCAAATACCATAGATAAGGAAGCAGAAGCCAATACCCTGGAACAGTCCAAGGAAATATCCTTTAAAAAGTGCACCTGCAGCACCTATGAGTAAGATACCTATCATTTCAATAGTAAGAAATCCGTAATTTTTTGTGTTTTCCATTTTTTTCATCCTCCAACGTTATTATGCTTTTTATATCTAGTGTTATTTATTTGAAAAAGCATATTAAGAGAATGTCGATACCACCGCATATTGCAGCTGCTATAAGGCCTGAAGCAATTGCGAACAGGATTTTCTGGTAAGGTCTCTTTGCTTCTTCTTTTATTTTATCTGTAGAGCTGAGCTCTTCGCCTTTGGTAAAGGCAATGATTTCCTTATAAGTCTGGACATTGTACTCTTTTTTAATGCTCTCTATCTTATAAGAAAAGAACATTAGGATTGCGAATAACATACCAAATGGTATGAAAAACCAAAATCCAATCTTAAAGGCCAGAATCGGCGTGGAAATCAGGACTGCTATCATTGTGAGCAGCATTCCTTTTGCGTAGGTGTTCATCTTTTTGATGTCTGCTTCACTTTGTTCAGATACGATTTTTTCCATCTTTTTAACATCTCCTTTTAATAGTTGGTCTATCGAGACGTCGAATATGTCACTTATTAGAAGAACGCTTTGAATATCCGGATAGCTTTTATCATTTTCCCAGTTCGATATGGTCTGTCTTGTCACGAAAAGCTTCTCCGCCAATTCGTCCTGATTGATATTAAGACTTTTCCGTAATTCCTTAAGTCTGTTTCCAAGTTCCATATGTGTCTGTCTCTCTTTCCACCTCAGAATATCGAGATATTGAATTTGATGCCATCAAAAGGCTTTTACATTAGCCATTTTGGGCATGTCAAAATGTTTTTACATGCCAGATATTACTATAACACAGCGACTTCTTATATTATACAGATATTTCTGAAATTCATACGTGCACTAAAATGCCTTAAATAATATCTCTTATATCGTGTGATAAAACTGTGATAAATGACTTGATAAGATTGCATCATCGAAAGAAACAAAAACAAACAAGCCGCAATGAGCGGGAATAATTAAACAAGTCCAAGGGGGATAAAAAAATGAAAGCAAATGTTATTAAAGGTATTGTTACAGGCGTAGTTGCAGTTATGATGATCGGATCTCTTACAGCATGCGGAATGACAAGGGAAGTATCTTCTAACCTGGTGGTTGAAGCTTCATGGGACGACAGCAGTGATGAGGAGCAGGCTGAGTACAGTGAAGAAGAGATGATGAATCTTGAAGAAGAGATCAATGCAGTTCAGGAATCTTTGATCTTTATGGGCGGTCTTAAGACCACAGATGATGATTTTAATGAGATCGATGTAGCAATGTTCAGAAATGAGGATGGCGAAATCGTTTATATATATGAGCAAGATGATACTCTTGATTACGGCATTTATACAACAGAGTATGCTACGACAGCTGATGGTGAGGAATACGCAGAGATAGATGGCAGCATTGGAAAATATGGCTACTACTTCAACGAGGATCTTGTAAGCGGAATCATCATCGATACAGATGGCAACGTTCATGAAGCCATTGAGCTTGATGAAGAAGGCGCAAGAGACTACGTTAGAAAGACTCTTGGAGCCTGATAACATATTTTTTAAGGGCCGGTTGACTCGAATTCAGCAGCCGATTTAGTAATTTAATATCAGTGAAAAACAGGTCATTATCCGTGAATGGAAACGACCTGTTTTATTGTGTGATAGGCTTATTTATAGGGATAAACCAGATATTTCAGGAGGGGATTATGTCAAAACATTTAGTAAGAAATACAGTTTTAGCGACGATCACGGTTCTTCTGTTCTACTTTGCACAGGGGGCTGCTGTAGTAATGGGACAGCTGGAGGGACTTAAGGCTATTACGATACAGGCAGCTATTATATGGAGCGGTGCATTAGTAGCTATCGCATTTTTTCTTATAAAGGACCACAGCCTTAAGGAGTTGGGGTTCCGGAAGCCTGTGAGAGGCATGGCTGTAAAGTTTCTGTATTACGCTCCGCTAATAATTGTTGCACTGGCTGCTTTTACAGGTGGTATCAAATTCGATAACGGTAGATTTTTTATTCCGAATCTGATATTTACACTCGGTATAGGCCTGACAGAAGAGCTCTATTTCAGGGGTATCATTTGCAATATGTGGAAAGAAAAGGAGAAGGCTGCGATTCTTATTTCATCAGCTCTTTTTGGGCTGAGTCATCTGTTGAACGTTATGGGTGGTGCAGGTCTTGCTGAAACACTTTTGCAGATAGCGTTTGCATTTACTTATGGAATTGTTATGGCATTTGTGATCCTCAGGACTAAAAGTATCCGGCCATGTATTTTGTTACATGCACTTCATGATTTTTGCGGTTTTATCACAAATGAAGGTGATATGAAACTGAACATAATGGTAGGAACAATTCAGTTTGTAGTGCTTCTTTTGTATTGCATGTATTTGCTGGTTAGGATGAAGGAAAACGATACTGATAAATCGGAGGAAAGATGATGGAACCAATAAATATGTAAAAAATAGTTTTGAAGCTGCAGGAACATACTGTAAAGCTTTTGGCGCAGAAATCACTCGTGAGCGATGGTGGATATCAATTTAATAAATCAGTGCAAGAAAGGCATCCCGAGGATCAGCATCCCCGGGATGTTTTTGCATTACGAAAAGCTTATGATAGTACATTTTTAGGTCATATAATTTGTTGAAATGTTTATAAAAAGTTAATATGCCGAAAATTGACGCTATATATGTACAACTATACAATTAAGCTAGTTGAGTATGTTTGCGGTATTTTGCGTACTTTTTTAAGAAGGCATTATTTTGAAATTCCGTTTCCTTTATTTCAGGAAGGATTAAAGCTGCATGAGGTCAATACGAACGAAAATCATGCTCTTGACGATGTGTGCCATTGTCATTGCAGTCAGTATAGTTACGGTAATCGCCGTTGTTTCCATCGACAGACTTGGAAACAACAGTGCGGATGAAATGCTGTATTTGCTATGCGAGACCGGACAAAAGAATCTTAATACCTATTTTGACAGTGCGGAAGAGTCGGTGACGAAGCTTTCCAAGGTTACGGAAGATGACCTGAAAAAAACCGGCTCTGAGGAGCTTGCTGAGCATGTGGAGCGCATGCGCAGCGCGTTTGACAAGATTATGTATCGATCAAACGCTGTTTTAACGTATTACTACAGAATTGATCCTGCGGTTTCAAAGAAAATAAAAGGATTCTGGTACACCAACCTTGACGGCGAGGGGTTCAGAGAAAATGAAGTGACGGACATTACGCTCTATGACACCAATGATACCAGTGAATTGCAGTGGCTTACCATCCCGAAGGCCACCGGGAATCCTGTATGGATTTCTCCATATATTACTGAGAGTATTGACGTTCGCGTGATTTCCTATAATGTTCCGATTTATTGGAACGATGAGTTTATCGGGGTAATCGGTGCTGAGATTGACTACTCACTAATGTCTACAGAGGTTAAACATATTACCCTGTATGATAATGGTTACGCTTTTATTACGGATAACGATGGTAACCTTATATATCATCCTTATATCGATGCAACAATACTGACGGATATGAGCAGACCTGATGTTCCACCTGAAGTGATGACCGAAAACAGCCATTATCGTTATATCGCAGATGGACAGGAAAAGATGGGAGTATGGCTCCCTTTAGACAACGGTATGCGGCTTCATGTATCGGTACCAACTTCGGAGGTCAACGAAACATGGAAGAAGATGGTAGGTAATATCCTGGTTACTTCAGTTCTTCTGCTGCTTGTTCTCAGTGTAATTATTAGCCGGTATGCATTGCGTCTTACTAAGCCACTCAATGAGCTGACAAAAGCTACTGAGCAGGTAAACAGAGGAGATTACAATATTAAGCTCAGCTATGATAAGGATGATGAGGTAGGAATTTTGACGAAGACCTTTACCAATCTGGTAAACAATCTTCAGAATGAGATCCATGCCCTTGCCGAGTCGGAGCTGGCTAATAAGGCTAAATCGTCATTCCTTTCCAATATGAGCCATGAGATCAGGACTCCGATTACGACTGTTCTTGGAATGAATGAGATTATCAGTAGAGAAACCACGGATGATAATATTCTCGGATACTGCAACAATATCCGTGTAGCGGGAAACAATCTACTGGGTATCATAAATGATATTCTTGATTTTTCGAAGATTGAGTCCGGAAAGATGGAACTCATTCCTGCACCATATTCTGTAAAGGAGCTTTTCGGTGATCTGTATAACATGGTACAGATCAGAGCCAGTGATAAGGGGCTGAGTTTGAAGCTTGAAATCGATCCTCATCTTCCTACAGAGCTTGTCGGGGATGCGCTTCGTATCAAGCAGGTGGTTACCAATCTGCTTACCAATGCTATCAAGTATACAGAGAAGGGCACGGTTACCCTCACTGCATCTCTTAAAAACAAAGATGATAAGAAAGCGACAATATATATAGCTGTTTCCGATACCGGTATCGGTATCAAAGAAGAGGAGATGCCCAAGCTTTTCGAGAAGTTTGACAGGCTGGATACACGAAGAACCTATACGATTGAAGGAACAGGCCTTGGACTTGCCATCACCAAAAAGCTTCTTGTGATGATGGGGACTGATATTGACGTAAAAAGTGCTTACAATGTGGGATCCACATTTTCCTTCAATCTTGAGCAGGAGATTTCGAATCCTGCAGAAATCGGCTTGGTTGATGTACAATCCATGAATGCCATGGAGCACACGCGGTTGGATAGATTTTCATTTATCGCTCCAAACAGCCATATTCTGCTGGTGGATGATACAGTTATGAATCTGGAGGTAATCAAGGGACTTTTGAAGCCAACTCAGCTGCAGGTCGATGTGGCGAGCAGCGGCCAGGAATGTATAGAACTTTTCAGTGCAAATTCCTATGATCTTGTATTCCTGGATTACAGAATGCCGCAGATGAATGGCGTGGAGACGCTGAAGGCATTAAAGGAGAAAGAGCCTGAGAAGGCAGCTGCAACGCCTATTATCTCGCTGACTGCGAATGCTATTCAGGGAGAGCGTGAGCGCATGATAGAAGCCGGTTTTACCGATTATCTGACCAAGCCTGTGAATATATCTGATATGGACGCCGTGCTGGTCAAATATCTGCCGGAAAATGCGGTTGAACTGACAGATGGTAATGATGCGGAGGAAGAGGATCCTTACGAGGGAATTCCACAGGAGGCATTTGAGCTCTCGTGGCTTGATCCTAAGGAAGCCGTTGAATATTGCGGAAGCGGGCCTCTGTTTATGGAGGCTCTGGAGTTTTTTGCAAATGTTACAGAGAGAAATGCCGAGTTAATCGAGAAGTGTGTGGAAGAAGGGGATATTGAGCTGTACACGACCAAGGTTCATTCATTAAAGAGTACATCCTTATCCGTTGGGTTAAAAGATTTTTCCGCAAGAGCAAAAAAGCTTGAACTTGCGGGTAAAAGTAATGATATAGAAACAATTAAACGCGATACGCCTGATTTCCTTAAGTCCTATCGTAAGATCAGGGATGATTTGGAAGCGATACTGGCAAAAGCAGCGAATGAGTGATTTTTGCAGAAAGGTGGGGAAATGATGAGACGTAAAACAAATACCCCCGTGTACCTACTGACAGCGATTTTTCTTATTGCATCTCTGTTATCCGGATGCAATTCCGCGCCTGGTGATTCCGGAAAAACAGATGCACCTGCAAGCTCAGAGCCCGATGTATCAAAGTTTCTGGTTGCCGTTGAGGAAGAACCTGATACAGTGGATTTTCAATGCACATCCATTCACTACACGGTTGCACAGAATGTTTTTGACCGTCTTGTGGAAATGGAAAACAATGCCCACGGAAGCGCTGTTGTCCTGCCTTCTTTAGCTAAGGAATGGGAAATATCAGATGATGGTATGACCTATACCTTCCACCTTCGCGAGGGAGTGACCTTTAGTAATGGATCACCGCTCACGGCTTCGGATGTGCTTTATACGTTTACAAGGCTTTTGACTCATCCGGATTCCTGTAACCAGGATATTGTTGATGTAATTGCAGGTGCAAGTAAGATTGAGGCCGGAGAGACAGATAAACTGGAAGGCTTTGAGGTTTTGGGAGATCTTGATTTTTCTATCACCCTGGATCAACCGTTTGCAGCTTTTCTGCCGTGCCTGTCGATGCCCGGAGCTTCTATTATGGATGAGGAGACAACCATTGAAGCCGGGGATCGTTTTGGTAAGACTCCGGAATGGACTGTAGGAACAGGGTCCTTTATTTTGTGGAAATGGAATGACGAGGGTATGCTGCTTAAGGCCAACAAGTCATGCTGGAACGGAGCACCTAAGTGTGAAGGCGTGGATCTGAGGTTCATGTCTGATGCCGGTGAGATTGAGGCACTTTTCGAAAAGGGCGGGCTGGATATTCTGGATCTGGATGGCCTTGGAAGTGTGGCAGATAAATATTTAAGTGATGATTCTTATAAGGACCGTTTGTTCCGTGCGCACCCTGTAGGGATTACCTATATTGCGCTTAATGAATCGATTGAGCCTTTAGACGATGTATCCGTGCGCAAGGCTCTCCAGATGGCTCTGGACAGACAGGCCCTTTTGGATAGCAGTCTGAACGGCAGAGGAGAGCTTGAACAGGGTATTTTTCCGCATGGTCTTAGCGGATATAATGAGAATCTGCCTGAAATCCCCTATGATCCGGATGGAGCCGTTGCTCTTCTTTCTGAAGCCGGATACGAAGATGGGTTTGAGATGACGATAAGTGTCAAATCTACTGTTTCATCATGGGAGAAGTCTATGATGGAAGAGGTGGCATCCATGTGGGAGAAGATCGGAGTTACTGCAAAGGTTGAGGTTATCGATGAATCCGAATGGATGAAGATGAGGAAGAGCGGAGAGATTGCTTGCTACGAGGCAACGTGGACAGCTGATTTTAATGATCCGGATAATTTCATCTACACATTTTTTGGCAACAAAGATAATACTGTCAACAGGAGCCTCTGCTATCCAAAAGAGGATATCATGAAGCGGGTTACCGATGCCCGCGCCATCAAAGATAAGGATGAGCGTATCAAGGAATACAGAGACTTAGAGCAGACCATCATTCAGGATGATGCTGCCTGGATCCCGCTGTTTTCACGAATCCGCTTCTATGTGAAGGGAGAGAGACTTGATGGAATTAAGGCCTCCTGGAACGGATCGGTTAAGAATAACTATCGCAATATGACGATAAAGTTGGAGGATAAATGATATTCTGATTCTCCGACAAATCAGCGCAAGAAATGTCGGGTAACATTCATACCATCGTATTAAACTGATAATACAAATATCAGAATGAGGTATGGATATATGAAAAGACCAATTACAACATTATTTATGCTCATGTCAGTAGACGGAAAAATCAGCACAGGATCAACTGATAACATGGATGTAGACAGGGATTTCCCTGAAATTGAAGGATTAAAAGAAGGTCTTCATCAATATTATGAGATAGAGCAGACAACAGATCTGTGGTCATTTAACACCGGGCGTGTACAGGAAAAAATGGGCGTCAATGAGAAGCCTATGCCGGTTAAAACACCGGTCTCTTTTGTGCTTGTTGATAATTCTCATCTTACTGAGCATGGAATCAAATACTTTTGTGAGCTATCAAAAAGGTTCGTACTGATAACAACAAATCGAGATCACCCTGCTTTTAAAGTGAAAGCAGATAATCTGGAAATCATCTTTCAAGAAAACTTTTCCCTTGAACAGGCTCTTGTGGACTTAAAAGAAAAGTATGGATGCGAGAGACTTACGATCCAAAGCGGCGGTACTATGAACGGGATATTTCTTAGAAGCAAGCTCTTTGATTACGTGGATATTGTTGTTGCACCGGTCCTTATTGGAGGAAAAGATACCTCTACATTGATCGATGGAGACTCAATTACAATAAAAGAGGAATTAAGCAAACTCGGTGTACTTAGGCTTGTTAGCTGTGAAAAGCTTGAAGATTCATATCTAAGGTTAAAATATGAAGTGGTTAAATAGGCTTTGTAAATTTTACCCTATGAAAAAGATAAAAACACAATAATGCTGTATATCCTTGTATTCTGCTGTTTCATGAACATAGCACTTGATATTTTTCTGATAAAAATCATTGGCATGGGAGTTGAAGGAGCTGCACTTGCAACTATAATTTCACAGATTGTTTCAGGAATCATAAGTGGTACATATGTGATCGTCAATTATAAGGAATTCATGCCGAATCTGAGACATGATCTGCCTGACAGAGTAATGATAAGCGAAATGATGGCAACAGGTGGCGCAATGTCTCTGATGTACAGTTATGACGGTATTTATCCTGGTCGTATATTTCGTGAATACACAGAGAATCTTCAAAAGCAGACTGGTTTGCCAGGTTATTTAAAAAACATGTGCTTTTCATAACAACATTTTCAAGTCGCAGCAGTGTTAAACCATGCCGCATTCTATTCAGGATGTCCTAAAGCCTGAGCAGCATTCAGACTTGCAAAGGAAGTATATGAATCATAACAGATGGAACATAAATATAGATTAATGAGGAAGCTCCGGATTCTAGTCGCGTAGAATCCGGAGCTTTGTAGTTTTTATGAAGAAAGTGTTTTTTGAGGGGGTTTTAGTGTTTTTTGTTCTATGAATGTTATCTTATATTAAAAATCGTAATTAAAAGTGAAGTTTATATGTTTTTTATGTGAATTCGAAAACTATTACTTTGCAAAGATGAGAATTCATAGAAATTTAGTACTTCACAAAATCTTAGAATGAGATCAAATTGTTAGAAATTCTTGGAACACTCTCACTGATTAACCAATAAACTAAAGTACCGCCACCGGGATCCTGCCACAGTGACGGTACCTTATAGGTTTTCATTAGTATTCATTTTTGAGTTCCTCCTGTTTATGATTATATGTTAGCAGAGTAGGAGAGAAAAGGAATTATCCAGTTTGGAGAGATAATAAAGTTTAATCTTCTTTGGGGATAAGTTAGCAGATTTGGTGTATACTAATATTTCCAAATTTTTATATTATGAAAGGTTTTTATTGTAATGAAAAGAATTGTTCTGCTTTTAGCCATGATTCTAATGATACTTGTTGTAGGATGTGGAAAGAAAGAAAAACAGACTGACTTCAGGATTGCTGCCTGGGGTGATATGTATGCTGACATATTAAGCAAAGAGCAGGCTGAGATCTGTGGACAAGGCCCTGATAGCATATCGGTGAAAGATGTTCTCATCGATGGTGATGAGTGTACAGCTACATATGAATTTGATGAAGACTACCAATTGATTAAGGGATCATATCTTGTTAAGCATCTTCAAAAGTTTCCGGATGATGCATATTCTGATTATGCCGCACTTCTCTCAGAAAAATATGGTGATGCTGTAGATTCCGGGGATTTTGGCAGCATGCATTATACAAAGTATAGAACAGATAGGACGGAGATAACTTTAGAAGTAGCCAATTATGAAGTGAAAATCAAATACGAACCGCTTATAACAATTGAAAAGCCTGAAAAGGGAATGGGTACAGAATGGTTGTAATTTAAAATTGGAAATTATAACGACATCATAGCAATATGCTATGGTGTCGTTTTTTGTTTTCAAAATAGTTTATCTGATTTTGATCTTAATTTATGGAAATCCTTGCGCCATCTATATTTACGGTCATGCCACCTCAGAATTAATTCCGCAAAAATTACACACCTTGTAGTGAAATGATACATATGCAAAGAATTAACAATCACTTATAAGAGATATAGCAAATTAAACCTATATGTAAATAGTAGCATGGTCTCATATCTGAATCTCTAAAATCTCTATAAAGTATCCTGCTACACTTTTTGATTCAGATTATTTGTCTAAATTTTCTATGTTTTAATAGAAAGCTTTTTCATGCGCAAAAAAATGTACATACCACATGATAAAGTATGATCAATAGAGGCCTAGATGATCAAAGGAAGGACATAAAGTATGAGCGCATTTGATAATGTTATTGGTTTTACAGATATTAAGGTTGAACTTATTAGGTTTTGTGATGTTCTTAGAAACATGGATAAATACAAAAAATTGGGGGTAACCTTGCCAAGAGGAATTCTTTTATATGGAGATCCTGGTATAGGAAAGACTATGATAGCAAAGAGTTTTATTGAGGAGAGTGGATATAAATCATTTACTGTAAGGAAGGATAAACCTGATGGGGATTTTGTGAATGAAATCCGTAATACATTTGATAAAGCAAAAAAAGAACCGCAAGCAATAGTCTTCTTGGATGATATGGATAAATTCGCTAATGAAGATGAATTTCATAGAGATGCAGAAGAATATGTAGCTGTACAAGCATGCATCGATGAATGTAAAGGATCTGGTGTTTTTGTTCTTGCAACAGCAAATGACAGATATTGCATGCCTGATTCTCTTACTCGCGCAGGACGCTTCGACAAAGTTATTGAGATGAAATGCCCAGAGGGTGAAGATGCAAAGAAAATAATAAGCTATTTCCTTAGTAAGAAGCAGATTATTGGAGATGTCGATTTAGAAGAGATATCAAGACTTATGGAAGGACATTCCTGTGCGGAGTTAGAGGCTGTAATAAACGAGGCGGGTATTTATGCCGGATTTGATAGGAGGGACAAAGTAGAACAGAAGGATATTATAAAAGCTTGCATGAGAATGATATTTGATGCACCCGAAGCGGTGGATATGATCGATACAAAGTATTTAAGGCACATTGCAGTTCATGAAGCAGGGCACGCTGTTATTTCTGAGGTATTAGATCCGGGATCGGTTAGCCTGGTGTCAGTTTGTCACTATTCTGGTGATAGTGAGGGAGTGACAGTGATCCGCAGACCGGAGGACTATAAGATATCTAAAAAAGCACAGGAGCATGAAGTAATAAGAAAACTGGGAGGAAAGGCTGCTACTGAGATGGTCTTTGGCACAGTTGATATGGGATGTAAAAACGATTTGTATAAAGCAGGTGATCTTGTTTCAGAATTTGTGGATGGTTTATGTGCTTTTGGGTTTGATTCTACTGAAATAAATAGGCCATCAGAATATCTGCAAGCAAAGAGGGATTGGAGAATCTCTCAGGAAATGGCTAGGTATTATCAGCAAGCAAAGGAAATAATTGTTGAGAATAGAGGTCTTTTAGACGTTATTACAAAAGAGCTATTGGAAAAGAAAACTCTGACATATAGGGATATAAAATTACTCTTAAATAATCATAAATATGGGCAATGGAATCTTGAAACATAATATAATTTGGCCATGGTATATCAAATAGCTTCTGTGGAATGGATATTTCAGATAGTAGAATGAGCATGAATTATTTGGTATATAAAATTGATAACGATAAAAGAGACTTCTTCTATGAAGAAATTCTGAATGGGAGTCTATTATAAGAATAGGTGCTTAAAAAAGGAGAATTGTCTTATGTATGCAACGGGTAATAAAAAAATGTTAAATATGCTCATCCTTGAAATATTGAAGAAGTATTCTGATGAGGATCACTCCCTGACCCAACAAGAGATCATAAAACAACTTAATCGGAATTATGGAATGGAGTGTGACCGACGATCGGTAAAGAATAATATTTTGTCGTTGAAGGAAATGGGCTATGATATTTCAACAGATAAAGGTTACCGGTTGTTATCAAGAGACTTTGACGATTCAGAACTGCGTATTCTGATAGATAGTATTCTGTTTTCTAAAGCTATTTCCAAAAAACAAGCAAGGTATCTAATTGAAAAAATCCGCGGAATGGGGAGTAATTATTTTAACATCAAAGTATCACATGTTTGTAATCTCCCTGAATTGAGTAGGACATTGAACAAGCAGGCGATGTACTCAGTGGGTGCAATAAATGATGCAATCGTCGAAAAAAGAAAGATTGAATTCATTTATAACGAAGTCGGAACAGATTTTAAACTTCATCCTAAAAGGGAAGCGCCATATAAGGTGAATCCATACCAGATTGTTGCAAATAATGGGAGATTCTACCTTATTGCAAACTATGACAAATATGACAATATTGCACATTTCCGTATAGATAAGATGACAGAGGTGAAAATACTTGAAGAAAAGATAAAACCTTTGAATCGGATTCCTGGATTTGAGAAAGGCTTAAATTTACCCAAGCATATGGCAGAACATCTTTATATGTTCAGTGGTACAAGCGTAAATGCTGAGTTAAAAATATCACCGACTATGATGTCTGAAATGGTTGATTGGTTCGGAACAGACTTTAGTATTGTGAAAAAATCGCCGGAATGTCTTGTGATCAGAGTTCTATGTAATTTTTCAGCGTTAGAATATTGGGCTCTACAATATGGACCATATGTAGAAGTTCTCAAACCAGAAGCTTTGAGGGAACAAATCCGCACGGATGTAAATAAAATGTATTCTGTTTACAATTCTTGATGTATGCGCATCATTATGATTTTTTACTCTGATTTTACTATGACTTCATACCTCAGGGAGATAGTAGATATAGCATTGATAGTGCCTTGCTAAATGATCTTTAAGGAGAAAACAATGATTAATAATCTTTTTTACTACGCAACAAAAGAGTTATCACAAGATGCATTTATTTGCTGGCTTTTTTCTTATGCTTTACCAGACACCAATAAGGAAGATCATGGTCTAAAAGCTTGTGCTATGGACATGCTTATTGAGTTTTTGGGAGATATAGGAAATGGTCATGAGATAGTATTGGAGAGAATTGATAAGCAGATTGGCAATATTGATGTACTATTAAGCGTAAAATGTGATGAAAAAAATGTACGCATCATTATTGAAGATAAAGTCCATGCATCAGAACACGATGATCAATTAACTCGATACTATGAAAATGTATCCAAGGATAAAAGCGTAGACAAAGTCGTATGTATATATTTCAAAACGGGATTCCAAAGTGATTATTCCGCTGTTAAACAGGCTGGATATAAAGTTTTTGGTAGGCGAGATTTGCTAAGAGTATTAGAACGACATGCTGATTTAATATCTAATGATATTTTTTGTAACTATTATGAGTACTGGAAAAATTTCGAAGATATTACCCAGGGATATAGAAATATACCATGTTCTAAATGGGATTGGAGACAAATCTATGGATTTTTTGATGAAGCACAGTCTGTGCTGCACAACGATGACTTATGGTGCGGATATGATTATGTAGCTAATCGATCAGGTGGATTTTATGGATTATGGTTTGGAATTGATGATGATCATATAGAGGTTGGAAACCTTAAAGTTGCTTTGTATCTCCAGCTTGAATGTCAGTATGTTCAAGATACCGAGCAGTCAGGATATGAATACCGACTTTGCTTGAAATTCGCGAACCAAAGTGATAATGCGGCAAAAGATTTAATAGAGCTTCTGCGTTCAGATATTGTAAACAATCTGGGGAATTACAATTTTTCTAAACCTTCACGATTAGGTCGCGGTCAGCATATGACTTTGGGGATTTATAATCATGAATTTGCTAGCAGTGAAGAGTTGAAGGATGTTTTGAGAGCAGCAACTAAGCAGTATATAAAACTTATAGACAATGAAAAAGAATTTGTAAAGAACATAGAGAGTTAACAACAAAAAATATTAATGGATCAATACTCTTGAAAGGGCTTCTTTACTATACAAAATTGTCAATCTGAAACATCAACAGTAGCCCAGGCTTTACCATAAGCTATATGTAATGCTCATTATTTTGCACATAGCATTTTCTATACTAAATTTAAGATATTTAAGAAACATAATTATAGATAAAGACTGAAGATAGGTTTTATGAAGATATATCTATTAGGTAAAAAATCAATGACTATAGTGTCTCTTATAAATCTCCATCACCCACAATTTTCCTCATCCCCAACCACACTACTAAATGCCACTCCAAGCACAATAATGATGATATCATCCAGCGGGCCGGGAGTCAGGTCCAGAGGTGAAAGAACATATAGAATTGTCAAAGCTATAATTATTCTTCTTAACACTATATTATTCATATAATATCACCTGCTATTTTTGTAAGAATGCGTCTATGCTGCTACAAAGAGCTACACTAATTTCACTACTTACCTCAGTCCTTCAAGCACGTTCCGGGTTTCTTTCATGTCAGTCTTAGCGGCTTCTGCGTAGATATTTGTTGTGTTGAGGCTCGTATGATTGAGCTTTTTCTGTAATTTGAGTATATCATGGTCCGTGGCCTCGTAGAAGCTCATGGCGAAGCTGGATCTGAGCTTATGGGGCGTGATTTTGTCTACATTGGAGCTGTCCGGAAGGGCAGCTCTTACGTATTTTTTGACGAGTCTTTCAACAGCGCGGACACCGAGCCTTTCGCCGGAGAGGGCAGTGAAGGCGGGAAAATTCCTGGTTTTCTTCAAATTGAATTTCGCCTTCTGAGCATTGAAATAATTCATAAGGTAATCTGAACACTCATTTGAGAAGTAAACGGACTGGGTATCGCCGCCTTTCCTGGTGACAACAACGCTTCCTGCCGAGAGGTCAAAATCATCCATGTCGGTGCTGACAAGCTCAGACACACGAAGTCCGGTATCAAGAAAGAGCAGTATCATTGCGGAGTCACGCTTGCAATACAGATCGTGATAACCGGCCATGCGTGGAATGTTTAAAGAATGTGAAAAGCTTAAGGATTTGGATCTTCACAGTTTCAATACATCTAATGTCAATGATTTTTCAATGATGTTCTATAGGTGCTATTTGCTAAAATCTCTTAATCTTAGAAACTTTGATACATCTAAACAGAATAGACAGAACTCATTTTCTTAAGAGAACAAAAGAAATACCAAAACTCGCTAGCGGTGGAGACCGGCGAATATCCATTCATCATGAATCAATAAAGACATCAGAAAAGGAATCCGTCAAAGGTATGACTGTAATCCTTCTTGATGATGTTACAACAACGGTGATTATTTCGTGCCAAGGGCACCGGTGCTGAGCATCGCTCAGCACCATTGTTTTTTTATTGCGAACCACCGGTTCGCAATTCAGCCCCACTTGGCAGATTATTCGCGTTTACTGCAGTATCTGAGCATGTTTGTCTTTCCTGTTTCTACCCAGGTTGTTGTATAAGCAAATCTGTCTACTATCGCCTCCGCATAGACTCCTTCACCCAGCTTTTTGATCCAGTCTTTTTTAGAATACTGCGTACAAAAGATGGTGGATGAGGAATCTGAGCGTCTTTCCATAAGCTCAAAGAGAAAGTGGAGTTCCTCTTTGGATATATCTGCCATAAGCCACTCATCCAGTATCAGGAGCGGTACTTTTGCATACTTATTAAGAATACGTTTCTCTTGTCCTGGAATAAGAACAGTATCACCATACTCCATCAATAGATCTGGAAGTCTTATGTATCTGGTCTTTATCTGTTGACGGCAAGCTTCCTTTCCGAGTGCACATGCCAGAAATGTCTTACCTGACCCAGTATAGCCTTGAAGTACAATACTATGTTTGGAATGAACGTACTGACATGTCATCAGCTCAGTAACAGCTTCATGATTAAGTGTTCTGCCATCAAAGTACAGTGACTGCCTGTCAGCTTGAGGAAATCTGAACTTGGCTGTCTTTATAAGCCTCTGTATCTTACAATTATACTTCTCCTGGTAAAGATAATCGACAAGTCTCAAGCTAACCTCTGAACAGTAACCTTAAAAGTTTAATCGCGTTTATCTAGGCGGAAAAACCTTTTAATTTTTAACGGTATTATGTGCTACAATTATATATGTAGAAATGATTCACTTGAAGAGAGGACCTTAATATGGCAGAAAACAACAACGAACAGAAAAACTTTTTTAAGAACCTGCACACGGATCAGTATAAATGGAATGATTTCTTTCTTATTCCGCTTATAGTGACACTTGTGATGATGCTTGTCGGGCAGACGGGAGTTCTCGTAATCTCTAATATATTAATGAAACCGATTATCAACGATAACAATGTCGATTTTCTAACAATATTTCAACAATATTTCACCTTCCTGGGAGTTTGGATTATAGCTTTACTTTATTGCTACTTTACCCCAAAAAACAGACCAATAATTAAGGCTTTAACACCTTTTTGCAAAGGGAATACAGTGAAATACCTGCTTTTAGGTCTTTTAATTGGTTTTGCTCAAAATGCATTTTGCATTATGGTGGCTTTGCTGCATAAAGATATCCATATTTATTTTGATTCATTAAATCTATTGCAGGTAATACCACTTTTTATAGTTATATTTATTCAGTCCAGCGCAGAAGAATTACTTTGCAGGGGCTTTCTGTATCAGAGACTAAGAAGGGGATATAAAAATCCTGCTATAGCGGTTGTAGGAAATGCTCTGCTGTTTTCACTGGTGCATGCAGCTAATCCGGGATTGTCTCCACTTGCTCTTCCTAGTATCTTTTTTGCCGGACTTCTCTATACACTTATGGTTTATTATTGCGATTCAATATGGATGCCGATGGCAGCACACGCAGCCTGGAATTTCACCCAGAACATTATATTTGGACTTCCAAACAGTGGTAACGTATCGCCAGTTTCAATCTTTAAACTAGATGCATCTACAGCCATGGATAGTTTTGCATATGACGTAGGATTTGGTGTTGAAGCTACAATACTAGCTATAGCACTTATAATAGTAAGTTGTATAATAGTTTATCTATGGGGAAGCAAAAATAATAAAAAGCCAACTGAAATCTGGAATTAAAAGCAATGCGCCGAACTTTCGTTCGGCGCATTATATTTATCACGATTTAATTCTCTTTACCCCATTTCCGGTTCCAGGTTTCCATAATTTCATCCCATGCCGATGGATGTAAAAGATATATCGCAATAATGATCTGTAAAACAGATAGAATCATATTGAGAACTATATCAGAGGTTTTTAAAGTGCCTTCCATTACTCCAGCTTCAGAAACCAGATCCAAATTCATAAAAGCATAAACATCATTTATTGCATGCATGAGCATTGAAGGAAGTAAACTTCCGCTCCTGATAAATAGTGCACAGAGCAAAAACCCTGCCGCACTGGTTGAAATAACCTGTAAAAGCGCCGCCAGAAGTGTAGCACCGGCAAAAAAATTGAAACCATGAACTGATCCAAATATCAAAGAAGTCACTATTGCTATCCATATTATATGTGACTTCTTTTTATTTTGCCTCATCAGATATGACACAGGAAGTCCTCTGAAAACGGTCTCTTCAACAGTTCCTGCAACACCTGCCATTAGTACAGAGTGAAGAGTCGGTGCTCCCAAATTAGTTTTTAGAATAAGCGAAGTAATAATATCAGGAAGCAGCGCGATAACAAGGATAATTAAGCCTGTAATTAGCCATCTTTTAAGATCTTTTGTCTTTAGGGAACCCTCATACTCAGGATAAAACCACCTTTTATGAACAAGTAAAGTCAATAATGCTCCAAGTATCATCCCTATATACATGATCTCTTCTTTCGGAAGCGGAATCACATTTCCCAAAATTACCGCCACTATAACTGAGATAAAGTATGTAAAAAGGTACCCCCAGATAATAAGCAATATGGATCCAATAAACCAGTGTTCATTAAAAATTTTGTGATTAATAATCTTCTTTTGTCTTTCCATGCTTGAGACTCTCCTTACACATTGTTATATATTTTAAATATCCTAACTTTTTACTGCACGTTTACTATCTTTGAAGTTATCTTTCTCTGATATACATCAGTTAAAACTCCGCCAATTATATAGTCACCATCCTCTATTGCTTTGAATTCAACCTTCGGACTGCCGCTAGCTGCTACTGCTACATCCGCAAAATCCTTTTTGCTGTTCTTTACTGCGTCATCTGTTTTAGCGAATAGGCCGCTAAGCTTAGCATATGCTGGTTTTGCCAGGGATGTATCTATTAATGAAAGTGTTGACCTTGTATCAGTTTTTCCATCTGCCGCAGCCGCCTGCCTGCATGACAAATGTGACTCCATCTCCCTGCTTTGTTGCCTCTTTTATCTGCCTTAAATTAAGGGAAGCAAGTCCCGCCTTGTCCTCAAGGTTGGATCCTATTACATAAGTAAGAACCACTACATTTTGAGCGTCTGAATAGTCTGTGTAAAAATGTTCTCTACTTGGATCAAACTCTTTAATCCTTGCATAACCTAGGTAATCCTCTCTTTTTATTACATCTGAGTTTCCTTCAATACCACTAAGGGCGCTGCTAATTTCATCTAGTTGCTTATAAATCAAAAGAGAAGGCGGTGTAGTACTCATAAACTATTGCTGCGATATTGGTAAACATCCAGCCCTTGCTCTCCTTAGGCCCTAAGTAAATGGCTCCGAGCATAAGAATCGCCGCTATTGCAAAGGATCTGTAGAAGGTTCGCATTCTCTTAAACAGAACAGTTGAAAGCTCCCGCTCTGCAAGAAATGGCACCACAGCTGTCCATTTCTTTAAACCTGCCTTTTGAGCACCAGGAAGTACCCAATGGACATGAGTATCCAACCTATCAGTAGAAGGGGAATATTTGAGAATAAAGCAATTATTAACCACATATGTTTTCCTCCATTGCTGTAAATAATACGTACACATTAATTATCCGATAAAAAAGTAATATTTTGACATTTAATAGAGAAAATTTATTTTTTTTTAATACGTATACCTATCTGGGGAAACATATCTATGGACTCAGATTGCATCATATGTCCTCTGACAACAATTAAAAAAAAAGCGCCGGGGATATAGGATACCTGAATGCAATGTTTGATATAATAACGTTAAAAGATGTACATACAGGAGAGTTGAAATGGATTTACAAAGAGAACGTAGACGTAGCTTAAATAGTCTTTCTCTATGCGGGACCGGCGCTATTGGCCTTGGGTTATGGTCAGTTATAAAAGCCATAATGACGTTTTTCGCGAATAGGAACTATATCGCAGAAATGATCAGCGATATCTATACTAATTCAGGAGTCTCAGAGGAAGAAGTAAGTCTTAAAGCAGTAGCATTTATAACGTACCTCATAATTTTAGCTTTTTTGGTATTGGTTTTTTCTGTTAGTCTATACGTTGGCAAATGTGCAAATGCAGAGGCTAAAAAAGGGAAAAAAAGATATCTTTATTTGATAATCGCACTTTTAGCAGGCTTCTTATATATATATTCCTGCTATTTGGGGATTCTTTCAATCAGAGATTTAACTTTTAATGAGGCTAGTTTAACAGATGACATTAACAATTCTATTGATCAGATTGCAGAGTTTCTTTTGGATTTGTCATCTGCAGGAGTATTGCTGGCACTGTTTTTTTCCGCAATCAGATCCCGAATTCTTTCCAATATGATCAGTAAACAGGAGGCAGCCCATGAACATTGATTTTCACTATTATGCTACCTACCTGGCAGCAATTATTGCAGGATATTCTCATGAAGAAAGCAGTGAAATAGCGTATTCTGCGCAATTTGTTGATTGTTGTACAAGAACTTTCTTAACAAGCATCAAAGCCCCTTTGTCCGCAGCTACAACTCAGTCACAGGTAGAGCTGATAAATGCTCGTGCAGACCTTCTGGGGCTTCAGGATATAACTAGGATATGGTCTAGCTTCCATTTTTTGCCTCAGGATCTTTATGCTGAAAAAAAATGGTGTACTAGAGGATATAGAAACAAATATCGTCTTATCTGCGGTCCAAATGGCGATCTGTTGGTGGAGACTGTAAAGCTTGCAAAAGGAAAGTCTCTTGAGTCAGTAGGGCTAGCCATGCACGTTTTGGCTGATACCTGGGCACACCGCAATTTTGCAGGGACACCTTCTCTTGTCATCAATAATACCGACTATTATTTCTATGAGATTTTTAGCGGTGATGCCGGAGAATTTGAAAAGAAAATAACATTTCGGCACAGTACGTCAACTCCGGATGATCTTAACAGAAGCATATATACTAACAGTCTTTTCCAGACCAGTGAGAATTCCATAATGAATCTGGGACACGGGAGAGCCGGGCATCTTCCGGATTATAGCTTTATCAAATATAAGTATTTGCCTGCATGGGGGGATTTTACGGAGATTGTAAAAGACAATCCATCTGACTATTATCATGCCTTTTGTCAGATGGTTTATGCCATGAGGTATTTAAGGGGGAATATCAGCTCTTTTGACAAAGATACTTACGACTTTGAAATTGTTAGTCCTTATGAAGCTCAAATAAAAGAAATCATAAATAAACGGCAGATTGACTCCTGCGCTGACTGGAAAGCTTTAGGTGAAAAAATTTCCGGCAATATAATTGATGATTTTGATGTCTACAGATATAAAGATGAGTACTTGGCAGCCAGAAAAGAAGCTAAAGACAATACTATTCTTGGTAGATTTTTTGTGGCTGCGTTAAGACAAAAGAGCATGGTCACCAATAAGATTTATAAATCAGGCAACATGCTGGCTGGCTTTTCTGCAGATTTTGCAGAGAATGGTTTTGTGGGTATAAAAGATTTCAAAAAGCTGGTAGATGTTGCTACTTCCGGAGGTGAAAAGCATGACTAGAATGCAAAAGATTAGAAGTATATTTGTGGCTATCGTAACTATTCTTGCCAGTATATATATGATAGTTGAGCCGGATGACGGTCTGATTACTATGGCTTTAATCCTCAGTATTGCTCTTGTCGCCATGGGACTTAAATACCTCACCTACTATTTTACAATGGCGAGACATATGGTAGGCGGAAAAGGAATCCTTTTTTATGGCCTGATAGTGTTTGATTTTGGTCTTTTCACATTGTCACTCTCGGACATTCCAAAACTGTATCTGGTGTTGTACCTTGTCGTCATCAATGGATTTAGCGCAGCTGTAACAATCTTAAGAGGGCTTGATGCCAAAAAAATGCACAGCGCCTCCTGGAGACTATCCATCAGCCATGGTATTCTCAATCTTGCGCTGGCATTTTTTTGCATAATATTTGTCAGGTCCACTTCTGTTGTAGTTTATGTATACTGCTTTGGACTTATTTACAGTTCTATCATCAGAATAATATCTGCATTTAGAAAAACTGCTGTCGTGTATATTCAGTAATAAAGCAATCGCAAAAGCATACTTAGTCTGCATCAAGGGGCTGGAAGTCCATATAAAAAGGAGAAATACCAAATGGAAAATACTATGTATCAGGTGTCGACACTTCAGGCGCTAATTCTTGGGTACAGCCGGACGGTGATAAATGTAGACGAAATAATTCAGCATGGTGATACCGGGCTGGGAACATTTGAGGATGTGAACGGTGAGATGATCGTCATGGATGGACACTGCTACAGGTCAGATCAGTTCGGGAATGTAACAGAGGTTGATCCTTCGACGGGAATTCCCTTTGCTGCTGTGGCCAGGCTCTATGGCAATCAGCAGTTTCAGCTTAATGACATGCCGAATTTTGCCTCAATTCAGACAGAACTGACAAGGAAGATCGAAGAGGTATTCGGGCTTAACAGTATGCATATTGTCAGGATTGACGGAGAGTTTGGGAAAATCGATGCCAGATCGGAGGGGCCTTACAGGTCGCACCATATCAGGCTGAAAGAGATTCTTCTCCACACGCAGCAATCGTTTCTTTTTGAGAATATCCGGGGATCTCTGGTGGGTGTATATTTTCCAGATTATATGGATGGAATAAATATGCCGGGATGGCATCTTCATTTTCTTTCCGAGGACAGAACGAAAGGCGGGCATGTTTTTGATGCAAGTATAATCAAAGGAGCAGCCAGAGTAGATAAGATTACCAGTATCCACATAAATCTTCCAAAAGAAGCGTCTTTTGATACCTATTCTCTTAAAGAGGATCTGGAAAGCGAGATAAAGTCCGTCGAGTAAAGTAAAAACATCAGATATACAGGCAGAGTTTTAAAAGGAACTAACGACCTCGGCGAAGAGGTAGAGATATCAGCTACAACAAAAGCGCGTCTGGTTCTATTAGTCAGTTTTTCGCCGGATATTCACTCACAAGCATCCATAAAAGACATGTTGAATCACACATACGCGGGAACCAGTCATTAAACCTTGTAGCAATATTCAACTTTCTATGAAGTTCTCTGGCTGATATTGTTTGCTTGTCAAAATCAATCTTTAATAATTCGTTCATTATGCCTTCCTATAAAAATAAAGTTTTTTTAATCAGCAACCCTGATAATACTTACACAATTATTTTAAACTCAGGATTGTCTTATGAGACTAACCTTGAGTCCTATTTGCATGAATTATTACATATTAAAAACAAACAGTGTGTTCCTTGACAAGCGCTACATGGTAAGAGGCCTTAAAACAGATGCCGGAAAAAACAGACAGATACCCATATCCGGAAAGATAGTTCCACTTGACGATATATAGTGGTGCTGAAGTGTGAATTGAATTTTGTGAAATTATAGTGGTGCTATTGTGTGAATAGGTGGGGCTCAATTGCGAACTAGGTGGGCTCACAGCCCGAAATATTCAAACGGGTAATTCACTTATTGCCTGTCGCGACATTCTTTTGAAAAACGGAGCAGATGATGTAATAATGTTTGCTCTTGGAGAAACAAAAGAACCTTTTATACAAAAATTCCTTGTATTTATTGAACTGGTAGCCTCTTTCTTACGACTAATAATATGGATAACTGAGAAGGTTATCGTCTGGCTCATCTATAACTTCAGGAAATTACCCTTTTATTTCGTGGGAATAATAACCTTGCTGTATTTCATCACAAACATCCTGTGAGATACCATTCTAGTATAATGACAGGCCGACTTATGATTTGGCTAAAGAAAATGAAATCCCAGGGCATCATATCAATATGTCCTGGGATTACAATATGTAATCATCTATAACTAATATTGAACATATTCCAATTAGTATGACTTGTGAAAAACTTCCTTACCCAGCTGTATGTCACGGCATAAATCTATTTTCTTTTCATACCAATGGGCAATGTTATTTATGTCCTTTTCATGCATTTTGGGATCCTTAGCGTAAACTTCTCTTATAAATGATGAAGGAGGGAGTTTTGTCAGATCGATGGCATTTCTGTTCCTTACAAGCTTTATAAGATCTGATTCCTTCTTGGTAAAACTGTGAGTATCTATATCAAGAAGTTCCTTTTCATTTTTGGGAATGGCTTTTCCGGCAAACATTGATCCGCCACTATCAAAGATCGGAGCAAGTCCTTTAAATTGCAAAGTTGCAGCATCTCTAATAAAAGCAATGTTGTTTAGGTGCCGGTCATAGCCGGACATGATGAAATCAACAAGTATCTGATAATCAAGTCCCTCTGCAATGGCGTCCGCATCCATGCCATATTTCCTGCACATATTCATCAGATGTTCATAGTTGGAAATATTGTTGCTTTTTTTCTCATTGGTAAAAAGAGCCCATGCTGATACTAATTCTTTGTTCTGGGAAGTAAAAAGTTTTGAATAGCAGCCGTAAGCATATTCTTTCCCTTTTATTTCTATGAGATTATAGTCAGTATAGTTGGCAAAACCCTGCCTTTTATGGATTTCTGACGCAATTACCTCATTTATACTCTCAGTGGATAAGGATGAGTGATTTCCTTTGATAAGATATCGCTCGCCGTTGTTGATTGTCCATGTTTTTTCAATAGTTCCTTGTAGAGAGCCATTGGGAGAGTAATGAGGCGTGTTTCTGTCTGTCTCGCGCTCTGACGGTTCCCTTTCCCAGTTCAGCAGATTACTCTTAAAATCATTATCAAAAAGGTTAACGTCTTTCCAGGTGAGTTCGCTATCGACAGGTTTTAACCAGTAATAGTCTGTAAGGCTTAGCCCCAGGTTTTTTATCAGATAGTCACTTGGCATTGAATAGCCGTTTTCAGAGAGGAAATGTGCAATATTATCCTGATCAACAGGAATTGAGCGTTCATTCCACCAAAGCTTAAGCCAGTTCCCCTGATACATGTCCTGAATGGGAGCAAGCTCTTTATTCTTGATATTTCTTGAATAACTTATCATATCCCCTTCCGTGGTAAATTCTGCATATGTAATAGGGGAATCTTTACGCATGATAAAATATCCTAAAGCATCGTCTCCCATGCATCCATCCTCGCTTTCCTAGCTATGTTACTAATATACGTTTCAGCTATATCCTTAATATATTGAGCATTCAGCTCATTATTTTTACATAAGTACGATGTGCCATTTGTACCAGAGATATAGTATTTCCCATTTTTTATCTTCAGGCTGTACCCATCAGGCAATTCCGGAGTTGGTGCTGTTTCCTTTGCAAGCCTGTAGAATTCATCCATGGATAGTGAAAAGGCTTCTGCCAGTTTCATGAAAACCCTTACTCCGGCATTGTCTATATCGGTTTTGCCATTCACAATGTCCCCTATTGTAGTGTAGGGGATGCCAGTTGCTTTACAGATATCTGAGAGCTTTATTCCATTTTCCTTAATATATTTTTTTATGTTCATGAGCGATACCTCGGTACAGCGTTATATATATAATAATATCGGTACACCGAGAACTCGTCAACAGCTTAATTGTACACTTTTGGGGCTTTTTGTAGAAGAAATGTAAATCCCAGGACATCATAAAGCTAAGCTCTGGGATTATGCTTATGTTTTTAAATGAATAATGCCATGTATAACGGAAGGGTGATTATTCCTGCGTCTCCTACGCCTATGTTGCCATCTATGAACTTATATCCAAAATCTATATCGGATTTATTTTTTATCACAGAATTAAGCGATGTAGCACGCGTATTACCGCTCTTTACTTCTATTGGAATGACCTTTCCATCTTTTTGAATCAGAAAATCTATTTCCTTTTTATTTGTTTCATTTTTGTAGAAGAAAATAGGGTAATCCTTTTTGATCAGAGCATCTGCAATGGCGCACTCAAACAATCCACCTTTTGTGCTTCCGGAAAGCGTGTTTTCAACGATATGTTGCTTTAGTGAAAAATCTTTCATGGCAATAAGCAGAGATAGATCAGTGGTATACGCCCGGAAAAAGTCATCTCTTGCATAATCATCAAGATCATAGCGCATATCAGAAACAAGCCGGCAGAGCTGGATGATATCAGCTCTTAGGAGCCAGTCTATGCTTGAGTAATACTTCTGAGCCCTTCCGCCATGTTCAATCTCTTTATACTGAAATTTATGGTTTTCCTTATCAAGGAGCTGCTTTGAAAGGGAAAGATAGCATTTTTCTGCCTTTACCTTTTCTTCAGCAGTTGCGTAATGAGCTATATCATACAAATAACCCTGCAGGAGGCTCCGCTGTACCTTATCTACTTCCCTGTAATCTTTGGTATCTATATATTTTTGAACAGCTTCAGGCATACCACCGGTCGCGATATACTGTCTGTAATATGACATCATCTGATTGTGGATGCCTTCCGGAACAGCCTTCTTCTCGGAAAAAAAGGATTGAAGTGATCTTATCATGTCATCAGAAATGCCAAGTCCCCAGAGGTATTCTTCGAAATCAAGTCCATGCATTGTGATGTAATCAACATACCCTACGGGGTAGGATGATGATCTTTTGTAATCTATACCCAGAAGAGAGCCTGAAGCTATTACGTCATATCTGTTATCTGTAGCCCAGAACTTAAGTGAAGTTATGGCTTCCGGACATTCCTGGATCTCGTCTAAAAAGATAAGCGTTTTATCAGGAACAATTTTCTTTTCCGGAAATCTGAATCTTAATGCCATGACCATGTTATCTACGGTCAGATCACCTGAGAAAACCTCAGCTGCCGAGGGAGTCTCTTTAAAATTGATTTCAACAGTTTCTTCGTAGTTATCACTGGCGAATTGCTCAATTATATATGTTTTTCCAGTCTGGCGAGCGCCTTTGACGATAAGGCATTTCTTATCTTTGGTGGAAATCCAGTTTTTCAGCTGCTCTGTGACTTTTCTTTTTAGCATTGCGACACCTCATCAACATTTTGGAATATTTAAAATGCATTCAAATCAACATTTTGGAATACAAAATTGTTGATTGCATCAACATTTAAGAATATTTTAGCATGTGCAACTCAGACGAACAATATTTTAATTCTTTCAGGAGAGGAGTTTATTCTTTTTTTATAATACATCGGTACCGTTATATATTGACAATACATCGGTGCCGATATATTATTTTTATAACGGTACCGATGTAATACAAACTGACATAAGGGAGGTGACAAATAAATATGAATAAGATAGATGATATGGAACTCATGAGAAAGATCCTGAAGTTTACCAGAAAAAACCGTCCCATGGGACCTGGAAAGCATGATTTTCCTCCTGAAGGATTTGATAAGCTTCCTCCTAATATACCGCCTATGGGAGAACCTCATTTTGAAAGGCCGCCGAAGCCAGGTTTTGAAGGGCCCGGTCCTCACGATGAAATGCCACCGTTTGGCCAACCTCCGGGACATCCAGGTCCTCACCCCATGAGGAAGCCTCCGCTTTCAAGGGAGCATCTTCTTGTACTTATTAGTGAGTGTCCTGAAGGAATAAGACAGAAGGCTCTTATGGAGAAGGCAGGTATAGGACAGTCTTCAGTTTCTGAGCTTATAAACAAGCTTGAGGATGACGGATATGTGGAGAGAAAGATTGATCCTACAGATAAGAGGGCTACACTTTTATTCCTTACAGAAAAAGGCTCAGCACGCGCCTTTGAAGTAGAAGATGAGAGGAAGGAATTCTTTGCTGCCATCTTCTCTAAGCTTAGTGACGAGGAGAAGCAGGTATTGTCTGATATCATGGATAAACTTCTTAGTGAGTGAGTGCTAATAAGCATCATGGTGTTTTTTCAATAATCAAGGAAAACTATGGATTCAGGTATACACAGATGTATGGTAAAGCGCGGATGGAGATGAAAGCGGCATTTACATTTGCGTGTATGAATCTTAAAAAGCTTGCGAAAATCAAGCTCCTTCATTACAAAAAAAGCCTGTTGAAATAGAAAATGGCTTTGAGAACTGTGTTCTCAAAATCACTTTGTTTACCGTCTGAAACAGCTGCCATAAGGAACATAAAAAACGTTTGAGAAGTCAGAAACCTCCCAAACGTTTTTTGAATAATAACAGGTGTTTTTAATGTTTGTTCTAAGAAATTATTTTAATGCCTGAATTCTGTCATTCATCTTTTTTGCCTCAGCGCTGTAATGTCTCATGAAGAGGAACCAGGTGATAAAAGCAACAAGGAGCTGTGCTCCGATCACAATTATGCCCTGGGCGGGTGTTGATGCGTTTACCCAGCCAACATTGAATGCCACTATGGTATAGATTATGCAGCCAATGCCCATATGGATCAGTACCCTTAAGGGCATGGGGATGTTTTCAGCATCATAAACTATTGTCGGGACACCAAATCCTATGCCTACGATTATGCATCCAAGCACCATTTTGGTGAACTGGTAGTTGGTAAGCGTAAATGTTCCGCCGCCGTTTATGTCGAAAATAATTCCTGAGATACAAAAGAATAACATTGCGATACCTATTCCAAGAACTGCTCTTTTTACAACTTCTTTCATTATTTTTCTCCTTTATAGTCCTAGATATTTTTTAAATTCTGACAGATACTTTCTTGAAACATAATCTTTACAGCCATTTTTTAGCTTTAATAGGAGCGTTCCGCTAAAGCCGGGCTCTATGCTGTCCATGCATGAGAGATTTATGAGGGTGGATTTTGATATCTGCATGAACTGGTTACCAAGCTGTTCGCCGATCTCGTAGAGTCTTTTTCGTGACCTGTACTGCTTCCTTTCCGTATAGATTATGGTTTCTGTGTTTTCCACCCTGACCATATAGATTTCTGCAGGCTGCAGGATCACTATGTCTCCGTTGCTTTGCAAAGCAGTAATCGGGCTGTCATATGAGCCGAGCATATCGATCATACGCTGAATGTCCGGGGTTACCCTTTCTGCGTATATCACAGCATATGGATCCTTGTATTGTGGAGATATATCTACGTTAACCTTCATGAAGTGTGCTCCTTTCTTTGATGATGCAATCATACAATATTCCCATGGACCTGTCCTTACATCTTAGGTAAGTGGCGAAATTTTAAAGGTGAAATGCAAGAATTAGGATATGACAGATGGACAAAATATACTCTGCCCTGTGACGGATTTTGAGAAGAGATTCATCTTAATTCAAAGAATCTGGAGTAAAGCTCTAATGGATTTTTTCCGATAAACAAAATAGCAAAGGATTGCCAGGCATTGGCGGTAATGGATAAAACCGCCAGGTCTGGTTTTTTGTTACTGTTTTTGTTTTGAATGGAGGGATTTTATGATAACTGAAGGGATAAACGAAAGTAGTAAGCATCAGATATATACCCATAGTCTTAGGCCTGAGATTTAGATAGGGTACAACTTGTTTGTACAGATTGAACATATATGTTTGTTGAGCTATAATAATAATAGATTTTCTATCTAAAGGAGCTTGACATGATTAACGTTGATTGTGAATACAAAATCAAAGAAGACATCGAGTTTATCATCGAGTCAGAGAAAACGACAAAACTTGAATTATCAAAAAAGACCGGAATTTCCAGAGTGACACTTGATGAAATTTCTAAGAATGGTATGACTACTGATAGCGTTTATGAGAAGTTTTATTCATATGTATACAATAGTAATTACAGAATAAATTCGGTAAAAGAAGAATTGATAAAAGAAAAATATCAAGATGTGCTTTTTCATGGGTCAAAAAATGGTCTGTCTACAATCACTGTCAATGGCTCCAGAAACAATTGTGATTTTGGGAATGGATTCTATTTAGGAGAAACCTATAATCAGGCTTTGTCATTTGTCTGTGAAAACGACAAATCTTCTGTATATTCTTTCAGATACTCCCTCGATAATTTGAAAATTTGCAGATTTGACTGTTCCATGGAATGGATGCTTGCTATTTGTTATCATCGTGGTACACTTGGAACTTTCTCGAATGATAAGCAAGTACAAAATATCATAGAAAAGATAAATAATGCTGATGTAATCATTGCCCCTATTGCAGATAATAAAATGTTTTATGTAATGGCTCAGTTCACCGAGGGTGAAATAAATGTTGATGTTGCTCTTCACTCATTGTCAGCATCAAAACTTGGCTTTCAATATATTTTTAAAACGGATAAAGCTTTAAGCAAATTGATTCCAATTGAAAAATATTACTTATGCATACCTGAAAGAGATGAATGTAAAAAATTGCTCATTGAGCGTGGATTTGAGATTGACACAAAATTAAAGCTCGCAAAAAGAGAATTTAAAACAGGACTGTATATAGAGGAGATTTTCAATGAGAAAATTTGACCATAATGGGCTTCTACTTGCAGAATATCAAGGAAAATTGTTTGAAAAATCTTATGATTTAAAATGTTCTACCGGGATTTTTATTAGAAGATTTATACATTCAAATTTGCTGAATACTTTAGATAGCAACAATCCTGCACTCTTGTCATTGGATGTAAATGAAGGTATTTCGAGTATTATTGAGCAATTTGGTGATACAGATTATGGTAAAAAGAAATATTCTAAAAGCGCGTTGTTCTGGATGGGATATATATACAGGTATATTTCATATACCAGAGAAGTCTCAACAAGATTTGTCATGGATTTATTTGCATATAAACAAATGAATGATGTTTATTATACATTTCATACTCAAGACCCTGAATGGTGTATTGCAAGTTTGCTGGATATCAGTGGGTTAGATGAAAATATTTTTGACAACAATTTCCGCCTCAAAGAGGCAATAAAAGAAAAGGGCACATACTAGAAACTTATATGTATTAAATGTACAAACAAGTTTTATAAAAAATCTTCCCTTGTAAAATTAAAAAAAGGGATTTATATATGGATTACCTTCCCGAGATAGATCTGTCAAATGTTGCCACACCTTCATATACGCCCGCATTCTCCCTGGAGAAAGATGCAGGGTTTCATACAGCAGATCTTAACCTTATGGATATTGAGATCTCAGAAGCTGATTTTCTCAAGTATACATCCGCAAACGATGCGAGCCCAGGAACGATGATAGCCCTTTTAAATGCCAGAGTGATAGATTCGCTTTACCCGGACCGGGATAAGAAAATCATGGGCTCATATATAATAAATGCACGACCTATGCTTGGAGCTTCAATCACACATCACAACTGTGTTAGTACGGTTTTTCTTGATTACAGCGACAAAATAAGAAACATGCCATTCGACAGGCAATGCACAGTTTACCGTGGAAAGACGTTTATTCAGAGCGATTCTGAACGGGTAGCCGGAGCTATGACTTTTTCTGCTAACCGAAACCGTCTAATGCTTGATTCAGCTCCAACTCTTGCTGAAAAATATGATGTATTTGCAAGGTCTCTCTCAGGAGGACGTTTGCTTTTCACATATATGGTAAGCTATGTTGGAAAATGGAAGTATAAAGCTGTTGAAGAGTATATCTCCGAATTCTGGACTCACGTACCAAGCGCCAATGCCTTGCTTACTGAAGTTGCAGCAGTCGGAGGAAGGATTTTCCTAACTGTACATCAAAGATTTGAGGAAGATATCATAATTCAGAGTCTGCTTGATGAGCTTAAAAGAAATGGTATCTCCTACAAAGTACACAAACATATCCCTGCAGACAATGCGCATTTTCCTTCGCCGTAAAACAGGTGGCGAAGTTCGAAACTCTGCAGCCATGTCATATACATGTCATTAAACAGAGGAATTTCATCAAATGGAGAAATCAGAATGCTTAGAAAGGTGTTTTCATTGGCTATCATATCTATATTGATACTGACAGCATGTGGAACAAGAGATGATGTTATGGCTTCTTTTCAATATACGCTTGAGTCAATCCATAAAGTTAATGGCCGCCAGGGAGTATGTACAGAGGGCGGATATTACTGGGTTAGCGGATCTACGTCGCTTACAAAATACGACGAAGACTGGAATGTAATAGCTGAGAACACAGATCCTTTTAAGGGTTATGATATCGAGGTCAACCATATCGGCGATATCGACGTGTATCAGGGTGAACTTTATCTTGGCGTCGAATATTTCATGGATGGTGTCGGTCGCAATATTCATGTGGCTGTTTATGACGGAGACACACTTGAGCTTAAAAGGGTCTTTCCTTTTAAGTCTGACACCGGACAGATTGAATGCTCCGGAATAGCAGTAAACGAGGATGACAGAATAGTATATATGTCATCATGGGTAGATGATCCATCAAGTAGTTATCTGTATATGTATGACCTGGATAACGGAGGCTATAAAGGCAGGCTTCAAATGAATGCAGCTCCCAAGTGGATACAAGGAGTAGCATATTTTGATGGCAGCCTTTATATAACAGCTGACGATGGTGATGCAGACAAAGATGAACCTGATAATATGTACCGAATAGACCTGGGAACGGCGGGCAGCACATATTTAGTGAGTCCTGAGCATTCCTTTGTAGAAGTTACAAGGCAAGGCGAGATAGAGGGGCTTACCTTTGATAAAGTCAACAACAAGTTTCTTTTGCTGTATAACCGGGGCGCAAGGATAGTCCTTGGTATTCCTAAAGGATTCTATGATGGCTATAACGAAGAAATACATGAAGTGTTTGTATATGATATAATGCCTGTTCGATAGAACAGTTTACGTTAGTTACTTGAGGCTGGTGATGGGTGAATTTGACTTTGACGGAATATTTGATCAGGTAGTCGATGGCCTTGTAGGGGCTCAGACAGCTTGATGCTAGTGATCAGGCTATAGGATATGGTGATGTGGAAGCTTATGCCGATAATATTACCCCTTAATTTGCTCCCACATTGAACGCAATGCCAGAAACCATCAGCAAAAATCTGATGATAACAAAAAAATAAGCTAAGTCCCTATTTGAATTTCAACACACAGATAACTCAAATGGGCAAGGGAAGAGCCAGTCCGCAAGTATTAGTGCTGATTCATACATTTATGCACTTGATGATGACGAAGACGGGCTCCCAGATAATACGAACACAATAACAGAATTACCAGTAGCGTCAAAGAGCAGTAGGTACATTTTTGCTAATCCCCGATGCACAATATACTATAGTCCTGGCGAAGGCAGCGATGGTCACATCATATCCTATGTTTACGTCGCTACTGGTTCTGATCATGTTTTGCGTGAATTTAAATATATTCCTCCAGAAGGAAAAGAATTTGACCGTTGGGACAAAGGAACCCCTGGAACCACCATCAAAATAACTAAAAACATAATAATCAGACCAATATGGAAGGATAGAACTCCTGCGCCATCAGAGCCTGATGATCCGGCAGAGCCAGACACCCCAGCAACACCTGATGACCCGTCTGTGCCAGATGATACGGCTGATCCAACACAGCAGGAGGGTGCTTTACCTACTGTAAACGAATCAGCTCCTGCAGTACCTGCAAATACAGAAAAAATTGAGAATATTGATCCAGCTCAGAAAAGCACCAAATTCGTAAAACTGACAGTAGGAAAGAAACGAGTAACCATTTCCTGGAAAAAACAATCAAAGGGCATAAATGGCTATGAGATTCAGTACTGCACGGATAAGAACTTCCAGAAGGATGTAAAGTCTGTAAACATCAGCAAAGCCAAAAACACTTCAAAGACAATTAAAAAACTGAAAGCCGGTAGGAAATACTACTTCAGAATCCGTACATTTAAGAAAAAGGGTGCTGATAAGATTTATTCAAAATGGAGTAAGACTAAGAATATCAAAGTTAAGTAACTCAGATTTTATTTAAAAACGACAATACTGAGATAGACGAGCTTACCCATAATGGAAAGCTGTTTATTCATCATTTTAAAAGCACCGCCTGACATTGATCACTTGGTCACTGCCAGATGGTGCTTTTAAGGATTATTCCCTTCTAAATAAACTTAAGTTAATCAATGATATTGGATTCATGAAGCTTATCGTAAATGGCTCTTCCAAGTTTTCCATGGGCTGTGGCATCAATGTGGACACCGTCTGCAGGACTTGGTGATACAATTTTGGATGCATCGAGAAACTCACACCCGTACATGTCTGCAAGCTGCTTGTACCATGTGGCAAGTTCTGCTGAGACCTTCGCTGCATTTATGAAGTCAAAGCAGTCCTCAAGCCATGAACCCTTACCTGTGGTTCCGACAAGCGGGGGAGCTATAAGAAGGATCTTCATCTTATCATTCATGCGGAATCTGTTATGAGCCTGGACTTTTTCGAGGAATATCTGCATCTCCCCGGCTATGTCCATGGAACAGTAGGAAAACTTCCTCTTAAGATCGTTACTTCCGAGCATAATTATCATAGCGTCCAGAGGCGACTGACTTTCAATACAGGGAATAACGTATTTAAGGCCATTCTTTTCACCTTCAGCAGGGTCATCTGTTGCTATAGTACGACCGTTATGCCCTTCCTCTATTACCTTGTATGAATCTCCAAGCAGAGTCTGCAAAACACCTGTCCAGCGGCTGTTTTCATCTATTCTTGTTCTTTTTTCGGGATCATATCCCCATGTGAGTGAATCTCCAAAACACAGTATTCTTTTCTTTTCCATACTTTTCATGCATCCTTTTTGTTTATAGTCTGACTTATATATTATATTTCCTTGGAAAGGGTTCTGCACGTGCTTTTGAAGTAGAGGATGACAGAATGGCGTACATTTGATGAAAAATGATTTTTCAGAAGCAGCGTGATAATGTTCATGAAGCCATTGAACTTGACGAAGAAGGGGCAAGAGACTACGTAAGAAAGACACTCGGAGCCTGATAGCTTATTATTAAAAAATCACTCTTAATTACAGGGACAGAAGAAGTAGTTGGAGGACTGCTTAAGATAGCATTACCTCTGCTAATAGTTGCAATGATAATTAGTCTTGTAGTAAAGAAGAGTGAGGAGGCAGAATATTATGGAAATCACACTTGAAGCAATTGAAAAGGTAATGGAGCAGGCAGGAGTTGACTATGCAGCTGCAAAGGAGGCGCTTTTAAAGGCAAGCGGCGATGCAGAAGAGGCTATAAAGAACCTACAGCCGAAGGTTTGCGAATTTGAAAAGGATGTTGAAAAGCTCGCAAACAAGGTTAAAGAAACCGTCAAAGACGGAAACGTTGACAGAATACAGGTAAAGAAGGGTGATGAGGTACTCATTAGCATTCCTGTAAATGTAGGACTCATCGGTGGTGTTCTTGGTTTTGCAGTTGCACCTAGTGTCCTTATTACAGCCTGTGCAGCAGCATTCGGACTTGGATGCAAGCTCGAAGTGGTAAAAAAGGACGGTTCTACAGACGAAGTTAAGTAAGTATCAGCGGTGGCTATGTTTTACGTGACTTAAAGAGGGCTACGAGGAAGCATAAATATCATTTGGACAAAGCAGGTCGGTATCTATTTGATCCTCTTATTTACAACCGGTATCGGCATCCTTCCGTATATCATACTTGCTATAGTGATGGATGAAGCAGATGAGAACGTCAAGACCACTGGTTTCAATAGAAATACAAACAGTTACTCGGCAAATGATTATTATGAAACAAGTGAACCCGTTGGTTTTAAGCCCTTTTCAGATAATGATTCTGAGATAAGAGGTTTTAGCATCTAAGAAAAGGGGATGCAAATGTAATAGATCAGTATCCGTCATAGGCGGTTATATTGATATAGCACGATAAAAGAGGAGTATCCGGATATCCGGTTGGATATGCAGGGCTGTTCTAATAAGCAGGATAATCTCTTTCTACTGACACAGTATTGACTTGGAGAAAAGGAGAGATTTGAAATGTTAAAAATGACATCAAGATCAGAAGTAGTTTTGGGAATAGTTTTTGCGGTGAGCGGACTTATGTGCCTCGTTGGAGGAAAAGCTCTTATGTCTGGTGTATGGTTTCTTTGCACAGCAGCTCACTTCTTTGAGGCTTACAGACTGCATTGCAAGGAAAAGGAAGAAATTTGACATAATATCCATTAACGGAATAGAATAAAATAAATGAACAATATTTGACACAGCCATTATTAACGTCTTTAAATATAATTATAAACCAAATAACATTAAAATACCTTTTGTTACATCTATTGAAAAGAGGGCTGAACCCCAAAAAAATATTCAGCTCTCTTTTCGTTTATAAGTTAGTATTTTGATATAATAAGGCTGCTAATCGAATACAATATAATTCATATAGGAGAGCAGTAACTATGTGGAAGATAAAGCAGATATATGATGGAGATTATGGCTGCGAGGAATTACTTCCCGGTCAAAAGCCTAAAGTGTCCGTTACATTAATCAATGAAGAGGGCATCGAGAAATTTGTTTCTGTTGAAGATGAATTTCTTGATGATAACGGACTTAACGTGGGATCTAGTTGGCCGGAATAGAGTATAAATGGTATGACAAGAATACAGCAGAGACAATATAATATCAATCTTGATGATAAGATATTTAAACCCGGAAATGTGACTTACAACAGCTTCAACATCGCTTTTGATATTCCATTTAGTCAGCAAGAGGACAGCCTTAATGAGGATTTGGTCCAAGTAGAGTATGAAAATGGATATGTCATTGATATTGGATGGTACCCGGAGATGGACCCCAAAGGTAGTCTGATTATACAACTGATACATGATCACGATTGGAATAAACCTGTACAAAAGACAAAAATAACTGAAATAAGTGAGTTGTATACGGCAGTGCATGAGATGAAAATGAAAGCTCTATGTGCAACAATAAGAAAAGTCCAGCCAGGGGATGAAAATGTCTTGGCACATATCCAGACAGAAAGCTGGAAGGCAGCCTTTATTAAAATACTCAGTCCTGAAATATTAGATAAATGTACCGATATCAATAAAGCAACTGCAATGTATAAGCAGCTCTTAGCTGAGGATTTTGGAAATGGATATATACTTACGGCAAATGACAAGCCTCATTGTATAGCATACTGGGATGCAGCACGCAACAAAGAATATGCGGAAAAAGCAGAACTCATCTGTATCCACAGCCTTCCCGACAATTGGAATAGAGGCTATGGTAGCCTGATGATGGATCATGTTCTATGCGATATTAAAAATGCAGGGTACTCTGATGCCATTTTATGGGTATTTAGAGATAATACCCGCGCCAGAGCATTCTATGAATCGAAAGGATTTTCATTTACAGGTATTTCGAATACAGCTTTTGATACTGAAGAAGTATTATACTCGATTGATTTTTAATGTTTACAAAAAGTCCTATGACTTTCGACATTACTATTGCAAAAGTCATAGGACTTATGTTGTGTTCATTAACAGAATACTTCTATGTATTCATCTTCTCTTATATAAGGACGCCACGCGGCTTCGTCAGATGGACGACCATTCTTCATAAAATTGGTCCAGTAGGTAACCATCTTCTCGGACAGTTTTACATCTTCATTGTTCATAGGTCTCCAGCATCTTCCCAGGGTCCCAAACATGTACCACAATTCTGCTGAATGAAATGCTCCACTGTCGTCACCTGGAAGATCATGGACAAAAGAGTAAAGATAAGAGGGTATTCCTGTCATTTCCTGTGTTTTTAGGCACCATCTTTTACATTCATCTTCAAGTAGGCCTGCCTTCTTGTTTTCTTTGTCTTCCTGAGTCTGTCCGATATCATTTGCAACAAAGCCAGTCATATATGGGATTTTTCTCATCTGCCCATTTTGATAGATATCTCTTACACTTTTCTTAAGGATATGACCGTCGATGCAGGGAACAAGTGCAAGTCCAATCCCGGACTGGAAGCATTCTGAAATAAACATATCCTGATATTCCAAAAGCTTTTCAAAAGGGATATCTCTTAATTCCTTTAGAGAAGATGCACCTGTCAGCTGTACAAATTTTTCACCATAAGCCATTTCTTCATCAAGAGACGGCGTAAGTAAAAAGTCCGATTCGCATGTAACTCCGCTCTGAAGAATAGCTTTGTTTATCATTTCGCCGGTAAGGGCACTGGATATTAGAACCTGTGTGCTCATACATCCTGCAGACTGACCGAAAACTGTGATATTTTCAGGATTTCCTCCGAAAGAGGGTATGTTCTCATATACCCATTTAAGTGCAGCGATCTGATCCAGAATACCGTAGTTACCGGAAATGCTATCGTGGTTTTCTTCTGACAGCCATGGGTGAGCCAGAAAGCCAAGCGCCCCAAGACGATATGCTATAGTAACCAGAATTACACCCTTCCTGGCATAACTTTCTCCGTCAAATTCCTCCTCGGAACTGTATCCGCCCATGAAAGCGCCTCCATGGATATAAAATGCAACAGGAAGTTTTGCATCAGGCATAACATCAGCAGGGGTCCATATATTGAGATAAAGGCAGTCTTCAGACATATTTCTTAAAAACTCTTTATCCGCATAAAATTCTTTTCCGTAATTGAATCCCATCTGAGGACCATCAGGACTTTGGATTCTTTGCGGTGCGATATCAGAAAATCTGTCTGCATGAAATACACCGGTATATACATCTGGTTCCTGCGGCGCTTTCCATCTAAGATCTCCGACAGGGGCTTTGGCATATGGGATTCCACGGTAAACCATATAGCTTCCACAATCCACACCTTTGATCATTCCATATTTAGTTTTTATAGTTCTCATTTTTACATTACTCCTGATTATTTGTTATATCTGCTTAAGCGATATCTTTGCCATAAACAGCTGAATTATCCAACATAGGCGCAACAGATTCTTTCCAACCATTTTTTCTAAGACTTTCAATTGCAGCAGCTCTGGAGATTCTTCCACTGTTTGCCTCTGCCATAATCTGTACATTTTTATCTCTCAATTTGTAGAAAAGAAGAATGACAGCTGATAATCCGATCCCAATTGCCGGAATGAGAGATGTACAGATCCAGATGCCGTTTACTGCTGATGCGCTCTGAACAGCATTTTCACCAGTCTGGAATCCGAACATGCCGAGCATTGAGATACCTAAAGCACCACTTATAGCAGATGTCAGCTTAGCCGAGAAAGTCTGGATTGAGAACATTATTCCGGCTCCGCCTGAGCCATTAGCAAAGTTGCCATACTCAACGATATCAGGTGTGAACATATACATCAAAATACCTGTGACTGCTGTAAAGATTCCCTGTCCCACAAGAAGAGTGTAGAAAATAGCGGTGTTTTCATAGCCTGCTGCAAAACGGATTATGCCAAGTAGAGCAGACATTATGAGGCAGGCATGATAAATACTAAATTTATCAAGTTTCCTTATTACCAAGGGAACAATAAACATTACGATGAATGAAGGAATCATAGTACACAGTGATACTAATGATGCTTTTGCTTCATTTCCAAGGCAATATCTTGCAAAGTAAAGACCTGTTACATTTGCAAAATTCAAGCATCCGGATGCAATAAATGCGCCGTAGTAGATAAGTAGATATTTATTCTTTACTACGCAGGCGATCATTTCTGAAAATTTCATGCTCTCTGAAGATGCTTTGGTGCCTGTTTCCTTGATGTTAAATGCTGCAGGGATCATCAAAAGACCTCCAACAACTGAGAAAATAAGTCCAGTTGCTGTCCATCCCAAAGTTGATCTCATAATAGGAAAGAGCAGCGTGATGAATCCACCAGCTATTGTGCAAGCGATACGACCATAGGAGATGATCACGGATCTTTCTTTTGTATCATCGGTCATCGCTGTAGGCAGTGCATATATCGGAATGTCACACATGGTATAGCTCATGCCCCAACATATGTATGCAATTCCCACCCAGACTGTTTTCATGCCTGACGGAAGTGATGCAGGACAGAAGAATACAGCAATTGAAAAAGCAGTGATAAGACCTGTGGATATTTTGATCCAAGGAAGATATTTTCTGCCGCTTTTCCATTTTGTTTTATCAACAATCACACCAAAGATAGGATCGTTGATCGCATCCCATATCCTGGCAATTACCAGAATCATGCTTACAGCCGCGAGTGATATGCCAATATCTGTCATGAAGGTGCTTACAAACATGCCAACAAGGCAATAGAAGCATATTTGACCTGCGAAATATACGGCGTAACTGATTTTCCCTAATTTACCCATTACATTTGTTTTCATTTTTTCCTCCCACTGTTATGAAATACTAATACAGAAATTGCAATAATTTGTACAACAATTGTGATTAATTATTGTAATCCTGCGAACATGTTGGTATCATATTAGAAATTTAAGAGAATGTCTTTACGTTATTTGACTTTGAGTATTGCAAAAATTTGCACTAGGTTTTAGCGGAGCATGAAATGAAAAATACAGAAGAGAAGATTGTAAACGAAATAGTAGAATACTATAACGAAATCCCGTGTAACATAATAAGCATTTATTATGATGGAGGACCTCTTTTTCATAAAGGCGCAGATTTTATGGTACCTCTCCACTGGCATAACGATGTTGAAATCAATGTCTGTGTTGATGGAAGTCTGGTGACACAGATGGACGGTAAAAGAGTAGAGACAGAAAGGGATGAATTCCTGATAATAAATCCCGGAAGTATTCATGGAAATACATTTTCGAAAATTCCTTTTATAGAGGGGGAACCACGATTCATTGGAGTATGCCTCAGGATAAGTGACACCGTATTCAGAAAAGCATTGCCCAATTTTGATCTACTCAAGTTTAAACCAATCTGGCACCCGGAGACAGAAAGACCCAAAGAAATAGCATATGAGTTATCAAAGTATGGCTATCCGGATTCCCAATTAGGGAAATATGAGCATATACACATCACTTCTCTTGTATATGAACTTGTTTATCATATGTGCAAAGAAGACCTGGTTCTCAAAAAAGACATAATATCAGATGCTGAAAGCAGAAATGTTGAGAATATGAGGAGAGTAATGGCTTACATTGAGAACAACTTCAGAAATCCAATTGATGAAGTGTCTCTGGCAGGCAAGTTTGGGTTTACTCCAACCTATTTTTCCAGAGTGTTCAAAAAATATACAGATATTTCTTATAAAGAATACCTTACTAAGACAAGATTAACAGCTGCAAAGCAGCAACTATTGGGAACGGATCGCTGTGTAACTGACATTGCCATGGACTGTGGCTTTTCAGATGTAAGAGGACTAATTAGCGCATTTAGGAAATATGAGGATATTACACCGATAAAATACAGGAAATCCGTAAAAAATAAAATATGTAGAAAAAACGCTTGATTTAGAAGTATGTATCAATAATGGCTTAATAGATAGACAAAGAGGAAGCGAAAGCATACTGCGAACAGCTGATGAAGCAGGGCGATTTTGAGAAGAACTTCGTGGAATCATGCCTTAAAGAAGGGGACACATACAAACAAATAGCGTACGTTGCACAGACAAATTGATTCAGAATGAGAAATATAGCTTTTTAAATAACGAGGATTTTATTATGAGGATATTATTTTCAAGATATCACCACATGCCTAACCTGTAGGATGGTAATTCACCTTTGACGATTCCTGCAGGGAAGGTAAATCTATTCAAAGGTGGTGATACATATGGGAAGAACAAGGGCCTATAGGAGAGATGTCCGGAACAGAGCGATTGCTCATAAAAAGAGAATCTGGAAGGATATCTGGAAGGACGAATACTTTATTCCTGATGGCAAATTTGCCAAAGCCCACATGGGATGCGGCTGCTATCTTTGCAAACCTTGGAAACATTGCAAAGAATTAAGCGATGCGCAACTTCGAGAATTGGATCACGTAAAACAGGCTATGGATGATTATTATAATTCGTAGCAATAAGGAAGGGGCTGTCGCACTAATTTAGTGTGGCAGCCTTTTTGACGCCCAGCCCCTCAGGTATCCGCACATAAATGCTTGTTTTCGTCTGTGGTGTGATTTTCTAAAACTCATTAAGGAGAACTTTAGATATAGCATTCTTGAGATATTCAAGAATACTACTGATGATGATACCATTCTTGCGAGAGAAACATGGTGGAAAGAAGTGCTAATGACAAGAGAGTTTGGGTATAACAAGAATTAGTAGTTTGAGCATTACTTCTGGAGGAAGCCTATGCCGTATACAGATTCTGATATAAATGAAATGCTTTCTATATATAGAAATATGGTTAAAGAGGTTGAAAACCTTGAGTCTAAGTTTGAAAATAGGCATTTTACGCTTGATGGACATATTATTGGAAGTATCGGGGAGGTTGCTGCAGCGAATTATTATGGAATTAATTTATTTACATCAAGCACGAAGGCGATAGATGGAGAGGTTAATTCCAAGCCGGTACAGATTAAGGTTGTTCAACAAGATAATGTTATGCTCAGTTATGACGGTGAGGGCGACTCACCTCATTATCTTCTGGTGCTATATCTAAATAAGAATGGAATATTTTTTGAAGTATATAATGGGCTTTGGAAGGATGCCTTCAGTGCAGTTTCTAAAAGCGATTCCCATGGTTATAAGCATATTCGGGTGAACAGACTCCTGGAACTTGATGGCAAGGTTAGTAATGAAGATAGAATTCAGCAGATAAACTCTGTAATTAAAATGCGCCCTGAATATAAGAATTCTTCTATAAAGAGTAGTGCATATTATAAGAAGGTATTTCACTGGGCACAGAATTATTATGATTTATTCATGGATCCTGCATCTACAGAGCAGCAGCTTATAGAGGATTTTCCTGAAAAATGCGAGGAATTGGGATTCTTCATGGATTGCGGACACACTTTTGAATCAATCTATGGAAAGGATACACTAAATAACAAAGAGGCATTTCATAGAGCATTGGCAGTAGTGGAAGATCCAATACTACTCGGATCAGCGATATTTTCTATATGGAGATATTATACCCATTGGGCATATGATACTAATATTACTTCAGATGAATGCAGGGAATGGTTTATAATGGCTTTTGATAAAATGAAGGCATTAACAAACTGAAAAATGATGGAGATTTCTGATGATAATTCCAGAGTTTCAATCTCAGAAAGAGAAGGAAAAGTTTTTTACCGCATTAACGCCAGAGCAAAAAACAGAAGCGCTAAATGCTCTTATAAGAGAATCTGATCATATAGTATTTTTGGGTGGAGCCGGTGTTTCAACAGAAAGTGGAATCCCTGATTTTCGAAGTAAGGACGGTCTCTATCATAAGAAAGACAGATTATTCTCAAGATATAAACCCGAATATCTATTAAGTTATGACTGCCTCAATAAGAAACCGGCAGTATTCTTTGATTATTTCCGAAAAAATCTCGACTGTAGAAATATAATGCCCAATGATGCTCACAAAAAGTTGGCTGAAATGGAAAAGGCGGGGAAGCTTGATGGAGTGATTACTCAGAATATTGATGGTTTGCATCAAAAGGCAGGAAGTAAATGTGTCAGCGAAATACATGGGAGTGCTCTGAGGAGCTACTGTGTTAGCTGCAGAAGAGATTATGGCGAGGACTTCATTTTTGAAAACACAGAAGAAGTACCACATTGTCCTAAATGCGGGAAAGTAGTACGCCCTGATGTTGTTTTGTATGGAGAATTTCTTCCTCAGAGAGATTATGAGCAGGCAATAGCGTGGATAAGGTATGCGGATCTCCTAATAATAGGAGGTACATCGCTTGAAGTCGGATCGGCAGCTCAGCTCGCCCATATGTATCACGGAAGTTATCTTATTATTATCAATAAAGGTAAGACTAAGATGGAAGGTAAAGCAGATCTTGTATTCCATGACAGTATTGGGAAAATCATGAATCAGATAAGATTGGATTAGATAAGCCTTTTTACTTCAGTTCCTTTTTGTGTTGCGATTACGATAATTGACTAGAATCAAGAGTTTTTATATAATATTCCTAGAAAGGAATATTGATGGAAGTAATTTTTATAAAACAGAAGAAGGTGTTAAACCTGCGGGCCAATTTATAAATTCAGTTGAAGACATGAAACTAAGAGCCAAAATAATTCGGAGTGTAAAGCTGCTTGAACAATTTGGCAAGAACCTGGGAATGCCCGACGCTAAACATTTGAGAAATGGCATTTACGAACTCAGAACCATTCAAGGCAATAACATCGCGAGATGCCTATATTTCTTTACTGTTGGTGACAAAGCAGTCATTACAAATGGCATTATAAAAAAGACGCAAAAAACACCACCAGATGTAATTGAGCTTGCGGAGAAGTATCGTGAAGATTGTGAAAGGAGATGCACACAATGAGCGAAATAGATGAATTATTAAACGAAAACCTTAAAGATCCTGAATTTGCGAAGGCATGGGAAGAAACAGAAATTGAATATCAGATTAAAAGTATGCTTATTGCGGAACGTCTTGAACATAATATGACTCAGAAACAATTGTCTGAAAAATCCGGTATTCGTCAGTCCAATATCAGCCGCATTGAAAAGGGCGTTTGCATGCCAACTATTCAGACGTTATGTGAGATAGCCAAAACCTATGGGAAAAAATTAAAAATAGAGATGGTGTGAAAGATGATGCCCTGATTTCATACCCAAGAATGATAATTGACTCCTGGGATCAAAATGATGTTTTGGGCACAGAGCTGCTGGAATTAGCTGATCTTTATAATAGGAAATAACTCAGTACAGGTGGTAAACTATTTCGTCAGCGTTACTGGTAAACATATTCATCAGCGCGAAGCGATTTCGTTATATGCAGTCCAAAATATTAAGCCTGACATCGGAGGACTGTTTTAGGAGAAAGTGTGCACTAAGTCTTGCAATAGTGCACATCCTTTATATTGCGCAAAATACTTGTTTTTGGTAATATTAGGGCATAAAACAAAAAGAGTAGTATTTAACAGTCTTTCGGAGGGATTATGGGCAAGAATTCAAGGTATTATAAGGATTTGCAAAAAGCCAAGACAGCAAAGATCAGGGAAATCCAGGATCAATTGCCTTTATATACAGGCGGATACATTGACTCATGCATAAGAAACCACAGAATCAATACTGCATACGAATATGCTAGTGACGTTTTATTATTTTTCCGGTTCTTAACAGCCAAAAATCCCAGATGTAAAAATAAAAAAACAAATGAAATCCCGCTGGACATACTGGAAGCGCTTAATTGTGAGGATATCAATGAATTCCAGAGTTATATGAAGGCATCTGACGGCATCAGATCACATATGGTAAGCGACCGGACTCTGGCCAGAAAAATGGCCAGTATGCGAAGCTTTTTTGCGTATATGGCAGAAAAAGATTTCATATCAGATGATCCCACGTTAAAAGCTGATAAAAACAAGAAATTAGTTGAAAATGATATCAAACGTCTGAGCACAGATGAAGCAAACAGGCTTATACATGCTGTAAAAGAGACAAAAGCAGCTACAAACCGTAGCTGCGCAAGATCAAGGAACGTTTCAAAGAGGGATCTTGCCATAGTTACTTTGTTCCTGAATACAGGGATTAGAGTCTCAGAATGCGTCGGTATGGATGTTTCTGACGTAGATTTCGTTAAAAATACAATAAAAATCGTCAGAAAAGGTGGCAAGGAAACACACCTTTATATGAATAAGAATGTCCAGGAAACACTCCGTGATTATATACAAAATGAACGTCCATTATTGACAGATGATCCGAAGGAAAAAGCTCTGTTCCTGTCACTTAAGCGTAACCGAATGGCTGTGCGCAGCATTGAAGCTATGCTTAAGAAATTCAAGACCAGCGCAGGTATTTCCGATAATGTTTCACCACATACACTCCGAAGGACCTATGGAACCACACTTTATAACAAAACAGGTGATATTTACATGGTTGCGGACGTTCTCGGACACAAAGACGTAAATACCACCGTAAAGCATTATGCTGCCATGGATGAGGAACATAAAAAATCAGCAGCAGAAGTTAATCTATATGACGGAGATTAATTATCGAAAAATGGTAGCGAAGTACTCTAAGCTTGAACTTGTTTTTTTGTAAGGCAAAGATTATAGGTATAATACCATATAATTAAAAAATGGGCTCTGCGTTTCGCATTGCCCATTTTAACCCTGTTATATTCTTTTCATTCCGAAAAAAACATCGCAAATTTCGCCATGCCTTTTGCATCATCAGACTTTAGCAGGAATTCCGTTATCTTCTTCAGCGAATCTTTACCAAGGAAACATGCTATTCCTGTAAGTTCTGAAACATTACCTTTATCTATGGCCTTATCAACTATTCTGTCCAGTGTTTCTTTTGACAGGAAAGGTGCCAGTGAAGTTATGTTATCAAAATCGTCAGCATCCATTCTGGAAATCACATCATCAAGCGCCTCTTTGGGCATGAATGGGGCAAGCGAAACAAGGTCATTGATATTTGATGAGTTTATCTTTTTTGAAATGCCGATAAGTGTATCGCTTGATAAAAATGGCGCTAAGGCTACCAGATCCTTTATCTGAGCAGTGTCAATTCTTGCCGCAATTTCATCGAGATATTCATCGTCAAGAAACGGAGCAAACCCTACAAGAGCATGCAGGTTAAGAGTCCCTTCTTCTGAAATCTTCTTTACCTTTTTCTTAAGTTCCATGGGCTGAAGCATTGGTGCAACTTCTGTCAGCTCTTCTGCAGTAAGTGATTCCTCAGAATTCTCAATAACTTTTTTTATAATGGAAGTCTCTTTATCATCTCCGAGAAGCTCCGCAACATCCATATCAAGAGCCTTAGCTATATCAGAAATCTTTCCAATATCCGGCATGGAATTACCACGCTCCCAGTTTGATACTGCCTGATAACTTACTCCCACAATATCAGCAAGTTCAAGCTGGGTCATATTCTTCTTTGTCCTGGCATTCTTTATATTCCTTGCTACTTTATTCATATCTAACATTTTTTCTCTCCTTAAATTGTAGTTGGATACTGGCCAGTACCTTTTATCTGATATAAGAATACCTTCCGGGTAAAGATCTGTATATCAATTTGTAATTGAGTCCAATCCCCAGCTTAAATGCGGAACTCAAGTGGTGGTTGAGTCAGGATCACCCCACGATTTTATACTCAAACCATTCTTCATCCTTCTGCTCAAATCTCACTGCCATGAAATGATAATAACAGAATACACGATAAAGTGGGAATGCCATTGCCGCAGCAGTGAACATTCCCACTTAATGGTTGATTTTTCTTGCTTTAATTCTTGATGAATTCTATTTTCCCCAGCTTTATCTTTCCGCGGATATCGATATCCATATGCTGCGGATAAGCTGTTTTATATTTGTAAATACTCATTATTATTCCGAGAAAAGCATATGAAACCAACAGATTACTGCCGCCTGCCGATATGAATGGGAAGAATGAAGAAACGAATGGAATTACTCCAAAGGCTGCACCCATGTTCACAACGGCACTTACTAAAAGAGCCATCATACAGCCGCTTCCCATTACCATGCCAAGCTGATTCTTTGTTTTTGATGAAGCGATAAAGCCTGCAACAATCAGGCCGCCCACGGCAGCTATGACCGCCAAAACTGCTACAATGCCCCAGGTAGATGTGATGTAGGTCAGGATATAATCACTGTTTATACCTGGTAATTCATTGAAAATATTCTTGGTATCAGCACCTAATAATCCAGAAACACCGGCAAATTCTCTGACTTTATAAAGTTCATCATAAACCGATGAGCCAGGCGATAATCTTCGTGCAATTATTTCAAAACGAAACAGGAATAATACTCTTAACAGTGCTATTATAATTATCGGTAATAATACGAGATGTCCCCATATTAACGCGATTGCGCGGATTTTATGAACGTCAAACCATCCCTTTATAATAGCTATCGTAAGCTGCACAAGCATAGTAAGCATCATAATAGCAGCTTGCATTTTTGATAGCTTAAAGAACACAAATCCACACGGAATTATACTCCATAGCAATGCCTTGTATAAAGCTACGGCCTTTTCACCCTTATACTTATAAATGATTCCGCCATAAAGAGGTATATATAACAGCATGACAGCTGTTGTCAGAATAGTTATGGGCCCGATACTCAAAAACACATGATTTCCGTTAATTTGTATTCCCATCTTCTCAGTTACAGGTATCAATATGAAAAGTGCAACTGCCACGATTCTGGAAAACCTTGCTATCACTGTATAATCCATAAGATATACGAGCACCATCGCAATTATTCCCAAAACAGTATAAAGAATAAAGCTGTTGCTACCGTTAACGACTCCGGTGTTACCACCTACTGCAGCACTTTTGGCTAATAGAATGTGAATTATAGAACCGATAATCCCGACAACTACAGCCCCAAGTACCATTTGCCATGCAATCTGCGGTCTGTGTACCCTGTCCATGGAAATTCCAACTTCTACCGGATCTCCCATATCCGCTATAGCCGCTTTTTCAGCAGCTTCTCTGTCCATGCCGGCAGCCATGTTATCTTCAATCTGGTCTTCTATATGTGCTCTTATTTCTTCTGCAATTCCTCTGTGAGCCTTCTTGAAGCGCACCTGTTCAAGAAGCTTTTTGATATACTCCTCCATTGTCACACCTCCAGCGCCAGCACATTCATTATTGCCCCTGAATATACATTCCATTCGTCAGTTTTGCTTTTTAAAAGCTTTTTTCCCTCTTTGGTAATGCTGTAGTATTTTCTTGTTTTCCCCAAAAACTCCTGCTCGTATACAGTAAGCATCCCCTTATCTTCCAGTCCGTGAAGAAGCGGATACAAAGTACCGGCTTTAAGCTCAAAGACATTCTGGGACTTTTGCCTTAAAGTATCGATCATCTCATATCCGTACATATCTTTCTCTGACAAAAGCTTTAATATCAGCATGGTCATGCTTCCTGTTAGTAGAGATTTATCAACAGCCATGGTTGTCCTCCTTTATATAGATTGTCTATATATTGCTTACCTATATACTGTATCGATAATCTATATATGTCAACACATATTTAGATCAAAATTCAAGCGCATAAATGCCCTTCATGGTTGTAAAATCTCATGTGAGATTATTTCCTTAAGGACATAACATACATAGCCTGTATATGCAGAAATTTTTTAGTTTCCTGAAGCAATCACATCAAATTCTTCATACTGTTCATAAAGGAGATCTGCCCCGTCCATATAGCTTTTATAAAATGCATCATACTCTGATTGACTTATTGGCTTTTTTGAATCCTCGTCACCAGTAAATGTAACATAGTACACTACGCCAGCACCATCATCTACATCAGCCGGAAAAGAATCTCCATTAAAAATCCTTTTACTCATATTTCTATTCCAAGAGTCTATACTAGCTATAAGTTCATATTCATCCTTGTTAGGATTGTACTTGTGTAAGAAATATGGCCACATCTCACCGTATCCTTGGTTGTGGGACCAATCTTCCTTAATAATTCCATTATCGTAACACTCGAATGCAGAAAAACCCTGAAACTCCAAATGCATGGATCCTGTTTCCGCATCATACTGATATATTTGACCAACCTTTGCGGTCATAAATGCACCATCAATAAGGATAACCAACTCCGGAACACCATCATTATCTACATCTGTTATTGAGTATTGATTATTACTGCTTTCATCACATACAACTGTTTCTCCATTTGGAAGGGTGAGATCAGTCCGAAGAGTTATAAGAGCATCATCATATGCATTTTTTATTTCATCACTTATAACTACCGAATCCTCAAAAAGCTCTTCGCCCGATGATTCATCGGTTTCACCATCAATCTCAGAATAATCGGTTAGATCCTCCGCTTTTACCTCACTTACTGTTTCATCTATTATGCTTCTGTTTCCAGAATCCTTAGCTGTACATGCAGAAATAAGTAATGGTATTCCTAAGCAAAAAATAAGAAAACTCCTTTTCATATCATTAGCTCCCAGTTTATTTTTCATTTCTATAACAAAAGCAAATTCATTATAATAGAGCTTCAAGAGTGCAAAAATCCCTTTTGCAAGAGTTCATATATATCCTCTGCCACATCACAATACCCCTCATGTGTAAGTGTGTGACAGATTATTTCGCCATTTTTGATGAAAAGTGGATCTTCGAGTTTTATTCCCATAGACTCATCTTCCTCAAAATCAAAGATATTTTTCAGTCCCATGAAAAATTCATATAATGTATAATCATTTTTCATATAGATTCTGGAATAACTCCCAGAAGAATTGGAAACACCCTCCTCATTCGTCATCTCAACAACATTTTCACTGAGCATTCCCCATTTACTATGTCTTAGCTCATCCAGATCATCTAGCCAAGAATCTACCTTAAAGCATACTATTTCTGTATTTTTAAGAACCAGCTTTATAAACCTTTGATACTCATCATGGTCTAAAACGTTGTAAGCTTCATATGAATCCTTCAGTTTGGCATTACATATAAATCTTTCTATTCTCATAGTCTCTACAGAATTCATTTTCTTCCAAAAACGTTCTACTGCCTTTTGTTTTGCTTTTCCCATCCAAAATCCTTTTAATAGTTTTCACTTAAATATATTGAAACCCTGCTCTGAATTATATTTGCCACATTAGAAATTGAAATATGGAACTCCCTTGTATTCATCCGGCAAATCTTCACCCAAATCTGTCCATCCAAGCTTCTTTACTAATTCAGATTTTTCCATAGGAAAAATATATTGATTCAAATAATAAATGAAATCTGCTTCGCTATAGCAAAAACCACCCTGAACCTTATACTTTTTCCTCGCGGATCGGCTATGATACATCCAGTTAGTAAACTCCAAACAATACTTTTCCAAGTTTTCAGCAACAATATCCGGGACAGAATATACTACACTGTCGCCATCGGCGCTTAATATGATGTTTTTCATATAGTATCTTCCTTAGCTTTCCCACCTCTCTTAATTGCAAAAATACCCAAGCTACTTAGAACAAGTGTTATCATCGTGCACACAACTATACTGATTGGCGTAATAATTCCAATAATAAAGATTAGAATGGATATGATAATAGCGATCACACCTGCACATCTGATTTTCTTAGTGAGAAGAGAAATAATCTCACCAAATATAAGTATCTGCAAAATCAAATTTATTACTTGCGTAAACAAAATATTACTCATGATCAACCTCAACTATGTCTTTTTTCATACCACAGACAGTTTATGTATCCTTAGTATACACATACAACTTCTTGGTAGTCGTATCATATATAGTTACAGTACAGTCAAGAGAATATCCTTCCCATAGATCTGAATCGTCATAGGGATTCAGGCAGCCTTCATGCCGATCATAAAAAAAGTAATATCCTTCCATTATATTTGGAATACATTCAGCACAATTATCATCTATGGAATTCTTTAGCAAATTGTCTATATTGTCAGTATATGGTAGTCTTTTCCATGTATGAGATTCTTCCATGTATTCTTCAATAGTGCCTTCAGAATACTGATATATACTCAAACTGCTTCCATCTCCATGAAAACCATGCGCATCTTTGTCAAAAACAAGCTCTCCACTACATAGATCTACTCCACTCTTTTCAGTCACCCATTCAATACTATTTTCATATTTATTTTCTGCGGATGCTTTAATGCAGAATCTGCAGAAATCAACTAATTCATAAACAATAACTAAAGCAAACACCAATAATATTATTTTTATAACAACCGCTAGAGATAATACGAATTTATGCTTATGCTTCATACTTTTTCTTCCTTCTCCAAAGTCTTATAAAACTGTAACCCATCCTGCTTCTGGGAAACTCATATTCTCCACATTTTCCAGCCTTGTGCCCGGCTTAGAGGCTGTTTCATCTTTACTACTACATGCCCCACAAAAAAGCAGCATTCCCATCAGCAGAACTGTTATATTTATTATCCCCAATTCCTTTTTCATGCCCCAATCACCTCCTTTAATCTTGGCTTAACACCGTTACATATTAATAACGCGCAAGATGATTCTTTCGGGACAATTAAAATGTTTTTCCAAAATAACTTCAGCACATTTTTCTATATTGAAACATTTTATACATCTACAAAAGCTATCTCTGAATACCATCAGCTATTTTCATAATTTCTTCTTTAGTAACAGGACCGGTGATATACAGAGCGTATCCGTCAATAGTTGTAACCAACAGAGAATAGTCTTCCTTATAATAGAACCTTGCTTCTGCTCCATTAAAATCCAAAAGCTCCATAGTGGTATTTTCTGTATCAACATAATCATTTTCACCTGGCTGTTCTATGTCTATTGAAAGGTAATTCCCTTCAGCGTCTTCGCAGGTAAATGTAATAATTTCATCGTACTTTTCAACTCCTGTATAGGTAAACCTGTCAGGAATATAGCCTAAGGTATACTCATAAAGAATCGTATTTGTAGTTTTGTCATTTTCAAGCCTGAAAATACTGTACTCAGAAAAAGTTTCTATAAACCACTTTGAAACTGCATCTCTGAATTCTGCGTTGACACCCATAGCTGTTCCAAATGACAAAAGCCCAACAATAAATATTGCAGCTGCTGTCTTTGCAAATATCAAGATGATATTCTTCTGTTTTTTTTGCTCTGAATTATCTTCTGTTAAATTGTACATTGCCATTCTGCATGCTCTGTATAGTGAGCTTTCCGCAATACGTTCTCCTGCTCCAAGTCCCATCTCATGTGCAAGCTGCCTTTCAAAAAATCCCCTACGTAGATCCGCCTCAGAGATTCCGTAGATTATTTCAACATTTTCGGGAGTCAGATCAAAGGCATACCTTCCAAGAAGTATCTCCTGCCCCTTTTGTGGAAGGTTCAGGATAATGTCCGCAAGCTTTTTTATTTCTGCTCTTCTTAGAACTTTTTCATGCACAGAACCTGTCCATTTTTCGATATCCGGTGCAAGTATGGATATCATCTCTTCACGTACAGTATATGAAAGCATTTCTTCAAACGTTGTATTCATCTGATTTATCCTCATATATCTTTCTCAGTTTCTGGATTACTCGTTGTCCTCGTTTCTTTGCTGCTTCTTCCGTAATAGATAATCTTCTGGCAATTTCAGAGTACTGCATTTCATATGTATAGCGCATTTCCAGCAGTTCCTTTTCTTCAAGGGACAATGTCTCAAGCAGTTTCCTTATAGAAGCCTTTTCTTCAGCCTGTATCACCGTTTCCTCCGGTGTAGGCTCATGAGATTTTGCATCCTGCATACTTTCATCAGGCGCTGGTACCAAGTGACTTCCTTTTCTAAGCAGGTCATAGGCACAGTTTTTTACTATGGTCACACAGAATGCTGTCAGCTCATTTCTCTGTAATTCTGATATTCTCTGTATATTCAGCAAAATCTTTAATAGCGCCTCACTTAAAGCTTCTTCAGCACTTCTTTCAGAACCGGTTATTCTATTGGCTATTTTCAGGAAAAGTTGATGATTATCCCTATAGATTTTTTCGACTAATCTCCGCTGATCGTCTTCAAGAACAGATAGAACCAGGAAAAGCATATCGTATAATATCCCCTGCTTTTTTGATTTATCATAACATAATTAAGCTTATGTAAACCATGTTTCAGAAGCATGTCCTTTCGCATTTTTTGCAGTCCTCCAAGTTTTTTTGCCTAAAGGTAATACCATTACACCTATATAACGTTCGAAGGATGCATTTGGGGACATGATTTTAAAAATCTTTACTTCTTAGATAGCCCCCTATGATAAAGACCAGAGTGGATAATCCAATCTGGTCTTATAAATGACAACTTATCGTCAACCTTATTTATTGCTATTCTTCTCTATCTTATTCCGCACTACCATCAAGCACCATGTACTCTTCCCCTCCTAAGTAAAGAGTCAGCTGCTCCTCACTGGCTTTTAACTGAAATTCAATACTGAAATCAAAATCCTCATCATCATCTCTAATGTTGAAATATTTTTCAAAGGCATCCCTTTTTTCAGGCTTTACATAATCCTCTTCCTGGATGAACCTTACACAGCTTGGATCACTTAGATAATATGCTGCAACACCTTCAAAAAGACCAATATCTTCTTTTAAGAATTTTTCATTGATATGAGCGATGCCCCAGCTTGTGAAGCTGATCACTTCCTCGCCGTCTTTGTACCATGTTCCCCTTATTGTAGTTTCGTTCTTCTTCTGTATGACATTTCTTGCAATTGCATAGGCAGTGAAGCCGCCTACTGAAAGTACTAAAGTCACACATACCGCGATTACTAATCCCATCAGAATCGATTTTTTCATCTTTTTAAACCCTTCCGCTTCTTTCATACGTACCTCCTTCTCATCCGGTACTGCTATGCTTCTTTTCATAAGTTCCATCTGATGTCTGCAATCTTCGCAAGTCTGAATATGCTCTTCAACACATTTCATCGAGTCTTCGCTTGCGACACCATCAATACACAACGGGATTAGGTCTTTTATGATGTTACAATTATTCCTTTCCATCACCGATACCCTCCATTCTTTCTATAATCATCTTCTTGGCCCTGAAAAATGTCACCCTGGCCCAGCTATCACTTTTTCCAAAAATATCTCCAATCTCAGAGAAGCTCAGCTCTCCAAAAATTCTGAGAGAAAAGACCTCCTTGTATGGCTCTGTCAGATCATGAATAAATCTGTGAATCTGCATGGAAGCCTCTTTGTCAGTGATTATCTCAAGGAAATCCTTTCGTGTATCCCTGATCTCTTCAGACACAAGTTCAAACTCGGATTCGTGCCTGCTTTTCCTGTATTTTGATATGAAGGAATTTTTAGCTATTGTGAAAAGCCACGCCCGTAAATCTTTTGATCCATCATAACTATCAATGGATTTTAAAGCCTTTACGAAGGTATCCTGGGTGAGTTCTTCTGCTTCTTTTTCGTTTTTTGCCAAACTGAAAGAGTATCTGTATATATCCGGATAATATTTTTTGTAAACACTCTCAAAGTCCAATCCCCCACCTCCTTTCACCTTACTAACGTGGCATGTCATGAAACGTTACAAAAATTTTTAAAAATATCAGAAAAAATTAGGGCACATAAATTCATCCTTACTGATAAACCATGGTCGCATTATCCAAAACATCGAGATATTCCTCTGCTACTGCTGGAACATATAATAGCCCATAGAGCTTAGTTCCATCAGGTATTTCAAAACCTTCTTCGCTTATTTCAGGATCGAGTTCCACATAAAACTCATAATATGGCACGTAGTATTTTTCTCCGGCGCTGCGATATTTCAGCTGAACCATAGCAATATCATCAGCCGACAACTCTCCCTTTTTAAAATACTCATCATCTGGTATTGATGAATAATAAGCCCCATTTATCAGCTTTTCAGTAGCCTCATCCACAGTAATGATAGGATAATCGCCCACATAAGTTGATGAGCAAAATGCATTGTTGATCCAGATACAAAACAGATTGCCATTTTCATCTGGATAAAAGGTTGCATACGCAAGGTCGTGATTTAATATGCTCTCTCTAATGTCATCTGCGCTGTCATAGATGCAATATGAGCGGTCATCTTCGCCCTCAAAACCCTTCTCCACACAGGAGTAGGCCTTCGGATTCTTGAAGCCTGTAAGCCCTGCATACTCTGTCATCAGATAATCAAGAACCTCCGCCGCTTCAGCATCCGTAGTATTGTTGTAGGAAAAATTGTATTTGGAAGGAATGGTCTTACCCTCAAAAATAATTCTGACCGTTCCGTCTCCATAGACAGTTATTGTGGTATTATCAGCACATGTTGCATCCACAGAATATATCCGATTTTTGATTTCCTTTTCCTTCTCAGGATCTGCAATTTCCACGTTGTCTGTTGCTTTAGCCACGTCAAGCTGGGTGACCTCCAGACTAAGCGCCTTCGCAGCATTTTGAGCTATCGATATCATCTGTTCCTCATCAAGAAAAAGCTGCATACCTCCAAGAATTCCCTCATCATCCACAAAAGCGTCATTACGCAAAACAGGCATTTCTGTGATGTTCGCATCTTCTGACCAGGGAGAGACTTCGTCAAGTTTTGAAATATCCTCAGCCATGATTTCACCTGCTCCCATGTCGCCGAAGCTTATATTAGTGTTCATAGGGTCTGTTCCCTTTACAATCTCTGATATTTCAGCACGATCCAAGAATGCATAAATCGAAGCTTTGTTTTCATGCTTCCTTAATGAAGGAATACCAATTGCAATAGCTAAAATCGCGGTAGCACACAATACAGCTGTAATATAAAAAGATAAAATTCCTCTTTTCTTTGGAGTCTCAGAAATATCCGGGATCAGCTTCTCATCTATCTCACCTATCACATCCAGCATAATTTCCGTATTCTTCATAGTACAATGCCCTCCTTTTCAAGAAATCCTCGGAGCTTTTCACGCATGCGATAAAGCACCATTTTTACTGCACTTTCAGACATTTCGTATCTGTCAGCTATTTCATCTAAGGGCATTAGATAGAAGTATCTTAATAGAAAAATATCCTTGTTCTTTACAGGAAGCCCCCTTAAAAAGCTCTCCAAAGCGTTTTTCAGGGCTATCCTATCATCAACATCCGTTTTTCCCCCGATGCATTCATGAAGCTCATCCAGGCAGAGCGTGACCTGCCCACCGCCCTGCTTTTCAGATGTGTTTTTTCTAAATCTGTCAATTGCAAGATTACGGGTTATTTTGGTCAAAAATGCTGAGAATTTCCTGGGTTTTGTAGGAGGAATCGTATTCCATGTGCGAAGATATGTATCATTGACACTCTCTTCTGCAGATTCGTTTTGGTTAAGAATGTTATACGCAATCTTATACAAGAATGCACCGTATTTCTCAGAAGTCTCTTTGATTGCACACTCATCTCTTGAAAAATACAGCTCAATTATCATGTTGTCTTCCATTTAAGTCCCCTTCCCTTTTCAATGCCCTCCTTTAAATATATAGACGAAGTAAGGCATAAAAAGGTAACGGCAATAACAAAGTATTTTCCACTGCCATTAAAATAGTAATTGAATCACTCATCCAGTCCTCCAAGTTTTCCGCTTTACTATGCTCTTAGTATTAATAACGCACAGCAACACTATTTGGGGACACTTCTCATCCTATTTTTTATAAATTATGTTTTTTAATCAACAAAAAAGCCAGATATCAATGAACAGAATCCATTCATTGATATCTGGCAATCCTTGATATATTAAACCCTCACGAACTTTGATTACCCATTAAATATCGAAAAATTCTATAGCAATTACTTACACTTGGTCTTCACAAATGCTACTATATCATCATTTTTCTCCATAATTGCCTCATCTGACTCCAAATCTTCTATAGTCATCCATTTATATTTGGAATCATTTTCTGTCACCTGAAGCAATTCGGACTCTACAAATGCCTTATAGAGTTTATGATTATAAATCTTATAAACCTGGTCACTTACTGAATATTTGCAATGCTTTGCCACTGTTACAGAAGTAGTCTTTACTGGTTCCTTAAGCAGCTCTTCTGCATAAGCATCAACATTTGACTTGTTATCATCAGTACTTCTTACATATGGAAACAGCCAACATTGCCATCTTTCATCATAAATCTGCAAGTATTGGTTCTTACTATTTTTTATAGCGAGAAGGCTAAACTCATGGAACTTTTTAGAATTAATCTCCGTGACTAACTCCATTATTTTCGAAAAATCTCGACTGGATAAATCACCGATCTTTCTATCCATGAACCACTCACTTATGCTAACTATCCTATCTATTCTAGTCCAGGACGGTTTAGAAAGCCCTGCTTCTTTCCAATCTTCTATCTCTATACTATATGGATTATCTTTATCTTTACTTGTAACATACATTGCTAAAATAGCAATAGTATCATCATCTACAACTATAGCAGGTCTTCTCTTTTCAACATCCTTATCCCCATAAGGAAAGTGAATCCACCACACCTCACCAACGTTATACTTTCCCATTTTTCAAAACCTCTTGCTTATATATTTCATCCCACTCATCGTCTAGAATCCAATCATCATCTGGAGGAAGGTCTTCAATTCTAACAGCATTTTTGTGCAATAAATCTCTATTCTCCTTAAGATAATCCTTAAAGTCTTGAACAGATTTAATTTTAGCCATGTCATCCTCCTTTCTGAACGCCTTATAAAGAAAAGGTTCATCTAATTTATTGATATTCTATCACAGAACAAAAACAAGTTGAATATGTAAGTAATGGACGCATACCTTAATAAAAGCTGCACTCTGCTAAATCCAGTGTATAAAACCTTATGTTTCAAACGATATTCCGACAAAATCTTCCTCATATATGCATTACTAATTATGATTTGTTTGGTGATGATAATAATAAATGATTGAACACAACACAAATGTCTTCAAACAAATGCTGCAATATCAAAAACACACAAATAAATTTCGTTACTATTCACAGTCAATGTCATTAACTTTAGAATGAATTAACCAACGCCAAAGATATGTTCGGTTAACTTTAGCATGACACATCATCAATAAGTTCCGAAAGCCAAGCTATTGCACTACCCTCAGCATAATTTATCGCTATAGAAATATTATTATACTGCACATTGACAATTGACAAGCATGACAAAAAGACGAAATCACCTAATGTTAATAGAGAGGTGTCTTCATCAGTATAAATGTTGTATGATTGTATATGGAAATGGTGGAACTCTATTGTTTAATTACGATAGCAGAAACTTATCGGAAGCTTAAACCTGTGCTGGCG
>NZ_AUIX01000036.1 GCF_000423925.1 Butyrivibrio sp. VCD2006
GCCTTGGATTTTTCCAAGGCTTTTATTTTTGCAAAGAGCCAAAACAAAAATGGACCGAAGACCCCGTCCCCAGATTGTTGAAAATAGACCACAAACCCTGCCCCAAAGAAACCACACCTCCATACTCTGGTTTTGTCAAGTACGAAGTATGCATAAAATCATGCATATTCGGTAATTTATGCAACCATCAGGACATGTATACTTATAGTGTTATAGTATGCTTGTCAATCAGATGATACAGATGCTTATGAGGGTTGCAAATTGAATAACAGTCTGGGAAAAAGTTTAATTTTTGTTGGAAGACATGGCATAATAGAAAATTTTATATGTTTTAATGTAGGTACAGTTTCGCATCTTAGGAAGTGGTTTTCTTAAGGTGCGTTTTTGTTTGCATAAAGCGCGTAGCGGGGGTTTATCAAACTTAAAGGTATGCAACGAAAAATGAAAGGGGAAAGGAATATGAAGAAAACAGGTATTTTAAAGAAGGGTCTGGCGGCATTGGCTTTATCAGCCGGACTGTTTGCAATCTGGTCACCTATTAAGGCTTATGCTTATACAGGTGCCGTGAGTTCAGAAGATGAATTGAAGAAGGCCTTTGAAGAGGGCGGAGATATTTTTCTATCAAGTGATATTAATGCAGAATATGAACTGAACCTTCAAAAAACGCTTACGATTGATTTAAACGGGAATTCAATCATCAGTAACAGTCCATACGGCGTAATCTATATTTATGGTGACGGAAATTTGACGATAAATGATTCATATGGAGGTGGAAGTATCAAAGGAGGATATGCAAAGTATGAAGAAGGAGGAGGCATTTATGTTGTAGGAACCTTCACTATGAATGGCGGGAACATAACAGGTAATGAAACCGGTATAGGTATTTTTGATCCCGGTGACGAAAGTACTTATACTTACTATGATGGTGGCGGAGTATATGTTCACCGAGCAGGAACTTTTACAATGAACGGAGGCAGAATTACCGGCAATACTTCTGCAAATGCAGGTGGAGGTGTATATAATAATGGAATCTTTAACATGAATGGAGGCAGTATTACAGGTAATACTGCTAAAGGTGTAGGTGGAGGCGTATATAATTCCGGAACCTTTGAAATGAATGGCGGAAGCATTACCGATAATATTGCGGAAGGTTCAGGCGGAGGTGTAGATAATAACGGTACTTTTATCATGAGCAATGGCAAGATTACGAAGAACTCTGCTAAAGGATATGGTGATGGAGTATACACAAGTAAAAATGTGATTTTAAAAGATGATTTTAGTATCAATGATAACGTAAACAGCACCAAAGAATATGCTGAAAATTTATATCTTTATCGCGCAAAAGTAATAGTAGAGGCAGAGGCCAACAGTAATATTGGTGTGACATTGCACGATAAAACCGGTGTATTTGCTGAAGCAGATGATGGTTATAAGTCCGGGGAACTTGATTCTGATGATCTCTTGAATTTTGAAAGTGATTATAAGGGAATTCAGATGTTTCTGACTCCTGATAAAAAAGCAGCTCTTGGTGTGGATTTTTCAGCTGATAGCATTAACATAGAAGATCTGACTTATAATGGAAAAGACCAGATTGAAAATGTTGTAGTAAAGAGTAAGGATTATAAATTAGCAAAGGATGTAGACTACACTATTACTTCTCTTAAGAAGGATGGAATTGTTGTCTATACTGTTGTTGATGCCGGAGAATATACAGTTGATCTTAATGGACCGGATACAACTCTCACGAAAACATTCGTTGTGCATCCTAAAACTGTGACTGTCACCGGTCTAAATGGCAAAGACAAGGATTATGATGGTACAGTGGATGCTGAGCTTGATTGTTCAGAGGCGGTTTTTACAGGCATATGTGAGGGTGATAGCCTGTCAGCATCTGCTACAGGAACCTTTGAGGATGAAAATGTAGCTTCAGATATAACAGTATATATATCAGAGATAACTCTCGGAGGAACCAGCGCAAATAATTATAAGGTTGCAGATAGCGGAAACCAGACAAGCACGACGGCTTCTATCAGGAAAGCTGCACCTAAATTAGTGCATGCACCTAAAGCAAAGGCAAACCTGTTATATACAGGTGAATCCCAGACACTTGTAGAAAAAGGTCTTGTAAATGGTGGAGTATTTAAATATGCAATTGGTGATGATGATACTACAGCCCCTGTGGCAGGCGATTTTGCAGAGGAGGTTCCTTCTGCGTCGGCAGCCGGAACCTATTATGTTTGGTATATGGTAAAGGGAGACAGTAATCGTACTGATTTGGATCCCGTATGTCTTACCGTGAAAATTACAGACCCTTCAGCGGAAATCAAGTATGTTATAGCTTTTGATGCAAATGGCGGCAGCGGAACCATGGAAGGTACTGAAGTAACTGAAAATTCATCGTTTACACTTCCTCTTTGTGAGTTTACAGCTCCTGAAGGTAAGGAATTTGATAAATGGGATAAAGGAGAAGCGGGATCAAAAATCCAGATTACTTCTGACACAACTATTAAGGCTATCTGGAAGGATATGGCTTCTGCACCAAGCATGGTGAAGGCACCTGCAGCAAAGGATAACCTAATATATACAGGTGAAGCCCAGAAGCTTATTAAAGAAGGTCTTGTAAATGGCGGAGTACTAAAATATGCAATTGGTGCTGACGATATTACAGCCCCGGGAGCAGCTGATTTTACAGAGGAACTACCTTCTGCATCAGAAGCAGGAACCTATTATGTCTGGTATATGGTAAAGGGAGACAGCAGTCATATAGATTTGGATCCTGTATGTCTTACTGTGAAAATAGCAGACCTGCCAGAGGTGGTTGAAGTAAGGTATGCTATAGCTTTTGATGCAAATGGCGGCAGCGGAATCATGGAAGGGGCTGAAGTGGTAGAAAATTCAATGTTTACACTTCCGCTTTGTGAGTTTACAGCTCCTGAAGGTAAGGAATTTGATAAATGGGATAAAGGAGTAGTGGGGTCAAAAATCCAGATTACATCTGATATAACTATTAAGGCTATCTGGAAGGATAAGGCACATGAACCCGGCGAAGATCCCGACACACCGACTGACCCTGATACACCAACAGATCCGGATACACCGACAGATCCCGACACACCTACAGACCCGGATACACCAACAGATCCGGATACACCGACAGATCCCGACACACCTACAGACCCGGATACACCAACAGACCCTGACACGCCGGCAGATCCTGATACACCAACAAATCCCGACACGCCGGCAGAACCTGATACACCTACGAATCCGGATACGCCTACTAACCCTGATACGCCGCAGAATCCTACCACAGATCCTTCTGCTCCCGCAGATACACCACAGACTCCTGCTCAGGGTGAGACCAAGGCTCCTACAGTACAGAATCCTGCACCTGTAGAGCGCCAGGTTAACGAAGTTGTCAAGGATGGACACACAGCAGCTGAATACAAAATAACATCCATTACAGAAGGCGCAAGGACGGTTATTTACCAGGAGTACATACTTCCCGATGCTACAACAGCCAGCATCCCTGCAACTGTCACAATAGACAATCAGGAATATAAGGTAACTGAAATAGCAGCAAATGCATTTAAGGGCAATAAGAAGCTTAAGAAGATTACAATAGGCAAGAATATTGTAAAAATCGGAAGCAAAGCCTTCTATAAATGCAAGAACTTAAAGAACATAAATATTAAGACAACCGCACTTACAAAGAAGAGTGTAGGCGCAAGTGCCTTCAAGGGAATTCACTCCAAGGCTAAAGTCAAGGTACCCAAGAAGGTGCTTAAGGATTATCAGAAGCTCCTTAAGGCTAAGGGAGTAAAAGAAAAGACACAGAAGATAACTAAATAATGGCCCACTTGGGGACGGGGTTATAGGACCAAAATAAAATGGACCGAAAACCTCGTCCCTAAATTTTTGAAAATAAACTACTAACCCCGTCCCCAGGACCATTTATTATTGTTGACAAAGCAGAAAAGGGGCATTATACTGACTATAAATTCAAATTTAGTCAAAAAGGATGTGGAAAGATTTGCCTAAGAGTTATTCAGATCAGGAAAGGGAATATATTATTAAGCGCCTGAAGGAAGAGGCCGCAAAATGTCTTGCCCAGTATGGCGTAAGGCGCACTACGGTTGATGAGCTTGTTAAGCGCGTAGGTATTCCGAAGGGAACATTTTACCTTTTCTATAAATCGAAGGAATTGCTTCTGTTTGAGGTTATACAGGACCAGCATGAGGCGATCAATAATGAACTGGCAAGTGCGCTTTCCAAAATATCCATGAAGGCGCTTTCGGCGGATACGCTTACTGATCTGATTTTTGAATTTTTCAAAAAGACGGATGAGATGCCGATATTGAAGCTTCTTGATACGGATGAGGTTGAGCTTCTTGTGAGGAAGCTTCCGAGGGAGGTTGTTGCAGCACATCTTCAGGATGATACGGATACGATTGAGACAATGCTTTCCATGTTTCCGCTTAAAAAGAAGGTGGATGTGAAGGTTATAAGCGCAGCATTCCATGCAATATATTTTGCAACTCTGCATAAGGTAGATATCGGTGAGGAGCATTACGATGAGGCGCTACGCATGATGATATACGGCATTGTGGAGCAGATGCTTTGAAGAAGCTGAATGTGATGGCAATTCAGTCCGGCCGCGAGCCGGACTTTAAACAACAATTATTTTGACTAACAAAACAAATGTGGTCAAATAGATAAAAGGAGAAGAGTATGATACAAGTTAAAAACCTGACCTTTAGCTATACTAAAAAGCCCTTTATTCAGGATATGAATTTCGAGGTTGAAGAGGGAGAGATATTTGGTTTCCTTGGTCCTTCGGGAGCGGGAAAGAGCACACTGCAGAAAATTCTTCTTGGGATGCTTCCCGGGTATCAGGGTTCAGCAGTAGTTGGAGGCGTAGAGTGCAGTAAACACGACGCGGAGTTTTATCAGGATATAGGCGTGGATTTCGAGTATTCCACGATGTATGAAAAGCTGACAGCGAAGGAGAACCTTGAATTTTTCTCATCGCTTTATGATACCTCCGGCAAAACTGATGGGGCACAAGGCGGAAAGAAAAAGAGAGACCTTGATGAACTCTTTGCAGCGGTTGGTCTTGAGAATGACGCAGAAAAGCGTGTTTCAGACTACTCGAAGGGAATGAAAAGCCGCCTGAATTTTATAAAGGCACTAGTACATGAACCAAAGCTATTGTTTCTTGATGAACCCACAAGCGGCCTTGATCCTGCAAACAGCCGTCTGATGAAGGACATGATTCTTGAGGAAAAGCGTAAAGGCAAAACAATACTCCTTACAACTCACAACATGCAGGACGCTGCGGAGCTATGTGACCGCGTGGCTTTTATCGTGGGCGGACAGATTTATGCGTTGGACACCCCGCACAACCTGATAATGTCAAAGGGCGCGGCGAAGGTGACCTACACCTGGCTTGATGATGAGATGATTGAGCATAGCGCAAGCTGCGATTTATTAGAGCTATCACAGGACAAAAGACTTAAGAACCTTATCGCTGAAAACAGGCTGCAGTCTATACACAGCAGTGAGCCCACATTAAATGATATTTTCATAGAGATAACCGGGAGGACACTTGTATGAGTAGTTTAGGTCTTGCATCGGATAGGGTAAGCACGACTTACAAAACTAAAAACATTTTTTTCGGAAGATTCATGAAGCTTCTCATATGGGATATGAGATTCCAGATGAGATATGGCTTTTATCTGCTGTATACCTTTCTCACCATTTTTTATGTGCTTGTTCTTACGGCACTACCTGAAGCCTGGAAGGGAAAAACAGCGGCAATACTGATCTTCTCGGACCCTGCAGCAATGGGACTGTTCTTTATGGGTGCAATTGTCCTTCTTGAAAAAAGCCAGCGGGTGACATCCTATTTTGCAGTTTCACCTGTCAAAGCGTTTGAGTATGTCTGCTCTAAGGTGCTGTCACTGAGCGCCATTGCACTCATAGTAGCAGGTATCTTATCAAAGGCCTCCGGATGCGGATTGCTTGTGCCAGCCCTTTCCGGAACACTTTTGGCAAGCGTTATGTTTACACTTTTCGGAGTTATAGTAGCCACCAAGATCATCAGTCTTAATCAGTTCATTTTGTTTACCGTGCCGGTTGAGATGTTTGGCTTTATTCCGGCAATCATGCACCTTCTGGGGGTTACACCTTCAATTTTTAGGATATATCCCGCGAATGCATGCATGGAGCTTATTGGAGGTATGGGCATTTCAGTAGTGGGAATATTTTTGACCATAGTTTTGATAGTGGTATTGTTCGTTATCGCCTGCCGCTGCGTTTTCAAAATGTGGCAGGAGCAGGGAGGAGTTAAGATATGAGAGCGATTCGCTTTAGCTTCATTCATATGCTTAGGTTTGTCAGGAAGGATATGATGCTTCTGGCAGCGGGACTTTCGCCGTTTTTGATCGGCATCGCCATGCACCTTGGCATTCCTTTTATTGATCGGCAGCTGACACTTTTTACGGGATTACAAAATGTTATGGTTCCATATTTTGGACTGTTCGATATTCTCTATACGGCCATTACTCCGGTGATGTTCTGCTTTGTTGCTGCTATGGTAATGCTGGAGGAGCATGATGACCACATAGACAGATACCTCTTTATAACCGAGCTCGGAAGAGGCGGGTACTTTGTATCACGCCTGATGATTCCCGGCATTATTGCTTTTTTAGTGACGCTGATACTTCTTCCTATATTCGGGCTTTCAAAGTTGTCAGCTGTGGACATCCTTTTCCTCTCACTTACAGGTACTTTGCAGGGAATAGTCATTACGTTGCTTGTGGTTTCTTTATCGACGAATAAGCTTGAAGGAATGGCCCTCACCAAGATGTCATCGCTGATCATGCTCGGTGCGATAGCTCCGTATTTTATCCCAAGGCCATACGGATATCTGCTGTCATTTATGCCATCCTTTTGGACAGGAATGATGATAACTGAAAATAGTCCAATGTTCGTCATTCCGGCAATTATCGTTTCAGCTGTTTGGATGTACATATTGTGGAAGAGATTCGAGACGAAGATTAGATAAAATCCGAAATATAAGACTATGCAAAAGTGCAAAAACACCCTGTTTCTGTGGTAAAATAAGATGCGATATACTAAAGGAACATAATCGTGAGGGGACGATTTTAGTATATGAGCATTATTATGGAGGAATGGGGTATGAGCGACAAGTTTTTTCCTATTGAGACTAAGCATTTTTTTATAAAACCGCAAAAGGAAGAAATGGTTTGGGGAGATCCATGGGAAATCCGTTTTAAAAATGGGGATCAGAACAGTGTCGGTAAAATCGGCTTCGAGGATACAATTTTCCACGGAGAGGTTGCGATATCTTTAGATCTTGATGCGCCTTATGAAAAATCGGGATATAACGAAGAGATTCTGTTTTCTGTTTCAAGAGCGGTTTTCCGTTTTCGTAATGTTAATGAGGTGTCCACAAGCTGCAGACATGAGGATGACTACAAGGTTAAAGGTCTTGAAAAGGCTGGGTTTGTGCGCCGTGAGACTAAGGATGGGGTGGATTATTATTCCATCAAAAAGCAGAAGAGCGGCTGGACAGGACTCTATATAATCCTTGGAATGTGCGCAGGCTTTATGGTGGGAATTCTTATTTCGAATCTGTGGATAGGCACCATTGCCAGCGTCCTTATAGGTGCTATCATGGGCATTATTATGGATAAGAGAGTCGATACGGACAAGAATCGTCCTGCCTAAGATTTTCCAAAACAGTTGCAGGATAATCATTTCTGTTAAGATGCTGATCCTGCAACAATTATTAACAAATATTGTTTTGAAATGTTAATGACAGTTGGTAGACTATGCCACCTTGCGGAACTATTATCATGTTAAAAATAGTTGCAAAGGTGGTATGATTATGAGGAAAACATACTTAGACAATATCAAATGGATTACCGTAGTTATCGTAGTTTTGTACCATGTGATATATATGTACAACGCTATAGTAACGTCAGGAACTATCGGTCCTTTCAGCGAGGTTCAGTATCAGGATATTTTTCAGTACATCGTGTATCCCTGGTTCATGGTTCTGCTCTTTGTTGTGTCAGGAATGAGTGCGAGATTTGCGCTCACGAAACACACAGCTAAGGAGTTCATAGCTACAAGAACGGTGAAATACCTGGTTCCGTCAACACTTGGACTTCCTGTTTTTTACTGGATTCTTGGCTATTACAACATGCAGATCGGACATGCTTTTGATACTATGGGCGATGTTCCGGGACCTGTTGTTTTCCTTATTATGGCGCTTAGCGGAACAGCTGTTATGTGGTATATTCAGCTCTTGTGGCTCTATTCTGTGATTCTTGTTCTTGTCAGGAAAATCGAGAAGGACAGACTATATAACCTTGCCGGAAAATCGAATGTGATCGTTTTCCTTGCACTTATGCCTGTTATGTGGGGCGCTGCCAATATCCTCAATACTCCGATAGTAGTTGTATATCGTTTCGGAATTTATGGGGTAGCATTTTTTGCAGGTTACTTCATTTTTTCACACGATGAGGTCATGGATCGCCTTGAAAAGCTGTGGCTTCCGCTCACCGTCATAAGCATGGTGCTTGCAGTGATTTTCACAGTTGTATTCTGGGGACAGCACTATCCTGATCATGTGGTTCTTGATACATTTCTCTGCAATCTCTACGCATGGGCTGCGACTTTGGCGGTTCTTGCTTTTATGAAAAAGTGGGGGAATTTCAGTAATGACTTTACCGCATGGATGGGAAAAAAATCCTGGGGGCTTTACATGTTCCACTATCTGCCGATAGCGATGATTGCGTATTATACAAGAAAATACCTGCCGGGAATGGCACCTGTTTTAGTCTATCTTTTGACAACCTTCGGAGCCTTTGCAGGAGCATATCTGCTTTATGAGATTATAAGCAGGGTGCCTGTACTTAGGTGGTTTGTACTTGGAATTAGCAGGAAAAAAGTGCCTGTTGGAAGTAGTGAGAGGGACAAAAATGTTTGCTGATAACCTTATTGAGCTTAGAAAAATAAATAATTTATCACAGGAGGAGCTGGCGGAGAAGCTGGGTGTTACCCGCCAGACCATCTCCAAATATGAAACCGGCGAGTCACTTCCGGACATAGAAAAATGCGCCATGCTCGCAGATGTTTTCGGAGTATCAGTCGATGATCTTATAAACTATAAAAAGGAAGAGAACCTGGGACTAGCCGTGGCGCCTAAGGGAAAGCACATATTCGGGATGGTGAAGGTTGGAGACAAAGGACAGATTGTCATCCCTGCAAAGGCCAGAAATGTTTTCGACATAAAGGCGGGTGACAACCTTATCGTTCTTGGGGATGAAGGCAGCGGGCTTGCGCTTATCAAGGAAAAGGGGCTGCTTGATTTGCTTAATAGTGCTCGTCAGGTATAATGATTTAAGATTTATAAATACGTATGAAAAAGGATTTTTGCATTCTCCAGTCCTTCCCACCTTCCATATGAAAACGCAAAAACAGACCGCGCGGCACAAAACCGGGCGGTCTGCAAATTTATAAGGTTATTTATTCTTTTTCCAGAACGATAGTGATATCGCTGTAGGTATCGGGAGTGATGTAAACTGTATCATCGGGCTTGTAACCCTTAGGAGCCTTTAATACATGAACTTCATAAACGTCCTCAGGCTTTTCGAAGGTTGCAATACCGCTTTTATCAGTCTGACTCATGTTGCAGGTGTCTCCTGAGCAGAACTGAATCATTGCATCCGGAACAGGGTTGGATTCTTCATCTACAACATAGATTCTGTAGAAATTCTCAGTGTTTTCTGTTGAATATGAACCCAAGTCGTTGTAGGAAGCATCGGCATTTCCCTGAAGAGCTTTTTCTATTGCGTTTTCGTAGTTGTCAACCTGTGCTCCAACAATGGGATACGCCACGATTGTTCCTGTAGAATCAACAAGGAATGAAGTAGGCCAGCCGGAGCTCATATCAAACATATCAGTCCATCCATCGAAAGGAAGAATACACTGATAGGTACAGCCTGCATCCGTAAGAAGTGAGATACCTTCTTCTATAGTTTCAGCATCTGTTCCATCACCTAAAAGACCGACTATTGCACAGTTCTTCTTCTCAAGTCGGTTATTGATTTCCTCAAGCTCAGGAAGCTCGTTTACACACCAGCCGCACCAGGTTGCCCATACATTGACCATTGTGATATCGTGCTGTGAAAACAGCTCATCACTGGTAATGGGATTGCCATCGATATCTTTGGTTTTAAATGATATCTTTGATCCGATAATTCCGGGGAATACGCCGAGAGCTTCGTAGTACTCTGCACATTCAGCAATAGAGTCATTAAAAGACTGGAGCATATCGTATTCTTTTTGGAATTCAGGCTCAAGTTTGGAATAATTGGAGGAGTTGATATTAATTACTTCATAATAAGTGCAATCGTCATAGGTAGCGACTTCTACAAGATCCTTCTCGCTTATCTTCATTGAATCATCATCGCCTAACTGTTCAGTCAGTTCAGTGACCAGGGAAACAACGTCTGAAGCGCTTCTGTTTTTATCGATACCAATTATAGCGAAAAGAGTTAAATTAGATGCATAGTAGTGGTCAATCTCTTCCTGTGTTGGCTCGTCTTTTGACAGCAGCTCGTCAAGCTCGTCTTTGGCTATTCCAACATAGGTTCCATAAACCATGTATAATCCGTCACCGTTTGTCAGGTCCATCCCGCTTACGGAAATATCGCCTTTTGCAGTTTCATACTCAGCAGGAAGATATAGAGTTACACCCTCTTCCTCACATTCAAAGGTAGATGCAGTTTCCAGATCAATTTCGGATTTTTTGGAAGCGCCCGGAGCAGTATTGGCAGTAGCTTTAGCCTGGACTGTGTCAGACTTTGCTACTTCTGTTGTTTCAATTTCTGTAGTCTCATCTGCCTTAGGAGCAGCTGTTCCACAGCCACAAACCCCCACAAGCAGGCTTAATATTACAGTCTGCGCACATAAGAATCTGATTACTCGTTTTTTCATTGACTATTCTCTCCTCTCATGATTTTTATAGATACTCATTACATTATAAAAAATAATAATAAAACTCAGATGAGCAAACTATAAAACTTTTATGATTTATTACGGGAAAGTGTAAATCAGACGGTATTAAGTACAATTTATGGGGATATGTTTTTGTGGTAAAATAGGAAGCAACATGCATTACGAAATAATAATTGTGAGGGGACAATTTTTTATAATCTTAGTATCAGTAATGGAGGAATGGGGAGTATGAGTGATAAGCCCGTTTTTCTGAGTATAAACAAAAAAATATGAAAAAGGATTTTTAGGTGGACAGCATAAGTAAGACAATCAATAATCTCATATCTCGTATGCCGAGGGTGGATGGCAGCACATTAAAAATGGTTGCTTTGGTGACAATGTTAATAGACCATGTCGGAGCCGGAATTCTGTTGTTTGTCATAAGGGCGGGAGTCTATCCCTTTGGCGGAACCTTTAAAGCCAGTGCAGAGGTTTATGAATGGATAAGGCATATCGGAAGGCAGGCTTTTCCTATATATTGTTTTTTGCTTACGGAGGGTCTTATTCACACAAGGAGTATCCCGAAATATATCAGGAATCTGGCAATCTTTGGAATCATTTCAGAGCCGTTTTTTGACCTGGCGTTAAAGATTAAATATGAACCGTTTACAAGGGATATTTTCACAGTATATGCAGCAAATAAGAGCATACTACTGCATTGCCGCAATGTGTACGTCACCCTTCTGACAGGGCTGCTTGTTATATGGACCATGAAGCTTGTGGAGGATTCGTTTGGAGGGCCATTGTACTTTATTGACGGATCGGATGAAAGAAATCCTTTCCTTGCACTTTTGTATTTTATTCCGGCCGCAGCCGGAGCACTTTTGGCTCAATATATTAATAGCGATTACAGATGGTGGGGAGTGGTTCTTATTGCAATCTTCTTCGTCTTTAGAAACAACCGGCTGTTAGCATGTTTTCTTGGGTACATATTTTTTATGAACCTGGGAACAGAAGAGTGGAGTCTTCCGGCATTTTTACTGATAATGCTTTATAACGGCAAACCGGGAAAAATAAACAGGAAATTCAAGTATGTGTTCTACGCATTTTATCCCGTGCATTTAGCGCTGATATATTTTAGTCGAACCGTCCTATTGACAGGAATATTGCCACAAGGATAAGAAGCACCATGATAAGAAAGATGATCTCAATTATCTTGGCAAAGAGGCTGTACTGCTTGAACTCTCCGTTGAAGAATAAAAACCTTATGAGAATAAGGAAAAACAGCAACTCGGATATTATTATTATTGCGTCAAAGATTATGGACATTAAGGCTATTGAAGCCATTACAGGAATGGTGATCATCAGCATATTCCTTCCAAAATTGGGTATAGTTATCTAACGTTATTTTAACACCAAAATCATACGGAGTAGAATCCATAAACCGCATTTTTAAGCCATTTTTAATAGCTTCTTAATAGAAATAATATCATTCGCGGGTTTTTCCTTGAATTAACCATAAACGTATTTTAGGAAGCTCTGTTATGTTCGCTTGTTTTTCCAAATCCGGCGTCACATAGAGGGCAGGGAAGTTTTTGAAATTTACGAAAAACAAAATATTGCAATTGACCGGGATTTGGTTTACAGTATTGGTGTCACGCAACTGGCGGATTTGTGGGTAACCACAGGGGAGCGTGATTAATAAAGAATTGTCGACCGCCTGGGCAGCCGTTTTGTGGCATGCCCAGGCGGTTTTTTTCGTGCTATTGCAGAGCCATGCAGGAGAAATTATCAATGTGCTTGCACAAATTGATAATTTCTCCTATATGGCGAGCTACACGAATGAGGAAATGCGAAGCATTTTCGAGTTTGTGTCTGCAATAGCACATATACATGGAAGGAGAAAACATGGTTAATCTTGCACAGGAGCTTAGCTCAAATGCGTACCCGGGACGCGGAATCGTGATCGGCACAAGTGCTGACGGAAAGTATGCAGTTACTGCTTACTTCATCATGGGAAGAAGTGAGAACAGCAGAAACAGAGTATTTGTTACAGAGGGTGAGGGTATTCGCACAGAAGCTTTTGATCCCGCAAAGCTTGAGGATCCCAGTCTTATCATCTACGCACCTGTTCGCGTGCGCGGTGAGTACACAATCGTGACAAACGGTGATCAGACAGACACCATCTATGATCTCATGGAGGCAGGCCAGTCCTTCGAGGAATCACTTAGAACAAGAGAGTTTGAGCCCGATGCTCCCAACTACACACCTCGTATTTCAGGCCTTATGCACATTGATGATGGAAAATATGACATTTCTATGTCAATCCTTAAGAGTGATCATAACGATCCTTCTTCATGCCTTAGATTTACCTATACATATGAGAAGCCCGCTGCAGGCAAGGGATATTTCATACACACCTACATGGGTGATGGCAATCCGCTTCCCAGCTACGAAGGCGAGCCTACAGAAGTTGAGATTTCAGGCGACATCGATGAGTTCACAAACATGGTTTGGAACAACCTCAACGAAGACAACAAGGTTTCACTTTTCACACGCTACATCGATATTGCCACAGGCAAGTATGAAACACGCATCGTAAACAAGAACCAGTAAATTAAAGGAGAGTACATAATGAAAGAATTAGCACTTAAGTATGGTTGCAACCCCAATCAGAAGCCTTCAAGAGTTTTCATGGAGGATGGAAGCGACCTTCCTATAGAAGTTTTAAATGGTAAGCCCGGATACATCAATCTGCTTGATGCATTCAATGGCTGGCAGCTTGTATCAGAGCTGAAGGCAGCAACAGGAATGCCCGCAGCAACATCCTTCAAGCACGTATCACCTGCAGGTGCAGCTATCGGACTTCCGCTTACAGACATCGAGAAGAAGATCTACTGGGTAGAGGATCTTGGTGAGCTTTCACCTATGGCATCTGCTTATGCAAGAGCAAGAGGCGCTGACAGAATGTCATCCTTTGGTGATTTCATTTCACTTTCTGATACTTGCGATGAGGATACTGCAAGACTTATAAAGAGAGAGGTTTCAGACGGAATCATCGCTCCCGACTACACTCCTGAGGCTCTTGAAATCTTAAAGGCTAAGAAGAACGGCAACTACGCTGTAATCAAGATCGATCCTTCCTACAAGCCCGCTGCTCTTGAGAAGAAGCAGGTATTCGGAATCACCTTCGAGCAGGGTCACAACGACATCGTTATCGATGACAAAATGCTTGAGAATATCGTTACAGACAACAAGGATCTTCCCGACGCAGCTAAGAAGGACCTTCTTATTTCGCTCATCACTCTTAAGTACACACAGTCAAACTCAGTTTGCTATGTAAAGGGTGGTCAGGCAATCGGTATCGGTGCAGGACAGCAGTCAAGAATTCACTGCACAAGACTTGCAGGCTCTAAGGCTGACAACTGGTTCCTTCGTCAGGCACCTCAGGTTCTCGAGCTTCCTTTCCTTGATAACATCCGCCGTGCAGACAGAGATAACACAATCGATCTCTACATCGGCGCTGATTATATGGATGTTCTTGCAGATGGAAAATGGCAGAATCTCTTCAAAACAAAGCCCGAAGTATTTACAGAGGCTGACAAGAGAGCATGGCTTGATAAGAACACAGACGTTGCCCTTGGTTCAGATGCATTCTTCCCCTTCGGCGACAACATCGAGAGAGCTGCAAAGAGCGGCGTAAAGTATGTTGCACAGCCCGGCGGCTCAGTAAGAGACGACAACGTAATTAGTGCTGCAAATGACCACAACATGGTTATGGCATTCACAGGAATGAGATTTTTCCATCACTAATTAAAAGTTATGGGGCTGCGCACTAAATTAGTGCGACAGCCCCTATTTGCGCTTTTTTGGAGAGTCATATCATTCATTTATTCGAATGTTTTTATATTCTGAACCCTTTATAACATCGCGGTCAATATATATTTCATCACCAGAGTATCCATCTAGAACGGATCGGTCTGTGTACTGCCAAATTGCCCACTCTTGGAAAGGACTGAAATAGACGTTTCTAATCCAAATCGGAAAATCAATTTTTTCGCCATAGAAATACTTAAAGTAATAGCTCTGAGTAGTGTACACAATAGGTTTCTGGTCGTATTCCTGTTCAAAGAGCGAGACCATTTGAAAAAGGGTGCTCAAAACTACTTCTTTTTCTGGTGGATTCTGTCTCTTGTCACCATACCATTCGATATCAATTGCGGGAATTAAATCCATATGATACTCACCTGTAGCGGCTTTAAAGTTCTCAAGCTGTGTCTCAGGCGAACTTTCCAAACTCAGGAAATGGTAAAAACCATATTCAAGCCCGGTATTCTGTATACCTTGATAGTTTTGATTAAGACAGGAATCCACATAACTACTTCCTTCTGTTGCTTTTATATAAGCAAAAGATATCCCCTGTCTTTCTAACTCATTCCAATCTATATCTCCTTGGAAATGAGAAACATCTACGCCCTGTATAGCGTACTTAGATCCTATGTAAGTTGCTATTTTCTGTGTCAAAAAAAGTATAGCTATGATAAGTGTCAAAAGAGCAATGAACACTATTACGATTAGTCGCGTCTTTATTCTTTTCGCTGATTCAGTATATTTCATATCGTTATTCTCAAACTGACAAAAGGTGATATTCCCTACAAGTTTCGACTGTTCAAATTAGTCATATTATAAAATTTCCTCATTATAAAACAAGCTAAATTTTTGATTTGGCAACAAATTAGTGTTATTTAACATAGTTGTTGTCAATTCTAATCATGTCAATATATAAGAAAAACGCATATGGCAACAAAAGAAATATCAACTTTTTATTTTGTTGTCGTTTGAATTTCTCAAACATCATCAAATATCACCAGTAGCAATAAAATAATACTTATCGGATGCTTTTGTTGCCTTGTTTTGTTTTTGGTGCAACAAGAAATTTGATTTCTACATATTTGTTGCCGATGAAATTTTCAGGCACTTATTTAACAGGTGAACATGCAACAAATTTCCACTATTAAAATGATTTGTTGCTAAGAGGACTGTTTGTGTCTTTACAGACATGAAAAAAGGCAACAAATCAGCATATTAGTACCAATTTGTTGCCAATCCCAGCAAATACTACATACAAGACATGCTCCAGCAATTATTATGAATAATTAGCGAGAAAACCTCTTCCGACGATGTCGGTCGGGGATGAATCGCCCGTCTTCAACGCTTTGCTTTAACATATTTTCCAGATTTCTCATATTTTCTTCGATGGTCATCAGTGCGCTGTTCTTCTATGTATTTTTTGACGGTTTCCATGGATACGGAACCGGTAGTAGCGCAGAAATAACTGGCGCTCCAGAATGGTGAATCACCCCAGAGGTACTTTTCGATATGCTCTTTGTATCTTAAATGAACCTCTCGCGAAAGTCCGGTTTTTAATGTGTTGATCAGCTTTACCGGTGCCACATCAGGAGTCATTGAGATAAGAAGGTGCATGTGATCCCTGTCTGTTTCAGCTGAGAGCAGGTCACAGTCCATCCTTCCACAGAGATATGCGGCGTGGTTTTTCATGAAATCACCCATCTCGTCTGTGATGACCTTTTTCCTGTATTTTGTAACAAAAATAACATGGTATGTAAGCAGGTAGACTGAGTGCCTGTTCCTCTTGTAATTGTCCATGAAACCTCCAAATCTAATGCAAACAAATGTTTGAATATTTACTATAAATATGCTATAATACAGAGTATAAGGCTTGGTGAAGGGAATTACAACCGTGTACAGAACAAGGCAGTTCAGAATCAGTAAGAACAACAGACTATATGGTTACTGTAGCGATATCTGCAGAGCCTGCGCCATTCTGTACAACAGGGCTAATTTCATAATCCGTCAGTATTCTTCAGCCGTGGAAGCCATGGCATCCTACAGACCCCTGTATCCCAATCAGATGCAGGTATTCAGTCTTGTTAAGGACATCCTTGATGGTACAAAATATCAGGTAAAAGGTTCCTGGCTTTCTTACAATGCCCTTGACTATCTTTTAAAGGCCACAAAAGATAAGGCATACTATGGGCTTCCATCACAGGCAAACCAGCAGATACTGAAGCTCCTGCTCAGGGATTACAAGTCATTTTTTGAGGCAGTGAAGGCATATGCAAAGACTCCGTCTGCTTTTACAGGACGTCCCCGCATGCCCAGGTATGTCGGTGATGGGAAGTACAAGACAGCCATACTCACAAACCAGATATGCAGGATAAAGGAAGAGTCTCTTATCAGATTCCCCGGAACGAATGATATGCTAAGACTTGGTGAGGACTTCCCTTCCGGAAAGCTTAAGGAAGTGCGCATAAAGCCACATGGGAAGGACTTTGTGATAGATGTCGTTATGGATGTGGAAACAAGGGGCATGGCTCCTGCTGATGATAAGGAAATACTGAAGGATCTTGCAGATATGGCGGATATTTCAGGCATCCGTGTAATGGCAATAGATCCCGGAATAGATAACATAGCTGCCGTAGTAAACAACTTTGGCGAGAGCCCCTTTGTCATAAAGGGCGGAACCATCAAGGCTATCAACCAGTTTTACAACAAGGAAATGGGAAGACTCGCTTCATGTGCCATGAGATGCAATAAGAGATACCGTACCAGAAAAATGAGCATCCTTACTGAAAAGAGGAACAGGAGGATAAAGGACCAGTTCCACAAGATGAGTAGACAGCTTGCTGACTATGCAAGGGATAACCATGTCGATGTTGTGGTGATGGGACATAATGTATTCCAGAAACAGGAAGCAGATATGGGACATATCAGTAACCAGAATTTTGTGCAGATACCAATGCTGATATTTGCAGATATGCTCCGCTATAAGCTTGCTGAATACGGTATAAGATTTGCCCTGACCGAGGAGAGCTATACATCGAAGGCGGATTTTCTTGCCATGGATCCTATCCCCATGTATGAAAAAGGGAAGAATAAAGAATACTCTTTTTCAGGAAGAAGGATAAAAAGAGGACTCTACAGGCACTACGATGGAACACTCACAAATGCAGACATAAACGGGGCTGCAAATATCTTGAGAAAAGTATTCCCAAAGGTAACACAATGGGATAGAGGCATAGTGGGCATGCCATGTTCTTCAGGATGCCATAGGCAGACTGAAGGTTCATGCCGCACAGCGGCATAACAGAAACCCTTTCCGACGCAGAGTCGGTGAGGGTAGTTCATGAGCTAATATAAAAGGCAGTTAAGGAGATGAATCATGATGATAGAAAAAGATATGATTATAGATGATGCCATAGACTATGTTAAGGAACTTTTTGCAGGAAACTCCGATGGGCATGGAGCAGATCATACAATGCGTGTTTACTATAATGCACAGATGATCATAGCGGAATATCCTGATGCGGATAGCTTTGTAGTCTTGCTTGCTGCATTATTACACGATGCAGATGACCACAAGCTTTTCAATACGGAAAACAACATGAATGCCAGGTCATTTATGGAACAGAAGGATATCTCGTCAGAAACGATAGAACAGATATGCGAAATAATTAATTCTGTGTCATTTAGCCATAACAGAGGAAAAAGACCTGAAAACTTAGAGGGAAAGATTGTTCAGGATGCGGACAGACTTGATGCAATTGGCGCAATAGGGATTGCCAGAACATTTGCTTATGGTGGGAAAGTCGGAAGGCCGCTGTCAGATTCAATTAAGCATTTTTACGATAAGCTTCTCCTTTTGAAGGATGAACTAAATACTGATGTTGCTAAGACTATAGCCCAAAAGAGACATGAGTATATGCAGGGATTTTTAGAAGAATACTATGAAGAAACAGGAGATGGTCAGAGGGACGGGGGTTAACGGGTAAAATAATGGCCCTAGGGGCCGCTAACCTCGTCCCCCAGGACCAAAATCAGTCATATCATTCAGCTTTAGCTGCCTCACAGATAAGATCAATACACTTATCAAAACCAAGGCTTGAACTCTTTAAGCAAAGGTCATAGTACGGGGCATGACCAAACAATGTACTGGTGTAGTATTTGCAGTACTTTTTCCTGGTCCTGTCTACTTCACGAAGATGTTCAAGAACCTTTTCCTCGGGAGTGTCAGGCATTTTTTCACACATGCGCTTTAGTCTTGCTTTTTCGGACCCTGAGATGAATACATGAAGAGTCTTGTCAAATTCCTTGAGGATTATATTGGCATTTCTTCCTACGATTACGCAGTTGCCCTTTTCGGCAACTTTTTTTATGGCCTCCTTCTGGGCGTTGAAAAGTCGCTCATCAAGAGGCTTGTTGTAGAAATCAAAAAGGCTCTGGCCAAATCCGAATTGAAACGGAACGCGTTCATCATAGTGGCGAATCTCTTCAGGAGTGAGAGTTCCGCTTTCGAGCGCTGCTTTTAATATCATGTCCTTATCGCAATAATAAAATCCAAGTCTTTCAGCTACAGCCTGACCAATTGTGCTTCCGCCGGCACCGAACTGTCGGCTGATGGTTATTATGTTTCTCATAATTCCTCCATTAGTTCGAAGTGATTAAATATAAAAGAAATTACAGAACCTTGTTAAGGAAATCTATGGTTCTTTCTTCTTTAGGATTGAGAAGGACTTCCTGCGGTGTTCCTTCCTCGACGATGTAGCCGCCATCCATGAAAATAACTCTGTCAGCAACTTCTCTTGCAAAGCCCATCTCATGGGTGACGATAACCATTGTCATTCCGTCAGCTGCAAGATCCTTCATTACCTGTAAAACTTCGCCTACCATCTCGGGATCGAGAGCGGATGTGGGCTCATCGAAGAGCATGATATCGGGCTGCATGCAGAGAGCTCTTGCGATGGCTACACGCTGCTTCTGACCACCTGAAAGCTGGCTGGGATAGCTTTCTGCCTTATCCTCAAGGCCTACCTTTTTCAGCATGCCATTAGCTCTTGAAACAGCCTCTGATTTAGAGCACTTTTTGAGCTGAACAGGTGCGAGAGTGAGGTTGTCCAGAATGTTCAGATTGTTGAAAAGGTTGAAATGCTGGAAAACCATCCCGATGTTTTCGCGGACATGATTGATGTTGACCTTTTTATCTGTGATGTCAGTACCATCAATGATTACGCTTCCGCCTGTTACTGTCTCAAGCTTGTTCAGGCAGCGAAGGAAGGTGGATTTACCGGATCCGGAGGGACCGATAACACATACAACTTCGCCCTTTGTTACTTCTGTTGAGATATCTTTGAGGACCTGAAGGTCACCAAAGGATTTCTTTAAGTTTGATACTTTGATCTTAATTTCTTTATCTGCCAACGTTGAGCCTCCTTTCAACCATCTTTGCACTACGTGAAAGGATAGTGATAACGATTAGATACATAATTCCGACGATAGCCCATGTCTGGAAGGACATGAAGGTGTTCGCCTGTACATTTTTTGCTGTATTAACAAGCTCCGGGAATCCGATAACGGACAAAATGGATGTGTCCTTAAGTGTGATAATGAACTGGTTGATGAAGGTGGGAATCATTGTTTTGATAGCCTGAGGGAGAACGACCTTTCTCATGGCCATTCCGTAGGTAAGACCCAGGGATCTTGCAGCTTCCATCTGACCTTTATCAACTGACTGGATTCCGGCGCGGACAATCTCTGCCATATATGCACCGCAGTTAAGTGCAAGACATATGGTACCTGCCTGCAGCGCGGTTAAACTGATTGAAAAACCACCGATGATAGTATTAAAGAAATAAGGCACACCGAAGTAAACAAAGAATGCCAAAACTATCATGGGTACGCCTCTGATGACGTCTACGAATATTTGTGAAATGATGTTACATGCGCGGTTCTTAAGAACGCCCATGATACCGAATATCATACCGATGATACATGCGAAGAACAGTCCAAGAAGTGCAAGCAGAAGCGTTCTGCCAAGCGCAACGAGAAGCATTCCTCCATATACAGAAATAATTTTAATCATATAAAAGGTTCCTCATGATATACCGGGCAGGAAGCCCTGCCCGATATTGTTTGAATTTTATGAAAACTGATTTTCTAAAGATAATACAGAAACAAACCTAACTGTTTTATTCACCAAGATACTTCTTAAGAATTTCATCATACTTGCCGTTTGACTTGATGTTTGCAAGACCCTTGTTGAACATATCTACAAGCTCCTGATTATCAGCATTGAAAATAGCAAAGCCGTAAGCTGCGGGATCATTGCCTGTGCCGTCTACAAGCTTCATGGAGATGCCTGTATCCTTGATGTTTGCAGCCATGATCGGTGTATCATCAAATACTGCTGCAACCTGTCCGCCAACAACTGCCTGGTACATGGTCGGTGAATCCTCGAAATATGTAACAGTGAAGCCGTACTGATCAGCAAGGCTCTCAGCATATGTAGCGCTCATGGAACCTGTCTTAACAGCAACTGACTGACCGCTAAGATCATCAAAGCCTGCGATAGAAGAGGATGCCTCTACAGCCATGCTCTGGTTTGCATCATAGTAACCATCTGAGAAAATCCAGCCGGACTCTTTTCTCTCATCAGTGATTGAAGCGCCTGCGATCATACCATCAGCCTGACCTGCCTGACATGCTGCGATAGAAGCGTCCCAACCAAGAACCTGCATCTCATACTGGAAGCCCTGATCCTTAGCGATGGCGTCAAGGATATCCATATCAATTCCAACGAAGTTGCCATTGTCATCTGTGTACTCAAAGGGCTTGAAAGCTGTGTCAGTAGCGATTTTCCAAACCTTGCCGGATGCATCTGATGTAGCCGCAGCGTTATCTGCAGGTGCTGCTGAGTCTGCTGCGCCGCTTCCGCCGCAGCCTGCAGCTAAGACCATCATTGCGCTCATTACCATTGCCAACATTTTCTTTTTCATAACTATTTGCTCCTTCCTTTTTGACATTCTTGAACGAATGCTTTTACTAACTTCACGCTTTCCTCATTATTTTCGTAGGAAAACTCAGGATGCCATTGCACCCCTATTGCAAATCTGTGATTTTTCACAGCGATTGCCTCGATTAGTCCGTCCTCAGAGACGGCGAGCCTCTCTGCCTTTGGCGAGAGTTCCTTTACTGCCTGATGATGATAACTGTTTACTTCATGAATCCCTGCACCGAGAATGTCTGAAAGCTGAGTACCTTCAAGAATCTCAACTTTATGAGCAGCTCTGTCATAGGGCGGACTCATATGATGCTCGATGACGGAAGCGTATTCGGATGGCAGATCCTGATAAAGGGTTCCTCCAAGGTAGGCATTGATAAACTGGATTCCGCGGCATATACCAAGAAGAGGTTTGTTATCCGCTATACATTTTTCCAAAAGATAGCCTTCCATTTTATCTCTTGCTTCGCAGGTAGCTCCGCAGGTGCTCTTTTTATCCTCTCCGTAAACAGAAGGTGAGACATCGTGTCCTCCGGTAAAAAGGATTCCGTCGCAGAGAGAGTATGCCTCAGAAAGCTCCGCTTCGTCAGTGGTCAGCGGAAGCATAATGGGCAGAGCGGCGCATTTTTCCAGAACCTTCATGTATCCTGGAAGCATCCAGTAGCTGTCTTTTTCATCATCAAAAAGTGGTATTAAACCGATAACTGGTCTCAAATGATATCCCCTCCCAAAACTATGATGTTTGCAGGCTGAAAATGCGATGAACTTCGCGATTCGGCAACCATCATAAAGCAAAAGGCGCCTGCTTACGAAGTAGACGCCTTTGCCTTTATAGAAATTATACGAATAATTTTAAATTTTGCAATAGCCATCACCATTTCAATACATCTGTATACAGGACTCTTAAAAATGAAACAGATATGGCACATTTGTTGCAAGCCAAAGTGATTGGATTTTTTTCTTGCAATATTTGTGCCTTCTTTTTGAAAACAGAACAAAGAAAAGGGTGGCTCCAAAAGATAATATAAGACCATAAGAAATGCAAACGCGCCGGACAAAAAAGCGCGAAATAGCTGGATATTACCGCATGTGAAGGACATGGTGGGGAATAGATTTAAGAAAAGAGAGGATATTAAAAATGAGCAAACTTCCTGTAGCTATTCAGGTATATGGTCTTAGGGATTTACTTGAGAATACACCTGAAAACTTCAAAAACGTAATGACAAAAATCAAAGAATTCGGTTATGACGGTGTAGAGCTTGCCGGCCTGTACGGCCTTGAGCCTGCTTTCGTAAGAGACACTCTTAAAGAGGTTGGACTTACACCTGTCAGTGCACACGTTGCATTCGATGAGATGATGAATGATCTTGATAAGGTTATCGAGGATTACAAGCTTATCGGTGTTAAGTACCTTGTAATGCCTTATATGGCTGAGGAATACAGACCTGTAAATCCAGAAGGATTTGAAAAGTTCCTTCCTCTTTTAAATGAAGTAGGAAAGAAAATCCATGATGCGGGAATGACATTCCTTTATCACAATCATGACTTTGAGTTCGTAAAGCTTCCTGATGGAAGATATGGCTACGATGCAATGTTTGAGGCAATTGATCATGACAATCTCATGTGTGAGCTTGATACCTGCTGGTGTGATGTTGCAACAGGCCAGGCACCGGAATTCGTTAAGAAGTATACAGACAGAATTCCGATAGTACATCTTAAGGACTACATCAAGAAGGGTGAAGTTAAGAACATGTACAAGCTCATCGGTATCGAAACTGAGGAGTCAGAGGGAGATACAGGATATTTTGGATTCCGTCCCGTTGGCTTTGGACAGATGATCTGGGAGCCCGTTCTTGAGGCATCACTTGAGGCAAATGCAAAGTGGGTGATTGTTGAACAGGATGAGCACTATGAAGCAGATGTACTTGAGTGCGCAAGAAGAAGCCGTGAGTATCTTAAGATTTTCGGCTGGTAAAAAGAGAAAACAAATGAGTAATAACAAATAGATTTAGATTTAAGGAGAGAAAAACAATGAATACACCTAAGGAAATAAGAATAGCAATCATCGGATGTGGAATGATCTCACATCGTCACATGACAGTAATCAAGAACCTCAACAAGAGAGGACAGAATCTTCGCGTAGTAGCTGCTGCAGAAATCGATAAGGACAAGCTCATGGCTTGGGGTAAGCAGTATGGTCTTTCAGAGGATTGCCTCTATGAGGACTTCAGAGAGATGCTCAAGAGAGATGATATCGATGAGGTTGAAGTTTGTGTTCACAACAACCTTCATACATCTGTTGCAACAGCAGTTATGGCAGCAGGCTTCCCCTGCTACTCAGAGAAGCCTATGGCAGCAAGCTATGCTGATGCAAAGATTCTCTATGATGCACAGAAGAAGTATGGTCAGAAGCTCGCTATCCAGATCAGCTCCATCTACAATCCTCAGACACGTATCGCTAAGGAGATGATCGCTGAGGGCAAGCTTGGTAAGGTTTACCACTGCAGATCAGTAGGACACAGACGTCAGGGACGTCCCGGCTATGATATGCCTTTCTTTAGCCGTGACTTCGTAGATCCTAACGTAGGCGTACACGGACCTCTTTTTGACCTCGGTATCTATCACATCGCACAGATGCTCTATGTTATGGGAATGCCTGAGCTTGAGAGCGTATACGGAACCACAACCTGTGATTACTGGAGAGATAAGAGAATAGATGATGCTGTAGATTGCCACACACCTGTTGAGGATCTTTCAGTTGCACTTGTGCGCTTTAAGAATGGCCTTTCAATGGATATCTATGAAGACTGGGCTATCCACATGGATGAGATCGGCACAAGCTTTATTGCAGGTTCACTCGGCGGTCTTAAGTTTACAGATGTTGACCAGACAGGTGGCCCCATGGCTGTTCCGGAAGGCGGACAGATCGTAGGTGGCGGAGAACTTCAGAAGCCCAGACTTCAGCATTTCGGTGTTGATGAAAAGGGTCGTCTCTTCGATACAAAGCTTGAGTGCGCTATCAGTGATGTTACAGGTATGCAGGAGCTTGCACTTAATCCTGAGATGGAGAAGTACAACGACAACCAGCTTCAGTGGTATTCATACCTTCGCGGCGAGCTTACAGATGAGACAAGAATTGATTCACCTTACATCGCTATGCAGACAGCATTCCTTTCAGAGGGTGTTATGCTTTCAAACGAGCTCGGACGCAGCGTAACAGCAGATGAGATCAAGAAGATGTCAAAGTCTGTTGCACTTCGTGAGCAGAAGACACCTTTCGGCGTGATCAAGTATGATTTCGATGAGTACAAGCCGGAGTAATTGAAGGTAATAGGATAAAAATATAACTTCCCTCCCTGAATTCAGGGAGGGAACAATAATAGAAAGGACTTACAAAATGTATCAGTATAATAAAAAAGGTCCGAAGAGAGGTGTTGCTCTCTACAGCTATTCAGCAGAATTCGGACTTAACAAGACACTTGAGGATTGCTTTGAAGAACTTTATGACATGGGTGCACATGGCATTGAAATTCTTGCAAATACACATATTGAAAACTACCCCTATCCTACAGATGAATGGGTTGAGAAGTGGCATCATCTCTGCGAGAAATATGAGGTCGTTCCCGCAGAATATGGCAACTGGATCGACAGCCATGTTCTTGGAGACAGAGATCTTACTACAGAGGAGTCCGTTGAGATGTTAAAGAGAGACATCCGTCTTGCTCACCGTCTTGGCTTCCATGTAATGAGAACCAAGATGCCTGTTATCAATGATCTGCTTGAGCCCGTTGAAAATTGGAGAGAGATAATAAAGGGCGCACTTCCTCTTGCTGAGGAGCTTGATATAAAAATGTGTCCCGAAATCCACACACCTTCAAACCTTAATGGCAAGCTTGTAACAGATTTCGTTGATTTTATTAAGGAGACAGGCACAAAGAACTTCGGCCTTAACATCGATTTCTCGGTTTTCCGCACAGAGTTTAAGCCCGGTGAGTGGGTTGATCCGAACTATACTCCTAATAAGCCTAAGGATATAATTCCGCTTCTTTCTTATGTTTACTGTTGCCATGCAAAGTTCATAAACATGAGTGATGACTTTGAGGAAACAACAATTCCTTATCGTGAAGTAATAAAGGTATTACAGGATAACGGTTATGAAGGATATCTTCTGAGCGAGTATGAAGGTGCAGATAAGTATGATGATGGCTACGAAGTAGGTCAGACACTTAGAAAACATCACATCCTGCTTAAGAATCTGCTCGGAGATTAATTAGCAAATCAGTATAGAAGGAGATACACAATGGATAAACAGGTAATCCAGTCAGTTGGATTTAGGAATATTAAAGACGCAGAGGGAAATGTTACCGGCTTTCAGTTCAAGGTAAGACTCCCTTACTATAGAGGAATCTTCCTTTCACAGCTCCGTCCCGGCACACTTTTTGTAGACGGTGAGAGAATTGAGAAGGATGATATCATCTGGAATATCAAGGGTGAGGATTTCACCAACGAAGAAATGGCTTCAGATTTTAATACACATTGGTCAACAACCACACCGGCTGTTCTCAAGGTTAAGAAAAAGGGCGGCCTTGCACAGGGCTATCACGATCTTAAGTATGGCTTCTGTTGGACTTCTTCATATATGCCGCCGATCATTCAGGATGGTCTTGATCCTGATAAAGAGCCTATGGTATATATGCCTGAGTTTGGTCATCATGTAAATGAGAGACATTTGCTCATTGTTTAATACTTAGTATAGGATGCGCTTCGATAAAGAGAATTCTTTGTCGGAGCGCATTTTGTGCTTATATGGTAAAATTATTTTTTAGGGAAATATTTTAATTATTTATTTAACAAAATGAGGGAACTTATGAACTACGATACATGTTCTTATGAAATAATAAGACCTGAGAAAAATGAAAAGCACATTATTATGAGCCTGACATTTCTGTTTGTGCTGGAGGACAGTATAACTGTTGATGTGCTTGAGAACAGCTACACACTTGGCGAAGGGGATGTTATCATGATCAACCCCGGAGTTGAGTACAGCTACAGAGAGGTCGGAGAAGCTATTGTCGGCTGTGCGCTTTTCTCCATGAAGATGATACAGAATGTAATGAAAGGCAAAAGTGTTGTCTTTTATTGCAATTCCGAGGCTGATAAGAGCAGGTCCTATGAGGATTTAAGAACGATCTTTTATCATATGACAGAGGAACTACTGTATGGAGGCCGTCAGTCTGACTGCCGCGTAGACAGTAGCCTTTATTTACTTCTTGATACCCTCATTGAGAATTATCAGACAGAGAATCTTAATAAGGCTCAGGGTAATCCGGATAACGACATCCGCATGCAGCAGATGATGCAGTATATTATCGCGAATCTTGATCAGGAGGTTAATCTGACAGATCTTGCCGACAGTATGTATGTTTCAGCATCAACCCTGTCCAGAATTTTTAAGAAAAACACAGGAATCTATTTTGCTGACTATGTTACAAGGTTAAGGCTTCAGCAGTCGCTTTTCCTTCTGGCAACAACTGATCAGAATATGACTCAGATTGCGTTGTCCTGCGGCTTTACCAATTCAACTTCTTTTAACCGCGCATTCCGCAAGGAGATGAACATGTCTCCTTCCCAGTACCGTGAGGCTCATAAGGATGATGCGAAAAAGGAGAAAGAAGAGAAGGAAATCATTGACAATCAGATCAGGGAGAAGCTTGAAAAAAACGCAGCTATTCATGGCAGGCATGAGAAGCCGAGTGAACTGGTCTTTGATCTTGATACAAATCCCGGAGAAGATTACGTTAAAATCTGGAACAAGATAATCAATATAGGCAGTATCAACGATCTCACCAGGGCAAACACTCAGTATCATGTGCAGCGTCTTCATGAAAAGCTTCATTTTGAGATGGCGCGTATCTGGAACCTGTTTTCAACAAGACTGATGATTACTGATGGTACAGGCAGACAGCCCTGCAATTTCAATATGGTTGATATTGCATTGGATTTTCTTGTAAACAGCCATATTAAAGTGTTCATCAGTCTGGGTAGAAAACCCGATATGGCATCCATGGCTTCAGGTGAAATATATAACGTGAATGATTATATTTACTTTGCTTCAAGAAGAGCATGGGAGCAGGCTGTTACGGATTTTATTAACCATGTAGTTGACAGGTATGGCCTTAATGAGGTTTCAGGCTGGTGTTTTGAATTATCATATATTCCTATTTTGGATGACGAGACTTCCAGTCTGTGGGAAAAGGACCCATTCTCTATAGGGGAGGCCTATGAGTTCTTTCATAAAGCGGTAAAAAGAAAAATCCCCGGAGCTATGGTTGGAGGAATTGGCGGAGTAGTCGATCAGGATTGGGAGATGCTGTTAGACTTCTACTTAGACCTTGCAAGGAGGGGAGAGCATCCGGATTTTGTATCCTTCCTTTTGTTCCCATATGAAACGCCAAGAGGAAATGATGAAGCAATATATGGCAGGAGGGTAAGTAAGAATCCTGATACAGAGATCAGTCAGGTCAAGAAGATGAGAGAGCTGATGGATCAGACAGACATAGGAGAGAGTAAACTTTTTATTACAGAATGGAATATCTCTATTTCAAACAGAAACTATGTAAATGACAGCTGCTTCAGAGCAGCATATATTGCATCGCGGGCTGAAAAGCTCATGGAGCATGTTGATGCTCTTTCGATAATGTGTGCTTCTGATTGGATAAGCAATTACATGGATTCTACAGGACTCCTTAACGGAAGTATAGGACTTATCACAAAGGACAGTATCATGAAGCCGGCATATTACTCACTGGCTTTTATGAATACGCTGGGAGACAAGCTGCTATCTCGTGGCGATCATTATATATGCACGAAAACCGACAATGGAAGCATAAGAGTTCTGCTTTTCAATGATTCCTGGTTTTCGGCGGAATATTTCCTTAGAACTGAGGATGTTGGTCTTACTGAAATGAAGAAAAGCTTATATTCGAGGGGCTCTGTCCTTAATATGTCATTGTCAATAAAACATCTAAAAGGCAATGATAAATGGTATATAAAGAAAAGAATTTTAAATAGAAATCACGGTAGTATATTGGATGAATGGGAGAAATTTCAATATGAAACCAGACTTACCAGAAATGATGTAAAGTATTTGGAATCAATATGTGTGCCAAAGCTTACTTTGGAGAGCACACCGGTTGATGAGGGAGACCGCTCCATAACGATAGAGGCGAGTCTTGAACCGCATGAATTGTGCCTTGTTCACATATTCCCGGCGGAATAAATGTGCATGATTACCAATTGAAATTGGGCGTTGCAACAAGTGTTATCATTTGTTGCAATGTCCATTTTTATTTACGAAAAATACGAAACAGATGTATGTAAACGTGGAATTTATAGCAAGAGAAGATTGCATGAAAAAGATAAAGTATATATATCACAAACGTGCACGTAAAAAAGCTGTGTCTAAGGGGTTAGAACACAGGTGACAGAACAAAACTATATTTTATGAAGGTATATTTTGCGGGACTCAAAAAGGTTTCGTAGCTGGGAGGTAAATAATAGAAATGGTAAATCATGCTATATCAGATGAGGCTGTAGTTGACGTTGTTGCTGCGCCCTCGCTGGAATCAAAAAAAGAAAAAACTAACTGGATTACCGGTGGCTTCTACGCAATGGGTGAGGTCGGCTGCCAGCTTTCCTGGTATATGATCAACACTTATCTGACAATTTTCTACACAGATATCGTAGGGTTATCTGCTTCCGCAATATCGCTGATCTTTGTGGTTGCCCGTATCTGGGATGCGATAAACGATCCTATGATGGGTGCTTTATGTGACAAGACAAAAACACGTTTTGGTAAGTTTCGTCCATACGTTATGTTTTCACCAATTTTCCTTGCAATATTCAACATACTGACATTTACAGTATTTCCGATGCAGGGCATTATGAAGGTCCTTGTCTGCATGGTTTGCTACATCGGCGCAGGTATGGCTTACACAGCACTCTGCATTCCTTATCAGGGACTTGTAAACCTTATTGCAAGAGATTCACAGGTTCGTATGGACTATGCTTCATGCCGTGGTATTGGTTCAGGCGCTATCAGCATGATCCTTTCAGCTGTTGCAATGCCTCTTATTCTTTACCTTGGACACAGCGAGGCACCTACTGCAAGGGGATATTTCCTGACAACAGTTCTTTTCTCAATACTTCTTATTCCCTGCTGCCTGCTTTGCGCATGGAAATGTAAGGAAGTGGCTGCACCTGAGGCAACAGATGTAAAGCCCATGCCGATTAAAGAGGCACTTCCTTATATCGTTAAGAACAAGAACATCATGATTACAGTATTTTCAACATTTGCAGGTGCAATGGGCTGCATGGCACGTATGTCAATGCTTGCATTCTATGTACTTTATGTAGTTGGTAATCCTATGATGGTTGCTCCGATCTTCACAACAATGACAGTTTGCCAGCTTCTTGGTAATCTGACACTTCCTTGGGGAACAAAGACATTCTCAAAGAAGGGCTATATGCTCATCACAACATTTATACAGGTTGCAGCACTTGTACTGCTCTTCCTTGTTCCTGTAAACAACATGGCATTTATCATTGGTGTTTCAGCTATAATCGGTCTTACAATGGCTAACGCTAACATTGCTCCCGGTATGATGTGCGACAGTATCGAGTATGGCGACTGGAAGTATGGCGTTCGTGAGGTTGGTCTTACATTCTCACTTGTAAGCTTCTCAGTTAAGCTTGCTACAGCAGTTACAGGTGTTGTAACAGTATCACTTCTTGCAGCAATCGGTTATGTTCCTAACGCAGAGCAGACTGAGGCAGTTAAGACAGGTATCAACGCTCTTGTTAACCTGTTCCCTGCAGCAGTAATCGCAATTTCAGGTCTCTCAGTTCTCTTCTATGATCTTACACCCAAGAAGATGGAGAAGATTTACGCTGACCTTGATGCAAGAGCAAAGAAGGCTTGAAATTAGCCAGTAAAGCTTCTTAGTAAAGAAAGAAGCAACATGAGTTAAAACCTAATGGTAACGATAAAAAATCGCGCCGGTATGTTTAAATACATACCGGCGTTTTTGGCGAAAGGAATGATAATTATGAAAATTGAAACAATAACACTCAATGAAAAAAGAAATGTGACGCTAACCGCTATGCTTCAGGCGACCGGTGGAGAATTCCGAAATGTAACAAAAAGGCCGGCAGTACTCATTCTTCCGGGAGGGGGATATTTGTACTGCTCTGACAGAGAGGCTGATCCGATTGCATTTCCATATCTTGAGGCAGGCTATGATGCATTCATCTTAAGATACTCGACAGGTGAACATTTTGCATGGCCAAATCCCTTAGATGATTATGATCAGGCAATGGATTACATTAAGGAAAAAGCTGATGAATGGGGAGTGATGGCTGACAAGATAGCAGTTATCGGCTTTTCTGCGGGGGGACACCTTGCAGGAGCTGTGGCAACGATGGCTAAGAATCGCCCGGCAGCAGTAATCCTTGGATATGCTGTTTTACGAGACGATACCGCGCATGAGATCACTGAAGCACCTTCGATTGTGGATTCGGTTGATGAGAAAACACCGCCCTGCTTTTTATTTGCAACAAGAACGGACAGTGTAGTTCCAATCCAGAATACTATAGATATGATGAGCGCCTTAAATCGTTTTGATACTTCATATGAGTGCCATATTTACGATTTTGGTCCCCATGGTTTTTCAACCGCGGACTCAAGCCTTTTATCCAAGGGCACTCTTATTTCCGAAAGGGCAAAGAACTGGGTGTCAGACAGCATAGGATGGCTTCGCGATGTACTGGGTGATTTCGATGAAACAGGACTTTCTAAGCCTGTCTGCAAAGCTCATTTAACTGATGATGGTGAAGCATGGCTGTCGCTTGACTGTTCTGTCAGCAGAATCTATGGTAACCCCGAGGCTGTAAAGGTGATAGCGGATACTATAGAAATAATGAAGAAGAAAATAGAGCCCTTTAGTCCGGAGCTTTCCTTCGATGACATGATGGGAATATTAGGTAAAATGAAGTTAAGAGACCTGCTTGCTGAGCGAGGCATTGATATAGACCGCTTTGACGAGATTGATGAGAAGCTTTCAAAGATACCAAATATCTGATTGTTTGCTGATGATATTGGGCGGATTCTGATAGTGAAGCACATTTTGATTTTGAAAAATATCAGGTGATGGATAGTAGATAAAACATAAGGAGTTAAAGACATTATGGGTATAGATTTAACAAAGGAGCAGAAAAACAGGGTTGAAGAGCTGCTCTCAAAAATGACACTTACAGAAAAAATAGGACAGATGAATCAGGAGTCTGTCTCAATAGTCGGAGGATTCGATGTCCCCTTTGAGCAGCTCATTGAGATGATGACAGATGGAAGATTATCAAAAGAGGAATTCCAGAACATCATGGCCACCGCTGAAACTGACTATCACGAGGATGCCATCAGGGAGGGAAAAGTAGGGTCTCTTATGGTACAGGATCCGGAGAAGTGTAACGAACTTCAGAGGATTGCGGTCGAGGAGACAAGACTTGGGATCCCGCTGATTTTCGGCCTTGATGTAATCCATGGTTTCAGATCGGTTTATCCTATAGCAATTGCAGAGGCAGGTTCATTTGATACAGACCTCATGGAGAAAACTGCTGCCATGGCGGCTAAGGAATCAAGAAGTGCAGGTGTTGCCTGGCATTTTGCACCGATGCTTGATGTTGCAAGGGATGCAAGATGGGGAAGAGTTTCTGAGGGACCCGGTGAGGATCCATACCTTGGAGCAACCTTTGCAAGGGCTAAGGTCAGGGGGCTTCAGAACGACCACTCATCCACAGAGAACTATGTGGCAGCATGCTTAAAGCACTTTGTGGGATACGGAGCCTGTGAAGCAGGAAAGGACTATAACACGGTAAGCATGGCAAACCATATCTTATATAACAATTATCTTGTGCCCTTTAAGGCAGCGGTGGAAGAAGGCGCTCAGACAGCTATGGCATCCTTCAACGATCTGAACGGAGTGCCGAGCACAGTGAATAAGTGGGTTCTTCGTGACATCCTAAAATACAGCATGGGACTTAATGGCTTTGTTGTCAGCGACGCAAATGCAATAAAGGAGTGTGTGGTTCACGGCATAGCAGAGGATGAAAAGGATGCTGCAAGAAAGTCCGCGGTGGCAGGTCTTGATATGGACATGGGCACGGAGATCTATATAAATAATCTTGAAAGCCTTGTTAATGAAGGAAAGGTTTTGGTAGAAGAAATAGATGATGCCTGCAGAAGGATTCTTTCTGTAAAAATGTGGCTTGGACTTTTTGATCAGCCCTATGTATCTGAGGAAGCTATGAAGAGATACGAGGAAATACCTGAGGAGCATAAGGCCCTTGCACTTAAGGCGGCTGAGGAGTCTGCGGTTCTTTTGAAAAATGAGGGAAATATCCTTCCCTTGAAGAAGGATGCAAAAATCAGTCTTGTGGGAACACTTGCAGAAAAAAAGGATGAGGTTGTAGGTGCCTGGGCCATGAGCTGGAAGGAAAAGGACTGCGTAAGCATTTTGGATGGCATGAAGCAGGAATTTTCAAATGTGGAATATTACCCCTGCGGAGGTCCTGAGGGTGAGCTTAGCGAGGATGAGATAAGTGCGGCTTGCAATAACGGAGATGTAATCGTTGCAGTACTTGGAGAGACTGTTGCCATGTCAGGCGAAGCTGCATCAAGAGCTGATATAACACTTCCCGGAAAACAGAGAAAGCTTCTTGAAAAGCTCATTGCCTCCGGTAAACCTGTGGTTTTGGTTCTAATGAACGGAAGGCCATTGGCCCTTTCCTGGGAAGCAGAAAATGTGCCGGTAATACTTGAGGGGTGGCACCTTGGAATTCAGATGGGAAATGCCATTGCGCATATTTTGTCAGGAAAAAAGAATCCCGAGGGAAGACTTTCATCATCATTCCCTGCAGTAACCGGTCAGTGCCCGATTTATTACAACCATCCAAACACCGGAAGACCTGCGGGCAATTTTAAATTCACATCAAGATATCTCGATGCTCCGTTTACTGCGCTCTATCCCTTTGGATATGGCCTCTCATATACAAGCTTTGAGTACTCTGATCCGGAAGTAAGTGAAGAGAAGGACGCACTCGATATTTCCGTAAAAGTGAAGAATACCGGAGAAAGAGAAGGAGTGGAAACAGTACAGTTCTATATGCAGGATGTGGCTGCATCAATAGTAAGACCAGTGAAAGAATTAAAGGTCTTTGAGAAGGTCTCACTAAAACCCGGCGAAGAAAAAACTGTGAAGGTAAAGCTTTTCAAAAAGAATATGGGCTTCTGGAACAATCAGGGCAAGTACTTATTAGAGGATGGATTTTTCAGAATATATGCAGGAAGTGATTCAGCTACTGAAAACTGCAAAGAAATCAGAGTATCATTTGATGATGTAGAAAGGCTCTCTGATTATCCTATGGAAAAATAAGAATGTGTTTCCCTTGAAGAAATAGTGTGAAGAGGCATCGTTTTTGGTGTTTGCAACGGAGTTTTAACATCTGTTGCAAGCACCATTTTTTTTTGAGGCGCTTTGCAACAAATTAACTGTCTAAGTGGTAGGAGAGAAAAGAACGAGACCCGCTTCGGTTATAAGATAAGTACATCAAATGAAACAGGTACACGGCTTACGGAAATCTGTCGGGAAACCAGTATCCTTGATAGATACCGCCGTTAATCCAAGTAGAAAACATATTATATTTATCAATTTTGGGAGGAATATCAAAATGAAAAAGAAAATTTTAGCAGGACTTCTTGCAGGAACAATGGCACTTTCACTTACAGCATGCGGAAATGAGGCAGGCTCCAAAGCAAGTGCTGAGGCAACAGTAACAGATTCAGCTACAAGCACAGCTTCAGCAGATGCAACACATATCTATGTTTTAACAGCACCTGAGGATCACGGCTGGACAGGATCAGTTGCTACTTTTGCAAAGGAGAAGGTTTCTGAGGTTAACGGAGAAGGCAAGTATTCAGCAGAGCTTATAACCTGCGAGGATGCTGCATACCAGATCACACAGATCGAGGACATCATTGCAAAGGGCGACAAGAACATCGCAGTAGTTATTCAGCCTATTGATGATACAGTACAGTCTGCAATCCAGCAGCTTGTTGATGAGGGAATTCCTTATGTTGCATTTGACAGAATCATTGATGGCGTTTCAGCAAGCGCTGTTTCAAATGTTAAGGGCGACAATGAGGGTATCGGCGCAGGCTCTGCAGCATATTTCGTATCTCTTGGAATGCAGCCCGGTGACAGCGTTTACGTATACGAGGGAGATACATCATCAGTTACTACATTAAGAGATCAGGGCTTCACAGAGTACCTTCTTGGTGAGATCGAGTTTGACGGACAGAAGATCGCTGACGATGCAAAGTGGACACAGGATCAGATTGATTCCGCTATCACATATTCAGGTGCAATGAACTGGAGCAGATCAGATACGAAGTCAGCATTTGAGACCCTTATGGGCGATGCTTCAAACACAGAGATCAAGTGGTTCTATGCAGAGGATGATGAGCTTGCTATGGGTATGCTTGAAGCACTTAACGGCGGCGGAATCGATGATTCAGCTAAGGAAGCATTCCTTGGAAACAAGCCTGTAATAACAGGCTGCGGCGGACTTGATGAGCTTTACGGTGTTCTTAGGGGCGAGAGCTATGAGGATATCACAGCACAGCTTGGCGGCATCATGTCAGTAACCTACAGCCCCAGCATGATTCAGACTGCTATCCAGGATATGGTAGACAGCCTTGATGGTAACACAGTAACTCAGGATCACGTGATCGAGTGCCAGAATGTAACAGCTGACAACGTTGCTGATTTCAAGGGCTTTAACTGATTTAGGAAAATCGACACTTAAGATAATGCAGAATGGGAAAGAGGAACTATGGCACTTCTGGAAATGAAAGGGATTAAAAAGTCCTTTAGTGGTGTGCCGGTACTAAAAGGCGTGGATCTTACAGTTTCGAAGGGTGAGGTCCACGCCCTTCTTGGTGAAAACGGCGCCGGCAAATCAACACTTATGAATGTTCTTACGGGCACAATACCCTGTGATGGCGGCAGCATTGTTTTCGACGGGCAGCAGGCTAAGAACATCACTGTAAGGAAAAGTGAACAGATGGGAATTGCATTTGTTCACCAGGAACTAAATCTCTTTAATGACTTAAAGGTATTTGAAAATATTTTCATAAACAGGGAGATAACAGGACCCTTAGGGATGCTGAATAAAAAGGAGATGATCCGACAGTCCAGGGAACTTTTTGAGAGACTGGGGATAAAGATGGACCCTTGTGCAATGGTTTCTGATTTAAGAACCGGGGAAAAGCAGCTTCTTGAAATCAGTAAATCACTGCTTACGGGAGCAAAGCTCCTTATCCTGGATGAACCTACAACATCTCTTAATAATGATGAGGTTGAGCATCTCTTTGCAATGGTACGTGACCTTAAGAAAAAGGGAATATCCTTTATTTTCATTTCACACAAGATGCCTGAGATTTTTTCATACTGTGATTCATACACTGTATTCAGAAACGGAGAGTTTATCGGAAGCGGAAAAATTGCTGACACAACTCCTGAGGAAGTGACAAAGCTCATGGTTGGTCATGCCAGGGAGCAGGGAAGCTATGAAAAGAGGAAGACCGGGGATACAGTATTAGAGCTGAATGATCTTTGTGGAAAAGGCTTTAAAAACATCTCTTTTAAGGTGAAGAAGGGGGAGATCGTAGGCTTCACCGGACTTCAGGGATGCGGAAGCAGTGAACTTATGCAGTGTCTTTTCGGGATAACAAAGCCCTTTAGCGGAAGACTTAAGGTAAACGGAAAAGAAGTTACAGCGCATTCCGTGCATAACTCAATGAAGGCAGGAATAGGGCTTCTTCCTGCAAACAGAAAAGAAACATCAGTGATTCCTGATATGAGCCTTATTGAGAATATGTATCTTGCTGAGCATACGCTTTCAGCCTGCAAGTTTCATATAAACAAAAAGGATGAAGCAGGAAAATACGAGCGATATAAAAAGCAGCTAAATATAAAAGCGGAATCGGGAAATTCTCCAATTGTATCCTTAAGCGGAGGAAATCAGCAGAAGGTATTTATCGCAAGATGGCTCAATACCGATGCGGAGATTCTTCTTTTTGATAATCCCACACAGGGAATCGATGTAGGCGCAAAGGAAGAAATATATAAGCTTATTCTTTCTTTGGCAAATGAAGGAAAGACAGTACTTGTAAATACATTAGAAATCCAAGAGCTCCAGAAGGTTGCTGACAGATGCCTTGTTTTCTACGACGGACAGATTGCGGGAACGCTCAGTCACGAGGAAATTGAAGAGCATACTGTGATGATGATATCAACCGGATCAGTGGCAAACGGAAATATTGAAACAGAGAACGAGGTAGAAACACAATGAACACAGGTAAGACAAAATCAAATATGCTGGGAAAGGTCTGGAGAGACTACAGCTTCATATTTGTATTTTTAATAATATTTCTGGTATATGCCATGACAAGCAGCGCCTTCACATGGAGTGCTACAATGAACATCTTCCGCCACTCAGCGGTTATAGGAATCGTAGCCCTTGGCATGGGACTTGTGTGCTTAACGGGTGAGATAGACTTATCTGCGGGATCAACACTTGCATTCGTAAGCGGTTTTTCTGTGGTGATCTTTAACATGACAGGTGGAAATGTATTGCTGACACTTATTTTTTCACTCATCATGGGCGCGGTATTCGGACTTATAAATGGATTTTTTGTTGGTGTGGTAAAAATGCCTTCCTTCATTGTTACACTGGCAACCATGCTGATTTACAGATCCTTTGCACAGTACTTTTGCCAGCACATTTCAAAGGACCTTATTGGCGGTGGCAGCTCAGTTTATAAGATGACTTCAAGCTATAGTGGCTATGATGCAATGTATGGATTCGGTAATGGAAAAATTGCTACATTTCCTATCGTTGGTCTGGTGCTCATTATTATTACTGTTCTTTTTGTCTACATATCAAATGACACCAAATTCGGAAAAAAGGTATATGCAGTTGGTTCAAGTGAAAAGGGCGCATTTATGAGCGGAATAAATGTGAGACTTATCAAATTAATGACCTTTGTAATAATGGGAATCATGGTAGGCGCAGCCGCTTTTCTCTGGATCTGCATGAACGGCTCCTCAGACCCTGCCACAACAGGAAACAGCTATGAAATGTATGCAATAGCAGCAGTAGTACTCGGCGGAATAGCAATGTCCGGTGGTAAGGGCAAGATGATAGGAATCCTCTTTGGATCCCTTTCCTACACAGTAATCGATAAGATCATCATTGCACTGAAGATGGACTCACTGATCAACAATGCAGTCAAGGGAATAATTCTTATACTTGTTATTCTTATTCAGGTAGCAGGACCTCAGATAAAAGAGAGATTTGCAGTGATGAAAAAAGATAAATAAACAGAATTTCCTATTCCTTTTGTGATAAGAAACCTCCTAAGCAGATTGGTTTGATAACGAAACTGCTTAGGAGGTTTTTGAGTTGTCTTATCTTTTGATTATTTAATACTTTGTAATGGTAGCATACGGATGTAATGCATATATCCTTGATCTTTATAAGGATTAACTCAGAACATAGAAATTGTCAATTTTCTTGTATCTGGAAGCAAAAAGAGAGTTAAGAATCAGCAAAGATATGACGTTGAAGTCAGCAGCGTCGATGAGCGATATATGTGTTTAAGCGTTTAGATAAGAAATTTTGGGATTCACGACTATTACGAAGAGAACTATTGTATAATATTTTCACAGGCATTAGTTTTAAGAGGATGGACTATGAATGATCAATCTTTTTCATTTGTAATTTATATGATACACGCATGTGCCAATAAGTGGGGGAAGCTTCCATCAGAAGTGTATGTTTTACTTACAAAAGCAGACTGTATAAATAAATATCTTGTTCCTCATTTTGATATATTGCACACACAGAGTACCAATGCTGTTATTGATGACATTGTGCAGTACTTGGGAGTAAGGGGCATCAAAGTATGAAAGTTTATCATGGATCAATTGAAGTAGTTAAGGCTCCGGATGTTTTGCATTCATCCAGAGCTTTGGATTTTGGTAAGGGGTTCTACGTAACAACTGTTAAGGAGCAGGCTGAAAAGTGGGCGAAGAGAAAGGCTGATCTTTATGATAAACCCGTTGGAGTAATAAACGAGTATGAGATGAAGACCGATAAGTCAGGCTTTATTGAAAAAACCTTCACAGATGATTTGGGCGAATGGATAGATTTTGTATGTAATTGCAGAGATGGTGGGGATGATTATCTTAAGTATGATCTTATCTCTGGAAAAGTTGCTAATGACAAGGTGTTCAGAGTCGTTGACATGTATCATCAGGGAATCTGGGACAAAGAAAGAGCATTAAAGGAAATCAAGGTATATGAAACCTATGATCAGATTGCATTTGTGAGTCAGAAGGCTATAGATCAGCTTCTTTCATATGTTTCTTACTATGAGGTATGAGTATGGATGAAAAAGCTTTGGAACAGGTATATCAAGAGAATCTTGAAGAGAGGATAATAAAATATCTGGCAGAGCAAAATGGATTTTCATTAGAAGAGGCTATGTCAGTATATTATTCCAGTAAGCTTTCGAATAAGATTCATGAAGGCCGAGAGGATATACAGTATCTCGACTATAAAGTTTTGAGTGATATATTAAAAGAAACTGAACCCCAGTTATTCGTATGATTATATAAATCCCGCCTTTCCGGGTTTGGAAGGGCGGGATTTTGCTGTCCTAGATTTGGGACACTTCTTAGAGTATACTTGAAAGTGAGGTCGCGAGAAGAACTTGTGGTTTAGGTTGTAAATGAGTTGAAAATTGAGTAATCTGCGACTTTTAAGAAAAGGAGAGTTTATGCTGCGTTTTGTATTTGGTGCATCAGGATCCGGTAAGAGTTACCGGCTTAGAGAATACATAATAGAGAGGAGCTGTAAGGAACCCGAGAGGAATTTCCTTATTGTGGTGCCTGATCAGTTCACTATGCAGACGCAGATGGACATAGTAAAACAGCATCCCGATCACGGAATCATGAATATAGATGTTGTGAGCTTTTCACGTCTTTCACACCGTATTTTCGAAGAGGTTGGTGAGAGCCATGAGAAGGTGCTGGATGATATGGGTAAGAGTCTTGTGCTAAGACACGTTGCCGAGGAGAATAAGAGCAGTCTCCCGGTGATTGGTGGAAGCATGCATAAGATGGGATATATAGATGAGGTTAAGTCCACTATCTCCGAGTTTATGCAGTATGGTATAGAACCCGGGATGCTGGATGACATCATGAAGGTCTGTGAGAATAAAGGCGCGCTGAGGTCTAAACTATTGGACCTTCAGCTTTTATACTCTGAATTTAAAAATTATATTAAGGGGAATTATATCGCTCAGGAGGAACTTCTTGATGTTCTTTGCAGGGCGCTTCCTTCATCAAAACTGATCGCTGACAGTGTTATTGCGTTTGACGGATTTACAGGGTTTACACCTATTCAGTATAGGGTTATATCCGAGATCCTGAGACTAACGTCAGAGGTTATCTTTTCGTTCTCCATCGGAGAGGAAGAGAATCCATATTTATATGATAAAAATGAGGAGCAGGATCTGTTTTTGCTGACGAAGAAGACTGTTCATGATCTTCTGCGCCTTGAATACGATAATGAGAAGAATTCAGGTCTGGTGGATGTTCCTGATTTTGAGAGATGGGCTGAGTATAGGAATGGGCATTGTGATGATGTTTTCCTTAAGGCCGGAGAAAAGGGCAGACATGCAGCTAATCCGGAGCTTGCTTTTTTGGAAAAGCATCTTTTCAGATATGGCAATGAGCACTATGGGGATACAGATTTACAGAAAGATAAGATAGGTGATGCTGATGGAAATGGCGAATCTCCTAAGGCTTCCTGCGAGAGTATAAGAATTCTCGAGGCTGACACCATAAACCAGGAGGTTCAGATGACTCTGTCCTCCATAAGAAAGCTCCTTAGGGAGAACCGTGAACTGCACTATCGCGATTTTGCCATAGTCTGCGGAAGCATGGACAGATATGCCACAGCTATTTCCGAGGAGGCTGAGAAGTATAACATTCCGATATATCTTGACCAGACAGGGAATGTGAAGCTTAATCCCCTTGTTGAAGCAATTAGAAGCGCGCTTCTTACAGTTATTTCCAAGTATAGCTATGAGTCTGTTTTCCATTTCCTTAGAAGTGGTCTTTCGCCACTATCTTCCGGTGAGGCGGATATACTTGAAAACTATGTCCGTGCGCTTGGAATTCGCGGTCAGAAGGGTTGGGAGAATGAGTTTACAAGGCTCCCCAAGAATCTGGCAAGCAGACTCAAAAAATCCGGTGATGATGAAGATAATGCAGTTATCGAGGAAGAGAAGAAGGCATATTTAGACAGTTTAAATGATCTGAGAACAAGGACGATAGGTGCACTTGGGCCGCTCTTTGCTGCTGAAGGCAAGACAGTTCTTGATTATTCTAAGGCTCTCTATGAGTTTTTGATGGGGCTTGATGCACAGGCTAAGATGTCTGAGTTTGAGAGAAAATTCAGAGAGCAGGGTGATGAGATAAGGGCTAAGGAATACTCGGCAATTTATCGCAAGGTGATTGCTCTTCTTGATCAGGTAACGGGGCTTATGGGTAATGAGAAGATTACCTGGAAGGAATATGCGGACATTCTTGATGTAGGATTTTCTGATTTCGAGATAGGAACAATCCCTCAGAGTGTGGATAGAATTGTTGTCGGGGATATTGAGAGAACGAGACTTAAGGAAGTAAGGACCTTGTTCTTCCTTGGTGTTAATGATGATCTGATACCTAAAGCAGCAGGTACGGGTGGAATCATATCAGATATTGAGAGACAGTACCTTGCAGACACGTTGAATGGAATAGAGCTTGCGCCTACACCCAGGCAGCAGATGTATATTCAGAGGCTTTACCTGTACATGAACCTTACCAAGCCTTCTGACAGGTTATATTTGACATTTGCTCATCTTGATCCAAGCGGAAAGAGTATAAGACCTGCTTATCTCATTGGTAAGATCAGGACCCTTTTCCCTGGTGCAAAGATTGAGCACTATGACGGCAGAGCCTGCGGAGACGTCATTCAGACGCCTCAGAATGGTATTGATTATGTGGCTTCGCATTTACAGGAATATGCTTTAGGGTACATGAATGATGAGGAAGAGAGAGCTTTTTCGGGACTATTTCATGCCCTCAGTGGCAACAGAGACAGGCTTGCCAGAATGATTGAGGCGGCAGGAAGCGGCTATGTTCACAGGCCTCTTTCAGAAGCTGTTGCGTCAGCTCTGTATGGGAATTTCCTTGTTAACTCGGTCAGCCGCTTAGAGAAATTCGCACAGTGTTCCTATGCACATTTCCTGCAGTATGGCTTAAGACTTTATGAACGTGAAGAGTTTGACTTTGATCATTCGGATATGGGTACTGTTTTCCACGGAGCCTTGGAAGTCTTTTCAAGAAAGCTCTCTGAAAATGATCTAACATGGGAGAACTTCACTAAGGAGCAGGGTGAGAAGATTATGGAGGAATCCCTCCTTGAATTTGTCGACGGCTACAACGGCAACATTCTTGAGAGCACCAAGCGCAATGAATATCTCATGGAGAGGATAAAGAGGATTCTGTTTAGGACTGTTGATACGCTGCAGTATCAGCTTAGCAAGGGATCCTTTGTGCCAAAGAGTGTGGAGACATCCTTTGATGAGGTAGGGGACATCGATGCCATTAACATCAGCCTATCGGAGGATGAGAAGGGCAGAATTCTGCAAAAGATGAAGCTCACAGGTAGCATAGACCGCATTGATACCTATGAGGATGAGAATCATGTTTATATCAAGATAATAGACTTCAAATCGGGAAGTAAGGATTTTGAGCTGTGTTCTTTGTATTATGGACTCCAGTTGCAGCTCGTAATGTATATGAATGTTGCGAGAGGTATGGCGGAAGCTACCAATAAGGGCAAAGAGGCAGTGCCGGCAGCTATTTTGTACTATCATCTGTCAGATCCTGTTTTAGATGGCGGTGATGTTTCAGAGGATGCTACAGGTGATGATATTAATGCTTTGGTAAGAAAAGCTCTTAAGACAAAGGGATTGATCAGAGAGGATGAAGGAGTTGCTTTTCTTCTTGATCATGATTTTGCAGGTGGATCTGATGTGGTTCCTTTGAAGCTTAAAAGCAGTGGTGGATTTGATAAAAGCAAATCTAAGGTTATGGCGCCGGAGGATTTTGAACAGGTTTCAGAGTATGTTAGCCGCCTTATAAAAAAGAGTGGCAGAAGTATTCTTCAGGGAAATATTGAGGTAAATCCTTATTCAATGGGGAGTAAGGACGCATGCACTTATTGCGGATTTAAGTCAATATGCGGCTTTGAGCAGGCTATACCGGGATATTCCTGCCGACAGCTTCCCAAGTTGGATAAGGATGAAGTGCTTGAACGTATAAATACAGAATTGAATGCATAAAAATTTAAAATTAAGCCTTCTCCCGAAAAGTGAGGAGGTGTCAGCGAAGCTGACGGATGAGGATTTATATGGGATTTACTAAAGAACAACAATCAGTCATAGATGCAAGAAAATCAAATGTACTGGTTTCCGCGGCAGCGGGATCCGGTAAGACAACTGTGCTTGTAGAGCGCATTATACAGAGAATCACGGGAGATAATCCTATAGATATCGATAAGCTTCTGGTGGTTACTTTCACAAGAGCAGCTGCAGCTCAGATGAAGGAGAAAATCCTTAAAGCTATACAGGCTAAGCTTGTGGAGGATCCCACAAATGCACATCTTCAGAGGCAGGAGACTCTTGTTCATGGAGCTCAGATAACTACCATCGATTCATTCTGCCAGTACATTATAAGGAACAATTTTAATGATATAGATCTTGATCCTTCCTACAGAGTGGCTGATGAAGGTGAGATTAAGCTCCTTCAGGGGGATGTCCTTGCGGAGCTGTTAGAGGATAAGTATGCGGAAGGCGATCCTGATTTCTTAAACTGCATGGAGTATTTTGCTACCGGCAGCACAGATAAGAAAGTGGAGGAATTCATTTTAAAGCTCTACAACTACGCAATGAGTATGGCAGATCCCGAAGGGTGGCTTAGGGAGAGAGCAGATGACTATGCCATAACGGAAGAGACCTTTGATGCTGCAGGGTTTGTTAAGGATGCGATAGAGATATTTAAGAATGATATCTCTGAGGCAAAGACCTATTATGAAATGGCGCTCAAACTGGCGGAAAATCCCGATGGTCCCTACTTTTATAGTGAATTATTTGAAAAGGAGCTTGAACAGGTAGAGAAAATCTGCAATACGAATTTTACTGATTTTAATGATGTGAGAGCTGCTGTAGTAGACTTTCAGTTTGATACTTTACCAAGAAAAAAGGATGATTCTGTTAATGCAGATAAGAGAGGTCGAGCAAAAGACTGCAGAGATAAGGCGAAGAAAGCTATAAAAGATCTGGCCTCAAAATATTTTTCAGAAGACAAAGCCACTATCTGCAAGCGTATGGAGCTTGCAAGAAAACCTGTAGCGACTTTTTCAGAGCTTGTAATAAGCTTCAAAGAGAGATTTGATGCGAAGAAGCGAGAAAAGGGAATAATTGACTTTAGTGATATGGAGCATCTGGCTCTCCAGATAATTAAGAATGGCGGAGCAGAGCAGTATCGTGATTATTTTGAAGAAGTCATGATAGATGAGTACCAGGATTCTAACGGAATTCAGGAAGAACTTCTATCAGCTGTTTCCGGAGTATCAATTGGCAAAAATAACAGATTTATGGTTGGTGATGTCAAGCAGAGTATCTATAAGTTCCGTCTGGCAAGGCCTGAGATTTTCATGGAGAAAATGAAGACCTATGAGTGGGAAGAAGGAACACCTTCAAGAAAGATATCGCTGCATAACAATTTCCGAAGCAGAAAAGATGTACTTTACAGTGTTAACTACATCTTCGACCAGATAATGGGTGAAGAGCTTGGAGGAGTCAGCTATAACAAGGATGCAAGACTTACTACAATTCGCGAATTCCCTGAGGCTGAGGATAAGAGAGCGTTTTCAACTGAGTATATGTTTGCTGATATCGGTAAGGCAGCGTCCGAAGATGCCCGTGAGATGGAGGCTAAGATGATAGCTACCCGTATCCATGAGGCTATGGAGAGCGGCATCGTCACCGGTGAAGATGGAAAGCTTAGAAAGGTCAGATATGGAGATATCGTTATCCTTCTTAGAACCGCAAAGGGATGGGATGATGTTTTCAAAAAGACTCTTGAGAGCAGAGGTATTCCTACATATATTGAATCAAGAACAGGATACTTTTCCGCTACTGAGGTAGTTACTGTTCTTAATTTCCTTAGAATACTCAATAATCCCAGACAGGACGTGCCGCTTGTCAGCGTGATGCACTCTGCCATCGGAGGATTTACCGACGAGGATCTTGCTCTTATTAAGGCTCACGACAGAGATGTAGAGAAGAGTAAGTTCGACAGCGGAAGCTTTTACGATATTCTTCTTCGCTGCATTACTCCGAAGGATGAAGAGGCAGACCAGAATATGGATGCTGCATCAGGCCAGTCTGATGCAGTAGAGTCTTCAGGGAAAACTGATAAGAAGATTTTTGATGTAGAGAAAATAGAGCGCTTCATAGCTCTTATAGATGAATACAGAACCAAAGCAGAATACATGCCTGTAAATGAGCTTATCAGGGACATACTTAATGAGACTCACTACAGCGAGTACTGTGCAGCCCTTCCTGGAGGAACCAAGCGTCTTGCTAACTTAAAGATCCTTGTTGAGAAGGCTACCGCATATGAACAGACCAGTTTTAGTGGAGTGTTCCATTTTGTTAAATATATCGAGGAGCTTGAAAAGTTCGAGGTTGATTACGGCGAAGCCAATACCCTTGATGAAAACGCTGATGTCGTGCGAATCATGAGTATCCATAAGAGTAAGGGACTAGAGTTCCCGATAGTTTTCCTTGCAGGTATGTCCAAGACCTTCAACTTTATGGATACCAGGGAATCCGTTGTGCTGGATGTTGATATGGGAATAGGAACCAATGTCATTGACCTTGAAAACAGAATCAAGTACAACACCCTTAGAAAAAGTGTCATGAGCGAGACCATGAAAATGAGTATTCTCGGCGAGGAGATGCGTATTTTGTACGTTGCCATGACAAGAGCCAAGGATAAGCTCATCATGACGGGTCAGGGTAAGATAGATATGGACGGCATTCCTGCAGAGAGCGATTTTGCGGGTAAACTCCAAAATTTCCTTTTCTTTAGAGACAGACCTGCCATAGAAGGAGAGCAGCCATATTTGCTTCCGTATTATCTAAGAAGCTCTGCAACTACATATCAGGACCTGGTTCTGATGGCACTTGCAAGACACGATGATTTTAAGAAGCTTGGGGAACTCATCGGACTTGAAATAAAGGATAAAAAGGGTGGCAATACAGATGTGCCTGATGAGGAAGCGATTTCCTTTGATTTCAGAATTATGACAGATAATGAACTGGAAGCAGAGGAGATTGGAAACGAAGTGACTGCCAGAGTTCGTCTTGATAACCTCACTTCAACGTCCGGAGACGAGGAGAAGGAATATGTAGATCTCTTTGCAAAGCGCTTTGAGGATACCTATGCATTTACTTCCTTCGACAGACTTTTTGTTAAGACCACGGTTACTGAGCTTAAGAAGGCTAAGCTTGAGCAGAAGGAGGAACCTTCAGCTCATCTCTACGAAGAGGAAGAAATAGTTCCTTCCTTTATAGAAACAAAGGAGAAAAAGGCTGAGGGAGCTGCAAGAGGTACGATTTATCACAGAGTCATGGAGCTTCTGTATGATGAGGATTCCACGATGCCTCAAAAGAATGCGACGAATTCTGGAAAGAGTACAGAGATTTTAAATAATAATGTGACTATGCATGACTTTGCTTCAATGTCTCCCGATGACAGAGCTGCTAATCTTGCGTCCTGGATGAAGGAGATGGAGGATATTGGTAAGATGCCGGAAGGCTCCTCAGAAAGCGTTGATGAGGCAGATATCCTTAAGTTCTACAATAGTGATACCGGTAAGCGTATGAAGACAGCTCATGATACCGGACGGCTTCACAGAGAGTCTCCCTTCATGATGGGAATAAAGGCCAATAAGGTTAATTCTGAGTTTCCTGAATCAGAGAGAGTACTTATTCAGGGAATAATAGACGTGTGGTTTGAGGAGGATGACGGACTTGTTCTTCTTGACTACAAGACAGACAAGGTAAGAAAGGGAAGCGAGCTTGTAGACAGATACTCGGTTCAGCTTGATTACTATCAGGAGGCGCTTGAGAGGATCACACATAAAAAGGTGAAGGAGAGAATAATCTACTCCTTCACCCTGGGCGAAACTATAAATTTGTAATTATGTAGTTCTTATCATGATGCAAGATGAAGCTGTTCTCTTACGTCTTCTTCATTTGCAAGATACTTGATTCTTGTAAATGCATTTCTGACTGCAGGAACACAGAGAATAGCAAATGTGAGCACTGCTTCAGCTCCGAGGTAGGAACCGTTATATACTAGTGAGTATCTGAAAGCGCTCATACCCTCAGGTGCATACTGGCCAAAGAAGATCACCCCTGAGAGTACTGCAAAGAACAGACGACCTAAAACACCTGCGATATAACCTAAGCTCATGCCATGCTTGAAACGTGAGAATAATCCGGAAACTCCAAGAGCACCAAACGCAAGGATATAATCACATATGAGCTGAGGAATACTGATGATATAGGGTCCGATGATGAGCTGAAGTAGTCCGTATGCGAGTGCAGAAGTAAGACCTGCTCTTACACCGTACAGATATCCTACGAATGTAATGAAGAACATTGAGAACAGTGTAACGGCTCCACCCATGGGCATCTCCCATATCTTGATCATTGATGTGATCATTGCCAGGGTAACGCACATTCCGGCAAATACAAGTTGTTTTACTGAGAAATGATTCTTTCTGTCTCTTCCTGTGAAAAAGCAGGCTGCAACAAGAGCAAGAATAAACAGGACTACCAAAAGTCCATATCCCAATGATGTAAGTTCGTAGGTGTCATCTACAAGATTCATAAATAATGACATAATAAAACCTCCTCCACTTTGCAATTTCGCTGTGGGGGAGGTTGTTTCATCATGAGTTCGCAGTGCGAATATAGATAAATGCTTCCTTACGCCGGAATTACCCGGTTCAAGTAATAAGGGTCGATGCCATCAGGCACCATCTCAGCAAAGCTCCCCTAGCAAAATATTATTAAGTATTTGAATTGTTATTAAATTGTTTTTTCGCTATTATTTAATGCTATTTTTGTGTTGTTGTCAATTGAATTTTTACAGAAGCGGAATACCATTATCCCTGGCATACTGCGTATATTCTTCATCCCAGAGAGAACACTGAACCTCTCCGATGTGAGCTTTTCTTAAGAAGAATAAGCAAAGTCTTGACTGTCCGATACCACCACCGATGGTATAAGGAAGGTTCTTTTCAAGAATTGCCTTCTGGAAAGGAAGCTCTGCGCGCTCTGTGCAGCCGGCCTTCTCAAGCTGAGTCTTAAGTGAATTCTCATCAACACGGATACCCATGGATGAGAGCTCAAGTGCAATATCAAGAACGGGATAGTAAACAAGGATATCACCGTTTAATGCCCAGTCATCGTAGTCCGGAGCTCTGCCGTCGTGCTTCTCACCTGATGCAAGAAGGTCACCGATCTGCATGATGAAAACAGCACCTTTTTCTTTGGTGATAAGGTATTCACGTTCCTTTGCATCTTTTCCCGGATACATATCTTCAAGCTCCTGTGAGGTGATGAAGAAAATATCGTGAGGAAGAATCTCTTCAATATAATCGTACTGGATTGACATGTACTTCTCAGTCTTGCGAAGTACCTTATATATAATGCGAACTGTGTCCTGAAGGAATTCAATGTTACGGTCTTCCTTGTTGATTGCCTTCTCCCAGTCCCACTGGTCTACAAACACGGAATGGATATTATCGGGAATCTCATCCCTTCTTATAGCATTCATATCGGTATAAAGACCTTCACCGACCTTGAAGCCGTATTTCTTAAGGGCGTAGCGCTTCCACTTTGCCAGGGAATGTACGATTTCAGCCTGGCGTTCATTCTCCTCACGAATATCGAAGGCAACAGGGCGCTCAACGCCGTTCAAGTTATCATTAAGACCTGACTCCGGTGCAACAAATAAAGGTGCGGTAACACGAAGGAGATTCAGATTCTCGGAGAGAGTATTCTGAAAAAAGTCCTTAACTGTTTTGATGCCGACCTGTGTATCATGCAGGTTTAATGCGGATGTGTAATCCTTGGGAATAATAAGATTTTCCATAACCATGCTCCTCTCATTTACATCTATTATATGATTAAAGCGCTTTTTTGAACTTCACGCAAGAAAAATCTTAAGAATTAGCATTGTTTTTTAAGAATTGATTTATCATAAGCATAGAAGGGGTGGTAAATTTTAACTTAATTAATTTTGTAAACCGCATAAACAAGGAAACTTAATCGTTTTAAGAAAGTCTTAAGAAATTCCTAAGAAAATCTACAATATTTTTTCAATCTTTTGATATATAATCATGGATTAGTAAGGAGATTAAAGACTATGGAAATTAAGAAAGTAATCAAATTAACACCCTATCAGGTAAAAGATTTTGTTAGCGCTGCAACTAAGTGCGATTTCGACGTAGACATTTCTTATAACAGGTTTACGGTAGATGCTAAGTCTATGCTTGGTGTCTTTGGCCTTAACTTTGATTGTCCGCTTACTGTTCGCTATCGTGGACATAACGCAGATTTCGAAAGCTATCTTAGTGAGCATGCAGTAGCTTGCTAATTATATATTGATATATAATTTTTATCTGAAACGATGTTCTCCCCATGATATACTGTCATGGGGAGTTTTTTTTAGCATAATCACTTAACGAGGTGAAACCGAGTTTAGTGAGTATGCCAGTTCTGGCGAGCGAAGCGAGAGCAGAACTTCCTTATGAAAAAAGGAAAAATATGAAAACTATCAATATATCCGTACGATCTCTGGTTGAATTTCTTTTCAGATCGGGGAATCTCGACAACAGAATACATCACGCACCGGATACGGCTATGCAGGAGGGCGGTAGGATTCACCGCATGATCCAGAAGAAAATGGGTGCGGATTATCAGGCGGAGGTCCCGCTTAGTTTCACATATACAAGTGACAATTACATATTGGTTATCGATGGCAGAGCGGATGGTGTCATGGAAAGGAGAGATAAGCCTCTTCTTATCGATGAGATTAAGGGAACCTACAGGGATCTTAAGAAGATAAATGAGCCTGACTATGTTCATCTTGCTCAGGCTAGATGCTACGCAGCCATAATTCTGAGGGAGAGAGGCCTTGATGGCATAAGTGTCAGAATCACCTACTGCAACATAGATTCTGAGGAGATTAAGCTTTTTGAGGAGGATCTCACTGCGGATGAGATAAATGAATGGTTTGACCATGTTTTATCCATGTATCACAGATGGGCAGAATATCTGGCAACCTGGGATGAAATAAGAAAAGAATCAATTCGCGCCGCTCAGTTCCCCTTTGCTTACAGAGAGGGACAAAAGGAGCTGGCGGCAGGTGTCTATAGGACAATCTATCATGGTAGAAAACTGTTTCTTGAGGCGCCGACAGGAACCGGCAAGACAATAACTACCGTATTCCCCGCGGTTAAGGCAATCGGTGAGCAAAAAGCGGACAGGATATTCTATCTGACAGCTAAAACCATAACGAGGACAGTTGCCGAGGAGGCCTTTGAGACACTTCGCAGAGAGGAAAAGCTGAAATTCAAGACAGTAACGCTTACAGCCAAGGAGAAGATATGCTTTCTGGAAAAAACTGACTGTAATCCTGTGGCCTGTCCCTACGCAGAAGGACATTTTGACAGGATTAATGACTGTATTTATGAGGTTATTACAGAGGCAGACAGCTTTGACAGACAGACCATAGAGAAATATGCAATAAAGCACAATGTGTGTCCCTTTGAGCTTTCTCTTGACCTTAGTCTGTTTGCTGATGCGATTATCTGTGATTACAACTATGTTTTTGATCCGTTCATCTATCTTAAGCGGTTCTTCGCCGGCGGAGATAAAAGCGACAATATTTTCCTTATAGATGAAGCTCACAACCTTCTTGACAGAGGTAGGGAGATGTATAGCAAAGAGCTATATCTTGATATGCTGACCGGGTTTGAACGTCTTATAAGTGCTGTTCATCCAAGGATTGCGGCTATTGTTCGCTCTCTTATAGCAGAGATGGAGAAGTACATGGATGCCTGTGAAACGGCTGAGGTTCTTCAGGATATAACTTCTATAATAAAAATAATCAACCTTCTCATAACAGTTATATCCTCATGGCTTGAGGATCATGCAGAGGGTATGTATAGGGATGAAATTCTGGAGTTTTATTTTGAAATATCCAGATTTGCAAATATTTATGAACTTATTGACGATAAATATGTGATTTTTTCAGAGATGGATGAAGAGAATGGCTTCAAGATAAAACTGCTATGCGCTGATCCATCCGAAAACCTCTCCAGATGTATGGATAGAGCAAAATCCACCATATTATTCTCGGCAACTCTTTTACCTATTCAGTATTATAAAAAGCTCCTTGGTGGAACGCCTGAAGATTATGAGATATACGCTCATTCCGTGTTTGATCCTTCAAAGTGTGGAAAACTGGTAGCCTCGGATGTTACAAGTAAATACACGAGGCGAGGTGAGAACGAATATAGAAAAATTGCCGCATATATTGATGCGATAGTTGGTGAACGGAGCGGTAATTATATGATATTTTTCCCGTCCAGAGTATTCATGGATGAGGTCGGATATATTTTTGAGCAGGAATTCTATGATGAAAGCAAACATGAAATACTTGTTCAAAAGGAGGTCATGACCGAGACAGAGAGGGAAGAGTTCCTTGGCCGCTTTGCGCCTGCCAATGACATTGATTTTGGAAGCATTATAAACATGGAAGTTGAGATTGAACCATCAAAAAGCATTTTGGGCTTCTGTATGATGGGAGGAATCTTCGGAGAGGGCATAGATCTTAAGGATGACAGCCTCATAGGTGTAATTATCGTTGGAACCGGAATACCCATGGTATGTAATGAAAGAGAAATTATAAAAGAATACTTTGAATTTAACGATGAAGATGGCTTTGATTATGCGTACAGATATCCGGGAATGAATAAAGTCCTGCAGGCAGCAGGCAGAGTTATTAGGACTGAAACTGATAAGGGAATAGTTGCTCTTTTAGATGAACGATTTCTTCAAAAATCATATTATGAGATGTTTCCGCGGGAATGGAATCAAATACTGAGAACATCGACCAGCAGAGTCAAAAATGATATAAAGACGCTCTGGAAGCGGATTGACGGATGTTGATAAGTGGAAACTATCATAAGAATCAAGGTGTTTTTCAAGCGTAAACAGGGTGTGGTTAACATAATAAATACATTAGAAATAATTATGTTAACCACACAATTGTATATAAAATTCGAATTATTTACAAAATAATGGCACTATTAATACAATATGACCCATGTTTACCAGGAAAATGACACTCGTGTACATGTGGATAACTCTGTGGAAATTGGGGATATTCAGAAAAACGCATTTTGGGAATGCGCATAAAATGTGATGCTACAGTGGTTTACGATATTAAGCACTAAATAATCGAAATATCAACATGATACTAATATAGTCAATAAAACTATGTAAACCATATGTATTATATGACAGGTGTGTCATATGGCAAATCATGCCTATATTTTCAATAAAAATAAGGTAAAATTCATCAACCTGACATTGCCATTTATTTGACAAAAACATAGGGTTTGAAATATCATAGAACAATATATCTATATAAATATAAGAGGACATTAGTTTATGAGAAAAGAATTGGCAAAGACCTATGATCCTAAAGGACTTGAGGATCGACTTTACAAGAAATGGGAAGACAATAAGTATTTTCATGCTGAAGTGGATGAGACAAAGAAACCCTTCACTATTGTAATCCCGCCTCCGAACATAACAGGTAAGCTTCACATGGGCCATGCCTTTGATAACACTCTTCAGGATATTCTTATCCGTTATAAGAGAATGCAGGGCTATAATGCATTGTGGATGCCCGGTACAGATCATGCTTCAATCGCTACTGAGGTTAAGATCATTGATACTCTTAAAGCAGAGGGTATTGATAAGAGAGACCTTGGAAGAGAGAAGTTTCTTGAGCGTGCCTGGGAGTGGAAAAAGGAATATGGCGGAACCATCATTTCTCAGCTTAAGAAGCTTGGTTCATCATGCGACTGGGACAGAGAGCGTTTTACCATGGATGAAGGCTGTAACGAGGCTGTTACAGAGGTCTTTTGTAAGATGCATGAGAAAGGCTACATATATAAGGGAAGCAGAATCGTAAACTGGTGCCCTGTATGTAAGACTTCTATTTCTGATGCGGAAGTTGAGTATGAGGAGCAGGCCGGACATTTATGGCATATCAAATATCCTGTAATAAATGAGGATGGTACTGTTTCCAAGACTGATTTCATAGAGTTTGCCACAACACGTCCCGAGACAATGCTCGGAGATACAGCTGTTGCAGTTAATCCCGACGATGACAGATACAAGAGCTTCAAGGGTAAAAAGGTTCTTCTTCCTATTGTAAATAGAGAACTTCCTATTGTAGAGGATTCTTATGTAGATATGGAATTTGGTACCGGTGTAGTTAAGATCACACCCGGCCACGACCCGAACGACTTTGAGGTTGGTAAGAGACATAACCTTGAAGAGATCAACATTCTTAACGATGATGCTACCATCAATGCCAACGGCGGTAAGTTCGAAGGCATGGATCGCTATGAAGCAAGAGAGGCTATCGTTAAGGAACTTGATGAGATGGGTCTCCTTGTTAAGATCGAGGATTATTCTCATAATGTAGGTACTCATGATCGTTGCCATACAACTGTAGAGCCTATGATCAAGGCTCAGTGGTTTGTTAAGATGGATGATCTTATCAAGCCCGCTTCAAATGCAGTTAAGGATGGCACAATAAAGCTTATTCCGCCCAGAATGGAGAAAACATACTTCAACTGGACAGATAATATTCGTGACTGGTGTATATCAAGACAGCTCTGGTGGGGACACAGAATCCCTGCTTACTACTGCGATAAGTGCGGTGAGACCGTTGTAGCGAAGGAAGCTCCGAAGGTTTGTCCTAAGTGCGGACATGAGCATTTCACTCAGGATCCCGATACACTTGATACATGGTTTTCATCAGCTCTGTGGCCGTTTGAGACACTTGGATGGCCTCACGACACTAAAGAACTTAAATATTTCTTCCCGACTGACGTTCTTGTTACAGGTTATGACATTATCTTCTTCTGGGTAATCAGAATGATCTTCTCAAGCTACGAGCAGATGGGAACATATCCCTTCAAGACCGTTCTTTTCCATGGCCTTATCAGAGATTCTCAGGGTAGAAAGATGAGTAAATCTCTCGGTAACGGAATTGATCCTCTTGAAATCATTGAGAAATACGGCGCTGATGCTCTGAGACTTACTATCGTTACAGGTAATGCACCCGGTAACGACATGCGTTTCTATAATGAGAGAGTAGAGAACAGCCGTAACTTTGCAAATAAGGTATGGAATGCATCAAGATTCATCATGATGAACATGAGTGAGGATGAAAAGAGTGCAATCCACCAGCCTCAGCCTGAAGGACTTGAGCCTGTAGATCACTGGATCCTTTCAAGACTTAACAATACTATCCGTGAAGTTACAGAGAACATGGATAAGTTCGAGCTTGGTATTGCGGTTCAGAAGATTTACGACTTTATCTGGGAAGAGTTCTGTGACTGGTACATTGAGATGGTTAAACCCCGTCTCTACAACTCAGATGATAAGAAGTCACACGAGGCAGCACTTTGGACTCTTCAGACAGTTCTTATCAACAGCCTTAAGCTTCTTCATCCTTATATGCCTTTTGTTACAGAAGAAATCTTCTGCACTCTTCAGGACGAAGAGGAATCAATCATGATTTCAGAGTGGCCTGTATATAAGGAAGAGTGGAACTATGCTGCAGACGAGAAGTCAATCGAGACAATCAAGGAAGCAGTAAGAGGAATCCGAAACGTTCGTACACAGATGAATGTTGCTCCTTCCCGCAAGGCTTTAGTATACGTTGTATCAGAAAAAGATGATGTCCTTGACATCTTCCGCACAGGTAAGCTGTTCTTTGAGACACTTGCAAGTGCATCTGAATCAGTTTGCCAGGCAGACAAGGCAGGAATTCCTGAGGATGCTGTATCAGTAGTTCTTGCTGAAGCTACTATATATATTCCTTTCTCAGATCTTGTAGATATTTCTGCAGAGATCGAGCGTCTTGAAAAGGAGAAGAAGCGCCTCGAGGGTGAGCTTAAGAGATCTCAGAATATGCTTACAAACGAGAGATTCCTTTCAAAGGCACCTGCTGAGAAGATTGAGGAAGAAAAAGAGAAGCAGAAGAAATACGAGCAGACCTATGCACAGGTCGAGGAAAGACTTGCTCAGCTTAAAAAGTGATGAAAATCTATGAGTGAAGAAATTACTAAGAACATAGACGCTTTGCTTGAGCGTCTCGATGCAGGGGAAAGGCTCGGATTCTACGAATGTGACCGCTTTGTCGACCATATACCCGCTTTTACCGAGAAGCATTCTGTCGAGGAGACCAGAAATTTCCTCGAATTTATAGGAAGTCCCGATAAAAACATGCACATCATTCATGTGGCGGGTACAAACGGCAAAGGTTCTGTATGCAATTATCTCTCTGAGATATTGAGACAGGCAGGTCTTTCAGTCGGCATGTTTACATCTCCGCACCTCACAAAGGTAACAGAGAGGTTTTGTATAAACGGCAAGCCGATTGAGGATTCTATTTTCTGTGAGATCTTTGGTGATCTTATAAGAAAAATCAGAGAGTATAAGTCAGAGAGTTATTTTCCGACATATTTTGAATTTCTGTTTTTTATGGGGATGCTTCTTTATGAGAAGTATCCTGTGGATTATCTTGTGCTTGAGACCGGTCTCGGTGGAAGGCTGGATGCCACAAACAGTATTCACAATCCTGTGCTTGATGTTATTACCGAGATAGGCATGGACCACATGCAGTATCTCGGCAATACTATTTCAAGAATTGCAGGTGAAAAGGCCGGTATAATCCGTAAGGATACTCCGCTTGTATTTTATAATAAGCGTGACGAGAGTACTGAGGTCATAGAGAAGCGCGCAGAGGAGCTTTCTGCAAAGACTTACAGGGTTGATCCCGAAGTTGTTTCAGAGATTAACACGGCTCCGGATGATGCAGGTAATATTTGCATTGATTTTTCATATGAATCTCAGTATGATAAATATTGCGGTCTGCGTTTGCAAACTATTGCAAAATTTCAGACAGAAAATGCTGCTATAGCGATAATGTGCACCAGAGCTCTTAGAGATATGGGCGTCAACATAACAGACGATGATATTAGCTATGGCCTTAAAAAGGCTAAGTGGGGCGGGAGAATGGAACTTATTCTTCCCGGTATTTATGTTGATGGAGCACATAATGTTGATGGTATGGAAGCTTTTCTTGAGTGCGCGGGGGAAGTTCCCTGTGATAAGAAGAGAATACTGCTTTTCGGAGCAGTTGCTGATAAGCAATACCATCTCATGATAAGGCAGATTCTTCAGAAGGGGCTGTTTGATGTTATATGCGTTTCGGTCCTTGAAACAGGAAGATCTGTTTCAGAGTCACAGCTAAGAGCAGCTTTTGAATCAGAGATGCGTTATGCGGATGAGAGTCGGAATATCCGTTTTTCCTATTATACAAGTGTTAGGGATGCTTTGATGGATATTATTACCGACAGGGGAGCCGGAGACGTTGTATATGCTGCCGGTTCACTTTATCTGGTTGGCCAGGTCAGAGAGACACTGGGCATAATGCCGGGTAATTGATTTACTTTTCTTATGAGTTAGTTAACATGGGAGCATTGTAATGATCAATTTTGAGAATGAACTTAAGAAGTTTCGTCCCAGTCTTGAGATAGAGGATGCTGAGGAGATTATCTATAATCAGGATCTGGATGACATGGCAGATGTACTTGTCGGTCTGTTGAAGGATGCGAAGGCTGAGGAGAACAGCCATCAGACACGTATTCGATAGGCGATAGGGGGCGACTTCATATTATGAAATGTTATAGGTGTGGGGCGGAGCTCACTGAGCGTGAATACTGCCCGAACTGTGGTGCAGGGGTAAAGGTTTACAAGAGAATCATGTCTCTTTCCAACCGGTATTACAATGAGGGTCTGGAAAGGGCTGAGATACGAGATCTCTCCGGAGCTATAGAATCACTGCATCAAAGTCTTAAATTAAATAAAAGCAATATTCAGGCCAGAAACCTTTTGGGACTGGTCTATTATGAGTGTGGTGAAGTAGTTGCTGCGCTTAGTGAATGGGTTATCAGTAAAAACCTTAAACCCGAAGACAATGCTGCAGACGACTACATGGATCTTGTAAGGAATGATCCTTCGAGACTTGAGACCTTTAACCAGACTATAAAAAAATATAATATCGCACTTAATCACTGCCATCAGGACAGACTTGATATGGCTGTGATTCAGCTTAAAAAGGTTTTATCTATGAACCCCGGATTTATCAGGGCTCATCTTTTGCTTGCTCTTTTATATCTGAACAACGGCAACTATGCCAAGGCTAAGACTGAGGCCCAGAAGAGCTTAAAGCTCGATACCGGCAATGTCATGGCAAAAAGGTATTTAAAGGAAGCTGAATCCATGATGCTTCCTTCAGATGCTAAGTCCAGTGAAGAAAAAGAGAATACAAACAATGATGTTGTGCGTTATCAGAGTGGTAATGAGACAATTATTCAGCCTGTACGCACAAACGTGTTCACCAGAAGCGGCTCTATATGGGGCATAGTTCTTGGAGTTGTGCTTGGAGTTGCTGCGGCGTATTATCTGATCTTGCCTGCGCGCATACAGTCCATGAATGCAAGCTTCAGAGAGCAGATATCCGCTATAAGCGAGGAGTCTGATTCAAAATCAGCTAAGATCGGTGAATATGAGCAGCAGATAGCATCGCTGAATACTGAGCTCGAAGGCCTGAGAGAAGAGGTTGGCTCTTACAAAGAGACTGAGAATACCGGCTCAGCACAGGGTGATCTCATGGCTGCAGTTTCAACATATCTTAATAATCCTGAAGATATGGATACGATTGAAACTCAGATGAATGGGATAGATTTTAACAACATGGATGGCGGAGCTTCCAAGCAGTTTGACGATCTGTACAACGCATTTATGGTACTGGTCGGGGAAGAACTTTCCAAGAGAAGCTATAATACAGGATACGAGGCATACAGAAGTGGTGACTATGAGACTGCCATCAGTTCATTTTCCAAGGCATTCCAGTATGACAGCACTAATGTTGATGCACTCTATAATTTGGGAAATGCCTATTATGAAAGCGGCGATACCGACAATGCCAAGGTTGTTTACGACCAGGTTGTGAATGATTTCTCGGATACCAAGAGCGCAGGCTCAGCCGAGACCAAGTTAGCAGAGATTAATAATGCTTCAGATTAACCCTAATATGATTAATTTTTCGGATTTATCTTTTATATTTAGATTTCTTCCGATATTTCTTATTGCATATTATTTTTTACCGGCAAGGCTGCGCCCTTTGACACTACTAGTGGGCAGTCTTGCATTTTATGCAATCGGGGACCCTATGAGTATGGCGGTCCTACTTATTGCCATTGTCGTAAATCTTTTGTTTTCATACAAATGCCAAAAGAAAAGCAAGGCATTTCTATTCCTTATCGTAGCCTTTGACGCGATACTTCTACTTTCATTCAAATTTCTCGCGGGCTATGGAAGCATCAATGGGCTTCCGCTTGGAATCAGCTTCTTTACTTTCAAAATGGTCAGCTATCAGGTAGACCTGTATAAGGGAAAAATATCGAAGTGTCCCGGAGTAATTGCAGTGGCTTCTTATTTTGCCATGTTTCCTCAGGTTATTTCCGGACCTATCATGAGGTACAGTGATTTTGAGAAGAACAAGACACTATCCGGTGTTGAGGATGAGTTCATGGCCTTTGGTAGTAAGCTTCGTATGTGTTTTGATAAGATTGAAGAAGGCCTTGTATATTTTGTGCTGGGATTTGCGATGAAGGCACTTATAGCCGACTATCTGGCTATGATGTGGAATGATATAGGAACCATCGGGTATGAGAGCATTTCCACGCCTCTTGCGTGGGCCGGAGTCGTTTGCTACTCTCTGAATCTCTACTTTGATTTCTGGGGATATTCACTGATGGCTGCAGGTATCGGTGTTATGCTGGGCTTTCCTTTTGTGCGTAATTTCGATCAGCCTTATTCGTCAAAAAGTGTCGGCGAGTTTTATCGAAGATGGCATATGACGCTTGGTGCCTGGTTTAGGGATTACATCTATTTCCCCATGGGAGGCAGCAGGGAAGGAAAGCTGGATACCGCAAGGAATCTTATAGTGGTGTGGGTTCTCACAGGACTCTGGCACGGAGTGACTTTAAACTTCCTTTTATGGGCAGGACTTCTTCTTGTGATGATCCTATTTGAAAAATTCCTGTGGAGCTCAAAGGAAAAGCTTATGGCTGTGATCGGAAGGATTCATGTTCTGATCATAGTTCCTATAACATGGGTAATATTTGCGTTACCTGTGACAAGGGATCTTATAGATTATTTAAAGAGACTGTTTCCTGTTTATGGCCCCGGCGTTGCAGTAAATTCCGGCGATATCACAAAGCTGATGTCGATGTACTGGCCCTTCTTTGTGGCGGGATTTGTATTACTTATTCCCGGCAGCTATGGATTTTTGGAAAAGAACAGGAAGAACCGTTTTATCAGGCTTCTTACATTGATTTTATTCTGGGTATGCGCGGCATTTGTATCAACGAAAGCCGGCAATCCGTTTTTGTACTTTAGCTTTTAATTTGGCGATTCTTATTAGGGGATGTTATGAAAGAACTCGCGAGGCACCTTTTGTCCGTGGGAATTATTGTCGTAGCGCTGCTTTTGACGGCAGATGCTGCGCTTGGACAAAAGAGTGTATATGAAGAAATTGAATATAGCGCCGCGGATGCGCCACTTCTTACGCTTCCTTTGAGGAAGATAATGGATGGTGAAGATCCGTTTATTGTGGCTTATTTGCGTGAAAAGTTGTTTGGCATTCCTATGACCACCGGCGAAGACTATGAGCCTGAACTTACAGAGGAATCAGAGGATATCGCTACTGATGAGGAAGTGGAAGGCACTGAGGATGCAGCTTTTGCTGAACCCGATGTAACCGATGGAAATGCAGTAACTGACGGCGATGCGGGCATGGCAATAACTGATGGCAATGCTGCCGTAACAGACGGAAATGCAGTAAGTGATGGCAATGCTTCTGTAAGTGATGGAAATGCTATGGCTGGAGTCACCGATGGCAATGCTGTAACGGATGGAAATGCCGCTCTGCCTGTAATTGACACTACAGGAAATATTGCAGCTATTCCCGAAGCGGTAAATTATGTTGAAACTGCAGTCCCTGACTGGTACTTTGATGATGCTCTTTTCATAGGTGATTCCAGAACCGTGGGACTCTCTGAATACTGTGAGCAGCTTAAGGACCGTGCTACCTTCTACTCTAAGGTTTCACTTACTATTTATGGATTTAGTAAAAAGCCCTTTGTAAACGCAAGAGCTGTGCCGCCTGAGGGCTTCGAAGGCTCTGTGGAAGAGCTTCCGATGGAGAAGGTGACTATAGAACAGGCCCTTGAGAGAAGTCAGTTTGCCAAGATTTATATAATGCTTGGTCTCAATGAGCTTGGAAGCGGATCTGCCGAGAGCTTTGCGGCGGAATTTGGAACGGTTGTTGCAAGGATAAGAGAGCTCCAGCCCGATGCTGTAATTTATATTCAGGGAATTATGCACGTGACACATAAAAAGAGCGAGAGTGACAGAGTTTTCAAGAATTCTACGATAAACCTAAGAAACGAAGCACTTTCAACGCTTGCTGACAATCAGCATGTTTTCTACATAGACATGAATTCTGCAACAGATGATGAGAACGGTGCGCTTGGACAAGATCTTTCATTTGATAACGTACATTTGAAAGCAAAATCCTACGCATTATGGTATGATTATTTGAAAAACCATGCTTTTGTTCCCGAGAGTGATCTTGAACTTATGCAGATGGGATTACAGCAGGAAATAGAGCAGAAAAACGCTGAAAATGGCGGAACGGAAGAGACAGCACAATGATAAGAGAGATGGTTTTTAAGATGGAGCGCCCGGGGCTACTTAAGGAGGGCGACGAGATCACGGTTACTGAGGGTGAGCTTCCCAGTAACGTGTATTATACGATAGATCCGTCACTTGCGATGTCAGCCAATTTTCCTTTCAGAGAGAGGATGAGCGAGCGCAAGGGCGTGGTTTTAAGCGTAGAGGAGAACGATCGCGGCTTCTATGTCACCGCCGCTTTCGACTCTGAGAAGCAGTAATAAATGTTGCATGTAGTAATGAAAAAAACTATACGTAGTGATAAATACTGCGTATAGCAAATGAAAAAAACTATACGTAGTGAAAATACTGCGTATAGCAAATGAAAAAACCTATAAGCCTTCTCCCTTTGGGAGAAGGTGGCACGAAGTGCCGGATGAGGGTTAAAGGAGGAGAAAACTATGGAATACGTATCAACAGACAAGGCACCGGCAGCAATCGGACCTTATTCACAGGCAATCAAGGCAGGGGATTTTCTTTATGCATCAGGTCAGATACCGATCAATCCCGCTACAGGCGATATCGAGGGGAAAGATATCTCAGAGCAGGCAGACCTTGTTTGCAAAAATATCGGTGAGATTCTTAAGGCAGCAGGCACAGACTTTGGTCATGTTGTAAAGACAACATGCTTCCTGGCTGAGATGTCTGACTTTGCACCTTTCAATGCAGTATATGAGAAGTACTTCACAAGCAAGCCCGCAAGAAGCTGCGTAGCTGTTAAAAAGCTTCCCAAGGACGTTTTATGTGAAGTTGAGATCATTGCTTATCTGAAATAATTCTGGGATTTTTAACCTAATCATAAAGTGAGGAACGAAACAAAATGGCTGTACATAGTAATAAGACAGCTACTTTGATAGTTATGTTGGGTGCGCTGCTTCTTAGCAGCGGATGTGGGAATCTTGCGGGCCATAAAAATGTTGACCGCGGGCTTTCCTATATCGAGAGTCATGAATATGAGGAAGCTGCAGCGTGCTTTGATGCCGCTGAGGCAGCAGGGGAGAATCAGAGAATTCTGTATAGGGCAAAAGGAATCCTTGATAAAAATCTGGGACAGTATGACTCGGCAGTCGAGAACTTTTTAAAGTCGCTTGCTGCTACCAGTGGAATCCCGGGAGATATGGATTTTGACACCAACTACTATCTGGCTGATGTTTATATAAAACAGGAAAAATATGATGAGGCTGTTGAGGTCTATGACGCTATCCTTGCACTTAGGAAAAGGGACAAGGATGCTTATTACATGCGCGGAATGGCAAGGCTCTACAGCGGTGACCACGATGGCGCGACCATTGATTTTAACAAAGCCATAGCTCTTGCCGGGCGCAATTATGACCTCAGAATAATGATCTACAAGGCACTTTCATCCAACGGGTATGAGGATGAAGGAAAAGCGATTTTGGAATCATGCTTAAATAACACTGATCCGAACATGACGAATTATGAAAAGGGTCAGATATCCTATTATCTTGGAAATAACGCTGATGCACAGAGTTATCTTGAGCTTGCGAGAAACGAGAGGGATATGGATAAGGCTCCTGTTGTTCTGCTTCTTGGACAGACCGGAGAGAAGCAGGGTGATTTCAACTATGCCATAAGTGTCTACAAGACTTTTCTGGCTGAGGATCCTGATCATCCTGACATATATAATCAGCTTGGATTATGCCAGACGAATGTCGGAGATTATGAAGGTGCAGTCAATTCATTCGAAGCGGGACTTGCTTTGGGGAACAATGAGTATAGCAAGGCACTTCTTATGAATGAGATCACTGCGTACGAATATGCCGGCAACTTTGCGCAGGCAAAAACTTTAATGGAAAAATACAGGAAGGCGTATCCTGACGATAAGGATGCGGAAAGAGAGGAGATATTCCTTTCATCTAGGTAATGAATATTGGGAAATAATAGATATAGGAATTTGGATAGCAGTTATTATGTAAGGCGGAGACCTAAGAAGAAAAGAATAAACACCTTTGTAATATTAGGTGCAGTGGCCAGTCTGATATTGATAACTGTTATTTCAGTGACTTTTTTAATTTTACATAAGGATAAAGCTACAGAGGATGCGGCGGATCTGTCTACCATTGAGGAGTCGATTCCCGAGGAGGAGCTTGTTAAAGTAGAGACCGTGGAGGTACCTGAGGAAGAAGTGGAGGCAGAGCCGGAGATTGAGGTTAAGACACTCTCACCGGAGGTTGCAAGCTTCGCTGATGGCTATACAGTAAGTCCCACTGAGTCCACTCAGGATATCGTAAGTGAGGAGATAATCAGTGAGCATGCCGTGCTCATAGATGTTGATAAGGCTGAGATCGTTGCAAAAAGAGCAGCGGACGTGAGAATTTGTCCCGCGTCTATGACCAAGATTTTAACTATTCTTGTGGCAGCCGAGCACGTTACTGATTTGGATGATACTTTCACGATAACAAGGGACATTACAGACTATACCTTTTCAAATGACTGCAGTATTGTAGGCTTTGATGTAGATGAGGTTGTTACTGTAAGGGATCTGATGTATGGAACGATCCTTCCCTCCGGAGCTGACGCAGGTCTTGCACTTGCAACCTACGTGGCAGGTTCTCACGAAGCATTCGTGGACATGATGAACCAAAAGCTCGAAGAGCTCGGCTTATCCGATACTGCTCATTTCACCAATTGCGTGGGAATATATGATGAGGATCATTACTGTACTCTCACCGATATGGCGATGATATTGAAGGCGGCGGTTGAGAATGATCTTGCGAGAGAGATTTTATCAGCCCATAAGTATGAGACTTCAAAGACTGAGCAGCACCCTGACGGAATAATCATTTCTAACTGGTTCCTCAGAAGAATTGAGGACAAGGAGACAGGCGGTACTGTTATGTGTGCCAAGACCGGATTCGTTAATCAGTCCGGAAGCTGCGCAGCAAGCTATTCAGTATCCAATAGTGGTGGGCACTACATATGTGTGTCATCAAACGCATGGAGCTCCTGGCGCTGTATCTACGATCAAGTGGCCATTTACCAGGCGTATATGAAGTAGAAGAATACGCCCCGGGATATGTATATTCCGTGCTAACCTCGTTGCAAAAAACGCATAATCGGTTAGCACGGAAAATACATATCCCGGGGCTGCTTTATTGGTATAATTTAGGTTCATATAGCTGTGGGAAATGGCTGTTCAAGGAAATATGAACAATTGTATGTTAGTAAATAATTAAGGCTAATATGCTTAGTGATGGTTAATTATTCCAAAATAAAAAAGCCTTCCCCCTGGGAGGGGGAAGGTGTCAGCGTAGCTGACGGATGAGGGGCTTACTGTAAATCGTCGATGTCGGCGCCGACGTCATCGTTGAAGCCGATGTTCTGCATGTTAACTGTTCTGCGGCGAAGTCTTGCGCGCTCTGATTCCTGATTTATGAAGTCCTTTATTTCCCTGCCATGTTTGATGTTCTTCATGATGATTGTTTTGTCGGTTACATCAGAAGTAAAGAGGGTGATGGTGGAGAGTCCAACTATACGCTGAAGAAGTGAACTTGAAAGCTCCACGTCTGTTATCTTGTACATGAAGCAGTCATCCTCTTTTATGTTGAGAAAACCGGAGATGATAGTCATCTCGTTATCATATACTTCATAACGCTTAAAAGGCCACGGTATTCCAAAGAAAAGAAGTCTTCCGAATTCTTTGTACTGTAAGCTTCCCTTAGCTGTAAGTGAAGCTTCGTTCTGTGCGGGATTTGAAATTTTGCTCATTTTTCTGCTCCTTATCTGTAATTCTGTGATAAAACCATTAACAAAAGCATTTCACTTTTACTAACGAATTAAAAACAGTTGAAGTAAATTATCATGAAATTTATACTTATGATATGTATTTTACCACAAACATAGGACAATTTTGGGGAATTGTTTGTGTTTTATTGCTGAGTAGCCACTACGGAATGTGTGCAGCTTGCGGGAGGGAATTAAGTTATGTTGGTTAATCAGGGGACTTACGAAGCGATAAGCAAAATATATGAGACTTTTGCTGTTACTTCAAAGAGCAGATATGTTTATGTCTATGACATCGAAAATAATATGGCCAGATGGTCCGAGAATGCTGTAAATTACTTCGGACTTCCGGGCGAATTTGTCTATAAAGCGGATCAGGTGTGGGAGGCTCATGTTCATCCTGAGGACAGAGCCAGTTACAGGGAGCACCTTTTAACCGCTTTCGAAGGAAATCGTGTAAATCCCAGTTTTGAATATCGTGCGCGAAATAAGAGTGGTGAGTATGTTGCGTGCTCGTGCAGGGGCGTAGTTATTAAGGATTATTCCGGAAAAGCGGCCTTTTATGCATGTTCGCTGATCAATAAAGGTATTGTCGATAATACTGATCCTATCACAGGGCTTTCAAATCACTATGGAATGTATAACTACATGCACAGGCTTGAGAATGAAGGAGTGAATTATATCCTTCTTCTTGTGAATGTGATTGATTTTGGTGATATCAACAGACTATACGGCTATATGTTTGGCAATAGGATGCTCAAACTGATGGCGGACTGGCTTCAGAATGAAGCCGGGGAAAAGGGCCATGTTTACAGAGGCGATGGCACAATTCTTGGACTTTGCACTGTTAAGATGGATCTCGATGAGGTGAAGAGCCTTTATTCCAGAATGAGAGTTTACGTAAGGCAGAGCATGAAGGTAGGAACTACCAAGGTGTCTGCGGAGCTTGGCGGAGGTGTTATCGTTGTTGATGAAGGTGGCATAGATGTTCATGCCGTCTACACCAGTGCAAAATATGCGCTTGCACACTCTAAGACCGAGAAGCACGGAAATCTTATTATTTTTCATAATAATGAGCTTGAGTACAACAAGAGCACCATCGAACTGGTTGGTGCGGTAAGAGAGAGCGTTATTGATCACTGCAAGGGCTTCTATCTGAATTATCAGCCAATCCTAACAAAGAACACCGGCAAGCTTGCGGGTGCGGAGGTTCTTCTTCGTTGGAACAGAGAGCCCTATGGCGATGTGTCTCCCAGTGAATTTGTTCCGTGGCTTGAGCAGGACAGCACTTTTTACAGGCTTGGTAACTGGATTCTTGATAAAGCCATGAAGGATGGCCTGGTGATTTTAAAGGATCATCCGGATTTCTATTTAAGTCTTAACCTGACATATGCGCAGATTGAGAGAAGTGAGTTCAGAACGACCATAGTTGAGCTTCTTCGCGGAAACAGATACCCAGGAACAGCCATGTGTATTGAGCTTTCCAGTGTTACCAGCAACATTAACTTTGACTATCTAAAGAGCCAGGTTATTTTCCTAAAATCCTGTGGAATCAGAATAGCACTTGATGTTTCCGATTTTTCCACTCTGGATCTCGCTACAAGACTGCCAATCAACATGATAAAGCTTGCACCTGAGATCACTGAAAATATCAGTAAGAGTCCGCTTAGCAGGTACATGGCGGAGGCAATTACCGGCTTTGCGGCAAATATGAATATTAGTGTCTGCGCAACGGGCGTTGGCGACGCTGACACGGAGCTTCGACTTTTCAAATATCCTGTGGATCACTATCAGGGATACTATTTTTCAAGACCTGTAAGCCTAGAGGAGTTCAGAAAGCTTTCGCTGTACAAAAACAGTGAGCCTGTGCGCTAGTAATGTCTTAAGTGCCACGGGAATTATTAATAACTTCTGATATTACAATAAACATTTTATAAAAACGGATTTTACAGCTCTGAAAAAAGCTATAATCATGATAGAAGTGCTCGTGAAAGGTGGATAGAAATGTAAAGAATGTTTACCTACATTAAGCCTGAATTCATGATCCATGCGTTTAACAAGCAGCGGGATTCTATTTTAAAGGACCGCAGTATTTGTGTTGCCCGTTTGGGCGATCTGGCTGTGAATATGTCCCTTATTGATGAGAATTCATTCGCGCTTACCCTGGAAAATGTGAAGGATGGATCGCAGTATTCCGGTAAAGCATTTAACGTGGAGCGTCAGGGACAGGAGGATATAGTCCCTGTGGTTGAGCAGCTTTTTAAGAAAATGCAGCTGATCAATGATCAGGAGACATTCGATAAACGCGAGCATATTTGGAAGCTGTACGCGATGGACTGGCTTGAAAATCAGGGCATATCCTTCGATGATTATATCGATAGCTGGATGTCACAGCTGCCAAGTGTGGACGGATGTCACTGGAAGGGACTTGAGGATTATATTTCCAGCGACTACATGAATGTTGTGGACACGATGCGAATAATCGAGAAATTTTCGCAGTCCGAGGAAGAGAAAAAAGAATATCTTGATTTCGTTGCAAGAGACATTGTTGAGTTAAGGCAACATAATTCGCTTGCTGCGATACAGGATAAGCTCAATGAGCATGTAGAAAAACTTACGAATAGAAAAATGTTTGCCTTTGGAATAGAGGTGGAGGCAGACTCGAGGGATGAAGCAAGAGAAAAGCTTAAGAAAATCATAGGAGATGATAAGGAGACTTTCATAATCAGAGGGTAACAATAGTCACGGGATCGTTAAAAGGGGTAAGTGTTATGAGGAGAGTAATAAGCAGAATTGGAGCGTTGATGCTTTCTTTCGCGCTTTTATTTGCACTGGTATCAATACCGGCAAGTGCTGCTACGACGACAAGGAAGTCAAATACGTCAATAAAAGAGGATCAGATGAATATCACGGTCGGTACTGATGAAGATGGCAATACTACCGTTACTTACGGCAAGTATACATTCATCAGGAAGTACAACGGCTGGTATATTCCTGCAGCATATATTTACAGTGGAAGCAGCCTTGCTAATTTCCTTGATAAGGCTGTTAAACGCACCAGAAGAACAAGCGTAAGATGTGACGGATTCCTTTTTGTTAAGGTTTCAGGCGGATGGTACAGGCATGAGCTTCATGTAAATGACGGAAGGGCTCTTGCAACAATATTCAACAAGGCAGCAGGAATCAAGAGTACATACAACCCGAACAATCTGAAAACTGACGATGAAAAGACCGATGATTCAAAGACCACTAAAAGGAATTGATATTTAATAAAGCAAATAAGCACAGATTGAGCAGAGTTGAATCTTGTGTTTGCAACTTGTTTATTGTAGTATAGAAAAGCATGTGTAAAAAAAGAATGTCTCTGGGCATTCTTTTTTTTCGCCGGAGAAATCTAATACTATTGTCACCTGTTAAAGGGGCAAAAGTATATGCAGTTCACTATAAGAAATGAATCGAGGTTAAAATGTCAAACACTAAAGAAAACAAGATGGGAGTAAAGCCTGTTAAGCCTTTGATCGTATCTATGGCACTCCCAATGATGGCATCGATGCTTGTGCAAGCCCTGTACAACGTTGTGGATAGTATTTTCGTTGCACAGATCAATGAAAATGCGCTTACTGCGGTAACACTGGCTTTCCCTTTACAGAATCTTATGATCGCTCTTGGATCAGGTACCGGAGTCGGTATGAATGCACTTCTTTCAAGATCACTTGGTGAGAAGAATTTCGACCGTGCTGACAGGGCAGCAAATACAACACTTATGCTTACAGGATTAAACTATATTTTATTCCTGATTATAGGCATATTTTTTGTAAAACCATTTCTTATGACCCAGACTGATGATGAGACAATCATCAGCTATGGAGTATCTTATCTTACAATCATCTGCTGCTGTTCAATCGGTGTGTTCTGTCAGATGACCTTTGAGCGAATGCTTCAGTCGACAGGCAGAACTCTGTATAGTATGTACTCTCAGATGTCGGGTGCCATCATCAACATAATCATGGATCCGATCCTGATTTTTGGATTGTTCGGTGCGCCAAAGCTGGGTGTTGCAGGTGCAGCACTTGCAACGGTATTTGGACAGATATGCGGTACTCTGATTGGTCTGTACTGCAATATAGCTCTTAATCCTGATGTTCACCTTAAGTTTTCACTGATATTCAGTCCCAGGGCTGACATTGTAAAAGAGATTTACTATGTAGGTGTTCCTTCAATCCTAATGATGTCCATAGGTTCACTTATGACCTATGCCATGAACCTTATACTTATCGCTTTTTCAACAACAGCTACAGCGGTATTCGGCGTATATTTCAAGCTTCAGAGCTTCTTCTTTATGCCAATTTTCGGATTAAACAACGGACTTATTCCGGTGCTTGCATATAATTTGGGAGCTAAGCAGAAAAAGAGAATAAATGAGGCTTTGAGATTTACTGTTGCTCTTGCAGCTTCAATTATGATAGTGGGTACTATTACTTTCCAGATTCTGCCTGACAGACTGCTTGGCCTTTTTAATGCGTCATACGATATGATCGCTATAGGAAAACCGGCCCTTCGAATCATAAGCCTGAGCTTCCCCATTGCAGGTGTTTGCATTGCCCTTGGCTCAGTATTCCAGGCGTTTTCCGAGAGCATTTATTCGCTTGCGGTTTCAATAGGACGTCAGCTCGTTGTTCTGATTCCCGTGGCATGGCTTCTTGCAAGAACAGGCAATGTTAACGCAGTTTGGTGGGCATTCCCCATCGCCGAGATTGCGTCCCTTGCGCTTTCCGCATTTTTCTTTAAGAGAGTTTACAGTAAGAAGATGAGGGAGATTGAGGAAGAGTGACCGTTTGGGAATAATGACATCTTGCTTCAGTATATGATGGCACTGATAATGAACATTTCATCAGAAGCCGGAAGTATTGAGAAATGCTACAGGACGAACATAGATAGGTTACGGAATGGGCAAAGCAGCCCTTAACATGGCGACAATGAATCTCTACAACACCTTCAAGGACGAGAAGAAAGTCAACATATTTGCAGTCCATCCAGGGTGGATCAGGACAGATGGAAAAGAGGATAATCCAGCTCCTCTTTCATCTTACGAGGCGGCGGGGATATTAAAAGATCTCTTTGCTAGAAGACGTGAAGACTTTACAGGACATAGATTTATTACAAACGAAGGACTTGATTATCCTTTTTGAGGAAGGAATTAAGAGATATCGTGAAATTGTGGATAAGTAGTTTGAGAACCTTGTTAGATTTGAAGATTACAAAACCCAGGAAAAACGGTAAATCTACCATTCCATCTATGAAAACAAGAAAAAAGTCTGAATCATAGATACCTGAGCATGTTGAATCTATGATTTAATGATTTCTCATGACTCCTTTGAACGCAGAATTCCTGTGAGTACTTACCTCTTTGTCCGCAAGAAGTCATGAATTTTGTTTTTGGGGGATTTTTGACTAATCGCCTAAAATAAAATCTTCTAAGTAGTTATCAATCGCCTAAAATAAAATCTTCTGAGTAGTCGTCAATCGCCTAAATTAAAATCTGTAAGGTTGCTGTCAATAGTCTAAGTTAAAATCATCAGTATTGTCATCAATCAACTAAATCAAAATCTTCAGCGTTGTCGCGAATCTCCCTGTATTTAGATAAGATAGTACATTTTTATAGTATTTATCTGCTTTTTTAATAAAAATGTAAGATGTTATACGGCTATAACGGCAATAAAAATGATAGAATTATAATTAGAATAAAAATTGTATAATGGCGTTTAGAATATGAGTACAAGCTCATATTTACAGATAGAGAGGTATTTTTATGGGGAAGAAGATTAAAAAGAGAGTATTATCGATTATTTCATCACTTCTTATAGCTGTATTTATGCTTTCTGCAGGATTGCCAAGGACTTCAATAGATGTAAGCGCTGCAAGAAAAATAAAGATGAATTTTCCAACGAATGATTTGGCGAGGGTAAAAGATTTTAAGGTAATAGAATTAGAACCTACGATAATCGGTAAGCGAAGGGTGAAGGTACGTGGGTCTAAGTATCATGTAAGTAATAATGTAGATAAAGGAGAACATTATTATTCACTCACCACGGATTACGAAAGAGCCATTTATACCGCACTTATTCAAGCAAGTGAATATGTTTATCCTAGTGGAGAGTGGCCGGAATCAGATAGCGATGCTGGATGTATTCAGTTTGCTTCGGAGATGGACACCAAACTTAATACAAAGGATCCGACATTTTTTACAGCTTTTAATAATGCATTGGAAGCAGCTAAGTATGATCATATAGATAATTTGCAGCTTACACTTTGTCATGAAGGTTTTTTAGTCGGTACAGAGATGAATCCTGCAACAGGGAAAGAGATATATAATGCGTGTATTTATCTTTCATGTGATCCGTATAACGACTTTTCACAGGAAACTTTTAACGCGATGACATTAGAGCTGAGAAGGGCTAGAACAGCAATTCTATCTGACCGGGATATAACCGGTGCGGTAGGAGTGATTGGTAGAGAATTAGCTATACATGACAAACTGCTTGAAATAAATACATATGATAATGATTGCTATAATTTGCCAGCTGAACGCGCACCATATGATTTAGGGCATACAGCTTATGGAGCACTGATTAACCATAAATCAGTTTGTGATGGATATGCTATGGCATATACATATCTTTTAGAGGGTATATCAGTTGAATCAAGAGTAATTGGTGGACAAGCAAATAATGGAGGACATGCCTGGAATATAGTTAATCAGGATGGGGAATGGTATGAAGTAGATGCAACATGGGATGATCAGGAACTTGATAATACATTTAGTAAAGAAGAGAAGGACGCAGTATATCATCTTTTTTATCATCTTACTACGGATGATATATCTAATCATGCCGGGTATAACCACAATATTAAGATTGATCCATCACAAAGATATAGGGACGGCTTTTCAAATAATTCACCAATTGCCAGAGGAACAAAATACAATTATGAAGGAGTTCGGGCGTACATTAACAGAGGTGGAAGAAGTGAAAATGTACCTGTAACAGGCATATTTTGGAATCTGGCACAAATGAGTATTAACAAGGGGGAAAGAGGAACTTTTTATGCATATGTGCTACCGATAGATGCTGATAATCAGACAATTAGTTGGAGCAGTGACAATGAGGATGTATTGATTGTTGACGAAAACGGACGATATGAAGCTGTTGGTGAAGGAACATGTATTGTTACAGCTGAAGCTGCCGATGGAGGGTATAAGTTAAACTGTAAAGTAAGAGTATTATATGAAAATGAGACTCCCGGTGGTGAAGGCAATAATGACCAGAATGAGACTCCCGGTGGTGAAGGCAATAATGACCAGAATGAGACTCTCGGTGGTGAAGGCAATAATGACCAGAATGAGACTCCCAGTGGCGATGGCAACAACGATCAGAATGAAAATCCAAGTGGTGATGGCACTACAGATGATGAAAATTCTCAGTCCACGCCAACCACAGATCCAACCCCTACACCGGAGCCAACCTCCACACCGGATCCTGAACCCGCACCGGAGCCAACCCCCACACCGGATTCTGGACCCGCACCGGATCCAATACCAACTCCGGATCCCGGGCAAGAGCCGACTGCGATCACTTCCGGAGAGAATGAGTTTACAGTTGATACAACCGGAGAAGCTACTGTAACGAAGGAAGATAACAAGAGTATCAAGAGCGTTAAGATTGAAGATACAGTAGAGGAGAACGGTAATACTTATAAGATTGTTAAAATCGCAGGTAATGCATATAAGAATTGCAAGAAACTGACCTCTGTATCTCTTGGAGAAAATATTGAGGAAATTGGAAGTGGAGCATTCAGTGGATGCACAAAGCTTAAGAAAATCGCAATACATGGCAATAATCTTAAGAAAGTTGGCTCAGGAAGCTTCAAGAACATCAAAAAAGGTGCGAAGATAACGATTATCTGCAAGAATAAGAAGGTATATAACAGGCTTGTGAAGAAGATCAAAAAGGCCGGAGCAAAAAAGGCTGTGTTCAAATTCAAAAAGGGTTGATATTTTCATAAGCAATCTG
>NZ_AUIX01000037.1 GCF_000423925.1 Butyrivibrio sp. VCD2006
TCAGACTTCGTATGTGCATTTGGAAGCACTGGAAAACTCCGCAGAATAGAGCAAAGAATCTTATAAAACTTGGAGTTCCTAAATGGGCTGCATGGAGAACCGCATATTCAAAAGGATATGCAAGAGTCTGTCATGCATCTGATATATCCCAAGCTATAAGCAATAAGAGATTAGCCTCATTCGGACTAATCTCTATGGTAGACTACTACACCAAAAGGTGTGTTACTTGTTAAGTTGATTGAACCGCCGTGTACCGAACGGTACGCACGGTGGTGTGAGAGGTCGGAATTTCTCAATTAAGAGAAATTCCTCCTACTCGATTATTTTTTTTGCTTCATGCTTGGCTTGCTGAACATGAGCTTGGGGATGAGGCATTAAAAGCCCTTGCAGATGTTTTTCATAAAAATTCCGATACAGGTCTTTTATATGGAAGATGGGGCGGAGAGGAATTTTTACTCATTGCACCTGAAAATGTGACATATGCTGAATTTGTTGATTTGCTCGAGAACATTAGAAAGCAGATTGAAGGATTATCACTTAAAAGTGGTGGGATGATTGTAAAGTTTACAATTTCCATAGGAGCAGCAACTTATAAAAAGGGGATGACCTCTGAAAAACTCGTAAATTCCGCGGATGACAGGCTATATGCCGCAAAGGAGTCAGGTAGAAATAAAGTGGTTTACGAGTGAGATTTTTGGTATAATAAATATGTGCAAAAAATAGAGTGAAGATTTATCTATATGAAGATGTGTTATTGAGATTCTAAAGCATAGGAGGTAATTGACATGACGATTATAGATAAGATTTTCGGGGAGCGCGAAGGCGTATATAAGACTCCCTCAGATGATGAGCTTCAGATGGAGCAGACCGGTACTAAGGAGAGAAAGCCTAAGGCTGAGATCTCCGAGCAGGATACAGTGGCGTTTACGGAGCGTGATAGATTCTGGGAGGGGATGAAATAATTATTTAGCACGTTGACACTGTACCGCGCTAGTGTTATTATTTGTAGCAAGATTTGAATAACGTAGATAGAGGTTGCGTATTTTATCAGTACGGATTCTGATGCGACAGGCGCAGGAGAGGAACCCCGAAAGGACAATACGCCGAAGGATGAATTCTCCTGTAGAATTTAGACCTGGGCATACAGTTAAGAGCTGTATGACTGTCATCGCAAGATGGGGAGCTATCGTGCTAATTTGATCAATGTTGATTTTTGAAGCTAACTCTCTGTGCGATGGGAGTTAGCTTTTTCAATGCATTAAAGGATATAGCATAAAAAAGTTCTCATGATCTATCGCATTTGGTATAATACTTATTCGGGATATTTTCCGGCAGTAATGAAAAGGAGACAGCTATTATGGCAGTATTTAAGGGAGCAGGAGTTGCAATCGCAACACCGTTTTATGAAGATGGATCGGTTAATTACGATGAGTTCAAGAGACTGATCGATTTTCAGATTGAGAATGGAACAGACGCCATCATTGTGTGCGGCACAACAGGTGAGAGCGCTACCATGACAGAAGAGGAGCACATGGAGGTTTCCAGATTCTGTATTGAATATGTAAACAAGAGAGTGCCCGTAATTGCAGGAGCAGGCTCTAACTGCACCAAGACAGCTGTTGACCTTTCAATCGATGCAGCTAAGGCAGGAGCTGATGCGATCCTTTCCGTAACACCTTATTACAACAAGGCAACTCAGGAAGGTCTTGTGCAGCACTTTACAGCGGTTGCCAAGGCGGTTGATATTCCGATCATACTTTATAATGTGCCCAGCCGTACAGGCTGCAACATTCAGCCCGAGACAGTGGTTCGAATGTGCAAAGAGGTTGATAACATCGTTGGTATCAAGGATGCAACAGGCAACCTTGCTCAGACCTCTAAGATGATGCAGCTTGCAGATGGATGCGTTGATCTTTATTCAGGTGAGGATGGACTTGTAGTACCGATCATGTCACTTGGCGGACTTGGTGTTATCTCTGTATTGTCAAACGTAGCACCGGCTCAGACTCATGAGATGTGTCAGAAGGCCCTGGAAGGCGATTTCGCAGCTGCAAGGAAGATTCAGCTCGATGCACTTCCGCTTGTTGATGCACTTTTCAGTGAGGTTAATCCTATCCCTGTTAAGGCAGCTCTTGAGATGATAGGCTTCAAGGCAGGCCCGCTCCGTCTTCCTCTTACAACTATCACAGAGGAGCACAGAGTGGTTCTTGAGAGAGAGCTTAAGAAGTTTCTTGGTAAGTGAAGATTAAATATGAATTTAGATCCTTATCTGGCAGGATTGATTGGCAAAAGCCTTCTCCTTGGGGGAGAAGGTGTCAGCGAAGCTGACGGATGAGGGGATTGGAGACGTATGATTAAAGTAATTATGCATGGCTGTAACGGCAGAATGGGTCACGTTATTGCCGATCTTGTGAATGCAGATGAAAACGTGGAGATTGTTGCAGGTGTTGACGCTTATGGCGAGAGCACCTATAGCTTCCCTGTTTTTGATTCTATAGAAAAATGTGATGTTGCTGCTGATGTGGTAATTGACTTCTCAAACGCGTCCGCAGTCGACAATCTACTTAAGGTTTGCAGTGAAAAGTCACTTCCCGTGGTACTTTGCACCACAGGCCTTTCCGATGAACAGCTCTCTAATGTGAAGGCTACATCTGAAAAAATCGCAATTCTTAAGTCTGCTAATATGTCAGTTGGAATCAATACCCTTATGAAGGTTCTTAAGGAGATTTCACCTGTTCTTGATGCTGCGGGCTTTGATATTGAGATTGTCGAGAAGCATCACAATCAGAAGCTTGATGCACCCAGTGGAACAGCACTTGCGCTCGCTGATTCAGTAAATGATTCTCTTTCCGAGAAGTGCGAATATGTCTACGACAGAAGCACAAGACGCGAGAAGCGTCCTAAGAAAGAGATCGGTATTTCCGCAGTACGTGGCGGTACTATCGTGGGAGATCATGATGTTATCTTTGCAGGAACTGATGAAGTCATCACTCTTTCACACAGAGCATATTCCAGAAGCGTTTTTGCAAAGGGTGCTATTGAAGCTGCAAAATTCCTCGCAGGAAAGCCTGCAGGAATGTATGACATGAGCGACGTGATATAACGTAGAATTGAGAGAGCTGCTTTGTAACGGAGCAATTTGTGTTATACCAAAATAAACAATTGAGGAATACACATGAGACTTAGACCCTGTATAGACATACATAATGGACAGGTTAAGCAGATTGTGGGCAGCAGCCTTAGAGACAAAGGTGATTCTGCAGAGGAGAACTTTGTATCGGAACAGGATGCTGCTTTTTTTGCACGACTATATAAAGAAAAAGGGCTTCGGGGCGGACACATTATTGTGCTAAACGCAGCAGACAGCCCGTACTATGAAGCATCGGTGAATCAGGCGATTTTGGCGTTAAAGGAGACCCCGGGATATCTTCAGGTCGGAGGTGGAATAACCGCTGAGAATGCCTGGAGATTCCTTGATTCAGGCGCTTCACATGTAATCGTCACAAGCTATGTCTTTAAGAATGGTGAAGTTAATTACGAGAATCTAAGGAAGCTTCGCGCTGAAGTTGGAAAAGAGCACCTGGTCCTTGACCTTAGCTGTAGGGAGCAGGATGGCAGGTATTACATAGTGACTGACAGATGGCAGAAGATGACAGGTGTCGAGGTAAACGAGAATACGCTGAATGAGTTCTCTGATTACTGCGATGAATTCCTGGTTCACGCTGTTGATGTTGAAGGAAAACAGTCAGGCATAGAAACAGAGGTTGCTTCTATTTTGGGAGACTGGGGAAAAATTCCTATCACCTATGCCGGCGGAGTTCATAGCTTCGATGATCTTAAGGAGCTAAGAAGCTTTGGAGGCGGCAAACTTGATGTTACCGTCGGAAGTGCACTTGATATTTTTGGCGGGAACATGGCGATTGACGATATAATTGCAGAATGTAAAAAATAATGAGTTTTCAGGAAGGGCGGCCATTTGAGGCTGCTCTTTTTATTGCTTTCCAAGGAAAAATAAAGAGTTGAAATACAATCATAAAAGAGTTATATTGTGTATACATGGCTTTAAAATATGATTACAGAAAACATATTGTTTTTTCACATGTTTCTTGGAGGGTAAAAGGAAATGCACAAATTTTCATTAAGTCGAGCTGCATTATTAGGTGCTTTGGTGATAACGGCGTTCTCAGTTACCGGAAATGGGAAGGCTGTCGCAAAAGCAGCTACTGATTCCGGTGAATATGTTATCACATCTGAGAATGAATCATCTACGGTTGCATCAAAAATCAGCGAAGAAGAAGCGTTGGAAGGCTTTATGCTTAAAGGCGCAAAATCTAAAAATTCTCCCAGAGTCAGAAACAGCAACAGAAGAACTTCTCTAAGAGGCCTTAATGTAGAGTTGTATGATGAGGTAAAAAAGGCTGCGACCGAAATTGCAAATGGTAATAGAAGTTCAAGTGAGGTTACAGTTACCATAAATGTTAAGGAGCTTCTTGGCTCTGAGTGGAAGGATAGGTACACGGCTGCTGATCTTGGAGTAAGTACTCTTTTTGGTTCTAACAAGGAACTTACTGACGCAGCTAATACTGCACTTTGCAATCTTGTTCCTTATGATCCAAGCTTGATAGTTGGCGCAGTGGTTACCGATAATCCCTATGAGTTTTACTGGTTTGGCAACCGTTTTTCATATTCGAGTGGTGTTCCTTTTAGTTACGACTATTCATACTCCTATATCCACATTTATGAAGAGGTTGATATAGAAATTTCTTTGTGCGTTTCTGCAAATTACAGCGTAAGCGGTCAGGAAGGAACATTTTCGGTTGATACAAACAAATGTAAAGCTGTTGTGAGTGCCGCAAATAACGCTAACAGTATAATCGCTGCAAATGCATCAAAGAGTGATTATGAAAAGCTTAAGGCCTACAACGATGCCATATGTGAGCTCAACGAGTACAACGATTATGCAGCAAAGAACAAAATACCATATGGCAATCCCTGGCAGATGATATATGTGTTTGATGGCGATCCGACAACAAATGTTGTATGTGAGGGTTATTCAAAGGCATTTAAATACCTCTGCGACGGAAGTACCTTTAGCAGTAATCTGATTGAATGCTATACGATTACAGGAGAATTATTAGGTTCTTCAGGTTCCGGCGGACACATGTGGAATCATGTAAGAATGGATGACGGAAAATATTATCTTGTTGATGTCACCAATAATGACACAGGAAGTGTCGGATATCCGTACAAGCTGTTTTTGACAGGCTTAACTGAGATACAAGCTTCATCTCAATACCATAATTATACACTGGGAGTAGGCTATTTCTATGACTCCAATACCAGAAGCTTATATACAGCAAAGGAATTGGCTCTTTCAGCTACCGACTATCAGGTACCTTCAAATGATGAGAATCAGAATGAAGCACTTTCATATGAAATTGAGTTTAGGCCGACTTTTCCAGGTGGAATCATAAAGCAGGGAGAGGACATGGAGCTTGTCTTTGATCTTATGGATGATGATGGAAAAGGGCATTATCAGGAGCTTAAAGACAATATTGAATGGAAATGGGAATGGATAGGAGATGTACCTTTTAGCTACGCAACAGGCAATCCTATGCAGATCTCTAATACAGGTAGCACTCCGGTAGGAGATTATACAACAAGGCTTTATGTATATCTGAAAGACAATGGAGTGGAGCGACTTATAGATTCCGCTGAATTTGTTGTTACGGTACAGGCTGCCCAGACTCAGGAACAGACTACGCCAAGCACAGGCGGAGACCAGAATCCACCGGCAAATGATCCAGATACGCAAGGCGGAACAACAGATCCGAATACAGATGAGGGTCAGAATCCTCCGGCAAATGATCCAGATACGCAAGGTGGAACAACAGATCCGAATACAGATGCTGGTCAGAACCCTCCGGCAAATGATCCAGATACACAAGGCGGAACGACAGATCCGAATACAGACGGAGGTCAGAATCCTCCGGCAAATGATCCAGATACGCAAGGCGGAACAACAGATCCGAATACAGATGTTGGTCAGAACCCTCCGGCAAATGATCCAGATACGCAAGGTGGAACAACAGATCCGAATACAGATGAGGGTCAGAATCCTCCTGCAAATGATCCAGATACACAAGGCGGAACGACAGATCCGAATACAGATGCTGACCAGACTCCACCGGCAAATGATCCAGATACGCAAGGCGGAACAACAGATCCGAATACAGATGAGGGTCAGAATCCTCCTGCAAATGATCCAGATACACAAGGTGGAACAACAGATCCGAATATAGATGAGGGTCAGAATCCTCCTGCAAATGATCCAGATACACAAGGTGGAACAACAGATCCGAATACAGAAGAGAGTCAGAATCCTTCTGTAACCAATCCAAGCACTGAAGAGGAACAGACTACACCGACTACACCTGTAACCAATCCAAGCACAGAGGAAGGTCAGAACACTCCTGCAACCGATCCTGCAGCCGCTGAAGAGCAGAGCACACCTGCCGTACAGCCCAGCCAGAATCAGGACAGTACCACTGATAATACTCCGATAAATACAACTGAGGAAACTCCTACTCAAAATACAGAGGATGTACTTCCTCCTGATGGCAAGATCACAGCAGGCAATGTAGATGTTCAGGTAAATGCTTCCGGAAATGCTACAGTAGCCAAAGAAACCGATAAGAGCGTAAAGAAGGTTTCAATCGGAAGTACTGTAGAATACAACGGACAGGTATTTAAGGTTACAGCAATTGAAGCAAATGCCTACAAGAACTGTAAGAATCTTACATCAGTAAATCTCGGATCCAATCTCGAGAAGATAGCAAGCGGTGCATTTAAGGGATGTAAGAACCTTAAGAAAATCACTATTAAAGCCAATAATCTTAAGTCTGTAGGAAGCGGAAGCTTCAAGGGAATTAAGAAGGGCTGCAAGATAACAATTACCTGTAAGGATAAAAAGAAGTACGATAAGCTTGTAAAGATGTTTAAAAAGGCCGGAGCAAAGAATGCCAAATTTGTATTCAAAAAAGGCTGATACAGCTCCTGAATGAACATAATAAAACAGATCCATGGTTTTGAATATTCCACGGATCTGTTTTTTTATTTGGAGAAAAGATTTTTTAATTAAATTAGAATGAGAATCTGGATACGAAATCCTGAAGCTCCTGAGCGTTTGCGGCAAGCTTGTCGGAAGCTTCCGCAACCTCATGTGTTGAGGCTGTCTGCTGCTGAGAAGCAGCGGATACGTTCTGGGTCTCATCTGCAACGCTTACACTCATCTGCTCGATCTTCTGGATGTTGTCAGCGATGGTCTGTGTTCCGCCTGAAAGCTGGTCCACAATTTCACTCATGCGGGCACTCTGCTCAGATACGGAGTGTACACGGTTAACGATCTCGTTGAAGGTATTACCTGCCTCATTAACTACTTCAGAACCTTCTACAACGCTCTGGGCACCTTCACGCATGGACTCAACAGCCTGTTCTGAACTTGCGGTAATATCGCTTATAAGTTCTGTGATCTTGCTGGCTGCTTCGTTTGACTGATCAGCCAGTTTGCTGATCTCACTTGCTACAACCGCAAATCCCTTACCCATTTCACCGGCTCTTGCAGCCTCGATGCTGGCATTGAGGGATAGGAGGTTGGTCTGGCTTGCAATCTCTGCGATCGTATCAACGAAGGAGTCAATGTTCTTTAACTTATCGCCAAGGCCTTCAACCATAGCAGCGGTAGTTTCAACAGATTCCTTGATGGTATCCATCATTGTGGTTGCACGGTTCATATCGGCTGCACCCTTGCTTGCAGCTTCGTTTGTTGCGGAAATCATGTCGTTGGAAGTTACGATAGCATTCTGGAATTCCTGCATGTTGCTTATAAATATCTGAGTCTCATCACTTGCGCCTTCAACGGCTGTGATCTGGCTTGTGCAGGAGCCTGCAACTGTTGTACAGGAATTAGCAACCATCTCACTGGCTTCAGCGGACTGTGATGCACTTGCTGAAAGCTCCTCGGAGGCTGATGCAACATATGCTGTAGTGTCGGAGATCTTTTCCATAAGCTCGCGAATATTGCGATGAAGAGTATCAAGCGATTCGGCGATTGTACCGATCTCGTTTCTGCTTTTTGCGAGCGGACGAATCTGCTTCATATCTTCGTTGTCGCTGAAATCACTGTTTGACATCTTATCCATTTCATTGGAGATAAGAATAATAGGCTTTGTGATTCTTTTTCCGATGTAAAATGCTACAATCAGTCCTAGGATGGACATAACGATAAGGATCATGAGTGATTTGAGTATACTCTTGTTTAATGCTATGTTTGCTGCTTGTGTATATTCGGCCTCCAGAGCATCAATGTGGTCAACCCATACACCTGTACCCATTACCCAGTCAAAAGGCTGGTAATAAGCTGTGTAATTGATCTTGGGCAGCGGCTCTGTCTCATTGGGCTTTGCGAACATAAGCTCTGTATATCCGCCGCCATCCTGCATACCGTTCTTGATCATTTCCTGGATGAATTTGGTTCCGTTAGGGTCAACGGAATCCCATCTGGACTGACCCTCTGTATCTCTTCCGAGAAGAACCACGTTTATACCCTTTGAAGTATCTACCCAGAAGTAGCCGGAGCCATCATTGTATTTTAAGTCTCTGATAATGTCGGCAGCCTCTTTCATGGCCTCTTCCTGCGTCATTTCACCTGCCTGATATCTGGCATTCATAATTTCGCAGACACTCATGGCTTCCTGAGTTTCATTTTTCAGCTCTGTCTTGATATCGGTAAGTAGACGCTCTCTATATGCTACGGTTTGCTCCTTTGTCGTAGCGATAGAGCTGTTAATGGTGAAAAGTTCAACGATTATACCTGTCGCGATAACGGCTCCACCAATTGCTATCAAAAGTGAATACAGGAGTGACATATTTCTGGTTGGTCTTCCCATAGTTTAAATTCCTCCTCATAAATGTTTTTTCCGAACATAATTGGAAAAATATTTAATTGTACATGATAAATAATAACATTTATGAAATTGTGATAACAATTAAGTGGGTATAAAATTTATCTAAAGTAGATGGGAGAGAATAACCGAACAGAGCAGACTCAAAAAACCCATCCGGATAACCGGATGGGTTCTATGATTAATCATTTGTACACTTGCTGATTCTATATATTAAGAATAAGGCACATTGTAGTCTTGATTAAAATGTTTGGTCGTTAATCAAAGCTTGTTTACGTTAACGGCCTGCGGTCCTTTTTCGCCCTGGATTACATCGTAATCAACTGCAGCGCCCTCGTCAAGAGACTTGAAGCCCTCCATGTTGAGTCCTGAATAATGTACGAATACATCATTGCCTGCCTCATCAGAAATGAAGCCGTAACCCTTCTGGTTGTTGAACCACTTAACTGTACCCTTGTTCATAGCTTACCTCCACTAAAAAATAAAAAAATAGTTCTTATCGTCAAAAGCGTAAATCAATTGACGATATGTTGTATTAAAACAACATAATTAGGATATCACAGGGGAGGCTAAAAGTAAAGGAATTATTAAAATATTCGCGAAAAAAATCACAATTTACAACAGTTGGATGGCATTGCTTTACTTTAATTGTTTAGTGTGTTAAAATATGCAAGCAGTGAAGTAAATTATCGATATAAAGTAAATTGTGTTTCAACTTATAAAGTGATATATTTTTTAGGTTGCTCTTATATGTAGCAACAGGGGATTACATATTAAACACATGGAGGGTAGCATGAACAAAAAGATAAGAACTGAAGCGGTGGATCACCTTTTTGAGGCGATCTTATCACTTGATGATAAGGAAGAGTGCTATAGTTTTTTCGAGGACTTATGTACAGTAAATGAGCTTATGTCATTATCACAGAGATTTGAAGTTGCAGCTATGCTCAGGAAGCATAAGACTTATCTGGAGATAGCAGAGAAGACAGGCGCATCTACAGCCACTATCAGTAGAGTAAACAGATCTCTCAACTATGGAGATGACGGTTACGCACTTGTATTTTCCAAGATGAAAGAGCAGGCATAATGCAGGAGCCTATAATCGGGCTAAGCTTTTTTAACGGGATTTTGCAAAAAAAATGAGAGAACTATTTCTGGTGAATCATATCACACAGGAATAGTTCTCTTTTTTTATTTATTTTCTTAAGCTATATAAGCTTTTAGTTTGCCTGAGCTCTTTCCTTTGCCAGTTCTGCTGATGTCTTCTCAGTAGTCATCTGACATTTTCCCTGGAAAATCGCATTCTCGTCGATAACAAGGGTCTTTGCTGCAAGATCGCCAATAAGCTTGCCTGTATCACTGATTTCAACCTTGCCCTGGGGTACGCTTACGTTCCCCTGAATCTCGCCTGCAAGGAAGAGGTTTGCGGCAGTGACTGTTCCGACGATTTTGGCCTCCTGACCGATAATAAGCGATCCGCCAATTGTTACGTTGCCATTGATAATGCCGTCTACTCTGGTGCTCTCCTTGGCTGTGAAGGGACCGTCGAGTGTTGCGCCTGCAGCGATAAAAGTGGTTATCGGTTCAGCTGCGACATCGATAGAACCTTCGGATTTTCCATTACTAAAAAGTGCCATTGTATGCCTCCTGTTTTTTGACGCTGTTATCCGTTGATTTCAACCATGTCTTCGGGATTTATAAATGCGCCGTCTTTCTTGATCTGATATCCGAGCTTAGTGTTGTTTTCGCCAACAACAAAAAGAGTTGTGCCTTTTGATACCGTGTCACCTTCGTGAACGAGGCTTTCACCTGCATTCCTGTAAATTGTTACATATCCGTTGCCGTGATCGATTGTTATACAATTGCCATATTTTACATCTGCTGTCACAGAGGCTACTGTACCTGCTCCGGAAGCAACTATAGTTGAATTGGCTTCTGTTGTGAGAATAAGGATAGGATCAAGCCCGGTTGTATCAATTTCTGCCTCGGAGTTTTCTTCCTCGCCATCTTCATCATCGGCATTTTCAGCCTTAAGCTCTATTTCTGTTGAGTTGGGATCGTCGTAGGAATTTTCCATGGAAGCTGTTCCTGAGATGGGAAGAAGTGAAGGGATACTAAGTTGTTCCTCCTCGGCTGCGGACTGTGCCTCAGCTTCTACCTTCTGATTGAGTGCCTGACTAAGCTGTGAGACTTCATTTTCAAGTTCTGAATTTTCCTGAGTAAGTGTCTTGTTGATTTCATCAAGTTCCGCAATTTTCAAATCCTGCTGTGCAGTGTACTTCTTAAGTGAAGATACTGTTATCGCAGAGTGGATAAAAAAGCATATTGCTGCAACAACGATTGCGAATAAAGAAAATGCAAGAACCTGTGCGGCTACGTGGCCCAGATGAAAGCTACCACTGCTGCCATCGGAATCACCTGAAATGATCATAAAAGTGTAGTGGCGCTTATGTCTGTGTTTTTTTGGTTTATTTATGTCTGCCATATAAAACCCCCAATATAAATCGAATTTACTATATCATACTTGGAAAAAACCCACAACTTAGGAATAGCTTAATGTCTTGTCAGTTATTGCGCCTTCTGTGGCGATAGTAACTATGATTTACATTAGAGCGAAAAAATACTATAATATGTAAGATTGTGACGAGTTCGCAATAACATTTCGAAATACAAACATTGGAAGTGAGGTTACATTATGGCATTATTACAACAGTGGCGTGATATGGCTTATTCAGAGAAAGCTGATAAGGCACAGCTGCAGAAACTATGGACAGATTATTTTCAGAAGGAAAAGGACATCTATGCAATCCTTCTTAAGAATCCCGATGAGGTAGTTAAGGGAACTGTTAAGGAGCTTGCTGAGAAATATAGCGTAGACATAATGACAATGACAGGTTTCCTTGATGGAATCAATGATTCACTTAAGGAAGAGAACCCCATTGAAGAGATGGAAGAGGATACAGAGGTTCAGCTCGGTTTCGATAAAGAGCTTCTTTACAAGAACATGGTAGCAGCAGGTGCTGACTGGCTCTATGGCCTTGAGGAGTGGAACGAGATCTTCTCAGAGGAGAAGCAGAAGGAGCTTTACAAGGAGCAGAAGGCTTCACAGACTGTTCGTAAGGAGAATAAGATTTATCCTAACGATCCCTGCCCGTGCGGAAGTGGCAAGAAGTATAAGAAGTGCCACGGTAAAGGCAAGAACTAAGGAAGAGGCCCCTCATCCGTCAGCTTCGCTGACACCGTCTTCGCTCCGCTTCGGTTCGCGCAGAACCGACGTCCCCCGGACGTCGTGCGCCCCCCAAGGGGAAGGCATTAAATAATTGTCTGCTCCCAGGGGTAGGCATATAATAAAAGCCTTCCCCCTCTGGGGGGAAGGTGCCCGAAGGGCGGATGAGGGTTAAAAAAATAAACAACTGTGCCCGGTTGGCATGGAGAAGGAGAAAAATTATGACAAAAGAAGAATTCAAAGAAGTGTATCGCCATTCATTGGCACACATCCTGGCAAAGGCCGTAATCGAGCTTTACGGTGCAGAGACACAGTATGCAATTGGTCCGCAGGTGGCAGACGGTTGCTACTATGATTTCGTTTTGCCCAAGGCTGTTACTGAGGATGATTTCAAGACCATCGAGGATAAGATGCGTGAGATCATCAAGAGAAGAGAGGACTGGACAAGAAAAGAGGTTTCCAAGGAAGAGGCTCTTGAAATTTTCAAGGATCAGAAGTTCAAGACAGAGCTTATTCAGGACCTTCCCGAGGGTGAGACAATCACTACTTATAACACAGGTGATGATTTCATCGATCTGTGCCGTGGACCTCACGTTGAGAACTCTCAGGAGCTGATGAATGTTTCATATAAAATAAAGGCAGTATCAGGCGCTTACTGGAGAGGCGATGAGAAGAGAGATTCAATGACCAGAATCTATCTCTATGCATTCCCTTCAAAGGATGAGCTTAAGGCTCACCTCAAGATGATTCAGGAAGCATTGGAGCGCGATCACAAGAAGATCGGTGCTCAGCTTGATCTTTTCATGTTCGATGAGACTGCTCCCGGAATGCCTTACTGGCTTCCGAGAGGATGGAGAATGTACCAGAAGCTCCTTAAGTTCTCAAGAGATATTCAGGAGAGACACGGTTATACAGAGATCGCAGCTCCCCTTATTGATAACAAGAAGCTGTGGCTCATCAGTGGTCACTGGGCTCACTACATCAACAACATGTTCATCGTACCCGGAATTGCAGGTCATGTTCAGGCTGACACAACTATTCCGGATGTAGCAGAGAGCATGGATGAGGATGCAGCTAAGGCTCCCGTTAAGATCGAGAGAGGCTCTGTTATTTACAACAGAGAAGCACTTGATACAATGGGTGCTAAGCCTATGAACTGCCCTAATGCCATGATGACATACAAGAGAACAGTTCACTCTTATAAAGAGCTTCCTATTCGTTACAGTGAGTACGATGTACTTCACAGAAAAGAGAAGTCAGGACAGATGAACGGACTTTTCCGTGTACAGGAGTTCAGACAGGATGATGACCATACATTCGTAATGGAGTCACAGATCCAGGATGAGATTGCAGATATCATCTCAATCGCAGACGAGATTTATAAGACATTCGGTGTTACCTACAGAGCTGAGTTTTCTACACGCCCGGATGATTTCATGGGTGATATCGAGGTTTGGAACAGAGCAGAGGCTGCTATTAAGAGCATTCTTGATAAGAAATATGGCGAGGGTGGCTATGAGATCAACGAAGGTGATGGTGCTTTCTATGGCCCCAAGATTGACCTTCAGATCAAGGATGCCCTTGGAAGAGAGTGGCAGTGCGGTACGGTACAGCTTGACTATCAGCTTCCTCACAACTTTGGTCTTACATACCAGGCTCAGGATGGAAGTCTTGAGATGCCTGTTGTTATCCACAGAGCTATCTATGGTTCCCTGGAGAGATTCATCGGTATCATCATCGAGAACTTCAAGGGTGCATTCCCGTTCTGGCTCAGCCCTTACCAGGTTGGTGTTGTTCCGATCCGTGTTGAGCACAATGAGTATGCTAAGAAGGTAGCAGATCTTCTCTTTGAGAATGGTATTGATGTTGAGGCTGATTACTCAGACAACAACATGAAGGAGAAGATCAAGAAGTTCAAGAACTACAAGGATCCTTACATCATCGTTCTTGGTGACAAGGAGGCAGCTGAGAATACTGTTTCCATCAACGTTCGTGGCTCTAACAAGCAGATTCAGAACGTACCTCTTGAGAAGTTCGTAGAGATATGCAAGAAGATGAACGCTGAGCACACACTTGAGCTTATCGATTCTGTAGAATAATTGTTACTGTAAGGTTTAAACAGTAACGAATAATTTTGATTTTTCAGAATTTACTAACAGCGGCGGGACAATCACCCGCCGCTGTGTTACATTTATGGATGGATATTTACCTGAATTATTTTTGTAAGGAGATAATGGATTGCGAGTAAAGAAACTTATATCTTTAATCTGCGTAATTACAATAACTGCTTTTCTGGGAGGACGCATCCACGGGCTTGCTTCTGCCGGCGCAGGCGCTGCTTTGGAAAAAATCGTTGAGGGTGAGGAGGCTTCTGATGAGGGCTCCGTTGAAGAATCAAAAAACGGTGGAATGAAGAAGCTTCCGGAATCCCTTAGTTGTTCTTTTATAGTTCCTGAAGGCTTCCATGCTTCAGAGGATGAACCGGGCGTATATTTAAATGAATACTATCCATTGGAATCGGCTAATATCAGCTATTCTGTTTCAAAATTGCCGCAGGACAGGGTTCTGACTAACGCTCAGAAGGCAGCAGGCGAATCACCTGACGCCGGAAATGTTGAATTTAAATACGACGAGCTGACCGGAGAAATGTATGAGACCATCCAGAAGGAAAACTATGAGGCCCTTTACGGCGCCAACATAGGCTTTACCTTGGAGAGCTTTGAGAATAAGGATTTTGACGGCTTCCCTGGATACCTTATAAAAACATCCTTCACACCCGAAGGCTCCCAGACAATACATCAGATAAGTGCCATTGTACTGTCTAAGAACAAAGTCTACACAATCGTCTATTCAAGAGCAGACGATGACGATTTCGAAGATGTGATAAACGAGAGCATCTCCACAATCCATGTCTTACCTAAAGGCTAAAACAAACGCCCCGGCAAATATATATGTGCATCCCCGCTCGATTATACGCGAAGCGTAACGAGAGCGGGATGTAAATATATATTTACCGGGGCGTATATTCATACTTAGAATATATCCATAATTTTAGAGTAATCATTTGCGGTAGGTATCTTGCGGATGGCTGTATCGGTGAAGACGTTGGCTCTAAGCAAATCTTTTTTGTCCGGATGCCGCTGTCCCTCATCGAAAATTGCAATCATTCGATCTACGGCGCTGTCACCAAGCTTTGGCCGAAGTGCCTCATAGCGATCACGTATGGTTACCGGCATACTTCCCTGGCAAAAATAAGAACCCAAATATCTATTGTCATCTGGCAGCCACACCGTTGCCATCGATTCAACTGATTTATAATAATCCGGATCGTTGCCCATTCCGCAGGTACCGAAGAAGGCAACATTTTTTCTGTGCAAAGAAGTAATAAGGTCTATGATTTCAAGAGAACAGGTGCCACGGTTAACCCAATAGCCAATAAAATAAGTCTCGGCATCATGTCTTCCGTTCCAGCTTCTTACATTGATCTCTTCTTTGGAGTCGGAAGGAAGTGCATAGAAAATTTCATCAGCTATCTGTTTTGTATTTCCTGTTTCACTTGCATAGACCACTAAATACTTCAGCATGTTTTTCTAAGGCTTCCTGAAAAAATTCCTAATCTTGTCTGTAAACTTTACAAAGGCCTCATTTTCTCGATAACGTCTCGGAATATTTTTTGAAAAAAGACGAAAATAACTGTAAATGAGTAAAGCAATAGTAATGTAATAAAATACTAAACCCATAGGGGCTATAAACGATAAAATAAGAAAGATAACTGCAAAAATAAGACAGGTCTTGGTTAGTCTGTCGGTTCCGTATGCGCCATATCTTCCCTGAAAAAATCTATAGAGAAAATCTTTCATCAAAATACACCTTTAAAAAATCATCTAGTGTTAACGGAACACCCCCATCAATCTTAAGGAAAGTATAGTTATTAAGGCACGAAAAAACAATGAATCGCATATAAATTACTCTTAAAAAACCATAAATGCTTTATTACCAAAATTGAGAGTGCCTAAGTTCTCCGCACATTAAATTTGTGGTATTATGTATACGATTATTTTATTTTGCGGTACTATGCCTAGGCCGCAAAATTGTAATTTGGAGGAAAGTATGCAAATTATTATTGTAGGCTGCGGTAATGTTGGAGCAGCCCTGACAGAACAGCTCAGTGGCGAAGGCCATGATGTTACGGTTATTGAGGAAAAGCGTGATGTCATTCAGAGTGTTGTCAACAACTTCGATGTTATGGGAATCATAGGTAACGGTGCAAGTTACCTTGTCATGAAGGATGCCGGTATAGAATATGCTGACCTGATGATAGCAGTTACGGGAAATGATGAACTGAATCTCCTGTGCTGTCTTATTGCGAGGAAGGCCGGTCATTGTAGCACAATTGCTCGTGTTAAAAATCCAATTTATAAAAGAGAAATTAATTTTATTAAAGAAGAACTGGGACTTTCACTTGTTGTTAATCCCGAGGAATTATCTGCCGCTGAAGCTGCAAGGCTTCTTAAATTCCCAGCAGCTACAAAGATAGAGACCTTCGCAAGAGGCCGTGCCGAGATCGTGCACATGAGTGTTAACGAGGATTCCAGAATCTGCGACAAGTCTCTGAAAACAATACAGTCAGAGATCAGAAGTAAGGTCCTTATTGCGGTTGTTTCCCGTGCGGATGAGGTTTTCATCCCCAACGGTGATTTCGTGCTTAGAGCAGGCGATGAGCTTACAATTGTCGGAGCCTCCAGAAGTATTGCAGAGTTTTTCAGAAAAATCGGAATGCCGACGGCAAGAGTTCACTCCGCGATGATCATCGGTGGCGGTTCAACATCTTATTATCTTGCCCAGCAGCTTATTTCTTTCGGTATTGATGTAAAAATATTCGAAAAGAACCTTGAGAGATGTAAGAAGCTCTCAGATCTGGTGCCCCAGGCGCTCATCATCAATGCTGACGGAACAGATAAGGATGCCCTTATGGAGGAGGGGCTTATTGGCACAGAGTCCTTCGTGGCAATGACTAACCTTGATGAAGAGAACATCATGCTCTCCATGTATGTTAAGAGCGTTAACCCCAAGGCTAAGCTTATTACCAAGGTTCACAGGGTAAATTATGGCGAGATCATAGGCTCCCTTCAGATAGGAAGTATCATCTATCCCAAGAACATTACAGCCCAGAGAATCGTGCAATATGTACGTGGAATGAGTAATTCCATGGGCAGCAACAACATAGAAGCGCTTTATAAGATGAATGATGGCAAGGTTGAGGCTCTGGAGTTCTTTGTAAGTGAAAATGCTCCTGTCATCGGCAAGCCTTTGGCGCAGATGAATCTGAAAAAAGGAGTTCTTGTGGCACTTATTAACCGAAAGGGAGAAATCATTTCTCCTACAGGTTCCAGTGTGATCGAAGCAGGTGATACGGTAATCATCATCACCAGCCAGCTTGGACTTCAGGATATTTCCGATATCCTTGATTCGAAAAAATAATTGAGAGCACACAGAATTAAATAATAAGTGCTTTCGGGAGATTGATTATGAATTATAAAATGATCCGTTATCTGCTTTCAAGAGTTCTTCAGATAACAGGAATTCTTATGGTACTACCGCTTTTGGTAGCTATCATTTATAAAGAGTATGGATGTGCACGCATGTTTTTCCTGCTCATCATGGGCTGCCTTGCCGTGGGCTCTGTGGGTGCACATTTTAAACCTAAGAATTTCGCTATTTATGCCAGAGAGGGCTTCGTAACAACGGCCCTTACCTGGATACTCATCAGTATGGTGGGAGCTCTTCCCTTTGTACTGTCCGGTGTCACACGAAGCTATGTGGATGCACTGTTTGAAACCATTTCAGGACTTACGACCACAGGATCCACAATCCTCACAAGTGTAGAGATGTTTTACAGCGTTCAGTTCTGGCGCACATTTACTCACTGGATCGGAGGAATGGGAGTACTTGTATTCATCCTTGCGATCATGCCTATGTCCGGCGGATATAGCATGCATCTGATGAGAGCAGAGAGCCCGGGCCCTTCTGTAGGAAAATTTGTACCTAGGGTTCGCGATACAGCCAAGATTCTTTATCTTATTTACATTGGAATCACGGTTGCTGAGGTCGTTCTTTTACTTATTACGGGACTTAACCTTTATGAGGCGCTCACCACTTCATTTGCGACGGTAGGAACCGGAGGATTCGGAATAACAAATGCCGGAGCCAACGACTTTTCCACTGCATCACAGATTGTTATCATTATTTTCATGATCCTCTGCGGAATCAACTTCAGTGTGTATTACTACCTGATCACATTCCGTCCGAAGGATGCGATTTCCAGCGACGAGGTTAAGCTTTATCTGGGACTCATGTTTGCATCAGCCACACTTATAGCAGTAATGATCTATTCAGATGGAATCACGGCTACACCCTTTGAATCATTCCATCATTCGCTTTTTACAGTGGCATCTGTTATGACAACTACCGGATTTGCGACTCTTGACTTTAACCAGTGGCCGCAGCTCTGTAAGACGCTTCTTGCACTGCTCATGCTGCTTGGTGCTTGTGCCGGTTCCACCGGTGGTGGATTTAAGCTCTCAAGGTTTATAATTCTTATAAGAGCTTTGAAAAATGAACTTATTTACATCGTTCATCCCAAGTCGGTTAAGAAGGTCTATATGGATGGACATCCGATAGATACAACTGTTGTTAAGTCAGTGTCGGCATATCTTAGTATGTATGTTGTGATTTTCATTATCTCAACGCTTCTTATTTCATTTGATGAGTTTGATTATGAGACTAACTTCACGGCGGTTGCCGCAACGCTGAACAACATAGGACCCGGTCTTAGTATGGTTGGTCCTACCGGGAACTTCAGTGCTTATTCGGATTTTTCAAAGCTTGTGCTTATGTTTGATATGTTGGCAGGAAGACTTGAGCTCCTTCCGATGCTCATTCTTCTTTCACCCAGAACATGGAGTAAGAGATAACAAGAAAAAGTTTTTAGAGGGGGAATAATATGGCAGCAATAGCTAAGGACATTAATCCTAAAGATTTTTATGATGCGATCGTGCGCTTTGATGAGAGCGACGAAGCTCAGGAATTTTACTATCAGGTAATGGACCTTCCTACAGGGAGAACGAACAGTGATGGCAGTGAGGAGACTGTGAGAGACAGAATCCTCAAGGCCTACGCCGTTTTGTTCTGCGAGGAAGCAAACCTTGAACCCGGCGCAAAGGCAGGAGTGGATGAGGTTGCAGATACAGCCGACAGACTCTATATCGGAGGAGCCGGTTACGACCCGCAGCACTGGTACAGAATGAAGTACCATTTTCCTGTAATCGACGATGACAATTACGACAGATTTGCGGCGCTTGTACTTTCGGATATGAACGCCGGTCCTCTTCACGACGCGGCACTTAATGACGGTGATACGCTGGTTGTTGGCGAGGCGGATCCTCTTCATATGACGAAGGAGCAGAGAGAGAACCAGAAGGTTAAGTCTGTATCCTTTGAGGGAGGTGCAAAATGACGATAATTGCGGTCGATGACGATAAAACCTCCTTAAAAAAGATTGAGAAAGCCCTTACCAAGGTAAAACCTGATGCTACATGCTATTTCTTCGACAGCTCTCTTTCAGCGCTGGCTAAGGCCCGCGAGGAAGAAATTGATGTGGCCTTTCTTGATGTGGAAATGCCGGAGCTTTCCGGTATTGATCTTGGAAAATATCTATCAGAATTAAATCCCTATATCAATTTAATATATGTTACTGAGAACACCGATTATGCCTACGAAGCAATGAAGCTTCATGCAAGCGGTTTTGTAAAAAAGCCTGGCTCGGAATCTCTATTGAAGAATGAACTGGATATCTTAAGATATCCGGAGATGCGCAAGAATTATAAGAGAGTTTTCGCCCAGACCTTCGGTAACTTTGAGCTTTTTGTGGATGGAGAGCCCGTGGAGTTTAAGTATAAGAGGACTAAGGAAATAGTCGCTCTTCTCGTAAGCAATAAGGGTGCTCAGACTTCTAACGGTGAGATCATCGCTAACCTCTGGGAGGATGACGGTGATCCTGAGAAGAAGCTTTCATACCTATGTAATCTGCGTCAGGATCTTCAGAATACCTTTAAAAAGCTAAAGCTTGAGGGAATTATCCTTAAGCAGAGGGGAAGCCTTGCAATAGCAAAGGACAGAATAGAGTGTGATCTCTATGACTGGCTTGAAAAAAAGAAGGATTCAAAATACCGCTATACCGGCGACTTTATGAATCAGTACAGCTGGTCTGAATTCTATCATGCAGAGCTGGACGAAATTAGCTACGAACTGGAGGATGAGGATTTTTAAAAGTTCGCAATTTATGTCATACAAATGGACTACATTTTAAAAAAGTGATATATATTACTGATGTGTGATAGTTCTGTGATATATCACATGATAATTTTGTACTTGCGAACAGACAAAATTATAAAAACATTTTCGAGGGGAGAATTAAAAATGAAAACAAAAACACTTTCTATCATTCTGACAGGTATTATGGCATTATCTTTGGCAGGCTGCGGAGCTACTACAACTTTTACGGAACAGTCCGCTGATGACACCGTTGCTGCTGAGCAGGCTACTGAAGACATCGTTGAAGACGATACAGCAAAGTCTGATACTCCTGATTTTTCCAATGTATTTTCAACAAAATATTTTGAGATTACCATTCCCGATAACATCGCTGATCTGGCTACAGTTGAAACGAGCGATGACAGAATCGACATTTATGATAAAGAATCAAAGGATGCAGGCTTTGGCGGTCTTATCGTAAGCTTGTGGGCAGTACCGGTACCGAAGGAATATGCCGGCGGTCCTTATGTAAAGATCGGTGAGCTTTCCGACAAGAACAACAATACTTGCGAAATGATTCGCGGCAGTGCAACAGAGATTCAGTGGGATTACAACATCGAAGAGATGCCTGAGAATTTCAAGAAAGTTAATGACTCCGTTGACGCTATCATCGCAAGCATTATCGGTATCAACGGCTACGACTACAATGAAGGTGCAGGCATGAAGGGTGCAGACCTCTATGGTGATGTCCTTGAGAAGTATGTAACTGCTGTAAATGAGGACTGGGATGCTAACAAGTATGAAGCTGAAGATATGAGCCCTCAGTTCGTAGAGGTTACTGCAGCTGCTGATGACAAGCTTTCTGCTATCGGTTATGCATATGCAGATATTAACTGCGACGGCATTGATGAGCTTTTCCTTGGTGAGATCGCAGACGGTGACTTCAAGGGTGTCGTTTATGACGTATATACCATGGTAGACGGAGCTCCTGCTCATGTTATCTCAGGTACAGCAAGAAACAGATATTTCAACTATGATAATGATTTCCTTGTAAATGAGTGGTCAGGTGGCGCAGATGAGTCCGGAACAGACTTACTTGCTCTTATGAACAATGACACAGAGCTTGTTTACCAGGTTGGCTATAAATACGATGGCTATACAGATGAAAAGAATCCCTGGTACAGAAGCTATGACGGACAGGAATACGAGCAGATCGATGAAGCTGCTTTCAAGTCATCAACAGATGAGTTCGCAGCAGGCTACGTAAGATTCGATTACACTCCTCTTTCCGAGAGATAATTAAATAAAACTTTCCATACCCGAAAGCCAGAAGAACCTCAGTCTCTTCTGGCTTTTTCCAATATCTATGACTCTGTGGACACCGGACAGGCTTACTTCTTACTTCCTATGCCGAAATTCCAAAATCTGCCTCCGGTTATATGTGTGATTTTGCAACATGTTTGAGTGATTTTCAGGCGATAGCGCTGCCGGTATCTACCGTTTTCACTTCCGTTATCTTCGAGAGATTTTTCTAATGCCCATACATTCATTGTTTATAGCGCGCTACGAAAAAAACTGGTTTTCTTCGCGCGCACAATAAATGTTTATGGGCATAAGAAAAATCATCTCTCAGCTATAGGAAATGAAAACGGTAGGTACCGGCAGCGCTATCGCCTGAAAATTTTATTTTATAAAGAATTTATAAACAAGTACTGTTTTCAATTAAATTTGGTATAATTAGACTAGTGCAGTGATTTAGGACGAATCGCAACACTAGTCTAAATTTTAGATGTAGGAGGGGGATATGAGCACTATTCAGTCAGATCACATTAAGATAGCTAATCTTGAGATGTCTGCAGCTAATGCTAAAGATGATGGTTCCTATATCATAATCGGAGGCGACAGGAGTATTGAGAGCAAAGCTTTTGAGGAGGCTGACAGGGTCATCAGTGAGCTCTTCGTCACACAAAAAGATGCCCTTCGTCTAAAGCTCCTATTCGAAGAGACAATGGCAATGCTAAAAGCTCTGGCGGTTGAGTATAGAGCGGAGATATGGTTTGAAAAAAAAGGGCAGGAGTGTAGTCTAAAGGTAGCGGCTAATGCCAACATGAATGCTCCGATGAAAAGAGAACTCATCGATATTTCTTCTGATAAGTCCAACACAGCAGCTGTAGGTATCATGGGCAAGATCGGTGACGTCATTGAAAACGGTATTCTTACCTATTGTGAAGTTATGAAGCTTAGTCAGGACAGCGGTTCTGCAGCAAGCGTCAATTTAATGGGTATATATGGCGGTCTTGATGGCGTTGAGCCTTCGGTAATGTGGTCCCTCTCCGATTACAAAGACAGCCTTCCGGAAGAAGATGATGAGGAAGATGAGGAGGATCTCTCCGATGAACTGGAGAAATCCATCATCGCTAACCTCGCCAAAGATGTACATGTCGGTGTTAAAGGTAATAAAATAGATATGACGATTCTTTACGAGCTTGAATCGTGAATATAATATTAAGCATAGCGAAACTGCCCCCATTTTTGAGGGCAGTTTTTATGTAGACTATAGTTTTTTGGGGTGGTTTTTTCATGTCGACCATTTGTAGGACACGAAATGTTAAGGTATCATCGTAATAATTGAGAGATGATATAAAAACGGAAACGAATGTAAGCGCAGTGAACATTAGCCGCTTACGCTTAGACGGGAAATAGATGAAAAATGAGTAATCCTAATGCACAAACAATAATGGCGCTGAACCTGGCGCTGATAATGCAGCTGGCAGGAGTGGCGCTGGCGGTCTTTGTAGATCCATATGTAAAAAAGCTAAATAAGCTAAGGGTCTATCTTATAGTAGTAATTGTTCTTTTTTTAATGATTGAACCACAGATTACCGAAAGGTATATGACCGTACTTTTGAAAAATCATATAGCGCTATGGGATACAACCATGACAATAGCTGGCTATATACTGCGGACGGTCACCTTATATTTATTTATAAAGCTGAGCGGAAGCAGAAGGGGCACAAAAATCCTTTGGGCAATCTTAATTATAAATGCACTTGTCTGCCTGACGGCATTTTTTAAACCATGGGTATTCGTATTTAGCCCGGAAGGGTCATGGCACAGAGGACCTCTTGGATATGTGCCGTTCATAGCAAGCTTTATTCTGATTCTGTGGCTTGTTGTGGGATCTATCATGAGATATCGGGGAATAAAGAGAGAGGAAAGCAGCGTCCCTGTCCTGATCTCGGTTTTGGTGGTTATTGCGGTGCTGCTTGACTTAGACCTTGGCTTTAGTCCTCACATTTCTTTTTTGACAGTGGCTATGGCCGAGAGCACAGTGTTCTTTTATATATGGATGCATCTGCAGTTTGTAAGGGAGCATGAGGCGGCACTTAAGGCTGAGCAGAGAATTAAAATAATGATTTCCCAGATACAGCCGCACTTTTTATTTAATGCCTTGTCCACAATTCAGGCTCTTACCGAGACTGATCCGGAGAGAGCATCAAAGGTCATTGAAGAGTTTGCATTGTATTTAAGACAGAATATCAGCTCCCTTAATCAGGAGTCTCTGATTCCTGTGTCCAAGGAGATTGAGCACACAAAGGCATATTCTGATATTGAGGAGGTACGTTTCCCGACTATCAGAATTGATTATGACATTGAAGATGATGATTTTCTTCTTCCGCCGCTTACAATCCAGCCTATGGTTGAAAATGCCATACGTCATGGTGTAAGAGGTAAAAAGCATGGATGGGTATCGGTAAATACCTATCGTGATGGCAATAATCACGTGATCGCTATCCGTGACAACGGAAAGGGCTTTGATGTGGACAAGATGATCGAAGACACCAAAAACGGTGATCATATCGGAGTCCGCAATGTCCGCGATCGAATTATCAGTATGACCGGAGGTACCTTCAACATTGAGAGTGTTGTTGGAGAGGGTACTTCCATAACTATAGTAATACCGGGTTAAAGGAAAGTTTATGAGAGCAATATGTGTTGATGATGAGGCGCTTATCCTTCAGAGGACTGTGTCTCTGGTTAAAAAAACGAATATTTTTGATGATGTGGAATCCTTCATGGAGCCTGTGGAGGCCCTTGAATATCTTGATAGTAAAAAGGCTGACCTTGCGCTTCTTGATATAGATATGCCTGATATGGGCGGTCTGGAGCTTGCCACAAATATTAAGCAAAGATGCCCTGATATTAAGATCATCTTTTTGACAGGTTATTCCGAGTATGCAATAGATGCCTATGCAATGCACGCAACAGGCTATCTTTTAAAGCCAATAGGCTATGATAAGCTTCTTTCAGAACTTCAATATGCACTGGAGTCATCAGAATCCGGTGCGGGCAGCAGTAATACAACTAATGAGAATTCTTCAAGGATAAAGGTGGAGACCTTCGGATATTTTAATATTCTTGTGGATGGGAAGCCTGTAATTTTCAAGCGAAATAAGGCAAAAGAGCTTATAGCCTGTCTTGTGGACCGCAGAGGACAGTTTGTATCAAGGAAGGACATCTTCTACATTCTCTGGGAGGATGACGACTACGACAGGGCTAAACAGAAGTATCTTGATACGATAATAAGAAGTCTTAAGGACACTCTGGATGAATACGGAGTAGGTGATATTTTCGAATCTGAAAAGGGACTTATGCGAGTTGTTCCTGAAAAATTCGATTGCGATCTGTATCGTTTTCTTAATAATGACGAGGAGGCAATCGACAGTTTTCGCGGAGAATACATGAGCTCATACTCCTGGGCCTGTGAGACGGAAGGATACCTTTCGGATAGAAAATAATAAAAAAAATGACTTTTTCAAAAATAAAAATATTTGTGTGGACGTTTTGTAGGACACAGAGTGTTAATCTGACAAAGTCAAATAAATAACAAATTTCTTGAGGGGGAAATAGTTATGAATTATAGGTATGTTAAAAGTAGAACTGTTTTAGCACTCGCTGTAGCAATGGGACTTACAGTTGTTGCAGGATGCGGAAGTAAGGAAGGCACTGTAGAGGGTTCTGTAGAGACAGATATTTCTGAGAGCGAGACAGCACTTGATGCAGAGCCGGAGGGGAATGAAGAAGCAAATTCTTTAGCTTCTGCCGACGCCGGTTATGTAAAGACACTGAGCGAGGAAAGCGCTAAGGAAGAAGCAGCTGATGGAGAGGACTTAACATATGAGGATGCAAATGGCTGGAGAGTTAAGTATGATCCTGACAAGTTTGAAGTAAACGGCGGTGGCCCTGTGACAACCTTTGTTTATACAGGAGAGTCAGCAGGAACAAACGTGATAACCGTTACTTACACCGCAGAGGATAAGGCAGAAGATGCCATAAAGACTCTGGGCGATTCCTACGGAACGGACATAACTTATACGGAGAGTATTTTTCCGGGAACTGAGGACGTAAAAGGATACTGGGCATCAAGTACTGTTGATACCGAGGGCTCAGGGGCTTACATGACAGCAATTGCCAGAGACTATATGGACGGAGCTCTCATATTTGAGTTAACCGGTCATCATCAGGGTGATGATGAAGAGCGGAACATAGAAGTCAGTGACGATCTAGCGTCAATTATTGATTCACTTGAGTTTCCATATGAAAAATAAATCAAATTAGCAACAAAAATTGTATTTATGAGCAATAAAGTACTATATTAATTGAATTTTATAAGATAAAATAACAATATAACAAAAAAATTTTCTCAAAGAGGGGGAGAAAGTAAATGAAAAAAATACTGAAGTATTTGTCACTGTCAATGGCTATGGCAATGATGCTTAGCCTCATCATGGTACCTGCACTTAAGACAAGAGCAGCAGGTGCAGCTACAGTAACCAATGTTACTGCAAACAGCATGGATGTTTCCTGGACAGGTGGTACACAACCTTACAGCATTGGATGGAATGAGAATGCTGATACAGCAAAGACTACTCCTAATGCAACAGGCATCACAACTAATTCCTATAAGATCGAAAATCTTAAGGGCGGCACAAAGTATTATATTGTTGTAACAGATAGCACAAACACTATCATAGCAACAAACATGGTTGCCACAAACCTTGCAAAGCCCACAAATGTTCGCCAGGAATCATGGTCAACAAAGGGTAAGGTTAAGGTTGCATGGGATTATGACGGAAATGCATCCGGATTCCAGGTAGTTTATACAGATGATGACGGCGATCAGGCCAGCAAGGATATCACAGATATCAATACTAAGAGTATTGAGCTTGACATGAAGGATGTTAGATACTACAAGGTTATCATCCGCGCATATGTAATTCTTGACAACAACTCCAAGAAGTATGGTGAGTTCTCTGATACATTCACAACATTCGCACAGCCTGTAATCCAGGAGACAGATGATGGATTTGCTGTTTCTGTAACAAAGGGCGGCAAGCTCAGTGTTAAGTGGGAAAAGGTTAACGAAGCTCAGGGCTACGAGATCTATGTAAGCACAAAGAAGAACAACGGCTACAAGAGAGTTAAGAAGATCACCAACAAGACCACAACAAAGGCAACTTGTGCTAAGTTCAACGGCAAGAAGTTCAGCAAGAACAAGGAATACTACGTATATGTATGCGGCTACAGAACAAATGCCAGCGGCGGAATCAACAGATCAAGCTCCAACTATGTAGTATATTATCGCAAGGGCGATACATTCATCGCAAAGAAAAAGTAATTTAATAACAATTGTTAAATATCTTATGAGGGTGAGATAGAAAATGATAACAAAGAATTTTAGTATGGTAATTGCGGTGGTAATGACCAGTGCATTCGTCGCAACAGTGATGACCAGTGCACTAATCGTGGCTGTTATGGCCGGATTTTAAACCATTTAATAGGTGTGTTAACTATCATGCCGGGTATAGTAGAAAATACTATACCCGGTTTTTTATATAATTTTTGGCCTAATAGGAAACTCAAATTCTAATGTCAGGTGGCGTGATTTTTAATATTTGAAGGTGAGATAAACGAATTCTTAAATGTTAGTAAATAAGAGGCTCCTCGTGTTTACTTGCATGTTGAAAAGTGCTAATAATAGCCTTAGGGGGGACAACACAAGATTATTTGCTTTTTTGATAGTTTTTGTGAAAGGAGATCAATTCTTATGGGAAAGAGAGATTGTTTTAGAAGGTTTATAGCATCAACGATGGCAGTAGTTATGATGGCAGCACTTTGCTTAGTTGCTGTTCCTACAAAAGCAGTAGCTGCAGGTAAGATTTCCGTTGCGATCACTAAGAGCAGTGCAGAGCAGGATCTTACAGTAAAAGTTGGCAAGAAGCTTCAGCTCAAGGTTACAAAGAATGGCAAGACACTTGGGAAAACAGCTGTGACCTATAAGGTAAAGGGCAAAGCTATTTCCGTTACAAATACCGGCGTTATCATCGGTAAGAAAAAGGGTGATGCCCAGATTCAGGTAAAGGAAAAGAAGGGTAACTACAAAACAACTATCCACGTAGCAGTTACCGGAGCAAGCGGAACCAGTAAGAAGTATAAGATCGACAAGATTTGGCTCGACAGAGCGTCTCTTACTCTTGATCTCGATCAGGGATATCAGGCATGGGTATTCTGCTCAGGCGAAGATAAAGACCGCGGAAGCGTAATCTGGGGCACAGATAATGATGGAATCGCATCCGTAACAGGCAACGGCTTTATCAGAGCAACCGGACATGGATCAACACGTATTTACGCAACCAAGGGTGGCAGAACAGCTGCTATGATGGTTCACGTAAACTAATTTAAAGAGATTATTCTAAGCACCTTGGAGGAGAGGAAAGGAGCTGCGCGAAAAGCGCAGCTTCTTTTTGTGGAAGCAGAGCTATTAAGGATATTTGTAGAATATAAAATAAAAATAAAATATTAACGTAATACAGTTTTCTAAAGGTGGCAGGTAGTATAATTAAAAAAATGCTATTGGTGGGAAATATGGATACAGATAAGAGCATAGAACTGGAAAAACAACAGAAAATATCATTTATTTTGGTGGTGTGGAGATTTCCTGTTTTTTTCACATCACTACTTGCCGCGCTGGCGAGCGGATCTGTGGTTGTATGGCTAGAGTTTGCTGAAACTGCAAGTATTCTTATCCCCGGCGTAATTCTTTATGTGCTTTCGAAAAAGCTTAATGCGAATCTGAAGTACAAGTTCAATTATGGTTCCGGAAAGGTGGAGGCTATCACTGCCCTTGCCTGCGAGCTTTCAGATCTTGCCGGATTGTTCTGCGTTACATTTGTTTCGATAAAGGAGCTTTTTACAGGAAGTGAGAAATCTGAAGCTCTAAAATTTGCCTTAATTCTGAGTATTATAGGCTTTATAATCGATGCATTCATTATGTGGCGACAGAAAAAGCTTTTGGAAAACAGTAGTAGTAAGATGTTTCACACAGCTTTTGTGAGTGCCTGGAAGGAGTTTGCATTTGACGGAGCTGCTATTGTAACACTTGTTATCTCTTTGAAATTTCAGGACTCTGATTGGATCGGATACTTTTCACCGATCGTATGTCTTCTCATGGTGATTCCTTTCTCGCTAATAGTTTTGCATCATCTGAGGGAGTCGGTTGAGGAGCTTATTGACAGAACTCTTGATGAGGAGAGTCAGCTTAAGATTATAAAGGTTCTTAATGAGTTTTTTGACAGTTATGAGGAGCTCGGAGAGGTTAAGAGCAGGATAACCGGACAGGAGAAATACATTGATATCGAGCTTGTGTTCAAGGAGGATATGGAGTATAGAGAGGTCAGGCAGATAGCCACGAAAATAAAGGATCGTGTTCAGGAAGAAATGGAAAACAGTAATGTCAACATTGTGATTTTATAGTTTAGGAGAGAAGCCTATGATACTTGAAAACATCGTTAAAAGAAGAGATATGGTATCATGTGTGCTTTGCCAGGATCCTCCCTGTACCAAAGCCTGTAAAAAAATGGATCCCGGGAAGGCGCTTTTTAGAATCTGGTTTGACAATCAGGATATAGCTGCTCTGGAGATTCCTGAGAGTAATATCTGTGCAAAGTGTGATGCTCACTGCGAAGCTGCATGTATAAGCCGCGGCAGAGTTCCGATTCAGAGGATCATGTCAACTTTGAATAAAAAGGTGACACCTGAGGCTGAGATTGATATACCTGAAGATGATGACAGGCTTAAGTGCGATCTCTGCGGAATACCGCTTGAGAATCCTTTTTTACTGTCATCATCCGTTGTTGCATCCACGTATGATATGTGTGCAAGGGCCTTTGAGGCCGGCTGGGCGGGTGCATGCTTTAAAACAATATGCTCGCTCGACATTCATGAGGCATCCCCCAGATTTTCGGCTATCGAGGGAGATAGCGGCAGCATAATAGGCTTTAAAAATATTGAACAGCTTTCTGACCATAGCGTTGCTGAGAATATGGAGATTTTCAGGAGGCTCAAGGAAAAATATCCCACCAAGTTCATTCTTGCGTCTATCATGGGACAGAATGAGGAAGAGTGGGAATCTCTGGCAAGGCAGTGTGAGGAAAATGGCGCAGATGCAATAGAGCTGAATTTTTCATGCCCTAACATGCAGGAGGATGGCCTGGGCTCTGATATAGGACAGGTTCCGGAGCTGGTTGAGAGGTTCACCGCTGCAGCAAAGAGGGGGACAAAACTACCTGTACTTGCAAAGCTCACACCAAACGTTGCGACCATGAGTCCTGCGGCAGAAGCCGCGATTCGCGGAGGGGCAGACGGAATTGCAGCCATAAATACTATTAAGAGCATTATAGGAGTAAGCCCCTATACCTATGTATCAGCTCCTGCAGTCAAGGGAAAATCGGCAATCGGAGGCTACAGCGGAAATGCCGTAAAGCCAATAGCCTTAAGATTCATTTCAGAGATTGGTCAGAATCCGAAATGCAAAGGTGCACATATCAGCGGAATGGGTGGCATCGAGACCTGGAGAGATGCGCTGGAGTTCATCCTGATGGGAGCAGGCTCGATTCAGATAACCACAGCTGTAATGCAGTATGGTTACAGGATTATTGATGAGCTGAAGGACGGACTTAATTATTATCTTGCTCAGATGGGAATTAAATCAGTAAAGGACATCGTGGGAGCGGGACTTGACTCCGTGAGTGATACTACTGACGTACTTGAACGCGATACAATCCTTTTTCCGAAATTTGATGAGGAAAAGTGCATTGGCTGCGGAAGATGCGTAATATCCTGTAATGATGGAGGCCATCAGGCAATCAGCTTTGCAAACAGAAGACCGAAGCTTGATGGAAGTAAATGTGTGGGATGTCATCTGTGCGTACTGGTTTGTCCTCAGGATGCAATCTCGCCCGGAAAAAAACGAATCAGCAGGAAAAAGTAGATTTTATAAATATTTCTCAAAATAAGGTATGCATTTTAGTGTATATTATGTTGTATAATGATATAAATTAGTGACAAAAATATAATCGGTCATTATTTATGAGTTTCTTATAATGAAGGGAGAAAAGTAATATGACAATCAACAAGGCAACAAATGGAAGCGAATTGGTGATGGCATTAACAGGAAGACTTGATACAACAACAGCACCTCAGCTTGACGACGAGATCAAGACCCTTGATGGTGTTGAGAAGCTTGTGTTCGATTTCCAGGGGCTTGAGTACATTTCATCAGCTGGTTTAAGAGTACTTCTTTCTGCACAGAAGATTATGAATAAGCAGGGTAGCATGGTTATCAAGAATGTCAGCGAAGAGATCAGCGAGATTTTCGAGGTAACAGGATTTGTTGATATCCTTACAATAGAATAACTTGACATTTGGTAAATGCAATCATATACTAGGGACAAATGAGAATCATTCTCAAAATGATTTTTAGGAAGTGATAAGTATGTTACCAAGTATTATTATAGTTATCGTTATTGCTGCACTTGTAGTGCTTGATGTCAGATATATCTTTCGCAAGAAGAAGCAGGGAGAGTGCATAGGATGCTCCTCATCAGGCTGCGGATGCGGCTCAGCCGATTGCCCTACTGCGAAGAAATTTGAAGAATATCACGCAAAGAAGCAGCAGTGAGAGATTTGAATTATTTAGAATAGTTAAAAACCAGGCTTTTGAGCCTGGTTTTTTTGTTGGGGTTATATTCCGGATTATGTGTAGCGTGATAGGAATATTGCGTCTGCTTAATAATTCATCATGCCCATACTCCGAAGGATTGTGGACCGATTATCAGCTCATCTGTGGTCTTTTCGGATTTTCCTATACCAAAGATGAGAGTACCTGTAACTGTGTTTACAATGTCACCATAAAGATCGTCTGAGGGAATCCGAACCTCCTCTGCGGAAGGATTTACAGCAAGAAGGAGATTGCCTCGTCTGTAAACAAGGACGCGCTCGTCCTTTCTTTCATAGACTACATCGAAATCAGCATCCGCCTGAAGGTCCTCATGCCCATGACGAAGTGCGATAAGGCTTCTTACGGTGTGGAGGATTGAATCAGGGTCCTTCTCGGCTTCGGAAAGGCTTGGTGCATCTGCGGAGCTATCCTGTGGAATGTAGAGTTTATCTGCAGGTGCGTCTGAGAAGCCAAAGTTTTTCTCGTTTTTATCCCACTGCATGGGTGAGCGTGAGCCGGTTCTTCCAAAGCCTCCTTCCTTGGTGCGAACCTCAGACAGATAACGCATCCCGATTTCGTCTCCGTAATAAAGGAAGGGAACTCCGGGCATTGTAAAGAAAAATGCGTAGGCAAGCTTAATCTCTGAGATGTCCAAAGCTCTGGTAACTCTGGGAGTGTCGTGGTTACAGGTGATAAAGCTGATGTAGCCGTATTCTTTGGAACCTTCGTATTTGGGAAGGTAGTCTGCAAGGAAGCGCTGAGGACCATCGCCGCCATCCTTCTTGAAATAGCTGTGATCACCGCCTTCCGTCTCGCAGTCTCTTACGAGAACATTGTAGCCGTTTCCATGGTGATCGAGATAGAAGTCAGCGTGGAAACCATATTTAAGCGCGCACTCGGGGTTACACCACTCGGAAATAAGTGCTGCCTCCGGATAGTCATTATCCATCATCTCTCTGATATTGGTCCAGATTGCTCCGGTTGCACTTTTGACATCATCATCCTCTTTTACAAGAGAATCAGCCATATCCACTCTGAAACCGTCACAGCCCTTATCAAGCCAGAAGCGCATGATATCCTTAAGAGCTTCTCTGGTTGCTATGCAGGAAGGGTGATCGACGGGAAGCTGCCATTTTTCAGTGATATTAAGAACGCCGTAATTAAGGGCGGGCTGGCACTTGAAGAAATTCAGCATGTAACAGCCGTCGCGCTCAGCTTCACCTCCGATATAGGGGTGACCACCGATACCGCAAAAAGCGCCGTTAGTCCAGATATAGCGGTCAGAGAATTCGTTTCTGTCAGCTTCACAGCTTTTCTTAAACCACTCATGCTCCTCTGAGGTGTGACCGGGAACCAGATCTAAAAGGATCTTTATGCCCTTCTTGTGGGCCTCTTCGAAGAGTCTTACAAGGTCGTCGTTTGTTCCGTACCTAGGCGCTACCTTCTTGTAATCACGCACATCATAGCCCGCATCCTTGAAGGGTGAATCGAAGAGGGGGTTGAGCCATATTGCATTACAACCAAGCCCCTTCACATAATCGAGCTTTTCAATGATACCTTCGATATCGCCGATACCGTCCCCGTTGGTATCATTAAAGGATTGGGGATATATCTCATAAAATACTGCATCTTTTAACCACGCCGGCATAATTATGCCCTCCTTCTATAAAAATAGATTGATTAAGTGCTTTCAAATTCTGTAAAAACAGATTGGAAAAACTGTTTAGGTAATCTGTTTAAAAAAGACTAAACAATTACCTTGAAATTCCGCTCCAACACTTGCGGAAAACGTTTTTTTAAACACCTAACATTAAAGCATATATGTGAGGGTAAATTCAAGAATATTTTGTGAAATGATTTGCAATTAGTGTTAGCAAATGCTAACATATATCAATGTATTATATTGTGTTCAATCAATTTAAATGATAAAATATATCAAAAAAAGGTATTATTTTTGAGATATTTTATCAGTTGAAATAGGAATATAGTCAGAGAAAATCTATTATAGAGGTAATTTGCTTATGAATATGGATACTGTTATTGGAATTTTAATACCGTTTGTAGGAACCGCTCTTGGCTCGGCCTTAGTTATGTTCATGAAAAGGGAACTTGATACGCAGGTGCAGCGAGCGCTGACAGGCTTTGCCAGCGGAGTCATGGTGGCGGCTTCGATCTGGAGTCTTATTGTGCCGGCTCTTGATCAGGCAGAGGGCATGGGAAAGCTTTCATTTTTACCCGTTGCTGTGGGCTTCTGGCTTGGAATTTTATTCCTGCTGTTACTGGATAGCGTAATACCGCATTTGCACATGAATGCGGAGAAGGCTGAGGGTCCTAAGTCAAAACTGCAGCGAACAACCATGATGGTTCTTGCCGTTGCACTTCATAACATTCCCGAGGGAATGGCAGTTGGTGTTGTATATGCCGGCTTCTTGTCAGGCAATTCTTATGTGTCCGCGGGCGGAGCGCTGGCGTTGTCCATTGGTATTGCCATTCAGAACTTCCCCGAGGGAGCGATTATTTCTATGCCGCTTCACGCCAATGGAAAGACCAAGTTCAGGGCTTTCCTTGACGGTGTTTTGTCAGGTGCCGTGGAACCAATCGGTGCACTTCTTACAATTTTTGCCTCAGGACTAATCGTACCTGCGATGCCTTATCTTCTCAGCTTCGCCGCCGGCGCGATGATGTACGTCGTTGTCGAGGAGCTGATTCCCGAGATGTCAGAGGGCGAACATTCAAACATCGGAGTTCTTATGTTTTCACTTGGATTTACACTTATGATGGCGCTGGATGTTGCGCTTGGATAAAATATAAAATTTCCATATCAATGTCACCGGGGCACCGAACAGGCTTATTTCTTACTTTCGTGCCTCAGAACATTCCAAAATCACACATATAAACATAGGCAGATTTTGTAATTTCGGCATAGAAAGTAAGAAATAAGCCTGTTCGGTGCCCCGGTGACAATGATATTAGAATATATCCAAAAGAGACCAAGGCTTAGTGTCTTTTCGGGTATGAGAAGTTTTAGAAAAATAGTGTTTCGTTGACAGAATTGGCGACATGGTAATATAATGAAGCCAATTTTGGAGGAAACCGTAGTTGGATATTAGAAGATTTCTTGGGAAAAGAAATAGCATGATAGAAACTATGATTGCCATGCTCGGTATGGCAATGCTTGTTGTCGTGCTTTTTTCCGCAGTCTTTGTAGCATCCGAATCACAGCATGACTGTGATGGAGATGAGTGCCCTATATGTGCGGTACTTCAGCAGTGTGAGAATAACCTTAACCAGCTGGGAAGCGGAATTGTGCCGCTTGCAGTGGCTGTTATGGTTGTTTTCTATCTTATTGCCGGAGTGTCTGATTCCGGTGTATTTCGCATTTTTTCCACACCCGTTTCAAATATGGTGAGACTGAACAATTAAGGTAGAGAAGCTGTTTTTGTACCTTTTTTTGTCATGTCAAAATTTACGGCCTTACTATGCACATTCATAAGTTTTTGCAGCTTTTATGCTTTGTGTAGAGAGAATAAGGCTTAATAATCATATTTGGAGGAAAAGTTAATATGAAAAAATTTATATCTGTAACTGCGTTTGCAATGGCATCATTGCTTGTTTTTTCTGCGTGCGGAAATGTACAGGCCAAAGAAAATAGTGAGGGCAGCAGGTTAAAGATCGTTACCACTATTTTTCCTGAGTATGACTGGGTATGTCAGATTCTTGGGGATAAAAAGGATGATGCCGATGTTTTCATGCTTCTTGATAACGGAGTGGACCTTCACAGCTATCAGCCTACTGCAGAGGATATCATGAACATTGCTGATTGTGACATGTTCATATATGTTGGCGGCGAGTCTGATGAATGGGTTGAGGATGCACTTAAGGAGAAGGTCAACGACAACATGAAGGTCATAAATCTCCTTGAGGTTCTGGGCGACAAGGTTAAGGAAGAGGAGCTCGTTGAGGGCATGGAAGGCGAAGAAGAGGAAGACGGAGAAGCGTCCGATGCTGAGTCTGAAAACGCCGAAGATGCAGAGGATTCAGAAGAGGAGGAAATCGAGTACGACGAGCATGTATGGCTCTCTCTTAAGAATACGGAGATAATCGCTAGTGAGATTGCTGCTGAGCTTGAAGCTCTGGATCCTGACAACAGCGATGTTTACATTGAGAATGCGGCTTCTTACGTGAAGGAGCTTGAGGCACTGGATGCGGAATATGAAAAGGTGGTTTCAGAGGCGGACGTTAAGACTGTTCTTTTCGGAGACAGATTCCCCTTCAGATATCTGACAGATGATTACGATCTCGATTACTATGCAGCATTTGTAGGATGCTCCGCAGAGACAGAGGCAAGTTTTGAAACAATTGTTTTTCTTGCTGATAAGGTTGATGCACTTGGGCTTAAGAGCGTACTTACCATCGAGGGTGCAGATCACAAGATTGCTGACACAATCGTTCAGAACACAAAAACCAAGGATCAGCAGATTCTTACCATGGATTCAATGCAGAGCACAACCTCAAAGGATGTGGCAGGCGGCGCAAGCTACCTGCAGATCATGAAGGACAACCTTGAGGTTCTCAGTGAGGCACTTGGAGCTGTGAACTAATTTGCTGATAAGTAAAAGTTCCGGTTTGAAAGCACTATATGAAGAAAAACTAAGCTGCTTACTTAAAATGTTTTTTGAAATTACAAGCTTTATGGGATTTGAATTTGGAATTTGAAAGGAAATAGTATGGCACTGCTAACTGTAAAAAATCTTGCTATCGGATATGACTCCGGTGTTGTTGCAAAGGACCTGAATTTTGAGGTGAATGCGGGAGATTACCTTTGTATAACGGGAGAAAACGGTTCGGGAAAATCCACTTTGATGAAGACACTTCTTGGGCTTTCAGAGAAGCTAGGAGGAGAGATCATTTTCGGTGATGGATTAAAGAAAACCGAGGTGGGATATCTTCCGCAGCAGACGATGATTCAGAGGGATTTCCCTGCGTCTGTAAAGGAGATTGTTTTGTCCGGCGCACAGGCAGGTATGGGATTTAGGCCTTTTTATAATGCAAGGGAGAAGGAGAGAGCCCGGATAAGCATGGAGAAAATGGGAATCTCTGACCTTGCAGGGCGGTGCTACAGGGAGCTTTCGGGAGGGCAGCAGCAGAGAGTCCTCCTGGCAAGAGCCCTTCTTGCAGCGGATAAGATTCTGTTTCTTGACGAGCCGGTTTCGGGTCTTGATCCTGATGCAACGATTAAGATGTATGAACTGATAAAGATGCTTAACCGCGAAGGTATGGCCATCGTTATGATTTCACACGATGTTCGCGAGGTGAAAAAGTACGCGAGCCACATTCTTCATTTTGGGGATGAGGTTTCATTTGAAAAGCGAAAGGAGATGGCTATCTGTGGATAATCTGAGAATAATATGTATGCAGGCATCTTTTGCTGAAAAGATAATCATGTATATGCAATATCCCTTCGTGAGATATGCGCTTATTGTGGGGACGCTTATAGCTCTGTGCTCATCCCTTCTTGGAGTGACGCTTGTATTAAAGCGCTTTTCATTTATAGGTGACGGCTTATCGCACGTGGCCTTTGGAGGCGTTGCCATAGCCAGCATTTTAAATATGACAAATAAAATGGTGCTGGTTTTACCGGTGACAATAATATGTGCGATTTTGCTCCTTAGAACCGGACAGAATACGAAGATAAAGGGTGATGCGGCGATTGCCGTGATATCAGTTGCGGCGCTGGCCTTTGGATATCTTATGATGAATGTTTTTGGGACCAGTGCGAATCTCACGGGAGATGTGTGCTCGACGCTTTTTGGATCGACCTCTATTTTGACGCTGACACTGCCGGAGGTGTGGCTTTGCGTGGTGCTTTCATTACTGGTTGTCTGCCTCTTCATTCTCTTTTATAACAGGCTGTTTGCGGTGACCTTTGATGAGAGTTTTGCAAGAGCTGTGGGCACTAAGGTGGAGGCCTACAATCTACTGATAGCAATCGTGATTGCGGTTATAATCGTGCTTGCCATGAATCTTGTGGGCTCTCTTCTTATATCAGCGCTCATAATTTTTCCTGCGCTCTCGGCACTGAGGATTTTTGGTAGCTTTAAAAAGGTAACTGTTTTTGCTGCTTTATTGTCTGTTACCAGTGCACTTGTGGGGATTCTTATTTCAATTGTTGCAGGGACTCCTGTGGGCTCAACAATAGTTGCCGTGCAGGCTGTGGTCTTTGCAGGGTGCTATATTATGGGCTCAGTCATGAAAGGGGTGCTGATATGAAAAGTGGAAAAGGGTTTGATGGTGAGACTATTTCTTTAAAAAAACCGGTAAGAATTTTGATCGTTTTTGGACTCGTGTGTTTGCCGATTTTTGGCTGCGGGAAGAGTGATTCAGTAAAAACAGTTGCAACACCTGAGCAAATTGATGTTAATAGCATTTTGGAAGGTGCATCAGATGATGTTACAAAAACGGATGCTGATAATATTGTTGAAAACAGCTCAGATACTGCAACTCAGGCTAGTATAGCAGATGATAGTGAATTAACTGCTGTTGCATCAGAAGATTCTACAACTCAGGCGGATATATCTGCGACTAATTCTTCAGAAAATGATACGCAGGCGGACCCTTCCGTAGATGTGGATCTGACTGCGCTTTCAGCTACAATGGTGTATTCCGAAGTTTTCCAGATGATGTATTATCCCGAGGACTATGTAGGCAAAACTGTGAAAATGGAGGGACTCTACGACCATTTCCATGATGATTCCACAGGGAAGGACTACTATGCCTGCATAATTCAGGATGCGACTGCCTGCTGTGCCCAGGGGATAGAGTTTCAGCTTTCCGACGGTGAGTATCCCGCGGATTCCACAAACGATGTGGCAGTCAGGGGAACCTTTGAAATATATGAAGAAAATGGCGCAAAATACTGCACTCTTATGGATGCGGAGCTCGTGGAATGATATAGTATGCAAGTGCGATTACGATTGGCGGCGTTTTTTCAAATCTTGTAAGCGGAGTTATTCTGGATAACTGGAACATAAAAGTGATGCTTCTTACGGGGAGCCTTGTCTGCGCGGCCGGAGTGGTGGTGACATTTGTTGCTATGACGAGACTTCCGCATTATGTTGGTAGTCCTGATAGGAATTGAAACCGGGAGTCTTAATAATAACAATATATGATCATTATTTAGCATTTTTCTGAAAGAATTATGTAAACAAAGTTGCTATAATAATCCTCTGGGTATAGAAAAAATCGTGTTTTGACCATAAAAAAGCTAAGTTTGCAGTGCTTTTTATGACCGGAGCTATGTACTAAGGAGGATTATTTTTTATGGATTACGTTTTTGAGATGCCTGCGGAAATGCTGCAGGAGACAGATAAAAAGGGAACTGTGGAGCGCTTTGAGTATGACACATTTACCTACGATGAGGAGAATAAGCCGCTTCATAAGGGCGCATGGGTTTACCGGCCCTATGGCTATGACAAGTCAGTAAAATACAACGTGCTCTATCTTCTTCACGGAGGCGGATTCACTGAGGAGTGGTGGCTTCAGATGTTCCCGGATACAGTGACAATCCTGGATAATATGTTTGAGAAAAATCTCTGCGAGCCCTGCATTGTCGTTACACCTACTTTCTATCATGGTGATGATGACAAGCACACCAAGGATGAAGGACGCTGCGAGAATTTCAGACACGAGCTCAGAAAGGACCTCATTCCTGCTATCGAGAGCAAGTATTCCACTTTTGCTGAGGGTGATGTTTCAGAGGAGAACCTTATAAAAACTCGCTCCCACAGAGCTTTTGCCGGACTTTCACTTGGTTCCATGACAACCTACAGGGCTGCTTTTTACAATAACTTCGACCTGTTTTCATGGTATGGACCGTTCTCCGGCTGCTGCGGTCCCTTCGGAGATCACGACAAGGAAGTTAAGAGAATCTGTGAGACTCTTGAAAATGGCTACAAGAACGGCTACGAGCTTGACTACATGTTCTGCGCTAACGGCGACGCTGACATCGCATTTGAGGAGCACAAGGACATCATGGGCAGAGCTGTTGCAGAGAGCAAGTATCTCGAGCAGGGCAAGAACTACGATTTCTTCATTGTTCCTGGAGGCGTGCATGACATGAAGGCTTGGCAGCTTCACATGTACCATGCACTGCAGATTTTCTTTAAGAAGTGATGAAAACTTGAATTTTCGATTTGAAAATATAACAATGTGAAAGGCGGAGGAATCAAACCTCCGCCTTTACTACGTCAATATCCAGTAATTCTTTAATTGCTTCCGGATTTAAACTGCCTTCTTTAACTACTTCCGGCTTTAAATTGCCTTCTTTAATTACTTCCGGCTTTAAATTGCCTTCTTCAACTAAATCCGGATAGTCAGGTTTTAGACTCTTCCACGAAGATCAAAGTAATCCTCAACTGCACTGTAAACGCCATCATTGTTGCTCTCTTCGGTTACAACTAAAGCAACTTTATTATTGTGTGTCTCATATATTCTTCCGCATACTGCTATAGATGCGATAAGAACTGCTGCAAATGCTCCGATTACGATACCTTTGATAACGTTTGATTTCATCTTTTAATCTCCCTTGGAATCCACTAATTATTTCATTTATGTTTGTTACTTGGTTTTGTGTCTTTCGATAATGTAATAGTAGCAGTCACCTTATCACAGTTTTATCACACGAGGGGAGCTTCATTATTAGAACGGCTATTTTTATTAATTGGTACTATTTTGGAGTTATTTTGACGTCAAATTATGGCTAAAATCTTTACTGTTTTTACTATAATGACTCTTTTTCATTCATTGGTACTACAAAAATAGCTTTTTAAGGGTACCAATAAATAAAAATCTCTCATATATTAAAAAATCATTCTTTTTTACGACTAAATATCAGGTAAAAGTGGTACCAACGGAACAGATTTGTACATTTAATAAATAATAATATAGTAATTTTCTAGGATGTTTAGGTGAAGAAGAGGTAACATAAGTTGCCTCTTTTTTGTTTAATAAGAAATTTATGGTGCCAATAAATAATTGACATAAATGTTTTGGAGTGCTAGTATTGTGTCACAAAGTATATGGCACATGAGGATTGATATAACCTTATCCGGTGAGTTTTGTATATTGTGAAATAAAGGAAATGAGGTATAAAGGTAATTTGAGTCAGACTAATAATGAAATCACATCAATAACTTTTGAGGAGGCGCGGAGCAGGATCCAGGATATGAATATGGTCAATAATTTTCTTTTTGATCGTATCATGGAGAATGATGAGAGGGCCAAAAGAGTTGCGAGCATAATAATAAGTGCCGTGCTTGGATATGAAGTTGTTGTAGATGATGTAGAATCACAGAAGGTTTTCGGGGGAATTGATAAGGGTAAACATGGAATCAGGCTTGATGCATATGTAGGAAATGCTTCTAATGGAGCGGTTACTGCTGCAACGGTATTTGATGTTGAGATGGAGGACAGGGAGGCAGATAGAAACGATATTCCTAAGCGCTTTAGGTACTATTCATCAATAGTGGATTCCCGAGTCTTGAAGGAAGGTGAATCGTATGATAAGCTTCCAAATTTTATTTCAATAACAGTATTGTCATATGATCCATTTCTGGCCGGTGATATGTATTATGAAACAAGAACAATAATCACGAGTCATCCTGAGATTCAATATGACGATGGCAGATTAGGAATTTTTCTTTATGCAGGTGGTAATTACAATATTCCAGGTGAAGAATCGCATGGAAAAATGGTCCAAGAATTGGTAAAATTCATAGTGACAGGAGAAATAACAGAAACTCCTGAGAGCTATATTTCAGAGCTTAAAAGTATTGTAGATGGTGTTAAGAAAGACGCGGAGGTAACCAAGACTTTTATGCAGAGATGGGATAGAGAGATGCGACATGACAGAGAACTGACTGAGCAAGTGACTTTGCGAGTGACAGAACAAGTGACAGAACAAGTGACAGAACAAGTGACAGATTTAGTTAGAAGAGAAGAAACTGTTAATCGTATAAAAGCATTCAGGAAACATGGGGTTACTGATGAAGAAATCTATCAGGATTTAATTGAAGAAGGCAATTTAAAGCCGGAAGTAATTAAAGAATTAATGGCTATGAATACTGCAAAATTGGAGGTTTAATCTCTTCGCTTTTACATTGGAATCACTATAATGCAGGAGTCATTTATGATCACAAATTTTGAAGAAGCAATGAAACGAATAGATGATCTTGAAAAAGAGAATGCCGAGCTTAGGGCTAGACTTGATGAGTACAAAGGAAAGAAGTTCGCGGGCAGGCAGAAGCATGATGCTAAGTGGACGGAATCCTATAACGATTTTGTCATACAGTTTGAGGACGGAAAGACAATCATGGAGATTGTTGCGGAGGGGAGAATAAGCCGCAGGACAGCCTATCGTTATAAAGCTTATTATGATGAGCTTTGTAAGCTAAGTAATAAGGAAAAAGAGGTATGATAGAGCCACTTTTATCAGACCAATAAGTAAATCAATTCCAAGACTTATGTGGAGACGCGGAGGATTAGGTCCTCCGCTTTTATATTGTTATGGAAATAGTAAATTGCTGTGTTATAATTCACTGTACAATTTTTCCCGGGAGTGAATAATGAGTGATCCGTTAGCAGCCATAAGAAATGGCCAGAAATTAACTAAAAAACAAGAAGTTCTTCTTATATTGAAACTAAGTTTTCCTGCGATACTTGCGCAGATTTCATCAATAATAATGCAGTACATTGACGCATCTATGGTTGGGCATCTAGGTGCAAACGCATCTGCTTCGATTGGACTTGTGTCGAGTACAACATGGCTTATCGGAGGCATAATTACCGCTGCAGCCATGGGCTTTTCCGTGTGTGTGGCACACAGGATTGGAGCAAAGGATGGGGAAGGCGCCAGAGTGATTGTTAAGTGGGGGCTTGTTTGCTGTTTTCTATTTAGCTTAGTCATCATGGCAGCAGGAGTCTTGGTAAGTCCGAAGCTTCCAATATGGATGGGCGGAGAAGCAGCTATAAGAAAGGATGCATCAGCATATTTCCTTATATATGCGCTTTCAATTCCGGCAAGAGAGATGCTTTTTGCATCACAGGGAATGATTCAGTCCAGTGGAAATATCAGGGTGCCAAGTATACTGAACGTGATCATGTGCGCCCTCGATGTTTTCTTTAATGCACTCCTTATTCCAAGATACGGTGTTATGGGTGCAGCCCTTGGTACGGCATTTTCATTTGTGATCATTGCTGCAGCGATGATGTATATACTGCTTGTTAAGTCTCCTGTGCTTAGCCTTATAGGAAGGAATGAGAAGAATCCGGTTGGAATGAAAAGGTTTGCATCCAATGAGCTTCCAACAGCACTTAAGATAGCAGTCCCTGTAGCGATAGATAACATAATCATGGGCTTTGCCTATGTGGCTTTTACGAGGATAGTTTCACCCTTCGGAACCGTTTCCGTCGCTGCAAACTCATTTTCCATAACAGCTGAGAGTCTCTGCTATATGCCAGGATTTGGTATAGGTGTAGCTGCGACAACGATAGTTGGACAGTGCATCGGAGCCAGACGAAAAGACCTTGGAAAAAGACTTGGATGGATGGCGGTAACTCTCGGAATGCTTATCATGGGAATAAGCGGAGCTCTTATGTGGGTCTTTGCACCGTATATGATAGGAATCCTTTCACCTGATGAGGAAATAAGGAGACTTGGAACTCAGATACTCAGGATAGAGGCATTCGCCGAGCCCTTGTATGGAGCATCAATTGTAGCTGCCGGTGTTTTCAGAGGTGCCGGAGAGACGCTTCTTTCAAGTGTATTAAATCTCCTTAGTGTGTGGGTGGTGAGAATACCGCTTGCCTATTTTCTTGGAGCAAGGTATGGCCTCAAGGGAGCATGGATTGCCATGTGCACAGAGCTTTGCGTGAGAGGTACGCTTTTCCTTGTAAGACTTTCACTGTGGAATACAAAACGGCAGTAAAGTTGTAGAATAAAAATATACGTGTATATGAAAGCGAATGGAATGTTGTTGTGTTTTAAAGTTTTGCAGGAGGTAAGTATTCATGCCGGTATGTGGTTGGAGGGTGTTAAAGTGAAAAAATATAAGACGTTACTATTGGCTATAGGAATTTCAGTAATCGCTATAGGATGTGGTTCTAAAACGCAGGCAGATAAAGTCCCTAAAGAAGGCATTTTTGAAGAGAAGGATTCAGAAACAGCAAATGATGATACAAATAAAGCTGAAAATGTCGAGGCTGAAGCAGAATTAGATGAATTAGAGGATACCGGAGAAAATGCGCAGAATGCTGATGGCGTAGCAGGGCAGGGCGATGATTCTTCAAACAAATTATATGAAGAGTTTATCGCTGGCCGTGCCGGAATCAGCTTTGATTATTACATGAATAATGTATTTAAGGATGCTGAGTATCCTTCCTATGTCGATGAGATAATAATGCAGATTCCTTCTAATAGGGAGTATACAGTAGAAGAGCTGAAGCAAACTCTTGATGAGAATTTTCCTGATGAGTACGAAGATGGTTCGGTCTCATTTGCTGAGTATTCATATCTTGACTGCGGAGCTGATGGGAAGAGTGAGCTGGCACTTCGTATTGGCGGATCATTTGTCGGAGCCGGGAGTGAGCTGACTATGATCATCAAGGAGCTAAATGAAAAACTGCAGGTGGTCTATGCCTTCACAACATGGGACAGAAGCTATACTGCAATCAACGAGTATGGATTTATATGCGGGGATGGAAGTAACGGAGCTTCAAATCACGGATGGGATAGAGCATACATAGATCCTGATGGAAAATATCACTTTGGTTACTATGAAGAGCTTGAGTATGATTTAGAGTCTTTTGCCTATTTTAAGGAACATGATGAATATGATTTGTCGGCATTGGATGGAAATATAAGTGTTTATTCACTTCGTCTTCATGAGTATGAAGCGGATAATGATCCCGGACCTGAGTACTATACCTATGAGGTTACTGATAGTGATACCTATGAGGCTATGGATGTTCCGAACCTTTATACAGACAGCAAGTATAAGGATGTCATCGATTGCTTCAAGGAATACAATTTCGTATCCATGGATGAGTTCAATAAGGTAAAGGATGATCAGCTTAAGGCCATAGGTGTTACCGATGCAATCGCGGACGGTGAGTCATTGGAGTTTACACTTATCCCTGAAAATGGCGGGGATAGCAGTGGTTCCGGTGCAGGAGAAAATAAAGATGCTGAAGGTGGTACATCTAATGCAGGGGATTCTGAATCAAAGGCTAATGCTTCTTCTAATGCAGGAGATGCGGAATCAAAAGGTAATGGTACTTCTGCTACAGGAGATAACGTGACTATTGCCAGTGAAGGTTCTATACAGAAAGAAATCGCCGAAGTTGAGGCTAAGTATCAGGAATATGAAAATCTTGACTGGGCAAGTATGCCACAGCAGCCAGCAAATATAACGACTTATGAGATGTACACCCTGTGGGATGATGAGCTTAATTCTATTTGGAGCAGGTTGGTTGAAGCGGTAACTCCTGAGAAGAAGGCGCAGCTCCTTGCAGATCAGCGTGCATGGATCAAGCGGAAGGAAGCAGGCGTCAAGGCAGCAGGAGAGGAAGCTTTAGGCGGCACGCTTCAACCGCAGCTTGAGAATGGAACAGCCTGCAGATATACAAGAAAGCGCGTATATTATCTTGCATCTGAGCTTGCTGCAGCAAAGGGAGAGAGCTTCAAGATTCCTTCAGAGGTTGAAGAAAGCTATGCTGATGTTGATTTAAGTCTTGATGAGGTATTTCAGAAGTTTGAAGGTCAGTGGGTATTTAATGAACGCGGCTCCTGTATTGGAGTTGAGAAGTCATCGACTTGTGACTATGCGCCGGAAGGAAGCACCTGGACTGTCTGGGTAACTATGGGCGACACTATTTCAGATCTCGATGTTATGAGCTACACAGATTCTACGATTACCTTTCATAAGGTTTTCCCCAGCTTTGATGCCTATTACATGCTGAGGTTCAATATGGAAGGAAGCGTACAGATGGCATATGGAAATTCGCTGGATGCTATGGATGATGTAGTGACAGCATACTAAGAAGTGTTACGCTTTTTGCATGGAATTTGAAAAATAAGAGTTTTTAATAGTTTAATGATTATTTCGTATAAATTGCACCGGCGCCGAGCATTGCCCAGCACCGGTGTTATTTGATTTCGGACCGCGGGCCTGCATGTTAGTTTCGCTTAGGGGCATAAGGCTGATATTACTAGTCGAAGGGCAAAATATTTAGAAAGGTAAGTAGGTTTGGCTGTGCATAATGGCTGACATTACTATACGAGGGGTGAAAATGTTGAGAAAGGCAAGTAGTCTTGACTATACATAAGGGGCATATAATATGCAAAATTACTTCTTAAAGGCAAAGAAAAGTGGAAAAGGCAAGTAGATCATACAAAATCTAATAAGAAAATCGAAAACCGCGGCCGCAAGAGGAGAAAAAGAGCAGATGCGGCCGCGGGAAGAAGTAGGAAAAGCTTCCAAAGAGCATAAAACAAGATAAAAACCGCGGCCGCAAGAGGAGAAAAAGAACAGATGCGGCCGCGGGAAGAAGCAGAAAAACTTCCCAAAAGTATAAAGCAGGATAAAAAAGCGGCCGCAATTACCTTCAAAAAGTAATTGCGGCCGCACATTTTACTGAAAACTCTTATACTAGCCATCAGCCAACGCATGCAAAAAAATTCATTATAGCCATCAGCCAACGCATGCAAAAAAATTCATTATAGCCATCAGCCAACGCATGCAAAAAAATCATTATAGCCATCAACCAACGCCATGCCTAAAATTCACAACAATCCTCAGCCCTCGCCAGACTTATACCCCCACTCAGGACTCGTCTTTGTCCGCCACTTTCTCGGCACTGGAAACCCCGGCGTCAGTAATGTTGAGCTTTGCTGATTTAGCCAGGTCTCTCGGGGATATTCCAAATTCCTTCTTAAATGCTCTGTAGAAATTAGAATAATCGTCGAAGCCGTAATTGTTGCAGGCCTGAGACATGGACTCACCGCTTAGGATTGCATCACGGCAGAGCTGTAGTCTCTTTTTCATAACATATTTGTGGAGCGATATACCTATATTATCTTTGAAAACATGGGAAATATAGAACTTACTTAGGAAAAAGTGATTTGCAATGCTGTCTAGAGATAGGTCCTCGTCGATATTTCTCTCGATGTAATCGCAGATGTTTTGATAGAGCACATCCTGTGTAATCTTTCTGTCATTGAATTGCTCAAATGCAAGCCTGTTCACGGTAAGGATAAGGTCGGAAACACTCAGCTTAAGCTGCCAGTCCCTGCCAAATCTTGCACTCTTATGCTCCTCAATTATGTAAAAAAGCTTGGATAGAACTGAATTGAAGGTGATTCTGTCCGTGTGGATAACATGGCGTGACTCCTTAATAGCCATGTTTACTGCATATCCAAATTCATCACCCTGGTGCCTAAGTGAATCAAAGGCGGCCTTGCTTATCCACAGATCAAAACGTCTGTAAGGTATGTCGAAGTCCCGAACAAATATGCCGTGTGTAACTGATGGCGGAACAATAAGTATATCACCGTATTTCAGCATATAGTGCTCGTGCTGAACCTGAGCTTCCGCATGGCCCTCAAGGAAAAAATAGAACTCATAGTATTTATGAGTGTGGAGGCCGGTTCGCGGAGATGGCTTCGTATCATGGTAGTAGTACAGCTCAAAGTCGAGCGACTCCATATATTGTCGATCGTCGTATTGGGTTGTTAAATTCTTTTTCATAGTGTTCCCATTTTATTACAAAACCGCAAAAACTGCAAAAAGTTTCTTTTATAGCAAGATTTGCAAGATTATAAACAAGTTATGAATTTTTTTGTGCAGAATCATCAGATATAATACACTACATCGACAGGTTATTGAACACCTGTAACAAAAGAAGGAAGGGTATAGGAGGAACATATGAAAAAGAAATTACTTTCCATTCTGCTTTCAACAACAATGGTTGTATCTCTTTCAGCTTGTGGGGGAGCTGATAAGAAATCAGATACAACAGCATCACCTGATACAGCAGAAACAACACAGACAGCTGCTACAACAGAAGAGACAGCTGAGACAACAGAGGAGACAGCAGAGGCTGCAGAAGAGACAGCTGAGGCTACATCAGATTACCAGCTTGAGGATCTCTACATTACAGTAGACGGAACACTTACAGCAAATGTCGACAACGGACAGGACGCTTTCGTAGAGCAGTGGGAAGCAGCTATTGCTGAGAAGCTTGGACATGAAGTTAAGCTTCACATCAACCAGCCTGAGCACTCAGGCTACAAGGATAACGTAGCACAGCTTCTTACAACAGGAACACCCGGTGACGGACAGTATCCCGATGCTCTGATCATGAGCGCAACAATGCTCAAGCAGTATCAGACAACAGGAATTCTCTGGAACATGGCGGATGCATTCAACAATGCAGAGTTCCAGTCAAGAATCACACTTCCTCTCATCAATGAGAACTTAAAGCTTTCAAACGGTGAGCAGTACGGATTTGCTCCTACATATGGTAACGGATGTGTAACCTATGTAAAGCAGTCATGGCTCGACGAAGCAGGAATCACTGCTGACAGCATCAAGACTTTCGATGACTACTACAACATGCTTAAGGCCTTTACAAAGGATGGTAAGACCGGCGTTATCGCAGCAGGATTTGCAAAGTTAGATGAAGCACCTTATACAAACTACATGCCTGAGTTCTGGCAGGGCGCATATCCGGCTATCTATGAGAAGGATGGTAAGTGGATTGACGGATTCCAGGAGCAGGATACAATCGATGCACTTGTAAGACTTGCACAGGGTTATGCAGATGGCGTTATCGATAAGGATACAGAGGAAGCTTCCACAAAGACAGCTCGTGAGAAGTGGTTCTCAAATGACCAGGCTACATCAGAAGGTGTATTCACATACTGGGCAGGAACATGGCTCAGAACACTTACAGACAACCTTGACAAGAACGAAGTTGACACAGATCTTGGCGATGACAGACTTGTAGAGCTTCCTCCGATCAAGGAGATCAAGGATACATGGGGTGGCTACCTCAACCGTGAGGCTCCTGTATGGGTAATCACAGATGATGGCGACGGCGACAACTCACGTGAGCAGGCTATCTTCGATACACTCCTTGAGACAATGCTTGATGGCGACAAGGTTCAGACACTCTGGACATACGGTGCTGAGGACGTTCACTGGTCAACAAAGGCTGAGTCCTTCACAACTAACCCTGATGATCCTGAAAAGAAGAAGGATTATGAGTACGCTGATGGTGAGTTCCACCTTATGCAGGCTCCCAACGATCCTAACTCTGTATGGAAGAAGAACCTCATCGATCCCGTACTTGTTATCGCACCTCTTACAAATGGATATGCTGATTCAGATCCTCTTGTAGACGAAGGCAACAAGTTCTTCACAGAGAACTGTGTAGATGCTCCTGCAGTTGCATCTACAGAGACACTCACAGAGATCGAGGCTGATCTTGCTACAGATAAGACAACACTTGTAAACGAGGTTGTTGCAGGTCAGAAGACACCTGAGGACGCTATCGCTGAGTATCAGAGCAAGTGGGGCGACACAATCGCAAGCATTCTTGATGAGCTCAACGCAGCTGAATAACATTTTTGCTACCATGCTACCATAAAAAATATGTTTTTCTGAATTGTATGGGCATCCCTTAAGGGTGCCCATACATACTATAAGTAGACATGTAAATATATCTGACGATTTAGGGAAAAGCACAGGTATATTTAGTGTTTACTGGTAAGACACAAAAGTTTTTGTTGACGAGGCGGTATTAAATGGGTAAGACACAAAAAGTTACATCGACTGGGCAGGTTATAAAAAAGAAACCTTTAAAAACACGAATATGGAATAACAGAGGCTTTTACCTCATGTTTCTTCCGATTTTCATCTACGTGTTGATCATATCTTATTGGCCGATGCTAGGCATCAGGTATTCATTTTACGATTACACACTTAAGAAAATTGAATTTGTTGGCTTTAAACATTTTGAAAAAATGTTCTCAGATCCGGAATTCTGGGCAGCCTTTACTAATACATTGGTGCTTTCGATATCGAAGCTCCTGATAACAACATTTACTGCAGTTATTGTCTCAGTATTTATCAATGAGATGGCCAATCTTTTTGCTAAAAAGGTGCTGCAGACTGTTATTTATCTTCCGCACTTTATGTCATGGACTGTTGCAGCTGCTGTATTCACACTGTTTTTGTCCACATCATCAACAGGTTTCATCAATGAGACCCTGAAAAGCTGGGGATGGATCACAGAGAGTATTGATTTCATGCATGATACGAAGCTGTGGAGAACGGTTTACTACATAGTAAATATATGGAAGGAAACCGGATGGGGAACAATTATCTTCCTGGCTACTCTGGCAGGTATCAACCCCGAGCTGTATGAAGCAGCGGACATCGATGGTGCTACAAGACTTCAGAAGATATGGTTCGTTACATTACCTGAGCTTGCAAACACTATCATCATTGTACTGATCCTCAACCTTGCAAAGGTTCTTAACCTTTTTGAGTCAGTATTTGTAATGTACAACAACAGAGTATTTACGGTTTCGGACGTAATATCCACCTACATTTACAGAAAGACATTCCTGACAGCTATACCCAATTACGGATATACAACTGCCGTAGGTTTGTTCAAGTCCCTGGTAGGGTGCTTCTTAGTAGTAGTTTGTAACAGGGCAAGTAAGAAAATCCGCGGACGCGGAATCATCTGAGGAGGTACACAATGGCAAAGGCAAAAGAATATGCGGTTGGTCGCAAGAGAAAAACCGGCCTCTTCGATGTGATCAATTATCTTGTATTTATATGTATTGGACTTATTATAATTATCCCTATTTGGAAGGTTGTTGTTGATTCATTCAACGCGGTAGGTGTGTACAAATTCCTTCCCTGGCCCACCCAGCCTACACTGGATGGATACAGAACCATCATTCACACTGCAAAACTGTACAGGCCTTTCATGAATTCAGTTATAACAACAATTTGTGGAACACTTTTAGGACTTGTACTTTCAACTCTCGGCGGATATGTACTTGCACAGTACGATCTTCCCGGAAGAGATATTCTGGCATATTTCCTTCTGTTCACCATGATCTTCCAGGGCGGACTTATCCCTGAATATCTGGTAATGAAGAAGCTTCATCTTGTAAACAGCATGTGGATTCTTGTCGTAAAGCACGGAATGAATGTCTACAACCTGGTACTTATGAGAAACTTCTTTGAAGGAATTCCGGGCTCACTTTTTGAAGCAGCAAAAATTGACGGATGTACTCCTATGGGAATCTTCTTCAAGATAGTTCTGCCCCTTTCAAAGGCAGCTCTTGCATCCATCGGTCTTATGTTTGCGGTTACTGTATGGAATGATTATTCAACAGTACAGATCTACATCACAAATCGTGATCAGGTTAACTTCCAGTACATACTGAGAGTTATGGTCATGGATGGAGATACTCCTACAACTTCATATAACGTTTCGCAAAACACACTTTATTATGCAGCTATTGTTTGCGCGATATTACCTTTCATGGTGCTCTATCCTTTCCTGCAAAAGTATTTTGTAAAGGGCGTAAATATCGGAGCTGTCAAGGAGTAAGGAAACATCAAATGCCGGGGCTCCATTAAAAAGAGCTTCGGCGTTTTTAACACTTCGTATCCGGAGGAAAAATGAGAACTATTTTTTGGGCAGGAGATTCTACAAATACATGCAATAAGGCTCACAAATATCCGCAGACCGGCATCGCGCAGGCATTTGACAGATATACCAAGTCGGATGTTGTCATCTACGATCACGCGATAAACGGAAGGAGCACCAAGAGCTTTATAGATCAGGGAAGACTTGATCTGATAGAAAAAGAGATATCCGAAGGGAACTACCTTTTCATTCAGTTTGGTCACAATGATGAGAAAAAATCGGATCCTGACAGGTATACCGACCCGGATGGAGAATTCATTGAGAATCTTGGAAAATATGCTGAAGTGGCAAGGAAAAAGGGAGCGATTCCGCTTTTCATCACACCTCTTGAGAGAAGAAAATTCGCGAAGGATCGCATACATCTTGAGGAGTCTCAGCATTTGCCATATGTAAGAGCATATTTCAAGGCTGCTGAGAAATACGATGTTCCGATAGTTGATCTGTTCAAGATGAGTAGAGAACTACTTGAAAAAGAAGGCGACGAGGCAACAAAAAAATACTTTATGTATATCAGGCCGGGAGAGGTTTCCTGGCTTCCACAGGGGCTTTCAACCGATGATACGCATCTTAAATATGAAGGTGCGATAAAGTTCGGAGAGCTTGTGGCAAGGGAACTGATCAAGGTTGGAGAACCCTTCGCATCCCTGGTGGATGAGGAAGTTTTAAAAGAACTTGATACTGTTTATGAGAGCAACCTTTTGGATGAAGGTGTAGCTGATGAATATTAAAAGCGAAATTGATCGAAACAGATTTGAAGAACTTTATCTGAAACATAAGGACAGACCACTTGTAGCACTGATTTCATTTTATAAAGGGTTTTATCACAACTTCCTGCTCGCGGTTTTGTTCTACGCAATAAAGCATTCTCCTGTGTGGATAATGCCCATCGTGACAGCGAACATCATAAATTATGTCACGCAGGGAGTTACGGACGCGGCAGGACTTATAATCCTGAATGTTAGCATTGTGGCGTTTCTTTTGATATTAAATGTTCCGATAAATTACCTGCATATGCACTTTAGAGCATCTGCAGTGAGAAAAGTTGAGGCGGGACTTAGGAGCGCACTTGTTCATAAGGTGCAGACCATGTCCATTCTATCTGAAAAGGACATACAATCGGGAAGAATACAGTCGAAGATCATAAGAGATGTAGAGGCTATAGAGACTCTGTCGGATCAGATTTTCGTGAACTTTATGAACATCATTATCAACGTTGCGGTAGCACTTGTTGTAACGGTGTCCAGAAGCAGAGTGGTATTTGTGTTTTTTCTTTTGATGGTGCCGCTGGCAGCTGTACTTGTTTATATTTTTAAAAAGCCGATAAAAGAACACAACAGGAGATTCAGGAAGGAGGTTGAATCCACTTCCGCTAAGGTCTCCGAGATGATAGAGCTGATTCCTGTCACGAGAGCACATGCTCTTGAGGGAAATGAAATCAGCAGGATGGACGAGCAGATGTATCAGATAGCCGCTGAGGGCTATCAGCTTGATATGGTGCAGACCAATTTTGGAGCGGTCAGTTGGGCGTTTTTCCAACTGTTCCAGGTATTGTGTCTGACATTTACTGCTTTTCTTGCACTTAATAAAAAGATTCCCACCGGTGATGTGGTTCTGTATCAGAGCTATTTCACAACAATAGTGGGACAGGTTACAAGCATGCTAAACCTTCTGCCTACGATTTCCAAGGGTCTTGAGTCGGTAAACAGCGTAGGCGAGATCTTATCCGTGGAGGATGTTGAGGACAACGAAGGTAAGCAGAAGCTGGACGACCTTAAGGGCCGCTACAGATTCGAGCATGTTAAGTATTCATATCCCGGAAACGAGAAGAATGCTGTAGATAATCTTGATTTTGAAGTAAAAGAGGGACAGACCATAGCGTTTGTCGGGGAATCCGGAGGCGGCAAGTCCACAATCCTTAACATGATTATAGGCTTCATGATGCCGACTGAGGGCAGGATATTAGTGGATGATAAACCTTTGGATGAGATAGACCTAAGAAGCTATAGAAGATTCCTGGCGGTTGTTCCCCAGAATACAGCGCTGTTTTCGGGAAGCGTAAGGGATAACATCCTCTATGGAACAGACAATGTTTCGGAGGAAGTATTTGAAAGAGTATTGAAGGAATCAGGACTTTTAGGAGTTATTGAAAAGCTTCCTGACGGAGTGGATACAAAAGTCGGGGAGCATGGAGACAGACTATCAGGCGGACAGAAGCAGAGAATTTCAATCGCAAGAGCACTCATAAGAAATCCGAAGGTGATCATTCTTGATGAGGCAACTTCCGCACTTGATGCAATATCAGAGAGGGAGGTTTCAAGTGCTCTTGATAGCATGTCGAATGAGAGAACAACCTTTATTGTTGCACATAAGCTTGCGACAGTAAGAAAAGCCGACAGGATAATAGTTCTTAATAACGGCCGGGTTGTGGAGCAGGGTTCCTACGAGGAACTGATCGGAAACAAGGGCTATTTCTATTATATGGAGGAAAGCTTTGCATGACTAAGGAAGAAACCAGAAAACTTCTGACAGAATATGTGCAGTATCTGATGGATAACTCAGATGCCGAGCGCCCGATGTGGAATATTGAGAAGGTCAGAAGCGGAAAAGAAAATAAATGGAATTACATCGATGGATGCATGATCACAGCACTTTTAAGGCTTCATGAGCTCACAGGTGAGAAGAAGTATCTGGATTTTGCTGACAGCTTTGTTTCCTACTATGTAAATGAGGATGGAACAATTAAGACCTATGATGTATTTGAATACAATCTTGATAATGTGAGACCGGCCTGCAACCTTTTTGCACTCTATGATCTCACAGGAAAAGAGAAATACAGAAAGGCAATGGACACTGTAAGGAGCCAGCTTGAGACAATGCCAAGAACAAAGGAAGGAAACTTCTGGCACAAGAAGATTTATCCGAACCAGGTCTGGCTTGATGGACTTTACATGGCACAGCCTTTTTACATGGAATATGAAAAGAGATATTGCAAGAGAAACGGATGTCTTGATTCCTTCAAGCAGTTTGAGAATGTTAAGAGACTGATGAGAGATGGGGAAACAGGACTTTACTATCACGGATACGATGAGTCGAGAGAAATGTACTGGGCAGATAAGACAACTGGCTGTAGCCCCAATTTCTGGTTGAGGGCAACGGGCTGGTATATGGCGGCACTTGTTGATACGGCTGAAGCCATGGGCGAAGAGACCTACTACGAGTACAGAACTCTTCAGAACACCCTAAAAGAGCTTGCTGACAGTATTTTGAAATACATGGATAGTGATTCGAAGATGTTTTATCAGGTTATCAATAAAGGTAAGGAGGAAGGCAACTACCTTGAAACCTCCGGTTCTGCACTGGTTGCCTACGCACTTCTAAAGGGAGTGAGATTAAAATTCCTTCCTGAAAGATTTGCAAAAGTTGCTGAAGATATCTTTTACGGAATTACAGATAAATATCTCTCCAAGAATGAAGAGGGGCTTCCGAGGCTCGGTGGAATATGCCTGGTTGCAGGTTTAGGAGGAGCACAGCACAGAGATGGTTCGCTTGAATATTATTTTGGGGAACCTGTAGTCGAGAATGACGCTAAGGGAACGGCGCCACTACTTATGGCATACACCGAGCTATTGGGCCTCGAGAAAAAAGGAGTATTAAGTGGAATTTAAGATCATTGATGTTCAACCAAGGAACATAACAATTGAACTTCAGAATGCAGATGCTTTTGAAATGAAGGAAGAGGTTCACATTTTTGTGAACGGAGAAAAGTTTGGCTCTTCAAAGCAAAATGTCATCTGTGTTGACGGACTTTTGCCTGACAAGGAATACGAGATAAAGCTTATCGATGCCGACAATTTTGATTCCTCGGACAAGGTAGTGACCAAGCCGGAATCCGTACTTTTTGATGTAAAGGATTTCGGGGCAGCAGGCGATGGAATAAAAAATGATACTGCTGCAATTCAGGCGGCAATTAGTTCCTGTCCGGTTAATGGGACAGTATATTTCAGACGGGGAACATACCTGACAGGTCCGGTTTTCCTAAAAAGTAATATGAGAATCTGGCTTGATGATGGGGCCGTGCTTGTGGGAGATCCCGACAGGACACACTACCCGATATTATCCGGAATGACGCTGTCAACTGATGAGAAGTCAGAGTACAATCTTGGAACCTGGGAAGGAAATCCTTTGTCATGTTTTGCTTCACTTATCACAGGAATTGAAGTAGAGAACGTAAGCATCTTCGGAAGAGGCATGATAGATGGAAATGCCGGAAACAGCGACTGGTGGGTTGATCCCAAGAAGAAAAGGATAGCATGGAGACCTAACCTGGTATTTTTGAAGGGCTGTAAGAATATCACGCTTCAGGGAATAACTGCTGTAAACTCGCCGGCGTGGGCGATTCATCCGTACTATTCCGATGGAATAAAAATTCTGGGAGTGAAGATTTTGAATCCGGATGACTCTCCGAATACAGACGGAATAGATCCCGAGAGCTGCACTGATGTAAATATCATAGGCGTGAATATTTCCGTGGGAGATGATTGTATAGCAATCAAGTCAGGAAAATATTACATGGCGCAAAATCACTACAAGCCTACATCGGGAGTTGTCGTAAGAAACTGCAGACTTAATCGCGGTCATGGAAGTGTGACTGTGGGAAGTGAGTGCTCGGGCGGCGTCAGTGATGTGAAGGTCAGCAGATGCATTTTTGATTCAACTGACAGAGGACTTCGCATAAAGACAAGACGTGGCAGAGGCACAAAGTCGGTGGTTAAAAACATTCTTTTTGAGCACATTTCAATGAGAGGCGTAAGGATGCCTTTCACAGTAAACATGTTTTACTTCTGCGATCCTGACGGACACAGCGAATATTGCCAGAGTAAGGAAGAGATGGAAGTAAACGAGATGACTCCTTCTATCAGATCCATCAGAGCGAGGAACATCGAATGCAAAGATGTGGACGTTAGCCTCCTTGCGGTTTACGGTCTTCCGGAATCCAAGGTTGCGGAGATAATTTTTGAAAATATCAAGGCAGAGTTTAAACCTGTAAAGGACAGAACTCCTGAAGTTCCTGTAATGATGGATGGCCTTGAAAAAATGAGTGGCAAAGGCATTTTTGTCAGGAATGTAAGAAGCCTTGTAATAAGGGATGTTTCGATAAAGGGTTCAGCTGACACCAAGGCTGACATCGAAGATACAGGCATTTACGATATCGTAAATCTGAAATTCACGTGATGGAGCGTAAGTAAAATGCTCACGATAACAGTCGGAGAAAGCGGAGATTATCACACCATAGGAGAGGCGGTTTGTGCCGTGCCCTACAAAGAGAAGGCAACAATACTGATCATGGAAGGTGTGTACCGCGAGAAGCTTTTTATAGAAAAAAGTAATCTCTGCCTTAAGGGGCAGGGGATGGATAAGACCGTTATCAGCTTTGATGACGGCGCTTATAAGGTCTTAGATGACGGTACAAAGTGCGGGACCTTCAGAAGCCAGACGGTTTTTCTTGGAGGAGAGCACATTGAAGTATCGGATATGACAATTGAAAATGTCGCAGGAAGCGGAGATGACGCAGGTCAGTCCCTTGCTGTGTACGCGGATGCAGATGAAGTGGTGATGAAAAACGTAAGACTAAGGTCAAGGCAGGATACGCTTTTTCTTGCACCTCTTCCAAAGGAAGAAAGAATCCCCGGCGGATTCTTTGGACCAAGGATGCTGTCTCCTCGCAGGAATACGAGACAGTACTATAAAAACTGCACCATAAGCGGAGATGTTGATTTCATTTTTGGCGGTGCAGATGCGGTTTTTGACGATTGCAGGATCATCGTCATAGACAGGAAAAAAGAGATTAACGGATATATTACCGCACCCTCTGAAAACTTAGGAGACCTTGGATTTGTTTTTAGAAACTGTGAGATCTTAGGCGAAGGCGATGCCATGGAGGGAACGGTTTTTCTTGGAAGACCCTGGAGGCCGACTGGAAAAGCAGCATTTTTAAACTGCGTATACGATAAATCCGTAAATTCGCTGAGGTTTAGCGAATGGAAGGAAGCTGAGTGCGAGGAAAGCGAAGCCTTCTTTGCTGAATATAATCCATGTGATACCTATGGGAATTTATTGGACATCAGCAAAAGAAATAAGTGGGTAAGAGCGCTTTCCGATGAAGAGGCATCAGCGATAAGTAAACTGGCAGATAAGCTGGTGAATGAGTTAAAGGAGATTTAGAGAATGCAGATAGGGATTAGAGCGCATGACGTAGCATATGCACCTCTACATGAGCTGATTCCGAATATTCATAAGCAGGGCTTTACGTGTATGCATATAGCACTTGCAAAGTCCATAAAGGAATTCAATGTGGACATTGCCACGATGACTCCGGGACTTGCGATGTATATTAAAAATCTTTGCGCTGAGAATCATGTGGATATAGCAGTGCTCGGAAATTATTTAAATCTGGCGCATCCGGATCCGGTGAAGCTCTCTGAGATAACAGAGAAGTATGTGGCTCACTTAAGGTTCGCTTCAATACTTGGATGTTCTGTTGTGGGGACAGAGACAGGAGCCGTGAATGCAGAGTACAAGTATGAACCGGCAAATCATGAAAAGGCAGCGCTTGATCTTTTCATAAATAATCTGAAACCGGTAGTGAAAGCGGCAGAGCAGTTTGGACAGATAATTGCCATAGAGCCGGTGTGGAAGCACATAGTATATGGGCCGGAGCAGGCGAGATATGTACTGGATGAGATAGGAAGTCCAAACCTGCAGATAATCTTTGATCCGGTGAACATGCTTTATCCGGGGAATGTGGATAAGCAGGATGAGATCATAGAGAAGACCTTCGAGCTGCTTGCAAATGACATAGCGGTGGTACACATGAAGGACTTTGAAATCGAAGGGGATGAGCTTAAATCCATACCTGCCGGAATGGGTTCACTGAACTATGAGCTGCTGCTTAGAAGGATTAAAGAGCATAAGCCTTTTGTACAGTGCACGCTTGAAAACACAAAGCCTGAAAATGCAGTAAGGACAAGGGAATTCGTTCAAAATCTGTATGACAGAATTACATTGTAAATGTTGTCACACTTGTTGTAATAGTTGGTTTAAAGCGCCAAATCTATATAAAAAAACATCGCAAAGAATTAGTATAGATATAGGCAATAAATAAGGAGCTTGCAGTATGAAGAAGTTTTTAGGAAAGAATTTTGTTTTACAGTCTGACACGGCGAAACATCTGTTTCACGATTATGCGGAGGAGCTTCCGATAATCGATTATCATTGCCACATTTCACCCCAGGAAATATATGAGGATAAGAGATTTGAGAATCTTGGAGATGTATGGTTTGGAGGAAAACAGCCTGACGGTACATTTTTCGGAGATCACTATAAATGGAGACTCATGAGATCCAATGGAGTACCGGAGGAAAAGGTCACAGGACGTGATGATGAGCTTGGAAGATTCAAGGCCTTCGCAGCTACACTTTCCAAGGCAATCGGCAATCCCATGTATCACTGGTGTAACTTAGAGCTCAAAAAATACTTCGGAATAGAAGGGCCGCTTACCGTTCACAATGCTGAGGAGATCTGGAATAAGTGCAACGATATGCTAAGAAACGATCCGAATCTTACAGTCAGAGGTCTTATTAGACAGAGCAACGTAGCTTATGTCGGGACAACCGATGACCCGATCGATTCTCTTATCTGGCATGAGAAGATTGCGGCAGATGACAGCATAGACTTCATGGTTAAGCCTTCTTTCAGACCTGATAAAGCGATCAATATAACTAAGGCAGGCTTTAAGGAGTATATTGAAAAACTTGCTGCAGTTGTAGGAAAAGCTTCGCTTGATTCTACTCAGGATGTTATCGATGCACTCGTAAACAGAGTTGAATATTTTGCAGCACACGGCTGTGTGGCATCCGATCATGGGCTTGATTACATACCTTTCAGAAAGCTCTCAATGGAAGAATGCGATGCTGCATTTAAGAAGGCCATGAGCGGAGAGAAGGTTACTCTCGAAGAGGCAGAAGGCTACCAGACAGCACTTCTTATTGCACTTGGAAAAACTTATCACAAGCACGGAATTGCAATGGAGCTTCACTATTCCTGCCTTAGAAATGTGAACGAGAGGATGTTTAAGCTCGAAGGTCCCGATACAGGTTTTGACATGATTGCCAATAATTCCTGCGGAGGAAGTATTGCAGAGCTTATGTCTGAGCTTGATAAGACAGGGGAGCTTCCTAAGACTATAATCTTTTCACTCAATCCTGCTGATAATGAGCAGATTGGAACGATCCTTGGATGCTTCCAGTCATCTGAGGTTCCGGGTAAGATCCAGCATGGTCCTGCATGGTGGTTTAACGATTCAAAATCCGGAATGGAAGAGCAGATGAAGTCACTTGCTAATCTTGGACTTCTTGGCAACTTCATCGGTATGCTCACAGATTCAAGATCATTCTTGTCATACACAAGACATGATTATTTCAGAAGAATAATGTGCAATCTCATCGGTGAATGGGTAGAGAATGGGGAATATCCGTATGATGAGGATGCATTGAGAGAAATTGTAGAGGGTATTTCATACTATAACGCTAAAAGGTATTTTGGAATCTGATTTTGGGGGTAGTTTTAAAATGGAAAAGCTAAGTTACAAATTACTTGAAGAAAGCGGCTATGACGGTTTTCTTCTAAAGGATGCACCTGAGAAGGTATTGCAGTTTGGGGAAGGCAATTTCCTTCGTGCATTTGTCGATTATTTCATCGACGTCATGAATGAGAAGGCAGATTTTAACGGAAAGGTAGTTCTCTGCCAGCCTATTGAGCAGGGACTTTCCGATATGATAAACGATCAGGAGGGACTTTACACACTGTTCTTAAGGGGACAGGAGAATGGACAGAAGGTTAATAAAAAGAGAGTGATCTCAAGCGTTTCCAGATGCCTTAATCCATATAAGGAATACGATAAGTTCATCGAATGTGTAAAGAATCCTGACATAAGATTTATAGTCAGCAACACAACCGAGGCAGGTATCGCATATGATCCCGCTTGTAAGCTTGATGATAAGCCGGCATCCAGTTTTCCGGGAAAACTCACTCAGCTTTTATATGAGAGATTTCAGAATAAGCTTCCGGGCTTCATCATTCTCTCCTGCGAGCTCATAGACAGAAACGGTGACGAGCTTCTTAAGTGTGTGAAAAAGTATATTGAGCAGTGGGAACTTTCAGATGAGTTCCTTAGCTTCGTTGAAAATGAGAATGTGTTCTGCTCAACTCTTGTTGACAGAATTGTTCCCGGATATCCGAGAGCAGAGGCTGAGTCCATCTGTGAGGAGCTTGGATACAAGGATAATCTCATCGATACAGCAGAAGTTTTCGGTGCATGGGTAATCGAGGGACCTGCTTCCATAGAGGATGAGTTCCCTGCTAAAAAGGCAGAGCTTCCCATCATTGTTGTAGATAATGTTGATCCCTATAAAAAGCGCAAGGTCAGAATCCTTAACGGCGCACATACTTCCATGATCATGGGTGCATTTCTTGCAGGACAGGATATTGTAAGAGACTGCATGAAGGATGAAGTGATAAAGGGATACATGAATAAGGCTCTGTATTCAGAGATAATACCCGTTCTTAAGGGACTTGAGAAAAAGGATCTCGAGGATTTTGCAGCAGCAGTTTCGGACAGATTTGCAAATCCGTTCATTGACCACGAGCTTCTTAGCATTTCTCTTAATTCATGCTCCAAGTGGAAGGCAAGAGTAATGCCTACAGTACTTGAGTACTTTGAGCAGAAAAAGGAGCTCCCGAAGGTACTTACCTTCTCATTTGCAGCATTCCTTGAGTTCTATCACCAGGGATTTGAGAAGCGTGACGGCGCTCTTGTTGCAAAAAGAGGTGATAAGGAATTCCTTATTAAGGATGATGAGTGGGTTCTTGATGAGTTTTTATCATTAAAGGATGCTGATGCAAAAACTCTTGCAAAAACTGTTATTGAAAACGAAAAGATGTGGGGAAGCGCACTTAAGGACCTCACTGGTTTTGAAGATAAGGTTACAGAAGATCTTTTACTTATCAGAGAAAAAGGCATGTATGAAGCCATGAAGGAGGTTCAGGGTGAATAGTATAAGGATACACCCCTTGGATAATGTAGCGGTAGCACTCTGCGACATTCCTGCCGGAGAGATTGCCGGATCCGATGAGCTTAAGGTCAAGACATGCGAAAAGATCGGCCAGGGCCATAAGGTTGCACTTGTGGACATACCTGAAGGATCAGCAGTGATCAAGTATGGAAACAGGATTGGAATTGCTACAGAGGACATTAAGGCAGGCAGTTTTGTTCATACCCATAATGTCAGAACCGCATTGTCCGAGAATACAAAATTTGAATACAGACCACAGATTCAGGACCTTCCGCAGGTTGAAAGCAGAACTTTCATGGGCTTTAGAAGAGCGAAGGGAAAGGTCGGAATCAGAAATGAGATATGGATCATCCCTACTGTTGGATGCGTGAATTCCATTGCGGAGAGACTTGTAAAGGAAAACCAGGATCTTGTTAAGGGAACGGTTGATGGCCTCTACGCATATACACATCCTTTTGGATGCTCACAGATGGGAGATGATCACGATACGACTAAGAGAGTTCTTGCTTCACTTGTTCGTCATCCCAATGCAGGCGGAGTGCTTGTTTTATCACTTGGCTGCGAGAATCTGACTCCGGATCAGTTCAAGGAGGAGCTTCAGGAGTGGAATGGCAGACGTGTTAAGTTCATGACCTGTCAGGATGTTGATAACGAGATCGAGGAAGGAAGAAAGCTTCTTGAAGAGCTTGCCGAATATGCAGGACAGGCGGAGCGCGAGGAGATAGATGCTTCGGAGCTTATCGTTGGAATGAAGTGCGGAGGATCCGATGGACTTTCAGGAATAACTGCTAATCCCACGGTTGGAAGATTTTCAGATAAACTCATCTCCATGGGAGGCTCCACGGTTTTGACCGAGGTTCCGGAGATGTTCGGTGCAGAGTCTATTCTGTTTAATCGTTGCAAGGATAGCGTCACCTTCTATAAAGCTGTGGACATGGTCGACAAGTTCAAAAAGTATTTCGTTGATCATGGTCAGGTGATATATGAGAATCCAAGTCCCGGTAATAAAGAGGGCGGAATCACAACTCTTGAGGACAAGTCCTGCGGCTGCGTCCAAAAGGGAGGAAGTGCTGTAGTTACTGACGTTCTTGGATACGCGGAGCCTGTAAGAATGAAGGGACTTTCTCTCCTGTCAGGACCCGGAAATGATATGGTATCCGCTACGGATCTTACTGCAGCAGGAGCGCATATGATCCTGTTCACTACAGGAAGGGGAACACCCTTTGGTGCACCGGCTCCCACTGTGAAGATATCGACCAACACACCCCTCTATGAGAAGAAGGGAAAATGGATCGATTTTAACACAGGTACTGTTGCAGAGGGTAAGGAAACCCTTGATGAAGCAGGAGACAGACTGCTTGATCTGGTACTTGAAGTTGCAAGTGGAAAGAAGACCAGACAGGAAGAGTTCGGATACCGCGAGATTTCGATTTTTAAAGACGGCGTTACGCTGTAAGGCTTGAGAACTGTGTGATGGCTGTCTGGGACAGATTAAATATGAAAAGTTTTAGAGGTGAGAAGATGGATATAAGATACTCAGTTAATCAGAGAGATGTTAAGAGATATACAACAGATGAGCTTCGTGATGAGTTTTTGATCACAGGACTCTATGAAGCGGATAAGGTGAAGGCAGTTTATTCACACGTTGACAGAATGGTTACTTTTGGCTGCATGCCTGTAACCAAGGAAGTGTCATTGGATGATGGCATCGATGTTTACCACAACTTTGGAACATCATACATCTTAGAGCGCAGAGAGATTGGTATTTTCAACATCGGCGGAAAGGGTAAGATCAAGGTTGATGATACAGAGTATGTTCTTGAGCACAAGGACTGCCTCTACATCACAAAAGGCGCAAAGGTTGTTCTGTTTTCATCAGATTCACAGGCAGAGCCTGCCAAGTTCTACATGGTAAGTGCTCCTGCGCATTGCTCCTATGAGACAAAGCTTCTTACCTTCAATGATGCAGTTAAGCGTCCTCTTGGAAGTACAGCAGAGAGTAATAAGAGAGTTATCAATCAGTTCATTCATCCCAGTGTTCTCAAGACCTGCCAGCTGAGCATGGGCATGACAGTTCTCGAGGAGGGCAGCGTTTGGAACTCAATGCCTTGCCATACGCATGAGAGAAGAATGGAGATCTACACATATTTTGATATTCCCGAAAACCAGGTTGTTTTCCACTTCATGGGCGAACCCGGCGAGACAAGACACATTGTAATGAAGAATGAAGAGGCTGTTATTTCACCTTCATGGTCAATCCATTCAGGTGCAGGTACTTCAAACTACACATTCATATGGGCTATGGGCGGTGAGAACCAGGAGTTCGATGATATGGATAACTTAAAGCCCACAGATTTGAAGTGATTTTGAGGACAGACGATTAAGACAGATGTTGTGCTTTTTGGAAGATTGAAGGTGCATTATCAAACCAGGAGGTTAGGTATGAGCGAGAATTTATTCTCTTTGGAAGGTAAGGTTGCATGGGTCACAGGTGCAGCCTACGGAATAGGATATGCAATTGCCAAGGCTTATATTGAAGCCGGCGCAAAGGTTGTTTTTAATTCAAGCAGACAGGAGACTGTGGACAGAGGTCTTAAGAGCTACGAGGCTGACGGACTGCTTGATAAGGTTAAGGGCTATGTCTGTGATGTAACAGATGAGGAAGCTGTTTTGAAGCTTTACGAGACTATCCGCAAGGAGGTCGGTGAGGTTGATATTCTTGTTAACAACGCAGGAATGATCAGAAGAATCCCCATGACAGAGATGGAAGCAAGTGAATTCAGAAGAGTAGTTGATGTGGATCTTATCGGACCCTACATCGTTTCAAAGGCTGTTATCCCTTCAATGATTGAGCGCGGTGGCGGCAAGATCATAAATGTGTGCTCAATGATGTCAGAGCTTGGAAGAGAGACTGTATCCGCATATGCAGCTGCTAAGGGTGGACTTAAGATGCTTACAAAGAACATCGCATCCGAGTATGGCAAATACAACATTCAGTGCAACGGCATCGGTCCCGGCTATATCGCGACCGAGCAGACAGCGCCTCTTAGAGAGCGCCAGGCTGACGGATCAAGACATCCCTTCGACAGCTTTATTATCGCAAAAACTCCCGCTGAGAGATGGGGAGAGTCAGACGACCTTAAGGGACCCGCAGTATTCCTTGCATCGAAGGCTTCTGACTTCGTAAATGGTCACATCCTTTATGTGGATGGCGGAATCCTGGCTTACATCGGCAAGCAGCCATGATTTAAACTGTGCTATAAAGTAAACTTTGGCGCAACGTAGGCGAAAACCCACAGGCTGCCGTGGGTATAGTCAGTGATTGTTCATAGCAAGTAACATCATATATAGAGTGCTGAGATGAATCCGATTACATTCTTTAAGGGAATGATGCCTGCTATTATGTTTGCTTTCTCGAGTGCATCATCAGTCGGACTTCCTATCGATGGTATTGCTCTGGTTGCAGGTGTGGACAGAATCTTTGATATGGGCAGAACAACACTCAACATCACAGGTGATGCTTCCTGCACAGTTATCGTTTCCAACATGCTTAAGAGGCGCGAAGCCAAGAAGAGTGCATGATTGAGCAGTTATGACTTTGGGCAGCAGGATTAAAATTTAAAGAATAATCTTAATAAGTAAAAGAATGAGCACCGTCAGTATTATGGGTTTCGTAATACGGGTGCTCTTTTTCATGACGAGACCCGAACCTACGTAATTGCCAAGCATGTTGAAGACAGCTGCCGCGAGACCCAGCGCTATATAAATCTGTCCGCTTGTAAGGAATACAACAAGTGCTGATATATTGGTTGATGCATTGATGGCTTTGCTGTGCGCAATAGCACTTTTTAGGAGGAATTGATGATTTTTTTGGAGTATAATCGTAGATATTACGCGGTGTGTAGTTGGAGTATTGAAGTATGTTTTTTGATTATCTTGGAGACATAATTTTGAAATATGATATTTATCCGGTGACCTATGGGATCATCGGAATCAACATAATCATATTTATTTTGATAAATCTGAAGAAGCTTGATGTTCAAAAGCTTGGCTCTTCGTACATGCAGAGCCTTCAGGAAAAGCAGTACTACAGAATTGTCACTTCGGCATTTACGCAGAAGGAATTCCTGCACCTTGCCTGTAACATGTACTCTTTGTATAACCTTGGAAGCGTGCTTGAACGAGTGCTTGGAGAGTGGGTATTTGCCGGCTCCTATGCTCTGATAATGATTTTAGGCGGTCTGCTTTCAGCAAGGATTCATAAAAAGACTTCGCCCTTTACGCTTAGCATTGGCGCATCGGGAGTAATCTGCGGCCTGATTGGGATTTATATGGTGATGGCTTATTGTGTTATGGGAATGGCGGCTATAAAGTCAATGGCTCCGACACTTATTCTGCTTGCGCTTATGACAACATCGAAAAGGATCGATTCCATAGGGCACTTTACGGGGCTGTTTTTGGGACTTATTTGCGGAGTCGGGATTTTGTATTTTGGACTTTGATGATAACTGCGGAGCCGGGATTTTGTATTTTGGACTCTGATGATAAGAGCTTTTGTTTATAGAGGAGAGGAAGTATGGATACGCTACAGAAAAAACGAATCGCAGTAGTGATGCTTTTTTATATGATCAATTTTGGACTGTGGGAGCTTGTTGCGCCTGTCATAACACCTGAGTGGGCATCCTTTGCAGTTTATGTGCTGCTGTTTATTATTGTTACTTTAATGTTTTGGGATGAGATGAGAAGTGAATGGAACGAGTTTAAGGCAGGTGTTTTTACGGGGAAAGGTTTCAAGCTTTCTCTGGCTGCAACTCTTGTGATCGAGCTCCTTTTATCCGGTGCAGTTATTTTTATCGCATCAAAATGGTGTCCCATAATTATGCCGGAAAATAATGAGAACGTTAAAAGTCAGATGGCAGCAGTGCCTGTATTCTTAAGCGTTTTCCAGGGATGCGTGTTCGCGCCTGTGATCGAGGAGATGACATTCCGCTACGGAATCATAAATAAACCTGAGTCAAAGAAGTCATTGATTAAACTGGCTCTTATTTCAATAGTGCTTTTTGATGTCTTCCACATAGCGAGATTTCCTGAGTTTTTCTACTATCTGGTACCCTCTGTAGTTCTGACACTTTTCTATTCAAAATACAGAAATGTATTTGCATCGATTGTGCTTCACTCACTTATCAATGTTGTGGGATATGCAGCGCTGCTTACCGGAATTTTGTGAGTCCACTTGCTGCGATAATTTTCTATTAAAAAATCCCTTTTTACATTTGTGTGTCTGTGAAAACAATCGGAGTTTGTCAGCTGGTTATTTGCAAGAAGAGCAGCGCGTTAAATTCAAGTTGTCGAGTAGAAACACTTTTGTAAAAAGGGAGTAAAAAATATGGCAGGTCCAGCCTTGACCTTGCCCCAAGGGCCCGGTTTATTGTTTTGATAAATGCTTTAGGGCTTAAATAATTAAGGGCCTAAATATTAAGGCTTATAATATTAAGGGTGGTGTTAGGTATGGAAAACGAGAAAAACTATATTGGGTGGATAAGGAGTAAAGTCGGTCATGAGCGTATAATACTCGGCTTCGCCGGAGGATGCATTTTTAATGAAAATGACGAGGTTCTCCTTCAGAGGCGAGGTGGATCAGGCAAGTGGGGATTTCCAGGAGGCGCGATTGAAATCGGAGAGACACCGGAGATGGCAGCTATAAGGGAAGCAAAAGAGGAGACGGGACTGGACGTAGAAGTCCTGGAGCTTTTAGGAATTTACACTGATCCCGACATGGAGTATGCAAACGGAGATAAGGCACACAGCATCTGCATCGCGTATGAGCTTAAGGCTGTGGGCGGAGAGCTATTTTGCGATAACGATGAGACGGTGGAGCTTAAGTATTTTCCAATTGATGAAGTGCCGAAGCTGTTTTGTCGGCAGCATGAAGAAATCATGAGAACTATCAGGGATAGGAAATAGAGCCAGAGTATGGGAGCAGCTAAGAACAGGCAATAGAAAAAACTATGAGAATTATTATGAACAGGCTGCCTGGTGGACCATTAGAATTATTAAGGACATTCGATGGAAGAGATTTTGGCAGCAGGATATAGAACGTGAGGTAAAGGAAATGTATCCGACAAGAGAAGAGGCGGAAAGACTTTTAGTAGAGGCAGAAGAATGTAACCCGGGACCATGGGATGACCATAGCAGGGTGGTTGCGCACTGTGCAGAGGAGATTGCAAAGCGATGCGGTATGGACTCTGAGAAAGCCTATGTGTTAGGATTACTGCATGATATCGGCAGAAAGTATGGGAAAAGACATCTTGGACATGTATCGGATGGATATTCCTATATGATGTCCCTTGGATATGATGAGGTCGCAAGGATTTGCCTCAGCCACTCATTCAACGAGCATGATTTGGATCAGTATATCGGTAATTTCGACACTTCCGAAGAGGAGACGAAGCTTATCAGAGAAGGCCTGGATGCGATGGAGTATGATGACTACGATCTTCTTATTCAGCTCTGTGATGCAATCGGCGGAGCAGAGGGTGTTGTGGATATGGCCCTGCGCATGGAGGATGTAAAGAGTCGCTATGGTGCATATCCCCAGGAAAAATGGGACAAAAATATGTGGCTAAAAAACTATTTTGAAAGGAAAATGGGAGAGGATTTATATATTGCCGTAGATAAGGAGAATTACAGGCCAGTAAAAGGCGGCAATGTGTGAGGCTTGGAAAATTGATATTGCTTATGGACAGGCAATTCGTTTTATCCCAAACAGATTAAGAACGGAGGATTTAATATGACAGAAATCATATATTTTGCAGGCGGGTGCTTTTGGGGAACTCAGAGATTTTTTGATCAGTTCGAGGGAGTTTTGAGCACAGACACAGGCTATGCAAACGGCCCTACTGTGAACCCTACATACGAGGAAGTTTGCAACGACTCAGGCCACGCAGAGACAGTGAAGGTAGAGTTCGACAACAGCGTGATAACTCTGGATGAACTAATAGGATACTATTTTAAGATCATTGATCCTGTTTCCGTGAACAAGCAGGGCGGAGACGTGGGCATCCAGTACCGCACAGGAATCTATTACACAGATGAGGCACAGCTTCCCACCATTGAGAAGAGGATGGCTGACCTTGAAAAAGAGCTCGGAATGAAGAGCGCCATTGAGGTGAAGCCACTTGAAAACTTTTATAAGGCTGAGGAATATCACCAGAAATATCTTGTGAAAAATCCGCAGGGCTACTGCCATATTCCGGCAATTATGTTTGAGATAGGAAAGAAGAAGTAAAAATATCATAACGAGATAGGAGACCAAATAATAACGAGATAGGAGACCAAATAATAATGAGATATAACGACATGACAGAAAATGAGCTAGATGAGGTCGTTAACAAGTATATTGAGTATTACAACAATTGTGAGGACGGCTGCTGGACCTATGAGAAGGCCTACAAAAGAATTCACCAGGTAATGACAACCGAGGATTCAATGTGCCTTGTGCAGTACGATGATGAGGGAAGCATGACAGGCTTTGTCATGGGATACTTCAAGCAATACGATGACATCCTGGGATATTTTCTTGAAGAAATAGTTGTCTTTTCAGGCTATCAGGGTAAGGGCTATGGCTCACTTTTAATGACAAAGCTCGAGGAAAAGGTTAAAGAAATGGGCGCTAATCATCTTGAATTCTTATCTGTAAATGATGAGCATCACTCCCATTTTTATGGAAAATTCGGATACTATGCCGCAGACAACTTCCGCATAATGGGAAAACACTGGGAGATGTGATCATATGGAAGAATTTTTGTCTGTACAGGATGCAACAAATAAGGTTTTTACAGAGCTGGAAGAATTTACCGGATGGAAGCTGCTAAAGAGCCAGAGGCGTCTAAAAAAGAAGATTGGTAGTCTGGAATTATACATTGATTTTTTCACATCAAAGTGGAACACATCATACAGATATGTCGGATTGAATGCGGAATTCTCTATGGCTTACAAAAAACTGGGAAAGCTCCCGTTTCAACACATTGTTGCATATTGTGCTTATCATCCTCTGACAGGAGATGATTTATATTGGTACGATATTTCGACAACAGATAAACTTGAGGCCGTGATAGATGAATTGAAGCAAAGGATTCAAAATACAGCCCTGACGCTTGAGAAACAAATTGAAAATGATCTGGAGAATGCGGTGCAGTCAGTGCTAGATGATCATTTTGAGGAATATAGGGTCAGATTGGAATTTGCCGCAGATATTCTTGGCACAGATGCAATTAAGCCTCAGGTGCAAACTGTTATAGAGTCCCTTACGGATGTTCAAAGGCAGCAGGCTTTGGATTATAAAAATGGAGCACGAACAATTCCATGGATGAATAATCCCAATAATCTCAAATATATTGTGGATAACAACTGGATATAAAACGGATTATTTCACGGATAATCAAACTTTTTCACTTAAAAGGCACAGGTGCTGAGTATTGCTGCTCAGCACCTGTGTTAATTAATGGGGAATATACATCGTCATTGTTAATTGTGAACATACATCATCATTGTTAATTGTGAACATACATCATCATTGTTAATTGTGAACATACATCATCATTGTTAATTGTGAACATACATCATCATTGTTAATTATGAATTTACATCATCATTGTTAATTATGAATTTACATTATCATTGTTAATTGCGAACTTATATTATCATTGTTAATTGCGAACTTATATTATTTTGGGTTTTATCTTGCTAAATGATAGAGAACTAAATGGTAAATATGCTGTTCAATTCATGTCCGCGATTTGGATTCACATTTAAAATGCTTGTCTAAATGTATTTTTCTCAGTG
>NZ_AUIX01000038.1 GCF_000423925.1 Butyrivibrio sp. VCD2006
TTCATAAATAAATTCCTTTCGGTTGTCGTAGGCGGAAACCCACTGCCCTTGGGCGGTGGGAGGAGCCTTGTAAATTGTTATCCAAGAACATACATGCTATAATGTACTCAACAGCAAGTTTTACGAGAAAACCGTTAGGTGCGCTGTTCACCAAAGGCACTCTTTGTACATTGGCAAGTATATATGAGGTTGTAACACATAAGTCTTGGTGTTACGTAAAATATACTCAAGCATTAGCGTTTACTGTACGGCATGGGAATATATTATCCGTGAGGTTAATATATAGAGTACCTGATACAGTTACAGATAAGCATGTCTTGTCTGTAAGGGGCGGTGTCGACCGTCCCATGATGCGACCCCACGGAAGTTACACCGACAAAATGTAGGAGTTATTGCAACAAACTACAGGGGAGTCGCAAGCCACGTACCTTTAGGTGCGTGGTAGTTGACAAGGCAATATTCCTCCAAGTTATTCGTATCATAATCACATAAGAAATACTATGATTTGATCACGAAACGACCTTTTTCATATCTGAAAGGGCAAAAAAGAGCCGGATAGAAATATTTTTCCATCCGACTTTACATTAACAATATAACTTTTAACCATACTGTTTAAATCTGAACATCAATCGAACCCCCATCTGAAACCGGAGCTGCCATTGCCGGCATTGATACGGTTACCCCCTGCACTACCGGGCTTCCAACCGCTGCAGAAGCTGACTGTCCACCTCCCATACCGGGAATACTTCCGGCTTTTCCAAGCTCATGCTTGATCATATCTTTAAGGTATTCCATATTTGCTTTTACAATAGCCTTGTTTTCCGAAGCCCTATGCTTCCGCTTTAGATCCTCAAAATCCTCTTTGCTCATATGCGGATCTACTACTTCCATATCTTCAAGCATCTCCATGGTTTCTTCCAGCTCTTCCAGTTCTTCTTTGCCAAATTCAGAGATCATCTTGTTCAGATCAGCCATCATTTCATCCGAAACATTAGCTCCGCTTTCTTCTATCTGCGAGAGAGCTTCCTGCAACTGAACCGCCCCCTCACTTTGTTCGGCGGCATTTCGGTCGTCACATCTTAAATCCGCTTCGCGGATGGTGACTCCCTCCAACATCTCCTCGCGCTCATCGAAGATTTGGTCTTCTTTCTCAGTGATCTTTTCTTCCTCTGCCTGTGTTATGGCACTCTGAATACCCCGAACAGCATCTTCCTGTTCGTCAAGGCGCTCATCCTGCTTCTGAGCACGAGCCACCATTTCTTCCAGTTCCAGATGATGTTTCTTTTTCCTTGCCACCATTTCCATGCGCTTTGCATGGGTTAAAGCAAACTGTAGTTCCTCAGGATCACCATCCCCCGCAGAAATCTTTCTCTTTATCTGCGTCACAGCTCTTTTTGCTGCCAGTACTGCCTGCCCGGCACTGTTTGATGTCTTGGCACTCTGTATTTTGGATGCAACCTCTTTATAATTATAGGTCGGCTTAGGCGCTGTCTCTTCCTCTGCTGCATCCGGGGAACCGGATGATGTCAGAAAATCATTTATTTTTTATTATTCTGATCTTGCTGAGAATCCTGCTTCAGTGAGCGTATCATCTGCCGCATCTGCTGTGATAATCCTTTTCGATCATTAACCTCATTGTCTGTTCTTCTGTCAAAGCTTGATACAAAAGGATTTACCGGCATCTTTCCCATAATTGTATTCTTCATGGCTCCGTCAGTCTTCTGAGCATAGAGATTCCCCTGGGCATTCTTCATGTACTGTGAACTATATAGATTATTCGCAATAAATGATATATTCATGCCGTACCCCGCTCTTTTCCATCAGCCTCTGAAATCTATCTTTGTTCCTACCATCTGCTCGGCCTGAGTCATAACTTTTCCGGATGCATTATTATATGAGTATGTCTGCACCTTGGAGAGAAGTTCATCCATGGAATCTGCTTCGAATGTTACATATTCCTCGTCATCTTTAATCCTGGAATCATCTTTATCAGTATCTTCCTTTTCAGCTTTTTTATCCCTGGCTTTTTGGATACGTTCCTCCTGCGCCTTCTTTTCCGCTTTCTTCTTCTCCTGAAGTTTATGAGCCTTCTTCTCTGCTGCTTTCTTTTCTGTACGCTTTTTCTGAAGATCTGAAGATTTATTTACAGTGGCAAAGAAACTCTCCTTACCATTAGAATCAACACTCATCCCAAAATTCTTTACACTTGCGCCGCTGCTGGCAAGTCCCATCTTAGCCTCTGACATCTTTGTCTGTGCCATGGCAATGATTCCCTCATATTTTTTGCGATATGGTTCATCCGTCGCCATCCGCTCAAGCTTCTCTTCATCTATAAGGACTACCATTTTGTTGGCATTGCCATAGGAGGCAGCATTCTGCTGGACCTGTGCTTTCATATCCTTGCTGACAGCAATGAACTCCATATTATGATATTTTGATTTCAGCGAATGATAGTAGTCCTTTGCCTTATCGGAAAGCTGCACATCTCCAATAGTCATCCCATATTCAGTTTTTCTGGGCACAAGTGAACTCGTGGTATCTATCGGACTCCACGCTTTTGTTTCTACTTTTGCCTGCTGAGAATTTTTTGCTGAACCAGCCTGATCTGCCCTACCTGTATCAGGAGTCTTAGACACTCCCGATTTCTCGTTATAGACACTCTGATTTATCTGCTGATATGCAGAAATGCCATTAATTCCTGTCATACTGATCTACCTCCTTGTAAAAAAGCCGACATCCTTTTCATTCATTTATATCTAAAAACGCATAGTAAGACACTTATCCATTTCTTATATATCTTTTATCGTCTTAACTTCTGCAGGAATACACCCTTAAATTGTAAAAAAAGTATAAAGTTCTTTGTACCCTTATTGTTGTACGAAAAAAGGCCTTCAGAAAACAATTCCTGAAGGTCTTCCATATTACTGTAATACCAGCCCATAAATCACAGATCATCTGTCTTTCCACCTCGCATCCAATCCATAGAACATAAGTATTCATAAAAAGTCATGTATTCCGGAACAGGCCATTTTCCCTCAACATACTCAATCAGATCCGAATCAGCGCTATACTCATCATCGATGCATTTCCCGTATACAGTTAATTCATCGCTACTATTCCCAGTCCAGTAATCTCCTGTTTCCACATCAAATACCAGTGTCTGATACTCCTTTCCGCTGTTAGGCAGCAAATCGTCACCCGCAAGATCAAGTACAATGAAGTGATAGTGTTCTAATGTGGCAGCTTGCTCCTTAAGCCCATCCAGGCCCTGGTTTACACTACTGGTTGAATAATTCGAACTGTTTCCTTTGACATTCTTATATGTTCGATATATTGCTTCATAGTTGTCATTATGGCGATAAAAATCATTTAAATCATATTTCATGGTATGCCTGAATGTATTGGAATCTAAATACCACTCTTGCTCTTCCTCATCATAATCTTCTGTCAGTGATACAAATGAGCATTTGTGTACTTTTGGACACTGAACCTGTTCATCTTCAGAAGCATTTGCTGATAGTGAGAAATTCTTTCCACATCCAGTCAGTCCTAAACTCAAGGATAATATGGTAATTGCCAACAATACTCGTTTCATAGAATTATTCCCACCTTTAAACTTCATGAGATTTATCTTTTAAAGATTCCCAATAAATATTACCACTCATATATCCAAAAGTCTTTTCGTCGCAGAACCTTTTAATCAGTTCAGCCTGTAACTCCGCATAAAAATCCTTACCCGACTGCTTAAATGTAAGGTGTGAAAACAGATTTGACTTGGTAAAGTCTGATATAGACGCGCAGTTGTCAATCAGAGCCTCCATAATCCTGGCTGTTTCATCGACATTTTTCTCATATGCAGCAAGTTCTAACTGTACTGATTTTTCCTGATAAACACCCATGTCAAAACATTTTGCTACATTTTCATTGGCATCAGCTACTCTATGAGCCTGTTCCAAATTGCCGTCTTCCTCACACAGAACCTGCAACGCATTCATTATAATGCGAAGCCGATTAACTTCTGCAAGCATCAGCTCTTCATATGCTACATAAGCTTCGCTAATCCGTCCTGTTTTCGTAAATATATTTGCCTGGAGCACTTTGCGTTCCGGATTGTCCTCTGAATAGTATTGGAGATACTTTTCTGCAGTTTGATAATCCTCTTTTCTGCAATAATAATGAAAAAGCGATTCCGCTGCCGATTTCCGGATTGATAAATCCTCTGATCCCAACAACCCAGAAAACCATGAACGGATTGCCTCATCATATTGGCCGCTGTTGTCTACTTCATTAAGAAGTCTCGCCGCATTGAGTACAACAGCTACTTGCCACTTCAGCTTCTCGTTGCAGGGATATTCTTCAATTTTCTTTTTAGCATCAGCAAAGACATCCTCAAATGGCTCCTGCTTCAATCTCCTATCCAATTCCTTGATGAAGATATCGATCTCTTTATCAGTGAAATCATCTTTAAATGACAGTAGTTCATCAGTAGAAATGCCAAATAATCTTGCAATAGGCACTAATAGCGAGATATCCGGAAGGGTATTGTCCTTCTCCCATTTATTTACCGCAGGAGTACTCACTCCAAGCCGGATAGCCATTTCCTCTTGTGTCAACCCTTTTTCTTTGCGGTACTTTCTTATAACTTTTCCAATAGTCATCTGCTATATCCTCCAAACAGTATTGGAACCGGTTCAATAATAATGATACCTAAGAGGATCTGATTTTGCTATTGAATTCAGGTTAATCATTTGGAAATATTTTTAATCAATGAGAAATTCTTGATTCTTCATATATAAAAAGGCATGTGCCTGTTATTTAAGGCACACACCCTTTAATCTTCCAATAACATGCTTATAGTACCTGTAATCCCTCAACTATATTTAGCAGATCTCCATATCCAGCCTTCTGAACCAACCGGTTCATTCCATCCAGGACCTCTTCCTTTGAAAAGTCATGTTCTGTCAGGAAGCTTTCACTTTTCTCTGATAAATATTGATAGAACAAGGCTGCAGCAGCAACATTTTCTTTATCGGAATAATCGATATTATCCAAGAGCTGATTTTCAGCTTCGTTTATCATTCCCTGATCAATCATCATTAGGAAATCCTCAAGCTTTTTCCCTGAAACTTCATATCCATTATCTTTTTCCATTTCTACCGCAACATATTTTTTGCCAAGCATCAATGAGAAGAGGACTCTTGCTACTTCTTTGATAATCCTCATGATATAGTCTTTTTCATCATCAAATGTCATAGGTCACCTCCGTTAATAGTCGGAGCTGCATTACTTGGTATGCTTTGACGATATTGATGATAACAGCCTCAGAACGCCTAATGAAACTGCAAATATTACAATAAAGAATAACAGAGAGTACTTCAGTTCCTGCCCGGGAATAGCCTTACTTAACATAAAGAAAAATGCAACGGTAAAAACTATTGTGCATGCTAAGCTACTGATAACGTCTTTTTTTAATGTATCCCCGTTGCTCTTAGGATAATTCCATGCCCCGGCTCTTACTATCAGCATCAGGTAAGCCATCCCGCCAAGTAGCACTGCAACCGTCTCTCCTATAACCAATTTCATATCCATGAAGGCAATCATCTGAATCAATATGGCTATCGCACTTATGATAAAGATGGTAACAAATCCATAATTACTTGCTTTTACGGCTGCCTTTTTCTGTTCATCAGTATACTCTGCTACAGTTTTAAGTGTTTCCTTTAATTCTTTATCCATCTCGCTTTTCCTTTCTCCATTTAGAAGCTCCTTGACATCGATATCATAATAATCTGCAAGCTCTATCATGATAGAAAGATCCGGCATGTTTGTTCCCGTCTCCCACCGTGATACAGTCCTGCCAGAAACATTTAATATTTCAGCAAGCTGCTCCTGTGTTAAGTTTTTCTCCTTACGAAGTACCCGTAAGAATGCTCCAATTTTCTGTGAATCCATTAGCTCCTCCTTTCACTCACAGAATATAGAAAGCTGTCTAATACAAACACGACACAAAGCGAGAAATGCCGTTTTTATGCTATTAGACAGACTTGTCTAATACATTATAGCCATAAAAATAGCAGTACACAATTTAATAAATCATGTACTGCCATGTATGCATTCACTATATGTTATATCTGTTTTAGTTTGGTACTGGTCCACCAAGCACCATTGAGAAATATAGCACCATCAAAGCAGCAATTGGCAAAATCAATAATCCAATGCCTAAAGCTAAAGTCTTTGCATAGGTAAGCTTCTGTCTTTTTCTATGAATGCTAATTGCTATAAGCAACGCCGAAATACATAGGCAGGCTATTGGCAGACAGACGAAAATGAATCCTTCTACCTGCATCAGGTAGATCAGTTACCCTTTTTATGCAAACAAATCATCCAAAGTTATTACATTAACAAATATCCCACTATATGAATTTTTCTTTAAACCATAAGTCGTTACAAGTGTGTTCCTGACTACTTTTTTTCGGGAAATCTTTTCCATAACAAGCCTGTCCCTTGTTCGCATCTTTTCTTCATAATTGTAGTCAACTGAAAACTCACCACTATAAAATTTCAGTTCACAGAGGTTCACCACATTATCTGCACGATCTATCAGCAAGTCTATTTGGGGCCCTTCGGAATCATCACTTTTTTCTTTTATCCACATAGACATACTTGCTTCGACGCCATTAATCTCAAGGGCTTTCTTTATCTGAGGATAATGCAGATAACATACATTCTCAAAAGCCAAACCTCTCCAGATATTTAAAACGCTTGAATTAACATTGTGTTGCCAGAAATTTTCTCTATTCCTCTTCCCTTTGATAAAATTTAAATATGTCAGGCAATACGGATCCGACAATCTATATTTTTCTTCTCTTTTGCCGTCTGCAAATGGGATGTACTTTATCAAAAAGTCACTTTCTTCTAGTGATGCCAATATCTTGTTAAGCTCGCTGCCCGAGACATCTTTAAACTTTCCGGCTATTTCACTTCTTGTATATCCAATACCCTTTTCAAATAAGAACTCAACAATTTCCCTGGTTTTTGTAGGCTTATCAAATGCTGATGTGAAGAGATTATCATATTCTCCTTTTAGCAAAGGGTTTTCATCGAACAATATCCTGTCAATATTCTGAGCAAGGCTCAACCTTCCGTCCATATATCCAAGATAATAAGGAACTCCACCAAACACCATGTAACTTTGCGTAATATCATACCTTGAAAACTGGATATTTTGACTTAAGAAGTATTCTTCACACTCTCTTAGTGTAAACGGTAACAACTTAATCTTGTGGGTAATTCTATTATAAAGACCACCTTTATTACTTATCAGCTTATTCTGAATCCACGAGTTAGCGCTTCCGCATACTATCAGCATGATATTTCCGCGTTCATTGCACCAGCCATTATAGAATTCTTCGAACGCAGTAATAAATCTGGATCTTTTTGTATCCATCCAGGGGAGTTCATCGATAAAAACTACCTGCTTTGAGCCATCGTCTTTTTCAGTCAGCAGTTTCTTAAGCATAAAGAAGGCTTCAAGCCAACTGGATGGTTTTGCACTTTTTTTCATTCCGTACATTTGCAGAGACAAATAAAAGCTTTCAAGCTGGTCGTTTAATGTAACTTTTTCACCTTTTTCATTGACAGGTGACAACCCCGTGTGATGAAAAGCATACCGTCCCCTGAACGTATTGTTTACAAGATACGTCTTTCCTACTCGCCTTCTGCCATAAATAACCACAAAGTCTGACTGGTTTCTGTCATATAGTCTATTTAGTTCTTCCTGTTCTTTTATTCTTCCTATCATACTTTAATTATATCTTATTTGTCCTATAAGTCAATTTATATTGCATTACAGGACAAATAAACGGCATTTTAAGTCTTTTATTTGTCCTGTAATGTATAAAAATATTATTTTTAGGATAATTATATTTATTATTCCATGCCCAATCATTGTACATGTTCAAAATCAGTTTTTATCAGCATTTCTTTTATACAAAACCATTAGAATTACCCCTATTGATATGAGCGCAAAATATAATATCGCTGTGTACTTGAAAAAAACATGTAAAAATACGTCCCCAGTAGTCAGTTCACTAAGTAGCGCTTCATAAACCATCTCCAGGTTAAGTACTACGAGTGAGGCATATGCAGTAACCGGAAAGCTCACGTCATCCTTTATGCTCCTGAAAATCTCAATTGAAATGATCAGAAGATTCAATAGAAAAACTACAAGAAACTGTTTTTCAATAAATGGCCCAACCTGCACAGGCTCCATACCAAAAGGCATCACACCATGCATGATCTTTAAGATGCACCAGCCAAACATAAGAGAGCTATATACTCCGCTTATTAGGGAAGCTGCAAATCTTGCAAGATCTGGCCTGGATAGAATCCTCATTGAGGGCTTCCCTCTCGAAGAAATCATCATAAATATGACCATAGCAGCCATGATAGCAAGGATTAATGGATAAAAATCTGCATAAAGTGGGAAAATCGACGGTCCATGGAATATGCCATATCCTGCCACGATGATAATAACTCCATAAATGGTACAAACAAGTGCCCTAAGAAGTTTTTTTCTAACACTCAAAAACATAAAAATACCAATAAGTATCAAAGCAATACCTGGTAAAAGTTCAGAATTACGCACCCTCTTTACTAAAAATCATCCGAATATGACCTACAGCATAGCGTCCTCTGGCAGAAAGAAGAATCCTACCCCTTTCGACGTAGGACTCTTTTTACAAAGGTATTTTTGCTTACAATAACATAATCAAAACTGAACTCTGTTTGAAAAATGTGACTTCATAGGTTCTTCCGGGTCATTGCCATCAGTTTGATATAATATCACAGCTGTTAATTCATGATTTACACTATTATCCGGAGAGTATTTAAAAGGTATCGTTACTTTCTTATTGGCACCCAGTTCCATAGTGTAGCTTTCTATTTCTTCGTAATTATCGAAAACAATGGCCGAAATGTACTTATCATCATCATAACTACCGGCAAAAGATAATTCATATGATTCATCATCTTTTTTTTCAATACTTATATTGGTATATTTAGTATCACTGGTATCCGCCTGATAAGTTATAGGATTATTCAATTCTGTATCATCATCGACAATAAAGGTGCTTCTCATAGAGCCATCCATAAATCCATCTGTCATAGGATCAGACTCGCTTACTTTCATGCCTGCATTAATAGTCATTAAAAAAACAAGATCATGTCTGCCAGGTAGAAACTTACCCAAATCAATAGGAATATCTGTTTCTGAAGAATTGGGAATCTCTATAGTATAATTCATACATTCCTTCCCATTTACCATGAAAGGTATTTGATGATAATTATCAAGCGCAACTACAGTAAAAGTATATGTATCGCCTAAATCATTGCTTATGTGACAATATACCGATAAATCATCTGTGCTTTTTACATAATTGATCATGTCATGTAAGCACTCGCCTTGGCGAGTATATATACCATGCCCATATCCTTCGGCATCCTCAAGCCCTTCAATTTTTTTTGTTTAATACTAGGCAATTCAGATTTATGAACTTGCAAGCCAATAATGTTTGACGTGCTATTATCCATTTTGGAGCCACATCCAGATATAATTAAAATGGATAATGATAGCACTATAGTATTAAATATTTTTCTCTTTTTCATTTCATTCTCCTTTACATTCAAATTATCGATCAGTTTTACTTATATTTCTTTTATCCAAGACCATTAGAACCACCACTACTAATATAAACCCACAATATAGAAACGCTGTATACTTGGCAAAAACATAAATAAATACGTCCCCAGTAGTCAGCTCACTAAGTAGCGCCTCATATACCAGCTCCAGGTTAAGTACTACGAGTGAGGCATATGCAGTAACCGGAAAGCTCACGTCATCCTTTATGCTCCTGAAAATCTCAATTGAAATGATCAGAAGATTCAATAGAAAAACTACAAGAAACTGTTTTTCAATAAATGGCCCAACCTGCACAGGCTCCATACCAAAAGGCATCACACCATGCATGATCTTTAAGATGCACCAGCCAAACATAAGAGAGCTATATACTCCGCTTATTAGGGAAGCTGCAAATCTTGCAAGATCTGGCTTAAACACTGTGATTTTCTCCATCCGCATTTCACAAGTACTTTATTCAGCCTGATATGTATTCTCGGTATCAAGCAGCCACGGAAGTATAAAAACCATTCCTATCTGTACTATAGGATCAGGGAACCCATCTTCAACAAGATCAACTTCCCCTTCCACATATACATTAAAGTCCGGAGCCAGTTCTATTCCTTTCTGCTCCTTGTCCCTCTCAATTATTCCCCCACATACATGGAAAAAGCCTCCACCAAAAATACTTTTTCCTCCATTCTTTTGGCAAAACCAATATGTTTCGCATACTTTCTTAGGAACTACCCCTATCTTCTCGAAAAATGCAGCGACTTCTTGTGGCATTGCATCACAAAATTTTATAAAGTTTCTGCATCCATCACACATACAGTCTATCTCCACGGAATTGTCTGAATAGTAAAATTTCCTGGTTCTTTTTACATCAATATCTACAACTGTCCCATTGAAATCTATAATCATTTTTCTGTCTCTTTAATCTTTTCAAATTAAGCCAAACGAAATTTAATAGTAAGCAAAATCGCAGTAATAATAAATCCATAAAACGGTGGCAATAAAATACAAATTATTCTTCCATCATCAAGTAAGTCTGTGCCAATTCCATACACCAAGAAACAAAGTGCATAAACTATTCCTCCTATGAAAGCTCTATTGTATTCTGTTTTAGAATAACATCATCCTTCCTTGCACATACACCACATAAAAGCGCCAGCCCCAGCAAAAATAAAGAAATATTACTGTTCCAAATACTCTTTTCACCTTCAAATGACCTCCATAAGTTAAGGCTTAATACATGTTACATATTAATAACGCTGACCCCTCCCTTTTCGGGACATATTTTTTCTATTTTTTTACAACATTCTCAGCAATTTTTATAAAGTCATCCCTGTTGGCTTTTCCAGTCACATAAAGTGCATAACCATCAATACTTGTGGCAAGGCTTCCATGTACTCCGTCATGATATAAAAATGCCTGCTGACCATTTATTGTAATGACTTCTTTCTTCATTCCTTCAGTATTCAGGTATGCATTAGCTTCTGGCATGCAGATGCTAATATCCAGCAAATCTCCATTCTCATCCTCATAGGTATATGTGGCAAACCCTGTCAAAACATCTTTGCTATATGAATGATATCCCTGAGGAATATATGTTGGTTCATAATCACCAAGATTGCTAGACTGCGCATCTTCACTTTCCTCAATGTGGAAAAGGGTATATGCTTTCGTGCTCTCCATTAACCAACTAACTACACTATTTCGGAATTCTGCATTAACACCCATAGCTGTTCCAAATGCCAGAAGCCCCACAACAAGTATTGCAGCTGCTGTCTTAGCGAACATCAAAATGATATTCTTCTGTTTTTTATGCTCTAATATATCTTCTGTTAAGCTACGCATTGCCTTTCTACAAGCTTCATACAGGGAATTTTCTGCAATACGTTCTCCTGCTTCAAGTCCCATCTCATGTGCAAGCTGTCTTTCAAAAAATTCCCTACGTATATCCGCCTCAGAGATTCCGTAGATTATTTCAACATTTTCGGGAGTCAGATCAAAGGCATATCTTCCAAGAAGTATCTCCTGCCCCTTTTGTGGAAGGTTCAGGATAATGTCCGCAAGCTTTTTTATTTCTGCTCTTCTTAGAACTTTTTCATGCACAGAACCTGTCCATTTTTCGATATCCGGTGCAAGTATGGATATCATCTCTTCACGTACAGTATATGAAAGCATTTCTTCAAACGTTGTATTCATCTGATTTATCCTCATATATCTTTCTCAGTTTCTGGATTACTCGTTGTCCTCGTTTCTTTGCTGCTTCTTCCGTAATAGATAATCTTCTGGCAATTTCAGAGTACTGCATTTCATATGTATAGCGCATTTCCAGCAGTTCCTTTTCTTCAAGGGACAATGTCTCAAGCAGTTTTCTTATAGAAGCCTTTTCTTCAGCCTGTATCACCGTTTCCTCCGGTGTAGGCTCATGAGATTTTACATCCTGCATACTTTCATCAGGCGCTGGTACCAAGTGACTTCTTTTTCTAAGCAGGTCATAGGCACAGTTTTTTACTATGGTCACACAGAATGCTGTCAGCTCATTTCTCTGTAATTCTGATATTCTCTGTATATTCAGCGAAATCTTTAATAGCGCCTCGCTTAAAGCTTCTTCAGCACTTCTTTCAGAACCGGTTATTCTATTGGCTATTTTCAGGAAAAGCTGATGATTATCCCTATAGATTTTTTCGACTAATCTCCGCTGATCGTCTTCAAGAACAGATAGAACCAGGAAAAGCATATCGTATAATATCCCCTGCTTTTTTGATTTATCATAACATAATTAAGCTTATGTAAACCATTATTCAGAAGCATGTCCTTTCGCATTTTTTGCAGTCCTCCAAGCCATTTTCTGCTTTAAGAATTATCATTACAACTATATAACGTTTGAAGGATTCATTTAGGGACATGATTTTTGAGGAATTTTAACTTTTTGAATAATTGATATTGTAAATATAGTTTACACTTTCTAGCTTAAATAATTTAAGCTAAATAACATTTTTTGTAAAAAGACAAAAAAAGAAAGCCCTGAAACATGGGCTTTCCACGAATTTCTTATTTTACACTTTTAGGTTAATCTGACATTCATTTTAGTCATTTATTACCAACTCAGTGGTTCTATAATACATGCAATTGTTTCCCATATCATCTACCAGTGTCCACCCATGTTCTGTTTCTTGCCAGAATAACTCCTCATCCGACATTTTACCTGAAGGGTCGTTTTCTAAATAATTATGTTTTAGTAACTCGTCACCTTCAGGTACATAGAGAATAAAATATAACTCTTCAGATTCATCCATTTCAAATATGTAACGATCATCTTTCTTTTGTATTTTTACGCTGTCTTTGGGTGAAGGTGTATATTCTTTTTTGTTGATAATAGTTCCGTTCTCGTCTATTTCAGCTTGTCTAAAAACGCAGCGACTATATACTGTTCGACCATCAAAGTCTTCATATTGCCATTTCTCATATTCATAATCGTTTAATGATGCGGAAAGTGATTCATTGCTATTTTCCATAACTAAATGATGGTACTGTATATCATACTTTTTTTGTTGTTCCAGAATATCTTCATAAATAAAATCCTTTCGTTTATCGTAGGCGGAAACCCACTACGCTTGCGTGGTGGGAGGAGCCTTGTAAATTGTTATCCAAGAACATATGTGCTATAATATACATAACAGCAAGTTCCAAGAGAAAACCGTTAGGCGCGCTGTTCGCCAAAGGCACTCTTTCGTACATTGGCAAGTATATATGAGGTTGCCGTTATAAGACTTGCAACGGCGTAAAATATACTCAAGCGTTTGCGTATACTGTATGGCATGGGAATATGTAATCCGTGAGGTTTACATACAGAGTACCTGATACAGTTACAGATGAGCATATCTTGTCTGTAAAGGGTGTTGTCAACCACCCTATGATGCATCACCACGGAAGTCACACCGCTAAAATGTAGGAGTTATTGCAACAAACTACAGGGTAGATGCAAGCCCATTACCTTTAGGTGATGGGTAGTTGACCATGAAATCCTCTCGCCTCTATAACCCCGTTCCCGTGGCAATATTTTCCCCTTAATTACAAAACTTTGGAAGCTGTTGCTCCAAATCCAATTAGTATGGCGAATACTAAAAATATTAAGTATCCGCCAACACATACTATTGCAAAAAACATTGCATATATAGCATCCAGCCATTCCTGGCTGCTATTTTGTAAGATCATAGTTGAGATGATCCCGCCAAGGATATTCGAAATCAGATTAACTGCACTTAAGGATAAGTATTTCCTCAAACTTGTGCTTGCACGTACATTTGCTACAACAAGCATTATAGATAATACAACTAATGGCAGTAATACGAATATATCGTCGGATGACATCCAGAACAGGATTGGTAATAAATTAAGTAGCAATAGCTTTTTATTTTCCCCATCCAAGCCTTTCATAATTAGTCATCCTCCATGCGAATATCCGGGATCTACTATTTACTTAACCTCGTCAGTAGTGCCGTCCTTTTTTACTACTTCGAGTCTGCATCCAAGTCCGAAAGCTGCTGCACAAGCTACGATAAGAACACTGGGTGCGACTGCAAAACCAAGGACACCACCGATGAGTCCGACATTTACAGGTATGCTGATGAGTACCTCATCGCCCTTCTTTACCTGGATCCTGTCAACATTTCCGTCCTTTACTGTTTCTTTAACCTTGTTGGCAAGCTTTTCGATATCATCTTCTAGCTCGCAAACCTTCGGCTGGAGATCCTTGATCGCCTTCTCTACATCGCCGCTTGCCTTTAAAAGTGCTTCCTTAGCAGCTGCATAATCAACTCCTGCCTGATTCATTACCTTTTCAATTTCTTCAAGTGTGATTTTCATAGTATTAAACCTCCTTACCTTCTTTTGCTATCAAACTAATAATGATTGCTACGATGAGTATCGGGAATGCTATGGAAAGAAGTCCTCCGAATACCAATGCGATAAGAATGATCGGAAGGAACACAACGCTAAATAGCACCTTGATCATGCTCCATGAAAACTCAAAAGCAAATCCTATCAGTTTTCCTACAAAACCAAACATACAAATCATAAATAACATTGTCAGTAACATTATCATCACCATCCTTCTATATGTACCAACATCTGTTGCTTGTCTATGATCATATTGTATGCAAAAAGTTCCATCTGTTACATATCAAGTAGAGCAAAAAACATGACTGTATTTTCCATTCTCGGCGTTTTAAAACGAAAAAACATTCATACAGATGTGAAAAAGGACAGAAGAAGTTCACAGTTGCTTCTTCTGTCCTTTGTTTTTAATGTATCTGCCTGTCCTGGCGATATTTTTCCATGTATTCCTGATTTATCTCACGGATTTCCTTCTTGCCGTCTATGAAGTCCTGATAAATATCCCAGGGGCTACCGCCGCCAAGCCAACACGATGAGCAGTTTTCGCAGCCACCGCCACAGTCAAGTGAGGACTTTATGATCTGCTCACGTTCTTCCTTTGTTGTGTCCTTGATCAGAATCGATTTCATGGGCGCCTCCTTTTAAAAAGTGGTCACGTCAATTCCGCACATGCGAATTGGTTCACTGCCCATTTCCTCGTAATCAATCCCTGCATAATGCAGTTCCTCCAGAAAGCACCGGAAGTATTCATCCGAGGAAAACGGCTGAAGAAATGATATGAAAAGGCTGTGATTGATGCACGCTATTATAAAAAATACATCTGTTATCTTTGACAAGGAAGTTACGTAAAACAATTCTTCGATATATGGATCTAATGGGCCAAAACTCCTACTGTTGGGGTAAGATACGCAGATGCTCGCAAGCGCAATATTAGGATCCGGAAGAGGCTCTCCGTCCTTTAGCTTCTTTATATCCCAGAGAGAATTCTCTTTCTGAATCTGCAGCATTATCTGCCCGCGGGCGATGGTACAAGCTTTTCCTATATCATCAAGGCATCGATCCTTTGGAAAATCAAGAGTTACGGCACCCGCGAACATGCGGTAATTGTCATGGTTGCCAAGAATCGCTTTGTTATCAGTGCAGATTGAAACAGTAACGGTTTTCGTGCTATCCGGATCATAACGTCTCGCTGCTCTCGCAGACAGTACCGCCATGATCGCATTAGGACTGCCATCTTTATCTCTGCAATACTGCATTATCTGTGATTCTGAAAACTTCAGGTAGAACACTTTTTTATCGCCATATGTTCCTCTGACCAGTCTGAAAAAATCATCGATTGGTTTCTTTTGGTAGAGCGGAGACTCTATAGCATCGAAATCAATATCTTTAAAAGGATTCCCTGACTCTGATTCCGGAATAACGTCTCCCGGAAGTCTGAATCCTGTTGAATCAAAGGTTTTGCCTGTAGCCTTTGACAAATACAGATACATCGCACTTTTGATATAGGGAAGAAGTCCTGCTCCGTCTGTAAGGGAATGCGCAAGCTCAAATGCAAGTTTATTGCCCTCGTACTTCCAGGCCGCAAGGTGATAATTGGAAGCTTCAGAGTTAAAATTGATCGGCTCCCAGGTATTCCGTACAGTCATGGGAAGTTCGTTCGGGACGGTGATCAGATCGTTGCCTTTGCGTGCTGCCTTTATGTAAAAATAAGGGAAGCGCACGCGAAGTTTTTCCACCGTATCCCGAAGAATATCGCCATCCACAGGCTCTTTTAAGGTCACGTTTACGCCCATGGTATTGTGATTTTCAGCATCAGACAGATTCAAGATTGGTTCGTAGAATTCCGGCATTCTCCGCTTCTCCTCTATTTCCTATGCCATCATCATGATAATCTAAGCCCCAGGGGCCAGGTCAAATCTATTTTAACTTAGAAAGCCATTTTATTTATTGGATGTCCTAAATCCAATTCGTCCGGTGATCACGGCTTCTATCACTAATATTGTTCCCACATAAACACTGGGTTTGGAAAAGCCATTGATGACATTGAGAAGTATGGCGATTGCAATAAGGCAAACAGTGATTATTCTGGATGCTATTACTATCTTTTTCTTCATATTCTCATCATCAAAATCAACCGCATATACTACAAGACCAAGGCTGACACATAAAGTGAATGTAGTAATAGCCATTGCTTTTCCTGTTCCGCGGCTGGTGTATAGATATAATAATCCGATAAACTGTATAATAAATGCAGCAACAAGCGATATCATCAATACTATTCTCTTGCCGGGCTCATCCTTTACCTCCGAGGTCATCGCAGCAAGTCTGAATATTCCAACAATATTAAGGAAAGCGCCTATTGCAAACAATATCCAGCCGAAAATCCCCATTTTTGCAGGCATAAAAGAAAAAATAACGCATCCACCAACTATCAGAGCTATGCATATCAATAACTCCTTAGGTGAAAAAGTTGGCTTATTCTTCGAATATTTCTCTTCAAGTTCTTTTAAATCAATTCCCATAGAATCTCCGCAGCTCCCGCTATTTCTTCGATGTTTTTAACTTATATGATGGATTTACCTATCATTTCCATAAGTATATCATTTTTTCTTTAACTTCGCCCTGAGAATGCGCTGTTCATGCTCTGTTTGAGCATCAGAACCTGGGAAAAACTATGTAAGAGCTGTAGTCCCCACCGGTAAATATCGTCTGATGTGCTTTCTTCGTTTTTTCCTGAAGAGCCCAAACGCCGGGATAGTTGGAATGTGCGCTGTACTGCGGGAAATCGGAGGAGCTGATATCAAGCCTTATTTTGCTTCCGGCCTTGAATTCCCAGTCGATATCCCATGTGTTTATTTCAATTTCAACCTTTTCGCCGGGATTATAGGTAATCCTGTGAGGAGTGTCATTCCTGTAGGCCAAAGTTGTAATGCTGCCTCTTACGTTATAGGCCTCTCCATCCGCGAACACTTCACAGATTTTGACGGAAAATGCAGTATCCTCGCAGTCTGATGAAACAAAGAGTTTTGCTTTGATTTTTCCGCAAACCTTAACATTCTCGGTTAATGGCTCAGATATAAAGGTAAGGACATCCGGGCGATAGTCCGCACCTTCCTGCAGGTGAGAGCCATTTTCAGACATTGAATGAAAAGTTGACTCAGCACCTTTTGAGAAAAGTGGATCCTCGGGATCATAGGTAAATACTGCATTTCCGCCTACTGACGAGGGATTTAATAACAACTGTTTCTTATTTTCGCCTGCAACTTCTCTGCTGTCGAGGTAGAATTTCAGAGCATTGTCGCTTTTATAAGGAAATTCCTTCAAAATATCCCATTTATCAGCTCCGATGCGGTAAAGTCGCACCTCACCCTCAGGCACTTTCTCCTTTCTGAGTACTTTGTCGAACCATAAAAGCGGTGTGGACATGGAAGTATCCTTGAGGCTGTCTGTGCACTGATGATCTATGCAGGGCATGTAGGCATGATTCCAGGGTCCTATCTCAAATACACTCTTCTGCTTGGTGGCTTCGGGAAGAATCTCCCAGGTTCTTATGGCGCTTCCAAGATGATGATCGTACCAGCCTTCCTTCACGAAAACAGGAATATTGACCTTTTTCGGGATTTCCTTGAGCTGTCCCCAGAAGCCTTCATCCCAGTAGGGATCGTCAGCATCTGTATGTGTTATCCAGTCTCTGTACCAGGGAAGCTTTACGCCCCAGAGCTTTTCAGCTTAACGCCGTCTTCGGAGGAAAGCATGATTTCTTCCATCTCACCCTCTTCCGCAACATCAGGGAGCGGCTGTTCACTGAGTATCTTCTTCATGTGTTCCATATATGCTTTGTACAGCTGTTCCATGTCTGGTTTTTTGTCACTCATATAAGTTAGTTATACCTCCTACCACAAAAGCCCCAGAATCTGGGGCTCTTTTAATCCTATGATATAAAAATATCTGAATGATGTTTTTATAAGTATTAATATCACCCATTGGGCAGTTCAATATCAGGTAAATATCTGGTTTTCATTTCTGATACAGTGTATGGCAAGCCTTCCTCATCAATAACCTTGCAGAAGAGGTCAAGAGGTTTGCGATCCCTATTTATCAGTTGGAATGTCAGGCAGAACTTATCGGGAAGTGCATTTACTTCCAGCATAAAATCGCCGTCAGTTATGCTATGAACCTCATCGATATAATCTGTCATTTGTCCCCAGTCAGTCTGACCCGCATAGCTTACATTGAAAACATCTCTTGCATCAGATCTGAAAAGGCTATGGGAAGCGGCATATTTCTTTTTGCTCTTTAAATCCGGCTGAGCATCGATTCCCCGGTGTATTTCTTCAATCTGTCTGAACCTTTCGCAGCTGAGTTCAGGCTGCATCTGAAGGATGACTGCACCTCTCGCTATACGAATCAGCTTTTCTATCGAATCATTTTCCATACTTCTGGTGAATTTAACATGCAATAATCTGGTGAAATCGCGGTAGGACTCCTGGGCACCTATATCATTTCTGTAATCGTCCGCGATTCTTCCGGATAACTGGTCATCTCCCTTTGATGGGAAATATCCGGCAATTGCCTTATACAAAAATGCTGCAAACACTGTATTGGGACTTCCATCAACCTTCTTTGCATATTCCATGAAGCTGTCAGACGGAATTGTAATCTCATAATAGTAATTATCTTTGACAAAGGGATTGAGCAGGTAAGCCAGGAATCTTCCAAGTCCGATCTTTGTGCTTTGACCGTCATAGCGCTTTAAAGGTTCATCATCCGGCAGCTTTGATGCATCCGGAAGATCTGTCTCCTTCTGGGATACCGGTGTGCCCGGCAGTTTAATGTCTGCCGGAGCCTTAATAGGCCCATACTTTTTTGTAAGGTACTGATATAAAGTGGTTTTTACCCAGAACAATGCGCCCGGTGCACCACTTGGTGAATGGGAAAAATTGAACCATACACAGTTACCCCTATAGGTTATGACATACAGATGCCCTCCGGTTTTAGCAGACCCCAGCATTATTCTCTTATTCTCTTCCGGAAGGACCGAAATCGGATTGTCGTTATGATCCAGTACATAATTGCCGCCGTTATCTACTCAAACCTTCACTGCAAAATACGGGAATCTGCTGATTGCCTCCTGCGCAGCCTCATTAAGAAGCTCCGGATCCACGGGCTCTTTCTACTTCCTCATACAAAATAGTGCATATCTCATCAATTTCTTCTTCCGTATTGTCAGCAGAAAATGAAAGGCGTATGCAGCCCCCTGCATCCTTTCTTGGAAGGCCCATTGCAGTAAGGACATGGCTTGGTTCCACTGAATGGGTATTGCAGGCAGAGCCTGTAGAAACGGATAATCCTCTAAGGTCAAGCAGTAACAAAAGCGTTTCGCCTGATACATCTCTAAATCCAAGATTCACGATTCCCGGCACTCTGTTTTCAGGATCGCCATTTACCCACATTCCATCAAGATCTTTAAGTCCCTCCAAAAGACGCGTGCGAAGCTGCTCAAGCTTATTCATTTGCTCATCTAATGTCATCATCGCGTCGCTTAGTGCTTTTGCCATAGCGGATGCGCCAGGGACATTCTGCGTGCCGGGACGCTTGTTCCTCTCCTGACTTCCGCCATACATAAGATTTGTAACCGGAACATTTTTGTCGACGTACAAAGCTCCGATTCCCCTGGGTCCATGGAACTTATGACCGGATATGGCAAGGGTACTTACTCCAAGTTTTTTTACATCAATCGGAACATGACCGGCTGCTGCAACACCGTCTACATGAAACAGGATGTTCCGATCCTTGCATAGCTTCCCAATCTCTGCAATGGGCTCTATTGTTCCCACTTCATTGTTCACATACATTACAGCCACAAGAACAGTATCTTTTCTTAGGGCCTCTTCTATCTCCTCTAGGGAAACTCTCCCTCTGCTATCAACTCCAATGAGTGTAATCTCAAAGCCTGCTTTTTCCAACGCAGGTATACAATTAAGAACAGCATGATGCTCTATTTTTGAAAAGATCATATGCTTTTTTCCAACTGATTTGCCGAAAGCAGCCGCAGAAAAAATAGCCTGATTATCGGCCTCAGTTCCTCCGGATGTAAAATAGATTTCTTCACTGTCTGCACCAATGCATGCTGCAATTTTCTCCCTGGAGTCTTCCAAAATGTGTGCTGCTTCCCGCCCATGCTGATGTGCACTTGAAGGATTGCCGTAAAAATTCCTCATGCAATCCACCATCACTTTAAGTGCAGAGTCTGATATTGGTGTTGTTGCAGCATGGTCTGCATATATCTTTTCCATACACTCTCCTGTTTTCTATACAGTTAATCAATGATATGCTATCTATAGATGCGTTAATCGTATCGCAAATAAACCTGATTTAAAAGGACATGCTATGTTTTTTAATGCAAAAAAGAAACGATATCTTACCGTAAAACATGATGGTTCTACTCTTTATGAAGGCTATTGGGCTGATACTCCGTTTGCTGAAGAAATCATCATAAAAAAAAGCATTGAATTCTTTAATGACAATGAACCCTGTGCAATTCATAGAGGTGCTGTGCATATGCGCCTTTTAGCAGAGCTTGAGGGGCTGTTTTCTACGCCGGATTTTCAGGATCTTTTTTGCCTTTACACTAATTTTCCAAAAGATTGCGAAACAGAATTCTCAGAAAAATAATGAGAACTCAAGCGGATTTTCTTAATTAAATAAAAAGAGGTCGGCCGATCATTTTACAGATCGTACCGGCCTCTGTTTGTATGTTTAATTATTTAGCTGCTTCCATATATGCGTCATAGGCACGCTGATATGCTGCGATATATTCGTCCACGCCCATGCTTCTTAGCTTTTCAATATAGGAATCCCAATCCTTCTCAATATCCATGCTGCCATCGATAAACTGTACTAAAGCCTGGTTAACATAACCGCCGATAGTTAATGTAGATTCTGTAACGACCCTTGCATCATCTTCCTCAAAGGACATATTGGGAACCAATGTCTCGATTGGCGGAGAATACTTATCGTACACTTCTGCACACTGCTGGAAGAAGTACTCAGTAGAGTGATCAGGATCTTCAACTCTAAGGTTTCCTCTATACTCAGCTGAACCACGCTGAAGCATTGCATCAGGTGTGTACCTGTAGTTTGCATATGTCTTTGACAAACCACCATCTTTTACATAGTCATAATCTTCAGGAATAGCATACTGCTCGTATGTGGGTGTTCCGCCACTAAGTGAAACACCTTCGCTTGTATAATTCCAGCCAATGCCCTCAGGGCCGCCACCGATGTGGTGAACTGCATCTTCAGATGTCATCCAGTCAAACAGTGCAACTACAACCTCAGGATACTTACATGTTGAAGATATTGTTCCAAGGCAGCCTTCAAAATATGTCTGGATGCAGCGTCCTGAATATCTGACACCGTCAGGACCTGCAACAGGAGCAAGGATTTCCCAGTTCTGCCACTCGCCATCTACTTGCTGCCAGAACTCTGAATTCTCTACGCCACCATTTGCATAAACAGCAACCTTATTGCCCTCGGTAGGATCCATAGTCGCTGAAAACTGCGTGTTGTCCTGTAAGAAAGTCTGATTATCCAAAAGGCCTTCCTTAAACAGCTTATGCATGTATCTAAGACCTTCTCTGTATTCATCCTTCATAACAGCATATTCAATCTTGCCGTTATTAACTACAAGTCCGCCTGCTACGGTAGGATTGGTGTTGCTGATAGGATTCACGCACTGTGTAAAGGAGTTCATCATCCATACAGTGGGATCACTCGCCCAACCGCCGATGAAACCTGTCATGGGAACCTCATCTGCTATGCCGTTTCCGTTGGCATCATCCTCTTTTACCTTCTTCAGGAATTCGTAAAGCTCTTCTGTGGTCTCAGGGTTCTTACCACCTAAGTATTTCTCAACCCAGGGCTTATAAATGTACATACGATGCTGATACATGCAGTGGAAGCATTCGTTCTGTCCGCCATATGTATAAATGTGACCGTCACCCATAGTAAGATCTGCTTTTCTCATGGGGCTTTCTTCATTCATTTTATTCCAGTTATCCATCTGAGAAAGCATATCCTCGAGAGGAATTATAAGCCCCTGTGTTCCATATGACAGAGTCTCAGCCTTAGACCATCCGGTACGTAAAAAGAAGTCAGGCATTGAATCGGGATCTGTCATGATAAGATTCAGTTTTTGTGTGGCCTCATCTCCGGTTAGATCATAGATATAATCAAGATGAATGTTGGTCTGTTCCTCGATCCAGTCGGTAACCCAGTTATCCTTGTAGCTTGTTACACCCTGATCAGGGTTATTAACAAATACAGTGAGGGTCAGCTTTTCCTTTAAAGGGAATGTCACATCCTTCGGGGATGCAAACTTAAAAGGATCTGATGAATCATCCCGATTCGCCCCCGCTACTTCTGCACCTTGGCCTTCCTCGGTACCGCTCTGTACCGTATCACCTTGCTGAGATCCTGATCCACAACCGGTTAATGAGGTTGTCAGGAGTGTCAATGTAGCCATTACTGCTACTGACTTTTGTAACATACTTCTTCTCATACATTTCCCCTTTCTTTTTCATTGTTTTATATCTTTACTGCATTTCATTTTTCTATAAGATCAGCCCTTCACCGAGCCGATCATTACGCCCTTTACGAAATACTTCTGTACAAACGGATACACGATCATCAGTGGCAATGTACTGACAATTATGGTTCCATATTTTAGCATCTCTCCCAAATACTGATTTCTTCGGATCATTTCAGGATCAATATTAGTCTGGTTCAGATTGATCTGGGAAAGGAGCAGGATTCTTCTTAGTACCAGCTGTAACGGGTACTTTTCCTGTGAATCCAGATAAATCATTGGTACGAAATAGGAATTCCAAAGTCCGACGATTACCCATAATGACAGCACGGCAATGATCGGAGCAGATAACGGAATTACAACCATAAGGAAAAATTTAAAATCCGAGCATCCATCCATTTCTGCTGCTTCCTGCAATTCTTTTGGAATAGTATTATCAAAAAAGGTCCGCGCCACGATAATGTTGTAGGCACTTACTGCACCCGGAAGGACTACCGCCCACATGGTATTTAACAGGTGGAGATTTTTAATAAGCAAATAGTTAGGAATAAGTCCCCCTGAAAACATCATGGTAAAGAGGATAAGCACCATAAATATTTTCTTTCCCCTGAAGTCACTTCGTGAAAGCGGGTAAGCCGCAAACAGGGTAAGTACCATGCTGATCACCGTTCCGACAAATGCATAAATAATAGAATTCTTATATCCTACCCATATGCTGCTGTACTTAAATACTGCACGATAGCTCTGCAGTGTGGGATCGACCGGTAATAATCTCACCTTACCGCTCATAAGTGCATCTCCTGAGCTGAACGAACAGCTGATGATATAAATGATAGGATATAGCACTATGATCAAAAAAACTGTAAGCAAAACATAGTTTATAAAATAAACTACTGTATCCTGCGATATCTTCTTAGAATTCACTGTCTCTCCTTTCTGATTCTGCTTTTTTACATGAATCCTTTTCCTGAGATTTTATCCACGATTTTGTTTGTAATCAGAATCAAAATGAGTCCAACCAGTGACTGAAAAAGACTAATTGCCGTGGAATATGCAAAATCCGGGAAGGTGGAAACCAGCGACACCTTATAGGCATAGGTGTTAATAACTTCCGACATCGCTACATTATTCTGGTTCTGCATCGCCAGGATCTTTTCGTAACCAATATTCAGGGTACCGCCCATATTTAATATGAGCATGATCACCGCTGTAGGAATAATAGCCGGGATGTCCACATACCAGATTCTTTGCAAAAGCGTTGCGCCGTCAATTATAGCTGCTTCATGCTGCTCCTGATCCACTCCGGCAAGGGCTGCTATATAAATGATCGCTCCGAATCCGACGCCCTGCCAAACGCCTGACCAGACATACAGTGATGCAAACAGGCTGGAATTACCAAGCACGTTAATGCCAAAATTATTGAAAAGAAAGCTTCCAATAGCACCCGAACGATTATCAAAAATCATATTGATGATTCCAACAAATACAATGGTAGAAATAAAGTACGGGCAATAGCTTATCATCTGTACAAACTTCTTATAAACAACGTTCTTCGCATAGTTCAGTGACAGAGCCAATAATATTGAACACGGCATACTGACTAACATCGAATAAATAGAAAGAACAATCGTATTGCGAAGACACTCTTTAAAATTGTAATTGTTAAAAAACCTTATAAAGTTCTTGAAGCCGTAATTATCCGCCCAGGGGCTGTTCCATATTCCCAAACTCACCTTGTAATCCTTAAATGCAAGAATCACTCCATACATTGGTGCGTAAGCAAAGATAAGAAGCATTACGATAGGCGGTACCATCATCGCATACAGTTGCCAGTGTGCTCTAAAATACTGGCGAAATGTCTTTCTATGCCCGGTTGAAATTTTGGGAACCTTAGACTTGTTTGACATTTCTAAAGATCCTCCTTGTTGTTTGTGTTTTCTTGTAACTCACTTTACTCTCACCCAAAATGCAAAGTAAATATACAGTTCCCTTACTTTGCTATTCATTTTTTTAAGAGCCATAAAGGGCGGAAAATCAGCGTGTATTCATTTCTTATTTGCAAATTATCAATATTTCAGAAATGAGAATTATGGATGTTTCCCTTTGAAATTACAAAGAGCCCGACATATCGCCGAGCTCTTTTTCACTCTAATATGATTAGTCTAAGTCTACTGTTACAGTAACCGGTTCAAGTCCTTCACCGCAAACCATAAGGGATGATTTTCCGCTCTCGTGAGTGCTTCGGATAATCGCCTGCGCATGTCCCCTAAAGGTTACGGTCAGATCGTCTGTATAATCTTCTTCAGTAATGGGATTTCCTGTTCCAAAACCTGCCAGATAACCGCATCCTGATACCTCAGCCTTAAGCGCTATTTTGGCATCGTTCACCACAAGACCGTCAGCATCAACAATATCAATATTTATATAAGCAATTTCGCGTCCGTCTGAATTCATTTTGGACTCTTCAGGTGTCACAATAAGTTTTGCGGGTTTTCCGGAAGTAATGAGCGCTGCTCTGCTTATTTCCATGCCGTCCTTATAGCTTATCGCTTCCACTTTTCCCGGTGTATACACTGTGTCGAAACGAACACTGTTTGGAAGCTTGCCGTCCTTAACTACGGCCTTTTTCCCTATAGACGATCCGTTACATACGATTTCCACTTCGTCAGCCCTTGAGAAAACCACAAGCTGCACACTTTTTCCTTCATATCCTTCATAGTTCCAATTAGAAACTACGCCCGGGAAGCCCCACATACTCGTCTTCTCAATCTTGCCAAAATGATCAGGATGCAGGCTGTAGATAAATGTTTCATCACTCCCCCAAACCACGCTTCTATAGGCTCCCTGCGGAAGCATGCGACCCGTGATGTCGAAGTCAGCGTCATTTGCAAGTCTCCAGGGATAGTATGTGGTGGAAGGCGGCATGATAAACCATGGTCCCTTGTCTGCAAGGAAATCATCTTTGTCTACATATAGCGCCTTGCCGATACCAGCTTCTCCGATATAGTCCCAAGCTGTCCAGGTAAAATCACCGATTACATAAGGTAGTGCTTCCACCATAGGCCAGCGGAATCCAATCTCCTGCGGGAAGTTCTCGGATCCTAAGATGACGCGATTAGGAAACATCTCGTGATCCTTTTCATAAATATCTTCCATGTAGTTGTAGCCCACTACGTCAAGGCCGTTGGTAAAGGGTTCCGTATATCTCTCCCAAAGGGTGGAATCTGAAGCTTCTTTGGCATTTTGATTCTGATCAGCATTCTGAGCCATCTTATCATCAAGTCCGCTCCAGAAAGAACAGATTCCATTGCTGATGGGTCTTGATCTGTCAAGGAAACGTATCTTGTCTGCAAGTCTCGTAGCCAGGGTATATCCATTGTTCAAGCCGCCGCGTTCCGGAATCTCATTTCCGGTTGACCACATGATAACGGATGGATGGATGCGGTCTCTCCTCACGAAAGCTGTAAGATCCTTTTCCCACTCTGATACAAAATACTGGCTGTAATCGCCTGCCCTCTTTGACATTCCCCAGGCATCGAAGGCCTCGTCAAATATATACATACCAAGTCTGTCACAAGCTTCAACAAGAGCTGCAGAGGGTGGATTGTGTGCGGTTCTGATCGCGTTAAATCCGACTTCCTTTAGCTTTTTAATTTTTCTTGCCTCAGTCTCATAGATGCTTACTGCGCCGAGAAGCCCATTGTCATGGTGTAAGCATCCGCCTTTAAGCTTTTCCATCTTACCATTTATGCGAAGTCCATGGATGGCATCAGTAGTGATGGTACGGATTCCAAACAGCGCACACTGCTCATCCTCTGCAATAACCTCATCCGGGATGAAATGCGAGCGGAAGGATCCAAGCACCTTCGCCGACGTCTTAACTGTATAAAGATTGGGATTGTCGATACTCCAAAGCCCCGGTTTTTTCACAGTAACTACCATTCTGGCGGTCTCACTCTTTCCCGGATTTATCTGTATCACCTGCTTTGAAAAAGCAGCTTCTTCTTTCTCTCCTTCTTTTACAAACGAGCAGCTAACTTCAACAATTTTATTCTGCAGAGATTTATTCTCGACATCTATCTCTGCCTGTAAAAAAGCGGTATCTTCTGTAATCTCTTTCGTATAAACATAGATTCCATCAGGTACAATATGCACCAGAGGCCCGTGAAGCAGCTTTAATTCTCTGAAAAGACCTGAACCTGTGTACCATCTGGAGCTTGGCTGTGTGCCTGTATTCAGGTTAACAGTGATGCGATTTTCCTCGCCAAAAGTCACGACATCTGTGATATCGATTACGAAGGGAGAATACCCATAATGGTGTTCACCAACCTTACATCCGTTAATATCCACAGATGTGTGCATCATCGCCCCGTCAAACTGGAGTTTTACAGACTCATCCATCCATTCCATGGGAATAAAGACGTTCTTTGAATAGTTACATATATCGCCCCCGAAATACCCGGAATCAAAACCTGCGGGAGCATCTTTACTGACCTTTGTACTGATCATTCCATCGTGTGGCAGATCAACGGTGACACCCGGATCAGTCTTTAACATTCCGATTGAATCAAGCACACCTCTTCGAAAAGTCCACTTATCATTAATATTTACCTGCTGCATGTGACTTGTCTCCCCTTTACTAAAATTTCTGTCAAATAGCTTCTTTTTTGCGATATTCTGATGTGCTGACACCGGTTACTCTCTTAAATGCACGGCAAAATGAGTTGGTAGAACCATAACCGACCATCTCACTTATCTTGCTTATTGTCAGGTCAGTCGAATTAAGAAAATCTTTTGCCTTCTCTATGCGAATATTTTCAATATAAGTCGATAGATTGATTCCCTGCGTCTGTTTAAACAGACTGGACAAGTATGGATGGCTGATATCGAACTGATCTGCCAAGAGGGCAAGCGACAGATTGGGATCACCATACCTTGCATCAATGTAGGAAATGATTCCGTTTGCGATCATATCCACATCACGCATATTTTTTTGTCTGTTCATATATCCGCATATTTCCCGGAAAAGATTCAGCGTAATCGTAATCTGGCTTAATACAGGCATGTTGACGTTTTTCTCAAGCTGTGCGTAATATGCCGCGTATTCACTCTCTTCCAATTTAATGATTCCAAGGAGCCTGAACAAAATAATCTGAAGCTCCGTTATCAGGATATGCTGCATGTAAACAGGCAAATCTTTTTCCACAAAGAACTCTCTGACAATACTTTCCAGGTAGTCATGAAGGCCCTTTTCATCACCGGAAGTAACAAAATGAGTCAGTTTTACCTGCATATCACCTGTAGGATAGTCTATTGAATGATGATTATCCTTGCTGTACCAGATAATCTCATTTTCGATCTCCTTGGCATCGCTGTAGCAAAGGTACGATACGTTCTTGTATGAATCTACAATCCGGTCTGCTTTTTTCTCAATACTTCCGCCAAATACAAGCACTTTTCTGGCGATAACATCAGTCATTTCCGATTTAATAAAGTAAACCAGTTCCTCTGCCCTTGCCTGTACCCCCTTCGGGTCATCATCGGGGATGTTCATGATAAGCGCAATCTGTCCGTCTCCGATATCCGTCAGTAAACTGCCCGGCATTTTTTTTTCTATCAGCTCAGAAAGCGATGCTGCAAATGTACCCCAAAATCTTTGCTCCGGTTCTTCTGACCAGTCCGTCATCATATGAAGTCTGAAAATCAGGACACAGAACAGCCTGTTTTCCCATGGCCACTTAAGATAATCGGCTATACCTGCAATTTCTTTGTCATTTTGATATCCGGAATACAAGAGTCTGTTCGTAAATGCGGTTTTTAAATAAGGCTTTTGCATGCTGATAGCATTGGACAAATCCTCATTGTTCTCAACAAGGTCATTTACTGTATTTACTATGCTGGAAAAAACATTTCCATGAACATCTAAAGACTCCGTACTGATAGACATCTTATTCAAAATATCATTGATCGGAACAGCATTTTCTTTTGATATGTAATAGCTTACGACCACATTCGCAAACAGGCCGAGAATAATAAACAGTGCCAGTAGATAGATGCAGTTCATCAGTCTCTCATTGATAATGTTATTTGGAATGAAATAGGAATAGCATAGACCTGAAGATTCCGATCTGTAGGATATCAGCATATACTTCATTCCATTGAGCCTTACCTTTTTCTGGAGCGGAGACTGCTTAAAATCCAAATCTTCAAGGAGCTTTGTCATCTCTCCCTCAGGGCTGTCATATCCCCTGCAATACAAAATATTTCCATTAAAATCCTGAATCACCTGAATGCTGTTTTCCTCAGGAATTGGCATGGTAGATTCAATAAGGCTGTCATCTATGAAAATGTATATATAGCCTGACTTTGCAGAACCATATACAGATAGAGGCCTGGTATAGGCAATAAGATTCTTCTTGGGAGTACTGGCACGGAATTTGTGCATATCATATTCTTCCATCGGAATAAAACCGTCGCACTTTCCGTCTTCAACCAATTCCGCTTTCCACTCATCAAAACCACTCATATCCTGCTTGCGCATATATAATGAGTAAAACTGCTCATATGTGTATGCTATCGACGGGTTGATTACAACCTCCGAATTGTCAAAGAAAATGAAATAATCATACACAGCCTGGTTCACAAGATGCAGATTCGGAAGAGATGTCTGCAGCTCATGAATTCGGTGCGTATTAGGATAAACCATCACATTTTCCAGATTCTTGAATATATTCACTTCGGCATTGGATTCAAGACAGTCTCCAAGATATTCAATTTCGGAGGTTACGACATCAAATCTTGAGGCCGCATGAACCAGATCGGTTTTTCGCTCGGAAATATCATCAGAATTGATCACAAGTAGAACATAAGAATAATAAATACAGCAGATGATCATTGGGACAAGAATTGCAATGAAATACATGCTGAAATAACGTTTGAAAATTCTATCCTCGTTTTTTCCCCACATATTATTGATGCCTCCCCAATTAACCCTCTTACTAATTATCAGTATGGCAGAATGTCCACCTATGATATATATTCAATCATTTTATCACGATATTCATTTTTTAACATGTCATAGATTTCATCTGTTATTCCGAGAACAAAATATGCATTTTTCCGGCTTCCAGCACCACCTCTTTTGAAGTATTTCCATAACGCATGATACGTTTCATTGGATTCGTTGCATCAAGCTGACAGTAGCAAAGATGACCATCCTTCCATTCCATGGAAACAGTGCCTCCTCCGACAACCCGCAACCCTTCCACTCTGCCATCCTTCCACGCCGTTGGAAGCGCGGGAAGCAAACAGATAGTATCCTCATCAGATTGCAATAGCATTTCCGCAATACCGGATACTACCCCGAAATTACCGTCAATCTGAAATGGCGGATGCTTATCAAAAAGATTGGTATAGGTGGAAATATCAAGCATCTGTTCTATGTTGTGGTAGGCTTCGTCTCCATCGTGCAGCCTTGCATAGAAATTTATAATCCAGGCTCTGCTCCAGCCTGTATGTCCACCACCTGAGCGTAATCTCGCCTCCAGTGTCTTCCTGGCAGCCCCCGCAAGAAGTGGTGTTTTATCAAAGGAAATCTGTCGTGATGGAAATAACCCATACAAATGAGACATATGCCTGTGCCCGGGTTCACATTCCTCGTATTCCTCCAGCCACTCCATGATCCGCCCATCGCTTCCTACCCTTGTAGGTGCAAGCCTGTCGCAAGCTTCTTTGATTTCTCCAAGTAAATCTTGCAGACTTTTCGAATACTCCATCTCAGATAGCTGTTTTGAAAAGTCGGTTTCTTTTAAAATCTCTCCTGCCCTTATGCACTGTGAAAACAGATCCCTTAGAATCTGGTTGTCCATTGTAACGCCGTAGCTTACAGCACCTTTATGCCCGTTTGGGAGGCGGTAAGAATTTTCAGGTGAAACAGTGGGACATACCACAAGAAATCCGTCTTTTTCCACCATAAAATCCAAAAAGAACAGTGCAGCTTCCAGCATGACAGGGAATACCTTTTTCAAAAACTCCTTATCACATGTGTATTCATAATGCGCCCAATAATGCGTACACATCCAGGCGGCACCCATAACCCAATAGGAGGCAGTAATACAGATATCCTGCGGGTTGGTATCTCCAAAAGCATCCGTGTTGTGATGCATCACCCAGCCTCTGCAGCCGTACATCTTTCTTGCGGTCTGCCTGCCATTTTTGACAAGAGTGCCGATAAAATCAAGGAGTGTCTCATGACATTCTGATAATCCGCATGTCTCTGCCGGCCAGTAATTCATTTCGGCATTGATATTCACCGTGTATTTAGAATCCCAGGGCGGTAGATACTCTTTATTCCAGATTCCCTGCAGGTTCGCCGGAAGACCACCCTTTCTGCTGCATGAGATCAAAAGAAACCTTCCGTAATCGAATAAAAGCTTTGAAAGACCGATATCCTTTTTCGCTGCCTTTAACCTCTCATTTGTAGGAAGCTTATCAAACGCCTCTGATCCAAGCTGCAGGGATACCTTCCCATATAGAGAATGATAATCCTCACAGTGCCTTTTCTTTATTTCTTCATAATCATCCATTATTGCTTTTTGAAGAATGGTAGCGGCTTCTTCAGATAGCTTATCGTAGATCAAAGCTCCCGTGCCATGAGTAGTTACTCCGCTCTTTATGTCATAAAAATCCGTACAGGTCGTAAGATACAGTATGGCCTCATCTGCTCCTTCAATGCAGATATGTTCTCCTGTCACGGATATACTGCCACCTTTTGAAATCGCTTTTAGAACAGTTACAAAGTGCGTAGCACCCTCACCTAAATTTCCATACAAAGAAATAGTATTCTCGGAGAGCTTTTTAACTCCATCCAAAAAACGATCTCTCTCAAGCCTTGCACATAAGCTGATCATTCCCTTTTTATCGGAGGATAATCTGATAACCATGCAGTCTTCCGGTTTTGAAACAAAGACTTCCCGTGAATATAGGACATCTCCCTGAGTAAATGAAACACGGCATATAGCATTATCAAGATCCAGCTCCCGCATATAATCCTTACATTCAAGTTCCTTATCCAGATCCGATATGATGTACAGATCGCCCAGTGTCTGGTAGGTTCGCTGAGTATTGGGGCAGCCGGAAAACGCTGTTGTCATCAGCTTCTCTGCCTTTTCAAGTTCTCCTTCAAATATCAGCTCTCTTACTTTGTCAAGATTTTTAAGTGCATCCGGATTAGTACGATCGATCGGCTTGCCGTACCAGATGCTTTCTTCATTTAACTGTATCCGTTCATAGTCGGTTCTGCCAAAAACCATGCCTCCGAGACGTCCGTTCCCCACAGGAAGCGCCTCTTCCCAATTAAATATCCAGGCCGGCTGTTTATACCATAATCTGCTCATAGATTTTTATCCTTTTATTCCGGTTTGATTTCATATTCTTCGTTCGCAAGCCCCATGAATGAAAATCCTGTTTCTGTTTTGTTTTTATCAACGGACTTTCCTTTACAGGTAACAACGTATTCCTGCCCAATTACGGAGATTACGCCGTTTGTCTTCGGTCTTACAACTGCACGTGTTAGCTTTCCGTTTTCCCAATACAAATCAATCTCATGTCCACCTCTTGCAAGAAGTCCCTTGCAGCTGCCATTTTCCCAGGAGGTCGGAAGTGCCGGTAGAAAATCAAGACCCAAATGGCTTTGCAGAAGGCATTCCGCAATTCCTGCCGCGGCTCCGAGATTCCCATCTATCTGAAAAACAAATCCTGCGTTCAATAAACTACGGGAAGCAGAATTCTTAAGCATACGTGCGATTTCTTCATCCGCATTCCTACCATTTTTAAATCTCGCATCCAGGCAAATATACCAGGCAAGCGGCCATGCATTTTCTCCGGCTCCGTGGGCCTTACGGCGTTTTAGCGAAACCTCGGCTGCCTTCATGAGCTCCTGCGTATCTCGCCAATTTATGGAGCATCCGGGATAAACCGCATATAGATGGGAGACGTGCCCCATGCCGGGACACTGCTCGGAAAAATCTTCATGCCACTCCATCAGCTGTCCCTTCGAGCCAATTCTATCCTTTGGAAGCTTTTCTATCATGGATTTCAGCGTTTCTCCATACTCTAAATCCATATCAAGAAGCTTTTGTATCTCAAGTAATGCCCCGAAGAATTCACGAAGAATCTGATTGTCCATCGCAGGACTGAAACAAAGCGGCGTATCAGAGCTATCCGGAAGATAATATCGGTTCTCCGGTGAAACCGATGGACAGGTAAGGAGCTGCCCATCCACCTCAATCAAAAAGTCCTGATAAAACAGAGCCATATCCTTCAGTATCGGATACATGCGCTCCAATATGCTCGTTTCTCCGGTGTAAAGATACTGTTCCCACACATGCATTCCAAGCCATGCTCCTCCTGTTACCCATGGAGTGGACGCCATATAGATGTCCTGTGGTGCGCAGTCACCGTAATAATCTGTATTGTGATGGCATACCATGCCTCTCATGCCATACATTACCTCTGCTGTCTTTTTTCCCGGTTCATGCATAGTCTCAAGGAGGTCAAACAATGGCTCCTGGAGATCCGTAAGATTTCCGATTAAGGCAAGCCAATAATTCATCTGAAGATTTATATTGATGGTATATTTGCTGTCCCACATTGGCATAAACTCAGCGTTCCAGATTCCCTGAAGATTAAGTGGCGCGCTGCCGGGCCTACTTCCTGAAACTATAAGGTAGCGGCCAAACTGAAAATACAGCGCTGCCAGATCAGGATCCTTTGCTCCCTCGCGGAAGGCATTTAGTCTTTGCTCTATACTTCCCTCAGCGGGTTCCCCAAGATCAAGCTGACATCTCTCCATAAGTGAAGAAAAGTCCTTGATATGCTCTTCTTTAAGGGTTTGATATCCCTTTTTCTGCGCCTCATCCAGAACCCTAAGCACTTCTTCTTTTGGATTCTCGAACCGATTCGATGTAGCGCATGTCAAATATATAGTCACATCACTGCTATCTGAAGCCGTCAGCTGGGATATAGGATTGATAAGTTCTCCGTCACATTCTACGCGAAATGCCGCCGCAAACTGTACGCCGGAGTCATTTCCTGCCATCAGATAGGTGTTTTTATCTACTGTTCTTGAAAAATCCACTTTTGTTCCCGGCCATCCGCCGCCTCTTGCTTTCATTCCGGGACGGCGATCATCCTCTATGAAGGTATCGGATACCGTGACTCGGTCCAGCTTTAGTTCCAAGCGAATTGCTTTTGAGGTATCTGCAGTAAGCCTGATGCATAAAATCTGTGCCGGATTACTGATGAACATCTCCCTGTGATAGGAAATCCCGTCCATCTTGTGATCCACCCTTAGGATACCTGTCATCAGATCCAGATCCATTTCATATTTTTCGCACTCCTTAGAGTCCTCTCTTCCGCCCATGGCAAATGGCATTTTCTGATTTAATGCCATGTTCAGTTGTCCAACAAAGGAATATGGGCGCTGTGAGTACGGAACACCGGCCATGTACTGTGCGATAAGAACCTCCGCCTCATGCATTTTTCCATCAAATATCAGTTTTCGTATCTCCGGAAGTTTCTCCCGATATGCCGGATTATTGCGGTCCATCGAAAGACCATTCCAAAGAGAGTCGTCGTTTAACGTTATACGCTCCATGTCTGTCTCGCCATAGACCATGGCACCAAGTCTTCCGTTTCCAAGTGGCAGCGCATCTCCCCATCTGGATGCAGGGCTGTAATAAAGTAGATGATTTTTCTGCGTCATAATTATTCCCCCTTCAACATTCCTTTTTTCATATATCAAAAGAATAATGTGATGAATAAAGCGAAGAAAAAGATACTATATATCAGCTTGATGGCAGGAAGTGCCTTTACCGACAGATGAGATGCCGACATGACAGTTTTCCCTCTGGATACCAATAAAACGAGCAATATCATCGGTATACACATCGCTGCCAGATAAAGTGTCAGATTTAGGGTAAGCTCTGGTCCTATACCTGGATTATGTCTTGCCATATACAAAAGCTCTGCCAGGTAGATCTGTCCTGTACAAAGAAATTCTCCTGCGGAAATCACGATTCCCAAAAGAAACAGTACAGGATACCAGAGTCTTACGGGGATATTGGTGAGTTTACCTATCATTTCATGATTCCATCTGCGAAGGCGTTCCGGAAGCTGCAATCTTACTTTTCCGTAATCCTTCTTTACAACATGAATGAAATCAATGAGGTAAAAGGTTCCAAAAGCAAACGCCAGCAATGCAAAAGCAATTTTTAACACTCTTTGCACCGCTCCAAAGGTAGTACTCTCAATCGCGCCAATAAATGTTTCTATCATAAATCCAAGTAGCAGATACGTCAGGAATTTTCCTAATATAAAAATGAAGCTCCCACCAAAGAAATTGCAGTCTGACACAAGTAAGACAGACAAGACCATAAGGAGCATGGAAATTCCGCAGGGATTAAGACCATTGATTAATCCCGTTAGAATAAGCTGAAGTTTTGATATCGAATGATTTTCTTTTTTCGTTGAGAGACCTTGTACCTTCTTATCCCACGGTCCCCTTGCCTCTACATTTTCAATTGCTTCTTCCGCGCCATTTATTATTGCCTCATCTCCTGGAAGGTAATCTGCTTTGGTAAATAGAATCGGAACCTTCTGTTTTGCTTCCGGCACGCCATAAAGTCTGACGAGACTTTGATACAGGGTGATATTTCCATCATCTAAAATATTGTAAACATACAATTTGGATCGATCCGTCAGGATTTCTTCCAGAAAAGTCTGCGCATCATGACAGCTGTCACATGCACTAGTCACAAACAAAACCAGCGCCGTATCATCTTTTCCGACATCAAGGACAGCACGATAGAATTCAGAATCTGCCGCCTGATCATTACTGCTACTTGCGGAATCATCCGCATGATTACCTGGAACAAGGCTCTTTCCCTCGTTTTTTGCCCCATTCTCAAAATGGCTGACCAGAGCCCTGCCAATCTCCTGATAGGTTCCCTGATATACCACTCCATCAACGATGGCCGCCGGCAGATCCATCATTGTAATATCAAGCTGATACTTGTCCACCGTATCCGAGAAATGCGTTGCTCCACTTTCTTTATAGACATTATTCACGGTGATTTTATTGCTTTCATACCCTGCAAGCGTCAGCTGGTTTGATATTTCCCGACGAAACTTATCTTCTTCATGGCAGCTCTCGCAAGGGGCAATAACATATAACTCTATAGTCGTATTTGCCGCGCGCTCTTTTGCAGAGAGCCTTGTTGTCTTCATCACTTTATTGGATATGCCGCCTATCACTGTAAGCCCAACAACAATAAGTGCTATGACAAGGAAAACCTTTATCTGCCCTTTTTTCATACTCATATCTATCCTCACCACTCATACTTCTTCTGTCCTTTTCAATTTCACATATCCAAATAAAGAAGTAAATCACCACTTGCTTTTTTATAATTATTCATTTCTTAAGATGGCCGAATAAAACAGGTCTTCTCCTGCACGGAAACAGACCTGTAGTTACTATATTGAATATTATCAATTTATTACTAGGTAAACATCTTAGACTTTGGAATGATAATTATCATTATTTGTCATTTGAGGTTATGTGTAGCTGAATAAAGGGGCAGGATAACCCTAAAGAGATTCTTGGAGAATTCTAGAAGATATTGAATAGTTCAAGAAATCTAATTGCATGGAAATTTTCAAATTGACTAATCGATCAGATTTTTTGCCAGTTCAAGATTCTTTTTACTAACAAAAACATGGTAAACATAAGTGATAGGCCCTGCGGACTGAGAATAAGTAAATGCACCGCCTCCGCCTACACTGGCTCCCATTGAACCGTGTATCAGGTTGCCCAGCGTTGACTCGTTCTTCTTGGTAACGCACTCATACTCTATACTGTTCTGTTTTAGAATTTCAGTGACTCTTGCTATTTCCATAGATGATGAATCTGTAATAAGTTTTGTCTTGTTCCAGGGCATTAGCATGTAGTTTTCCTCCGGCTGTAATCTTTGTGGCTTATGAAGAGTTTTATGACTACCTTCTAAAGAAAATGATAAAGCTTTATCTGTTAAAAGGAATGCATTTTTCTTTAAATATGCAGATTGGCGGCTGAAATGTCATTTTTAGGCGCTGTGCGGTTTGTATGGATGTGATGTTTGCTGTTGAAGTTAACTAATCTATGGAAATGGTAAAACGTTAGCGTCGTTATTCTGTGAAAAAGACTTCTCTACTTGTCTTTATTTAAATTGCTTTATTTGACAAGTAGGATTCTGCCTTGGGGTCTGTAATTGTTACTAGTCTTTTTATTGAATTGACCTTTTGACAAGTAGGATTCTTTTTTTGCTAAGTCATTGCTACATGTCTTTCTGAAAAATATGGCATTTGACATGTAGTACCGTTATATTAGGCTCTAGTCATTACTACACGTCTTTTTAGTGATTTACCATTTTCCTTACAAACTAAGCTCAAAGACCAGATCCTTATATCTCTCAGTTTTATTTTTGATGTCTTCTTCTGAAACGCCATAGAATCGATAGACATCCTTAAAGATTTTGTTCCACTTCCTGATAGACAACTTACTGCCTTGGGCACCACCGCCAAAATAGGCGTAGTTTCGCTCAATGATGATACTCATAGAATCATTGATGTCTTTTCCTGTCTTGATATACTCATGGTAATCTATATCAAATATTTCCCTCGGTATACTCGCAGCGATTTCACGCTCTTTATCAGTTTTCTCACGGAGTTTTCTTAAAATCACCTCATGGTCCTCAGATGGATCGATATCAAAATCGATTTCCTGTCCTTCTACCAGATCAGGTCTGTGCTCGAAAAGTGAACTTGTGCGCATCTGCTCATACTGTACGATAAAATCCGGAGCTGTCCTGTCCGCTTCAACAAAACCGTACCTGATTTTCAGATACTCCTCGACTTCTTCAATAGTATGCGTTCCCGGCACTATTGTTTTCTCTATGAAATGTCTTTTTGTCTTGTTGATAAATCGCTGTATTCTCTGCGTTAGCGCCGGCTTATATGTTTCATTCGCAAAAAATATGGCTGTAGGGCCATCGGCCCCACCTATGATTCCTGTATCTTCAACTTCCATATACCTATTCTCCGGTGTTTGTTATTCATTCAATTTTTCTGCTTATATGTATGTAATCAATTGTTGCGTATTAATCAAAACAAGACAGCCAAAACAGATTTGGCAGCCTGTGTAAATCAGAATAAATATAACCAATATAATGTTTTCATCCCCAAATATCGTCCCCTGTTTATTATGTTCCTCTTACATAATTTTATCAGATGAGATCGTTATAAAATACGTAATAATTACGATTATTTGATGTATGTATTTTTCTTGAAATATAATAATATCAAACCGCTTAAGTTTCTAGACTTCCTTAATATCAAAACTCCACAACAACATCTGAGATGGCTACCAGTGTGGCCTCTCCGCTTATACTTATACGCCCATTACCAAGCAATTCGCAGTAAAGATGTCCGCCTCTTTTTGATGCCTGGTAAGCATGAATCGTATTTTTCCCAAGCTCCCTTGACCAGTAATCAGCTATCTGACAGTGAGCAGAACCACAAACAGGATCTTCGGGAACCATTAGTTCCGGAAGGAAACTTCTAGATACACAATCTACAGCTGTTCCCTTCGCGGTAACGTTTTGACCACGCCCCGGAAGGTGAGTTAACTTATTCTGATCAGGTTTCATTTTCCGAATCTGCTCCCCAGATTCAAATACACAGACCAAATCGGTTCCAAGGATAGCCTTTACAGGTCTTATGCCAAATGCACTCTCCATATCATCTGTCACCGGAACTTCATGCTGCTCATGTATAGGAAAATTCATCTCATATAGATTATCTTTTCTTACGACAGTCAAATTTCCGCTTCGCGTATCAAACCTGGTTTTCATAATAAGCTAATACTATCGTCACAAATACTACTGCAAGCCATTAAACACCCTTAATACAGTATTCAAACCATTCATCATCCGTTTTCACAAATCCCACAGACTGAAACATCCGCTGGCTCTGCGTATTAAAGGAATAGATATTGGCTTTGATCTTATCCATTCCCTTTTCTTTGGCGAGAGCTATCATATCAAGGATGCATTTTCTGCCTATATGTTTGTTCTGATACTCTTTGCAGATAACAATTGCAAGCTCAGCATTATCCCGGAGAGATACATCTCCTACAAGTTTTCCTTGATATTGAATGTAGTAGCAATTGCCTCTACTGCTAAGAAAATCGTACATCTCATGAAGTGTATCTATATCATAAACATGGTCTATATTATCCACCTGCTTACAAACATCCTGGTCTTGATACCAGGGAAAGGACTCCTCATCATTTCGATAGTACGGAATGAGTACTACGTCATCGTCAATTATCCTATAACATTCAAGCCGATAAACATCGAGTTCATCCCTTTTTCCTGCATATTCAAACCCGATTTTTTCAGCTATATGTTTTGTTATCTTTTGATTTGGACTGCATTCAATAACGGCGTTCTTCCCTTGTAGTCTTACTTTTTTAACTAATTCTTCTGTCAGTTTGCTGGTATAGCCTTTACCCCAGGCAGATTTATTCAGAACCCATCCTATTTCCATAGAATCCTGTTCATATTCATGATAAATAACATAACCTATATAATTGCCCAAATCGTCTTCGGCAGCGTATATCAGAGGTGTCTCTGTTAGTGCAGCCTTATTCAGAAATGCCTTAGTCTTATCTAAATCATATGGATCTTCAATAAATTTCATTACTTCCGGATCAGATACAGTTCCGTATAGGTCCATCAGATCCGATTCTGTCATTCGTCTTATATTCATACTATTTTGTGTTTATTGCGCTAAATTTCTCCTTCAACAATGATTCAAAACAAGTCGGCCCAAAAATAGGGCAGCCTAAATGAAGAACTGTTCTGAATCTACATATTCGTCGCTGGTGGCTTTGATGGTTAGTCGCGGCTCCGCCATGACTGAATCCTTGAATATGGTATATATTTGCTCCGGATCCGTTACGAGATCATTTTTCCTGATAAAATCATTCACGGATGCCTCGTCTCTTGGCATTTCCAGTTCGTTGTAATAATTCAAAAAAGCTTCCTTGCTCTCAAGTGCTCCGAACTTCCCAAAATCTGTGATATAACCGCAGCTCAGTATAATACTAAAGAAATTCTTTACCGAGTTACCTACGATTCCCGCAGAGCCCTCAGAATCTATAAAGCCCACGCATCCATTGTCCAATAGTGCATAAATCCCGCCACCGCCATCGCAGGCAAAAGGAACTAAGTTGTAATTGGACTCTCCGCCTACAAGTAATGCCTCAAGATCGTCTTTGAGCTGAGCTTCATCCTCTAAATAAAAATCGCATTCAGATTCAAGATATTCACTGAGGCTTTCATTTTTCTCTATCTGTTTTATATAATTTTTGACTTCAGCTATCATGATGGTCTCTCCTCCTATTTATCATGTTCCCTAGCATAATCATATCAGAAGAGAATAGCATTAAATACTCAATAATTGCGCCTTATTAAATTTTGAATACATTCTTCAAACTGTTTCTTTTGAGGCAAACAAGGGATTTGCTTCTCTTACTTGTTTACCGTAGGTTGTCTTCAATTTTTCAAAAGCAAGCCTTACTTTATCCGGGATTTCAACATGAGCAAGGAACCTCTTACCGTTTGGTCCGTATCCGTTTTCATCGTCTGTCAGTCTTGGGATTTCGCCCATGAGCAGTTCTATATAGCGGTCTATGTCCCACATCCCATGGATATCTTCTGTATAGGTTAATCCGGATTGAGATGCGCAAACCGTTGCTGCATACGCGGCATAGTTGATGATTTTTACTGAGTCGGATGTGTATTTACGAAGCACGGCATCCATTCTCGCCTGCATAGTCTCGTCCTGGCAAAGGATGATATTTTGGAAATGGATATGCTTTTCATTCAGCAAAGAAAGAAGATTTGTGATATTGTTTCCGCAATTTGTAGACTCGGTTTCCAACAAGTCAGCCTGACAGTTATGGACTTTTTGCAGATACTGCTGAAAAATCTCCGCCTCAGTCAGCCCGGCTGTTTTGATAAACGGATATTCAGAGTGCACACGATTCCGCAGCGTATCGGTAGTGTGTCCGGCGCCTCCGACAATAATGAATGTCTCTGCAAGCTCATCCTTGATAGCCTTGGCAAACACATCTCCTCCCGCCAGTATGCTTCCTCCAAAAAGAACCATCACATCTGCCTTGTAAATTCCATAAGTATCATATAGTTGGTCACGGTCAAGAGTGCGGATATCTCTTTTTCCGCAAAATCGGCCAAGCGTATTGATTGCTGTCTGAATGTCACCTTCGGTTCTGTTTTCCACCTTCAACCTCCTGAAGTATAAGAGCTTGTTTTTATAATAAAATATCACAAAACAAAAACAGGCCTTATCCTACACAGATATAGACCTGTTTTTCACTCTTTATTTTTGGGATGTGTTGAACTAAGCCAGCTTTTTGCAAACATCAATGACAAAGTTTACCACTAGTCAACTTCAATAATAGCGTTTACATCTTTTTCTATACAGATATTTCATTATTTGTCAGTCAGTAATGTCAGATTTCAATATGGAATACCAACAGGCATCACAGATTCCCTGATTGTTTTTATCCGCGCTTCGCATCGTGCCTTCATACTTCATCCCACACTTTTTCATGACCATACCGGAGTGTGGATTTCTGGGATCATGCCTTGCTTCGATACGATTTACCCCAACTTTATCAAAGAAAAACTCAATAATGGCTTTCAGAGATTCCGATGTAATTCCCTGATGCCACCAGGGACTTCCGATACAGTATCCGATGTGAACCATATCGATGCTTTCTTTCATTCCTACTGCAGAGATGCTTCCGATAGGCTCATCTATCTCCTTAAGGACAATCGCCCATTGATAGTAATTATCTTCTTTGTAAGACTCCACCCAGGGCTTGAGAATTTCCTTGGTTGCATTTTCATTTTCATGCACCGGCCATGTGAGGTATTTTACGACAGCTTCATCAGAAGCCCAGTTTTTATACATGCAGGCTGCATCTTCTATCGTAAATCTTCTCAAAATGAGTCTTTCAGTTTCAATTGTCCTTGTCCCGCAATGTTTCATACCACTTCTCCCATATCGTATGTCCCACAATGTTTCATACTACTTCTTCTATATTGTTTGTCCGAGTCTTAGAACTATTCTGCATCGTTAGCTTCAAATATAAATCAGCGATGTCAAAAATACAACGAATATGGGCTGCTTTTGTTAAAACAACACGACTTTTATGGATTTGAGCCTAGAATACACGGCATCTTGTGGAATTCGGCCATATGACGTGTAGTAGGGAAATTTAGGATAAGCCTAGAATACACGGCATTTTATGGAATTCGGCTATATGACGTGTAGTAGTGGCCTTTAGGATGAACCCAGAATACACGGCATTTTGCGGATTTATGGCTTATGACGTGTAGTAGGGAAATTTAGGATGAGCCTAGAATACACGGCATTTTATGGAATTCAGCCATATGACGTGCCGTACTTCCTTCCGGAATGGCTCAATGATACACGATCTTTTTGGATTTTAGCTTTATGCCGTGTATTATTCTTTGTGCCCACTTTATGGGGTTCATTTTAGCCGGGACTACTTACCTTTATGCTGAATCTATAACTTTCAAGCAGGAAAAATCATCAATTCCATCGCTTTTTCTACTAGAAAATCATCGATTCACATCGCTTTTACTAGCAAATCATTGATTTCAATTTCGTTGACTATTTCACTCGCACATCATCTTGTAAATCTTTGTGCAGTCATCTTCATTAAGTGTCACGAATCCTGAAATTGTGCCGTCTCTTCCATCTCCTCTGCAAAGCACATCAACAAGCTTCGGGATATCCTCTTCCTTTGCCATGTAAATATAACTGTAACCCGATGCTAACAACTTTTTTCAGTTATATCCTCTTAGACTTTGGAATAGGCATTATCATTTTTTGTCGTATCTTAAAATGTCACGGTGTTTCCTGATGGAACATAAACATCCTTTTCACCATATGTAAACCACAATTCCCTTGAAGTAGGGTTCTTGCACGCGGTCATATCTGTATTAAAAATGAGCTCTGAAAAGGCTTTACAATAATCGTATATTTCAATATTTGTGGCGTACCAGATGTCATCTCTCTTTGCCATATACTCGCAAAACTCTTCTATCACTCCCCAGTTATCGAACTGCTCAAATTCGTAGCTGTGGCCCCAAACATAAAACAGCATGGGATCCCACCAATTCTCCGTTTCAACAAATCTTTTTGCCAGATCCATAAGCTGCGGATCTGCATGATGACATGTGGCCGGAAGTCGTAACCAGTCAGTTGGAAGATGGAAGTCGTGCGTTGAATGCACGGTTCTTGCATAGCAGATTCCGCAATTTTTAAGGATTTCTACACTTGCATCATCAAACGCGCCATAAGGATAAGCGAATCCTCTCACAAATGTTTCGAAAGTCTCCTCCAGTTCTTTCCTGTCCTGGAATATCTCTTTAGTAGCGATATTTCCCGGGAGTCCGACAAGAGAAGCATGGGTATAGGCATGTGCCGCTATCTCCCAGCTGCTCTTTTTATATACTTCCCTGGCATGACTTAGCGACATACGCCTGTGTATTGTGTCGGGTTCATATTTAAAGCCCTCTTTTGCAAAAAGGCCACTGTTCAGGTTAAAGGTTCCCTTTATGCCGTTTCTCTCCGCGATTTCAATAAGTCTCTCGTCCTGCTCAACGCCATCGTCATAACTTAAAGTAAGCGCCTTGGGAAGACCTCCCGGGAAACGCATTATCATGTTTGCCATATTTCTTTGTATCTCCTGTGTTATGTTTAAGTTAGTATCTCAGTACTCGACCTCTTCATTCGAGTATGTATTTCTTCATGTTCTTAAAAATGATCTCATAAGCATCGGACCACATATGGATTCCGTCTATTGAAAACTCTTCCTTGGTCTGTCCGCTCTCATTGGTAAGGCCTTCGTTTACATCTATGAAAAAATAGCCAAACTCGGCAGCGAGCTCTTTTACGGCCGCATTGGCCTTTTCAAGTCTCTCAAGCCTTAACTCTGCTGCTCTCTTAGCACCTTCCCAGGGCTGGTTTTCCGCGACGCTTACGTTAACAGGGTAATATGCCATCAGATATACCCTGGCTTCAGGGAGTCTTTCTTTAACCTGCGACAGCACCTTTCTATAGTCCTTTATCAGCATTTCAAGAGTTTCATCCTCTCGGCTGATATCATTTGTGCCGATATTGATGAAAATCTTTGAGGGATCAAGGGCAAATATCTGCTCGTCCATAGCATCAAGCATCTCAGGAATTGTATAACCACCAATACCTCGGTTATAGATGACAGCGTTAACGCCATCGGTAATGGCAATCTCATTAATCGGAAACTGCTCCATAAGGGATGAACCTGTAAAAAGAATCTGTCCCTTCTTAACATATTTATTGAGATGTCTGTACCTCTCAAGCTTATCCATCTTTTCTTTTTGGAAAAACTCAAAAATTATATCCTCCGGTTTCATATTGCTCATATAATTATCCTCCATTCCTTTTTAACTTCTTAATTGATTATTTCTATTTAGACTTCTGCAATGTAATCCTTGGCCCACTCATCCTAATTGCTTATTTCTCCTTAGATTCCTGCAGTATGTTCCTTAGCCCACTTTTCCAATATCTGTAGCAGCTCATCAAATGACGCTGCGGTATAGTCTATAGCATACTCATTCATCGCCGTTTCAACATCTCCCTCCGGCATAAACCACATCGAAGCCATGCCGGCATTTTTAGCTCCAAGCATATCTGAAGAAAGTGAGTCCCCTATAACAATGCAGGATTCCTTTGGCTCCATAATTTTATCAAGGACCATGTCAAAATACTCAACTGAAGGCTTGTTCACGCCCATGTCCTCGCTAACGAATAAACCGTCTAAATATTTGTCCATGCCGGTGGATTCAATCCTTCCCCTGGCGTTTATGGTAACGCCGTTAGTGATCACATATATTCTTGCATCCTTGATTTGCGCCTTCAATTTTTCCAAAAATTCCAGCGCCCCATCAAGAAGCACGCCGTTTTCCGACATAGTCCTTATGAAATCGCTGTTGAGCTTAAGGGGATCCAAGCCTGTTGAATCGCCTTCGCACTTTTCAAATATATAGTTGAACCTCATTGTAAAGAGCTCAGTCCGCGTAATATGGCCCTTTTCCAGCTCCATCCAAAGTGATTTGTTATATGCCTTGAAAAGCTTATAAATATCCTCTGAATAGGATAAGCCATTTTCCTGAAGCACTTTTCCAAGGGCTATGTACTCTGATGCATGAAAATCAAGTAAAGTCTGATCTAAGTCAAAAAGGAAATTGTTATGCATTTGTACTCCATCTTAAAAGACGCTGATTCTGCAAATGCAGTTTCAGCGTCTTTTGCATTTATAAGTTTTACTTTCTCAGAAGTTCCTTTGAAAAATCGATATAATCCAGGCAAGTATTGCACTTAGGTGCATAATCTATCAGAAGTCTCTTATTTTCCTGGGCCTCTTTGGTCTTAACACATTCCCTTATGACGGTCTTAAAGAGCTTTGTTCCCATCTGCTTAGCTGTCTTCTCGATGTCCTCTCTGGTATCGCGCTCAAGATTGGATCTGCCTGCGTATCTCACGAGAAGAAGTCCCGCGATTGAAAGATCCTTATTTTGTCTGCGTTTTACAGCCATAATGGTGTCATAAAGCTGGGAAATACCCTGAAGTGCGTATGCGTCTGCGGTAACGGGAATGATCACCTTGTCTGCTGCGATAAGGCAGTTGTATAGAATGATATTCAAGGATGGCGCAGTATCGATCACGACATATTTATAGCCCTCAAGTCCTTCAAGCGCATCCTTGAGTCTGTAAAAGCCTTCGACATCCCCATCAAGCATTTTTTCCGCTTTAACAAGAAGCGGATCGGACGCTACAATATCGCCGTTTTCAGTGTGCTGGATAGCTTCGGAAATTGGCAGCTTTTCTGAGTCGATCATTACATCATAAAGTGTTGCTGCGTCGTCGATCTTAGCATCATAGGTGCTTGAGCTGTTCCCCTGCGGATCCGCATCTATTAAAAGTGTTTTAGCCTTCTGTCCAAGAATTCCTGCAAGATTGGTTGCTGTAGTGCTCTTGCCGATTCCTCCCTTTTGATTAGCTACAACGAATACAGTTGCCATTTTTTTCCTCCCCCATTAAAATTCTACGCTGCCATTTATTTTCTCATTAACAACATAGAATACCTTATGCTCCTCAGGCTTTACATAAACATCAACCTTTTCAATATCTGAATCGGCTACGCCTTTTGACAAAAGATCCTCTTTAATGCAATTCAGAAGGTCATTCGTTCTGCGCTCTTTATCGCCAAACTGAATCACAACATTCTTTTGGGCAGTAGCAAAACCGCCAATGATTTCATTTGCTCTTTCAACACTACTTTTTCTAGCCATCATGTCCTCCCTCAAAAACATTATTTTCTGTCTATTTTAGCACTCAGATTGCTTGAAAAAAAGCTTTCATTCAAATACTTTCTTAACAGGAAAGATTTTATTTTACCAGTGGTACTATCAGTGTATTATAATTAGTAAAGGTCCCATATAAAATGAAGCCAGATAGAGATATTAAGGAGGCTTCATATGGAACAGAACAGCATTACATATAAAAACATTTTTAGTGACAGCAACTACAGGAATCTTCTACTCTCAGAGATGATCGACCGCTTTGGTGATTCAGTGGATGCTCTGGCATTTACATGGCTTGTGTATCAGATAACCGGAAGCGCCATGTGGTCTGCGATTGTGTTTGCACTTAACATGCTTCCAAATGTAATAGTGCAGCCCTTTGCCGGAGCCATAGTTGAGAGACAGGACAAAAAGAAGGTAATAATCCTCACATACATACTAAGAGCTATAGTGATCTCGCTATTCGCAGTTTTGTATGTGCTTGGGCGCGTAAATGCACCGGTAATGGCGGTTTTAACGCTCCTTATCACAACAATTGAATCCTTCAGTCTTCCTGCGAACTCCGCCTTCACCGCGCAGGTTATCCGGAAAGAACATCTGACCTGTGGACTTAGTCTTTCAAAAATGCTGACAAGTGCAGCGACCATGATAGGTACAGGAATCGCCGGTGTGATCATTGCCGCGTGGGGCGCCGTTCCTGCCATGCTCATTGATATATCTACTTTTATCATTGCTGCGATGTTTATTTTGTTGATGAAAAATGAAAAGGCCTCGGATGCCAGGGTCACAGATGAAATTGAAGTAGGTATGTTTTCAGAGGAAGCTGAAGCAAAGGACAACTATGAGGAAACCGAATCAAGAGACAATTCCTCCGAAAAATTCATTGCTCTATTTACAGACGGAATAAGATATGTAGCAAAAACTCCGATCGTCAGGAATTTCTGCATACTGTGCGTTGCCCTAAACTTCATGTTGGTTCCGATAAATGCTCTTCAGGCGCCTATGGCTGAAGAAATCTTCAGGATGGGCGGAGAACTCCTTAGCTTTGGCGGCATATTTGCTTCGCTTGGAGGAATCGCAGGAGCTGCTCTTCTACCGGCGCTTTCGAAAAAGCTCTCACCTTTACAGGTAGTCTGTCGCGGAACAAGTGTCCTGGGTATGGGACTTATGGGAATTGCCATGGGAAGTATAGTAAGCGGTAAAGCCATCCTATGCTACATTGTTGTCAGCGCATGCTTTTTTGGCATGACACTTGCAGCTACGCTTATTGGAGGCATCATAGGAATTCAATTTATGAAATCGGTCGACAGCGAATATATGGCGAGGGCATCCGCAGTATTCAATGCATTTTCAACGGCGGCGATGCCGATAGGATCACTTCTCGTCAGCGTTCTGGTGTCACGTATAGCAACGGACAGGCTTATGCTATTCGGATCAATATTTGCCGGAATTGTTTTAGCTGTAACGCTGATCTCACGACCGGTTCTGGAGAAAAGAGAGGAAATAACTCATGCAGCTTAATTTAAGTGAAAACATAAAGAAATATCGCAAAGAAATGGGACTTACTCAGGAGGAGCTTGCTGAAGCCTTCGGAATTACGGTAGGTGCGGTGTCAAAATGGGAAAGCAGAAGCACTATCCCCGACATAATGACTCTTGTGGAATTGGCCGATTTTTTCAATATATCTGTCGATGTCCTGCTCGGTTGCAGCATTTCCTCGAAAAGCATAGACGACATAACCAAAAAGATAAATACGCTTCTCAAGGAAAATAAGTATGATGAGGCGATCTCCGAAACGGACAAGGCGCTGGTCAGATATCCCGCGAACTTTAATATCATCATTGAAGGCGCCAAAACCTACAACGTAGTCACTGCTGCGTGCGGATATAAAAAGTACCTGAATAAGACAATCGAACTGTATGAATCAGCACTTCGCCTGATATCTCAAAACACGAATCCTGACATTGATGAGTTTTCAATAAGATTATGCATAGCTGAATTAAAGAGCCAGAATGACCCTAAAGAGGCTCTCGAGGAATTCAAAAAAATCAACTACATGGGAATTGCAGACATAAATATCGCAAAGATTCTGATGGAGACAGGCAGCTATGATGAGGGCATGGACAGATTCACAAGAGTCCTGGTGTCTATCCTCATAAAAAGCCTGCAGTATTCAAGCAGTGTAGCTATCGCCCTTGTTAAGACAGGTAAAAAGGCCAACCTCATGGAGGCCCGTGATATCGTGGACTGGTGCATCAAGCTTTATAAAGCAACAGCTGACAAAAATGTGAGCTATCTCACAAAGATGATTGCTGTTTTACTTGTTCTGAAGGGTATGATTTTTTCATGCCTCAGAGATTATGAAAACATGCGTCTGTGCATAGATGACGCCTACAAGCTTGCACTTAAGTTTGATAAATCCCCTGCCAACGGCATTGCCGGAAAAATCAGATTCTGGCATGCTGCAGATGATTACAAGCCCCTTATATACGATGAACTCGGTTCCGGGGCAGTTCAGAGTATAGACTCTTTATTCACGCAGGCTCCGCATCCCATCAGCCCTATGCCTGATAAGATTATTAAGATGATGGAACCTGCTGAAAAATACTGGAATGAGGTGAAAAAATGATCAGAGACCTGGCTTCCATTCATTTTTCAGAAGTCTGTATTCGATGCGTGTTTTCATACGACCATCGTGCCATTCGTAATCGATATGCTCCGCTTCTTTTATCAGGCCGTTCTTTTGCATGACGCGCTCGGAGCGGGAGTTTTCTTTAAGGCATCCGGTTGTAATCCTGTACACGTTGTTATCAGTAAATGCAAATTCCAAAACCTTCTGTAGCGCCTCAGAAGTATATCCATTTCCCCAGAATTTTGGGTAAGTGAAGTACCCCAAATGAACAATTTTTCCTACAGGTGTATCGTCAACTAGTGTATAGCCTATGCTTCCCACCTGCTCATGAGTATCTTTTAATTCCATGTTAAGAAAATAAAATTGCCGATGATCACTCTTCATGTCAGCAAGCACATCCTCGAACTCAGCCTTGGCCGACTCGCGATCATCGAGCTTGATGTCCTGCATATAGTACATAGTTTCATCATCGGTTTTCAATTTGTAATATGCTTCAAAGTCAGATTCCACATAGTCTCTAAGGCATAATCTTTCTGTTTCAAGCTTAATCATTGATGTCTCCCGGGTAAAATAGTTTGGATTTTCAAGTATTATATCCGCTATTGAATAGGCAGGCAAATTTCACTCTGTTATATCCGAATCCCCTTCACGCATATCTGCCTACTGCTCCAAGTGCGCCTCCAAGCGCCACTAAAACAAAACTCATTTTTCATTTCCTCTTATGTTTTTATTTCTTCAATAGTGTTAGAAGTTCTGATAAATCAGCAATGGTATAATCCTGCCAGCAATCAGTGCCGGCGCCCTCCCTGTCGACAAAGGCCGTCTTCATGCCTGCTGTCTTGGGGCCAATGATATCATCATTTCCTGTGTCGCCTACAAACAAAAATTCCTCCGGCAAGAAATCATTATCCGCTACAATTCTCTCATAGAAGCGGAGTTCAGGTTTATAGCATCGTTGATTTTCTGAAGTATAGATTTTACCTACAGAAACATTATTCTTTTTCATTACGCTTTCAAGGACATCATCATCTGTATTCGAGCCAATAAAGACCTTGTAGTGATTTTTTAACTCATCAAGCACACTTGTGACCTCCGGAAAAGCTATACGGTTTGAAGCCTCTGATAAGAGCTCGTCTGCGTCTGCTCTGGCGTCCCTATCCACGCTATATCTGTCATAAAGCATCTGATTTCTGGCAGTAAATATCTCCCGTTCAGTCATAAACGTATCATAGCCCACAGTATGGGCAACATAAAAAGGTTTCCACTCTTTCAGGAATGCCTCTTCATCGACCTCTATTCCAAGATCTGTTATATACTTCATAATTGTTCTGGCGGAACCTCCCCTTGTGAATTTAAAGAGAGTTCCAAATGCATCAAATACTATTGCTTTTATTGGTCCCATTTTCATCCTTTGTTCCATCATAGCTTTCGTGAAAGCATATTACTTCTCATAATTCGGCCTGGGATATTGTATATTTTGATATTTTCATGGTTTTGTAGCAATCATAATATCTATACAGTGTTTATGCGGTACACCACCGCTATTGCAATCATATATGACCTCATTCATTTGAGATATTACCCAATCGTGATAATAAGTGAAAATCTCTCCTGATTTCCAGGAGTATCTATAAGACTTTTTCTTTTTATCGCTCACCTCAATAAAAGGCTTATCAACAAATACCTTAATTGCATTTAGGCCATTTTCATTGGTGTGCTCTTTTAAATGGTCAATGATGCCCTCTCTTAAGTCCGGCTTCATATAGTCAAATACACCACTGCTGAAAATGATGTCATAGTTATCCTGAAGTCTGTAGTCATTTAAGTCTGCTTGGAAAAAATCCACATGTACTCCGGCTTTTTCAGATAACCGTTTTCCTTTTTCGATACCATCAGCTGATAGATCAAATGCTGTCACCTGGTAACCATTTTTGGCAAAAAATACTGCATCTTTTCCTTCGCCACATCCAATATCAAGTACCTTCAATGGCTTAGTTGGAGCTTTAAGTTTCATGATCTCATAGCAGGTTTCATTAGGCTGCAATCCCCAGAAGTACTCTTCTTCTTTGTACCTGTCATCATAATAACCATGGGTTTTAAATTCATATCCAAGCAGCGCATCAACGGAAGTATGCAATATATCTGCAATCTGTGGCAATAAATATACTTCCGGACAACTGGATTCATTTTCCCATTTTGAAACAGCCTGATAACTCACATGAAGCTTATCAGCTAACCCCTGTTGCGTTAACCCCAGTTCTTTTCTTTTTGTAACGATTACATTCCCTATATTCATAAGTCTTTTTCCTCCATGAATATATTCTAAGCATACGATTATGCGATTCCTATAACTTGCTTGCTTAGTTTCGCTTGCAAATTCTACCAGTAGTTGAGTTAAAAAATAGTCCTAAGGACGGGGATAGTGGGTCATAATGAAAATGAACCGCAAACCCAAGTTTCTGGGGCTATTGAAAAATGAACCGCAAACCTCGTCCCTTGGGGGCCGTCACAAAAATGGAATATACGCTGCAATTACTGCGACAATCAGTGCCGGGAGCATATTTGCAACTCTTACTTTTTTGCCCCAAACAAGATTTACGCCTACGCAAAAGATCAGCACTGATCCGATAAGTGATAGATTGGAAATCGCCGCATCGGTCATTATCGGAGATACAAGCTTTGCCAGAAGGGTTATCGTTCCTTCCAAAATGAACACGGGAATTACAGAAAATGCGCAACCTTTTCCCATAGATGCCGTCATTATGGCAACGATGATGAAGTCCAGAACCGCCTTGACTGCAAGCGTGGAATAATCACCGCTAATTCCATCCTGAATTGCTCCTACAATCGCCATTGCGCCGATACAAACCGTAAGTGAAGCAGTCACAAATGCATTTACAAATTCAGCATCCTTGCCATTACCGGATTTTATCTTAAGCCATTCCCCAAATCGCTCAAAAGCAGCCTCTATTCCTACAAGCTCTCCTATGATGGTTCCAACGGCAAGGCTGATAACTATCAGCATCGACCCGCTTCCGACAAGAGCATTATTCTCTATCTTCATCATTTCTTCAATGGCTCCGGATATCGCTATGAAAAGCGTACTTATTCCGCATACCTTGCACAGTGCATCCTGCTGTTCCTGTGAAAATAGCTTCCCTGTGATATTGCCCAATAGCCCTGCAATGATGATAGCTATACTATTTATTATCGTCCCCAACATACCTTTTCTCCTTGAATGTGTGTTTTATCAGGAATTCTTGACTGTTTGTTTTATTAGGGATCCTTGAATCATTGATATTTATGGCAATGATTTTAGGAATGTAACTTCAGGAATGTATCTTGTCCTCGCAACTGCTATGATATCTCGGTTTGTTGTGAAAAACAATGTATGCCTTGTTTCAGGGCGTTTTGGGTTTTGGGGAATTTTTGGTTAATCTTGATATAATTCTATTTGAAACTTGGGAAGGTTAGTAACGTGGGAAGTCCAGTAACTGGAGAAGACATGCAACAAGGGAAGGCTCGTAACTAGAGAAGACATGCAACGAGAGAAGGCTTGTAACTATAGAAAACTTGTAACTAGAGAAGGCTTGTTCGCGCCAACCAGTGCTTCAAACCATAAGACTCTTCCCGCAGGTGTTTATCTGCCTGCTCTTTTGGGCAGATATGTGGATCGCAGCAGGTAGTTTAAACGTAATTGACATGCTATAATTTTTGTTTTCTAAAATGACAGCAGTTGAATTCGGCATAGGTCGCATGCCTTGATTTCTAATTTTCAAATTAGTAGCAGGCGAATTCGACTTAAAATGACTGCTACAATTCTCGTTTACTCTAATAATAGCAGACGAGATACATCAAGATTGTCTGCCTTAATTCACATTTTTCTAAATAACAGCATGTGAACAGGATCTAAATCACATGCCGAAAATCCACATCTCCCCAATAGTAGCAGACTAGAAATCTCTCAAAACTAAACTATTTGAACAAATCTGCAACAAGATTTCTTTTTTAGGCTAGTTTGTTGCCAACAGAGACGATTGGACCGATTTCAGGTTTCTCTTAGAAGCGCTGTTGGCAACAAACCAGTGTGTGTTATGTGGAATTGTTGCCATTAAGAGTTTCAAGTTTATTACGATGGCAACAAACTAAGAAAGCTTTTCTTGAATTATTGCTTCTCAAACAACAAAAGCATCACAAAGCGACTTGCTTGTTGCCATTCTATTTTTTGAAGTAAAAAATTCAGTGCCTACAACAAAAAAACAGCAACAAAATGTTTGCTCACAAACAAATTTGTTGCCGTCTCAATTATTTGACCCCTTTTTATCTGTTCCCTTTACCTGACTCTGTTTGGTCACCCGAAAAGTTAGTCTTATTTGAAAAATTGCTCACCCGAGGGAGTTGAGTGTTATATGTAGAATTGCTCACCCGAGGAAGTTTAGTGTTATATGGAGAATTGCTCACTCGAGGGAATTTAGTGTTATATGGAGAATTGCTCACTCGAGGGAATTTAGTACTCTATCGAAAATGCTCACCAGAAAGAGTTCAGTGCTATGGAGAAAATGCTCACCAGAAAGTGAAAAGGCAATAACACTGCCCATCACTCCTCTTCCGGCTCTTTCTTGCACTGTGCCTTATTCACAAGTGCTTCCTTCAAGTTTGCAATAAGTGCCTGTTTATCTGTATTTTGCTTAAGTGTCTTATTCTTCTCAGATGTAAACTTCTTAATACTTGTCAGGATACGTTTCTGGTTAAATGACAGCCCGCCGGCGTGAATCTCTGAAATTCTCTTTCTTGTGGCGAGGATGCGGGCTTCCATGGTTTCCTTTTCCATGTTCACCTTGGTTTCGATGGAGGTCACTTCTGCGCGGATGCGCTCGCTAACAGCACTTTGAGCAGCGGTGATCTTCTCATAATTCTGCTGCGCCTGTATGTTGAATTCCTCGTGCATGGATTCAACATCCTTAAGAAGAGCGGAAAGGCTCGCTTCTGTGAGGGCAAAATCTGCGCCAAACAGCATCGCCAGCACAATTCCGGATATTTCATAAACTATCGCGGGTATTACTTCATGTATATTATTTATGTTTGGGATAAGAAATTTCACGACCAGAATTCCTGCGAGCCCAAAGGCAATGCTGACAGGCACGCAGATTCTTCCCTGAATGTTTAGGGGCACGTTGCTGTAATCCCACCAGCGCGCATGGAATCTTTTTTCCAAGACCCATGAAGTGCCAAATTCCGCAACTGCGCTGCCAATGCAGCATATGATGAAAATAGCCCAAATGGGGAAGTCCGGTTCAGAAAGTACGGGTATATTATTGAACACAAAGGAAGCGACAACTACGCAGGAACCATATATCGGGCATATAGGACCAAACAAAAATCCTCTGTCAGCCCACTTTTTTTCCTTCGCGGTGCAATATATGGACTCCCATACCCATCCGAGAAAACTATAGAAAATGAATTCGACAAAATATTGAGTTATGAGCATATGACCTCCGTCTCTTTTTCCGGTTCACGTTTGATCACGATGATATAAGTCTCTATAAGTATCTTATCATATAAGTATTGATTGAAAAAATGCATAAAATTGGACTATAATATCAAAAAATCAGGAGGAGTATAGCAATGACAGATACAATTACATTAACCATAGGAAAACAAAAGAATATAGCGCTTATTGCCCATGATGGCAAAAAGGCTGAGCTTATACAGTGGTGCAAGGATAATGCAGAAACACTTAAGAATCATTTCCTTTGCGGAACAGGAACAACAGCCCGCATGATCACTGATGCAACAAACCTTCCGGTAAGAGGCTACAATTCAGGTCCCCTCGGTGGTGATCAGCAGATTGGCGCAAAAATTGTTGAGGGCAAGATCGACTTTGTAATTTTCTTTTCAGATCCCCTCACAGCAGCACCTCATGACCCTGATGTTAAGGCTCTTATGAGAATTGCGCAGGTTTATGACATTCCCTTCGCAAACAACAAGGCCACAGCAGATTTCCTGCTCCACTCTTCTTATATGGATGAAGAGTACAACCACGAAATCATCAATTTCAAGCAGAATATCGCTAATAGAGCGGAGACATTACCGACTGAGATTAATTGAGGATAAAAATAAAACCTCAGGGCATCAATTGTCCTGGGGTATTTTTTTAATTGCCCGGAGGTTTTTTACAAAGCTAGTCTTTTCCATTCATTTGTTGCCGTTTCATTTATTTGAACCTTATTAGACCTTTTTTTACATCTTTAGTCCTTCATCAAGCAGCCGCCTATACTCATCAAAACTTATAGGGATGCCGCCCATGCTTTTGAGGTGCTCGGTTTCAAACTGGCAGTCGATCATGACATAGCCATTCTCTTCGAGGACTTTTGAAAAGAGGATTAGAGCCACTTTGGAACCGTTTGGCAAATCGGAAAACATGCTCTCGCCAAAGAAACAGCGGCCAAGGCTGACGCCGTAGAGCCCGCCTGCGAGCTCGCCGTCAATGAAGGCTTCCACGCTTATGGCAAATCCGTTGTCGGCAAGTCTTTTGTAGGCTTCTTCCATGTCATCGTCTATCCAGGTGCCCTCTTCGTTTTCGCGCTTCAGTCTGCATCTGTGCATGGTATCTGAAAAGTCCCTGTTAATCCTAATGAAAACCTCATGCTTTTTGAAGAACTTCCTCATGGAATGAGAAATGTGAATATCGCCCGGTTTTATGATGAAGCGATCCTTTGGTGCCCACCATAATATAGGGTCACCCTCGCTGTACCAGGGAAAGATTCCGTTGCTGTACGCAAGGAGAAGACGCTTAAGGCTGAGGTCTCCGCCAATAGCGAGAAGACCGTCATCATCAGCCAGGGTAGGATCCGGAAATATTATTTCGTTTCTATTTAATCGATAAACCGCCATAATTATTAGCCATAAAAATTAAGAAAAAGGGGCAAAACTAATTTTGCCCCATACATTGTGTTAAGAAAATTTCCAATCGCTTTACGAGAATATCCCAATCGTCTTAACCACGCCATTCTCTATAGTAAACTGAAGTCCCAGCATGGATTCCATGAGCTGGCTGATATAGTCCTTAAACTCATCTCTGCTCATATGGATGTTATCCTCATCTCCGCCTCCGGATACGTATTCTGTGGATGAATCAGTAGTAATGAGGTAGGTGGCAGATCCGAGATGCTTAAAGTTGATGTCGTCCTCTTTAAGTGCGATGCTACCGTCAATTAATAAGCCCTCATCGATGAATTCAACACTGTTTACATATTCCTCAGAAAATGTAGTATCTGTTGAAAGAGATGTGTAGTATGAACCATCAGGCAGGGTGGTAACATCTGCAGGATCGTAGTCTTTTGTAATAATCACTCCGCCTTTATCAGATGCTACGTCTACATTCACAGAGTCTGTGACGGCATCGCCCATCTGCTCATTATATTCAGCTTCCGGATTTGTATATACATAGCGACCCTTGAAACCGCCATCAAGCTCTATCATATTTCTCTTGTATGTCTCTGCGCGTACTGCCTTCACAGTGCCACCTGTTGTCTCGAAGACAAACAGATCATAGCAGTCGTCAGGCTCAGACAGGATAACATATACAAATTCCGTGCCATCAGCTTTATGGACAATATAATAATCCGAATAATTTACAGTTACATTGCAGGGTTTTTCAATTGTTGCATAACTGTCCGGAAGAATAAGTGTAATCGCCTTTGCAGGTATATATCCGTCCTTATATTCGCCGGCTGCGGTATATGTTATGATCAGCTCATCCTTGATATCTCTGTCTAAGAAATCCACGTCATCATGGATAAATGCAATCCTAGGAATGATATATCCCTTGCTTGTGTCCGGAGTGAATTTCTCATCAATAACTCCTTCATACTCGTCATAACCAATGACTACATCTGAATCGCCATAGTTATATGAGGTTATCTCATAGGGATTGAATATAAAATGCATACCGTCAGCTGCAAGGTACCAGTTGTAGGGAAACTCTGCATGCTCATAGTCGTCCGTATCGGAAGACGTCGGATTAAACTTGTAGTGAGCAAGAGTGTCCTCAATCCCCTTAAACTCGGTAGCATCCACTTCTATTGCATGCAGCTCTTCTGCAAGAATCTTGTTGAGCTCCTCTTCCGAGCACTTTACAACATCATCTGTATTAAGCTCTTTGCCGGTCGCGGTATCATAGGTGCAACCATGTCTTGTGTAAAGATTGTGGAATCCGCCGTAAAATTCATCAATATCGGCTATTGTGCTAAGAACCGTGTTATCCGCGCGGATTACTTTCATCTCTTCGTTGTAGTAAAACGGATCATAAAAAGAGTAGCCGCTGTCAAGTGCCTTTTCATAATCACTCGTTGACTGAGCAATCAGATCGCTTTCAGCTTTTTCATCTTCGGCAATCTTCTTTTTGGCATTGCTGCTTATAGTCGCATACAGCTCCGGATAAACGCTTGCAGCCTCCTCATTCATCGTAAGGACAGCGTATTTACCCTCTATGATCTCACCCTTTGTGAAGTCATTTTCAGGGTTTGCAAGAGTCTTATCTCCGCTATAGTCTTCCCTGAATGTCTTGTAAACAGTTAGGAACATCCCACCCATGAAAACAGGACTTTCCTCTTCCTCTGCCTCAGCCTCGGTTTCTTCGGCCTCCTCTGAACTCTCTTCACCTGCGTCGTCCTGCGCCTCATCCTGAGCTTCTTCTGCGGGAGCCTCGGTCACCTCTTCCTTAGGTGCCTCTTCTATTTCTCCGTAGTCAATATTTCCCTCAACTTTACTGCCACAGCCGTAGGCAGCCAGCATTGCAGCTAAAATTACACCTGTTATAATTTCTTTTCTTTTCATAATCCCCTATATTTCCTTTTCCATTTTTCCTCATAATATCATTTGTTTAAGATTTTTCCAATGTTCTCATGAAAATCAATAAATTACTTAGGACAGATCATGAATTCCAGGGCATCGCTGATTTTATTATGGAACTTTTCACAAGTTAATGCGAAAGGGATATAATCTATGAAAAGAATACTTTGTGATTGAAGACATCGCTAACCGGTATATATGACTTTTACAGTATCTGTTGATGGTAAATGAGGGGTGGACCATGAGGAAAGGATTACTTGTTGCAGTATGTATTACTGTGGTGGCAGTAACGATAGTTGCAGGTTTTCTGTCAGTAAGAAAAATGAATAACCGTGAGGCCTTTTCAGATGAAAGGGCATACCGAAATTCTGTAGACCTTGACCTTAGATATGATGATTTTGAGGAGGCTATAGCAAAAGATCCGACGATTTCCGGTAATTATCAGGAGCTTCGGGATGCCGCCTCAGAGGCCTACAAAATACTCAATAATGAACGCGCAGCTCATAACCTTGAGCCTATGATGTGGGACTACGCTCTTGAAATCTGTGCACAGACAAGAGCTGAAGAGATAACATATGTTTTTGAATCCGGTCATACGCGACCCAATGGAACGGCCTGGTATACGGTTAATCCAAGGGTTTTGCTTGGCGAGAACATATATAAAGGGAAAAAATCCGCTGATAAAGTAATGGCTTCGTGGCTTTCTAATGAGGCCGATAAAGAGAATTTCCTAAGTAATGATTTTACCAAAACTGCCATCTGTGTATTTAGTAATGACAAAGGTGAATACTACTGGGTCGCAGCATTTGGAACAGAGCTTACAGACATAACATTTGTAAATGATGTGCAGCCCGGAGAAGTATGGATCCTTAAAGATATAGAAAGCAACCGCCATACATCTGTCTGGGGAACTGCGATGATTGACGCAGAGGAACCGGGGACGGAATATCATCCGGGTATACCAAAATCTTCTGACGGAAAATATCTTTTCAGAATGATAGACAAGGACGGAATCTATTACGATGCAGATATTCCAGAGCTCCAAAACGGCTGGAAGGTTAAGATATACACTGATGATACAGATGTGTATTTGGACATCTATGATGAAAACGGTGAACTCATGCATAAATGCGAAGTGTTTAACGCAGCGTTATAGGAACAACCTGTAAAAGTTGTGGTATTATTACGAGCAAATGATAGAGGGAATTTGGGGGAACAGGTATGGAAAACAATAATTTTAATGACTGGGGATTTTCGGGAAACAGCAATCCAAACAACTGGAACTATGATCCGGTTACCGGACAACCTTTAAACAGGAACGGCTCAAACCCGTATCAGAACAACGGGCCAATGCCTGAGCATGTCTACAAGGATATGATAAAGCAGCAAAAGAAAATGTACGACAATAACAGCAAGGAATGCAAATATCTTTGCTTCGCTTCTCTTGCATGCTGGCTTGTATCTAATTTCTTTTTCTTTTTCGAGAACCAGATCCAGAGCTGTTTAAAAATGGGATGATTAGTCAATATAATCCTTCACATTAAAAGATTCGTCGGTCAACTGCTCTTCTTCTGTTATTCCGGGGACAAATTCCTTACAGTATGTTTTTCCGGACAATCTGTCTATGTAATAACGGAGCTGGGCACCTGTATAAGATCTGTATAATACGACAATATCAGCGTCATTGCTTGAATCAATATTCCAGTAGACATTGTAATCTCCGGAATTTACGATTCTTTCTAAATCAGGGTTGTTTTCAAGGCAATACTTTTTGATAGCTGCTACTGCCTGATCATCAGTAATGCCTACTTCCTTTCCGGCTAATTTATCAAGAAAAGTGGCATAGTCCATATTTCCTGAAATAACCTCAGTTTCATAGCTATCATAAAGGTCAACTATCGCCTTGATTTCTTCCTCGGTCATTTTTTTATCGGTTTCGTTATAATACTCTATGGAACCAACAAATTCATCAGAGACTTGGAGTTCATCATCTGAAGGAGATCCATCTCCATCAAGATCATTGAAGTTATAACATTTAGTCCAATAATCGGTTTCAATTTCCCCAACGTCACGTTTTGACATATAGGTATTGTAGTAGATAGCGCCTGCATAATCGGCATTCCCGTTATAAAAGATGCCTTTTTTTGGCGCATAGGAGTATCCGGCATTTCCTCCGGCTCCATAAGCCCATTCGTTTATGAGATAATGAGCTTTGCCGTCTTCGAATGCAACAAGAGAAACCCAATATCCCGGATAGCCAACAACAAATTCCGGGATGTCGTCGTCATCTGCATAAATCAGGTCATATTGGATTTTCTCATCTCTTATGTTATAAATATGGGCCAAATGAGTGTACAGTTCCTGATAGCTGCTGTATTGTCCTGCCTTGTTATCACCAAGAAATGCCTGCTTAAGTCCTGCTATGGTGAATTCACAGCCCATTTCTGACATATCCGCTTCACTCAGCTCTATAAAGTCTTCAAATGGAAATGCTTCTGAAAAAGACACATAAAGCTTGGCATATTTTCCGAAATCCGAGTCGCCGATAATAGCTATATCATCCATTCCATCACCATTAAAGTCAAAGAAGCCCACAGCTATTATTTTCTTCAGGTGAGTATACTCGTCTTCAGAATAAATTGACGTATAAAGATCCGTAACAAACTTGCCATCTTTAACAATAGTAATCTCTGCTTCATCGGGATTAGCGGAATAAGTGACAAAATGTATCGGAGAGTCATACTGTGAAAGCGCTATATCAAAAGTCTGCTCTTCATCGCGGTAGTCATCCCACTGAATGTCATTTGATTCCATGACCATTGTATCCGCAGCTTTAGTAAATTTGAGAACTCTATCAGCCATTCTGCCATAGTGCTTACCGGCATTATTTCCTTCTAATTCCTCGGAATTCACTCTGAATCGCAGCTCATAATGATCGCCGGTCTTTTCACCGGACACACATGTATATTGAGTCGGAGCTGAAGTCCAATGTATTTTATAATAGGAATCATGTTTGTCCACATAATCCCATGAAAGAATGTTGCCTGCTACACTGCTTAATCCTGTGTGCTCTTCAATATAATTTGCAAGGTCACTCTTTCTTATAACGAAAAGATCCCCATACAATTTTTTCTCGCCCATAGATTCCAGATAGTCGTTGATCTCATCCTCCGACACATCCTGCACTAATAATCCTGCACCGAATTCCAGGACAGAGTTCCAGTTTATCTCGTCAGGCGAATTGTATGCTTCCTTTAGAAATCCGTTGTACTCTTCTGCGTTAAAAAGGTCTGTAAACTCCTGAAGTTCAGACTCGGTCAGTTCAACTTTGGGTTCCTGTTCGTTGGCGTCAGTCGAATCAGCTGCAGACTCCTGGCCATTGGCTTCAGTCAGATCAGCAGTAGTTTCCTGGTCGTTGGCGTCACTCTCCTGCTCTTCGGCCTGGGAAGTCTCAGCTTCTGACTGTTCCTGTGCAATTTCCTCCTGAGCCTGATTTGTGTTTGTGTTATTTTCGACAGACGAGTCCTTGCCACCACATGCGGATAAGGACATCAGCATTCCGGACAGAATTATTGTTTTTATTACATGATTACAAGACCTTTTTAAGAGGCTTGTATAGGATTTGTTTTTCATATTAACCCCCATTGCAAAAGCATTCTCTCATATTATACGTTTCAGAATTAGCTTATAGGCTCTAAATATTCTATGGTTTTGCCGTGCGATTTTGCATATTCAATCTCTGACTTCGTACTGTCACCAATATAGCCGCCGACATTAATTACGAAAATTCCATCTGCCATATCGATCTTGCGTTTATGCATATCATCCAGCATTTCCTTGGTTTTGGTGAGCGTTCCCTCGTCCATGTTTTCCCATACTTCCTGGTCTCCTGAATGACCAAAAAGACCGACACTTATTACTATATTGCCCGCCAGTGTCAGCTTTTTCTGAACTTCCATGAATTCATTTTTAAAACGTGTGCTTCCGCATAGTGTAATTACCGGGTATTTACCTGTCATTAACGGGTTCCTTCCTCTCTTTTCGCATTCGTATGATAGTCACGATGTTGGCAACTATTGTCGCAGCATCCGAAGCTGCTCCGGTATATGATCCGAGAATAAAATGGTAAAAAAGCCACGGAATAAACGTAATCATCACAAGCAGCTTGAACCTGATCGGATCCTTTACATCCATGAAAATGATATAGACTATGCACACCGCAGCAGGGATCATTCCGAGAATTCCCTGATCATTGAGAAGTACGGTCATAACAATGGATGCGATTATAAAAAACAGCTTCCAGGGGAGATTTAGCTTCTCCTTATAACATATGTAATTTCTTACACAGGACAACACATTACTTACGGCACCTGTCACTCCGCCAAGAAGTAACATAGCCACACCCTGCATCAGCAGCTGCACTATCTGCAGTATTAGTATTCTTGATTTTTTCTTAACCGCGCCGGTTCCGATCTGTATCAGCGCAGCAAAAAAATCTATTATGTTAGCGGCGATCTGCATTAGTTATTTGGCCTCCAATCAAAACTTTTATTTCCTTTTTGGGTTTGGTACATGTTTGGGAAGAATACTTTTCCTTCCAAATGATCAATGAAAAAAGTATAGCACAGGGTTATAAGATTATCATAGCAATATCAATTGCTTGTGAAGCATTCATGTTTGATACAGAAGAAACAATCAGATCCTGTGCTGATCCATTGTCTAAAGCCCTTGATACAGATGTGATGGCAGCTTCTTGCTATGATTCTGATTATCTTAGGCTTGCATTACTCAATGTCAACGATAAAACAGATGGCTGGATAAATGTGGGAAAGAGCTATGATCCTTTGATCAGAAGGATTTGGATTCATGTTCGTGGGTGATTTTGTTGAATATGATGAAATAACCTTTGAACATGTTTACTTATGTTTGCCAGGTAAAAAGACCAAATACATCGATATTGATTTAAAAAAGGTCAACTTAGAGAATGGCTCAGGTAGCTGTAAGACTATCCAAAGTTGTTCATGGGCAAGGATATGGGACGGAGAGCTTATCTGCCATTACAAGATTTTGTTTTGAAAATACAGAACTAAAACGATTGTGGACTGAAGTTGATGTAAGAAATTCTGCCTCATGCAGGGTTCTGGAAAAATGCGGTTATGTAAAAGAAGGTATGATCAGACAAGGAAGAATGGTAAATACCTGGTGCGATTATTATATCTACGGCATTCTTAGTTCGGATTATAGGCCACTGTGAATAGTGACGGAAGTCGCATTTATCATAAAGCTTTACTGTTCCAACTCCATTTCCGCCATTCCATTAAAACATAAAAACCCCACAGTCATTGGACTGTGGGAAATGCTCAACAATATTATCTTATCCCTTGATCAGATTGGGATCGTTCAAAGCATCTTCAATGATCTTTGCCAGAATCTTGGTATAGCCTTTTCCTAATGCTCTGGCTTTTCTAGCGGCATTGGGCGAAAGTCTCAAAGTTACATTCTCTTTGCGATTACTCTCACGTTCATGCTGTATACGTTCTGACATTCTGCTGAATTTTGCAAGTTCTTCCTTTGTAAGAAGCGGATTATCCTCATCATAGGAGTAAGGAGTATTTTCAGCTTCCTTAAGCATTGTGAGCTGTTCATTTGTAAGATTTGAATTAACATTGATTGTCTTTTTAATAGTAGCCATAATACTCTTCCCTCTCTTCCTTCTCAGCTTTTCTGGCGGATATCATCCTAATTACTCTGTCGTTATGCCTCATTGTGTATGAAACAACAATGACCAACAAATGCCCGTTAATTGCACCAATAACCTTGTAACGATCTTCATCTTCGCTGTGTTTACCATCATATTTCTCAATGCGGCATTCATCAGCAAATACATGGGCTGCGGTCGAAAAGTCAATCTTGTGGATATGTATATTCCGTTTTTCTTTATTGTCGTCCCATTCAAATTCTAACTTATTCATACTATTATTGTAATATTTGCAATACGAAATTGCAATGCAATAATGTATTGCATTTTTGCAATATAATTAATGGATACATCTTGAAAATCACTCCGAAGTCACTGCCAGGAAATGGCAAAATAGTGTAAAGGGTCAATCATTTAACAGTTTTAGCTTAAACCGACAAAACATAGATAAATTCGAAAGCATAGTTGATACTTTCATATATCGTACTGTCAGTATAAATCTGTTAGATAATTCATTACTTAGAGGTATAAAACCATGCAGCAGCAATTATGCGATAAATTGATGCATTCTATCCATTCTGAAATTGAAAAATCTAGTACCAGAGAATCAGACCATAACATTGACCAACTCAGACAAATTCTCACTGAGTTGGAAGCAATGTCAACAACAGACAATGCCTTGATTTCATACCCAAGAATTATAATTGACTCTTGGGATCATAATGATAATCTTGGCGCCGAGCTACTTGAATTAGCAGATCTTTATGAGAAAAAAAGACCACGAAGCATTTCAGAATTGCTCTTAATTTCTTCCACTACATTCAATATTTCCCGCGCAGTTTGAACAATCCGAAAATTTCGGATAGTTGACTCCTTTGTTAACTCCCCATATATCTCCTAGCCTTTATCCTATTGCTAGATTCAGCCCTGAGAACAGATCGCTCATTGAGAAAGTAAGGGTTTCTGTTTCTGAATCATCATGCGCTGCTTCATAATATGGATTCAGCTTAAATTCTTTTTCTGTCCGTATCTTCGAAAATAGAAGTGCTGTATTGCAAGCATCCACAAGGCCATCATGTGCCTGACCTTCAGTAATGATATCTGTCGCTATAAGAGCTTCTTCCAGGGAATAACATTTCTTGGTTTCAAGGTTCCCACCAAATTCTTCCTGGCAGTCAATCCACACATCATAAATATCTTCCAAATCCGGGAATACAAGATTCTTTTCAATAGTTTCAGTAAATAGCTGCTTTCTGTCGCTGAAACTCCAGGATACAGGCACCGCATCTGCAGGAAGCCATCTGAAAAAGTTGCCGAGTACTGTTTGAATATCAGATGCATCCTTGACGTCATCGTTGCTGATGCCTGTAAGCTTCTGGATGAACGGATCTATCTGTCCGTAAGCAGGCTTTACAAAGCTTGAAAACTTATCTTCAATCTCATATTCACTGTTAAGGAGCACTGCCCCTATCTGAATTATCTCCTGCTTTACATTAAAAGCTTTTCTTCTGCTGTCGGGGACTTTGCAAAATTCTAAATCTATTACTACATATCTGCTCATTTACATGCCTCCTTCCAATAAAACTGGCTCAGAGCACGATTAGCTGTTTCATCTTGATCATTTCAAAAAATTAAGCAGTGCACCATTTGCAACCAATTGTCCAATTGCATTCGCAAGCTGGGCCCTTTGCTTATTACCTTCCTCAAGCTGTTTGTTGATTTTCCTCAGCTCTTGCAATATCTGTTCATCTGAGTGGCCGGCGGCCTGAATATTCCTTAACTGGAGGCCACATTCCGGGCAAAACGATTCAGTTCCAGTAAGTTCACAACCACAATTATTACACTTCATAAAGATCACCTACTTTCCCAAAACAAATTGGATACGCATGACTACTATCAAAAACTACCATCCTTATGGCATATGTCATAGTATTCGCAAGTGCAGCAAAAATGCTTACAAAATCTATTATGCCCTTTGAGACATTTTTGAACCCAATACAAAAATCGCTTCATAGTCATAACCTCATCTAACAACCAATGGCATGTAAAGCATCAAAAATACAATTAACATCACAGGAACAACTAAGTTTATAACCCCAAATGCTTTAATCATAGTTTTTTCACCTCCCCGCCTTTACAAAACCGGTAACAACAAGTCTCTGTTATTTCTGACAATACCATTGTCCCACCTGACGTGTACCATAAAAAGTACAGCTCTCGGAAGCTAGTTACTATTCACACTTTCCCAGATATGGTGTCCTTCACATAAAGAGATTTTGATCATTTCAAAATGCCAAGAAAGCCAGAAAAAATCTGACTTTTTGGACATTTTTTATTGCAATAAATATCTTTATGTGTTATACTATACACATAAAGATAAAGGAGGCAAACTATGGGAATTGTATATCAGACTGACAAAAGATCCGGAATCACATATGCCTATGAAAATCAATCATTCTGGGATCCGGAACTCAAGCGATCCAAATCCAAAAGAAAGCTGATAGGCCGTGTTGACCCTGAAACAAAAGAGATTATCCCTACCGATGGCAGATGCAAAAAGCGCAGTCCTTCCTATGAAGCAGGAAGTGATGATTACGAAATGCCAAAGACCATGAAAGGTCTCAAGGACGAAGTCAGAAGACTATTAAAAGAGAATCAGGAACTGCGAGAGCAATTAGAAAAATATAAATCAAAATGATTGTTGAGGTTATCGGGGATGGACTTAAAAGAAGCTTATGAAGTTATAAAAAAGGAATGGCACGCTGCCGAGCGAAAGGTAAAAAAGCTTGAAAAAGAGCTGGAAAAGCTCAGAAAAGAAGGTGCTTCAGACTCTCGCGTGCAAAAGCTTCTCAGCCAGATCCAAGGCCTCAACAAAAAGATTTCACAATACAAATCCCTCGCTGATCGTTATCAGGAGCTTTATGAAAAAGAGCGCGCCAAAGTCAAGGAACTGGAGAATGATAAGTTCAGCCTTGAACTTGAGAATCAGCATTTAAGGGACAAGTTGGAATTCCTGGAAGAAGCTTCTTCCGAAGAAATCACAGCTTCAAAAGAAGCAGAAGCCCAGATAGCGGCACTTAAGGATGAAGTTGCAAGACTTACAGCAAGACTCAATAATAACGGAACCAATACTGGCACTCCTACATCCAAGACCGCAATCGATCAGAAAAAAGTTATCCCAAACTCTAGAGAAAAATCAGGTCTTCCTAAAGGTGGGCAAACCGGTCATGAGAAGCACGAAATGCCCCAGTTTTCTGATGAAGAAATCACTGACACCATCCCTCATGAGCTTACTGAATGTCCCAAATGCGGCAGCCATAACCTTGAAGAAATTGAAGAATCTTACAAGGATGAGTTCGATTATGAAGTAAAGGTCATCAAGCGCAGACACAGGTTTGTCATCTATAAATGTCTTGACTGTGGTGCAACAGTCAAAGCTCCTCTCGGTTCTCTTAAGGCTGCAAACCAGTATGGCAAGGTAATCCAGGCAATGGCACTATCGCTCATGGATCTTGGCTTTGTAAGCATTAACCGCACAAGAAAAATACTGACAGGATTTTCTCCTGAACCGCTTACCCTCAGCGAAGGGTATCTTGCAAAACTTCAAAAGCGTTACTCAAAAAAGCTCCATGCTTTTATCGCAGACTTGAAAAATATAATCATAGGACTGCCTCTTATCTACTGGGATGACACTGTAGTCTTTGTAAATACAGCAAGAGCTTGTATGAGGTTTTATGGAAATGAACGTATAGCCCTGTATACTGCACATCTACATAAAGACCTTGAAGGAATCCTTGAAGATAACATCCTTCCTGTGCTAAGTTCCGGAACAAAAGTCATGCATGATCATAACACCATCAATTATCATGAAGGCTTTGTCTTCAGAAATGTAGAATGCAATCAACATCTGGAAAGGGATCTGCAGAAGCTGTTCGACTCATCAAGCCAC
>NZ_AUIX01000039.1 GCF_000423925.1 Butyrivibrio sp. VCD2006
TATTTTGATTATCTTGCCGGGAAGCGCGAAGACACTGGTTTTGCGGGAGAATACATGAATCAGTATAGCTGGGCAGAGCCAACTCTTGGAAAATTATGTCAACTATCTGACGGTTTTTGGTAAAAAGGTTTCAAAGTGGGTCTGGGAGACCGCATAAATACTGAACTTAAACGTTGTGACACTTTTGTGACACATAATATGAGACAATAAAGTCCCAAATGATTTCCTCTATTATATAGTTCCCTCTATAATAATTAAGGATGGGAAGAGCGCTTGCTTATGCAGGCGCTTTTTTCATGCCCAAAAATAATATTTTGATTTTTGATGTTTTTTAATATTTAGGGTTGATAAAATACATCAAGTGTATTATTATGTATAAAACAAACGATAAATGAATAAATATGCAAGAAATAATGAATAAATTCATTTCGAAGGAGGAATTATGAAGAAGAAACTTTTAGCAGCTATTATGATCGGAGTTATGACATTAAGCATGACAGCCTGTGGCGGGGCATCTAAGGAGGCAGGCAGTACTTCATCAGAGATTTCAACAGTTACAGCAGGTAAGCTTACAGTAGCAACTTCACCTGATTTTGCACCTTATGAATTCTATGCAGTAGATGAGAACGGAACACCCAAGCTTGCAGGTTTTGATATTGCACTTGCTGAGTATATTGCTGATTATATGGGACTTGAGCTTGAAGTTGTTCCTGTTGATTTTGATGGTGTTCTTATGGAGCTTCAGACAAAGGCAGTTGATATTGGTGTTGCAGGACTTTCACCTGATCCGAAGCGTGAGTCAATCATGGATTTCTCAGACATTTATTATGAAGGTGGTCAGTCATTCGTATGCCTTCAGTCAAACAAAGATAAGTTCGCAAGCCTTGAGGACGTGAACGGTTCTGACCTTGAGGTTGGTGCCCAGACAGGATCTATCCAGGTTGACCTTGCACAGGCTAACAGCCCTGATGCTGAAATTATTCAGCTCACCAAGGTTACGGATATCATTGCTGAAATCCTTGCAGGCAAGCTTGATGGTGCTTATATTGAGACAGCCGTTGCTGAGAGCTATGCTAAGAACTATCCTGAGCTTTGCGTAGTACTTGAAGTTCCCTACGATGGAGCAGAGGGCTCTGCAATTGGTGTAAGCAAAGGAAACGATGCACTTAAGGCAGCAGTTAACGAGGCTATCGCTAAGGCGAAGTCAGAAGGAAAAATGGATGAGTTCGTTGCAACAGCTAACGAACAGGCTAGTGGTGAGATCATCGAAGGTCTCCTTGATCAGTAATCACTTAGCGAGGTCTTTTCGAGCTTAGTGTACTACTTAGTTCTGACGAAGGCGAAGCCTGAGAGCAGAACTTCACATAGGACATATGAATGAACTCGGCAATCCTTGCATTACCGAGTTCATTTTTATGATAGAATGATAATTGTGGAGGCGAAGCTTTTGCAAATACCAAAAAAATGGAGAGAGAATAAGTTATGGACAGCTTTATTCAGATTGAGAATTTTTCGAAGATCTCAGCGTATACCAGCCTGTTTTGGCAGGGAATGCTCGTTACCGTTATGCTTTCGGTTTTTACTGTGGCAATTGGTTTCGTGCTTGCATTAATACTATCATCCATGAGAATGTCAAGGTTCTATCCCCTGGCTTTCCTTGGACTTGATAAGGAAGGACATCAGAGGGAGAGAGGACTTGGTGTTACACTGGGAAAATTCAATCCCCTTGGTTTTCTTGCAACAGCATATGTTGAGATACTGCGATCAACCCCTGTTATTGTACAGGTTGCGATTATTTACTACGGAGTATTCGGTGCACTTATAAAACTGCCAAGCTTCACATTTTTGGGATTTATTAAATTTGAAAGATTTTTCCCGGGTGTGGTTGCCCTTGGTATGAACTCAGGAGCTTACCTCTGCGAGATCATGAGATCAGGAATTCAGTCAATTGATGGTGGTCAGACTGAGGCAGCAAGATCTCTTGGTATGAGCCAGTATCAGAATATGAAATACATCATTCTTCCGCAGGCTATTAAAAATATCCTTCCTGCTATTGCTAACGAGTTTGTTGTTATCATCAAGGAGTCGGCTATCACCTATACAATCGGTGTGCAGGATATCATGTCAGCGGTTAATGCTGTTCGTGGAGCAACATTCATCATCATTGAGCCTCTGCTTGTGGCTACGGCGATCTACTTCTGCCTGTGCTTCCCTACAAGTAAGATCATTGCATATTTTGAAAGGAGGATGAGCCGTGGCGACAGGAGATAAGCTTATAAAGGTTGTTGACCTTGAAAAACATTATAATTTCGGCAAAATCAAGGCTCTTGATGGTGTGACGGTAGACATTGACAGAGGTGACGTTATGGTTGTTATCGGACCCTCCGGAAGTGGAAAGTCCACATTCCTCCGTTCCCTCAATCTACTTGAGGAGCCCACAGGAGGAGCAATCCTTTTTGATAATGTGGATATAACCAAGAAAAAATATAGGGATGAGAACGGCAAGTGGGTAAAGCTTGATATCGATGTTCACAGACAGAAGATGGGTATGGTATTCCAGCATTTCAATCTTTTCCCGCATAAGACTATTATGGAAAACATGATTCTTGCTCCTATGAAGGTTAAGAATATGCCTGAGGATGAAGCCAAGAAAAAGGCAATGGAGCTTCTTTCGAGAGTTGGCCTTGCGGACAGGGCTGATGCATATCCTATTCAGCTCTCCGGTGGTCAGAAGCAGCGTATTGCAATTGTAAGAGCACTTATGATGGACCCTGAGGTTATGCTTTTCGATGAGCCCACATCAGCGCTGGACCCTGAGATGGTAGGTGAGGTTCTTGACGTTATGAAGGAACTCGCCGGTGAGGGGATGACCATGGTCGTGGTTACTCATGAGATGGGCTTTGCCAAAGAGGTTGGAAACCGTGTGCTCTTTATGGCTGACGGAAAACTGCTGGAGCAGGGGACTCCCGATGAAATTTTCGAACATCCAAAGCACCCAAGGCTTCAGGAGTTTTTGAGCAAGGTACTGTAATTTGTGAGAGATATAGATAAGAATTATCATAAGCCTTCCCCTTTTGGAGAAGGTGTCAGCTAAATAAGAATTATCATAAGCCTTCCCCTTTTGGAGAAGGTGGCAGCTAAATAAGAATTATCATAAGCCTTCCCCTTTTGGAGAAGGTGTCAGCTAAATAAGAATTATCATAAGCCTTCCCCTTTTGGAGAAGGTGGCAGCTAAATAAGAATTATCATAAGCCTTCCCCCTTTGGGGGAAGGTGTCAGCGAAGCTGACGGATGAGGGTGTCAGTGAAAAAAGATATAGCAATTTTGGAAATCGAAAACAAGCGCGACATTATCTGCGATGTCGCAGACAAAATCTGGGAATATGCGGAAATCTCACTGCAGGAATACAAATCCTGCGATCTCTACTGCAAGGTCCTTGAAGAGGAGGGCTTTGCGGTGGAAAAGGGAATCTGTAATATTCCCACTGCTTTTTCTGCAAGCTTTGGAAGCGGGAAACCGGTCATAGGAATTCTTGCTGAGTACGATGCTCTTTCGGGGCTCTCACAGGAGGGCGGCGCTCTTTTGGAAAAGCCTTTAGAGCAGGGAGGAAGTGGCCATGGCTGTGGACATAATCTTCTTGGGGCAGGTGCCTTGGCAGCAGCTATTGGTATAAAGAAGTATCTTGAAGATAGGACGAAAGAAGAATCGGATAGTGGTTCTTCAAAAGGCTGCGGCACTGTTATTCTTTATGGCTGCCCTGGAGAAGAGGGATGCGCCTCCAAGGCTTTCATGGCGCGTGATGGCGAGTGGGATAAACTGGATGCTGCACTTACCTGGCATCCCGCAGACTGCAATGAGGTCGTGACAGGTTCTTCCAACTCATGCATTCAGGTTCAGTACACTTTTCATGGAATAGCTTCTCATGCTTCAGGAGCTCCTGAAAAGGGCAGAAGTGCGCTTGATGCCGTGGAGCTTATGAACATCGGGGTTCAGTTTTTACGTGAGCATATGAGTGAGCGCGCAAGGGTTCACTATGCGATAACTGATGCCGGCGGAGTAAGCCCCAATGTGGTACAGCCAAGAGCACAGGTTCTTTATATGGTCAGATCCAATCACATTGCCGAGGCCGTGGAACTTCAGAAGCGAGTTGGCAAGATAGCTGAAGGCGCTGCACTGATGACAGAGACGACCTTTGATAGGAAGTTTGTGGATGGATTATCCGATACAGTTACTAACCGCACCTTGGAAAAAGTGGCCTACAGGAATTTTGAGGAGCTTGGCGTACCTTCGCATTCTGAAGAAGAGCTTGAGTATGCCGGAAAGCTGGCGATGACCTTCGACGGAGCAGGCTCTGTTCCGGGAGTGGGTTCAGGCGCGGATACCGATTATGCGGATAAAGTTAGTAAAATGTGCACGCCACAGGGAATGAATGATTTTCTTCTTCCGCATTTTATGGGAGATGCTTTTGAACCTTCATCCACGGATGTGGGAGATGTGAGCTGGAACTGCCCTACAATGCAGATACATGTGGCTGCATGGCCAAACGGATGCCCGGGACACAGCTGGCAGAACGTTGCATGTGCCAGAACTGAAATAGGCCACAAGGCTGCTGTTCATGCGGGAAAGGTTCTCTGCGCAACGGCAATTGATCTGTTTGAAAATGAGGATCTTTTAAACGAAGCAAAAGCGGAGTTCATAGAACGGACAAAAGAGGGCTATGTATGCCCAATACCGGCTGATGCGATCGCGGAAATATGATGAGGTAAAGCGCTGATGGGGAAGCGTTATGGCATCTTATTTTTCAGACATAAATGTGTTGCTATATGATGCAGATATTATATATTATTTATGAGGGGAACCTGTAAGTAGTGTACTGACGCGATGATGGTTCTATGTGAACCGTGAGCGGCACATTAGGTTTTGCGGAGGGAACGGTTATGTCAAAGGTTTTTGTTGGTAAATGTCCGAGTTGTGATGCTGATTTATTTAAAGAAGAGGGGCAGGATTTTGCAAGATGCAATTACTGTGGTTCGGTAATAGGCACCCATCATAAAGCAGAAGCTCCTGCAAAACGTGTCACACTGGAAGCAAAGATTGAAAAAAAGAAACCAGATAATAAGCTTTCAATTGCCCTGATTTCGGGATTGGGAGTTCTGTTTACAGGCCTTGCTGTTATGTTATTAGTTCTCGGAATTACAACTGCGAGAGGAAATCTTAGATCTAAGGATAATACTAAGCCTGATGCAGAGATGGGAAGTAATTTCCTTGGCAGACCGGATGAAGTATACACGGATGATGAGGTAGATATTCCTGAGAGTGCTTCACTGGATGGTGCTGAAACCATTCTTGATGATGAAACTCCTCTTGCTGCAGAGTTGCCTTCATTTGAGTTTACTCAGTATGGAGATCTTACGGAGAATGAGTGCCGCGCGGTTGATGATGCGCTGTTCTGCCTTAGCATGACGAGTTTTTCAAGGCAGATGCTCTTTGATTCTCTGGCTGAAGGAAAAGATGCACAGTATACCTATGATGAGGCCAATCATGCTCTTGACTATATGGAGGAGAATGGTCTTGTGGACTGGTATGCGCAGGCTGTGAAGGCAGGTGAGGATCTTCTGGAGATTTATTCCTATAACAGGAAGCAGCTTATTCATCTGCTCACTACAGGTGCTCAGGCATATACACAGAAGGAAGCAGAGTTTGCGGCTGATACGCTTGGTCTTGAATAAAAACAGCATTGACTAAGAGAGGATAAAACTGTATATTAGAACAGTTGGCAGAAGTGATGGAATTGGCAGACATGCAGGATTTAGGTTCCTGTGCCGCAAGGCGTGTGGGTTCAAGTCCCATCTTCTGCATAAATTAAAATGGGTATGGCAGATTGCCATACCCATTTTGATTTATGCCGAGGAGCCCCTTGAACCCAAGGGTTCAAGGTCTCCTCGCAGCATAGCTGCTTCGTCGGTCGGTTCGGCGGGAAAAAGGTCCCCCGGACCTTTTTCTTTATCCGCCTCACCCCATCTTCTGCACGAGCACACTACTTTTTGGTATAAAGTTATATGCCATACCCATTTTGATTTATGCAGAAGATAGACATATTAAGAAAGAATGCTTATAGTATAGGGTGAAATTTTTGTTTTAAGAGAGAAAGAGTAATGTTTGGAAATAGTAAGTTGAAGGAAAACCGCACATCAAGTGCGATTGTTATGAATATGCTCATTGCGGCGGTGAGTCTTGTGGCGAATGGATTTGGGGTGTACCTTACAATCCAGGCTAATATAGGCGCAGGGCCGTGGGATGTGCTTAATCTTGGGGTGTCGAATACCTTTGGGATTTTGTATGGTACGGCATCGGTTGCAATTTCCTATGCGATTCTGGGAATAGATATTGCGTTTAAGGAGCCTATTGGAATTGCGATGTTTATTGACGCATTTGTTGTAGGTAAGGCGGTGGATTTTTTCAATAAAATGGATGTTGTGCCAAAGCGTGATTCGATGATGGAAGGGGTTCTGGTAATGATTATCGGGCTTATAATCATGGCATATACGCAGTACACCTATATGAGTGCATCCCTTGGATGCGGACCGAGAGATACGCTTCTTGTGGCACTTGCAAAGAGAGCAAAGAATATTCCGATAGGAATTGTCAGCATTACACTTCTTAGTCTTGCAACCTTTATCGGATGGCTTCTTGGAGGCCCTGTGGGAATCGGAACTCTTATCTGTGCATTTGCTACAGGTCCTATTATGCAGATGGCATTTGCTACGGTGAAATTCGATGCTACCAGTGTTCATCATCAGCATCTTGCGGATTCATTTAAGGTGTTTGTAAATAAAAAAGCCGCATGATAAGAGAAGTCTGAGATTGAAGGTTAGCTAAAAATATTTGAATTCATAGTGGGGATAAAATGGTAAAATAAATATATCAACATTTTAGGAGGTGCCTATGAAGCTTTGTTTCATCGGTGCAGACCATGAAGTTACTGGGAGCTGCCATTATTTAGAGGTTGGTGACAAACACATTCTTGTTGATTACGGCATGGAGCAGGGACATATTTCTTTTGAACATGTGGAAATTCCTGTAAGTGCGGCCGAGATCGATTATGTTTTTCTGACGCATGCTCATGTGGATCATTCAGGAAATCTTCCCCTTTTATATGCGAGAGGTTTTCGCGGCAAAATTTATATGACAAGACCTACAGCGGATCTATGCAGTATCATGCTGCGTGATTGTGCGCACATTCAGATGCAGGAAGCTGAGTGGAGAAGCCGCAAGGGTAAGAGAAATAAGGATATTAAGCAGATTGAGCCTCTGTACACCATGGAGGACGCTGACAACACCTTAAGACATATCATTCCCTGTGAGTATGGCAAGAAGATTGATGTCTGCGAGGGTGTTCAGATCAGATTTACCGATATCGGACATCTTTTGGGTTCTGCCAGCATAGAGGTGTGGGCAACCGAGAAGAATGTAGAGAAAAAGATAGTATTTTCAGGTGATATCGGCAATAACGATCAGCCTATTATTAAGGATCCTGCGCTCACCACAACGGCGGATTATGTGGTCATGGAGTCCACCTATGGCGACAGATATCACGGTGAGGAGAAGCCTGATTATATCGCAGAGCTGACGGAAATCCTCAACAGGACCTTTGCAAGAGGCGGAAACGTGGTTATTCCGTCCTTTGCTGTAGGACGTGCTCAGGAGATGCTGTATTTCCTCAGGACTATTAAAAAGGAGCATCTTGTAACCGCTGTCGATGATTTCCCTGTTTACGTGGATTCACCGATGGCTGTTGAAGCTACCGAGGTTTTCACGGAGCATGCCATGGAGTGCTATGACGAGGAAGCCATGGAGCTTGTTAAAAAGCATATCAACCCCATTTCATTCCCGGGACTAAATCTTGCGATCACCACAGAGGAGTCGAGGGCTATAAATGAGGAGGATACTCCGAAGGTTATCATCTCGGCATCGGGTATGTGTGAAGCCGGAAGAATCAGGCATCATCTGAAGCATAATCTATGGAGACCTGAATCCACTATTCTGTTTGTGGGATATCAGTCTGTGGGAACCACAGGACGAGCTATTATAGACGGCGCTGATAAGATAAAGCTCTTTGGTGAAGAGGTTGATATTCGGGCTGAGATATGCAAAATTACCGGACTTTCCGGTCATGCTGATAAGGGCGGACTGATTCACTGGATTGAGGGCTTTACCGAGAGACCTAAGAAGGTATTCCTTGTTCACGGCGAGGATTCGGTATGTACATCTTTTGCAAATTGTCTAAGAGAGGAGCATGGCTTTAGTACATACGCTCCTTATAGCGGAACAGAGTTTGATCTTATATCGGGACAGATCATCAAAGAAGGCATTCCGAAGGAAGCACTCAGAAAGACAGCCAAAGTTTCTGATGTATTTACAAGACTTAAGGCAGCAGGTGCAAGACTTGTTGCAATCATTGCAAGGAGCGAGGGAATGACCAATAAGGATAAGGCCAAGTTTGCCGATCAGATTATCGCACTTTGCGATAAGTGGGAATAGGTGGTAAACTTAATTGTTGGTATGTAACGCATCTATGAGGGGAGCAAGATTTTTTTAGAGAGGTGAATGGTATGAAAAAAGGAATAATTGCGGCGCTTACATGCGCTCTGTTTGCAGTTGCAGTTCCGATGACAGCTAAGGCTTGGACAGGTGATCCGATCCGAGGCTATGACACTCAGGAACAGGCTGCAATGCTCGATTTTGGTAACACTTATTATGAAGAGCACATTATCGAGGGAAGAGATTACTACTACAAGTTCAACACCAGTGATAAGGACGGCGGTGTTTATCTTGTAAGTCTTGAATCAATCGTTATCGATAATTCTGCTAGTGGAACATTTACTGCTCAGGTCAAAGACAGATATGGTTCCGTTATTGATCAGGCTACCGTTGGTGGAGCCGGTGCAACCTATAGAAATGATGGCGGAAGAGCACTTGATATCCTTTTCCCGCTCAGCGGACTTCCTAAAAATGAGCCTTATTTTATCTGCCTTAAAGCTGATGATGGTTCAAATGCACAGCTTGAGATCACTAACAGATTAGGTGTCAGATACATTCCGTTCTTTGCCGCTGAAGGCTTCACAATGAAGAATGCGAACGGAAATCTTAATTTCTCATGGAACAACGTTCAGAGGGCTAATACCTATAACTCACTTAGCTCTTTTGACGCTTTCCAGATCGAACTCTATGGAAACAACACAACAAAGATTAAAGAGGCCGGTAACGGTGGTACTACTTCCTACTCACTTTCAGTTACTGATCCGGATCTTTTAGCACTTGGTTATCCTGCAAAAAGTGTTCGTGTAAGACTTGGCTGTATTCAGAGATACCGCTCTGTTCTTGAGCACACAGTGACAACTTCAAAGGTTATCTATTCCAATACAGTAATCAACACAGAAGTAGTAAAGAAGAAGACACCCACAGCAATCTCAAGCTATAAGTATGAGATCACAAAGGTTGCAGGTGATGGTTCCGGAACAGTTAAGCTCCTTGGCTTTGGTCAGAAGAAGAACGTAAAGAAAGTCAAGATTCCTGCTTCTGTAAATATCAATGGTACTTATTATCGTGTTACAGAGATTGATACTAAGGCCTTTGCAGGAAATAAGACTATAACAACTCTTGAGGTTGGTGAGAACGTAAACAAGATCGGTGCTAATGCATTTAATGGATGTTCTTCTCTTAAGAAGATCACCTTCAAAGCCGGAAATGTAACTTCTATCGGAAAAACAGCATTTTCAGGTATAAACAAGAAGACAACAATTTACACACCTACTACCAAGATCAGAAAGAAATATAAGAAGCTTCTGAAAAAGAAGATCGTTGCAGGAGTTAAGTATAAGATTTCTTAAATGCGAGGAGACCTATGAGTAAGGCTGATGAGATTTTCATAAATATGTGCAAGGATATCCTTGAGAACGGTACCAGTACTGAAGGAGAGAAGGTTCGCCCACACTGGGAGGACGGAACACCTGCATATACGATCAAGAAATTCGGCGTTGTTAATCGCTACAATCTTGCCGAGGAGTTTCCTATCATGACTCTTCGCAAAACCGCACTTAAGAGTGCCACAGACGAAATGCTCTGGATATGGCAGCAGAAGTCTAATAATATCAATGATCTTCACAGTCATGTGTGGGATGAATGGGCTGATGAGACAGGTTCTATCGGAAAGGCCTACGGCTATCAGATGGGTATCAAGCATCAGTACAAGGAAGGAATGTTTGACCAGGTTGATCGCGTGATCTATGATCTTAAAAATAATCCCTTTTCAAGACGCATCATGACAAATATGTATGTACATCAGGATCTTTCGGAGATGCATCTTTATCCTTGTGCATACAGCATGACATTCAATGTTACACAGAAAAAGGGCGATGACAGGCTGACTCTTAATGCGATACTCAATCAGCGCTCACAGGACATTCTGGCAGCAAATAACTGGAATGTGGTTCAGTACTCAGTTCTGGTTCATATGCTGGCTCAGGTGTGTGATATGAATGTTGGTGAGCTTGTTCACGTGATCGCGGATGCTCACATTTATGACAGACATGTGGATCTTATAAAAGAGCTTATTAAAAGAGAGCCGAAACCTGCACCGACTTTCCACTTAAATCCCGATGTTCATGATTTTTATCAGTTCACAAGGGATGATGTCTCCGTGGAAAATTACGAGGTTGCCGGAGAACAGATTAAGAATATTCCGATTGCGGTATAAAACAATAATTGCTCCGCTGCACCACGGCGGAGCAATTTGCAGTATTACGGACAATTTCTTGGAGGAAAAATGAAAATAATTTTATCTGCAGATGAGAAATGGGGAATTGGTAATAAGGGACAGCTCCTTATAAGAATCCCAAATGACATGAAGAATTTCAGAGCTGAGACAATGGGCAAGGTTCTTGTGTACGGAAGAAAGACCCTTGAGACTTTTCCCGGGCAGCAGCCTCTTGAGGGAAGAAAAAACATAATTCTTTCCACTAACCCTAATTATGAGGTTAAGAACGCCACTGTTGTTCACAACCTCGATGAGCTCAAGGATGCAATCGCTGAGTATGATACAGACATCGTGTACTGCATCGGCGGAGCCAAGGTGTATGAGGAGCTTCTTCCCATGTGCGATACCTGCATTGTGACCAAGATCGACAGAACCTTTGAAGCGGACAGATTTTTCACTAATCTTGATGCGGATCCGGAGTGGGAGCTTGTAGAGGAGAGCGAGGAGCAGGCCTACTTCGATACAACATATACATTCCGCACTTATAAGAGAGTTAAGTAAGAACTTATTTCATTAGAGATTTATCTTATTGTAAGTAGATTTAACTCAATAAATGAAGCAGTATAATGTTATGAAGCCTTCTCCTGGGGGGAGAAGGTGTCAGCGAAGCTGACGGATGAGGGGTAGCGCGAATCTTAAAAAACATTGACCAATTTTAAGGTTTGCGCTATTATTATAAATATTTACTTTTGCGGTTTAAAGCGTCAAAATGTAAAAGCGTAAAAGTGCTAAATCATGAAAGCGAAAAACGCGAACATAAAGAGGAGGATTCAGTATGAAAAAGAAGATTCTTGCCGCTATTCTCAGCGGTGCAATGATTTTCAGCATGACAGGCTGTGCTCGTACAGCAGGTGGCAATACTCAGCCGGCTCAGGAAGCAGAGGATACTGCAGAAGAGGCTGTTGAAGAGGTTGAGGAAGAAGCCGAGGCTGAGGAGAGCACAGAAGAAGCAGAAGAGGGCACAGAGGAAGAGGCTGCAGAGGATACTGCAGAAGATCAGGAGAGCAAGGGTAAGACATTCCATGTAGGTGTTATCCAGCTTGTTGAGCATCCCGCTCTTGATGCTGCAACTAAGGGCTTTGAAGAGGGACTTGAGGATGCCCTTGGTGCTGCCGGATATGAAGTTGAATTCGACTATCAGAATGCACAGGGTGAGCAGGCTAACTGCGCTACCATCGCAACTAAATTCGTAAATGACAAAGATGACCTTATCATGGCAAACGCAACACCTGCACTTCAGGCAGTTGCAGCAGCTACAGGTGATATTCCGATCATCGGAACTTCAGTAACAGACTTTGTTTCTGCAGGCGTTGTTAAGGCTAACGATGCTCCCGGAACAAACGTAACAGGTGCATCAGATTTCGCTCCTATCGATGAGCAGATCGCACTTCTTCAGAAGCTCGTTCCTGAGGTTAAGCAGGTAGGTATTCTTTACTGCTCATCAGAGGCTAACTCCAAGTTCCAGGTTGACCTTGCAGCCGAGGCTCTTGATGCAGCAGGTATCGCTCACAAGGAGTACACAGTAGCTGATTCCAACGAGATTCAGTCAGTTGTTACTAACGCTATTTCAAATTGTGACTGCCTGTACATTCCTACAGACAACACAATCGCTGATAACATGTCAATCGTTAAGAATGCAGCTTGGCCCGAGAAGCTTCCCATCATCTGCGGTGAAGAGAACATGTGTAAGAACGGCGGTCTTGCTACACTCAGTATCGATTACTACGAACTTGGTAAGGCAGCAGGCGAGCAGGCTTTCGATATCCTTGTAAATGGCAAGAATCCTGCAGAGATGCCCGTTGTTTACGGCGGTATCACAGGTGAGTACAACCCTGAGACAGTTGAAGCTATCGAGTTTGACGAGAGCCTTCTTGATGGACTTACAGCTATCGATATGTCAGAGTGATCTGCCTGTTAAATCAAAATGTTTTGGAGACGAAGGTGTCGGGTTATTGGACACCTTCGTATTATGTAAGAAAAGCCGTGAGTTTTCGGCTTTGTATTAAAACAGACTAAGGAGTAATATCATGATCTCACTATTACATGCACTGCCGGGCTCAGTTGCCCAGGGACTTATCTGGGGAATCCTGGCTATCAGTGTTTTTCTCACATTCAAGGTACTTGATTACGCAGATATGACAGTTGATGGATCATTCTGTACAGGTGGAGCTACCTGCGTAATGCTGATGCTCTCAGGGCAGAGCGTTTATGTAGCGCTTATATGCGCCTTTATTGCAGGAATGTGTGCGGGATATGTAACCGGACTTCTGCATACAATGCTGAAAATTCCGCCGATACTTTCAGGAATTCTTACACAGCTTGGCTTGTATTCGATAAATCTTGCTATTATGGGAAAATCCAATCAGGCAATCAGTGTAGATCAGTATGCTCTTATCGTCAGCCTCAGATTTATTAACTACTCAATCATCATGAGCGTGATCATAGTAGCTGTCATTATTTTCCTTCTGTATATGTTCTTTGGAAGCGAAATTGGTTCAGCTATCCGTGCTACCGGTTGTAACCAGAACATGGCCAGAGCCCAGGGTATCAACACAGGCCGTTGCATCAGAATCGGTCTTGTTGTAAGTAACGGACTTACAGCTTTTGCCGGCGGACTCTATGCACAGTATCAGGGTAATGCGGATGTCAACGCAGGTCGTGGTGCTATCGTAATCGGACTTGCTGCTGTTATCATAGGCGAAGTTATTTTCGGTTCAAGACATAATTTTGCAGTAAGAATGGGAGTTTCAGTTTGCGGTGCGATCATCTATTACATCGTTATTGCTGTAGTTCTTCAGCTTGGACTTCCTTCAACTTACCTCAAGCTCCTGAGTGCAGTTCTTGTAGCAGTATTCCTTGGAATCCCCGCTATTCAGGGATATCTTGGAATCAAGGTTAAACAGAGATAAGGAGCGGAATTATGTTAGAGATTAAGAATCTGGTTAAAATTTTTAATAAAGGCACAATCAATGAGAGAGTGGCTCTTAACGGAGTGAATCTTACATTGAATGATGGTGATTTCGTAACCGTTATCGGTGGTAACGGAGCAGGTAAGTCTACAATCCTTAATGCGGTTGCGGGTGTATGGCCCATAGACGAGGGAAGCATTGTACTGAACGGTCATGATATCACAAAGCTCCCTGAATATAAGAGAGCTAAGTATATCGGACGTGTTTTCCAGGATCCTATGATGGGAACCGCTGCAACAATGCAGATCGAGGAGAACCTTGCTCTTGCAGCAAGACGTGGACAGAGCAGAGGCCTTAAGAGTGGAATCAACAACTCCGAGAGAGCACAGTACAAGGAGCTTTTAAAGTCTCTTGACCTTGGACTTGAGGATCGCCTCACAAGTAAGGTTGGTCTTCTGTCAGGTGGACAGAGACAGGCAGTTACACTTCTTATGGCATCTCTTAAAAAGCCTGATCTTCTCCTTCTTGACGAGCACACAGCTGCTCTTGATCCCAAGACCGCTAAGAAGGTTCTTGAGATATCTGAGAACATCATCAAGGAGCACGGCCTTACAGCTCTTATGGTAACTCACAACATGAAGGACGCTATTGCTCACGGCAACAGACTTATCATGATGAGCGAAGGCAGGATCATCTACGACGTATCCGGAGAGGAGAAGAAGAACCTCAAGGTTGCAGACCTTCTCCAGAAGTTCGAGGAAGCCGGAAATGACGAAGTAAATGACGCTATGGTGCTTTCATAAATAAGATACAGAATATATGCCGCATCGGCACTGGTGACAGTGTTGATGCGGCTTTTTGCGTATTGTGGTAAACTGTCTATAGATTTTGCGGAAATATTCGAGTATGTAGACTCGGTTTGCGGAGTATGATATGAGTTTTATTTTTGAAGTAACAGAAAAAGGAGATCCCTATATTACGGTTAAGGGATTTGAAGGTCCCTGTAAAAAGCTTGTGATCCCCGATGAAGGATGTATAAATATAGATTCAGACGTGGAGCTATCTGATGCAGAGAGTGTTGGTCGTGGTGCTGGGCAGGTATTTCCGGTCAGAATTATCGGCAATCATGCGTTTTCCTCACGAAAAGATTTGGAGGAGGTCGTAATCCCGGATTCAATCCATACGGTTCTTGGCTTTGCCTTCCACAATTGCGGTAAGCTTAGGAAGATATCTCTCACGGACAGTATTGAGGAATATCTTGACGGAGGAACAAGGCAGTGTGAGAGCCTCTGCGAAATAGAGGTGGATTTAAAGCGTGGCAAACCCTTTATAATCCGTCGAATTTTGGAGGACAATGACAGAAGACTTACCTTCAGAATTCATATGCCGGGCGGCGAAGCCCTTGTGGTATTCCCGGGATTTAACTATGATTTTGTGGAAAACACCATGGCAAGGACCATTCAGTTTGCTATTGAAGGTACCGGCTATGCTTACAGAGAAGTCGTAAAATCAGATCAGATTAATTTCAGAGAATATGATAATCTGTTTTCGAAAGTTTCAGCGGATGACAGAGGGACCGCTGAGATGATAGCCATAGCAAGACTTCTGGAGCCTTATGAACTATCGGATGAGGCCAGAATTACTTATGAAAACTGGCTAAAAAATAAGGCTTTGAAGAATTTGACTAAGATAGTCAAGAATACAGACAGAGCAACCGGCAAGGATCTAGGGACCTTTAATGAGTTCATGGATGATATAGAAGAGCATATAGACTTTTATTTGAAGAGAGAACTTCTTGATAAGTCAGATGCGAGGGAATTAGCACATATAGCTGCTGACATGGGCATCACCGCAATAGTTAGTATGCTGATGGACTATGCAGAAAGTGACAAATATTTGCAAAAAGATGGTGACAATGGTGTCACAAAAGATGATGACAACATGCTTGAACTTGATTTTTGAAGAATGAGTTAATGTGAATGGGAAATAATGAACAGTTAGAAAATCTAGGCAATCAAATATGGAACAGCGTAAAGACGGAGCTTCTTTTGTCCATGAGGTTCATGGCGCCTGCCCTATCTATGCTTGAGATCAGACGTGACATGTCCACCACATCTGTCGGTACTGATGCGGTCAGCGTACTTTATAATCCGAATTATGTCTTTAAGACCTACGTGGAAGATCCGTCGAAGATGAATAGGACCTATCTTCATATGCTGATGCATTGCATGTTCAGGCATATGTATGCGGCCGATAAGTATCCGGATACAGAGCTGTGGGATTTATCCTGCGACATAGCAGTAGAGCATATCCTGGATACCATGGATTATCAGTGTATCTACAGAGTGAGTTCAGACCTTAGGGAGCGGTGGTATGAGAGACTTGAGAATGAGCTTAAGGTCCTGACCGCGGAGAAGCTATACAGGTATTTTGAGGAACACTGCGAGTGGCTGATGGCTGATACTTCAGTTCAGAGCGTTTTGGAAGAAAAAGACTTACAGAGTCAAAATCAACCTGAGGATACAAAGGCGCAGAATGAAGAAGTCATAACCGAGGATACCTGGAACCGCCTTGTCAGGGAATTTAAGCTGGATGACCATGGCTTTTGGGACCGCCTTGAGGATAAGAAGGACGACGCCAGAGAGCAGGAGAATAAGCCGGATATCGACATGCAGATGCAGCTTCGTATGCGCCGTGCTAATAAGAAGGAAATAGAAGAAGCCTGGAAAAATACAGCGAAGCGAATAAAGAATGACATCGCAAGTCTTGGAGACGAGAAGAGCTCCGAATCCGGAAGCCTTAAATTCTATCTTAAAGCCGAGACGCAGGAAAAAGTCTACTTTACCGATTTTCTTAATCAGATAGCTGTTGTGAGAGAAGAGATAAGGATAGACCCCGATTCCTTTGATTATGGATTATATAACTACGGCATAGAGATATATGGTAACATGCCACTTATAGAGGAAAATGAGTACAGTGAGACCCACAAGGTCGATGAACTGGTGATAGCTATTGATACCTCGGCTTCATGCTCTGATGAGCTTGTGCAGACTTTCCTCAACGAGACCGCGGGGATCCTTCGGCAGAGCGAGAATTTCTTCAGGGAGATACACGTTCATATCATAGAATGTGATAATAAGATTCAGAACGATCTCATAATCAATCATCCTGAGGATATGGAAAAATATGCCGAGAAGTTTGAGATATCCGGAGGCTATGGAACAGATTTCAGACCGGTTTTTTCATATGTTGACGATCTTAGGAAAAAAGGAGAGCTAAAGCACCTTCGAGGACTAATGTACTTTACGGATGGCTTTGGAGATTATCCGGAGAATCCAACAGATTATGATACGGCGTTCGTGTATCCTTCAGATAAGGAGACCGGCGCTGATAAAATGCCTAACTGGGCGATTCAATTGTATATTTAGGTGAGGGGCACTTGAAAGGAATATTATGAACATAAAAGACGCAAAACAGGAAATAATCAACACTATAAAAGCCTACAGGCAGAAGGACGAGATGGGGAATTACATGATCCCTGTACAGAAGCAGCGCCCTATCCTCCTTATAGGACCTCCGGGTATCGGTAAGACAGCGATCATGGAGCAGGTGGCAGAGGAGCTTTCTGTGAATCTTGTTTCCTACACAATTACTCATCACACAAGGCAGAGTGCCATAGGCCTTCCGTTTATCTCCAAAAAGGAATACGGCGGCAAGGAGATCTCTGTAACCGAGTACACAATGAGTGAAATCATCGCATCTGTCTACGACAAGATCAATCAGACAGGTGTTAAGGAAGGTATTCTCTTCCTTGATGAGATCAACTGCGTATCGGAGACGTTGGTTCCTACCATGCTGCAGTTTTTACAGTACAAGACCTTTGGTGCCCACAGGGTTCCGGATGGATTCATCATCGTAACGGCAGGTAACCCGCCTCAGTACAACAAGGCGGTTAGGGATTTCGACATCGTTACTCTCGACCGTGTTAAGAGAATAGATATAGAGGAGGACCTTGAGGCCTTCAAGGAATATGCGGATTTCAACGGAATTCACGGATCAATCCTGGCATACCTCGATATTCACAAGGACAATTTCTATCGTATCAAAAATGACATCCAGGGCAAGCGTTTTGTCACCGCCAGAGGTTGGGAAGATCTTTCACAGCTTATCAGAGCCTATGAAAAGCTTGGTATTGAGATAGACGAGAAGGTGACTATTCAGTACCTTCAGGAGCCTGAGGTGGCAAGGGATTTTGCCATGTACTACGCCCTCTACCACAAATACGAGGATGTCTACAATGTCTCTGAGATTCTTGGTGGCAGCGTTCCGCAGGAGAGAGACAGACTGCGCAAGGCATCTTTTGATGAAAAGCTGAGCATAATAAATCTCCTTATAGACAGACTTAATCAGGAGTTTTCAAGGTATGACACCGACTTTAAGGTTCAGAAACGCCTGCAGAAGGAGATTACGGGCATAGTTAAGGAAATGATACCGATCTCAGAAGGCGGAAGTGAGGAAGATTCCATAGCCGAGAGATTAAAGCTCCGTATCAGCCAGCTTCGTGATGATTTTGAAAACAAGGCAGGTCAGCATCTCATGGATAAGGGCTCTGAGATTGTCCTTAAGAAGGTGATGATCGCCCTTGAGGAATTGCAGAAGACTCTTGTAGAGAAAACTGTGGAATCGGGGAAGAACTCAGATGGCGCAGCGGATATGGCAGAGTCGCAAAAAGCCGATATCAAATCCTGGTTTGCGGGAAGAGAGAAGGAGCGCAGAGCAGCTGCTGCTTTGACAGGAGAGCATCTTAAGAACTGTTTTTCATTCCTTGCTCAGATCTACGGTGAAGAGCAGGAGATGGTACTGTTCCTCACAAGACTGGATTCCGGCCATTATAGCCTTAACTTCATCCAGAATGAGGGCTCGGAGGAGTACTACAAGTACAATAAGTTATTGCTTCTTAGAGACCGCAGAAATGATATAGTTTCACAGATTTTGGAAATTGACTAGAAAAAGTCGCTGACCTTTGAATCATCAAATTATAAAAAATGTATTAAAATCAACCATTGTCAAGTACGGATTGTGAATTGGAATGTTCATAATCCGTACTTTTTTTTGAGGGGAAATAGTATAGGATTTTAGTATCTCGAAATATGTTTGCTCGTCACAAATGGTTTTAGTTTTCATTTTTTTTCTTTAACGAAGGGGGTTAGGATTTTATGAAACACTTTAAGCCTTTAAGGGCGCTTTCTTTTGCACTGGCATTTTCTATGTCAGTTTCCATGACACCTATTATTTCACCATCAATTACGGCTAGGGCTGAAGCTGAGACTTATGCTCAGGCAAAGACAATCTGCGGATTGGGGACAGGATATATAACTGACCCTGTCAGTCGTGGCGGAAAGTGGTGCTACGTCTATTATGGAAATTATAATGGTAAGCCTCAAAAAAACAGAGTTCTTGATACAGACTCACGTGATTTTGGTATAAATGGCTCGCTTCTTCTGGATAGCGTAGCAGACACGTATACTTATTGTTTTGACTTGGACGGAAAGAAAAACAGCGGAGCCAGCCACGTATATGAGTGGCTATATAGCGATCTGAGAGAAGAAGTGAATACAAATCTTTATTCAAAATTATTCACTGAGCTTGAAAAGAAAGCAATAATTACCAGCAAAAAGACGACAATTAGAGAGCCTGATGGAAGATCAGGGTTAGAATCATATGGATTTGCACCGATAGACGATAAACTCTTTTTCCTTGATGTATGCGAAGCTACAAGAGAATCCTATGGCTTTGAGGATACTTTGGGGGAGATGTCTACAAGAAAGAACATTGATGGAGGTAAGAGCGGAGTCTGGCTGAGATCTCCATATTTAAATAATCCGGATTATTATGCTTCTTCTATAACTTCTAATGGTGGCATTAGTTTTTATGGTGGAGGGGCAACACATAGAGTATCTCCCGCATATAACCTGGATCTAAAATCTATTTTATTCACTTCATTAGTTGAAGGTACACTGGGTAAGTTAGGGTCTTCGTATAAGCTGACATTAGTAGATAAGGATGAAGAGGTAATCACCCGTCCTTATTCAGTTCGTGCAGAAAACGTTGAAGATGAAATTAAAATCCATTTCCAGCTCACCGGTTACAGGAAGGACGATCCTACTAAATATAGTGTTCTTTTGCTTAAGAAAAAATATACTCCAGGAGAGACAGTTGGAAACGCCTATGCTTATATTCCGGTAACAATAGATAATTATGAATTAAGAGATGATGGAGTGCATCCCAGATATTCAATAGTAGATGGCTCTTTCAAGATTCCTTCAAAATATGAACGCTACGGCGCTTGTTATCTTGTAGCTGAACAGGTTAATGGTACATATGAAACAGATTATGCATGTGAGCCGGTGGAATTTTCTATTGAAAAGCATACACATAACTGGACAGTAACTGAATCTGGTAGTGTTGGAAAAATTTCGTGTGAAGATTGTGGAAAAAGCTATACTGTAGAGATTAGTACCAACGATAAGATATATGATAAAACAGCTGCATCGGCAGTTGTGACAATGGCTGATGGACTTCCTGAAGGATTTAGTGTTACAGAACCGGTTTATGGTGTGGCGAATAAACCCTCATTTGATACACCGCCTGTAAACGTAGGTAGCTATTATGCAGCGGTGACAATTAAGGAAGAAGAATCGGTGGGTACTGTAATTTCTTCAATTTTTACGATTTCCCCTGCGAAAATAAATGAGGGAATGGTTGTTGTAGAGACAGGACCTTTTGTCTATGATGATTCAGAAATCACGCCGGAAGTTACTGTGATGGATGACACAGATATACTTCAGCTTGATAAGGACTATACAGTTTCATATTCAAATAATGATGCGCCCGGTACGGCTACAGTAACAGTTGTAGGAATAGGGAATTATAAAGGAGAGGTTTCAACAAACTTTGAAATAGCAAGTAAAAAGGTAACGCCCATAGAGTCCATGAATAGGGGAGAAAGGGAGATTGATCTTGGAAGTACGGATTTAGTTCTTCATTCAGCTGAGACTGAAGATCAGATTGAGCGAGATAGAATTTTCAATACTTTAGAAGCAACGATGGGGACAATAAGCTTTGATAAGAAGATTAAAACAGTGAAAGAATCTCTGCCGCTAAAGGTTGACCTGAATAACGATGGTGAATATGATTTTGAGATTATTTATGTTCCTGCAGGGACTGCCTTTAGAAAGCTTGAAACCTGCAGCTGCGGTGATGAGTTTAACTTAGAGCTGGAGAAGCTAAATCGACGATATCTTGATGAGGCAAAATCAGAGTATTACAGTCCTATAAAATTCAGCTTCAAGGAGAAGGAGCCAACGGATCCTGACGAGCCGACAGATCCTGATACACCAACGGATCCCGGCACACCAACAGATCCTGATACACCAACGGATCCCGATACACCAACAGATCCTGATACACCAACGGATCCTGACACACCAACAGATCCCGACACACCAACGGATCCTGATACACCAACAGATCCTGATACACCAACAGATCCTGATACACCAACAGATCCCGACACGCCAACGGATCCTGACACACCAACAGATCCTGATACACCAACAAATCCTGACACACCAACAGATCCCGACACACCAACAGATCCTGATACACCAACAAACCCTGACACACCGACGAATCCGGACACACCTACAAACCCTGACACACCGACGAATCCGGACACACCTACAAACCCTGACACACCAACAGATCCTGATACACCAACAAACCCGGATACACCTACAAACCCTGACACACCGACAAATCCGGATACACCAACAAACCCGGATACACCGACGAATCCGGACACACCTACAAATCCTGATACGCCGCAGAATCCTACCACGGATCCTTCAGCTCCGGCAGATACACCGCAGGTTCCTACTCAGGGTGAGACCAAGGCACCTACAGTACAGGATCCTGCACCTGCAGAGCGCCAGGCAGGCGATGTTGTTAAGGATGAAAGTACAGCAGCTGAGTACAAGATTCTATGCACTACCGAAGGCGCAAGGACAGTAGTTTATAAGCAGTGCTTACTTATGGATTCAACCTCAGCCAATATTCCTGCAACTGTCACAATAGACAACAAAGAATATAAGGTAACTGAGATAGCTGCGAATGCATTTAAGGGCAACAATAAGCTTAAGAAAGTCACGATAGGAAAGAACATCGTAAAGATTGGCAGCAAAGCATTCTATAAGTGTAAGAACTTAAAGAAGATAACCATCAAGACAACTGCCCTTACCAAAAAGAGTGTCGGCGCTAGTGCTTTCAAGGGAATCCATGCTAAGGCAAGCGTAAAGGTACCAAAGAAGAGCTTAGATTCTTACAAGAAGATATTAAAGGCTAAGGGTATAAACGGAAAAACGCAAAAAATTACTAAATAATATGTGAATACTTGTACTCGAGTGTTCATGTTTATATGGAGCTATCGCATTAGATGATTTCATTTTGGCGATGGCTCCATTATATTTGTGAAATTTTGGGATCATTCACTTTTTAAGAAAGTCTTAAAGAAATCTTAAGTAGTTCTTCTCTTGTCCCATCCCCTTCAACTATGTTATTTTATCTAAGCGTTATTCAGACGCACCAGATGAATTTCATTCATTTGATTTTTACCACTTTTGCAAAAGAAGCTAAACATCTAAAAAGGAGTAACTACATATTTATGTCAGAAAGAAAAATCACATACCAGAATGCCACTGGTACCATTGAATTCACTTTAAAAAGTGATCTAATGTTCCACTATGTAATGCAGAAATCAAAGGCTGCATTAATTGGACTTGTTTGTGCCCTAAAAGGAATACATCCTTCCCAGGTCAGAGATATCATTGTCATGAATCCAATCGATTTAAACAGTACATCCAAGGAAACTGTCATGGATCTGAAACTTATTCTTAACAGTAAAGAAATCCTCAATATAGAATTACAGGTATATACTGATAAATATTGGATAAACCGCTCAGTATTATATCTTTGCAGAGCATATGATTCCATAGGCGAAGGGGAAGACTACTCCAAACTCAAACCTACAACACACTTTTGTATAACAGACCAGGAACTGTTTCCAGATGATGATGAGTTTTATTCAAGTTATTTGCTTCTTAACACTAAAAATCACAGGCCATACACTAAAAATTTCGGTATAAACGTGTTACAATTGAATCACATAGAGAATGCAACAAAAGAAAATTTCGATAATAATCTTGTCTATTGGGCAAGGCTTTTTGAAGCCGATACCTGGGAAGTGTTCAGAAAACTTGCTAAGGATAATCCGGCAATTGAGGAGGTGGGTAATTTGATTCTTGAGCTTAACACTGACAACCAAGCAAAAGAACTTCTTGAAGGTCAGCGTCGTTACAGAGAAATGCTTGCTTCACAGTATACTGCAGGTTATACCGACGCAGAAGATAAATATGCTGCCCAGCTTGCTGAAAAAGATGCAGCACTTGCGGATAAGAACGCCACCATTGCTAAAAATGTCTCCGATCTTGCAAATAAAGACTCAACAATTGCTCAAAAGGATGCTCTTCTTCAAAAATATATTGATAAGTTTGGGCCAATTTGAAAGACCAAAAGGAAAACTATTTTCCATATTTAAAAACTTTCTATAACGATATGTGAATATTTTATAAATAAGAGTTCTGAGAGATCGGAACTCTTATTTTTTTGATTTTTTTGACGATATTAATGATAAGTGTAGTTATGCAACTATGGTTTTTTTATTGATTGTTGAGGGATTATTTCAGATGAAAAAGACTAAATTCAAGGTATCTTCATATCTGCTAATTCCAATCTTTCTAGCGGCATTATTACTGATTTTTTCCAGGGATGCTTATGCCGCCACAGCAAATATAAATCCTTATAATGCCGTTCAAGTTGAGGTTAACTCTACGAATGAGGATGGCACTGTAAAAATAGGTCAGGATCTTTGGTATACCTTTACAGCACCCCAGGGAAACAGCTGGGTCATCGCCAGGCTGACCGGTACGCAGGAAACCGGTACCATGCAGATAGCTATCTTTGATGAACAGCTGAATATGGTAAAGGAGAATTACACACAGGCGGGGAATCATATAGCCGAGATAGTGTGCAGGATGAATTATGAAGGGATAGGTTCTACAGAAGAGTTCATACCGAGACTTGTTGCAGATAAAAAGTACTATATAAAAATCAGCGGAACAGGGAGCTTTAATCTTAACCTTGACCAGTTCATGGACGATTACGCAGGAGATTATGATTCTGCAACAGTACTTAATGTTGGTACCACAATCTCGGGTACTCTTGAACGTGAAGAAGATATAGACAGCTTCTGCTTTGAAGTTCCTAACAATAACAGCTACAAGGTTACTGTCACGGCCACCAGGAAGATGGATGTAAAAATTGCCGATGACAATGAGTACGTTCTTAACAGCAATGCACTAAGAGTTATACGTGACAATGGAAGTGCGGAATATACCATAAGCGGCTCCGGTGTTAAACGATATTTCTTTTTATCTGGAAAAGGAAACACACACTATAGGATAAGCGTCGAAATAGATGAGGATGCCGCAGAGCTGGGCCTTTGGACCAGAGTGACCGCCAATGTGGGTGAAAACACCATAAGGGTCGACACAAAAAAGGGAGCCAGGATATCCATAATTGTTAAGAAGGGCTCCAAGAAAAAGAGCCTCAAAATCAAGTATAAGGGCAAGAAAAAGAAGAAAATAACCGTAACACAGAAAAGCGCATCAAAAACATACAAGCTCACGAGGAAATTAAAACCGGGCGACGTTGTTATAGTGACAGCCACAAAGAAGAGATATAAGGAGTTCAACTACAAGAAAAAGATGAAGTGAGGGGGAAAAGATGAAGAGATTCTGCAGATTATTGGCTTTACTTATCACTATTGTGCTTTTAGCAGACGGCACAGCAATAACATCACATGCAGCATTTAATGATCTTAAGAAAACAGGCTGCAGCTTCAACTTTTATAAAGGCTCCTGGGTTCAGGTTTCAACAAGACTTCCCGGGAAAAAGGGGCTTTCCAAGGTATATGCCAAGATAACTAAATACAGTGGCAGAGAATATCCTGCGGCAAAGACCGGAGGTGCGGCAACTTCGGGAACATCGTCAATGATGACTGTTTCCATGACTATCCAGGTTCAGAATCCCAAAAAGCCAACCAAGAAAATGGCTAAGAAGTTCATAAATTCAGGTCGGGATTACATCGATTATCTTGATGTTGTTGTGGTTGACAAGGTGACCGGCGAAAATTTAAACACAGCGGAGACCTCTGAGGATGGAACGAATTACCACGGAGTTTCAGTCACAGAGACTGAGTGGAAGGGCCTAAAGCCACAGAAGCTTGTCTGGTCTGACGGAACCATATACCAGTACTACGTATCCTACGTAAAGACATTGGTAATAAAATTCCCCTCCACCTATAAAAAGACCTGCGTTGGAATTTGCGGGACACATGTCAGTGACTATGATAAAATGACTGACTGGAACGAAGGCTTTATTGAGGGCTACACAGTGTTCTCCGATTCCACTCATGTAAAAATGGGAAGTAAGAAGCAGACAGCTCAGCTTTCACATTTCATAAACATAAAGAAGAGTAAGAAAGCTAACAGCTATTACAATAACAGTCCGTTTATTAGATAGTGAGGTAAAATAACGACGAAGCGACATCAGAAAATGAATACTGATGTCGCTTTTTCTTAGTTTGTTTTATACAAATACAATTTTATCAAAGTTTATGCTGATCACGTTGATTAAGAAATGATAAAAAAATATTGAAATCTTCGTTTTTTTGAGTATTTTTATTGCATTTACATATATAATAAATACAAGAGTATTGAAATTGGAATGGTGCGCTGACGGTAATGAGGAGATAAGATGAATAGTGATCAAATGATGCATTATCTTACGGGCCTTCCCAACGCTGGTGGGTACATCAAGAGGGTTAGTGATTGCATCAAGGCAGGGACAATTACAGAGTACACTGCTTTCTATTTCAACTTAAAAGGTTTTGGCAACATAAACCAAAGATATGGAATGGAGAGCGGAGACAGGATCCTTGTGCAGTTCACTGATAAAGTAAAAGAATTCCTTATGGAAGATGAGATTCTTGGCCATCTTGGCGGGGATAATTTTGTCGCGCTCATTAAGAAGGATAGGAAGGAAAAATTCTGCAGGCTTCTAAATGGTATAGAGGTAGATCTGGGCACGGGAACGGATAATAGTAAGCTCAAGATCCAGTCTACGATTGGTCTTTGGGATATTGATGAGCCCTTCGATGATCCCGGAGAAGCAATTGGCAGAACGTCTATAGCGCTTCAGCATGCTAAGCACATAATGCATGTCCCTGTTGTCAGTGTAACCCAGGACATGCTTAATAAGGTTTCTGTACAGAAAAATGTTCTTGAGCAATATCAAAGTGCACTTGCCAACCAGGAGTTTCTGGTTTTCTATCAGCCCAAGGTTGACTCGAGGACCAACACTCTCGTAGGAGCCGAGGGACTTGTCAGATGGAAGCATGACGGACAGATGGTCTCTCCCGGAGTTTTTATTCCTCCCCTTGAGCAGAACGGCGAGATAGTACTCCTTGATTACTATGTGCTGAAAAGAGCCTGTGAGGACATAAAGAGATGGATAAGTGAAGGGATAGAACCCGTATGTATCTCAGTCAACTTTTCCAGAAAAGATCTCATGGACGCAGACCTTGCCCAGAACATAGACAGAATAATCACCGCCTCCGGAATCGATAAGAAATATATCGAGATTGAGGTTACCGAGACCGTGGATGAGCAGGAGCACGGAGAACTTGCCAGATTTATCAGCGATCTCTATGACAGAAATATCATGACCGCGATAGACGACTTTGGAGCAGGTTACTCATCACTTGCTACACTTCGAGAATTCAAGGTACATACTTTGAAAATTGACCGCTCGTTCATAAATACCAAGGAATTTTCATGGAAGGATGAGATCATCCTTCGCGACATCATTCATATGGCTCATGGCCTTAACATGGATATTGTCACCGAGGGTGTTGAGCGCGACGATCAGATAGCATTCATAAATAAGGTTGGATGTTATGTTATCCAGGGATTCTTCTACGACAGACCGCTGCCGGTGGAGGAATTTGAGGATAGACTAAAGGATAAAGTATATAAAAAAGGGTGAATGAACTAACAGATATGTGCCCTCCTTCCTGGATATACGGGAAGGAGGGCGTTTTTGTGTAATTCATTTTGCTCCTTGCTGAATGATTTTTTCACAGGATAAATGGGCCTTATGAAAGTTAAAAACATTTGATTTACCTATAAACTTTTACCATTGTCCTATCGATATTATTATTGAACAACAAAGTGACATGCACAAACGGCCGAACGCATGAAACAAATAAATGAGACTTGAACGGAGGATTTAGATATGTATATGTATGAATTGTTTCTTGCAAAAGATGTAAACGGGAAGAGCGTTCACTTTATAGAGACAGACCACAGGGTAGATGACCTTGAAGTATGGCTTAAGACACTTGTAAAAGACAACACAATCACTGAAGATATCGCAAATGCAGTTACCTTCGTATGGTAATACCTAAAAACGACTATAAGAAACCCATAGCTTAACAGTATAAAACAATAAGATCAGTCCACAAAGCCAGAGGGGAAATTTAAATAAAACAAGAACCTGTGCATCGCGAGCACAGGTTCTTTTACGTCTAATAATCAGGAAAAATTCCCAAGCAACCAGAAACTTATAACCATATATATTAAGTTGATGTCATTACTACGTTGACAAATGGAAACTTGTGCGTTAATATTTCAAAGTAATTTAGTTAAAATAAATTTAGTTAAACCGGAGGAAACAAAAATGAGTTTTGAGGAGATTAAGGAACTGATAGCAGAGATTCTTGCAGTAGATGAGGATAAGATCACACTGGAGACAAAACTGGTTGATGATCTTGGAGCTGACTCACTTAGTGTTGTTGAGCTTCACATGGAGATTGAGGAGAGACTTGGAGTAAAAATTCCTGACGAAGAGATTCCTAATCTTAAGACAGTTCAGGACGTTCTTAGTGCAATTGAAAAGAACAAATAATGTAGGTTCACTAAGGAACCAAATAATAGGAGGTCTATATGGGGACTTTTCTTGACACGTTATCTTTTCCCGCAAGAGTAAGAAAGGATTTGGGAGAGGTTTTCCTTAAGAAAGATAAGGAGCCGGTTTTCATAACATGTAAAGCCTGCAACAGAAGGGCTTTAAAGAAGGATTGGCAGGATAACTTCTATGTGTGCCCGGTATGCGGACATTACAGACCAATCGGTGCATATTACAGATTGTCGCTGATCCTGGATAAGGGCACTTTCAGAGAGCTCAATGAGGATCTTATTGCCAAGGACCCGATGGACTTTCCTGAATACAGGGATAAGCTCAAGGGCCAGATGCAAAAGACGGGACTACCCGAGGCAGCGGTAACAGCAGTTGGAAAAATTGGCGGCCATAAGGTTGTGACTGCAGTCTTAGACAGTCGCTTCTTTATGGGGAGTATGAGCAGCACTGTAGGTGAAAAGGTGACAAGGGCAGTTGAATATGCCATGGAAAAAAAGCTTCCGCTGATAATCTTTTCAGCCAGCGGCGGGGCCAGAATGCAGGAGGGTATCTACAGCCTTATGCAGATGGCAAAAACCGCAGCAGCGATAGAGGAGTTTAATGCGGCAGGAGGTCTTTATATAAGCTTCCTGACACACCCCACAACGGGAGGAGTTACCGCAAGCTTTGCTTCTCTTGGGGACATTACTCTTGCTGAGCCCGGAGCCCTCATTGGATTTGCGGGACCCAGAGTCATAGAGCAGACAATCCATAAAAAGCTGCCCAAGGGCTTTCAGCGAAGTGAATACCTTGAAGCCCATGGCTTTGTCGATAAGATCGTTCCCAGAAATGAGATGAGAGATACACTTTTGCAACTGATCGAACTGCATTCCTGATGCTGCGCAAATATAGTACATGGATATGACATTCCATTGTTTTTCCTTAGGGGAGATGAATAGATATGACATTCCATTGTTTTTCCTTAGGGGAGATGAATAGATATGATAATTCTTTGCCTTCCCCTAGGGGGAAGGTGTCAGCGCAGCTGACGGATGAGGGGAAGGAGGTACGTATGCTGGAAAAGGTTTTAAAAGAGGTCGAGAAACTGGATGAGAGAATTGCTGCCCTTGAAAAAAAGGCAACAGGCGTAACGGATAAACTTGTGAAAAAGGCCTTCAAATCAAAGGATGTCCTTGAAGAACTCGAGGATGATTATGAAGACTGGTCCACAAAGGAAAATGAGATCGACAAGCTTAGGAGAATGCGAGACAGTTTTCTTTCAGATTGTGAAAACATCGCTCCCGACGAAAAGGTATTCCTTGCAAGACACCCGAAGAGACCGCATATAGATGATTTTATAGAGGGACTTTTTACGGATTTCTTCGAGCAAAAGGGAGATCATCTTTTCGATGAGGACAAGAGTATATATGGTGGAATTGCCAGATTTCATGGCATTCCTGTCACAGTGCTTGGGCATAAGAAGGGACACACCATGGAAGAAAACATGGAGTACAACTTCGGTATGCCGTGTCCTGAGGGATATCGAAAGGCACTTCGCATAATGAACCAAGCTGAAAAATTCGGAAGACCTATCATTACCTTCATAGATACACCTGGCGCGTATCCCGGACTTGAGGCTGAGGAGCACGGACAGGGTGAGGCCATAGCCATGAATCTTGCAAAAATGAGCCAATACCATGTGCCGGTTATTTCGGTTGTCACAGGTGAGGGAAATTCAGGTGGTGCTCTGGCCATCGGTGTTGCTAACAAGGTTCTTATGCTTGAGAATGCGGTTTACTCAATCTTAAGCCCTGAGGGCTTTGCGAGCATTTTGTGGAAGGATGCTGAAAGACATAAGGAGGCCTGCAAGCTCATGAAGCTTACAGCGGATGATCTTTATGAGGCCGGAGTTGCCGATGAGATTGTAAAAGAGCCAATCGGAGGTGCGCAGAGAAACTATGACGAGGTTTTCAAAAATCTGGACAAGGTTCTCTATGCAAACTTAAAAGAACTCATGACACTCTCTCCTTCCGGATGCAAGAGACAAAGACTTGATAAATACAGGAAGATCGGATGAGTATGAAAAATATTGAAATAATAGGTACCGGAAGGTCGATTCCGTCTAAGGTTGTAACCAATGATGATCTTGCGAAAATCGTTGATACAAGTGACGAGTGGATAAGCACAAGAACAGGAATCAGGCAAAGGAGATTTTGCGATGAGGGAGAGAGTGCCAATTCACTTGCGATTGCGGCGGCGGCAAAGGCCATTGCAGCATCGGGACTTGCGCCGGAGGATATTGGCGTCTGCATCTGCGCGACCATTTCCGGGAACTATGCTACACCCAGTATGGCCTGCATTGTGCAGCGCGAGCTGGGACTTAGGGAATGTATACCGGCACTTGACGTAAATGCGGCCTGCAGCGGCTTTTTATATGGGATTGAGGTTGCAAGGGGGCTGCTAAACGGAACCGGAGAGAACTATGCACTTGTTGTTGGCTGCGAACAGTTATCGAAGCTTCTCGATATGACAGACAGAAGCACCTGCGTCCTCTTCGGAGATGGTGCCGGGGCAGCAGTTGTCAGAATTTCAGATGATGCACCCTATGCATCCACACTTGGTGCAAGGGGCGGCTATGAGATATCGGTTTTGGGAGCAGGACCCGAGCCCAGCCATATTCACATGGATGGCGCAGAGGTCTTCAAGTTCGCAACAAACATTATTCCTAAATGCATAGGTGAGCTTGAGAAAAAGAGCGGCATAGGGATTGATGGCGTAAGCAAGGTTGTCTGCCATCAGGCCAATGAGAGGATAATCGATTCCTGCATAAGAAGAATGAAAGCGGATTCCTCCAAATTCTATAAAAACATGGACCGCTTCGGTAACACCAGCGCAGCTTCAGTACCCATCGCTCTTAGCGAGCTTGTAGAAAATGGCGAAGTGAAAGACGGAGACCTTCTTATGATGGTAGGCTTTGGCGCCGGACTCACCTGGGCTGGAGCTCTTGTGAGATACGCAGGACAGTAGAACTAAATGAGGGCAATTATGAAAAAAATTAACGAAATACTTGGCACAGAATTCCCCATAATCCAGGGCGGCATGGCCAACATTGCAACAGGCTCTTTTGCAGCAGCCTGCTCCAATGCCGGAGCCCTTGGACTTATAGGTGTCGGCGGAATGACTCCAAAGATGCTCAGGGAAGAAATCAGAATATGCAAAAGTAAGACCGACAAACCTTTCGGAGTAAACATCATGCTTCTGCACCCGGATGCGGATGAATTTGCTGACATAGTGGTGGAAGAGGGCGTGAAGGTTGTAACAACCGGCGCGGGCAATCCTGCCAAATACATGGAAAAATGGAAGGCTGCGGGAATCACTGTAATACCTGTGGTTGCGGCTCCAATCCTTGCAAAAGCACTTGAGAAAAGCGGTGCTGATATGATCATCGCTGAAGGCTGTGAGAGCGGCGGACATGTGGGGGAGATGACCACAATGACGCTGGTACCACAGACGGTGGATGCGGTCAGCGTTCCTGTAATTGCGGCAGGTGGAATCGCTGATACACGTCAGGTTAAGGCAGCCTTTGCCCTTGGCGCATCAGGCATCCAGGTTGGAACATGCCTCCTTGCCAGTGACGAGTGCCCTATTCATGAAAATTATAAAAAGGCAGTTATCAAGGCAAAGGGAACAGATGCAATCGTAACAGGCAGAATCGGTGGAACTCCCGTAAGAGTTCTAAAGAACAAAATGACCAGGGAATACATCAAGCAGGAGAAGGCCGGAGCGGATCTTATGGAGCTTGAAAAGTTCACCCTTGGAAGTCTCAGAAGAGCAGTATTTGAAGGTGACACCGAGACAGGAAGCCTCATGGCGGGACAGACTTGTGGCCAGGTAAAAGAGATCAGACCCGTAAGAGAGATATTTAAGGAGCTTATGAGCGTATGAAAACAGCATTTTTATATGCGGGACAGGGGAGCCAGCACAAGGGTATGGGCGAGGACCTTTACCGCGATTTTGAGGAATTCAGAGAGGTTATCGACGGCGCAGATGCATCCTTCGATATAAAGCAGATGTGCTTTGAGGATCCCGATGGAAAACTCTCAAAGACCAAGTATACACAGCCCTGCATGGTTGCGTTTGCTTCGGGAGTCACAGCTATTTTAAATAAAAACGGCAAGAAGCCTGACTATCTAGCAGGCTTATCTCTGGGCGAGTATTCTGCACTTCAGGCAGCAGGCGTCTGGGATTCCAAAAAGGCAATAAGCCTTGCAGCCTTCAGAGGCGAAGCAATGACCAAAGCGGCAGAGGGCGTAGAGGCAGGAATGACTGCGGTTATGGGACTTTCTGAAGAGGCTCTTCAAAAGTGTGTTGATGAAGCAAAAAGTGAGGGCGTTGTTTCTATATGTAATGACAACTGCCCCGGACAGATTGTAATAGGCGGTGAGAAGAAGGCCGTAGAAAAGGCAGCGGAAATAGCAAAGGAAAACGGTGCAAAGAGATGCATCCCTTTAAATGTCAGCGGACCTTTTCACACTAAGTTCATGAGCGCTGCAGGTGATGCCTTAAAGGACTACTTTAATGACATTGAGTTTTCAGAAGAGAAAATTCCTGTAGTTTTCAATGTGTCAGGAAAAGAAAAGGGTGAGACCGAGACCACACAGGAGCTTCTTGTAAAGCAGGTTCAAAGCGGCGTCAAGATGACACAGACCATCGAGTACCTTCTTGATAAGGGCGTAAGACGCTTTGTTGAAATCGGCCCCGGAAAGGCACTTACAGGCTTTGTCAAAAAGACTGCCAAGGAAAAGGAAATATCTGATATTGAGTGTATTACCCTTGAGACTTCCGAGGAAGTAAAGAGCTATATAGAAAAATAATATACACAACCAATGGTTTGAGATATTGCAAGTAAAAAATATGCCTTCCCCCTTGGGGGCGCACGACATCCGGGGGATGTCGGTTCTGCGCGGACCGAAGCGGAGCGAAGACAAGGTGTCAGCGTAGCTGACGGATGAGGGGGCATAGGAGGTCATTATGACAAAAACAGTAATCATAACAGGTGGAAGCCGCGGCATAGGCCGTGCCATAGCCACCTCGTTTTCAGAAAAGAAATACAACGTAGTTATCAGCTATGCAGGTAACGATACAGCTGCTAAGGAGGCGGAAGAACTTTGCAGACAGGCAGGAGCTTTAGATGTTCTCCTTTTCAAGGGTGATGTCTCGGATGAAAAAAATGCCGAGGAGCTTGTAGGTAAGACTCTTGAGAAGTACGGACAGATCGATGTTCTGATCAACAATGCAGGAATAACAAGAGACAATCTTCTTGCCAGGATGAGTGCCGAGGACTTTGACAGCGTTATAGCAACTAACCTGCGCGGTGCATTTTTGATGACTAAGTACGTGACAAAGCCGATGATGAAAAAACGCTATGGAAGAATCGTGAATATTTCAAGCGTGGTCGGAGTTCACGGAAATCCCGGCCAGGCCAATTACTGTGCTAGTAAGGCAGGCCTCATAGGAATGACTAAGAGCGCCGCAAAGGAGCTTGCATCCAGGAACATCACAGTCAATGCGGTCGCACCCGGAATGATAGCTACCGAGATGACAGCTGTATTATCCGACGAGCAGAAGAGTGCAATAAACTCGCAGATTCCTGCAAAAAGAATGGGAGAGGCAAGTGACGTGGCAAATGCTGTCACTTTTCTTGCGGATGAAAACAGCAGCTACATCACCGGACAGGTAATTGGAATCGATGGAGGCATGGGTATATGAAAGTAATCACTTAGCGAGGTTTTTCCGAGCTTAGTGTACTACTTTGTTCTGGCGAACGAAGTGAGAGCAGAACTTCCTTGTATGAAAATGGAGATAAATATGAAAAGAAGAGTAGCAATAACCGGACTTGGCACTGTCAATCCGACCGGAAACAGTGTTGCAGAGAGCTGGGAGAGCATTAAAAACGGAAAAATCGGAATCGGTGAGATTACCACTTTTGATACAACTGATTTTAAGACAAAGGTAGCAGCAGAAGTAAAGAACTTCGAGCCTGCCAGCAGACTTGATAAGAAGGAACTGCGGCACATTGCAAGATACACTCAGCTTGCAATGTATGCAGCTGAGGAAGCTATACAGGATGCGGGACTCTGTAAGCCTTCCGACGGAGAATACACCTTTAATACACCTGTATCGGAGATTCCTGCTGACAGATGCGGTGTCATTGTATCCAGCGGAATCGGCGGACTGGATATTATTGAGCAGCAGCACAGCAGAATGGTTGAAAAGGGCAACAATCTTGTAAGTCCTTTCTTCGTTCCGATGGCTATCACTAACATGGCAGCTGCCAGAATCGCAATATCCCATGGCTTTAAGGGAATGTGCACCTGCCCGGTTACAGCCTGTGCGGGCGGAAGCAATGCTATCGGAGATTCCTTCCTAAGAATCAGAGATGGCTACGAGGATGTGATGATTTGCGGCGGAACCGAGAGCACGATCACGCCCCTTGGAATCGCGGGCTTCCAGAACATGAAGGCACTCTCTGACTCAACTGATCCTGCGAGAGCCAGCATTCCTTTTGACAAGGACAGAAACGGTTTTGTAATGGGCGAGGGAAGCGGAATTCTGGTGCTTGAGGAATATGAACATGCTGTAAACAGAGGCGCACACATTTACGCTGAAATCGTTGGCTATGGCAGCAACTGTGATGCATACCACATCACTTCTCCTTCACCTAATGGAGAGGGCGGTGCGGCATGCATGAAGCTCGCAATCAAGGATGCAGGTATCACTGAGGGTGACATTGATTACATCAACGCACATGGCACTTCCACAAGCCTTAACGATAAGTATGAGACTGCAGCTATCAAGACTGTATTTGGCGAAAAAGCAAAGGATCTCTACGTATCCAGTACCAAGTCAATGACCGGTCACCTTTTAGGAGGCGCAGGCGGAGTTGAGGCTGTTTTCTCAGTAAAAGCGCTTGAGGATGGATTTGTTCCACCCACAGCAGGACTTGAAGAGACAGAGCCTGAGATGGATTTAAACTATGTGCCTAAGAAGGGTGTGGAAGCGAACCTTAAATATGTTCTCAGCAACAGTCTTGGCTTTGGAGGACACAACGCATGCCTGATTTTCAAGAAGGCAGAATAAATTAGCTGACGGATGAGGGTTATATGAATATAGAAGAAAGAACCGAAAAAAAATCACTTACAGCAGAGCAAATCGCAGAAATCCTGCCCCATAGATATCCCTTTGCTCTGGTGGACAGAATAATCGATCATGAGCCCGGAAGCTGGGCTGTTGGCAGAAAATGTGTCAGCATGGATGAGCCCTTTTTTCAGGGACATTTTCCGGGAAAACCAATCATGCCCGGAGTACTTATAATAGAAGCTTTGGCTCAGACAGGGGCGGTAGCAGCGCTGTCTCTTCCAGAGAACAAGGGGAAGCTGGCTCTTTTTGGTGGTATAAAAAATGCACGTTTTAAGAAGCCTGTGATCCCGGGAGACGTCCTTGAACTTCGCTGTGCAATGATCAAAAGCAAAGGACCTGTGGGCGTTGCCGAGGCGGAAGCTTTGGTGGATGGCAATGTAGTTACAAGAGCTGAGATTACTTTTTCAATATTGTGATATAATTATATTGTTATTTATCATTTGTTGAAAAAGGAAGTAAGTAATGTTTGATTATGCTATACGACATATTTATGAGAAGCTTCGCCTTCATTTCTATATGAAGGTTTATTCACGCTTCGAAAATCGAGAGGCAACTCTTTCTGCAGTAGAGACCTTCAGCATGGAGGTTATTATGGCAATGGAGGAGCCGACCGTTGCTCAGTTTGCCAAGATGATGGACATCTCATCACCTAATGCAGCCCACAGAGTAAAGTGCCTTGTACAGAAGGGCTACGTTGAGAAGGTGCAGTCACCTGAAGACGGAAGAGAGTTTCACCTTAGACCCACACAGAAATATCTCGATTTTTGCAAGATCAATGAAGACTATCTCAAGGTCCTTATGAAAAGATGCGAACAGCGCTTTTCACCGGAGGACTACGCTAAGCTTAACGAGATGCTCGACATCATAAACAATGAACTGATGCCTGAGCTTGATCTTGAAGCATATAAAAATTCTCCAATTTAAAAACAGAAGAATTTTCTTTCCGGAAGTTTTACTAAAACAACAAAAAGCCCCGGTAATCTTATGTGAATTCTAATCTATGAGATTGAAACTCACATAAGGTTACCGGGGCTTATTAGCGCAATTTATGCGTTGTGCTCAGCGAGGTAGTCGTTGAGTGCATCTGTAATCTCATCACCATCGATGCCGTGAACTGCACATGCATCTGAAAGTGATTCCATCTGTGATGCAGGGCAGTGGATGCAACCCATGCCGCACTCCATAAGGAACTGTGCTGCGAGAGGATGCTTTGAAATGATATCGCCTACAAGCATATCTGAATTGATAATCTGATCGCTCATTATTTTTTCCTCCTTAAATAGCTTAACATTATCATCTGAAATAATTTGCATCGAGCCAGGCTCGTTATTTAGCAAAAAACTGACATTTAGACTACTGCATTGTAGCAAGAAAATGAATTGTTTACAAGTAGTTATTGCAGATTAAAAGACAAGGAGACAATTATTTATGAAGGCTGTAGTATTGAACGGAAGCCCAAGAAAAAACGAAATACAATATAAAGTTTTTCTGAAAAAAGTCTAAATTCATCTTGCAAAGTGGACTTAATCAGTCGATATCTAATACAATTAAAATATAGTATTTATAACTTCTGGCGTAATGTTTATTACAGGAGGAATCGACCAATGACTAGAAAACATACCATTTTAGATCATTCAATTATCGGATATTTTGTTCTTATAATCTTTGTTATGTTTTTTTCATCTATTGGTGCAAGCCTGATTGATAAACCGCTTTCAAACGTTATACCTGGTTATGCAAGAGAAATGTCAGGATTAGGTACCACTGTGACATCTGTGTCTGGAGGAGGTAAAATATGATATCGATTATCAGTTTTGTTCTATGTTTGATTGTTTTGGGTATTCTTTATAAGAATATGATTGCCTGGGAAGGAGACTACAGAATCTCAAGAGGACAGGCTTTGCTACCGGTATTACTTGGACTTTTATCTGTGCCGCTTTCATTTATCTTTTTCTTAATAATCGGTCTTGTATTCAGGGCTGTAACCGGGTTTGTACCTACAGATGGACCTGCATTACTTGCCAGTTTCAACCATGCGCTTTTTTCAGCAGCGCTGAATGAAGAATTAGCAAAATTAATCATTACACTTATTGTATTAGGCATTTATAGAAAAAAATGGAGAAATGTATATGAATATATGCTGATAGCAGGGGCTGTAGGATTCGGATTTACGCTTATAGAAGATTTTGTATATAGTAGCGGTCTCGCAGGACTTTTTATGAGGCTGCCAAATATGACAGTGCATATGATGCTTGGGCTTGCCATGGGAAGGCATCTTGGTCTTGCCAGATATAACAAAGTAACAGGCAGAGGGTCTGTAGTAAAAGAATACCTCCTTGCATATTTTGTCCCTGTATTTTGTCATACTGTTTTTGATTTTTTTGCAGCAAACATGCTCATACATGCCGGGGATAATGTAGAGACTATAACAGAGGAAATACAAAGAACAACATATATTGGTGCTGGTATGGTATTGATCATAGTAGTTCCGATATTCTTTTTCCAGTTCTACATATTCAGACGACTTAAGAAAAATGCCGCAAATCTTGTAGCACTTTCCTTCATAGCTGCAAACAGTATAGATCAGGAGAATACCAATGCTTAAAAATATATTGAATTTATGAAAAAATCTCCGCTTATAACTACTGCATAGCATCCTTGTAGATGGATATTGCTTTTAAATATGTCTTTCTAAAAAAAAAATAATCATATAAAAGTAAATTGACATATGTCGGAATAAATATTGTGTTTAATCTGACATATGTCAATTTTTATTTGTGGAGGATAACTATGCCCAGGACACCTAAGTGCAGGAAAATATGTCGCTTTCCGGATTATTACAGTTTTATTCCTGAAGACGCGGAAAAAGATGTAATGGAAACAATAATGATATCTCTTGATGAATATGAGACTCTAAGGCTTTTGGACTATGAGAATCTAACTCAGGAAGAATGTGCACAGAGGATGGGGGGTCGCCAGAACTACAGTGACAGCCATGTATGAAAATGCAAGGAGGAAGCTGGGCAAATCCCGTTAAAGTGAATATTGAAAGGCTTAAATATTAGCGTGTGATAAATCTGTGATAGAAATGCTGATAAGATGCAATACGTAAGATAAAAAACGAAAACAAATAGCCATGAGGGCGGAGGAAAAAATGATGACAAAGAATTTTAAAGAAAAAGTTATGATTAGCTGTGTTGCACTTGCAATGATGTTCTCAACTTCTATAGCAGTTTATGCAGGGGATAAAAATAATGCCGATAAGGCTTTTAATATAGATGATCAAAAGGCACCTGTTTATGCAGCATATGTAAGCCATGATGGCTGGAAGACACAGTATGATAAGAATGTCATTGAAGTAAATGAGACAAGAGACGGAGCATACTTTGTTTACACAGGTGAATGTGCCGGAACCTGCTATGTTGGACTTAGTGTAGTAAGCGGAAAAACTCCCAGAGAGGTTCTTAACGAAAAGACAGCTGACTGGAATCCCGGTCAGACTATTGAAAGTGAAGGCTTCTTCAACGGAGATAACTGGTCATATACAAGAAGACTGCTTCCTGCAGCAGGTGAAGTGCCGGTGTATCAGATGTTCGATGCAGCAGAGTATAACGGAAAGGTTTTCCTTGTTGAGTCCTATGAGACAGTTGGAAACAATGAAGAAATGGATATGTACGTAAGCGATAACCTTTCATATGTGCTCAATGCAGTAAAATTCGACAACTTCAATCCGCAGACACAGTTTGCTAACTATGCAGGAACCTATGAGTATCACTACGATGACGTGATAGATGGACAGATGCAGCTTATTACAAATACAATCACACTTAATCCTGATCACACTGGAAAAATGAGCTTCCAGGATGATATAGATATCCATTGGGGCAGCCACGAGCTTTATCTCAATCCTACATGGACTGACAGAAATGAATTCATCGTTGAAGGCGATAACCTTCAGGTTGAATTAGGAGATGGCCACTGGGTTACCTTCACAAGAGTAGAAGAGGAAGACTTGGAGTAATCTAAGGCCCCTCATCCGCCCTACGGGCACCTTCCCCCCAGGGGGAAGGCTTTTTTCTTTTGGAAGAAAAGCTCATACATTTCCGATAGTAAGGTGTTTCTATTTATGCCTTCCCCTTGGGGTAAGGCTTTTTTCTTTTGGGAGAAAAGCTCATACATTTCCGATAGTAAGGTGTTTTTACTTATGCCTTCCCCTTGGGGGGAAGGTGCCCGTAGGGCGGATGAGGGGAAACTTTTATAAGTACTCTCTTATTTCTTCCTCTGTCCTTCTGACTTCATACCAAAAATCGTTAGCAGACATTCTTGTTGCTCCGGAGCCATAGATAATTACCTGCTCAATGGCGTCGGAAGTAGCGACAGTGACACGATTTTTCTTACTGTATTCATGAGCGGTGCGCTCAATATACTGATCCGCGGTCTCGGCTTCTTTCGTGAAAACCACGTCGAGATTATGGTACTTGATGGCATGCTCGGTACCGCCGGGAACTCTGTAGGCGTCAAATACCAGTATTACAATCTCACTTCTATAGCCTTGGAAATTCACCAGAATATCCATGAGCTTGTCTCTTGCAGATTTCATATCATGCTCTGCGAGAGAGCGCAGCTCGTCATTTGAATAGATGATATTGTATCCATCCACAAGGAGATATGAGTCGGAAGGAGAGTACTCCTTCGGCGCACGATATTTCTTTGCGGGTGCTTTGTTTGCTGCAAGTCTTTTTCTTTCCTCATCAGCCTTGGCATCGTAGCGAGGCTTAACAGGTCCATAGGTCTTCTCAAAAATACTGTCAAGCTCCTGCATGGTCGCGTTGTAGGCTCTGGTGCGCTCTTCATAGGTAAGCTCAGCTTCCTTGCGCACATCCTCTGACCTAAAGCTCTGAAGGGATTCGCCAAGCCTTGAAAGATCTGTCTCAGCCGCGTCGCTACGCTGATCACCATCAGGAGTCCACCCTGTTTCCACATGCATATGATTTCTTACTTCATTCCAGGAAATAAGCGTTCCCGCGCCATGGGAGCAGAATACACTTCCTGTTGGCTGCTTGATATCACGCTCGGGATCGTAACCCTTTTCCTCTATGACAGCCTCTGCGTTATGGCAGGGCTCATAACCCCTAAGTGACAGATTTATCCTGCCCTGTCCGTGAGTGTATGACAAAAGCTCACTGGCATAATCTGACAGCTCCGAGGCGGGAACAGAACCCGTTAAAACCGCACCTCCGTCAGGCAACATATCAGGAGGATTGGTGGTACCATTCATTTTCTGAATATCGCTAAGCGCTCTTCCCAGATTTTCGGAAGGCAGCTCTATGACAAAATTGAAAACGGGCTCAAGCAAAATGCTCTCAGCCATCATAAGACCCTGCCTTACAGCTCTCATGGTGGCTTCTCTGAAATCACCGCCCTCAGTGTGCTTAAGGTGGGATCTTCCGCCAATAACGGTGATTTTCATATCTGTGATTTCTGATCCTGTGAGGACACCGCGGATTTTAAATTCCTCGAGGTGTGAGAGAATCAGGTTTTGCCAATTGATCGCAAGATCATCAACGGGACAGTCCGCATCAAATGACAGACCGCTTCCGGGTTCTGTGGGAGTTAGCAGAAGATGTACCTCCGCATAGTGTCTTAGTGGCTCAAAATGTCCGACACCCTCGACTGTTGATTTTATTGTTTCTCTGTAAACTATGCTGCCGGGACCAAAGGCAATATCAAGTCCAAAGCGCTCAAGGCAGAGGTGCTTTAACACCTCCATCTGGACCTGTCCCATAACCTGTACAGAAATTTCTCCGGTATCATCATCCTTTGATACGGATAAAAGCGGTTCTTCCTCTGATAATTCCGATAGCTGACCGTATACCTTGAAGGCATCTGCGCCCTCGGGAAGAATTATCCTCGAAGAAAGGATGGGCTGTAAAATCTCAGTTACATCACCCTCAAGACTACCAAGTCCCTGACCTGCATGTGATGAATTCAAGCCGGTTATGGCAACTATTCTGCCGGCTTCTGCTTCCTGAAGAAGCTCATATTTTTCGCCAAAATAGACACGTATCTGATCGACCTTTTCATCATTCATGGTGCCTGCTGCGGCACCCTTTGACATGTCGGGCATCTTTAGGATGTCTCTTACGTGAAGAGTTCCGCCCATGATCTTTACCCAGGTGAGCCTTGTGCCGCTTGAGTCTCTTGAAATCTTGTAAACTCTTGCAGCAAATTCAGAAGGGTAGGATGGAGTCTTTGCAAAAATATCCACAAATCCCATAAGCTCATGAATGCCCTCCATTTTGAGCGCGCTTCCAAAAAGACAGGGAAATACCTTTCTATCTGTAAAAAGCTTAGATATATCCTCTAAAGAAACAGGAGTGCCCTCTTCAAGGTATGCATTAAGAAGCGCATCGTCGCACACAGCGATCTCCTCCTGAAAAGCATCATCCGATAGTGCAGCTTCGGAAACACTCTGATCTTTTATAATTGATGAAAAATCTATTGAGTGAGGTGAAAGCCTCTTTTTAATGTCTGCAAGAACAGCTTCCTTATCAGCTCCTGTCTGATCCATCTTGTTTACGAATATAACGACAGGTACCTCGTAGTGGGACAAGAGTCCAAACAGGGTCTGAACCTGTGATGTGACTCCATCTGCGGCGCTTATCACAAGAACTGCAACGTCAAGAACCTTCATGGTACGCTCAGTCTCCGGCGCAAAGTCAGCGTGTCCCGGAGTGTCCAGAAGAGTTACATGAGTATTCTCTGAAAAATCCAGCTCAGCCTGCTTGGAAAAGATAGTTATTCCGCGGCTTCTTTCCAGTGAATAGGTGTCAAAAAAAGTATCTCCGTGATCAACTCTGCCGGATTTCCTTATGGCTCCCGAAAGGAAAAGTAATGCCTCGGAAAGCGTTGTCTTTCCTGCATCAACGTGAGCGTATATTCCAATGTTTAAATGTTTTTTGTCCATGATATATAAATGATTCAGAAAGTAGCGTACTTACTCTGAAAATTCCAATCTAAAGATTTTGCACAATGTTGTTTAATTATACAATGAAATAGGAGTAAGGAATAGGATTTCTTAAATGTCAAAACGGGAATTTGTTCTATTTCGGCATAGAAAGTAAGAAGTAAGCCTATCCGGTGCCCTAGAGACAAAGGCCTTTGAATATATCCGGAAGAGACCGAGGCTTAGTTACCTTTCGGGCATGGGAGTTTTGGTAATATTACCAGAAACAGACACAAAAAAGGAACTGCAATCTCTTACAGTTCCTTAGTAGTCGGAGTGGCGGGACTCGAACTCGCGGCCTCTACCTCCCTAAGATAGCGCGCTAACCAACTGCGCTACACCCCGGCGACAAGTGGTATAATAACATGGTACGGAAACAAAAGCAACAACTTTTTTAAAAAAATTTTTGATGTCTGTAAAAAAATATAAAACAATGTGATGTTTTCGCGGTTTGTACCACATATTTTTGTGGCATATATTTGCCCATGCACGTATAATTAACTTTAATATATTTTGGGGAGATGAGTATGAAAAAAGAATTTTTAGGCAGACGATGTCGTCTGTTTTCAGCTATTCTTGTGGCAACACTTACATTATCTACTGGTATGACAGATTCTTTTGCACTAACTGTAAGAGCTGATGATACAGTTAAGGTAACAGTGGATAAGGTGATTCCTAAGCCTGTTATTTCAGAAGTTAGTAATGATTATAAAGGCCTTCTTGTGACCTGGAAGGAAGCGGAAGGGGCAAACGGCTATCTTCTTTTCAGAAGACTTAAGTCATCCGCACCCTGGGAGCAGATCGCAGATCTTCCCAAGGAGACTCTTTCCTTTATTGATGAGGATGCCATGAAGGAAGGCGGCATTTACACATATATGGTCCGCGCCTATGATGGTACTATTGTTTCTGAGGATTCTGCTCCTAAGACTGTGACAAGATTTCCTGTGTCAAAGGTTAATGTCAAAGTAAAATATGCCCAGAAATCAGCCAGGAACATGCAGAAGATGATCAATGACTTCAGGCTTTCAAATGAGGCATGGGAGTGGAATGCGACCAATACTCAGCAGATTAGCATCCAGGGACTTACTAAGCTGGCCTACGACTACAAACTGGAAAAAATAGCAATGACCAGGGTTGCTGAGATAGCGCTCAAGTTCAGCCATGAGAGACCCTGCGGAACGGATTGTTTTAGTGCGTTTTCCGAGGCGGGTTACAAGTATACATATGCAGGCGAGAATATCGCTTATGGGTACAAGACGGCTAAGGCTGCCTTTGAAGCCTTTAAAGAAACAAATGAAAAATACGCAGGACAGGGCCATCGCAGAAACATGCTAAGCACCAATTACAATGTATGTGCGATAGGACACGCCAAGATAAACGGAGTTCATTACTGGGTTCAGCTTTTTGCAAATACTGAGGATGATTCCGATTATTCCAAGACAATAAGCACTACGAAAAAAGTCACAATGTATGTGGCTTCGGATGACCTTGCAACTTATAAGAAGACCCTTAAGGAGCTTGGTGCCAAGGTAAAGGACTATGCCCCGAGGAAGACATCCTTTGTTGATGCTGTGGCAGGACAGCGGAAGGTGAAGCTTGTCTACAACAAGGCGATCGGTGCCTCTGGCTATGAGATATACAGATCGAATAAGAAAAAGGGCGGCTATAAGAAGATAGCTACTATCAATAATCAGTATAAGCTTGAATATATGGATAAAAAGCTTTCACGGAAAAAGAAATACTATTATTATATTATTCCGTTTAGAACCGCCCATGACGACAAAATATACGGAAAAAAATCAGAAGTGAAAATGGTCAAGACTAATTGATCTTACAATGTGAAGGAATAGGAGATTTAAAGATGGATATCGGAGAGCGCCAGAATCTTAAGACTGAGATTGAGGGGATAGTAAACCTCATAATTGATGATTATAACAAAGGCAGAGATGTCGACCAGATGGACATTTATAACCAGCCCGACAGGGATGTGGTTATTGATATTGTAAAAAAGCTGACGAAAGTGCTTTACCCCGGTTATTTCAGGGACAAAACCTTCAGAAGCTATAACGATGCCAACAGAGTTGCGGTAATAATTGAGGATGCGATTTACAATCTTCAGAAGCAGGTGGCAATAGCCTTCAGGCATGGTGGCGGCTATGAAAATGCATCTGACGAAACTCTGACATGCGGGGCAAGATGCATCACGCATGAGTTTTTCAAAAAGATACCTGAGATCAGAGCCCTGATAGATACGGACCTTCAGGCAACCTTCGACGGAGACCCTGCAGCATTCAGCAAAGAGGAAATAATTCTTTCTTATCCGGGACTTCGTGCGACAGCCATAAACAGAATGGCTCATGAGCTGTATCTTCTTAAGGTGCCGCTTATTCCCAGAATAATGACTGAGTATGCACACTCTGTCACCGGAATTGATATACATCCCGGTGCTACCATTGGAAAATATTTCATGATAGATCATGGAACTGGCATAGTTATTGGTGAGACGACTATCATCGGTGAACATGTTAAGGTTTATCAGGGTGTTACCATAGGTGCGCTTTCAACAAGAGGCGGACAGGCCCTTAAGGGAGCAAAGAGACACCCCACCATCGAGGACAATGTCACAATTTATGCCGGAGCGTCAATACTTGGTGGAGAGACAGTTATAGGCCATGATTCAGTTGTGGGATCCAATGCCTTCCTCACATCCTCCATTGCACCCGGAACAAGAGTAAGCATTAAAAATCAGGAGCTTCAGATCAATACCGGTGGACGAAGCGATTTTTGATCTTTTAACAAATAAACTTCTCACGCTAATGATATTTTCATAATGTGTGAGAAGTTTCTTTTTTTATCTAAAGAATCTCATCAGGTTGTCCGAAATAGATGATGTAGGTAAAGATTGCGTAATTCTGTTTATATGAAAGCGGTGAGATTATGATGAGATCATTGTGGTCCGGAGTTGCCGGACTTAAGACACATCAGATACAAATGGACGTAATCGGTAACAACGTAGCCAACGTTAATACCACTTCATACAAAGCTCAGAAGACAACCTTCGGTGACCTTTTATATCAGAATGCGAGAAGGGCAGCTCCGCCTTCAAATGTCAGAGGCGGAACAAATGCAAAGCAGGTCGGACTTGGTGCCAAGACATCGTCTATAATGACCAACATAGCTAAGCAGGGCTCTATCCAGCAGACGGATTACGCATTGGATCTAAGTATCACCGGAGATTCATTTTTTGTAATAGAAAATGAGCGCGGAGAGATGAACTATACAAGAGATGGTTCATTTACAGTGGACGCTGAAGGATATTTGGTAACAAGATCTGACGGTTACTATGTCAGAGGATCAATTGCCGAGGGCGGAGAAGCAGCCGGAACATCAAGAATCCAGGTACTTCCCATCGATGATGAAGGCAATATGGAAAAGATGGCCGGCGAAGCTACAACCTACGCCAGAATCACCGGAAATATCAGTAAGACAGACAGCCTTCTTAGCTCCGATGCCGGAAGAAAGGTCGATCTTGAGTTCTATGGAACTGATGGGAAAACCTATACCGTAAGACTTGCCTTTACTGATGCGGGAGATGATAACCCCACAACATATCAGGCTAAGATCACCGGAATCATGGATCAGAATCATAACTTTATCGAAGGCGGTGTGCCTGAAGATACAGTTGTCAACCTGACCTATGATGTTACAAACGGAAAATTCGTTTCAGCGAACGGGAATGCTAATGGTATCTATGATCTCACCTTTGAGGGAGATGCTGCTGTGGCCGGTGGATTCTCACTTGATTTCTCGGGTACCACCAATTATGCACCGCTAAACGGAGCATCAACCTCAGCACTTGCTGCATACAGAGGCGATATGGAAGGCAATGGCGAAGGTTACCCTGAGGGCGATATGAACGGCGTTGCAATTGGCAGAGACGGTACTATCACCAGACTTTACAGTAACGGTCAGAACAGATTTGCAGGAAAAATCGTTGTTGCAGAGTTTGCCAATGTAACAGGACTTAACAAAGAAGGTCAGAATCTCTACGCAGTAACATCGAACTCTGGACCTGCACAGATGATGTACGTTGAGGATGACGGAGGCTACATCAGCTCAGGAACACTGGAAATGAGTAACGTGGATCTGTCCGGAGAGTTCACGGATATGATTATTACTCAGCGTGGTTTCCAGGCTAACAGCCGAGTTATCACAGTTTCCGATACTCTTCTTGATGAGCTGAGACAACTTAAGAGATAACTTTTTATACAATAGTGCTTAGATAATACCCGTGATAAGAGGAAAATAGGGAACCTTATCACGGGTATTTCTTATTGAGTTAAAATAATTATTTTGTATAACGATTATTCCCGAGCGGTATTTTATCCTGTGAAAATCAAATAGCGTCTACCATTTTTCCAAATATTCGTTCAAGAATTATGTAATAAAATTAGTGCTTTGAACCGAAATATATAGTACAATAATAGTGAAGAAGATGAATTTTGCGACAATTAGCACTCAGTACTAGACAGTGCTAATAACGTGTGATACAATCTTTTAACATAGCAATTCATTTTTCGTAGGGAAAGGAGATGAGGCTATATGGTAATCGTTAAAATGAATAATACGACTGTAGAGTGCAGCATCGCTGCATCAGAACTTCGTGAAATCGGCCTCACCCCTGAAGCAATCATGAATGGAGAGAAGAGATCCGTTCCGTTTATGGCGCAGCTAAACAGGGAAGTTGGCGAGCAGCTAGGATTTAATCCCGAGACAGAAGTACTCATGATGAGTAAGAACATGATGGTTGACGGCAGTGTTCGAATCTTTGCGATCAAGATGTCCAATGAAGATATTCAGAAATCTGCCGACAGAATACGCGGATCGGCTGAGGCGATTTTAAGAGAGATGACTCAGGAGAGAGTTGATTCCATCAAGGCTAAGACAGGATACGACAAGGGACAGGCTCTCAATGAGATGATCGGACATGTTTCAGAGCTTATAGAGCAGATATATGACCAGGATGAAGAGCAGGATCCTCAGATCGAGGCGATGGCTAAACCGATAGTTAATACAGAGAAGTACATGGCCAGGTTTAAGGATTTGAATTCCGCGGCAAGATTTGCCAAGGTTTCATTCAGCCTTCCTATCACAGCATCGAAGCTTTATAAGGAAAATGAGGAGTATTATCTGACACTTGTACTTGAGCCTGATACTGAGAATACTGTTTATGACCTTAGAAGATGCGGACTGGAATATGCCGAGGAGCTTATGATGAATTCCCCCGAGCAGACACACATTGAAGAAACAGCTAAATGTATAATCAAGGAGGATGCACTCCTTCACTTAAAGGAAATGATCGCTAAATAACCATGAATGTGACAGTATACGATTTTACGGGAATCTATGAGAACGAGAGCTTTGACTTTTATAAAAAAGAGGGCGCTCGTTCTCTTTTTTGCTCCTTGAAGGATATAAGCGGAACCAACTGCATATGTGATGACTATGCCTTTGAGGAGATAAGAGGCAGGATTAAGGCCTGTGAATCAGAGGGTGAATGGACTATTGGAAAAGAGCCTGCGATTCGTTTTTTTGACAATGGCAATTATCACTATATGTCCAGAATCCTGATGGAGGACCTTTGTGAAAAGGACAGGGTAGATGGTACCGGTGAGAGCGGTGGCTTTGACCTCATCGTTTTTGATCACCATCCCGACATGAAGTGGACCTCCTTTGGAGAGATACTTTCCTGCGGATGCTGGGTGCTTCGCGCACTTAAGGATATTCCGGGGATTTCTAATGTGTACATTGTTGGAGCAGATAGTAAGCTCATGGAGGAAGCCTATCAGGATAATCCTGAGGTAAGAGACAGGGTATTCTATTTTGAGGATTTTTCAGCTCTTAAGGAGGAACTTCAAAAAGCCGGGAAGGATGCTGCAAAAAAGGTTTACATTTCGGTGGATAAGGATGTGCTTTCAAGGGATGAACTTCTGACAAACTGGGATCAGGGTGATATGAGCCTTGAGGAGCTAAAGGATGCTCTGATTTTTATTAAAGAATATTATGGTGACAATATCCTGGCGGTCGATGTATGTGGAGAGTGCGATGTTGATGCCCCGGAAGCCTTTGGCTCTCTTGGATTTGAGGCCGGTAACAGGATAAATGATTGTATCCTTTCTGTTTTTTCTTGAAACTTTATATTTTTTTTATCGTTAATAAAGGAGAATGCAGCTTCTTCGGAGGAAACAGGTGCTTCCATGCAGGAACTTTCAGCTACTGTTACAACACTTTCAGGCTCTGCGGATTCACTTAAGGGTATTGCACAAAAACTGAGTGAGGACATGAAGTTCTTTAAATAAATGTAAAAGTTGCTATAATAATATGTATGGCAGCCGGCAATCTATACTGCCGGCTGTCTTTTTGTTTATAAGAAATTCTAAGTTTTTATAAATGAAAGCACTCCGTGGGGATGCATTTAAGGAGAAAGAGTATGGAAAAGAGAATTCGGGACAGAATCAAGAGGGTTGAAAAACTGGAGTTGGATCTTTTATCTGATGAGGAAATGCTTACTGAGAAAAAAGAGATAACGATTCTTATCGAGGCAATCCAGCAGGAGCTTTTGAGGAGAGTCATAATAATAGGAGCTGTAATTTTGGCATTTGTTGTGGCCATGGTGGGACTTTTATCCTATCCTTCAACCCCTATGCTGTTTGTATGTCTGGCAACGCTTTTGGTGTTTATTCTGGTGATCATCCAATATTCCCAGAAATACAAGCTTTACAACGATCTTTTTAAAGCTTCGGATATTTTATACAAGTGATTGTTGACAAACTACCTTCTAGTGGATACAATATCTATTGTTGCTGGCAGGAATGGCGGAATTGGCAGACGCGCACGGTTCAGGTCCGTGTGATAGCAATATCATGAGGGTTCAAGTCCCTTTTCCTGCATTAGTTCATAGCTATTGCAACAGAACTTAATATGTATATGCGGAAGTGTCGGAATTGGCAGACGAGCAAGACTAAGGATCTTGTGATGGCTACATCGTGAGGGTTCAAGTCCCTTCTTCCGCACGCATAAAAAAGGTATGGCGAATGTCATACCTTTTTTATGTGTGCCGAGGAGCCCCTTGAACCCAGGGTTCAAGGTCTCCTCGCAGCAAAACTGCTTCGTCGGTCGGTTCGGCGGGAAAAAGGTCCCCCGGACCTTTTTCTTAATCCGCCTCACCCCATCTTCCGCACGAACAAAAGACCAGGTTGAATTACCTGGTCTTTTTGTTCGTACCGAGGAGCCGCCCCATGTCTTCCCCGTGACTTACTGTTGAATCTTGAGATTCATTGTTGTACAATACAGAAAGTTTGCCTCTTAAATGGGGCAGCATAGCATGAAATACGGGATGTGTGACAGAAAAAGATTTGAATCCCGCAACAAGGAGAGATATGACAAAGGACGATTTTCTTAAAATACTTCTTGCAGAAGGTTTTGTCTGCGAGAAGGGAGGGCAGTATCCATCAGTAGTATGTGATGCGAAGGATGTTAAAACGACAGCTAAAAGGGTAAGAGCTATTGCGAAGGATAAAGGGTATACATCTTCTTTTGCAGTAAGAAGTGCCCGTGAAGGAATGGAGCTTATTTCAAATAAAGAGCCCATCCCGATGCAGCCTATAACAGAGGAAGTAAGTGCGTAATCAAAAGAAAAGGTGCAAAGGGCAGTTACAAAATAAAGCCTCCCGGCATTCTACATTGTACGAGAATGCTGGGAGGCTTTTTCATTTTACCTGAAAAATTCGAATGATGGAATTCATTCGAGGAATCAGAATTAAACTCCGTTAGAACAGCATAAATTAATTCTGAATGCAAGAATTGTTAATTGGTGACATAAAAAACAAAATATTGGAACACATGGTTTAAATGCTTTATATGTTGGAAAATGCAGAAAATGACTATTCGAGTTCATTTATAGCAGAAATTTTGCAGGTAAACTGCTTTTTATATATAATGGGTAATATCTGTGAAAAAAGGAGAGCTTGAAGATGAAATTCTATCTGGTAAGGCATGGCCAGACAGACTGGAACAAAGAAGAGAGGCTTCAGGGACAGACGGATGTTCCTTTGAATGATGAGGGGAGAAGACAGATAACTGAGCTGGCAGAGAAAATGGCGGCAGCGGATCTGCATTTCGACAGGGTTATCTCAAGCCCGCTTGTCAGGGCATATGAGAGTGCGCAGATAATTGTAGATAAGATCGGCTTTGACAAGGAAATAATTATTGAAAATGATTTTACTGAGAGGAATTTTGGGCTGCTAGAGGGGAAGCCATGGGATCCCAATCGGGACATGGATGATCCTAAATATCAGACAGAGAAGATTTCAGAGGTTTGCGACAGGGCCGGAAGAGGACTTGCTAAGTACAATTTTGATGAGGATGAACGAATTCTCATTGTGGCTCATGGGGCATTATTGCCGGCGGTTAAATATGTGCTGTCAGATGGCAGGATAGCCTACGGCAACAAGGATGTTCCGATCATCCAGGGGAACGTTATGTGCTGTGAAAGGAAGGATGGCCAGGAGCTATCGCTTTATAATTTGTTCTAGAATTAACGAGGAGATTTGGGGTTTGAATAAAGACAAAGATTTGACGAGGGGGAATCCGTTTAATCTTATTTTCTCATTTGCAGTTTCTATGATGATGGGAAATGTTTTTCAGCAGTTATACACTACGGTGGATAGTATCATCATTGGTAAAAAAATAGGGTCGCTGGAGCTTGCCTCGATAGGCGAAACGGACTGGCTGATTTTTCTGGTCAATGGGTTTTTGATAGGCCTGATTCAGGGATTTTCTGTTATTCTTGGCAGGAAATTCGGAGAAAAGGACGAGAGGGCTTTTGATATCTACTATAAAAAAGCAAGACTATTGTGTTTTGTTATTTCAATTTTGTTTGCGGCGGTGCTTTTGTCAGTTTCAGGTTTACTGCTGCAGATAATAGGAACCAAGGCAGAGGCCTTTGATTTTGCAATAACTTATGTGAATGTGATTTTTGCAGGGATTCCGTTCCTTGTGTTTTATCAGTTTTTCGCAGCTGTATTAAGGAGCCGCGGAAACAGCCGTATTCATCTTATGGCGATGACGATTTCATCCATCTGCAATATTCTTCTGGACCTGCTTTTTATATGTGTTATGAAAATGGGAATCGCAGGAGCTGCGCTTGGAACCGTACTGTCTGAAGCGCTTGTAATGGTGATCTGCGGATATCATGTGTTTGATGCAAGAAGGAGTGCTAAAGCGGAGATTGCTTCTGGAAACGGCATAAGTGCCGGGGAAGATAATGATGCTGACAATAGCGATAAATTAAGGCATTCAGAAATGTCCCATACATCGAATCTTGCAATCGTCCGTGAGCTTATGACTATAGGTCTTCCTATGGCGCTACAGAGCGTTATAACAGCAATTGGAGGCCTTATTGTCATTAGATGTGTTAACCGATACGACATCACTTTTTTTACGGGATACATGATTGCAGGAAAAGTCTATGCCCTTCTGGAGATTGCGGCATCGTCTTACGGAATGGTAGTTGTTGCTTATGTGTCGCAGAATTATGGCGCAGGAAAGCTTGACAGGATTCGAAGCGGAGTGAGGATAAGCCTTGCTATGGGCGTCGTAACAGCGCTTTTGTGCTCATTTATCATGATCGCCTTTGGAAAAGCTGCTATGTCACTGTTTATGGATGCTGCGACAGCCTCTGAAGATATTTTCAGATATGGACAGGACTACTTACTTGTCCTTGGCATCTTTTACCCGCTTTTGTACATGCTCTACATTATGAGAGCATCGCTTCAGGGACTTGGAAATACAGTAGTTCCGATGATCTCAAGTTTTGGACAGGTGATAATGAGAGTGCTATGTGCACTTGTGCTCACCAGCTTCATCGGCTGCAGCGGTATATATTATGGCGAAATCAGCGCTTGGATTCTTGCGGATCTGATTATTATTGTGACGTATTTCAGGGAAATTCGGCAAGTAAAAGAATGCACCGTTGATTGATATCTTTGCTAAGTATAGAAAAATGGCTTTGACAAAATAGATGAGCATGCGAGGTATAAACACATGAAAAAACTTGCTGTAATATTCCCGGGAATTGGATACCATGCGGACAAGCCGCTTCTTTATTATGCGAGGAAGCTGGCTACAGAGGCGGGCTACGAGGAACAGATAAAAATCGAATACACCAGTACTCAGAATAAAATCAGGGGCGACAAAGAGAAGATGAAGAAGGCGTTTGAGGAGCTCTATGCCCAGGCAGAAAACTCCCTTAAGGATATAAAATGGGAGGAATACGACGATATCCTCTTTATTTCAAAGAGCATAGGGACTGTTATTGCCATGACCTATGCGTCTAAAATGCACCTCGATAACGCAAGGCAGATTCTCTATACTCCCCTTGCTCCGACTTTTTCAAATGTATGTAATACGGAAGTTATATCATTCATTGGCACTTCTGATCCCTGGAGCAACGTTCCTGAGGTGATAGCTCTTGCCAGGAATAATGATATTCCAATCCATGTCTATGATGATGCAAATCATTCTCTTGAAACCGATGATACCATCGAAAATCTCAATATTATCCATGATGTAATGAAAAAGACAAAGATTTTTATAAATTGATGTTGACAACTATACTTGTCATTCATATAATAAGTTTATCCAATTGATGACAAGGATAGTTGTCAATATGAAAAGATATCTTGTCAAGTTGCAAGGAGATCTTGTCAACGAGGAGATATACGTAAAACCGAAAATACATATCGATAATCAGATAACTATGCGCATAGTAAATGAGAAGGAGGGAATCATGCCACTTGAAAACCACCTCAAGGAACTAAGGGCAAGACTGGGGGTCAATCAGCAGGAGATGGGGGCTCTTGTTGGAACCAGCCGGCAGACGATCAGTCAGATCGAGCGCGGAGATTATTCGCCGTCAGTCACCCTGGCCTTGAAAATCGCTAAGGAATGCGGAGTGACAGTCGAAGAAGTCTTTGAATATATAGAAGACTAAATGGACCCCGGGACGGGGGTATAAGACCCAAAATACTAATGAGGATTGCATAAAACAGTCAGCAGTCCGGAAAACAGATTAAAAAATACAACGGAGGATTTACATAATGGGAGAGTATGGAAACAGCGCAGTAAGGGCTAAAGAGAAATTAGAGGCTTCAAGAGCCGGTTCAGGGGAGAAAAACAAAACTTTATTGATCATATTTATTGCATTTATGGCTGTGTGCTATGTTGGCGGACTTTTTGTGGGACGTTTTTTAGCTAATAATGAAACAGATCTGCATAGTATATTTACCGGAATCGGAACCTTTTTAAAACTGAATATGTGCTATATCGCCCTGGTAGTTAACATAGTCATGGGTGTTATAGGCTTTGCTTTATACGGAAACGTTGAAAAGCTTGCAAATAAGTGGGATGGCGAGGATGACGATCTTATCAATGAGGTTGAAAGCAAGCTGTTTTATCCCGGTGCAATATCTACTTTAATGATGCTGTTTAACTTTTTCGCATTCGGTGTAAGCCTGTGCCACTTAAGTCTTGGCGATGCATATAAAGATAGATTTATTTTCATAGTGGCATTTTCAACTTCAATACTGCTCTTTTCATTTATAGGGGAGATGATCCTTCAGGGTAAGTGCCTCTCACTCGAGAAGAAGCTTAATCCTGAGAAACGCGGTAATATCCTTGATATTAAGTTCCAGGAAAAGTGGTTCGACAGCTGCGATGAAGCAGAAAAAATGATCGTCTATAAGGCATCCTACGATGCATTTAAGTACTCATCATATATCTACGCTGTAGCTTGGATATTGGCAGTGATGGCTGACCTTATCTTTAAGAGTGGAATACTCCCTGTAACAATGGTGTCAGCTATGTGGATTATCCAGACAGTTATTTATCTTAGAGCATCACGTAAGTATTCAATGTAATTGGCAATGTCCCCTGTGGACGTGGTTATAGGACCAAAATGAAAATAATGGAGGGTAGAAAAATGTTTGTTGGGAATTTGATAAATGAAAAACAGGATTATTTTACATATCCCGGGAGAGTTGATGGCTTTAAGAAGTGGAAACCGATAGTAACTGCCATAATTGGTGTGATAATATTCTTTATCTTTTCGGGAGTTGTTCCTGCAATTATTGGTTTTGTAGGTGCACTTAACGGTCATGATTTTACAGACATTATCGCTTCTTTTAAGGGCGGTTATGACACAATGGATAATTACACATTTCTTGGTGTGTTTTTAAATATGGGCATAATAGCTGCAATGATTCCTGCACTCTTTCTGGCCATGAAGATAACTAAAGAAAGACCGTTCCATACTTTGATCTCATCGCGAGATGGTTGGAATAGCAGCTTTTTCAAGAAGGGCCTCATCATCGCGCTGATTGTAAACGGAATTCCTCAGGTTGTTTTCGCAGCTATGGAAGGTGGCTTTAGCCACATAAATATCAGATACACGATACCCGGCTTCATCTTATTTGTGATTCTTGTGCCTTTTCAGTGTATAGCTGAGGAATTTGTTTTCAGAGGCTATATTGGTCAGACTGTAAGTACATGGCTGAAAAATCCTATTATCGGTATCGTGGTTTCTACAATCCTGTTTACAATCGTACATCCATATAACACCGTGGGAAAAATCTTTGTGTTCTTTACAGGACTTACACTTGCATTTGCAGTTAAGTATACCAAGGGTCTTGAGGTCAGCTGCGCTTTACATACCGTCAACAATTTCTTTTCATTCTTACTTAGCGGAATAGGAGCAAACCCGATTTCTTCGCAGGTAAAGACCAGTGATTTGATACAGGAACTGATAATAAATATTGTATTCTTTGCATTAGTGATCATTATGGACAAAAAGAAAAATTGGTTTGCGGGAAGTGACGGCAGCGTGGCTACAGAGGAGAGTAGTGCTTCCTGAGGTTATGAATTTTGTTTAGTGATTTTCATGAAAAAACTTCTGTCAAGGATTTTCTTGTTTATAAAATTTTCACATTTGACACACAAAAATGAAACATTTGCCTTGTAAGATTGTCACATGACTTCTTAAAGGAGACTTGATATGAAGATTAATGATCAATACATAGCAGAGTTTGTTGGGAACTATACGAGGAGAAAAGGCTATCCGCCGACTGTGGAGGAACTGGTAGAGGTATTTGGTTTTGCGAAGGTCACAAAATCCCTTTACTACATAATCAGCCTTTATCGTATTGGCATGATCAGAAACAGCCTCTATTTTGGGACGAAGGATTTGCAGCTTCTTCCACTTAAGGCGGAGGTTTGAACTGATCTGGAAAAAATTTAATATCGTTTATGAGAAGAACTGTCGATTTGGCAGTTCTTTTTTTGAGTTTTTTTGAAAAAAGTTTTTTGAAGCGATTGCCAGTAAATAAGCGGGTTTTCGGCCAATTTGCAAACGCTTTCAAGTGCAAACATAAACTTTTTAACGATTTTTGAAAAAAAGTGTTGACTATTTCTGTGAATTTGATATTATATAGAAGCTGTCGCTGATGAACAGCGGCACACAACTAAATGCGGAAGTGTCGGAATTGGCAGACGAGCAAGACTAAGGATCTTGTGATGGCTACATCGTGTGGGTTCAAGTCCCATCTTCCGCACGAATCAAAAAAGGAATGACGAAAGTCATTCCTTTTTTGCGTTCGGGCGGAAGGGGACTTGAACCCGCTTGCTGCGCAAGCGGTTCTGGGATTCACACTAGACTCGGAAGAACCTCGTCAAGTGTTCACCCATGGCTCGCACTAAGCTCGTGCTTTGCCTTTGGCATGCACTTGCTAAGTGCTCTGCTCAAAGGTCCCCCGGGTCTCCGTTCCACTTCGGTCCGCGCTAAGCGGGTGTCCCCCGGACACCCAGCGCCTTTTTCTATTTCCGCCTCACCCCAACTTCCGCACTTAGAATGAAGGCTCAGAAAGCTTGAGAAATCAAGTGTTCTGAGCTTTCTTTTTTGTAAAAATATCCACATTTTGGTGAGACCTAGGTGAGACCTCCTGTGTTTTAGCGGGTTCCTGGCAGTTTGAATCAAACAGATCTACCAGATCATCCATACTATCTTTGGTAGGCTTAGGGCTAATGAGAGAAACCACAAAGGCGAAAAAGTTGGTGAGGTTGTTGATTTCCTGAAAGAAAAGGAAAAAAGACTATTGGAGTTGCAAGAAGTATAAAGTGGTCCATAGAAAAAGACGGGGGTGAAGCTCCTTTCTCAGCGGATTTGCGGAATCCATAAAAGTTCGTTCCCGGTCGCCGTTATGAAGAGAGACTTGAATGCGGAATTAAATTCCGCATTCAAGTCTTTCAAGGTTCCAGATGGTATCTTGAAAACATGTTGGAGGAGATGTGAGAGACTTAAAAGCAAGTGAATATAAAAGATTTGAAGAGATAAAACATGTTCGTGAGGATGGGACGGAATATTGGAATGCAAGGGAACTAGCCCCTACATTAGAATATACTCAATGGAGGAATTTTGATAAGGTCATTGGTCGAGCTATGATAGCGTGCGAGAACAGTGGACATAGTGTTTTAGACGATTTTGCTGAGGTCAGCAAAATCGTGAAGGCTGGCGCGACATCTAAACCTATGAAGGATTATGAGCTATCACGCTATGCATGTTATCTCATTGTACAAAACGGAGATCCACGAAAAGAAGTTATTGCTCTTGGGCAAACATATTTTGCAATTCAAACCTACAGACAAGAAGTAGCAGATCATTTTAACCAGTTAGATGAGGATAGAAGACGACTTGTTGTACGTGGTGACATAAAGCAATGGAATCAATTGCTGGCTGAAACTGCGCATGATGCCGGAGTAATAACAAATGAATAATTATTATTTTTGAAGCATGCATTTTTGTTATTCCCTCTATAAACTAAGGCTTCATTACAGCACTATGTGATATTATTGTTGTTGTATATTTATATAAAATTGCTTTCGGCTGAAAAACCATTAGCTTTAGCTGATGGGATGAAAGCCGTTCTACTAAATCAACATCTCGCCTAAGCGAGATAAAAAAGATATAATTCTATTCCATGAATAAAGAATATAAACATGGAAATCGAAATAAATATCTGCTTCGTTACCACTTAATTTTAGTATGTAAATATCGTAGACATTTACTAAGTGCTAATAATATTTCTTCAGACATGAAGACACATGCAAAAACTATCTCTGACAAACATAATGTGCAGATACATTACATGGAAGCTGATAAGGATCATCTACATATGATGATAGAAACAACTCCAAATATCAATTTGTCAGATTATATCAGAACTCTAAAATCCTACACTACCTTCCATATTTGGAAGAAATACACATCTTACTTGAGTAAATGTTTTTGGAAAGAAAGAACATTCTGGTCAGATGGTTACTTCATAAGTTCCATAGGTGAAGTCAGTAGTGATACTCTAAAACATTACATTGAGAATCAGGGTAAAAATGTTTGATACTATACAACATTGTTGTATAATAATCTCAAGAGGTAATACTTATGACAATTTTAGAGTTACGCCAAAAAACAGGACTCTCACAAGGTCAGTTTGCGAAGCGTTTCCATCTTAATGTACGAACAGTACAAACATGGGAACAAGGCACACGCAAAACACCTGATTATGTAATCTGGTTAATAGCCAGAGTGATTGAATTAGAGGAAATGCTAAATG
>NZ_AUIX01000040.1 GCF_000423925.1 Butyrivibrio sp. VCD2006
CATTGTGGTGGGAAAGTCATAGATCATCATAGACAAATGCCTATGCTTTGTTGATGTATACAAGCCATACGTTCAAGAGCCTCGCGCAAGGGAGGTCTATTTCTGATACCCTAAATTCAAAAAATCAAAAGACATAAGATATGTTATTATCTAATTAGACAGTAAAAACTGGTAAGCTCCAGGAATTGAAACTCCATATGTATCAGCTCCACGGACGCTTACTTTGTTCAATTAGGTTAAATCGCAATAAGATCAAACGAAAGGGCAGTTATTGAAATAATTCAAGCTGCTTTTTCGTTTGACCTTACAGCGATTCTAACCTAAAGAATTTGAAGAGGTGAAGCCATGGCATGGAAATGTCCGAAATGCGGCAGAGAGTTCAGCAGACAAAACCAGGACCATTACTGTGTGAAACCGCAGAATATTGATGAATACATTGCTGCCCAGGATGAGAAATATAAGCCCAGATTAATGGAGATCCGGGAGATCCTTCGTGATGCACTGCCGGACGCGGAGGAACGGATTTCCTGGTCGATGCCCACTTATTGGAAAGGTCGTAATATCATTCATTTCGCAGCATCAAAGAAACATCTGGGCATTTATCCCGGTGATGAGGCTACAGCTGTATTTACGGAGGAACTCTCCGATTATGATGTAAGCAAGGGCACGATACGGATCCCCTATGATCAGCCTTTACCGGAAGCACTGATCATAAGGATCGCAAAATGGTGCTTTGAGAACTATTCCAAATAAGGTGTAAAGATGGTATGAAGAACGCAATAGAGTTCCGTTGTGTTCGGGAAAACGAACTCGGCCTTCTCAAAGACTTTTTATATGAAGCCATATTCATTCCGGAAGGTGTGGATCCGCCTTCGAGAGATATTGTAGAGAAACCGGAACTGCGCGTATACACTGATGGTTTCGGTACAAAGTCTGGAGACAAATGCCTCGTCGCGATCCACGACGGAAAAATAGTTGGGGCTGTCTGGACGAGGATCATGAATGATTACGGCCATGTGGATGATGAAACACCTTCATTTGCAATTTCACTGTACAAGGAGTATCGGAGAAAAGGGATCGGCACGAGGCTTATGGAGGAAATGCTGGAGATTTTTCGTGATCAAGGCTATAAAAGAGTGTCTCTCGCTGTTCAGAAGGCTAGTAATACTGTAATTGTCAACAGAAGGGCCAAGACTGTGGCTGCCATTTTCAATAAGATCCTTTTTATCTTAATATGGTATTTCTTCTTGTTTTTCAGATAGTATCGTATGGCAACAATGATTATTGCCAGTAATAGTTCGATAAAAGCCAACATTGAATCACCACCTTCCTGTGAAGGGCACAGAGCGGGAAATGATATATGATCATCCCCCGCCCCAACTATGAATTTTTACTGGCAGCAAACCTCCCACGAAATAGCTCAAAAAGAGCTTTCCAAATATTCGATAGACTCGCCTCTTCCTGTGCCATATTGTTCACAGGATGGAGAGGTGATGTCTGAACATTATGAATAATTAAATACACTATCTTGTATTATGACAATAGTGGTACTACAATATTATGTATAAGAAACCCGTAAACTTTATTTGTTCCAATGGAGAGTGATCATGATCACACAGTTCCCGGAAGTAATAACTATTGATGGTTTCGTTTACAAAAAGATGTCCCAGAGGGCAAGTGGAGGAGCATATTATGACTCCAAAGATAATCCTTCTGAGATAACATCGAAGTCAATCTGCCTTTATCCGAATGGAGAACTCACTTACAGCTGGAGAGGCGTTGAGCAAAAGTGGAATAAAAGCTACAGAATTGTAGGAAGACAGGCATTTAACTGAATATGGACTAATAGGCTTCGCTGCAGAAATGTAGTGAAGCTTTCTTTTTTGAAGGAGCACAGTTGAATGTTTATCGATAAGTTATTCATAATTAATCAAATATTTATACAAATAATGTTAGAATTAAGTATGGATACCTCTAAAGCATAACAATATTGTTAAGGCAAGAGCATTATGAGTTTTAAAAGAATCTATACTTCTATCAGCATAGCCCTACTTTTCCTGGTGATATCTCTAGGTGTTTTTATCATGCCCGTCATTGCATCGTCTGATTCCCCTATTCAAGAATTTACAATTGGAGTGCCTATAGACAGGTGTCCTATGTTTTACATTGACAGTGATTCCGGTGAAATAGTAGGAATCGGAGTAGATCTCATGAAATCAGCCGCTAAGGAAGCTGGTTTTGAGGTCGTATTCAAGGCCATAAGTGAACCTAATCTTAAAGAAGCTCTTGATAATACTGAGTATGACTTGGTTATGCCCTTTGGCAGTGCTGTTACAAGCGCATCTGGGGACGCAACCATCGTATCAGAAAATCTCATACAAACCCCATTTACCATTGTCAATACTGGTAAACAGTCTATTTCTGACATAAGTGCCATTAGAATCGGAATGTTAAAATCACAGGGCGGGGTCGCAGAAACTGTAAAACAGTTATACCCTGGAATAACGATAATCCTTTACGATTCCATGGCTGACTGCATTAAGGCGCTTAGAAAAAACGAAGTAGATGCACTTTTGCATAACTCATATACTTGGAGCTATGTGCTTCAAAAACCATCCTATAAGGATCTTAAAGTACAGCCTTCTGCCATGTTTTCAATGGATTTTCGTGCCGGCACTCTTGATACCGCAGAGGGAAGAAAACGCATTGAACTTATAAATGAAGGAATTACAGCTATTCCTGAAACCAAAAAGCAGGCTATAGCCCTTGATTACACTACTAGAGATCTATATGTGTACTCTTTCTGGGATTACCTGTATCAATATAAGTATTTCCTTATTGTCGGGACTATTCTTTTTATTGCGCTTGTTATTATGCTTGTCTTAAGACAGAAATCATATTTCGAAGAACAGAAGGAAAAGATGCGACTAATGGAGGATATCGATCCTCTCACCGGCGTACTTAGTTACAATGGTTTCAGGAAAAAGGTTGAGGAACTCCTTATCAATAACCCAGATACGGCATATACGATATCGTATAACAACATAAAGGACTTCAAGTTTATCAACGACAGCTTTGGATGGAAAGTGGGAGATGAGCTGCTAAAGTTCTGGACAGAGAGAAGTCTTGAAATTCTTACGGATAAAGAGGCCATTGGAAGGTATGATGGAGACCACTTTGTAATTCTTCGCTGCATGGGTGGCAATGAGCAGATTCTTCAGGATGAAAAATATGTTCTAGCCCCTGTCCGTAATTACTTAAAAGATCGCGGCAAAGACTTCATTGTAAGGTTCTGCACCGGCATATATGTTCTTATGCCGGATGACTATAAGGATATAAAAGTAGATAAGATGCTTGACTATGCCCGTATTGCCGAGAGAAAAGTAAGAGAAACCAAGAAAGAAGGATTTGAGTTTTATAATCCAACGCAGTGGGACAGAGGTAAGCAAAGCGCAGGAATAGTAAGCCGTCTTCCTGCAGCTGTTGAGTCAGGGGAAATACAGGTATGGTATCAGCCACAGGTAAACTATAAGACAGGAAAGATAACAGGTGCAGAGGCTCTTTGCCGGTGGAACAGTAAAAAGAATGGGAATATTTCTCCTGGAGAATTTATTCCTATTCTTGAGGAGACAGGGCTCATCTACGATCTTGATTGTCATGTGTGGGACACTGTATGCAAAGACTTAAGACGTTGGAATGAACAGGGTAGAGATATTTGTGTGTCTGTAAACCTTTCAAGACAAGATATTGTAAAGAACCCCGATGTGGCAGAGCATTTTAATACTTTAAAAGAGTTCTATAACCTGTCGCCAAAGCAGCTTCGTATTGAGATAACGGAAAGCGCATATGTTGAGAACTCAGATGTCATCATAAAGACCACCACTAAGCTTCGTGAGGCTGGCTTTGAAGTTGAGATGGACGATTTCGGTAGCGGATACTCATCACTAAATATGTTAAAAGAAGTAGTTTTAGATCGAATTAAGCTTGATCTTCGATTCATCACAGGCTCTGGAGATCAAAAGATGGGGCGGACGATACTTAGCTACATGGTTCAGATGCTCCAAGCTATTGGAACCTCCCTCATTGCAGAGGGTGTGGAGACATTGGAACAGGCAGATTTCCTCGGAAGCCTTGGATGTGAGGAAATGCAGGGGTATTACTTCTACAAGCCCATGCCGGTAGATGAGTTTGAGAAACTTGATGGATTTGAAAAGAAATCAGATTTGAAATAATGTACGAATGGCTTAACAGGCAACCGGACAATTGGTTCTCATATAAAGAAGTTAGCATTGAAAAAGTATATGAAAAAGAAAATGAATGATCTTCAAAGATATACTATTGAGTGACGATATGCAGGTGCTTGATTGATGACAATGACTGGTACAAAATATAGCAATTGTCACGTTGAAGCTGATAGTTAAGTCGTGTATACTTTATATTATAGTAAATAAGGGATGTACGTAATTTGTAATGATTTTTAGATTTTTGAAGTTTAATAATATGATATTTAAAACATCAAGACAGCCGGTAAGGCTGTTTTGGTGTTTTGTTTAATTAATTAGGATATTTAGAAGCTCGTGAAGTTACGGTACTATAAGAACAAGAAATGGAGAAATATTGAAAGGGATTTAATATAGCAGAAATAATAATTGAAATAAGCATCTTTATTATAGATATAAATGCCGATCATATTATGGCCTGCTATATGTAGCACTAACAAGAGCCAGGAAGAACGCATATTTAAGCTGTTATGGAGGATTAAGTGAGTTGATTGTATAATGTGTTGTGGCTACAAGGAAGAATAGAAAGGATTAATGTATGGCAAAGAGTAACGTGAGCATAGCGATAAATGAAGAGGTTATGAAAGAAAGCAGAGAGCATTATGAGAATATTGAACGGCAGGGTAATAGCTACAAGGCAGACGCTACTGTAAAAAACGAAGAGAATCCATCACCAAAAAAAGAGGAAGAAAAAGCGTCTGAAGCTGAAAAGGTGCAGGAAACACCAAAGGAACATAATGCTGAGAAGAAACCAGACGATAACCAACAGAAAAAGAATGAAGAGAAGAGTCCCGCAGAGTCTGAAAACAAAGAACAGAAAACGGAGTCTGAGGTTAAGAGCCCCAATTCAAAACCGGTTGCAACAATAAAAGAAGAGAAAAAAGTTGAGCCAAAAGACACAACTTCTGAAGAGAAAAAGGAAAAAAGACCCAGTACAATAAGCCTTAAAGACAAGAGTGAGCAGTTCAAGAAAATAATTGATGTTGCGATTGCCTTTGAAAAGGTTGAAGAAGAGAAGAAACGTCTCAAAAAGAAGAATACTGAATTATCAGAAGAAAAAGAGAAGGCAGAAGAAGAAAAGAAACAATTGCAGGCAGTGCTTGAGAGTGCAAAACAGGCATGCGATGAGAAGCAAAACGAGATAGATAAGCTTAAGGCAGATGTCGAACACAGGAATGAGGTTATAGATATTGTTAAAGCTGATAAGACAGAGTCATCGCAGGAATTTAAGAACGCACTTAGTGCATCATTGAAAACGTTCCATACAGATTTTGTTGAGCTTAAGAGCATGGAGATGTCAACAGATGTTGGATATGCTATCTCGGAAACTCTTGATAATGTATTTAAGGTACTTGAAAAGAACGGAATAACTATTAAATAAAGCACTAGGAGATTTTTAAAAGTGGCGGGTAAGAAGTTTAAATGGATTGGCATAGATTTTGGTACTACAAACAGTGCGGCCATTTCATTTTTGGATGAAGGAAATTCTATTGGAAGGTACGAGCATGGTGATGATCAGGGCACTCCATTCCCTTCAATAGTTGGTATCAATAAGACAACGGGTGAAGTTATCACTGGTAGAGATGCTAAAAACAGACGTATGGAGCTTTCTGAGAATTATGAGTTCTTTACTTCAATAAAGACAATAATAGATAAAGATGAGTATTACGATGTAGCAGGGAAGAAGTGGACTCCGGTTGCTTTGGCGACAGAAATTTTGAAAGGACTTAAAGAGGAAATCCTCAGAAAGAACGTTGATGCAGAAAGTGTTGTAATGGCTGTTCCGGTCGGTTTTTCTCCTTTGAAAAAAAGAAAGCTTCGTGAGGCAGCACAGAATGCCGGAATATCTATAGAAACATTTATAAGTGAGCCTACGGCTGCGCTGGTAAGTAATTACGCCAAAATGCGGATGTTTAGAAATGTCGCAGTATTTGATTGGGGTGGAGGTACACTTGATGTTGCTATTCTTCATATTGAAGATGGACGTGTGGAAGAAGTCACTACCTCCGGTATGAATCTTGCTGGTGACAATATAGATCGAAAGATTGCAGAACAGATGCATATCAAGTATTGCCTGAGCAAAAACGTTTCAAAATCATTTGATCAGGTTGATGCTAAGTCCAAAGATAGACTGATAGTAAAAAGTGAAGCTGCCAAAATTGATCTCAGTGAAGGTGAGGAGGTCGCTCGCATAATGGTGCCTAATTATGATGGCGCCGGTGTATTCATGGAATCAATTGAATATGAATTTTTTGATCAGTTGGTTGAACCAGAGGTTAACGAGGCAATTCACTGTATTAATGTTGCAATTGAGAAGGCACATTTAAACAAAGCAAATATTGATGCAGTGCTTTGTGTTGGGGGGTCCAGTAGATTAAAACCCTTCAGAGAAAAAGTTACAGAAATTTTTGGGGAAGAAAAGGTTATTTATCCCGAAAAGGTTATGTGGAATATTGCTGAGGGCGCTGCCATTGTAAGCATGTCCAATACCGCTGGTGGATATGGAATGAATCAGGATATAGGATTAATTCTAAGTAATGGCACATTTTATCCGTTGCTCAAGAAAGGACAGCGTATTCCTTGCAAAGAGAAGCGGATTAATTTTGCTTCGGTGACTGATGAAGAATCGATAAGATTCCTTGTGACGGATGCAGAAGACCCTACTAAACGGACTTTCGAAGAACCTATTGTGATTGAGAGAAAAGGACAAGGATTTATGAGTGAGCAGTTTGAGGTGTCCTGCTTTGTGGATCCCGACCTGCTGCTGAGATTTAGGGTGCGAAGTACGCTGTTTATGAAACAGTATCTATATATGTGGACATACAATAAGCTGAACATATATTACCAGATAGAAGGTGGAGCCATTGGAACAGAGTAATATTTATTTTGCAACAAATACTTTTAATTATGGCGATTTCTACTCTGGAGAGACCAGGAATAGGTTTGATGAGTCTAAGGGTAATGTTGCATTTTTTCGTCAGGTAATGGATTATGATGCACTTAAAAAGCTGAGAAATCATCCAAAGATGAGGGGATCGCTCAACTCGAATTACTATATGGCTCATATTAGCCAGGTTAGAGTGCTTGATCCGAACTTTGCTTCGGTAATGATTTCAGACAGAAAAATCGATCCGGTTATAGAAGCAGAGAATAAAAAGAATGATGCGGAATATGGCTATCCGGAAGACAATGACTATTATCCTCTATTAGAGGAAATTGTTGTTGATAACAAGGAATTGTCATATGCTGATCAAATGCTTGGGAAATGGCTTAAGAGTGGTCAGGGATTAGATGAAAAACAGTCTGAGGAAAATCCCTTTGGTCTGTTTTTAAAGCAGAGGGTTGAAACAGATCTGTCTGATAAGACAGTTACTCCAGAAGAAGCGGGTTTCGAAGAAATAGATGATACAGACCCATACTATTACATGTACGAAGAAGCTGCCGGCAAGAAGAAAAAAAGCTCGGAAGATATTGATAAGGCGCGGCTCTACGAGGAAAAGTACGGCAGTATCTTTAGGGCGTTTGAGGAAGTATCTCAGGAAGAAATCATACATGCACCTGTGGACCAGTATTCTTTTGTAAATGCAGGTCCTGGAACGGGTAAAACATATACACTCATGAAAAAAATGACGTATATGATGGATGAACTTGGTGTGGATCCGGAAGGAATACTTGTTCTGTGTTTTACTAATGCTGCAGTTAATGAGATAAAGGCCAGAATCAAGAAGTATGCGGAGGAAGAGGGGGACAGATCATTCATCAATGTAGATGTAAGAACATTCCATTCTTTTTCGTGGCTTCTTATAAGTCAGGCAAATGAATTATTTCATGATCGTCCGAATTATTCATATATTGATATCAGTAAGCTTAATTATGACCAGAGTATAAGGAAAGCAACTGAGATTATTAGAAAATTTGGGGATGAAGTTTTTGGAGGGTGCGACCATCTTATAGTTGATGAGATACAGGATTTAACAGATGAGAGAGGCTATCTTGTTATTACTATGGTAGATGAATGCATCAAAAATGGTGTTGGAATAACTGTTCTCGGAGATTCCTGTCAGGCAATATATGATTATTCTGATGATGACACTGTTTATGAACTAAAGTCTGACAGGTTTTATAAGTATATGTTCTCCAAGTTTTTTGATGTGGGAACGTTTTATCGCCTTGATAAAAACCATAGACAGACGCAAGACCTCATCAAGAGAACACAGCCACTAAGAGAAGCAATACTTGATACGAGAGTTGAAGGAAAGAAAGCTGCTGTAAAGAGAGCAATTGAAGGACTTAAAAAGAGTGTTTCTACTCTTACTACAGGCTCTCTTTCAATGAAGTATTCTCAGTATGAATTCAATATGCTGACGGAAGAGGGTACAGCCTGCCTTATGTGTAGGAATAATGCGCAGGTGTTAGCTACATCCAGTAATCTTCGAAAGAAGGGAATTAAGCATGTTGTTAATGCATATAATGAGTTTGAGTATTTATCAGACTGGATTGGAAAAATATTTGGACTCTTCACTAAAGAAATAATAACTTATGATGAATTCAAGGATTTAAGCGAGAAATATAAGCTCAAGATTGATGTTGATGAAGTATGGATTAGACTGCAGGATCTGATTGGAAGCCAGAACAATGTGCAGAAGATTTCCGAGATACTTAAGGCGGTAGCGAAATCAAAGGTTGATGATCCTGTTTTCAGAAATGTTCCTAAAGAGAAACTGATTGTTTCTAATATTCATAAGTCCAAGGGACGTGAATATGATACGGTAGTCGTTGAAACCAAGTTTCTTAACCGACTCATAAATGAATCTGCAAGCATTAAGAGTGTTCAGCAATATGTTCAGGAAGCAAAGACGATGTATGTGGCCGTAACAAGACCAAGAACAAATCTGTTTTTTAATTCATTAGCGGGAACAAATGTATCTTTGAAAAAAATAAAAAGCACAGGAAGAAAACGCTGGGTAAGAGGGGATGGATCCAACTTAAAAACAATAGAGGTCAGAGCAATGAGTGATGCTGATGTGGATTCATACAATACACCTGACATTCAGGAATACATTATCAAAAATGTAAAAGAAGGCGATGAAATCAAGCTTGTGCTGGACAGATATTCCAGCAGCGCCATGTATAATGTGGTTCATGTATCTGTAAGAGGAGAAAGAGTAATAGGCAGAGTAACAGATGATTTTGTTGAAGATGTAGATGCAATTATTACTCCTTATGGCTCACCATGGCCAAGACGTATAACAGATTTATTTGTTTCCGGAGTTCATACACAGATAAGCCAGGATTACAAACAGGCATGGTGTTGGGTGGATTTCTGCGGATTAGGAAGCGGACATACAGATATCTACTAAGGAGATAGCGGTGGATTTTACAAAATATTATAAGGCGAGGGATGTTGTAAAAGAAATACTGGAAAAAGATTTGCTTGGTCCACTGACTGAGGACGAAGTTATCAATGATTATCCTATAATGTATTACATTGTTGGGAAACTCTATCCACAGCAGTGCAGATATACAATAGACCGTGCCAGTGCTGAAGATGTTGGAAATACAGAAGATGAACAGAATTTGTCTTTGGATGATGGCAGAGTACCATCATCCATGGGCATTTCTTTTTCATTGTCAAAAAATGCGAGTAAATTATGGATATCAGTTTCGGCTGCGTCTTATATGCCCAAAAGTGAAAATGAAGAGCAGCCTAACGAGAAGCCTGGAGATGATGATAAAAGAGTTTTATGGCAAAGGCAAAAAGTTGAAAAGAATGATATTGAGATTGATGCCTCGGGACTGAGTGCCAGACAAAGAGTAGAGGTTGACGTTACTGATGGTTTAAAGTTGATCCTTAATTGTCACAAGATATATCCTGATGGAAGTAAAACAGTAACAGCAACACTTATCAACACTTTTGAGCAGAGTTCCAAGGAAAAAAGACCTTGGGTTAATCAGCATACTTTCTTTCAACCACAGATTACTATCAGGGCATCAAAGGATAGTTTTACAGACATTAGAAAAAACGTCTCGGTTAGTGTGAACAAGGATAACCAAGAGATGGAAATGCTGTACTCAAAGCACCGTAATTATGTTACCGGTCATGGATGTGCAGCTGATTACTGCTTAGAAGGTGATGATATTGTTTTAAAGTCATTATTTCTTCCTGTATATGAGCTTAACCAAATGATGCCTGCGCAGAACTCAAAAAGCCAGGTCTTGTCAATGAAATATCTGGCAATTACAGATAAAAAAGCTCTTATCAATAATCTACTTGATTGGATTGAAGATTATAAAGTATGGATTGATGCTTGTGAAAATGTAGTTACTGATATTTCTACTGGGTATAAAGAAGCTGCTGAAGACAATATAAAAAAATGCAGGGCAACATATAGCGTGATAGTTAAGTCAATACACTGCCTTGAAGATGATGTGGTATATAAAGCTTTTTCATATGCAAATGAAGCTATGTTTATGCAGAGGAAGCAAACATTGGAACGGAAGGGAAATCATGTGGACGAGGATGCTATAAGATGGTATCCCTTTCAGCTTGCGTTCTTCCTACAGGAAATTATTTCTTTTGCAGAGCCTAAGTCTGCAGAAAGGGAAAATGTTGACCTGCTTTGGTTTCCTACTGGTGGAGGTAAGACTGAGGCTTATCTTGGAATTGCAGCTTTTGTTATCTTCTTAAGGCGTATGCGAGACAGGGACTTTGGGGCAGGAGTTTCAATAATCATGAGATATACACTGCGACTCCTTACGTTTCAACAGTTTGAACGTGCATCTGCATTGATATGTGCCTGTGAACTTTTGAGACAGAAATATAAGTTGCCTGGTGGAGAGATATCAATTGGACTATGGGCTGGTAAGGCATTAACCCCCAATTCTATAGAGATGGCGGATAAGATACTTAATGGTTATCCGGATCCGGATAATGCCAGCAGTAATCCAATGCAGTTGGAGAAATGTCCTTGGTGCGGCGATAGTCTTGATAGAGACAATTATTCATGTAGCAGGGAAAGTGTGCGAATGCATATCAGGTGCGGAAATCATAAGTGCAAGTTCACAAATGGCCTTCCGGTACACCTGATTGATGAGGAAATATACAGATATAGACCAAGCTTTTTGATTGCGACGGTTGATAAATTTGCTCAAGTTGCGCAGAGAGAGCAGTCGTTTTCCATATTTGGAAAAAAAGGAGTAATAAAGCCTCCGGAGTTGATAATACAAGATGAGCTTCATCTGATTTCAGGACCACTGGGGACGATTACGGGTATATATGAAGCTGCTTTTAAGAAAATGTGTACGCATAATGGGATAAGAGCAAAGGTTATCGCTTCAACAGCTACTATCAAAAACGCCAAAGAACAGATTAATGCGTTGTATGCTTCCGGAGTAACGCAGTTTCCTCCGCAGGGTATAGATGCGGATGACTCTTTCTTTGCTATAAAATCATCACGGAATAAGAGACCTTCCAGAATGTACATGGGGTGCATGGGAACAGGTACCAGTGCAACGACAATGATGATCAGAGTGATGGCTGCAACACTCTATGCTACAAGATATCTGGAAGAATTGGGATATGATGAACAGATAATTGATTCATTTTGGACTATAACAAGTTATTTCAATACTTTAAGAGAATTGGGAGGAGCAATAGTCCGTGTAAATGATAATGTTCAGGATAGGTTTGGGTATCTGAAGGAAACAAAGCTCAAGGATGTTTATCCAATAACTGGCGGGCAACTCAGATATGGCAACTATATTGAGCTTACGAGCCGTGAAAAAAGCGAGAATATAGGTAAGATAATTCAGAACGAATTACTTATAAGATATACAAAAGAAAAGGCAGCGATGCCCTATGATTTTATATTGTCATCAAATATGATTTCTGTCGGTATCGATATTGCAAGGCTTAATACTATGCTTATGGTTGGTCAGCCTAAGACAACTGCTGAGTATATTCAGGCAACGAGTAGAGTAGGAAGAGATACACCCGGATTTGTATTCACAATGTACAATTATATGAGATCAAGGGATAAGTCATATTTTGAGCAGTTTTGTCAGTATCATGAAGCATTTTATAAGTATGTAGAAGCAACAAGTGTAACACCGTTTGCTGAGAGAGCCAGGGATAGAGCCCTTCATACACTTTATGTAATGCTTTGCCGTTTCTATATTCCGGAATTGGCTGGGAATAATGCGGCTGGTAGGTATAAACGGAGCTTGTCTGGGCTTGAGGAAATAAGAGATTATATCCTTGATTATGTTAATACAGTAGATCCGGATGAATATGATAATGTCTTAGATGAACTTAAGGATATAGAACTGGAATGGGAAGCTCGCGCAAGAGAGAATTCTTCGATGACATATATAAAGTCGCTTTATCAGAAGGAACCGGCTTTGTTTGGTGAGGATTACGAAGAAGAGAACCGGTTTAGGGTTATGAACTCTATGAGAAGTGTGGAAACCTCAGTGCAGGTTATAACAAGGGAGTAATATGGCATTTAAAATCAAGCCAAAAACTGAAGGAAAAACAACAACATACAGATTCAAGATTGCCGGAGAGATAAGAAAATCTCAGAGTATCACAACGTATGGTCCGGGAGCCCTGATTGATTTGCCAAGAATCAGTGGCATTATTAGTGGTACTGACAACTGGGAAAGCTCGTTGGGCAAGCCTAATTTCGTGAAGATGAAGATTCACGAGAGAAATCTTGAAAGAATCCTGGGGAAAAAGTATTTTATCCAGGCTTCTACAGTGCCGGATAAAAGATATATAAATGGAATAAACATAGAGCGATTCCCTGAGTATTGTTACTGCCCTGAGTGTGGTGCTCTTGATAAATACTATAAGATTGCGAAAAAGACTAACAATGTAACGGACTATAACAGTGATTCATTCTGCGGTATTTGTTATCAGTCAAAATCGAGAAATGTAAAGCTGATACCGTCCAGATTTGTTGTAGCATGTACCTGTGGGCATATGGATGAATTTCCATATGAATGGTGGGTACATAGAAATGGCGGCAGATGTGCTAACCCTAAGCTCACGATAGAGATGTCAAAGACGACTAGTAGCCTTGACGGAATTACTATTAAGTGCCAGTGCGGAGCAAAAGAGAACCTCGAAGGAGTAATGGATAGGGGCTCTTTACATATGCTGAGATGCTATGGTGCAATGCCCTGGCTTGGAAAAAATGAGGACTATAGGGGATGGTATTCTGAAAATACCCCAGATGACCCTTGTGATAAGGAACTGAGAGTTCTTCAGCGTGGAGCAAACAATGTATACTATTCGGATATCGTATCAGCGCTGACAATTCCTCCATATAGTTCTAGGGTTCAGCGTATACTTGCTGGCGATATGGAAATATTGGAGCAGTACAATGGTATGCCTGACAATCTTAAAAAGGCAAATCTGGAATACTATTTCACCACACATGAAGATAGACTTAGATGTACTTATGAGAAGTTCCTGCAGGATCTTGATTATGCGCTGGGGATAGAATCAGATAACTACAACGAGTTAAAAGACCTTGTTGGTGGCGAATATGACGCTTTATGTGATGAAGACTGTTCAGATCCTGATTTCCTTACAATAGAATCGGATGTTCCCAATGAATTTGAAGGACTTATAGACCAGGTGAAGATAGTAGGTAGATTGCGGGAAGTGGAGGTGCTGAGAGGCTTTAAAAGAATAGCAGTTGATGAGGGGCTCACAGCACAGTTATCAAGAAAGCCATTGGACTGGCTACCGGGAAATGAATTATATGGTGAAGGGATTTTTATTCGCCTTAATGAACAGGAAGTTCAGAAGTGGGAAGCAAGAAATGCTGTCAGATACTCAAAGCTTGTAGGAAGAGCAAAAGACAATTTCTTTGCAGGAAAAAGAGTATCTGATGGAAATACACGATATATATTACTTCATACATTATCGCATTTGATTTTAAGAGAACTGACAATGCAGTGCGGATATTCAGCAGCATCGATAAAGGAAAAGATATATTCTTCTGAAGGTGGCGATAAGCCTATGTGCGGATTGCTCATATATACAGCTGCTTCTGATTCTGACGGAAGCCTGGGCGGCCTGGCAAGACAGGGGGTTACAGAGAAGCTGCGAGATATTCTGATGAATATGATAGAGAATGCAAGCTGGTGTTCTAATGACCCTATATGCATCGAGTCTCAGGCACAGGGATATGCTTCGCTGAATTATGCGGCTTGCCATGCATGTTCGCTGCTTCCAGAAACAAGCTGTGAATGTTCAAACATTCTGTTGGACAGAGCTGCTATTATTGGAACAACAGAAGATGCTAAGCTAGGATATTTTTCAAGGCTTACGGATTTTTGATTCTGAATGAATTTATAGTGAAAAGATTTACGACACCTTTCAATTCTTAAGTTCCCCGTGGGATTTATGTTCATATGTTTTTCAGTGTTGGTGTTGTGCTTTGTCATTGTAGAGATCATTAAGAGTACAAAAGGTAAAAAGAAATGAAACCAAGATCGGTTGTAACAAACATTGACAGTTGATAGTTTTACATCGGGATGGAGATTTGAATGCCGTTATTTATTTCAAGGAACATGATAGATGAATTAGAAGTTGATGCTATAGTAGACCCAACTGAAGTCTGGCCAATCAGATCAGTTAATGATCTCTCTGCTGGAGTTAATAAAAGACTATGTTTACCAGCGTTAGATTATATTATAGAAACTGGTAAAGAAACAGATAATCTCATAATTGGACAGATAGCAATAACACCGGGATATGGAATCAATACGAAATTCATCATTCATGTTGTTTTTCCAAAAGTTATCAATGGAGATATAGACATGGAACAGGTTCTTAAATGTTATGAAAACTGTCTTAGAGTAGCTGTCGATAACAATTTAAAATCCATTGCATTCCTGTTTTTATTAGATGATGGGTGTGATGAATCAATAATATACGAGTTTCAGGATGAAATAGATCGGATTAATAGTTTTCTGGAACATGATGATATTGATGTATATCTTAACTTTGAAGATTTATCGAACGGCCATAGGGAAATCATAAAAAACTCTCTTAATAAATATATAGAAGAGCATTACCAACCAATAAGTGAGACAGAGAATTTTAAAGTATGTAGTGCTCATGAAGACTACGACTCCGATGATACCTTTGATTATGATAGTTTTGATAAAATGGAGGAAGTACTATCTGAGAGAATAGATAACATGACTGGTACCTTCTCGGAGTTTCTTCTTCAAACTATAAGAAGTAAGGGAATGACTAATGCTGATGTTTACAGGAGAGCAATTGTTGATAAAAAGGTCTTTTCAAAGATAAAGAATAACCCCGAATATCATCCTCAAAAAATGACAGCATTATGCTTGTGCATAGGTGCTAAGCTAAATCTTAAAGAATCGAAGGAATTACTTGCAAGGGCAGGATATGCGCTGTCGCCTTGTGATAAGACAGATGTGATATTTTCATTTTTTATAGAAAATGGAATCTATGACATGATTGAACTGGATATACAATTAGAAGAACATGGTATGAAGGCTATGATTTCGTAAAGTAGAAGGTCGCTTAATGGGCGACCTTCTATTTTTTTATAAATGATATATTTTTCTTGTTCAAATATTTGGAAGGAGGTGAAGTGAAAATGATACAGAACATATGATTGTTTGTGCAGAGAGGTTTATGGTACACCAAATTTGTTAGGATGAAAGCTAAATATGGGTAATAAGATAGGTTGATGTTTAGCAAAACATTGAAAATGGAGGGTTAAAAATGGCAGATTTTATTATTGATAACGGTGTGGTAATTGATGATATTGATGGTGTAGTTGAAGGTATTGCAAGACTAAGTGGAATGAGTATACCTGATCCTCAGACCATAAAAAAGTTTGTGACAAATGAAAAATCAACAAGGTTTTATATTGATGATAAGTGTGCATGCAAAATGCAGCCTGATAGAGACTCAGTATATCTGTGGCTTGATAGTGGATTTACGGACTATTCTGGTGAACCCATCATGATTTCTCTTCTAAATAATAGGTGTGGAAGCTATAGCGGGCATTACTGTGGAACGATGAGGGTGCTGGCAAATAGTATAGGAAATCACTATCCGCACAACAGAAGAAACATAAATAAAAATGTGGGAATGCTTAAGGTTAAGTATGATAACAAGATTTCCGGTAGAGTGCATTTACATATTTATGATGAGCAGGAATATCTAATAAAGTCTAGTAATGCTGAAAGTGGCAGCAGTATTATGGCTGAAATCATAAAGGGACTGAATCTAAATTATGAGGAACCTGAGAGAAATGCAGAAGAGGTTATTGTAGAGGCCCCTCAGGATAATAGGCCACAAGCTCCAGAGATGAGTGAGTTGGAAAAGGAAATAACGATAGGACTTCTTTATGAGCAGGTTAAGAAGTGGAAGGATTACTCAGATAAACTGCTTGGAATTATCGAGGAGTTTGACACTGTTGACAGAGTAAGGATGAAGGAGCTTGAAGAGGAGAACGCAGAATATAAGAGAGCCATGGTAGAAATTAGATCGCATATTAATGACAATCTTGTGGAAGAAAAGAAAGAAATTTCGGATAAATCAGGTGGGCATGATCTTCTTGGACAGAGAGGAAAAATATTGGTACTCGGCGAATGCTCTTTGGATGAGAAGGTCATGAACGGCATATCTAAAACTTATGGGTTCGAGAGGAAGGACTTTGTTTATGAGATAGATTATGACAAGGTTATGAATTACGCTGGCAGACTTTCTTATGGCGGTAGATACAGCGCAATAATTTTAGGGGCATGTCCGCATAAGGTTAATTTACTTGGAGATTACAACAGTTTCATTGAGAAATGTAAGAACGATGAGAATTTACCAAATGCTTATGATGCCAGAACTTTTTCTGGAGAACTGAAGGTGACAAAGGAATCATATCGGAGAGTGCTTGAGAGGATTATTGCGGATCTGAAGTCTGATCAAGTAGCATAAAGGGTGGAACAACGATAAGGAGAAAATGATGTTTAACATTGAAAAATATGATACTAAAATTTTGCCATATCATTTTGTGTTGTTTTATGACATACCTCTTCAGAAATTAGCAATATTCAAGCTTATGTACCATGGAGAGGCTGATGATAATGCATTGCTAACCTATTGTTATATGGATGGGCAATACGGACTGAGCTATAAAGTTATATGTTGGGCTACTATCCATGACGATGGTAAAGTGACTTATCACAAAGAAAGAGACATTAAAATAGGGGCTACGTTTCGACATGGAAGTATAAATTGCCAAGCAAATACTTATGATGAAGCCATGTTTCCTTCATTTAGAAAATTTGCAGAAGAGATAAAGGAAAACTATGGCTATATGAAAAGTAGGAAAGACTTAAGCGAAGAGTCGTTGTTTGAAGATTTTAGGGATCCTCAAAATATTGAAAATGTGTTGGCAGTGTTTATGACGCAACATCATAATGTTGAGAGAATATGGGTGTCTGAACAAAGCTGGGTCCCAACAGGTGGCTTTATGGCAAAAGTGCTAGAAGAACCGTGTGATTCTGAAATTGGAATTCATGAGGGAGAACTGGTTCATATAGTACCTAAGGATTTTGCAGGAAGAGATCTTGGACCAATAGCAGTGTTAGAGTGGATGAAGAATTAGGTGGTAATGCATTGCAGACTTTTTCTGCACCTGCGAATATTATGAAATCTGCCATAAAGATGGTGCTTTTCACTAATGCAATGCAGGTAAAATAAAACGTTATATTTCGCCGAAACGGGTGTGTATTTGTAGATAAAACAGGTTTATTCTTGTATAAAGAGGAACCACACCGTTTTCAAGCAAGAGAAGGAGGCGGTACGTTATGAAGAAATCTATAATCAGTCTTTTAATAGCATTCGCTGTTGCAATTACCATATTAGGAACTACATCTATGAGCACTTTTGCATATAATAGCCAGTGCGCTAAGTCCGGATGTACAAGGAAAAGAAGCACCGGAAGTATTTACTGCTATGAGCATAAGGGCGGATCTTCCAACAGCAGCTCATATTCCAGCAGCAAGAGTTATTCTTCTACCACAAGTACAAAGCACTGTGCTAAGTCTGGATGTACCAGGAAGAGAAGTACGGGAAGTATCTACTGCTACGAGCATAAACCTAAGGATGAATCAAGCAGCAGTTCTTATTCCAGCAGTAAGAGTAACACCAAAAAGAAGAGCAGTAGCTCCGGTAAATCAAAGAAGAGCTATGACTATTACGGAGTTCATGATTATAAATCAGCCCAGGATTTTGCTGATGACAAGTATGAAGAGTTCTATGATTACGAGGACGATTACGAAGATGAGGACGAGGCATACGATGCAGCAGAGGACTACTGGAACGATAACCACTGAATAGTGTTGTTAGTGTTGAGGAGTTATTTAAGGAGGCAAGCTATGACAGGTCCTTTTGATGATATGTTTGGAAATACACCCTTTGATCTTAATCATGATGGCCATATAGATGGCGGTGAGTGGGCGTTTATAAATGATACGCTTTTCTCAGATGATAGTAGTTCAGGCATTGACGAGGACGATGAGATAGATGATGAGCTGGAAATGGCGGGGCTTTCCAGGGATGATCTGGAGATGATGGATTCCGATGAGCGCCGCGAGGCACTTGAAGATGCCGGTTTCGATGCCGATGATTTTGAAGATGAGTTTTGATTGATCTGTTTGACATAATTTGCAGATTCTGAATGAAATGATTCATCCTCTGGATAGTAGGAATCTGGGGCCATGCGGATGTGATGATTGCCTTCGAATGATCAATTGAATTGACGAAGGAAGCAGGCGTACCTAAGAAGAAATTATTAGAAAGAAATAATAAGTAAAACCGGAGTGATCCGGTGGCACAAAGCTATAGGGACTCAAAATGAGTTAGCCAGTTGCAGAGAAAAAGGAGCTGACTACGGCTCCTTTTGTTGTATTTATGATGAAGAAATAAAACTCTTTTAATCAGAAGTTTATATTGTTTTTATCGCTAAATGATAAAATTATATTATGATTTATAGTTTACAATGCCTTGGTATGCGGTTTGTGAGGACATTAGTATGATGAATGTTAGTGTAAGTGCAAAGAAGTATTTCATAGTAAGTGTTATGATAATTGTTTTAGTCATATTTGGCATAGCTGCTTTTAATGCTAGTGCTAAAAGTATGCAATATTTTCCAGACAGAACATTATATGAGAATACTGAAAAATTTAGCATTGCAAAAGAAGATATCGTTACTAAGACCGCCTATGGCAAGAATATTGGAAATATATATATTAAGGGAGCTGTTGATCATGAGTCAGAGTTCAAAGATATGAAGGCATATGCTGTAAAGAATATGGTTACGTTTGGATATTCAAATAATTCAAAATCATATTCAACAGGGGATCCAGCAGCGTGGTTTTATGTAGGTGCAGATGAAAAGCAAGTTGGAGATATTAAGTTTTCCAAAAAAATAGGGGATGGAACGATACTAATACAAAAGTCTAGAGATGGAAAAAATTGGGAAAATGCATGTGAGCCGATTAGAAATGTTTTTTCAAATGAAAAGCTAGATTTATCAAACTTATATACAACCATTGATAGTGACGTGAAGAGAGGGACCTATTATAGAATTTTGACATTATATTTAATGGTAAAAGGAATCAATCCACATGAGGGATGGTTTGGATTAATTGATTATGATGATTATGATGAGAGATATTATTCTGAAGAGAGTGTATTTTTTATTACATATTCAGATAACCCAATACAGTTATATGAACTTTCGGATAGATCCAAATTATCTGATGGGGATAGTGCGACTAGTGGGTTCATCATTGATTTAAGGGGAAATAATGCGAAAGTTACGGTAGAAAAAGATTCTGAACTCCCTGAGGAAGCAAAGACAAATGATATTTTTATTTTACCAGGCAGTTATTCAATAAATGTAACCTCTCCAATGGGGGATACTTTTACAAGTACCATTAAGGTAACAGAGGGGCTATCGGAAGCTCTTGTAGCTGGGGAAAAATATGAAAATCCTGAAAAATCGGGTTATAAGCAAGAAAATGAGGTAAAGTCCGACTTTATAACAACTGTAACGGTTAATCAAAAAGCGGGAGCTACAATAAAGACAGGGAGTATTAATAAATATAAATGCTATGGTATTACAAATGACGAAGCATATATTTATATGAATCTTAGAGACTTGAAGGAATATAAAAGTACAGGATGGGAAGTGGTTAGTGATGAATGGGGGAAAAAAGAGGAACAGACGGTAGATGATATAAAAACTGATAGTGTTGGGGCTGGCACTCTGATAATTCAGGAGTCATCAGATGGAAAGCCAAAGTCATGGAACACAGTGAAAAATAACGAATATCCGAATAGGATAAAGCCTATTGGATATGGTGATTATTATGCTGGCTTAGGAGATATCCTCGTTTATCATTTGAGTGGGGATGATCTAATTAAAGGAAAATACATAAGAATTCTATATGCGTACAAGGTAAAGCAAGTTGATGGAAAAGAAAAAAGACGATGCTTGGAAAAATATGAGTTTTATTTATGCAGCGATAAATTGGATGTTGTAACATTTCATAATCTTACTGGGAAAGACACAATCGACGATGTCTATGGAGATTGGGATGAAGGAACATTAGAAATGTATGAAACTGCTGAAACTATGGATTCAGGTGCAGTTACAGTAAGCGGATTTGCTATTGATAGATCACTAAATCCTACAGTGGAGTATACAATCAAAAAAGATGGATCCCAGATTTTCCAAAATGAAAAGGACGAGTATACAGAAAATGGAAGATATGACATACACCTTGAAAGCGCGGTAGGATCAACAAAAGACGTTACACTTTATGTGGATCGCTTAACAACAGAAGGGACTATTAAACTCTATTTTGGAGAGGGCTTAATTGATGGTAAGCGAATATTTGATGGCGCGGCCAAGTATCCAGTATTTGAAGGAGGAAAAACGAAGTATAGTTTATCTAAAGTTAGCAATTATTATCAACCTCTTTATGGAAGTATAAGAAATTTAAATACCGGTAAAAGTATTGATATTAAGGCAAACCACTCAATGAGAGAGGCTGTACTGACCGAAGCTGGAGAATATGAAGCGGTATTTAACATAAATCCAACCTATAACACAAAAGAGCCATCGGGTGATAATAAAGTTATTACATATCACTTTCACATTATTGAGGAAGGAACAGCACCTGGACCTCAATGTAATTACAAAGCATTATTGGAATGGGAAAGAAAAAACATAAGTGGTATTCATCATAAATATTTTGGTGTAACAAGAAGGAGTAGAGGAAATGGGAATATTACTTATGTATATGCGACTCGTGAAGCGGCAATTGAGGCATCGAGGAGAAATGAAGCTGGAAGGGTGATGAAACAGGAGGATGGAACAGTAACATATTCGGATTCATCTGAGGAACTTCGCAGAGCAAAGTATGATGATAACTTTGCGTTATCTGATGATTATCAGGATAATGCAGATGATAAGGTGCAAGAGCTCTATATAGATGCATCCGATGAAAATACTTACAGAATAGCGAAGGGAAGTAGTCTGGAAACATATAAATATTGCAAGGATGTTATTACATATGAAGCAGGGACAAATCAACGTGAGAAACTTGAAATAACAGATGCACTTCCAATATTAAATGCAAAGATGTATGCATTCCAACCTACTGGTGAAAACGCAGAAACAGAAACAAAGAACAAGGAGTTTAAATTTACTAAAGATAAGTATGGGTGTGATTCAAATTCCGTAAAAATTATGGATGCTGAAGGGAAAGAAATTCAGATTATTTATGGGGAAGATGTATCACCTCAATTGGAGAATCATAAGTGCGCTACCGGAAAGGTGACAATTTTTGAAGAAACGATATATGGAGATTCGAACTCATATGAGGCAGTTTATTTTGCAAATGGAGATAACACAGCTGAGATCGAAATTTCATATTTTGAAGGAGAGGAAGAAAAAACACTTATACTTGACCAAAATGATAACGGAGCATTAATAGAGGCGGATGCTTTCTCAATAAAAAAGATTACTGACCAGCTTGATCCCTATAATATGGTAATAATATGGAATAAAGCTAAGCAAGGGACTATTCCAGGTGCATATGAGGCAGGGCAGGAGATGAATGGTTCTTGGTCCGAGGATGGAGAATATGAGCTTTCTGTCGTGAATCGTATCGGGAATAAGTTTACATTTACGGTAAATATTGAGGATTCTATCTACGCAACAATTGCATTTAAAGGTCAGGGCACGGATGGATTTAAAGACATTATTGTAAAAAGAGGCGATAGGGATGTAGAGTTACCTATCCCTGAACGCGAAGGTTATATATTTGCAGGCTATAGTGATGAGGAAGGAACAATATTTGATAATGTTGTAGGGCAAATTACTTTTAATGGGAAGAAAACGCTCAGTCCGATATGGAGAGTGTCAAAGAAAAAGGTAATTTGTTGTAAGCCGGATGGAGAAGTAATTAATTCTATTGAGGCAGATTATGGGACTACTATAGATATTCCTGATCCTGAAATACCTGATGGATATAAGTTTGAAGGGTGGGTGAAGGATGGTGTTCTGATAAAAGACAACAAGTTTACTATATCAGATGAGGCTGAAGTTGTGTTGACTGCCCAGTTTAGTATCAAAAAAAGTAAAAAGAACAGTCAGGAAGAACCGTCAGAATTCAATAAGGGAAATGATCAAGGTGCAAACAGTGAAGATGTAATTCAAGATGTTGATGGTAAGGACAGTGATATCCCTGTATTTATCATAGTTGCTCTAATGGCAGTTTTAGGATGCGGAGCGGTTGCTTACAAGAAACGGCATTCATGAAGCTTAATGTATAAGGCATAGTATAGACAAATAGTAATGAAGATTGAGAAAGGATGAGGAAAAATGATTAAAACAAAAATGCTAAATAGGCACATGTCATTTTTACTTGTTCTTAGTTTGGTGACAGGCTGTCTGTATGGTTGCAGTCAGAAGAATGATATTAGTGATGAAGATGTTGACGGGCATGTGGCTTCAAATGTAGAAACTCCAATCAATTCAGCAGATATTGCGAAAACCATAAATGAAGAGATAAAAAAAGAATCAGAAGATTATGCTTCAGTGTTGGCTTCAGATGCTGAAGATGTTGAACTTGCGCAAAAAAACATTAATTTCTTTGTTTATTCGAAGATATTTGATGAGTATTCTACTGCGTATGATACATTTGATGCAGCGATAAGACTTCCTGATGGCTCTGAAATTTATGGCGTTGGATATTCTGATTTTTCGAGTTATTTTGAAACTGACGATGCAACAAAAGGATTTTTTCCGGCAGGGTTTTTAATTGATGAAGGAGATGTAGGCATATCCGAAGAGGATATAGAATCTGGATTGGAAATAGAGAATCTATCATATTCGGATGAAAAATATGGTTTTGTGCTGGCTTATAAGACAGAACCATATGAGGAACATTGCGTCGTAGATGGAAAATACGTTAAGTATGGAATAGATAAAGCAGGAAAGATTTTTCATGAAGAATGTGACTATTCCGAGGAAATTTGCGATACAGGATTAGGGGCATTATATTCTTATGATGATAATAAATATCTTTATAATCCAGAGGTCGGAAATTATGTTGAATTGTCCGGGGAAGCAGTATTTGAAAATGTTGATTTTAATGAGCTAGAAGCTGAAATTAATAGAATTCTTGATGAGCAGGATAGTAATGCTTTTTCAGTAAGAATAGATACATCTCTGAAATTCGGGCAAGAAGCAGTAGAAACATACTTGAGTAAGTTTAATGAAAAGACTTTCCTGGGGTGTAATGTAAATGAGCTTGTTAAAGAAGTAAAAAAGGTAGATCCCAACCAGTGCGTCAGTTATACTCCTGACGGAAATGTAAAAGTAAGTATTGATGAAGGAATTCCTAAAGAACCATCAGCTATGGCAAAGTGGCTTGTTGGCATTGGATGTGGAATGGCTGTTGCAGGAAGCATTGCCCTGGAGATACTTGTTCCTTCCTCTAAGCTTGCATCTAGCGCGGTATGTGGCGCTGCAATAGATGTTTTTATGCAGGTAGTCATAGAGAATAACGCAGTCGAATGCATTAACTGGGAGAAAGTTGCAATATCAGCAACTGCTGCAGCATTAATGGCGTGGGCTTGTCCTTTAGGTGTAAATGCAATTACTAAAGGAGTAACTACGAAGGTTGGTAATGAAATTCTTGGTAGATTAGCAGGATATGGTTTCCAAACTATTTCGAATTCAGTTATTTTGGGTGCTACAAATGCATCGTTTGCTATTATAGATAACAAAAGTGAAGAAGAAATTTGGGATTCATTTTTGGTAGGTGCTGCTGTAGGCGCTTGTTGTACGGCAGCGACCGCTGCCTTGGGTGAAGCGGGGCATGCTGGAATGAATGCGCTTAGAAAGAGCAATCCGGAGAATTGGTTGTTAAAGCTTTCTGATGGTGCATCAACATTTATTGGTAATCATCAGGTTCATTTAAAGAATGCTGCGATAGAGGATGTGCTTGCACCAAAATCAATCTATGAAGCCTCACAGGCTGGTATGCATGAGTATAACGTACAGACAACTCTGAACTCCGGGAAAAAAGGTGGTGCATATTCGGAATTAAGAAAATATAGCAATGGTGATTATACTCAAGTGCATGAGATGCCTTCGTTCGATTCAACAGATGCTATAGTCCGTGGAGATGGGCCTTCAATAAAGATGACAAAGGAGGATCATGGACTTACGGCAAGCTGTGGAAATTCATACGAAGCGCGTAGATATAGGGCAATTCAGAGGGAATTAATCGAAAATGGCAATTATCATGATGCTATACAAATGGATATAGACGACATAACACAGAAATTCGGTGATAAATATGATGATGCCATAAAAGAAATGCTTGAATATGCGCGTCAGATAGGTTGGTGGTAAGAATGAAGAAAATTACAATTGAGCCACTTGTTCAAGTAAATGGAGTGAAATTTGGATGTGACAGGGAAAGCGCTCGAAAGATATTTGGAAATAAGTATAAGGAAATAAAAAAGAATAAGTTTTCAAAAAATACAATGGACTCATATAAGGACTTTCATGTTTACTATTCTGAAGATGGCTTATTTGAGGCAATAGAAATATTTGGGAAAGTGAAAGTAATAGTCGCCGGTTATGAGGTATTTCCTGGAAAAGTTGATAATTCTAAAAAAGTATTTCCAGAGATTCATAAGGATGATGATGATTGGATTGATGAAAAAACTTCTATAGGGATCACAGTTATGCAGGACGATCATAATTCTATTGAGGCAATACTATTTGGATGTAAGGGTTATTATTACCAACAATAATAGTGGAAAGTCTTAGTGATAGGCAAGATGATATAGGAGAAACAAGATAGAATGCACTTAGAGACAGAAAGATTAAATACGGGGTTTGCCCAAATACATGGTGCGATAGATTCTAGAAAACTGAAGGATTCTCGGGAATATTATGCTTTGGCGGTATTAAAATCTTTGTTTCCGTATGAATATAAAGATTTAATGAGAAAAAAAACTGATCGTCCGGATTTGAAGTCACTTGAAGGTAGTTATGGGATTGAAGTAACAACAGCTGATTCGGAAAATGATAATGAAGACAATAGATTGCTTTCGGAATATGCAGTGTCTCATGATGAAAAAATCAAGAAAAAGCTAGAGACTCATAAGAATAATGTTGAGGTCGTAGACATCGGAGTGCGTGCAATAAGAGGTGGCGGATATAATGATTCCTATGATATTAGTACAGAAACGACTATGGGGAAAGGTGCACAATTAGAATATCAACTGTTAATTAATAGTATTAGAAAGAAAGTAGTTTCAGCTAACAAGTATAAGGATGGATTTCATCATTTGGAGTTGGTCATAATTAAGAAAGAACGAGTGCCAGGTGATTGGGAACAGGGAATAATCCAATGCATTAAAATAGTAATGGAACGTGAAGCGGGAATTTTAAGAAAAATATATTTCTTATATGGCAATAAATGTTATATGGTTTCATTAGATGGTAGGGAAGAAGTAATAATCATCGAGCATAGAGACAAATTACAATTATTAGCGAGATTAACTGCTGAGGGAATCATAGCAGACGATGACTATGAGTGGCAAGATTAGTCTGAGAGAGGCAATTTGAGCCGATTATTATCTTCGGCTGCATACTAAAGAATTGGAGTATAGAAATTTTAAACGCCAGGATCTTTATCATGAAGACCCTGGCGATTTTATGCATTTTATTATTTCACAACCTGGAAATCCTTGTTCCAGATAAAATCAAGTCCGTCGAAGAGATAGGTGAGCTTGCCATCAGGATAAAGACTGATGAACTTGCTTGTGATATCGGATGGGTTATCTTTGGAATTATAGAAGACGCCACCGATGTCATTGTACCCCTGCTTGTCATAAACAAAACCGTCAATAGTTATCCTGGAAGGAAACAGTGCTAAATCTGGCATGATTGGACTCCTTTATATTGTGGAAGGATTTGCGTATCTCTACAAGATATTGTATCACTTGGGATGAAATTTGTACTTTAAGAAATTATTAAATTATCTTCTAAAACCTAGGTTGACACAAAACGAGATAAACGATATCTTTAGGTCAGTAGCTACCAAACTTATCGAAAGGAAGCAAAAGCTGTGACGGAAAAGATACCGGATAACAACGAGATTGATGAACTTTACCAGAATATTATAGACGAATACCAGACCATAAAGTCAATAGCCCAGATTGCCAAAAAACTTGGGACAACCCAGGTAAGAGTACAGAGGGTTTTGATAACAGAAGGCCTGTGGAGTTCAAAACGGACGAGGCAGATAGCGGAACTGCGACAGCAGGGCTTATCTACTGAAGAGATAGCAGAAAGGCTGGGGAAGGATGTAAGGACAATACAGACATTTTTGCCATATAGCCGCGGTCAGTATGGGAAATCCGATTCGACTGATGCCATTAAGTCCAAGGATTACCGGGATCGGATGCACGTTGCAGCTGAGAAGATGCGAAATAAGGAGGATGCTGCAATGAAGACTGATCGCTACAGTATAGATATGAATTATCTGATGAAAAACGGAGCCGGAGGGGAGGGGAATATAAATACAAAGCCCCACACCGAAGAAGAGCTTAAGAATAATCCGTTTTATAACAGTGAATCCGTATTCAGGCTAAAGTTGGAACTAGTGGAAGACTTTATTTACGGTGAAGATGATGGGCTAGGCATGGAAGGTGATGAAAAAGATACTTTCCTGAAACTTGCTAAAGCAAAGGAAGGAATATCCAGGGAAGTTCTGGTTCCTAGCACAATGAACCTTCATGCCATGCACTATATGATACAGCGCCTGTTCGGGTGGCAGAACAGTCATCTCCACAATTTTTCAATACCACCGGAGGAATTCAAGGCGCTTACAAGGGGAACAGTCGGAGGCTGGGAAAATCTCTGCGGAAGCTTGTTGCATTTTCCTAATGATGATTCAAACGATTTTTACTGGGATGATGACTATGAATCCGGTGAGAGCGTAAAGAGCTGGTTTAAGAGAAAATACATAGGCCCATACAGACAAAAGGCTGTGTGTGACACATATTTTGATGCGCAGAGGCAGATAAAGGATTTTTCAGAACATTTCACCAAGATAACAGCAGATATGACGCTTGATGAGATGGAACATCAGATTATAATGGAGGAAAATCTGAACTTCCTTTCAGAGAGACTGACACTTGGGGAACTGCTTACAACAAATGCGCCAAAGGAAGGGAAAACCAGGGAGAAGGCTTATAAAAAGTGGTTGGAGAGGCTTTCCGAAAAGAAGCAGGAAACTGAACGGATGATAAATGCTGAGAGCGCCAAAGGCTTAAAAGATCTGAATGATGCCGCAGACAGTCTTAAGTTATGGAGACGAAACAGGTCGGCAGTTGAGAATCGTATCTATTTCAGGCATGCAGAGGAGTTGAAAAAAGAAACAGGACGTACTGCAGAGGAATGGCTGGAATCAGCTGATTTCTTAATACCTGTGTACGAGCGTGCATGCAGTAAGCTTTTCGATGAATATAATCCCAAGCTCACACCGCTCTTTGATACATTATATTATCTGTACGATTATGGTGATGACTGGTGCGTGAAGATTACCGTACTTGATAAGTATGACCGGAAGACTAACGCAGATCTGTCAACCTGCGGAGCATTTGTCGTGGATATTATGAAGGAAAGCGATGGGCTTAGAAGATTCAGATATTTCCAGGATGGTAAGGAAGTTGATGAGGAATTACGCACGGAACTGGCATATATAGATGTGAAACAGCGTCCTAAATGTGTTGCTGCAGACGGACTGTATTTAGTTGATGATGTCGGTGGAATAGGTGGTTTTTGTGAAATGCTCGAGACACTTGCCGGTGATGATCCAGAAGAAAAGGAGAGTATGAAAACCTGGGCAAGAAGCCTTGGGTGGACGGGCAGGATGAGTAAGCCTGAGAATATGCTGTAATATTGGAATATGTAAAGCCGTGGTATGAGCAACAAAGAAGGATAATACGTTTATGATAGAGAAATATAAAACTCAAATTAAAATACTGTTTGGCATCAGAATATGCCTATGGATTGTGGCACTGGCATCGACTGTTTACTGGATCTATTATTCTGTAAAGTTGCATGCAAATGGTATATATGCTCCTGAAGAGTATTCGCCACTCATGAGACCAGTTTTGCATACATGTGTGGGAATAGCCATTGCAGTAATATGTCTAAGCTTTGTATTACACGCGATTTCTATAAAAATAAAACGGGCAGCTGTGGAGTAAAATTCGCAGCTGTATTTTATTGGCTCAAAAGTTACTGGGGCGGACATGTTTAATTGTCTATTTACTGTATTCTCGGAGAGCATAATAATAGTATTTTCGAAGCCTTTCTTTGAGAGACGCAGGTTCTATTACTACGGCATCTCTTCCAAAGCGCTTGAAGTATTCTTCAAGTTGTAATTCGGGCCAGTCAAAGTAATAAAGGTCTCCATCAATCTTTGATACCAAAGGCCGGTTCTTTGTGATAACACGGAACATTCTTTTACCAAATTTGTTTAATTTGATTACTGCAGATACTGTCTTAGATACTGAGTGAGGGCTCCGGATAGCTTTTTCCTGGAGCTCTTTTTTTAGTGCTTCATCAGGTTCAAAATTGTCGGATGTTACAAAAGCACTTCTAATTCTGGATATTCTGAAGGTTCTTGGCGTATTGGAACGGATATCTCTACATAGGAGATAATTGCATAGTTCTTCCTTTGAAGGTGCAATGAAGTAGGGCTCTACTGTAAAGGAGCGGTTATCTTCAGAGGATGTGGTTGTGAAAGTAATAACACGCTTTGTTTTGAGCGCCTTCTCGATATCCTCATATGTATCCATGAATATTATGGCTTCACGTTCACTTCTTGGAATGGACAGGTATGAATTGAACATGTCCTTAAGGTACTGGGAAAGAGAAGTGTCTTTTAGCATGTTGTTCTCGATAATCCGGATAATGTCATAGGAGGATCCGCTTACAGTAAGAGTGACAGCTATGTTCTTGGAACTGGTTATCTTTTCATTTTTGATATATGTGCTGACAATCTTATCTGCCAGGGCCGATGCATCCTTATCAGAAATAGATGTCATGGCGGTGAGATCACTTATTATGTTGTTAAGCAGGGCATCGCTGTCATGCCTGTATCTGTCGAAGTAATTGACAATCAGGGTCTTCAGGAATGCATTTAGGTTTACGGTTTCATCTTTCTTGGTGAATTCGAACAATTCTGCATCGTTAATAAGTCTTGATCTCGTGTCTTCAGATAAATATATTTTATATTTCTCAGTCATAATCACCTCTTAATTGGGGTTGTAGAAACAATAATACAAAAACGAATTATTAGTATATTTAATAGTATATTGGGGTTGTAACGAATAGTCAAACTGCATCTTTTTATATCCTATGCTCTGGGATATGATTAAATCACAACAAAGCCAAAGACACCATCAGCAAAGTGATTGGCACAGCCGGATTATGGTCCAGCCTTGCAGGTTCGAATCCTGCCCTGAAAGGGAAGTGTGTCTTGAAAGGCTGAAATACAGAAAGATACATGCAGCAATAATCAGGGACATGTTGATCGGTTAATGGTGGTAAGACCCAGGCATTGCGGGGTAAGAGCCTGCGGCATGTGAAAACTGTATCTTGGTGCTGGAGGATGCCACCAATCTTCCGGCGGTTACAAAAGAATAATCTATATAGATACGAACAGCAATAATTCCAATGGTTAGCTTCTATGGGAAGCGCCTGGCTTATACCCAGGAGTTGGGGAGGGTTCGAATCCCTCTACTGTTAAAAAGGTTGTATCTAGTGATTATAAAAAGGTGCATACAGCAAAAACATTACAGACCATGTATTAAAAACATGCCCTGCCTGCGTAGGGGAAGTGACCCGGGACTTAGCCCGGGTGCACTTTGTAAGCAAGGAGGAAAATGCGATGTTAGAGTATTTAAAGAAGGAAGCAAATAAGACTTATACAGAAAACGGCGCAGTTACATATGTATCGACCCAGTCAGATTGCCTTGATATGTTTGCTACAATCGGCGCACTCAGAAATGCATCTGATGATGATATAGTATGCAGATTTTTAAAGGCTTATGCAGAGGACGCTGATCTTGCTATGAAAATGCTCTTTTTCGCAAGAGATATCAGGGGCGGTCTTGGTGAGAGAAGAGTTTTCAGGGTAATACTTCAGTACCTTGCCATGGCTGAGCCGCAGTCTGTAAAAAAGAATATTGAGAACGTGGCTGAATATGGCAGATATGATGACCTTCTTGCTCTCATCGGTACACCTGTAGAGAAGGAAGTGATGGCTTATATCGCCAAGTCTTTGAAAAAAGATATCGAGATAATGAGCGGTTTTCATGAAGAAAACGAAACTGTTTCACTTCTTGCAAAGTGGCTTCCTTCTGTTAATACAAGCAATAAGGAAGTAGTGAAAAATGCTAGAAAGATCGCCAGAGCCATGGGTATGACTGATGCCGAGTACAGAAAAACTTTATCTGCACTCAGAGCACAGATCAGAATTATAGAGAACAACTTAAGAGAAAAGGATTACTCCTTTGATTATGAGAAGCAGCCTTCAAAGGCTCTCTATAAGTACAGACAGGCGTTTTTAAGAAACGACCAGGAAAGATATACTGCTTTCATAACTAAGGCTGAGACGGATCCTTCCATCATGCATACGGGCACACTTGCTCCTTACGATGTAATAGCTCCTGTGATAAAGAGAGCTACTTTTACAAAGGAAGAGAGACGTGCCATGAATGCTACATGGAATACACTTGAGAATTTTGCAGGTGCTGAGAATTCACTGGTTGTGGTGGACGGTTCAGGCTCCATGTACTGGGGTGCGAATCCTCTTCCTGCGGCAGTTGCCCAGTCTCTTGGCATATACTTTGCAGAGAGAAATACCGGTGCTTTCCATAATCATTTCATAACCTTTTCAACTAATCCCAGATTAGTTGAAATTAAGGGCAGAGATATTGTGGAAAAGGTGCGCTACTGCATGGGTTTCAATGAATGCAGCAATACAGATATAGGCAGAACTTTTGCCCTTATATTAAGAACAGCTGTCATGAATAACCTTAAGCAGTCCGAGATGCCTGAGAATCTCTACATTATCTCCGACATGGAATTTGACTGCTGCGTGGGAAATGCCAAGGCTTCCAATTTTGAGTATGCCAGGGCTGAGTTTGAGAAATATGGCTATAAGCTTCCCCAGATAGTTTTCTGGAATGTGAACAGCCGTAACTGTCAGCAGCCTGTAATGATGAATGACAGAGGAGTAGCTCTTGTTTCAGGTTGCAGCCCTCAGATATTCTCCATGTTAAAAGAGGGTGATCTCGAACCCTATAAGTTTATGATGAGCGTTCTTTCATCAGCACGATACGAAAGGATCGCTGCTTAATTAGATGAATTGGCTGGCAGAATGAAGCTGCCAGCTACATATAAAGGTGCATACAGCAATTATTTAACGACTGTCAATCGTACAATCTGCTCCGAGGGGGCAGAGGCACCTTGTGGAAAGGATAAAATAATGAACACTATAGAGATAAAGGGAAAAGTAAATACAGCCATATGCTACGCAAAGGTAGTGGAGGATGAGGCTATAGAGCAGATCAGAAGAATGTGCGATTTTCCCATGACAGAAGGATCGAAGATACGAATCATGCCTGATGTGCATGCAGGTAAGGGTTGCACTATCGGAACAACCATGACCATCGTGGATAAGGCAGTACCCAACGTGGTAGGCGTAGACATAGGATGTGGCATGTACACAGTTAATCTTGGAAAAAATCCCATCGACCTTGAAAAGCTTGATGCGGCAGCTTTTCTTATACCTTCAGGAAGAGATGTTTGGGAAGGAAGAACGGAGAAGTTCGATCTGACAGAGCTTCGCTGCTATAGAATGCTCAAGGAGACAAAGCGTCTCGAGAGATCTCTTGGCACACTGGGTGGAGGTAATCATTTCATTGAGGTGGACAAGGCTGCAGATGGAACACAGTATCTTGTGATCCATTCCGGTTCCAGAAATCTTGGAAAGCAGGTGGCTGAGTATTATCAGTCTCTTGCAGTGGACCTCGATAAGGGAATCGGTGAGTATTTTGAAGCAAGGGATGAACTTATCAGAACCTATAAGGAGCAGGGAAGAAGAACTGAGATACAGGCAGCACTTAAGGAACTTTATAACCTGAAGTTTAAAGAAGGTCCTATGACCATGCCGGAGGATCTGTGCTATTTATCAGGAAAATATCTTGAGGACTATCTTCATGACGCTGAAATATGCCAGAGATTTGCCAGAAGAAACCGCGAGAAGATGGCAGAGATATTAGTGGAGAAAGCAGGACTTGGAGGCGGAGAGGCTTTTCATACAATCCATAACTACATCGATACTGATGAGATGATTTTAAGAAAAGGCTCCATTGCTGCGCACAAGGGTGAGAAGGTGCTTATTCCTATTAACATGAGAGACGGATCCGTGCTTGCAGTCGGCAAGGGCAATCCTGAGTGGAATTATTCAGCACCACATGGAGCCGGAAGAATAATGTCCAGAACTGCTGCAAAGAACAATCTTTCCATGGAAGAGTACAAGGAGTCCATGAAGGGAATCTTTACATCATCTGTATGCGAGGCAACCATCGATGAGGCACCTATGGCGTACAAGTCACTTGATGATATTATCGATGTGATAAAGGAATCGGTGGAGATCATAGATGTAATGAAGCCAATATACAACTTTAAGGCAGCAAACTGAAATGGCAGTTCGGATTTGTATACTACGAGGCTAATGCATTCTTCAAAAAAATGTGTTATGGAAGGGACGAAGGACTGACCGGTAAGGGCCATGGTCTTAATGAGGGTCCGGGAATAGATTTTGAAGATCCTAAAGCCTGGGATGAGTGGTATTTCAACAGAGAGCAGCAAGGTGGTCATCCATGGGAAGTTGTCCCCGGTGGAAGCAGCACACACATGGAGCTGTATGTCTGCAATGATAAACGTGATCTTGAATGGGATTTACGAGGAGGCGAGATTACAGAGGAAGAGTATCAGGAAAAGATCAAAAAGGCAGGGTATTACTTTTGTATAGTCGGCGTTCACAGACAGTTTGAGTCAATAAGCTTTTATCTTGCGTTATCAGATGCAGGACTTCCGGTTATCATTGGAAGTGCTGAAGAAATGGTGGCAAGTTTTGATGGATCAGATTATGTAGGAGTTGTTCCTCACCATATGTATACCAGATACTGTTCAGATCTTCTCCCTGATGAATATGGTGATATCATAGATTTTACACATGTTTATAAAGATGAGGATGCCTGGTTTGACAAGATCACATGGATTCCTGAGGAACCTGCAGTATTATTGCAGGACTGATTATAAAAGCATGGATGCAATTTATAGCAGGAAGTTTTCAGCGTAATACTCATTTGTAAGCTCTTTTATAAAGCCCTCAGGCGCTCTGACAACGGTACTTTCGCGTATGTTCCGGATGATGAGCGGATACTTGGGGGCTTTTGTATTAAATCCGAGAAGGGCATATTTGTTGCCATCGAGGCCAACGAAGATCCTTTTATACATGCCTTTCCCAAGACCAAGGTGGGCATACTTCCATACATCACGGTCAAATTCCCTTTGAGCGATATCATCCTTGTCATGACCGTTATTTACGGTAAGTTTGCTGGTGAAGTCATTTTCGGAATATGAGATGCTGCCAAGAGAGATGGTCACACCATATTTTTCTTCAAGGCTTGCGACAGCTTCTTTAAAGTCTCTACGGAACTCAGTTAGGGTATTCTTGTTTATTTCCATTGTTATCTCCAATTAAAGATCAAAATAGTCTCTGATAGCAAAGCCAACACCGTTATGGTCGCTGTCCTTTGTAATATAGTTTGCAAGCTTCTTTATATCACTGCGTGCATTCATCATGACGACAGAAATTCCTGCGGTGCTTAACATATCGCGGTCATTGTCGGCATCTCCGATAGCCATTGTTTCTTCTATGGAGATATCCAGGAGAGAAGACAGAGTCTTAAGGGCGGTACCTTTTGATACTCCCTCAGCATTCATTTCAAGGCTTGTTTCCTCTGCCAGTGCAAATGTAAGGGTGAGGTCTTTTAATTCCTCATAACCGCGGTGGCGGTCTTCCTGATTCCGGAAGTATATGTTTATCTTGGTGATGGAGTCGTGCTTTCGACTTTCAGCAGCCATGTCATCAACCTGTCTGGTTACTTTAAGGTACATGGGCTGGTAAACACCCATATGGAAATCGTCCATGTGGCTGATATCAGCTGAAGATACAATGGATTCATTTTCTGTGAGGAAAGTGAGCATTCCGTCGTATTTATCTGCGACTTCAATTATTCTTTCAAAGCAGGAAGAAGGTACTTCTTTTCTGTAAACGACCTTCTTGGCCATGCAGTCATATATTATTGCGCCACTGTAGCAGATGGCATAGCGGATCATGGGAGTTATCTCAAAGTACTCCTTCATTTCAACAAGCGCTCTGCCGGTTGCGTAGGAGAGGTGTACTCCTTTATCAGCTACCAATGAAAGATCATCTAGCGTCTCAGGTAGAATCTTTTTATCCGATGTAAGAAGGGTGCCATCCATATCCATTGCTATCAGGCTATAGGGTAAGAAGCCTTCTTTGTTGTTAGCTTTATTTGAAATAGGCATAATTACGTCCTTTTGCAATCTTTGTTCATCCTTGCAAATTATACATGATTTTGAGGAATTGCCAAGGTGCGGTATTTAATTTCAGACTGACTACTTTAATTCCATAACTGTCTTATGAAAGTCCATTTCTGTCATAATTGGTACATCAACTGTCTATTTAGATTCCATTAAATCCTGAAATCTTGATAAATACTCCCTTATTCTTTTCTTAATCATCCTTAGTAACAATGAGCTAACAATGAGCCAATCAAAAAAAGACATGATAATAATTATAAAAATCCAATGAAATTGATATGTGGATATTGCTGGGTGATGTATAACATAATTACAGAGAGGGCACAAAACAAATAGATAGAAAAAGCGATGAATATTGTGTTTTAGCAAACCAGGAAGTAATATCATAAGCTCAGAAAGAGAAAAGCAACAGCCAAACGGCTAACATATACCACATAACCAAGAAAGGGGTAAATACTATGAGATTTAACGATGTTCAGGATACAAGAAAAGCAGAAGTTAAGAGAGAGCAGAGAAACGAAGCATTCCGTAAAATGTATGATGAATGCCTTGAGAAGCTTTCAGCATTCTACAACAGAGAGAAGATGACAGTAGCTTTTGGAGCAACATTCACTCTCTGATTCTTCAAAGGATAGATTAAGTTGAAATGAAACCAAATAGGATTATATCCCCGGAGATGTTGATCAATTTTGGGTCAATGCTCCGGGGATTTTTACGTTATAATATTGATACATTATGATGAAGTGAGGGGAATAGTTTTTTGGAAGAGATTTTTGATGTAACAGATGATAATGGCTTTCCTGTGGGCAGGACAGTTACAAGGTCAGAGGCTCATGATAAGGGAATTCCTCATAGAACAGCTCATATGGATAGTCCGTAAGGCTGGTGATTCATATCAGGTGCTGCTGCAGAAAAGAAGCGCCAATAAGGAATCGTTGAATTGTACTGTACTTATACCAGAGATCAGATACTTGTGGCTATGGATTTTATGAAGCCGCAGACTGTAAGAGAAGGTGTGAAGTGGCTTGAAGATAAGCAGGTGGATGTGTTCTTTGTAACGCTTAATAAAGCAGATAAGGATTATTCACCTACAACAATGTACAATGATTATTCTATCAATGAGGAGTTTTTCCATTGGCAGAGTCAGAGTACAACGTCGGATACTTCTCCGACCGGGCAGAGATATATTAACCATGTTCATGAGGGAAGTAAGATCCTGTTATTTGTAAGGGAGTTTAAGAAGGATTTGGCAGGTGCTGCACCATACACGTATCTGGGGACAGCTAAGTATGTGAGCCATTACGGCAGCAGGCCTATGAATATAACATGGCATCTGGATAATCCGATACCTGCTAAATATATCAAGAAGACAAGCAAACTGGAAGTAGGATGATTATGAAAACTGTCAACGTGGTTGCAGCAATAATCTGCGATGATTACAAGAGAAAAACTAAGATATTTGCGACTCAGCGTGGATATGGGGATTATAAGGATGGCTGGGAATTTCCCGGAGGAAAGATTGAAGAAGGTGAAACTCCTGAAGAGGCGTTGGTAAGAGAGATTAGAGAAGAACTTGGTGCGGAGATTGAGGTTCATGATCTGATAGATGTCATCGATTATGATTATGAGACTTTTCACCTACATATGAATTGCTATTGGGCAACTGTTGCTGAAGGTAAGCTCCAGCTTTTGGAGCACGAAGCGGCCAAGTGGCTAGAGGTTAATGATCTTAGAAGTGTGGACTGGCTTCCTGCAGATCTGGCGCTACTTCCTAAGATTGCTGAGGCTATGGTTGATAAGAATGTTGAGTATTACGATATGAATGCTGATTCGTTCTTTGCCGGAAGTGTTAACGCAGATATGTCATATGAGAGGGACAGGTTCATTGCACTCCTTTCTGAGCATGGCCATGTTTTGGATGCAGGTTGTGGAAGTGGACGAGACAGTAAGGCATTTCTGGAGGCAGGCTTTTTTGTAACAGCTTTTGATGCTTCTGAAGAAATGAGGAAGAGAGCTTCTGAATATCTGGGACAGGAAGTTCTGGATATGAGGTTTGAGGATATCGATTTTCATAATGAGTTTGATGGAGTCTGGGCATGCGCATCACTTCTTCATGTGCCGGTAGATCAGCTTCCGGAGACAATGAAGAAGCTTAATGTTTCTCTTAAGAGCGGCGGAGTTATATATGCTTCGTTCAAATATGGCGATGGTACTAAGATGCGTGGAGACCGCAGATTCAGCGATTTTAATGAAAAAAGCATAGTTAAACTATTCGAGGATGCGGGATTTGAGATTCTTTTCAATGAGGTTGGTACTGATAACAGGCCCGGTAGAGAAGATGAGATGTGGGTCAATGCTATAGGTAAGAAGAAACTCATCTAAAAGAGGCGATATGACAGAATTTGGAAATACTGCACTGGCAAATTTAAAGCAATACTTTGGTTATGATTCGTTTAAACCTGGCCAGGGCGAAATTATAAATACAATATTAGATGAGAAAAGGGATGTGCTGGCAATAATGCCGACCGGTGCAGGTAAGTCCATCTGCTATCAGATTCCGGCTATAATGTTGCCAGGCATCACAATTGTTATTTCACCGCTTATTTCACTGATGCAGGATCAAGTAAAATCTCTGAATGCAGCGGGAATTCATGCTGCTTATATCAATTCATCCCTTACGGATTCACAGATAACAAAGGCCCTTGAGATGGCAAAGTCAGGGACATACAAGATTATTTATGTTGCGCCGGAGCGTCTGGACAACTGGGAGTTTACAAATTTTGCCGACAGTGCTGATATTTCAATGGTTACAGTTGATGAGGCACACTGTATTTCCCAATGGGGACAGGATTTCAGGCCGAGTTACCTGAATATAGTGAGATTTGTTGAAAGGCTTTCCAAAAGACCTATCGTCAGTGCATTTACTGCAACAGCTACGGAAGAGGTCAAACGTGATATAGAATGCGTATTAAAACTCCAGAATCCCGGTGTTTTTGTTACAGGGTTTGACAGAGAGAATCTGTTTTTTGCTGTTGAGCATATAAAGAATAAGGATGACTATATAAGAAAATATGTCAAAGATCATAGTAACGAGAGCGGAATAATTTACTGTGCAACCAGGAAGAATGTTGATGCGGTTTTTGAAATGCTGACTCTGGATGGTGTTCCTGTTGCAAGGTATCATGCAGGTCTTGACAATGAGTATAGAAAAAACAGTCAGAATGATTTTGTATTTGACAGGAAACCTGTTATTGTTGCCACCAATGCGTTTGGCATGGGTATAGATAAATCTAATGTCCGGTACGTAATTCACTACAATATGCCTCAGAGCATGGAGAACTACTACCAGGAAGCAGGAAGAGCTGGACGTGATGGTGAGAATTCACAGTGCATTTTGCTGTTTTCTGCCCAGGATATTATGATCAATAAGTTTCTTCTGGATAAAAAGGATTTCAGCGAGGTAGATCCTGAAGATGAAGAACTCATCAGACAGCGAGATCTTAAGCGCCTTAAGGTGATGGAAGGCTATTGCAGGACAAACGAGTGTCTGAGGAATTATATACTTGAGTATTTTGGCGAAGAAGTAAGCGCTCCATGCGATAACTGCGGGAACTGCCATCGTGAGTATAAAGAGATTGATATGACTGATGCTGCTAAACAGGTCATCAACTGTGTATATGAGACCAAAGGCAGATACGGGATGAATATTGTTCTGGGTACTCTTGTGGGTGCAAACAGAGCAAGGCTCCGCGAGCTTGGGACTGATAACTATAAGACATATGGTGCTCTTAAAAATCTCAGTGAAGCAGAGATACGTCTTTTGATGAATCAGATGATCATGGACGGATATATAATTCAGACCGATGACAGATATAGTGTGGTTAAACTGGGGAATATAGAGGCACTGAAGGAGCCTGATGCGAAAGTTCTTCTACGGACTTATGAAGAAAAAGAAGTTAGTCCCAGGGCAGGAAAGTCCAAGACGAGAAGTACGGATTCACTTACTAAAGCAGGGTATGAACTGTTTGAGACACTCAGGTTACTCAGGATGGAAATAGCAAGAAGGGAAGGAATGCCGCCTTATATTGTTTTCAGTGACAAGACCCTGATTGATATGTGTGCCAAGCTCCCTTCAAACGAGCAGGAAATGCTGGGAGTTTCCGGAGTTGGTACCAATAAATATGATAAATATGGTAAGGAATTCCTTGAAAAAATAGCTGAGTTCATGAGTGTAAATCCGGATGCTGTTATCAGCATGCCAGTCTCTGGTGATAAGGACGATAATGAGTCCTTGTACAGCAGAGGTGCTACAAAGAAGAAAAAAGTCGATTTTTATCTCCAGAAGGAAGATATGGATAAGTTTGAATATAAGGACCTATATTACATAACAGAGATTAAGGATGAGCTGAACCGAATATGTTCTGCTGATGATGTAAAGAAGATCGTTGGCACTAGAATTTGGGAAGTACTGGCAGACAAGGGGCTGGTGGGCGAGAAGTTTATGGGCGGTATTAGTCAAAAGTATCCTACAGCAGAAGGTAAGGAACTGGGAATTGTCTCCGTGGACAAGGAGAGTGTGAAGGGCAATCATTACACTGTTTTGATGTATCCGCCTTCAGTACAGAAAATGATTGTTGAATACTATGCTAATATTCATAGAGACGGCAAGTAAGAGTATATTTGCAAGGAAAAGGAGTGAGGAACGATGGAATTTACAACAGATATTTTCACCCAGTTTGATAGGAATTGAGCTCTGCTCACAGCAGGAGAGAAGGATAAGTTTAATACGATGACAATCAGCTGGGGCGGCCTTGGCACACTGTGGGGTAAGCCTGCTTCTTAACATCATTTGGATCTGTCTTTCTGGGATTGAACTTGCGATTGCAAACGCAGTGATTGGCTGCATTTTCTGCATCACCATTATTGGTATACCCTTCGGTAAGCAGTTCTTTAAGATTGCTAGAGTAGCTCTTTTACCATTTGGGGCAAAGGTTGTGAGGGTACATTACTAAGAACGGAGCGAGGAAGTAGATGTTTTTTATCATGGGAATAACAGATGGCAGGAAGGACTTTGATTTCAATCAGCTGATTACCTGCGCAATCTGTGGGAAATATGGGTGCTTCAACGTGTTCATGACATATACGGTGTTGTCTCTTTTCTTTATACCGACTTTCAAGTGGAATAGGCATTACTACGTGCAGACCAGTTGCTGCGGAACTGTTTACGAACTTGATCCTGAGATTGGTAAGATGATCGCAAGAGGCGAAGAAGTTGAGATTCTGCCAAGTCATCTGACTCAGCTAAGCGGCGGAAGAGGATTCACGACCGGTTATAAGAGATGCAGACAGTGTGGATACGAGACAACAGAAGACTTTGATTTTTGTCCTAAGTGCGGAACGAGGTTTTGATGATAAAGAGATTTAAAGAGGTCAATGGTCTTTATATAGAAAAAATCTACGGCCAGGACAGGTTGAAGGGTTGTGCGAATTTGAGGTGAAGCCGTAATTCCGAAGAACATCCGGAATTACGGCTTTGGTTTTTATACAAGAATAGAAATGAGAATTACTGCTTATTCTTAATCTTGAACTTGCGTAGTTCGTTGTCGATTGAAGTAGCGGAGTCTGATACGGAGTTGGCAACGTTTTCTACGCCTTTTGATTCGTTGGCAATATCCTGAGCACTTCTTGCAAGGCTTGCAACGGTAGCGGTAACCTCCTGTGAGCTTGCGGATTGCTCCTCGGAGATGGCTGCAACACTTGATGCGATATCGTTTACATTGGCCATCATGCCAATCATATCTTTCATGGTTGCTGCAGTGTTATTAAGATCTTCATAAATCTTATTGAAGCTTTCACCGGCCTTTGCAACGGCTTCGCTGTTGTTTGTAATGGCATCCATATTTGCCTGGGACTTCTCAGCGAGGGTCTTGATAAGAGAAGTGATCTCGGAAATGATGGAACTGATCTCCTTTGTTGCATCCTGTGAATTCTGGGCAAGTTTTCCGATTTCATCCGCAACGACTGCAAAGCCTTTTCCGGCTTCTCCGGCTCTTGCTGCCTCGATGCTTGCGTTGAGGGAGAGGAGATTGGTCTGCTGCGAAATTGAATCGATCATTCCGACGATTTCTGTGATCTTATCTGCAGATGCACCGACCGTTGTAACGACTTCGTTCATTTCACTCATGGAGGATGTGATTTCGCCCATCTTTTCCTGAACATCGTTCATGTCGTTATGACCAACATCTGCCTGCTCTACAAGCTCAAGCATTACTTCGTTTGTCTTTGTTCCGCTGTCTGTAAGGTCTGCAACTGCCCCGGCCAGCTGAGTAGCGTTGTTGGCAAGCTCATTTACCGCATTTGCAATATCATCCATAGTGTTCTGAATCTGGCCCATGGACAGGGACTGTTCTGAAGCACCTTCTGACATCTTTCCGGAAGCATCTCTGGATGAAGAGGAGTCGTGCTTTAATTGTTCTGCCTTGGCCTGAATGGTGTTAATTGTGTCATTCATGGTGTGGACATAGGTGTTCATTTCCTTACTGATAAGACCGATTTCATCACCCTGGTCTGCGGGCATCTCTGTTGTGAAATCACCTTCGGAAATCTTTGTGATGCTGTCTGTGAGACTTCTTACAGGTTTTGTTATTACTTTATTAATCGTATAGACGATTACCATAGTAATGAGAGTAATTAGTACTATAAGGGCTATGATGGCATAGTTTGTAAATCTGTTGGAGGATGCCAGAACATCCTTAACACTTATAGATGAAACAAGTGTCCAGGGAGTTCCCTGAATCGGATATACAGCTATGTAATAATTATCGCCGGATTCCGTGTTCTTTATTGTGGTAGGCTCTGTTGGATTACTGTTGGCATATGCTTGAAGCTTATTTAAATAATCATCATTAAGATCGGATATTTTCATTCCGTTCATGGAAGGCTCAAAGAAGGAAATGAGATAGTCACCTGCAAAAATCATTGAACCACCTGAGCCCATGGGCTGCAAAGCATTTGCTGATTCTGTCAGATCGGTAAGGAAGACATCTACTGCACATACGCCCAATTCTCCTGTTGAGAAGTCGTTTTGGCGTACAAAGGTTACACACATATTTCCTGTTGTAGCATCAACATATGGATCTGTTGCTACAAAGGTTTCGTTTCCAAGACCCTGTTTGTACCAGTCGCGTTCTGTAGGCTTCCAGTCATCGTCGACCGTAGCGTGATTTGCAAAAATATATGTGTCATCAGAAAAACCGATATAAATACCGGTGTTTTCAACTGCATCATAATTAGCGGAAGGCTCAATATACTTGAGCATTTCATCATGATCCTTGAATTTCATCTGCTCAAGAGTATCGCAGTATTCACCGAATTTAGCAGTCAGCATCTTGAAATTGGTACCAAGCTCCAAAGCATTTGCCTTGGTTTCAGCCTGAAGATCCTGAAGAGCAACCTCAGTGATTGTGTTGCGTGCACTTAATGACAAGAATGCAATAATCGCAACCGTACCGATTATGATAATTGGCATCAGGTACATTAACAGAGTTTTGCTGATACTTTTCTTGACAAGTTTTTTGATTTTTTCCTGTTTTTTACCCATTTTCAAACCTCCAACATAAGAAAAATGTTTTATATAAAGAGTAATCACGAAAAGACAGATATTTTAAATGTCTATCAATATTCTAGACGAAATAACATCCAATTAAATGGATTTTATAAAATTGTTATTTAATTTAGACTTTTTTAAGCTTGGGCTTTTGAAAAAATCGCTGAAACTTATGCGATTTACTGTTAAATGGCCATTTTTCTGTTATATTAGAAATATGTTTTTGTTGGAGAGACTGCCGAGGAAGCAGTAATACGTGAGGTGTATGAAGAGACTGGCATAAGAATGGAAGTAGACAGGCTGGGGTTCGTTCATGAGAATTATTTTTATGGGGATGCGGAGTTTAACCTTGGGAAATTGATATATGAAATATCATTCTTTTTCTACATGAAGGTCCCGGAGGATTTTGAACCAAAGTGCAGCAGCTTTACTGAGGATGATCACCAGGAATTTCTTGAGTGGATTGCTCCGGATGATCCGATTAAGTTCTACCCGGAGTTCTTCAGGACAGAATTATTACATCCGGTAAATGAGGTTAAGCATTTCTTGACGGATGAAAGGTGAATACAATGAAAATTCTTTTTATTGGCAATAGCCATACTTATATGAATGATATGCCTGAGCTTACCAGGGAAATGATAGAGAATGCAACGGGTGAGAGCTGCGAAGTGTTCATGCTGGCATATTCTGGAAGATCGCTTAAATGGCACATGGGAGAGGAATACTTCTCAGAGCGATTTAATATCCTCCATGGTAGATATGATTACTGCATTATCCAGGAACAGGCGCATCCCATGACGGAAGAAGCTGACACAATTACGTATGCAGGAAGAATAATTGAACTTTGCCAAAAAGCTAATACTAAGCCGGTTATTTTTGAGACTTGGGCTGAAAAGGGGAGTCCTGAGAATCAGAAAGAGATGAACCGTCGCTATCAGGAACTCTCAAAAAATCATGGAGTACTGCTTGCGCCTATTAGAGAAGTATGGAGCGAGGCCTTTGAGAAATTACAGAACAGAGCAGATGCAGATCTGTATTATAAAGATGGTGCGCATGCTTCAGCCATTGGAGATTATCTTATCTCAATGATCCTGACTAAAGTTATCACAGGAAAACTTCCGGGTGATGACCTTTTAAAGGCATACGATTTCACATTGCCTGACAGTGACTGGATTCCGGTAAATGAAAATGTTGATGATGAGATTGTAGAGATTCCTTTGGAAGTAGCACGTGTGATAAGAGAGTGCGTTGAGAATAACTGATGAATATAAAATCGTCAACAGGCTGTTGACGTTTGAACCCATCGGTTTAAAAAATCAGAAAAAAATAGTATTGACAGCGATTTGTCAGTTAACTATACTTACAACTAATAATTTTCAGAAAGGTAGATGCTATGGAAAGACTTATTCTCGTTACAACATACATGGTCACCAATAAGCCCGTGAATGATAATCAGGGGTTTGATTTTGATATGTATGATGAGGATAAGATTAAGTGTAGGGCATAGTTAGTGTTTTATAACTGATATAGTTTACAAGGCCTCATCAAGCGAGAGTTTGAAGAGGCCTTTTTTTTCGGAGGTGGCTTTGGGAATAAATGAACAGAAATACATTTTAATATCAGATTCTGGATAAGATAAATAATTAAGCTCCCAATCGGGATTTGCGAGGAAAAGCAAAGAGTATGGAATTAAAGCCGGTGGAAGCAAAATCGAGTTAAACGATTCCATTGCCATGTAGTTGTTTATAACGGCTATGTGGCTTTTTCATATTATAAATTAGTTGACAAATACAACTAATGATTTTATCATTTAAATTCATAGGAGGGCATTCGATGGATAAGGTAAAACTATTTCGAGAAAGTACTAGAGAATTAGAACGTAATCTTGAGAAGCTAAACAGTTCTGATTGCTGTCAATGTAACGTTAATACATCTCAATGCTTTCTGGTTGTTGAGATAGGCAGAAAACCTGGAATATGTGTAAAGGAACTTGCTGAACTTCTTAAGATGGATAAAAGTGCTGTAAGCAGATCTGTAGAAGAACTTGTCCAAAAAGGATATGTTTTGCGAGAACCTTCAAAAAGGGACCGTAGGTGTGTAGTGCTTAATCTGACTGATGAAGGAATGGCAAGATTCAATACAATAGAAAAAGATATGAATTTGAAGTTTGAGAGAGTTTTTTCAATGATTCCAAAGGAAAAACAGAGTCAGGTTTTAGAGGCATTAAATATCTATAATGATGCGATAAAAAAATCGGAGGTGGAATGCTGTGATTAGAGAAATGAGAGATGAAGACTGGGGGACAGTAGCAGAGATTTACAAGCAGGGATTAGAAGAGGGAACATCAACTTTTAATACAGAGTGTCCTAGTTTTACTGAGTGGAATGAAGGACATGTAAAGAATTGCAGGTTTGTTTTTGAGGAAGAAGGGAAGGTTGTAGGCTGGATAGCGCTAAGTCCTTCTTCAAGTAGGTGCGCATATAAAGGCTGCGTTGAAATGAGTGTATATGTTGATAGAATCTATAGAGGTCATGGGATAGGAACAGCTTTGGTAAATATGATTATCCGAGAAGCTGAGAAAGATGGATATTGGAGCATATATTCTGCAATATTTTCAATTAATAAAGCAAGTATAGCCTTACACAAAAAATGTGGTTTCAGGGAAATTGGCTATAGGGAAAGAATAGCTAAAGATCGATTTGGAAAATGGCAGAACACAACTCTTATGGAGTACAGAGCTTCATAATTAGTTTATAGGAGAAGCTACTTATGACGATTGAAGAAAAAGCAAACAGGATTATTGAAGATATACGTAATGAAAAAGGCGTAAATCCTATCAAGATGTTTAAGTCAATGGCAAAAAAAGAGTATATAAGCATACATGGGCCAGAGCATCATATATTAGATGGGGCATGTCTTTTAATGACTTATCATAATGCAGGTGGCAAAATAGATATAGACTATGCCTTGGAGAAGCTTTTGAAAGAAGGACTTCGGATGCCGGGAGCAATGTGCGGACTGTGGGGAATATGCGGAGCGATAACATCTATAGGAGCAGCTCTTTCTATTATTGATGGTACAGGACCACTTTCTGAGGATGGCACATGGGGAGATCACATGGCATTTACATCAAGCGCCATAGGAGAGCTTGGCAAGATAAATGGCCCAAGATGTTGTAAAAGAGATGCTATGATTGCGTTCAAGCATGGAATAGAGTACGTAAGACAGCACTACGGTGTGCAGATTGAATATGAGAAGCAACACTGTGAGTTCTCATCGCAGAACCAGCAGTGCATCAAAGAAAGATGCCCTTTCTTTGGATAATGGAAAGCTTTTTGTTCCGGACGATTTAGAAATTATGGAACTTTGAATTTCAGGTTAATAGATTAAAGGGTTAAGGATTATTAGCTGATGATACGAGAAGCAAGAAAAGAAGATTTGGAAGCACTTTTGGAACTGTATCTTTACTTACATGAATAGGGATGGATAAGTAGCCATAGGTAAAGGAGTATGAAATGAAGGTATTCATTGTATATTGTCATCCAAGTAAAAATAGTTTCACATATGAAGTGAAAGAAGCTTTTATCAAAGGACTGGAGAGTGCAGGACATTCATATGAGATTTCTGATCTGTATGCAGATGGATTCAATCCCGTGATGCCGGAAAAAGAGTATATAAGAGAAGGATTTTATAATTTGGATAGTCCTGTATCGGAGGACGTTCTTTTTGAGCAGAAAAAGATAAATGAAGCAGATGCGATAGCTTTTATTTACCCTGATTTTTGGACTTCGTCTCCTGCTATGTTAGAGGGATGGTTTCAACGGGTATGGACTTACGGATTTGCATATGGGGATAAAACATCTATGAAATGTCTTGAGAAAGCTTTATTTTTGATTACCATGGGTGGGTCATTAAAAGATAAGGTAAGAAGAGATCAGCTGGAAGCAATGAAGACAGTTATGGTTGGTGACCGGATCAGAAATAGAGCTAAAACCTGCGAAGTATATGCTTTTGATGAGATGACCAGAGGCTATGGTAATGATGCTAACCGGGATAAAAACGCTGGTAAGTATCTAAGAAAAGTATTTGAAATTGCAAAAAACTTATAAAAAGGAAAAATTCTGTTGAAGATAATTCTTTTGCAGATCCTGATTAAAATTGACTAAAGGAGAGAATAGCTGTGAAACGAAAAACAACAGACGAGACCCTTGCGGAGTCTTTCTTGGAAAGAGTGTCAGTAAATGTGCTATTTTTAAGTAAGGAGGAATCGCGATCATCACATTGATTGCATGTTTTTTATAGAATATGTATAGAGTCAAGAGAATAATACCATACGCTTGTACAGTTCTGTTAGTAGCGCTGATGACACTATTTGCAGAAACTTTAAATGAGAAGGAGATTATATTTCCTGAGATAACAGCATTAGCAGTTGGATATATGGTGGCAAAAAATAGAAGCTGGAAGGTTAATGGAAAGCGTATGCTTTCACTGATAACAGGCTGTGCGATAATAGGAGTGTGCATTGTAAGATTTGTTCCGTTTGATACGTATATCGAAGTGATTTTGGCATTCACAATCGCTCAGGTAATCTTTATGTTTTCAGGAACCACGTTTGCACCATTTGTCTCAGCAATAGTGCTCCCGGTGATGATGCATACTACAAGTATAGTGTATCCTATAGCTGCATTTGTACTGACATTACTTGTAATATTGTTTCATAAACTTTTTCTATTTCAGGGAATCCGAGCAGATGAGGAATATGTTCCTGTGATGCTGAATTCCAGGGACGATATGGTAGATACTTCCATTAGAATCCTTTGTGTGACAGTAATAGCCGGTGTTGCATTCAGAACGGGTTATAGATTTGTTGTGGCACCTCCGTTACTTGTGGCATTTACTGAGTTTTCCAGGCCAAGGAACAAAACAAGAAATATGCCAGTCAAAACGGTGGCAGTGATAACTGTGTGTGCCATAATTGGTGTGATTTCAAGATATTTCTTTGCTATTTGGATAGGGCTTCCTATTACGATTTCAGCAATTGTTGCTACAAGTGGTATGCTTATCGTTATTCATTTTACTAAGATGTATATGCCACCGGTTGGCGCTATTACCATGCTGAGCATGATAATATCTGAAAGCGTACTAATCACATATCCGATTCAGATTTTTGTAGGAAGTAGCTTGATTCTTTTTCTGTCCCGGATGATTTTCATGAGACGGCAGGATAACAAGCTTTATGAAAAAGAACATGAACTTCATGCAGAATGAGTTATAGGTTGTATTTCCTCACATATTGCACGGATCTCTTCACTGAAAACAGTATCTTTGGGCCAGATGAAGGTAAAATCATGTTTTACCCTAAAGTCGTCAAGGGGGATTGTTTTCAGATATCCGGACTGCAGTCCTGATGCAACCGCTGCTTTATATAAAAAGGTGATGCCACAATCTTTTTCAATAAGGCTTATTATGGCATGCATGTTCTCCACCTGGGTAAAATTCCTAAAATCACTTGTGGAGTAATTGTTCAGGGCAAGAGCTCTTTCCAATATATTGCGCGTTCCTGAACCGGGTTCTCTTATAAGAATTCGCTCGGGAAAGAGATCTTTTATCACGCGTGGCTTCTGATTGAAAGAGTGCTTTGCCGAACAGACAGGAACGAACTCTTCTTTGCTAAAAAGCAGCGTTTCATAATCATTTTCAGGGAAATATCCTTCTACAAGTGCAAAATCTATAACACCGTCGGAGAGTTTTTTAAGAAGCTCCGATGTGTTGCCAAATGTAATCTTAAGATTAGTATCCGGGTGATTTTTTATGTAATCACTGATCGGATCAGCAATTATGTATTCTCCTATGGTCATGGTGACACCAAAAGAGATGTCTTTTAAGCCATGGTTATTCTTTGAAAGTATTTCTTTGAGACTTTCATCATCATTTTTTATCTGATTCATTTTTTTATACAGGAGTTTTCCGTTATCAGTTAGAAAAAGTTTTTTTCCATCCTGAGTAAACAGCTTTGTCCCGTATTCATTTTCAAGATGATGTATGTGCTGAGAAACAGCGGGCTGAGTAATATTCAGCTCCTTAGACGCCTTGGTGAAATTGAGGTGCCTGCAAACACATAGAAAGGTATCTATCCTGAAATCCAGCATAATCAGTCCTCCCTAACGATAAGAAATGTTTATGGATATATAATAATATATAATTTTATCTTTTTCAAAAGACAGAATAGAATAAGACCTGCGAAAGAACAGATTAAAAAGAGAGAGAGGTCTTGAGATGGATTTTTTGAAAAAGAATTACATGGGAGTAATAGTATGCTTCACTATTGCAGTTCCTTCATGGCTCCTGGGAAAGCGCTTCCCTGTCGTTGGCGGAGCGGTGATTGCAATCATTCTGGGCATGATAATAGCCCTGTTCTGGAATGACAAGGGGAAGGCGGCTGATGGAATAAAGTTTACATCAAAGATAATTCTGCAGGAGGCTGTTGTCCTCCTTGGATTTGGTATGAATCTTTCGGTCGTTCTTCAGACCGGGAAACAGTCACTTCCGATAATTATCTGCACGATTTCAACATCGCTTATCCTATCATGGATTCTTCATAAGGTTATGAATATCAAAGGAAACACAGCTACTCTTATCGGAGTTGGCTCATCAATATGCGGCGGCTCAGCAATTGCAGCTACGGCTCCTGTCATTGATGCGGATGATGATGAAGTGGCACAGGCAATTTCTGTGATATTTTTCTTTAACGTGCTGGCAGCACTTCTTTTTCCTTCGCTGGGAAAGCTTATAGGTTTTGATATCACAACAGGAGAGGCTTTCGGTATTTTTGCGGGAACTGCAGTTAATGATACTTCTTCCGTCACCGCAGCTGCATCAACCTGGGATAGTATGTGGAACCTGGGGAGTCAGACTCTTGATAAGGCAGTTACGGTCAAGCTTACAAGAACACTGGCTATCATACCTATTACACTGGTACTTGCGTATCTGAGGGCAAGGGAAGCAAAAAAGGATGGAAGTTCGACAAATGGCTTTAGCTTTAGAAGAGCATTTCCGATGTTCATAGTCTTCTTTGTGATTGCTTCAATTATCACAACTATTTGCTTGAGAGCAGGTGTCCCTTCTTATGTTTTTAAGCCACTTAAGGAACTTAGCAAGTTCTTTATAATAATGGCCATGGCTGCTATTGGCTTGAACAGTAACATAATCAAACTAATTAAATCAGGTGGGAAGCCGATTTTGCTTGGCGGCTGTTGCTGGATCGGAATAACAGTTGTCAGCCTTTTGATGCAGCATGTGATGGGAATATGGTAAAAGAAAAATAGGCGTTGACAAATACTCCCCCCTAGTATATATTGCAAATGGTAGGGGGGACTATTTTGTCGTCCCGTATTTATTGTCAAATTATGAACCAAAAAGACTATGAAATTTTTGGATGGACCTAAGGAATCCACCGCAAGCGGTACCACCCTTAGATCGAAGAATGGAGGATACTCGAATGAAACTTGAAGAAATATTAAAGATGGTTGATCACACACTGCTTGCTCAGGGAAGCACATGGGATGAGATAAAAGAGATATGCGACGATGGTATGAAGTACCATACGGCTTCCGTATGCATTCCTCCATATTATGTGAAGAAAGCCCGTGAGTATATGGACCCTGATATGCCTATAACAACAGTAATCGGATTCCCGAATGGAAATACAACAACTGCATCCAAGGTTTTTGAGACAAAGGATGCGCTTGCAAACGGAGCAACAGAGATCGACATTGTTATAAACATAGGGGAGCTGAAAGCTAAGAATTATAAGTTTGTTCTTGATGAGATCAATGAACTCAAAGAAGCCTGTGGCGACCATACCATGAAGGTTATCATTGAGTGCTGCCTTCTTACAGAAGAGGAGAAGATCAAGATGTGTGAGATTGTTACGCAGTCAAAGGCAGACTATATCAAGACTTCAACAGGTTTCTCAACAGGCGGTGCAACCTTTGAAGATATAGAACTCTTTGCAAAACACTGTGGTCCAAATATCAAGATCAAGGCATCAGGCGGTATTGCATCAATTGAAGATGCTGAGAAATTTATTGAACTTGGAGCACACAGACTTGGCACAAGCAGGCTGGTAAAGATTGCTAAAAGTATGTGATTTAGAAAAACTATAAAACACTGGAAATGGAATAATCAGTACATATGGACAGAAATAATATTTTGACTGAGTTTAAAAAATATACGGATCAATATAATCCGGAAGATGTGAAAGTAAAGCTGAAGATAGATCATACGTATCGCGTAGCTGATTTATGCGTAATAATCGCCAGAAGCCTTCTGCTTCCGGAGGAGGACTGCGAATTCGCGTGGCTGTCAGGAATACTTCATGATATAGGCCGTTTTGAGCAGCTTAGAAGGTATCATACATTTCAGGATCGAATATCAGTTAATCACGCGGAACTGTCTGCAGACCTGCTATTTAAGGACGAACAGCTGATAGACAGGTTTGATCCGGATAGAAAGATGGACAGAGAAATGATGGAAAAAGTCATCCGTTACCACAATGTATATATTCTTCCGGATGGTCAGACGGACAGGGAGCGGATGTTCTGTGAAATTTTGCGTGATGCAGATAAGATTGACATTATACGTGTTAATTGCGAGACACCGCGAACAGAGATTTACGATCTGCCGGAAAAAGCCTTTACGGATTCGTACATAACTGATGAAGTTTATGAAGACATTATGGGATCCGGAAATATAGACAGAACATACTCGAAAACCGGAATCGATTATATCCTTGGGCATATTTCTTTTGTATATGGACTTGTATTCCCTGAGAGTATCAGGCAGGTCAAAAGTCAGGGATATATATACAGACTGCTCGGATTTAAGAGCAATAATCCGGATACAGTTAAAAAGATGCAGTTTATAAGGGAAAAGATAATTAACTACTTGGAATGCGCTTAAACAATAGTTGTAAAGAGAAATAGAGAGGTGAAGAAATGGCTTCTAATATCATTATCATTGCTATACTTGTTGTTATCCTGCTTGTTGCGCTAAGAGGTTCTATAAAACACTTTAAAGGCGAAGGTGGATGCTGTGGCGGAGGCAGTTCCAGTGTAAAAGAACCGGATAAAAAGCTTTCAGGAACTGTAATCAAAACTAAGGTGTTCATGATTGACGGGATGCACTGTGAAAACTGCACCAATCGTGTTAAGCGTGCTATCAACAGAATTGATGGCGTATCTGCAAAACTGAACCTCAAAAAGAAGCAAGCTGTTGTGAAGTACGAAAAAGAGGTAGAGGATGACACCTTGATAAAGGAGATAGAAGATCTTGGCTATAAGGTTGTTTCTGTACAATAAATAGCCGGGATATGATACTATTAGTCAACATATGAATAATAGGGAGATTACTTATGGCACATAAAAAGACAGTCAGAACAGCAGCACAGAAAAAGGCTCTGACCAACCGGTTGAAACGTCTGGAAGGGCAGATACGTGGCCTGGAAAAAATGATCGAGGATGACGTATATTGCAACGACATCCTTCAACAGTCCATGTCTGCAGCCTCAGCAATAGACGGCTTTAATCAGGAACTTCTTGGATATCACCTGAAAGGATGCGTTACGGACGGCATAAAAAATGACGATGAAGAAATCGTGGACGAATTATTGAAGACGATCCGTAAACTCATGAAATAAAAGAATTACATTCATGAGTAACTATTCCGCGATAATAAAATATGTAGGAGAAATATGCAGACATCTGAGAGTTTTCGATTAAGTGCATTATTATCCTTTTCAGGAGGATTACAGGATGCGTATACATATAATATGAGGGATAAAGTCTTTGCCAATGCACAGACCGGCAATGTTGTTTTAATGAGTCAGAACCTGATGCAGGGTAATTTTATGCAGGGGTTACACTATATGTGTCCGCTTTTTTCGTTTGCTGCTGGGATTTTTATAGCAGAGAGAATTGAAAACGAGTATAAATGTGCTGAAAAAATCCACTGGAGACAGATTATCATAATAATTGAAATGATTGCGCTTAGCATTGTCGGACTTCTCCCCATGGATATGAATATGATAGCAAATATGATTGTGTCATTTTCATGTGCCATGCAGGTGCAAACATTTAGAAAAGTACATGGATATGGATATGCAAGTACCATGTGCATTGGAAATCTGAGAAGTGGAACAGAGAGCCTTTCTAAATACCTTAGAGACAAAAACAAACAATCTTTGTACAAATCATTTCACTTCTTTGGAATCATTCTGATATTTGCTATAGGAGCAGGATTTGGCGGAGTAATATCCGGAATCATTGGGATAAAAACCATATGGATTTCGGTAGTCATACTGCTTATAGTTATCAATATGATGGTAAAAGAAGTAAGGTAAAATTGGCATACAATACGCGGTTTGCGGGAGGCGATGGTTCAGCAGGTGCTATTCTCCAACTCCGCTAAAAATGATGGTCTAAAGGAATTTAAGATGAAAAATGTACTCTTGAGTGCTGATGGTGATATAAAAGTTTATTCTGTTCCTGACATGGTAGAACAAACGCTGTGATGAATATGGAGGTACCACCGAGAACCGGACAAGATTTCCGCGGGAGATCATACAGGCAATCCGTAAGACGGCGGGTGAGGATTTTCCGATCTTCTATCGCATGAGTTCGGAAGAATATGTTCCTGGCGGACTTGAAATAGAAGAGGCGAAGCTGATTGCAAGGCTGATAGAGGATGCTGGTGCGGACTGTATCCATTGTTCACAGGGCGTATTTGCGACCGGACATATTATCATCCCGCCTGCGCCGGTTCCTGTCGGCGGCTTTGTCCATCACGCGGCCGAATTGAAAATGGTCGTGGATATTCCGGTTATCGCAGTCGGCAGAATCAATGACCCGATGCTTGCGGAAAACATCCTTGCATCCGGAAGCGCTGATCTTTGTACAATGGGAAGGGCTTCCCTTGCAGATCCCGAAATGCTGGAGAAAGCACGCAGGGGAGACTTTGCTTCGATCCTCCATTGCATCGGCTGTTAGGGAGTAGGAAAAAACTACTCTTGGAAGTGCCCGATGGATGAGCTTGAAATAGCAATGAATTTTGAGAAAATGACCAAGGATGAAGATCCGGAAGTCATTGTATCAATTATCAGAAGTATTGTTGAGAGAATTATTGTTACCCAGGAAGGCAAGGATAGTAATGTTCATCTGTTTCTGAAAGGACAGCAGGGTGAGAACTACGACGATTTTTTCGCCGATAGCGACACTCTCATCGATGCTGAATATCGCAGTGACGAGCTGTGTGATTCAGAAGGGTGTCTCAAACTGCATCCAACATATGCGGGAATCCAACTCAGAAATGCCTGCGCAGAAATCATGGAAAAGCAGGGGTATGAGGAGCCGACGGGACAGGCGAAGATCACACCGGGATTCAATCTTTGGAGCAGGTGGAGGTAATGAGTCTTGCATCTCCAATGTTCTTCAACAACATTAGTGGCCCATTACAATCAGCAATAAGTAGAATTTACGCAATGGGTAAGCCGCAAAACTGATGAAGCTGATAAGAGAAAAACTCTTCTGTTCCTCACAGATAAAGCCAAAGAACTTAAAGAAGCTTATGACTCCGTATCCAATGAGATGGGGAATATTTATTATCGTGATTTTACGGATAAAGAGATTCTTCAGTTTGAAGAGTATCTTAACCGCATCAGGGTAAACCTTGAGGAATGGAGTGACAAATGAGTATCTGTATTAAAGATCAGATTCAGAACATGAATCTTGTTATAGGGTGCACTGTTGGATGTCCGTACTGCTATGCCAGAAACAATACGAGGCGTTATCACATCATAGATGATTTTGAAAAGC
>NZ_AUIX01000041.1 GCF_000423925.1 Butyrivibrio sp. VCD2006
CATGATAGTTTCGTGAAATCCAAGTTTGCGATTTCTTGTGAAATCCTTACCCGGATTGACTGCATACAATTTGGGGTCATCTGCGATTTCGCTAATGGTAGCAAGTAACAGTGCCTTAACTGCGTCAGAATGTTTCATATAAGTGCCTCCTTGTAGTGAAAGTAACGTTTATGCCTTCACTACAAGGGCCGCACTCGTTACCTCTAAACAGCATCAGTAACGAGTGCGGCCGCGCATTTTGAACGGCTTGTCAACTATTTTTCATAATAATTTTTGTTAGGGGTAAGAAAAAAGCAGATCTTCGTTATTTACGAAAATCTGCTAAAGTAAATGACATTGCTTATTTTCCTGCTACTAATTCTGAATTTCTATTTCCACATACTCTTTTAATGCCGCATGCTCACGGCGATACAGCCCATAATCAGCAATATTGTTATCATGAAACTTTTCATAATCACCAAACATATCTAATGCTTCATCTACCGGCATCCACACTGAAGTATATCCAGCACGTTCTTCTGCCTCTGTAAGATGCTGTTTACCCGTATCTTCTATCAGTTCACAAACAAAGTAGTGATTGATATGGTTCCAGTCATCAAAGAGCTCATCAATATCCAGATAATTGTCTACTGCGCGGACAACCATTCCAGTCTCTTCAAAGAGCTCCCTTTCACAACATTCAGCATAACTCTCGTCACCTTCAACTCCGCCACCGGGAATTATATACTTGTTACCCTTAGTTTCATAGCTCAGTAATACCTTGCCATCCTTAACTACGATTCCCCTGCAGGCATGTCTTAAGTTTGCCACATAGCCTAAATAATCATCATTTTTCAATTGAATTGTTTTCATGTATCCTCCAGGTTGATATCTACAAGAATTTTCTGTAACACATTTCCTCTGCCCCCAACGCAGACTGCTTATACTCGGTAGCTTCGAATCCCATGTGTTCATAAAAGGCTCTGGCAAGTTTATTATCAGTAAATACCCACAGGATCACCTCTTTATATCCATCACTTGCAATATCAGTAAGCACACTCTCCATCATCTGCTTACCATAGCCCTTATGCCGGTTTTCAGGCAGGCTATGTATAGCTATCAATTCTGCTTTACCATCAAACACTTCATCCCTGGCTGCATCCCAATATGCTAGACAATGCGGCTTTTCATCAACAAAAAGCAGATATCCGTTTCCCCTATCATTATCCAGAAGGTTCCTATACATTGAAGTTGCTTTATTTATATCTGTGCATTTTCTAAGCATATCAGAATCAACTATCTCTTTAAATGCTGTTTTCCAGCTCTCAGTTTGGATAAACGCCAAGGTTGATTCGTCGCCCTGCTGTACTCTACGAATTCTTACTCCCATTTTTTAACCTCATGAAATCCTCTGAAGAATCCCAGCGACATCCACTCCGGGATGAGTAAGGTACATCCTGCAGATACTTTCTGCTAATCCCTCAGAAATCTTTAATTTCTTTGCTATTTCCTGATATGTTTTACCACTGTCTGTCAGGCTCATTGCCTTGGAGATGATCCTGTCTATATTTTTAGGAAGTTTTGTCTCCTTATCCTGGATATCTATTACAACTTTTTTGAATTCGATATCTCCTGTTTCCTTTATCTCCAGCAAAGCATAAGATACTTCCTGTTCAGGTTTTCTCTTCCCGCAGCATCCGGGATTAAGCCAATACCGTCCATCCTTCTGGACGAGGCTATATTTATGACTATGCCCATATATGACAACCGCCACATCCTCGCCAATAGAATCTATCTTCCCTTTATTATGGATAACAAATATCTTCTTTCCACAGGCTTCTAAAGTTGCTGTTTCAGGAAGATACTCTGCCCATTCCTTATCTGCATTTCCCCTGACAACTGTAACAGGAGCTATCTCCTCAAGCCTTTCAATAACATTCTTATTATCAATGTCTCCTGCGTGAATGATGTGGTCCACATTATGAAAACCATCTATTACTTCCTGCCGCAAAAGTCCATGTGTATCAGATAGAATTCCTATTAGCATAACCCGGTACTCCTTGGAAATATATCTATGACTAATTATGCCTCTCCCCAAACAAAAACATATATCTACTATAGCAAAAAAAATTGCCTCTGGGCAGAATTTCTCTACTACCTATTGGCAATTTTTAATCTATTTTTCGTATTCTTTCTTTTATATTTATCGAACTGATTATTTGCAGAGATTCAAATCATACCTCAAAGCGTAACATCTCTTCTTTCGTCAAAGGTCTACCCAACTGCTTGGAATACGCAATTGCCGCTCTCAGGTCATATTTCTTTCCATCAGAAGACTCTGTTAATCTCCCATCCTTCATTTCTTCTCCGAAGCTATAATATTCATTTTTGATATTATCGTCGCTCTTGTTTTCTTTCATTTACATTCTCCATAATCTACTTTACGAGGTCACAACGCCTGTTTTGACCACCGCATGAATAATGCTATGCGCCGATTTATGCTACAAGTAATTCAACCAGCTTATCGTTTATATTTTCAGCCACATAGCCTAATCCCATAACAATAGCAACACATATGAACGAAACAAAACCAAATCCAAAGGCTACTATAAACTCTGCCCACTGATGATGTAGTCCCGTATTGATCAATATCGCAAGAATAAGAAGTATAAATAATCCCCATACGAAACTTCCTAGTTTTGCCAGTATGGTAGCCAATGCCACAATAAAGCTAAACAGTAAGAAAACAATCAGTACAAAAGGTTTATATATGCATTTTAGTAAAAACATTTTTCTACCTCTCTTTCCGAAAAATCTGTCCATCACACAGTTCCATAGGCCATATCATGATTTACCTCTGCCTGAATACATGCATCCATAGTGCTTGGTGCATTAAACAGAGCTGCTAACAGGTACTTTTTTACATTTCTGGGCTTCTCAGTGTTCTTACTCCAGGAATCCATTATGTACTCGATATGCATGTAATTCAGCTTAAGGAATTTTGCCTTAACGAAATTTGTCGAATACTCATTACTTGCAACAACAATCGTTTCACTCTTACACAACACAGTCTCAAGAATCAGATCATAGAGCCCCTGTATAAAATCCTTGTCGTATGGATAACGCTCAAGAAGCATATCCAAATCAATATTTTCACGAATTATTTCTGCATATCCCATCTCATCCTCATCACATCCATTTTCCGATCCGACAACTGATAAGGTCTGATTAGATTTAGTATTAATATTATTAGTATTATTAATCTTGTTATTATTAGTGTTTGAAAAATAAACCACCCCCTGGTTGTTTTTCGGGGCAGGGTCATTTGAAAAATCAACCGGGCGGTTTGAAAAATCAACTGGGTCGTTTGAAAAATAAACTGGTTCATCTGAGTCATTAGGCATTTGTGGTCCATCTATAGCCTCCTTACAGCCTTCTATCAACTCCGATATTGGTTCCTGTTCTTTTTCCAAAGTTTGTTTTTCAAACTCTTGTCCATTTTTAGGAATGAAATTTTTGACATAAATCTTAAGTCCCCTCCCGGGAATTAACACCTTGTCGATGAGTCCTATTGCATCAAGATTTTTCAAAATTTCACCTGCCTTGTTTTTCTTACAGCGTGCAAACTCCATTATTGTATCTATTGAACAGTGTACATAAGCACGTCCAAGCTCATCATACCAGCCATTTTTCAGAGATAAATTCATCCTATCCAAGAGAAGCGAATATACAACTGCCTCTTCAAAACCAACTATATCTCTGTATACAGGATCGAAAAATAATGCCTTAGGCATCCTGATAAAATTGAACTGATCTGATTCCGGTCCATAAAAATAATTTAAATCTAACCTGTTAGCCACGAAATTACCCTCCCAACTATGTGTTTAAGAATTTAAAATCCAAATTCCTAGTCTTTATGTTCTTCATGCCATTTTTCCAACAAACCCACGATAACCATTTCCCTTTGCTTGGCACCAAAGTGAGGCGGAAAGTATTTATCAAGTTTCTTTTCAGAGAGAGTTACTTTACCGGATATCTTTTTCTCTGGCAGAGCATTATTCATGATTTCTATCATGACCCTCTGACTGATGTTTTCTACATTATTAGTTTGTTTAAGTGCTTCAATCTGCTGAGTTTTAAGGAATCCGTTGTCCTTTACGTATTCATAAATCCAACCTTGGAGTTCTTTGTCAAAAGAAGCTATATCTACAGCCATATTTACACCAATTTTTTTGGAATCGACAAGCGTGAGCAAATCCGGAATCAACTCTGTTAGTTTCACATAACGCTGAACCTGTCTACCGCCAAGACCAACATCTTTTCCAACAACATCACAGGTTTTCTTGTCCTGCAACTTGTCGACTTCAAGTCGACAAGTTCCTTCCGAGTCTACCTTATCCGTCCTAGCTCCCTGCCTTCTCATGGCATCCATCTTCATTTTTAAAGAAAAGGCTCTCTCACTTGGCAATATCTCTTCTCTTTGGACATTACTGTCAACCATCGCAATTACGGCATCATCATCAGACATTTCCTTTATTACAGAAGGTATTGTCTTTAGTCCTGCAAGTTTAGCAGCATGCATTCTTCTGTGACCTGAGATCATCTCGTAACCACCTGATCCATCCGGTCTAAGTAAAACCGGTGTAAGCACACCATTAACTGATATGCTTTTCACTAAATCTATCATACGGTCGTCATCCAGCACCTTAAAAGGATGATTGTTAAATGGATGTATTTTCTTAATCTCAATCTCTTCTGTAACATCTTTTGCAATAGGAGCACCAAGCAGCTCCTCAACTGATTCAAAATGAATTTTTTCTCTCTTAGCAGCCATATGGTCCTCCTTATGAATTTTTGATAACAACTTCTGTAAGTGAAGCATAAGCACTGGCAACTTTACCTTTGGGATCATATTCAAAGATGCTCTTACTCATTGCAGATGTTTCAGATGCTCTGATAGAAAGCGGGATAGTAATAGGAAATACCGGAATTGATTTTCCGTAAACCTCATTTACCTCAGCCACAATCTCCTTTGCATAATTTGTACGATTATCTACCATTGTGAGAAGGATGCCCTCAATCTCAAGTTTTGAGTTAAGTCTGCGTTTTACTGTGTAGATTGTCTTAATCAGTGCCTGGAGTCCTTTTACAGGCAGGAACGCACTTTGTACTGGAATAAGAACTGAATCTGCACAAGCCAGCGCATTAACTGTCATAACACCAAGGGATGGCATACAGTCGATTATTACGTAGCTGTACTTTTCCTTAATCCTATTCACGTAATCGCTAAGAACAAGCTCTCTGCTCATAACATTCACAAGTGAAACCTCCGCTGCTGAAAGACTTATGTTTGAAGGAAGCAGGTCGATATTCTCACCGTGATGAATTATTGCAAAATCCTCAGGAATATCTTCTTCATTTATGAGCCTCTCGATAATATCAACAATTGTCACATCCAGTTTGTCCGGCTCTGTCTGTCCTAAACATATTGAAAGACTGGCCTGAGGATCCGCATCAATAACAAGAACCTTTTCACCGAGATTTGCCAGTCCAGCCGCCAGATTCACTGTAGTAGTTGTTTTTCCTACACCGCCTTTTTGATTTGCGATAGCTATGACCTTACCCATTACTCTTTTCCTCCTTCGCTCTTTTTTCAAATTTCTTAAGCAGTTCGTCCTCATCACCCTCGATGAGCTTGTCTACCTGCTTGTAGTGCTGTCTCAGATATTCCTCAAATATCTCTCTTTTTATCAGAACCTTTTTTCCGACCTTATATACAGCACCCGACGCCCACGCCATTCTGATCATTGGCTTCTCACCTATTCCGTAATATTCACCCGCAATTTTATAGCTTACAAAAATCCTATGCGCGAACATTATATCTTCATCATCAAGATACTGTGAGAATTTCCAGATGCATCCACTCATATTTCGCGTCCTCCGGTCCTAGTCATCTTCGGAGGCTGATGAAATCTTTCAAGATATGCCTCAAAAATCTCTATGTTTATAAGGACATACCCATCAACTCTGTAAAGTGCACCTGCTTTATCTGCAAGCTGTAAAAGCTTTTTGTGCTGAATACCATAGACATACTCTGCTTCCTTGTACCTTATGTACTTTCTTCGAAGCATCTTCGCCTGATTTCTTATTTCCTGCTTACTCTCAATATCCTTATACTGCTCAATTTCGTAATCCATCATCGTAAATAGCCTCCTACTGTTTTTGAATCCTTTCCAACATACTGGAATGATTCAATATACTCGCTCATAATCTTCCTGTTTATCAGGACCATGCTTCTCACTTTTCTTTTAGCTCCGCATTCCTCAGCAAGCTTATCAATAGTGTCATCTCCAATCTGAAAGAAATAAGATGCATCCTCACGTCTGATGTATTCCGGTAGTCCTTCGTACTTTTGTCTCTTTGGTGTTGCCATGTTCTTTTCCTCCTTATCTGTCCTTTTCATCCACATAAACGCATGACTCAAAAAAATCCTTCATCATCTGATAATTGATCAGAACCATATTTTTGACTTTTCTTAATGCGCCAATTTCTCCCGCTATTTTCTTGATCGTATCCTGATTCATAGGGAATACTTTTTCTGCATCAATCAGTCTCAAATATTCTGGTTTGTCGTATCGATACCTTTTTTGTGTTGCCATTTGCATCTACCTCCGTTTCTTTTGGATGATTCCCGCAGATAACGAAGCATGACCTGAACATGAAACAAAAAAGAGCCACTCCTGAAATTACATTCAAGAATGACTCTCAATTTACATTATTTTTTATTTTGAATTCACGCCAATATCATTTTGATCAGCTCAAAAAACCCTTATAGAAATCGACTGATTTCGACATTTCTGCTACATTTTTGCTGTCAGACCTCTTTTCCGACCTTGCAAACATGCATGAATACTGGGCTTTACTTATCGAGTGACTTAAGCGTCGGGAAGAGCAAAACTTCTCTTATGTTAGCACTGTTCGTGAGAAGCATACACAATCTGTCAATACCATAACCGATACCACCCGTCGGAGGCATGCCAATCTCAAGTGCGTTGAGGAAGTCTTCGTCTGTGTGCTCAGCTTCTTCATCGCCTGCTGCCGCATTGGCATCCTGCGCTGCGAAACGCTCACGCTGATCGATAGGATCGTTCAGCTCTGAGTATGCGTTGCACATCTCCCATGTGTTGATGAAGAGCTCGAAACGCTCTACCTTATCAGGATCTGATGGCTTCTTCTTTGTAAGAGGTGAAATTGCAAGCGGATGATCCATGATGAATGTAGGCTGAATCAGCTTCTCCTCGCAGAACTCCTCGAAGAAGAGGTTGATGATATCGCCCTTAGTGTGACGATCCTCAAACTCAACGTGGTGCTCCTTAGCGATAGCCTTAGCTTCCTCGTCTGTCTTAACAGCATCGAAGTCAACACCTGCGTACTTCTTGATCGCATCGTTCATTGTAAGACGCTCGAAGGGCTTGCCAAGGTCGATGATATGATCACCGTAAGGAACCTGAGTTGTGCCGCAAACCTTCTCAGCGAGGTAACGGAACATGCTCTCTGTAAACTCCATCATTCCTTCATAATCTGTATATGCCTGATAAAGCTCCATAAGTGTGAACTCAGGATTGTGTCTTGTATCTGTACCTTCGTTTCTGAAAACTCGACCGATCTCGTATACTCTCTCAAGACCGCCAACAATAAGTCTCTTAAGGTAAAGCTCAAGTGAAATACGAAGCTTTCTCTCCTCATCAAGAGCATTGTAATGTGTAAGGAAAGGTCTTGCAGCTGCACCACCTGCGTTCTCAACGAGCATAGGTGTCTCAACTTCCATGAAATCTCTTGCTGAAAGGAAGTTACGAATCTCCTGGATGATCTGTGATCTCTTTATAAATGTATCCTTAACCTCTTCGTTCATGATAAGGTCTACATATCTCTGTCTGAAACGGATCTCTGTATCTGTAAGTCCGTGGAATTTCTCCGGAAGAGGCTGAAGTGACTTAGATAAAAGTGTCAGCTCCTTAACGTGAACAGAAATCTCGCCTGTCTTGGTTCTGAACGCAAATCCCTTAACGCCGATGATATCACCGATATCCATCTTCTTGAATGCTGCGTAGCTCTCCTCGCCAAGATCATTTCTTGAAACATAGAGCTGCATACGTCCTGACTTATCCTGAAGATTTGCAAAAGATGCCTTACCCATAACACGCTTGCTCATCATACGACCTGCAAGAGATACGATCTTCTCTGCGGGGATCTCTGAAAGCTCGGGAGTGATCTGCTTACCCTCTGCGTCTGTCTCGGGCACAACCTCTAATGTCTCGAAGTTGTCTCTGATCTCCTGTGCGTGATGCGTCTGGTCATACTTTACGATCTGGAAAGGATCCTTACCCTCAGCCTGAAGATTTGCAAGCTTTTCACGGCGAACCTTCTTAAGCTGATTGATGTCTTCTGTCTTCTGCTGATTCTGATTCTTCTGCTGATTCTCTGCCACTTTTACTCCTCTTTTCACTTAACAACTATTATCAAAAACGTTCCTAAAAGCTGCTCATTACCTTAAGAGCATCTTTCTATATAAATCACTAAGTAATATTTAAATAAGAAAAGGGGCAAATTTTCATTACCCCGCTTTTCATTTCTTACCTTATAAAACTATATGCCGTGATTATCGGCAGTTACTGATCTCGTACTCAGGATTATTTACGTACGATCTCAAGAACTTTGTACTTAAAGTCTCCAGCCTGTGTCTCAACAGTAACTTCCTCGCCAACCTTAGCACCGATAAGAGCCTTACCAACAGGTGACTCGTTACTGATCTTGCCCTTAAGGCTGTTAGCCTCTGAGGAACCAACAATGCTGTACTGAACTTCTTCATTGGCTTCAATGTCAAGAAGCTTAACCTTTGCTCCAACGCTTACCTTATCAAGATCAACGTCTTCATCAACTACGACTTCAGCGTTCTTAAGGATTTTCTCAAGCTCTTCGATACGAGCCTCGATGTCACGCTGCTCATCCTTCGCTGCATCGTACTCAGCGTTCTCTGAAAGGTCTCCCTGCTCACGTGCTTCCTTGATTCTCTCAGCAACTTCTGCTCTCTTCACAACCTTGAGATCATGAAGCTCGTCCTCGTAAGCCTTGAGTCCTTCATAGGTTAAAATGTTCTTCTTTTCTTCCATTTTAAATACCCTTTCTATAAATATAGAATTTTGCCGACGAATCTATCGCCATGCAAATAAATAGTGTCAAAGTAATATGTGTTTACAATCCATAGCATTATATATGAATAATGCCGTAAAGTCAAAATTTTATTAATCTCTGATTCCAAACACCTCAGCACATGCATTTTTAAGAGAGTCCATGTCATCCATAGTATTGATGAGCGCCCTGAATTTTGCTGATCCCGGAAGTCCTGTTGTGTACCAGGACACATGCTTTCTCATTTCCCTGATTCCGATGTACTCGCCCTTATATTTGAGCTGCAAATCCGCATGTCTTATGACCATCTCATACATTTCCTGCATGGTTGGCCTCTCAGGCACTTCTCCCTTTTCGAGATAAGATATCACCTCTCTGAAAATCCAGGGATTCCCTTCGGCCGCCCTTGCTATCATTACTCCGTCACATCCTGTGGCATCAATAAGAGCCTTTGCACTTGCGCCGTCACGAACATCTCCGTTTCCTATTACCGGGACTCTCACAGCTTCCTTCACTTTTCTTATTATCGACCAATCTGCCTCTCCACTGTAGTACTGTTCTCTAGTTCTTCCATGAACAGCGATCGCTGCGGCACCGCCCTGCTCTGCTGCCAGTGCGCACTCAACCGCATTGACACTTGCTTCATTGAAGCCCTTCCTTATTTTCACAGTCACTGATCTGTCGGTCTCTGCCACCATCGCCTTTACGATTTCCTCTATAAGCTCCGGATTTTTCATAAGAGCAGAGCCCTCACCGTTTCCAACGACCTTAGGCACCGGGCATCCCATATTCACATCAAGGATGTCATAAGGCTTATCCGCGATCATCCTCGTAGCCTGCGCCATAACCTCCGGCTCACTTCCGAAAAGCTGCAGTGATACGGGCCTCTCCTCCGGATGGATCTCCATCATATTATCTGTGTTTCTGTTGTGGTAAGTGATTGCCTTGGCGCTTACCATCTCCATGCACACAAGCCCCGCTCCGTTTTCACTGCATAGCAGACGAAATGGCAGGTCTGATACACCTGCCATGGGTCCTAATATTATATTGTTTTTAAGCTCCACATCCCCGATTCTGAGCGGATGCAGATAATCATTATATTTTATTCCTTCGTTTCCAAACGCACTTGTAAATCTGCGCATTATACTTCCTTCCAAATTAAACTGCAATTTCAGGCATCTTTCAAAGGACTGACAAGAGCTGCCTTCTATAAAAAATCTCTGCCGTAAAAAGCTCCGTCACTCGTCATCCTCACTAAGGATATCGCTCATATCCTCATGAAGGATCATCGCCCTGTAATACATCTGAAGCGCCTCGAAAAGATCCTGCCTCTGCCTTCTGACCTCACCGATAAGGAGCCCCGCACTTACCTCATCGTAAGTAATATCCTCTTCGCTCCTTGTGGTTTCCATGGTGATCATTCCGTCATCTTCGAATTCGATCGTGAAAATTCCGCCTGCTTCCTGCGTGAACAACACGCTGATTATGTGCAGCTCCTTCTGGATGCTCTCGGGAATCTTTTTGAAAAGCGGATTAAAGTAATACTTCATCTCGTATGCATTTGCTCCGCAGAGTATTATTCTTCCGCCTGCTGAAACGCTTCCAAGTGATCCGTCCTCAGTCACAACCTGAATATCCGAAACCTCTTCGCCGGTTTCTGCGTTAGTGATTTTTCCTGTTTCCTTATTAATAATCAGGCGTCTTCCCTTTGCCTTATCAGCGTTCAGCGTATCTGAGTGAACTATCTCGTCATCGCCCGGACGCGCCTCATCGTTATATACTTCCCTGATTTCTTTTTCGTTTTTATCCTTCATTTATATCCTTATTACCTCTTGAAAAAATGATACTGGCCATGCTTGCTGGTCCTGCGGTGTTAGTGCTGCCTTTATAAGCTCGCTCCTATTATTCGCCTTCTTCGAACTCATCAAGCTTTGGCTTATTTCTCTTGTTCTTTTCATAGATGATGCGAAGTCCCTGAATAAGCAGGTTAGGATCGTAGATATCGATCTCATCGCATTCCTCTGAAATAAGTCTTCCGAGTCCGCCTGTGGCAACAACCTTTATATCCTTCAGCTTTGCCTCGCGCTTCATCTCATTTATGATGTACTTGGTCTGACCAATCTGTCCGTATACAAGGCCTGCCTGCATGGAGCTTATTGTCTCCTGTGCAAGAATGCTGTCAGGCTTTTTGATCTCTATCTCGGGAAGCTTAGCCGTATCCTGCCAAAGTGCCTTCGCGGAGATTCTGATTCCGGGGCTTACGACACCCGCTGTAAAGTCGCCGTTTTCAGTGATAAGTACATAAGTGGTCGCTGTACCAAAATCCACAACTATTGCCGGTCCGCCATACATCTCATAAGCTGCAACCGCGCCAACTACAAGATCAGGTCCGATCTCTGCCGGGTTTTTCGTCGCAATCTTTATTCCGGTTTTAATGCCGGGGCCTACGATATATGGCTGTTTTCCAAGGTATTTGATCATGGAATTCACCAGCGCATGCATAACGTTAGGCACAACGCTTGAAATGATTATTCCGCTTATTTCATCCCTGTCGATGCCGTTGTTCCTCAGCATTGCAATAATGTTGTTTCCATATTCATCGGATGTGTGGGCAGTCTGAGACATCATACGAAAAGATGCCACAATCTTATCTCCCTTTAAAACACCGAACGCAATATTTGTATTTCCTACATCAACCGCCAGTAACATTTGCACCTCCGCAGCATCTGCTGCATATATTTTTTGTTTACATTAAAAATGGTTTAAGGTAAAACCATCATCTGACTATACATAACCGTACAGACCACGGACACTTACTTCACCTGCATTTATCGTTTCCTCTCTCCCATCAGAGAGCCTTATTAAAAGAGCACCCTCATCGTTAACGCCAAGAGCCTCCGCCTCATACTCACCCTTCGGATCAAGTATCCTCACCTGCCGGCCAATGTTAAGAAGACGCTTTTCATAGCTTTCTCTTAACTCCGACAGATTATGCGCTCTGACATACTTCTCGAAGTTCTCTTCAAATGCCTTCATACAGGCTGCGATAAGCGCTGCACGATCTATTTCTTCCCCGGTTTCTGAAATAATCGAACCCGCTGTTTCTCTTATTTCCTCAGGGAAAAGCTCCACCGGCTGATTAACATTTATTCCCACGCCTATCACTACAAAGTAGTCCTTCTGATCAGGCATCATGTGGAGCTCTGTTAATATACCACAAATTTTCCTTTTGTTAAGCACTATGTCGTTAGGCCATTTAATTCCGGGCTGAAATCTGCTTTCCGATTCTTCCGACCAAAATCTACTTTCTGATTCCTCTGGTTGAAGTCTGCTTTTCGATTCTTCCGGCTGAAAAAGCTTCCTATTAAGGACTTTCTCAATACCTTCAGCAATCGAGAGAGCCATCACAAGCGTAAGCCCGGAAACCTTATCCATGGGAAGCTCGGGTCTCACCATCAGACTCATGAAAACATTGTAGCCTGAAGGACTTACCCAGCTCCTGCCGCGGCTCCCACGGCCGGCGTCCTGCTTATCGGCCACTGCTAGGAATCCTGATTTATGCCCATCCAGTCCTGCTGCCTTGGCCACATTGTTGGTGGAATCTATTACAGGAAAAAATTCCAGCTCACGAGCTGCCCAGGCAGTTTTCAGGGCTTGTTCTATCTTTTCTTTGTTCATTACCCTCATCCGTCAGCTTCGCTGACACCTTCTCCCAAAGGGAGAAGGCATATTATTTATTTTCTTCACTGACACCTTCTCCCAATGGGAGAAAGCATATTATTTATTTTCTTCGCTGACACTTTTAGTTATTGATGTTGTTTTACTTCTCTATTGTATTTTCTGGATTATTTCTTCACTTTACAATAGTAGCGTACATAACTGCCTTGATTGTGTGCATGCGGTTCTCTGCTTCCTGAAATACAATGGACTGTTCTGATTCAAAGACTTCGTCTGTAACTTCCATCTCATCAAGTCCGAATTTCTCTTTTATCTTTTTGCCAATGCCTGTGCCAAGGTCATGGAAAGCAGGAAGGCAATGCATGAATACAGCCTGCTCACCTGCATTTTTCATAATCTCAGAAGTTACCCTGTAGGGCTTAAGGTCGTTAATTCGCTCTTCCCAGATTTCATCAGGTTCGCCCATTGATACCCATACGTCTGTTGAAATAACGTCGGCACCCTTTGTTGCCTCCATGGGATCCTCAGTCTGCTCGATGATCGCACCTGTCTTCTCAGCGATTTCCTTGCAGGTCTTAACAAGAGCCTCGTCCTGCCAGTACTTCTTGGGAGCACATGTTGTAAAATGCATACCCATCTTTGCGCAGGCAACCATCAGCGAATTACCGGTGTTATATCTTGAGTCTCCAAGGTATACGAGATGTATTCCCTTTAATTTTCCAAAATGCTCACGAATTGTAAGAAGATCGGCAAGCATCTGTGTAGGATGGAACTCATTTGTAAGTCCGTTCCAAACCGGTACCTTTGAATATTTTGCAAGCTCATCCACTATTGTCTGCTCAAAGCCTCTGTACTCGATTCCGTCGTACATGCTGGCAAGAACACGGGCAGTGTCAGCTATGCTTTCCTTTTTTCCGATCTGTGAGCCTGTAGGATCAAGATAGGTGGTTCCCATACCAAGGTCATGTGCAGCTACCTCAAAAGAGCATCTGGTACGTGTGCTGGTCTTCTCAAAAATGAGAGCCACATTTTTTCCTCGATATTCATCATGAAGAACACCATTCTTTTTCTTGCTCTTTAAGTCAGCAGCAAGATCAAGAAGATACTCTATCTCTTCAGGTTCAAAATCAAGTAACTTAAGAAAATCTCTTCCGTGTAAATTCACAGCCATGGTATTGTACTCCTCCCGATAATTAATATATGTTAGAATGTTTCCCTTCCAGTTTTCACAAGGATGTTCTGTCTGATATTCATTCCCTCCCAGTTTTCACAAGGAAGTTCTGCTCTCGCTTCGCTCGACAGAACTGCTATACCTGCTAGGCTCGAAAATACCTCGCCAAGCAGTTATAGTAAAAGCCCAACTGCAGAATCAATCTACAATCAGGCTTTATTTTATCACATATACCCTTTATCCGTCACTTGATGACGCAAGGTCCTTAAAATGAATCAAGTATTACCAGAATACGTGAGCTCCGATAACAAGTCCATCATGTCCACCTGCACGTCTGAAGTGCGTTGCGGTTCCACATGTTGTTTCTCCGGCAAGCGCCGCCTGCGCAGCCTGTATACAGCTGTCAGGAATATTTCCTGCATATACTCTGTCTACAGTACCGTTAAGAGCCGGTGTGAACTGTCCTGAAGCATAAATTACTCCGGGAATTGTACCAGCGTATGCGCTGCTCTTTACACGGTTCATAACTACTGCGCCTACAGCAACCTTTCCCTCATAAGATTGGTTCCCCGCTTCACAGTAAATCAGTGCGGCCAGAAGTCTGGCTTCATCTGCCCCCGCAGATACGGCACCGGTGTTCTGTGTAAGCTTCGCCTTCGCTTTCTTGGCCTCTTCTTCGGCCTTCCGCTTGGCTTCCTCTTCTTCCCTCTTCTGAATAGCGGCCATGGTCTCACCGGCATCGATCCTGAAATCAGTATCTACATAGTCGGCCTGCACATAGCCTGTCTCATCGTTGTAGTCAACGGCAATCCAACCATTGCCAAGATCTTCTACCATATCCACAAAGCTGTTATTTGTAATAACACCTATGACATCGGCACCATCATCTGCCTCTGCACGGATACGAAGTGCATCGCTCTTACTTGTTACAAGCTGAACTCCAACTTCCTCAGCGAGTTCCTTTGCCTCTTCGTCAAATAGAAGATAATCGTCATTAGCCCAGCCAACAACATCACCTGACTGGAGCTTTGTCCATCCATCTTTTTGTTCAATAATTTTACCGCCGCAGTCCTTATAAAGAACTCCAACTTTTTCAGCATCATCTTCAGGTGAAATACGAATGTTCATTACCTGAGAAACATTAGCCATTACAAGTTTTGAGGAATCCTCTTCTTCATCAATATCGTCTTCCTCAACATTTTTAGCAGCTTCCTTCGCCTGATCATTGATGTCCTCAGCGAAGTCGTGAGCCTTAGCAACCTCTTCGTCGGAAACTTCAGCCACTTCTGTAGGATTAAGAATATTACCAACACCTACGTCATTACTGTTTAATATGTTTGATGTTCTTGCCTGTACGGTCTTGCAATCGGAAGTTCCAAGCATAATTATCGCAACTGCGAATGCAAGGCTTCCTCGCATTAACGTGCCTGCTGTCTTCATGTTTATTTTGCTTCCTTTTTAAAATTATTACGAATTGTTAAAACAAAACACTTAACGATTGTAACAAATAGTTGTTATTTTGTCAAATTTTAGTCCAAATTATCTAAAAAAAGACTCCCGAGAAACCCGGGAGCCCTTGAAATTACTGCATTTCTAAATTGTTGCGGAATTTATTTTCAAAAAAATTATCTGAATTTCGTATGCAATTTACAATTCTTTACTGCGCTCAGTCGCTGCCTGAACTGCGTCCATGACAATTCCCCTGAAGCCCATTTCTTCTAATACTTTCACAGCCTCTATAGTAGTACCGGCAGGTGAACACACCATATCCTTAAGCTCACCCGGATGTTTTCCAGTCTCCAATACCATTTTGGCACTTCCAAGTACTGCCTGTGCAGCAAACTCATAGGCTTGCTTCCTGGGCATTCCTCCAAGTACAGCAGCATCGGCCATTGCCTCGATGAACATGAAAACATATGCAGGAGATGAGCCGCTTACGCCTGTTACAACATCCATAAGATTCTCTGTTACTACGTTTGCGGTACCACAGCTCCTCAAAATATCCAGTGCAATTGAAAGATCGCTCTCCTCGCACAAATTGTTGGGGCAAACAGCGGCGCAGCCCTCACCTACAAGAGCAGGTGTATTAGGCATTACTCTGACAATCTTAACCGGTTTCTCAAATTCCTTTGCTATCCATTCAAGACTTTTGCCGGCAGCTATACTTATGATCAGCTTCTTATCATCAATTTCATCCATGATATCCGCAATCGCAACCTTGAGAAACTGCGGTTTTACTGCTAGAAGAATAACGTCCGCATCTCTTGCAACGTCTGCATTGTTATCCCTTGTCTGGATTCCGAATTTCTTTGCCGCGCCTTCTCTTGCAGCTTCCATTGGATCTGAGCCAATGATATCCTGCGGGTCAAAGATACCCTTAGATATAATTCCGCCCATAAGCGCCTTTGCCATGTTACCAAGTCCGATAAAACCTAATGTCATACCTTGCCTCCTTCTACTTATTACTGTCTTCGCTGCCTTGCAGCTTCAAATGTCAGAATCGCAGCGGATGTAGCTGCATTCATTGATTCAACCTTGCCAAGCATGGGGATAAGCACATACTCAGATGCCGCATCAGCAGCCTCTTTTGTAAGTCCGTTACCCTCATTGCCTATTAAAAAAGCACAAGCTCCTTTATAGCTTATATCGTCATAGTTTTTCTTACCCTTCAGATGGGCTGCATAGCTTGTCACTCCGTACTTTTCCCGAAGCTCCTTCACCGTATCCGGTATGGAATCCACATAAATAAACGGCACACGAAGAATTGCTCCCATTGTGGATCTCACAACCTTGGGATTATATACGTCAGCCATGTCGCTACTCATAATTATTCCAGTAACTCCCGCGCCTTCTCCGGTTCTGAACATATTTCCAAGATTTCCGGGATCCTGAATGTTTTCAAGGACAAGAAGAAGAGGAGCCGCTTTGTCCGTACTTGCAGTAGCACTGTTAGCATCATCTTTACCGGAAAAATCACTACCTCCACGAAGGAGATCAGCTAGTTCCCATCTCTTTTCCTTAACAATGGCGAGCACCCCCTGAGGTGTCTGAGTGTCTGCCATTTTCCTCATGACATCATCAGATACTTCCTCAAAGCTGACACCGTCATCTGCCTTGATTTTACCTATCACAGCCCTGTCATCCGGCGAAAGATTCTCCATAAAATGCGAAGTCGCATATACTTCTCTTAGCATTTCCATGGGCACTTCTCTTAGCATACGGATTCCTTCTACTAGAAATATTCCGTCTTTGCGGCGAGCCTTTGCTTTTTTGCTGTATTCAGCTATCTGTTTTATGCGTGAATTATTGGTGCTTGTTATCATATGCCCTCATCCGGCACTTCGTGCCACCTTCTCCCAAAGGAAGAAGGCTTGTTTATTCCCTTTACAGAAAAACCTTCCCTGTTGGGAAGGTTTAACTATTCTTATTAAATAATCTAAATTAAAGAATCTTACTGATCTCGTACTGATACTCGTTGATGGACTTCTTCATTGCAAGAGCCTCATCAATGTCGTAATCAACGAACTGACCATTTCTGTATGCTACTACACGATTTGTCTTACCTGCTGTAAGGATATCTGCTGCATAGCAGCCCATCATGGAAGCATATACACGGTCTTTACAGGTCGGGCTACCACCACGCTGCATGTAACCAAGAATTGAAGCTCTGGTCTCAAGTCCTGTAGCTGCCTCAATACGACGAGCCATGGAAGCTGAATGTCCGATACCCTCTGCGTTAAGGATAATGTGATGTGTCTTACCCTTCTTACGGTTATCAATGATGTTATCAATAATTCTCTGTTCGTTGTAGTCATACTTCTCAGGAAGAAGAATGTCATCAGCACCGTTAGCGATTGCGCACCACAGTGCGATATATCCGGCATGGCGTCCCATAACCTCTACGATACTTACACGCTCATGGGATGAGGATGTATCTCTGATCTTGTCGATAGCATCCATAGCTGTGTTGATAGCTGTGTCAAAACCGATTGTATAATCTGTACATGCAATATCAAGGTCGATTGTGCCGGGAAGTCCGATTGTGTTGATTCCCTGAGCTGAAAGTTTCTGAGCACCTCTGTATGAACCGTCACCACCGATAACAACCATTCCATCGATGCCGTGCTTTCTACAAATCTCAGCACCCTTCTTCTGACCTTCCTCGGTTGTAAACTCCATACATCTTGCTGTTCCGAGGATTGTACCGCCTCGCTGAATGATATCAGCAACGCTGCGGCGATCCATGTCGAAAATCTCCTCATTAAGAAGACCCATGTAGCCCTTCTTAACGCCTTTTACCTTAAGTCCGTTTGCAAGAGCCTTACGAACAACCGCACGAATAGCGGCGTTCATTCCGGGCGCATCACCACCACTTGTAAGAACTCCGATAGTTTTAATTTCCTTTGCCATATCAGGTAGTACCTCGTTATTGATAAATCTTTGTCACTTTTACGATTTATATATTAGCGCAAAATTCAGCACTCTGCAATTATTTAGGGGCATAAATTTAGCAATTTTTAATATATACGCAGTGAAGGGATAGTCCCCAAATAGATGTTTTCGTCTGCGTCGTGATTTACTAAAAGAAACAAAAAATGGATGCCTTCTCTCATGTTATTCGGAACAGTCGGCATCCATTTTTTATTTATTTTGTAAATCATCTCCTCGTCCGGGAACTATCTATTTGGGGACTATCCATTCTCTGCTTACGTTATTGAAAATAGCTTCAATATACAGATTAGACGTTATGCAAAATTAAGATCAAACCACTCGAAGATTGTCCTTTCCGAATTTTTCCTCAAGGATGGCCAAGGTTTCTTCGTTCGCGTTAACCTTTAGTGAGGTGGGCAGTTTTTTCATTTGCTTTGTGTCCTTAATGTAAACTGTGACATGGTCTTTGGCGCCGGGGCCTTTGACGGTGGAGAGGAGGGTTTCTTCGAGGAGTTTAGCTTTTTGCTCGTAGGCTTCCTTGTCCTCGAACTGTATCCAGAGAGTTCTGGGTACTTCGTCGAAGAGCTGAATCTTGGATGCGATGAGCTTTGCATCCTTGTCTTCCTCTGCATTAACGCGGCCCTGAATGAATACCTTCGCGTCATCATTGAGTCTGCCCGCATTTGATTCATAGGTCTTAGGGAAAACTATTACCTCTATACTTCCCACAAGGTCTTCAAGGGTTATGAAGGCCATTATCTGATCATTCTTGGTATACTTCGTTTTCTTGTCAGCGATGATTCCACCCACGGTAACTGTATCGTTATCCCTTACAAGAGGCTCACCGGTCTCTTCATCGAGATAAAAATCAGTTGTCTTTGCGGTTATATGCTTCTTCCAAAGTCCTTCAAATTCTTCAAGAGGGTGGCCAGATACATATACGTCCAGTACCTCCTTCTCGAATTCTAAAAGCATATCCTTGGGGTATTCGCCCACATCAGGCATTTTGATCTCGAACTGTTCCTTAACCTCCTGCGGTGCGAAGTCGAAGAGTGACATCTGTCCCGCAAAACTGTTCTTACTCTTGTTATGAAGCTGATCAAGGAGAGACCCGAAAACGCACATCATCTGTTTTCTGGTGCCACCAAGACTATCCAAGGCTCCTGCTTTTATAAAGTTCTCAACAGCCCTCTTGTTTATTTCTCCGTAGGGCTCCATCCTTGTCAGGAAATCGTTGAGATTCTTAAATTTACCATTTGCTTCTCTCTCTTTTACTATGGTTTCAATGATAGGTCTGCCAACGCCCTTTATGGATGTGAGCGCATAGCGAATTGCCTTGCCAGTGCCATTATCTGCTCCGGTAGTAACCGCTGAAAACCATGAATAACCCTCGTTGATGTCAGGAGGAAGGATGTCGATTCCCATATTGCGACAGGTCATAATATAGAAGGAAACCTTTCCCTGATTATCAATTACGGAAGTCATAAGTGCAGCCATGAACTCCACAGGGTAGTAGTATTTAAGCCATGCGGTCTGCATGGAAACCACTGCATAGCATGCTGCATGTGACTTATTGAAGGCATACTTTGCAAAGTCCATCATGGAATCGTAGATGCGGTTCGCCGTGTCTGCGTCAACACCGATGGCCTTACATCCGGGAACTCCCTCTTCCTCATTACCATTTACAAAGTTCTCACGCTCGACCTCCATAACGTGGAGTTTCTTCTTACTCATGGCACGTCTTACTTCATCAGCTCGTCCAAGGGTATATCCACCCATTTTTTGAACAATCTGCATAACCTGCTCCTGATAAACAATACATCCATAGGTGGGTGATAAAATGGACTCCAATTGCGGAGCCTCATAAGTTATGTTCTGAGCATCCTTTTTACCTGCGATATATTTAGGAATGAAATCCATGGGGCCGGGACGATACAGCGAAATTCCGGCAATTATGTCCTCCAGCGACTGGGGCTTAAGCTCCTTCATGAAGGACTGCATACCCGCACTTTCTAGCTGGAATACACCTTCACAGTGACCGCTTCCTATGGCAGTAAGCACCTGCGGATCATCGTAATCGATTTTATCCATATCGATGTAATTATCATCCCCGGGCTTTGCTCCGTTTGATTCGTTTGCGAACCTCGCTGCATCCTTGATAACTGTCAGCGTACGAAGTCCCAAAAAGTCCATCTTCAAAAGACCCAGTTCCTCAATGGTGGTCATTGTGAACTGTGTCGTCAGGTTTCCTTCTGCGGAGCGTGAGAGCGGAACCAAATCCTCTGCAGGCTTCTGGCATATAACTACACCCGCTGCATGGATCGAAGTATGTCTCGGAAGTCCCTCAAGCTTTTTACACATATCGATAAGATGCTTAACCTGCGGATCGCTCTCATACATTGTCCTGAGCTCCACGTTCATGTCCAGCGCTTTTTGAAGCGTCATGCCAAGCTCACCCGGAATCATCTTCGCAAGATTATCGCCGTAGCTGTAGGGCAAATCCAATACTCTCGCAACGTCTCTTATAACTCCCTTTGCCTGCAGCGTACCGAAGGTGATGATCTGCACAACCTTATCCGCGCCATATTTTCTCGTTACATAATCAATTACTTCCTGTCTTCTCTCGTACTCGAAGTCCACGTCTATATCGGGCATGGACACACGCTCGGGATTAAGGAATCTCTCAAAGAGAAGATCATACTTAACAGGATCTATATTCGTAATATGTATACAATATGAAACAACAGAGCCTGCTGCCGATCCTCTACCCGGGCCGACAGCTATTCCCTTCTCTCTGCAGAAGTTGATGTAATCCCACACAATGAGAAAGTAATCAACATAGCCCATCCTCTGGATTACCGAAAGCTCATAGTCCAGCTGCTTTTTTATGGTTCCGTCATCATCAGGATATCTCTCAGCAAGTCCGTCATAGCATAGCTTATTAAGATAAGTCCAGGAATCATATCCGGGCGGCACATCGAAGTGTGGGAGTTTTGTCACGCCGAACTCGATCTCAACGTTACATCTGTCCGCAATCTTCTGCGTATTCTCAACCGCCTCCTGGGCATATGGGAAAAGAAGACGCATCTCGTCTTCACTTTTAACATAGTACTGACCGCCCTCATATCTCATGCGGTCCTCATCTGTCACCTTCTTACCCGTCTGGATACACAGCAAAAGATCGTGCGCTTCAGCATCCTCCGCGCGGGTGTAGTGACAGTCATTTGTCACAACAAGCGGTATATCAAGCTCCTTTGACAGGGTTAAAAGAGCGGAATTCACCGTATGCTGCTCCGGAATACCATGATCCTGCATCTCAAGGAAAAAGTTGCCATGCCCAAAAATCTCATCATAGCGAAGAGCTGCTGCCCTGGCCTCCTCAAGGTCACCTCTTGAAATCGCCTTTGGAACCTCACCCGCAAGGCAGGCAGAAAGGCAGATTATGCCCTCACTAAACTCCCTCAAAATCTCAAGATCCACTCTTGGCTTGTAGTAATAGCCTTCAGTAAATCCGCGACTTACGATGTGTGAGAGATTCTCATAGCCCTTGTTATTTTCAGCAAGCAGAACAAGGTGATAGTACCTGTTCTCGTTAACGCCCGCTTCCTTCTCAAAACGTGAGCCCGGTGCTACATATACCTCGCATCCGATGATAGGCTTGATTCCCTCTTTTTTGGCAAGCTTATAAAAATCGATAACGCCGTACATGACACCGTGATCCGTAATGGCTCCGGCCGTCATGCCGAGTTCCTTTATTCTTTTTACGTAGTCCTCAACCTTGTTGGATCCATCCAACAGGGAGAAGCCTGTATGTACGTGTAAGTGTGCAAATGACATGTGTTACTCCTTATACCCCTCATCCGGCACTTCGTGCCACCTTCCCCCCAGGGGGAAGGCTTTATATTTTTCATGCGCCATCTTCTTATAATCTATAGCAGTGGATTTTATACTCCTGCCTCCCCCTTGGGGGCGCAAATCGTCCGGGGGACGATTGTTCTGCGCCGACCGGAGCGGAGCGAAGACAAGGTGTCTGCGAAGCAGACGGATGAGGGGCCCCTTACGCTTCCCCAACCTGCATCTTATAATACTTCGCGTAAATTCCGTTCTTCTCCAGCAGTTCCTTATGATTGCCCTTCTCCTGAATTCCATCGGAATCCAGTACAATGATCTCGTCCGCGTTCCTGATAGTTGAAAGTCTGTGGGCGATCGTGATAGTTGTTCTTCCCACTGACAATCTGTCCAGACTCTGCTGTATATATCTCTCTGATTCATTATCGAGAGCACTTGTTGCCTCATCCAGAATAAGAATCGGCGGATTCTTAAGGAAAACTCTCGCAATGGCAATTCTCTGCTTCTGTCCACCGGAAAGTCTTGCTCCGCGCTCTCCCACCAGAGTGTCATATCCATTGGGAAGAGACGAGATAAACTCGTGAAGATCTGCCTTCTTAGCAGCGTCAACGATTTCATCAAAGCTCGCTCCCTGTCTGCCATAAGCGATGTTGTCCCTTATACTTCCATTAAAAAGATACACTTCTTGCTGTACTATACCAATGACACCTCTTAGGGATTTTTGAGTAAGACTCCTAACGTCCTTGCCATCGATTTTTACAGCGCCCTTAGTGACGTCGTAGAATCTTGGAAGCAGACTGCAAAGCGTTGATTTTCCACCGCCGGAAGGACCGACTATAGCAACCTTTTTTCCTGCATCAACATGAAGATCAATGTGGCTGAGCACTCTCTCTTCGTCATCATCATAGGCAAAGGACACATTCTCGTAATCCACATCTCCCTTGCACTCTGTAAGCACCTCCGCATCAGGGGCATCCTCGATCTCAGGCACCACATCCATAACATCCCTGAATCTCTGGAATCCCGCGGCGCCCTTCTGAAGCTGCTCCGTAAACTCGATGAGTATCATTACAGGAGATATAAACACATTTATGTACAGCGCATAAACCGCAAGATCTTCAACCGACAGAGTTCCCTTCGCAATAAAAAGTCCTCCGAAGACTATTACTGCGATATACATAAGTCCTTCAAAGAAATTATTTCCCGCAAAGAACATCGCCATTGTTTTATAATTGGCCTTCTTTGAATCAAGAAATGCCTCGTTGCTCTTCTCAAACTTTGCTTTCTCGATATCCTCCCCGGTGAAGGATTTAACCACTCGAATTCCGCCAAGGGTATCCTGAAGGGAAGAATTGATGCCGGCGATCTTTTTCCTATTGTCGAAGAAGGTCCTTCGCATAACCCCGTTCTGTCTGTATGAAAAAATCGCCATGCATGCAACAATAGCTGCAAGAATCAGCGTCATCGGCACGTTCATTGTCATAAGAATAGTGAAAGAGCCAATAAGCTTCACTGCAGAAATGAAGATATTTTCAGGGCCATGGTGCGCAAGCTCCGAGATGTCAAAAAGATCCGACACCAGCTTACTCATCATCTCACCGGTATTATTTTTGTCATAGTAGGAAAAAGAAAATCGCTCGAACTGCTCGAATAGATCACTTCTCATCCCTGACTCCATGCGGGCACCCATCATATGGCCCTGATAAGTCACATAGTGCTTACAAAGGAATCTGACTGTGTACATGATCAAAAGTCCGATTCCAAGCTTTATCACACCGGCAACTATTTTTTCCGGAGTCTCAAGGAAAAGTGTCTGTCTTAGAATTCTAAGTAACTGCGGAAACACAAGATCAATAAGCGACAGAATAGAAGCTGCCACCAAATCCAATAAAAACACTCCAAAATACGGTTTATAATACGGTACAAATTTCTTAAGTAAATCCATGCTGTCCTCTCTAAATCTCTAATCCTAATCACTCCAATCACTATACCATGATTTAGAGAACAACAGTATGGTGTTTTTCTATTTTAATCTACGCTTTCTTCACTCAAACCAGTTAAATTTCCTTCCTTTAGTCTTGTCTTCTTCGCCCTTATCTTCTTTGCCCTTGACTTCTTTGCTCTTATCTTCTTTTTTCTCCTCTTGATCCTCACTCTTTTTGGGAACCCCCTGAAGCTGTCCCTTGAGCTTCAGGTTTTCAAGATAAAGAGCAATGACAGATGCTATGGCACCCACAAGCTCCTCCTGATCCTTTGTAAAAGGAGTCCACATTCCATACTTATCCTTGGCATTGATCAGCTGGAGAACTCCCATTACTTCACCATTTCCTACAACAATGGGAACCACAAGCATAGAACAGGTGCGATAATCATTCATGTCGTCATAATACTTTGCCCCGCCAAAATCGAACTCCTCAGACACATATACATCCTTTATGTTGAGTCTCATTTTTTTCATGGCAGCAAATGCGCAGACAAAAACCTTGCGCATCGGTACCGGAGGAAAAGTGTCAGCGGCATTTTTATAATTCATAGATATACCCTTGGACAAGGTATAAAGATATCGGAAATAGAGCTTGTTATCCTCAATTGTGTAAATTGTTCCGCCATCGCAGTTTCCTGCCAGCATACATTCCTTCAGCGCTATATCAAACAGCACGTCCTGTTCAACGGGACGCGACATAAGTGTGGCAAGTTTTACAAAGCGATCAAGATCATAACTCTTCATAAGCATTCACCTCTATAAGCAATAGTTTTCTGTATCTGAATTATTTGCGAACCAGCTCATCAAGTGTCAAAATTTCAAACCCTTCAGCTTTTCCTTTGAGTTTAATTGTATCTCCAAGAGACGTTACCTTCGCCCGATCCCCAAGTATATCGGCCACGGCGCGAGATATGAGAATCTTCCCTCCAGGAGCATTTGCCTCAAGTCTGGCTGCTGTATTTACAGTGTCTCCGATTGCGGTGTAGTCCATTCTAAGCGGCGCACCGATGTTTCCCACAACCGCAGGTCCCCAGTTAACACCCACTCCAAATGAGACCGTCCTTCCAAACCTCTCCATAAGCTGTTCGCCCAGAGCCTTTGACCCCTCCACCATATCCATCGCAGCACAACAGGCAAGGTAGACAGGATCCTCCTGCGGAAGGGGTGCATTCCAAAACGCCATGGTACAGTCCCCTACAAATTTATCAAGGGTTCCGTGATTTTTCATAATGCATTCCGTAGTAAGCGTAAGATAACTGTTGATGATCTCCACAACGGTCGGAGGGTCAAGGGCCTCACTCATGGTTGTAAAGCCTCTGATATCCACGAACAGAACCGCAATGTCATAGGTTTTCCCGCCGAGCTCTAAGGCCTCTGTCCCCTGCTCTAAAAGCTGATTCATAATTGTGGGATCAACATAATGTCCGAAGGTGTTCTCAATCTTATGCTTTTCCCTCTGTGCGCGGATGTAGTTAAGCGCCACCGATACCACAAACAGAATTGTCACAAAAAGCGGTATCCATAAAACATGCAACACCACTCCCGCTTTGTGGTACAGAACATAGGCAAGTGCTATCCATCCAAGGCACACCCCCACCTCTGCAACAACCGAAGGAACCACCTTCCTGTCATAGAAAAACATCAGCGCAGCAAATGAAATAATGAACAAAATCACCAGCTGCAAAATGTTTGATGCCTCAGCAGGATAAAAGCCTTTTCTGAATGCTTCCACAAGATTGGCCTGAATCTCAACTCCATAGCTCGCCACCGCATGGTCAATGGAGGTTCTGTATTCATCCTGAAGCCCCGGCGCATAAGGACCTATCAAAACGATCTTATCCTCAAAATAGTCAGGATCAACACTTCCATAGTAGACATCAGATACGGAAATATAGTCATAATACGCGCCGCTCTTACCGGTAAACGGAATATAGAAAAACCCTTCCGTTGTAGCAGGCTCCGGATTTGGAGTTATCCCCATTTTTTCACAGTACTTCTCATATATCACTCTGGAAAAAGAGTAAAGACGGTCATTTTCAGGCGTATCGATATAAAGCATCGCATGCCTGATGATGCCGTCGCTGTCCGTCATAGTATTTATGTGGCCCATGGTCGTAACCGCTTTAAGCTCTTCATAGGGTTCATCAAGCGCCAAAACGCTTCTGTTATTTAATCTGAACCCCCCGGCATCCTCTTCTATCTCACTGCCAAAAGTGGCTGCAACCGCAGTTACAACATTGCCTCCATTCTCAGCAACTGCTGCCAGATACGTATCATTTGTGGGCGTCGCACTTTCTCCCACATACAGCACATCCACTGCAATAACAGCCGGCGGTGAACCCGAACTGTTCAGATACGCAATAACATCTGCAATCACACTTCTTGGCCAGGGCATGGGGCCTATTTCCTCCAGAGCCTTCTGATCCATGCCCACCACAACTATCTGCCCATCAGTAGCCACTTCCTGCTGATAAAGAGCATCAGATGCTATCCCATCCTGCCCCGCCAGGATTCCCGATGCGGCAATTGCCGTGAAAATAAAAGCAACTACTATTGCTGCTATCAGTTTAACTACAAAATCTTTTTTCCTGGACATTGGGCCTCCTGTTTAAAAGCGCAGGCTATTTCGGGATAACCTCAAAAATCTTCCTTGCAAAATTATCGGCGACGTAGAGTTTTCCGCCCATAGCACAGAGCCCTATCGGGCTGGTAAGTTCAATTTCCGGCGATTCCTCGTCCTTTACTTCTATAGAAGTAACTTCGCCGTCCTTAATTTCTCTGAGCTTTCCATTTACCGTATCCGCAACAAACACAGTTCCGTCGGAAAGGGCCAGCACTCCTTTAGGTGATGAAAATTTTGCTTCTTCACATTTTCCGTCAAGATCACCCACTTCGCCTGTTCCTGCAAACACCTCAAGATTTGCCGGTGCAAGTGCCTCGGCATCGCCTGCCGTTTCAACCCTCAGGATTCTGTTACCGCCGGTCTCTGCAATGTAAAGATATCCATTGCACCAGCTAAGTCCCATGGGACTGTTTATTCCTTTTATGAAAACCTTGCACTTTCCATCAGTCGTGATTCTGAAAACTGAATCAGAGTGTGTATCCGATACGTAAAGCCGCCCTTCGGAATCTGTGGCAAGTCCCGTCGGATAGTTATAGGTAGCTCTGCTCTTACTTGTGTTACCGACATAGGATGTGGCATTAAGGCTCTGAACATCAACTTCTGTGATAAATCTCAGCGCATTGTTTGTCACATCAGAAACCGCTACCCCATTAATGAATTTTGTAAGAGCCCAGGGTTCGCCAAACATTGATTCCTCGCGGGTTGTGTCACTATAACCGCCCACAGGTCGCTCGTAGATGTCAACCACGGTGTCGCTTCCCGCATACACCTCAGCTCCTTCTCTGCTAATCCTCCAGATTTTTTTGGAAAAACTGTCAGCCACAAGGAGCTCATCTCCATCAGCAATCATTCCGCAGGGTTCAAAAGTCTCAGGAAGTGCCAAAAGCATCAGATCAACATTTTCTGCTTCAAGAGGATTTGTTTCCCCTGCACTTGAATCTGCATCTTCAACGCCTGCTGCCAAAGGGACTTCACCGGAGTCAATCGCAAATGCAGAACCATCTGCTGCCTTTCCAGGCTCATTCACAGTACTTGTCTGTTTTATTTTTTGGCCGCAGGCAATGGCTGCTACAATTACCACCAGTGCAGCCGGAAGAAAGAGTAAACCTCCGCGAGATATTCTTCTTTCTTTATGATTTGTTTTACGTTGTTGCAAATTTTCCTTTTCCATACCACCCTCATTAATCATATGTGCTTATCAATCATCACTTTCTAATTCATCTCCATTATATAAGCGTAACCTAATCTTACTTATATTTCCTGATGGTAAATCAAATACTATTCCGTCATCTTCATCATACGTAGCTCCTATAGTCGCAGAAGATCCCGCATTATTTGGAGTATATATAATTGATACATCCGAAGGATCTATTGAATATTCCATCGTATTAACATCGTATTGCTCACAGAATTGCTCATTTAGCTCCACTGATAATTTCATTGTTTCGCCCTGTACTGCATAGTTTGGATACTTATCCATCGGAGCATCGCTTGGTGAAGGTTCTTTCCTTGAAATTGAAATAACACCCATCTGAGCACCATTATATGTAGGTGTATATGTTGTCGGATACATAAAGAATCCCGGCTGATAATTCGGTTGTACTTCTACATCGTCGTATGGCATCGTAAAGTCGCCTTCGACATTCCCTTCAGCATCCGAAGGATAAGTAAGTGATGCAGAACCCACTATCGGTTCTCCACCTCCGGTTGTGATATTCTTCCATATAACCGAAACATCAGTCAAAAATCCATAGGACGAGCCATCACTGTCCGGTACAACAATTCTACACGGCGCAGTGAACTCAACATCACTATTTTCGGCAAATTGCTGCTCCGTTCCTGTTCCCGACTTAAACGCTATAGCAGATGTATAAGTGGTATCAAGGGTAGCTGTGTAAAAGCTTATCGGGCAAAGCTTTGCAATAATGCTAACGTCCTCTTCGCCCATTTCAAATTCGAACGACTCAGACTCTGCTACCATTAACTCTTCACTTCCTGAGTAGACAGTAGCTTCTAAGAAAGAATAATTTGCATTAATATCAAAGCTGACACTTACTGTAGTTCCTTCCTCCGCACTTGAAGGAGCACTCACTGAGCCGTAATCGGATAGTGTTTCTCCATCTTCATTCTGGACAAATATAGAAATATTATGTTGTATTGGCACAGCCTTAAACGCAGCACTAACATAAACTCTCTTACCCGGCATCGTAAAGCTATAGCTGTTTCCGCTTCCGCTTACTGAGACACTTCCACCGTCTTCATCCGTTACGGAAATGACGTCGAGCTCATAGTTGGAAGCAGGTGCCGTTGTAATAGTGACTGTATCTCCCTTTGCAGCAGACGAAGCATTTGTACTAACGCTTCCGTTCACGGCAGTAGCTACAGAAATGCTGTATGTTTTCTGCGTGAAGGTAGCTGATACTGTTACATTTTTCGCAGGCATGGTGAAGCTATATTTTTTCTTATCGGTGTCTCCCTGTTCATCATCAACGCCGCTTCCTGTTCCGGAACTATCGGCATTCATAGTCAAAGGCTCTTCTGTTATTGAAACATTTCCACCGTCTGCATCCTTTACGCTTACAGTGCCAATTTCATACTCATTATTTGCAGTAACAGTCAAAATAACTGTATCTCCCTTAGAAGCCGTCTCCTTATTGGATACAACACTTCCGCCTGTAGCAGAAGATATGGAGATTGTATATGACTTTAGCTTAAAGGTAGCTGACACCGTAACATTACTTGCAGGCATGGTGAAGCCGTAGTTATCACCACTTCCACTTACTGTTACTGAACTTCCACTTGCATCCTTGACTGTTACCACATCTGTCTCATAACCGCTTGCAGGTGTGGTGGTTATCGATACGGTATCGCCCTTGTTCGCAGTTGTTTTATTGCTTGCTGCGCTTCCATTTGATGCTGAGGAAACAGTTACGCTATAGTTTATCTTCTTAAAGGTTGGCGTCACCGTCACATTATCAGCAGGCATGGTGAAGCTGTAGCTTGTTCCACTTCCGCTTACGGATACCGTACCTCCGTCAGCATCCTTTACTGTTACCTTATCTGTCTCATAGCCGCTATCAGGCGTAGTCGTGATAGTAACTGTCTCACCCTTAGTAGCATCATCCGCACTTGCACTGGCGCTTCCGCCATCAGCAGAGGATATAGTTATGCTATAGCTTCTCTTCTTAAAGGCAGCCGATACTGTCACATTACTTGCAGGCATGGTGAAACTGTAGCTGTCTTCGCTTCCACTTACTGCCACCGCATTTCCGTCTGCATCCTTTACCGTTACCTTATCTGTCTCATAGCCACTTGTAGGCGTGGTCGTAATCGACACAGTATCGCCCTTATTAGCTGTTGTTTTATCACTTTCCGCGCTTCCGTTTGATGCAGAGGAGACAGTTACGCTATAGTTTGCCTTTTTAAAGGTCGCTGTTACCGTTACATTTCCCGCAGGCATTGTGAAGCTGTAGCTGTTTTCGCTTCCGCTTACACTTACTGAATTTCCATCTACGTCCTTAACCGTTACCTTATCTGTCTCATAGCCGCTTTCAGGCGCCACAGTTATTGACACAGTATCTCCCTTGGTTGCACTTGTCTTATCACTCTCCGCACTACCATTCTCAGAAGATGCCACAGTTACGCTATAGCTGATCTTCTTAAATGTAGCTGTTATCGTTACGTTTCCTGCTGGCATGGTAAAGCTGTAGCTGTCTTCGCTTCCGCTTACACTTACTGCACTTCCGTCTTCATTCTTTACCGTTACCTTATCAATTTCATAGCCGCTTTCAGCTGTAGTTGTTACAGTAACCGTTTCACCCTTCGTCGCTGTATTAGCACTTGCACTAGCGCTTCCGCCACTTGCAGATGATACCGTTATGCTATAATTTTTCTTTTTAAAGGTAGCAGATACAGTCACATTTCCTACAGGCATTGTGAAGCTATAGCTGTTTTCGCTTCCGCTTACACTTACTGAATTTCCATCTACGTCCTTAACCGTTACCTTATCTGTCTCGTAGCCGCTATCAGGAATTGTAGTTATTGTTACAGTATCACCCTTTGTCGCTGTGCTGGTGGTTTCTATACTTCCATTCTCAGAGGATGATGCTGTTACGCTATAGCTTATCTTCTTAAAGGTTGCTGTTACCGTCACATTTCCTGCAGGCATGGTAAAGCTGTAACCATTTTCGCTTTCCTTTACAGTTACGTCTTTTCCGTCTTCATCCTTTACCGTTACCTTGTCTGTAACATATCCGCTCTCGGGTGTGGTCGTAACGGTTATTTTTTCGCCCATAGTCGCTGATGAAGTGTGCGCCTTTACACTTCCGTTTTCTACGGAAGCTATTGTAATGCTATAGCTTTTCTTCTTAAAGGTCGCTGATACCTTTACATCCGCTGCAGGCATTTTGAATGTAGCGATATTATCCTTTGTCGTAACACTGACTGTATCGTCACTTGTTTTTGCGGTTACGGAACCTAGCTTGTAGCCTTTATTGGGCGTCGCCGTGATAGTGATTTTATCTCCCTTTTCCGCGGTCTTATAGTCCGAATCGATTTTACCGTTTGTAGTATCATTTAATGTGATCTTATATTTTGTTACCTGATCATTCTTATTCTGATTTTCATTCTGGTTTCCATCACCATTAGTATTATCATTATTGTTATCCTGATTTTGGGTTGAGCTGTCATTGCCTCCTGAAGTCTGTTCATTTGTTGTATCGCCTTCATCGTTTTCCTGTCCGTTTTCAGGAGTTGTTGCTGTAGGAGTTGTTGCAGGCGCGCCCTCAGGATTTACAGTCTGTTCTCCTGTTCCAGGCGTGGTGCCGCCACCTTCTGTTTCACCGCCCTCTCCCCAGTGATCATCTCTTACTTCCTGCTGACTTTGCTCTTCCTCCTTCTTCTGCTGTTCCAGAAGCGCTGCCTCTTTTTCCTCTTCCTCAGTTGCAAGTCTTGCAGCTATCTGATCATCGGTAATACTCTCTAAGTCCATTCCAAGGATTTCTCCGATTTCCTTATCCTTGCCTGTCCTTTTAAGCTCAGCAAGAACATATGCCTTGATATCCGCCTCTGTAATTCCCTGTGATTCATAGGTTACAGAATCATCATTATCAGATGCCTCTTCCTGTGATTTTACTTTGACAATCCCGCTCTGGCCTCCCTCAAGGGTGAACTCTTTTGTTGTATTAGTCTGAGTATTGGTAACTACAACCGAAACCTTGCCCTTATAAACAGTTATCTGTACTTCCTTGGGACTCTTTATCTCTGCACTGACATCGGTTCCGCGGATACCCATGATCATATTTGAAGTTTTGACATTAAGCGTTGCTGTGGCTTCGAGGGGCTTATCAACATCAAGAAGCAGTCCTCCCCTTACAAGAAGGACCTCCTGCTTTTTGCCACTCTCACGGATCTCGGCTTCACTTACGGCATCCAGCTTTACTGCCTTTGTGTCATCGAGATTAAAATACACATAGCTCTTGGCAGCCGTGCTTATCTGATTACCCGTGAAAAGTCGCATATTATTTGAGACCTTTAACTCTTTCCCTGCACTGTCAACAACCTCAACAGTACCCTCGGTATTCATCATACGAATAGTGCTGGCCGCATCACTCTTTGTTTCTTCGGCACCTGCATTTATCACCAATGATGAAACCAAGAAAGAAATCAAAAGCATCAAAACTGCAATGCTTTCCGACTTTCTCATACAACATCTTAAAATGTTCTTCCCTTTTCCCCTCATAGACTAAATCATCCTCAATTTTTATAAAACTACAGACTCCCCTTGTCTCGCAAATCTGACATTTGGCAATTCTATTGTTTTTTCCAGTTTCATTAGTTCTTCATCACTTCTTTTCGGATCATGATGGACCAGGAGCATTTGCCCGGCACCCGTCATTTTGAAAAGAGAAAGCGCTTTTGATATCGTCGAATGCCCAAAGCCCTTTTTACTCGCAAATTCTTCATCTAAGTACTGAGCATCGCACAGCAAAAGGTCCGCATCCTTACTGAATTCGACAACTTCTTCATCCGGTTCATCCAGCATCTCATAGTCAGTAAGATAAACAATTCTTTTCCCCTTATATGAGATACCAAACCCTATGCATCCTCCTGGGTGCCTTAGCTTTACTCCTGTTATTTCGATATCATCCCCCAGTGTCATAGGGAGCTTTAGTTGTCTGTAATGGAAATTGGACGGATATGCACCGATCGTTAGCGGCCAATATGGCTCAGAAAAGGCCTCCTCTATCAGCTTGGCAATACTATGCCCTTCTATATCAGCCCCATAGAAATCTATATACCTGTCCTTTTTTGATAGCTCAGGAAAAAATGGCAGGCCAATTATATGGTCAAGATGTGTATGAGACATTAAAATTGTGATGTTTTTATCTTCATCCACAGGTGGAGAATTGATAATTCCGTTCCCCGCATCCAGGAAAATTGCATGCTCTCCCGCTTCAATCAGGTAGCTGGATGTCGCTCCACCGAATATGTCATATTGCTGTCCGCTTATCGGTACGGAACCTCTTGCTCCAAGCACCGTGAGTCTAAGTTCATCCCCCATGAGAACCCTCCGGAAATCCTATAACAAGTTACGATTCTACCTTTTCATACCCTTTAATAGTTTCCTTGATAACCTGGTTTCGTCCGGTCTCTTTTGCTATGTATAATCTGGTGTCCGCAATTTTTATATTCTCTTCTACCGGGATATCCGGAGACATCTGTGCTACACCAAAGCTCATGGTTATCTTGATATCCGTTCCCTCAAAGGTACAGGTTGATGCCTGGATTTTTTGTCTGATTCTCTCTGCAACAAAAGCAGCCTGATCAAGCTCAGCTTTTGCCAGGAAAATTATGAACTCCTCACCGCCCCATCTGTATACGGTGTCTGAATCTCTAACACTACTCTTAAGTATGGAAGCCACATGTTCAAGAACAGCATCCCCTGCATTATGGCCATAGGTATCATTAACTCTTTTGAAATGATCTATGTCGCACATGATCACGGAGACCTCGTGCTTCTGATCCTCAGGGAGCTTCATCATCTTCAGATACTTGGAATTATAATCGCTGTGAAGCCCCATACGATTTCTAAGCTTTGTAAGCTTATCGGTCTGGGAGTCGCTTAGGAAGGAATCCGCTTCAAGTGTTATGCCGCAGACTACCGCCGCTACGGACAGGCGTCTTACATCGCGCTCCAAAACAAAGCCCTCATCAGTCAGCTTGTTAATAGCCTGATAAGCACCTATCATTTCACCTTTGCAATTAAAACATGGAATTACAAGAATAGATTTAGTAACATAACCGGTTGATTTGTCCACGGATACATTAAAATCGGGACAGTTATACGGATCATTTGTGACAACAGGTCTCTTTTCCCTTATGGCACGGCCAACAAGCCCGGTACCTTCATCGATAACTATCTGATCGGTTCCCACAGCAGCGTTTGTTATAAGTTTGTGGTTAATCTTATCCCATTTCCAGAAACTGCATCTGTCCGCTTCCACAAGAGTACGCCCCAAATCAGCAAAGAGATGGAAAAGTCCGAAGTGATCGTTCCATCCTCCATCTTCCTCAGCAGTGCTCATCTTTTCATAAAGCTCCTGCATTATATCCAGTGTCTTGTCAAATAGTTCGGTCTTGTCTGTCTGAATATTACCCATATTATCCCCCTCGATAATGGATCAACATAAAAAGAACATAGACTCTGCAAAATGTAGCTAATACGCCATATTAAGTTAATTATACTAGATTATCGAAATAGCGCATTAATTTTATAAATTTTTAATAAACTAATCATCCGCACTATAGGTGATTTCAAGCATAAAAACACCCTCCATGCATCAGCATAGAGGGTGTCTGTCATTCATTAACGATTCTATTAAGCATTAACAAGCTTCTTGAGCTCATCAGCCTTGTCTGTCTTCTCCCAAGGAAGGTTAAGATCGTTGCGGCCGAAGTGTCCGTAAGCAGCTGTCTGCTTGTAGATAGGACGACGAAGGTCGAGCATCTTGATGATTCCTGCAGGACGAAGATCAAAGAGCTCACGAACTGCCTTTACAAGAGCCTCGTTTGAAACCTTACCTGTGCCAAATGTATCAACAAGTACAGATGTAGGCTGTGCAACACCGATAGCATATGAAAGCTGAACCTCGCACTTGTCAGCAAGACCTGCTGCAACGATGTTCTTAGCAACGTAACGAGCTGCATAAGCACCTGAACGGTCAACCTTTGTGCAATCCTTACCTGAGAATGCACCGCCGCCGTGACGAGCAGCTCCGCCGTAAGTATCAACGATGATCTTACGACCTGTAAGACCTGCATCACCCTGAGGTCCACCGATTACGAAACGGCCTGTGGGATTGATATAGATCTTTGTGTTCTCATCAACCATAGAAGCATCAACTACTGCATCGATAACATACTTTCTGATGTCAGCGTGGATCTGCTCCTGTGTAACCTTCTCATCATGCTGAGTAGAAACAACGATTGCCTCAAGTCTGATAGGCTTGCCGTTCTCATCATACTCAACTGAAACCTGGCTCTTACCATCAGCTCTAAGGTAAGCAAGAGTTCCGTCCTTACGAACCTCTGTAAGCTTCTTTGTGAGCTTGTGAGCAAGAGAAATAGCGTAAGGCATAAGCTCCTCTGTCTCGTTTGTAGCATAACCGAACATCATACCCTGATCGCCTGCACCGATAGCCTCGATCTCCTCGTCGGTCATCTTGTTCTCTCTAGCCTCGATAGCCTTATCAACACCCATAGCGATATCTGCTGACTGCTGATCAAGAGCAACCATAACTGCACATGTGTTACCGTCGAAGCCCTTCTCTGAGCTGTCATAACCGATCTCAACGATTGTCTCTCTTGCAATCTTTGCGTAATCAACAACTGCCTTAGTTGTGATCTCACCTGTGATAAGTGCGAAACCTGTGCAAGCTGTTGTCTCACAAGCAACACGGCTCATGGGATCCTGTGCAAGGCATGCATCAAGGATAGCATCAGAGATGTTATCGCAAATTTTGTCGGGATGTCCCTCAGTAACTGACTCAGAAGTAAAAATAAACTTTTCTGCCATTATAAAATCCTTTCTGCGCATATGGCGCTCAAAAATGAATAACTCCAGGATTCATGCACGAATCCTGTCCGCATAAGAAAATCCGCTAAGCGCGACGCCAAGCGGACCTGATAACAGATAATCAAATCCTCTTATTGCTCGCAGATCAATTAAGGCTACTGCCTATCGATCAATTACTCACTACGCTCAGGTTGGCACCTTCCGGATGTACGGGGTTGCCGTGGCTTCACAGATCCTATGTATCTCCACCACTCTGAATAAGAGAAATTACAATATGGAATTTTCATATCTCCTTGATACAATACTATAACAATATGTATAGCGCAAGTAGATTAATGAAGAAATTTCTCATAAATGAAAATATTATTCACATTTCTTCATAATAAAATCAATCAAAATGTCATTCTCACGAATATTGCTCTGCCACATATCACTTTGCTTCTATATTGTTTTTCCCGTATCTAAGCGGTCTTGCCACCTTCACATTGAAGAACTCAATAAGAGGTCCCATGAAAAATGCAGTGATTATAGTTCCTATTCCCGGAAGCACTCCCATTGCAAATCCAAGTCCTGTACAAATAAGATCACAGGTAATTCTCACAAATTTGAAATCCCATTTTCTCTGCTCCGATAGTGCAAGGGCAATTGCATCGTAGGTGGATACCCCCAGATCACTGGTAAAATAGAGAGCCGAAGCAAAGCATATTATCACAATTGCAACCAGCAAAATAACTATCCTTATAACGAAAGTGGGATTCGGGATAAGTCTTCTCCACAAATTATATGAAAAATCAACCACGTATCCCAAAAGAAACAGGTTAATAAATGTAGCTATTCCCAATTTCTTTCTATCAAGGAAGAAATCAAAAACCAGAAGTACCATATTGATAAACATATAAACGACACCATATCCTATCACAGGATTAGCAGCATCATAGTCCGTAAAAAATCTTGGGCTTCCTCCTGTCATTATGTGCTGCAGCTGCGTCCAGATTCCATGGGCAAATACCTGGAAAGGATCCATTCCCATAAGTGAAAACTGAAACATTCCGACAGAAAATCCGGCTATGAGCACACCGCCAAAGGTCATTGCCAACCGTCTTTTCATCTCATCATCTAATTTTTTTAACATATATACTTCCTCTTTAATCTATATCCGTTATTTAATATATTAATTTTACTACTCACATAATAGCACACAATTGAATTTAGGTATTCGTAAACTGATTGTTTATAAATCGTTTCCGTATTATCGAACAATTTTTAAAATCTAAAATAACACAAACGGCAGCTTCAAAGAGTACACCACTAAGATTTCCGGTGTAACAGGAAAGCATGAAGTTTATTTTGTTGGAAAGATTGGAAGTGTAGATTTTGATTACTGGAAAGCTCTGACAGCTCCGGGCACAACAACACCGGAACCCGATCCGGAGCCCGCGCCTGTTGTAACAACAGTTGATCCTTATTCAACAGTTGAGCTTGAGAACGCTGATGATATCGTAAGAGTCGAAGTTAAGACAGAAGGCAATGTAACTTATGTTGAAGGCATCACAAACGGCACACTTGTTGCTGTTAAAAATGTAGAATTCGACGGATCTGCAGCTATTGGTGTTACCTTCAGAACAACTGAGCCCTCTATCGTTGAAGTTAGAGATGGCAGACTTGCAGGTGAGAAGCTTACAACTCTCAGATTCCCCAATACAAACGGTCAGTTTGAGACAAAGTATTTCTCATTCCCGGATCTTCAGGGCACACACGGCCTCTTCTTTGTTGGAACCTATGCTAAGACAGACATCGATTCCTTCATAGTTCTCAAGGCTCCCGTTAAGCCCAATCCGAATCCCGATCCGGTAGATCCTGATCCGGTTGACCCTGACCCTGTTGATCCTGATCCGACACCTGTTGATCCCGATCCCACTCCGGTTGATCCCGATCCCACTCCGGTTGATCCCGATCCTACACCTGTAGATCCTGATCCGATAGTTGTAGATAGCAATCTTACAGCTGAATTCTCAATTAACAGCTGGGGCACAGGCTTCACAGTTAATGTAAAGGTTGTTAACGATTCCGATACAGCAGTTGATAACTGGACACTTAAGCTTAAGAAGAGCGAAGTATCTATCGACTCCGCATGGTGCGTAAAGGTCGCAACAGAAGGTGATTACTATGTGATCACCCCCGATGACTGGAATGCAGCTATCCGTCCTCATGACGGCGCATTCTTCGGATTCCAGGGATCCGGCGCAATCAGAGACTCTCTCACTTATGTAATTGAATAAAACTTAGTTTTTCAGCCAAAGGAATAGGGGCTACCGCTTTAGATAATCTAATGCGATAGCTCCTTCTATATAATTGCTTATAGACTTATTTCTTCTACATCAGGTCTCTGTTATGTATATGCAATGCATTTTGTCATGGTTCTCTCAAATTCCTAAACATCTCTCTGCTTTAACCCTCTTTTTTACACTCCATTCAGGGTATACTTTCTTACCATATAGTTTTTTATGTTATAGACGTGTGCTCATACCATTCTATGAAACTGTTTTTGATGTTGGGGCTATCACATGGTTAATCGCTGCTGTTAGGACATACAATAAAGTAAATCTGAAAGTGCAATTTATCAGCATCTTGCTTATATGAGAAGATAACTTGTAAGCTTTCGCCATAATGTTTATATGTCTTATAAAACTTTTGTAGTTCGTTATAAACAATATATATGAATTATTACTTGTCAAGTACGAAATTTGAATAGTAAAATACATATTTCGTATACATATAAAATACTAGATAGATTATACTTTTAATAGTTAAGGAGTTTGTCATTAGAATAATGTTTTCTATAGGTGACATTTCGGTGTCACCTATTTTTTGTGCAAAACATGATTTAAGCCAAATATTAACAGGAGAAATAAGTTAATGAAAAAATCTTTTTTTACTTTAAAGAATGTCCTATTTATTTTTAGTTCATTATGCCTATTTAACGCATGTTTAATAAATTCACATGCTGAGGATAACGAAACATCCTATATAGGTACTAATGTGAATGATGAGCAAGGCATAGGCCAAACTATGTATCCTATAAAAGGGGAATGCGGTAAATCTGGAGATAATCTTCAATGGAAACTTGAAGAAAATGGAACCCTTACAATATTTGGACAAGGTGAAATGGCTGGATATGTATATACATCAGATTCTCCTTGGGATGAATACAGAGACTTTATTAAGGAAGTCAAAATTGAAGAAGGGGTAACATCAATATCTCAAGCTATTTGCAAGAATTATCTCAATTTGGAACGGGTTTATTTACCAGATACTCTAACTGTTGTAAGTAATAATACATTTCAAAATTGCCCCAAAATAGAAGAATTGGTTTTGCCTAAAAATGTAACTGATTGGGGATATGCGTTTAGTGATTGCAAAAATATCAAGAAGATTACAATAACTGCAAATCATAGCTTGGAAAGGCTAAATTTTAGTGCATCCAAATATATTAAAACTGCTGGAGCAATTGGTGGCGGTTATGATTTGGAGTTCGCAAGTGATGGAAAAATAAGTTATATTACTGGACTTGGAGCTCCTATAGAGAATGTAGTATATCCAGAAGGCGTTGAAGAGATTTACAAACTAGCATTTGAGTACAGTAAAACTTTGAAAAGCGTAGAATTTCCAAGAAGTTTAAAATATATCGATACGTGTGCATTTTATAAATGTAATGAATTATCTGAAGTTATTTTTTACTCAACTCAAATAACTATGGGTGCTAATGCTTTAAATTTCTGCCCGAAATTACGTACTGTTGGTCCAGCCGATGGAGATTATGATATCAAAATTGCTGAAGTGTCTGATGTTTTTTCACTTACATTATTTGATATTACAGATCTTTACATTCCAGATGGAGTTAAGGTGCTTAGTTATTACGGTCCAGGAAGGTATAAACAAACATATAGTATAGGAGAATACTCTGAATATTTAGGACACTATACACTAAATTCTGTAAGGCTTCCGGAATCACTAGAAGAGATCAATTGTAGTTTTTACAAGAGCACGATAAAAGAAATAACAATTCCATCAAGTGTTACTAGTATAAGCAGCGGCGCTTTTGAAGATTGTGATTCATTATGCAAAATATATGGAATGGAAGGTCTTACTGAGATAGAAGACGAATTATTTAATTCTTGCGATAACTTGGAGGAGATAGTCCTCTCAGACAATATTACAAGTATAGGTGAAAAGGCATTTTACGGATGTAAAAATTTAAAGTCTATTACTTTACCAACAAGTTTACAGATTATTAATAATCAGGCTTTTGCCTATTGTGATAACTTGGAGAAGATAGTATTTTCAGACAATATTACAAGTATAGGTGTAATGGCATTTTACGAATGTAAAAGACTACAGTCGATAACTTTACCAACAAGTTTACAGATTATTAATAATCAGGCTTTTGCCTATTGTGATAACTTGGAGAAGATAGTATTTTCAGACAATATTACAAGTATAGGTGAAAAGGCATTTTACGAATGTAAAAAATTACAGTCAATAACTTTACCATCGAATTTACAGGTTGTTAAAAATGGGGCTTTTGTCAATTGTGATTCTTTATCATATCTTGAATTCAAAGGAGAATTAACAACACTAGAAGAAGGAGCATTTCATTATAAATCAGGATATGGAGTTGATGAATCGAACTATATAAATTTGGATTTATGCACGAATTGTAAAAAACTTAAAGATTATGACTGGAATGAACATCAGATAAACATTAATCATTTTTCCTGTGACTGGTATGATAATTTTGAGTTCATTCAAACAGATACTGAGATATTATTAACTAGGTACATTGGACCGAATTCTGATTTAACCATTGGCTCATTTGAATATTTTGAAGGCAAAAAGAAAAAGATTTGTTTGAGTGGTGCGGTATTTGAAGGTAATGAAAGCATTGAATCTGTTAATATAAATAACGAAGTAACCATTAAAGATGGCACAAGTATGTTTGACGGTTGTATTTCTTTAAAAAGCGTCGTTTTGCCGAATAATATGACCATAATAGATAATTACATGTTTAATGGTTGTTCGAATTTGAAGACGGTATCTATTTCTGAAAAAGTTACTGATATTGGAGATTATGCTTTTTATAACTGCTCTGCACTAGATATGAATCAGTTTCCTACTGAGATAAAGTCAATTGGAAATGTTGCGTTTTATAATTGCAATAAACTTAGTGTTGAGAGATTTCCGAATAGTTTGTTGAAAATTGGAAAATGGGCTTTTTATAACTGCTATTTAATAAAGGATATAGCGTATGATGGAACAGGTTTATCAACAATTGGCGAGAAAGCTTTCTACTCATCGAGAAACATAAATACTTCCCTAGCATCAAAGAATGAAGCTCTTTTGAATTATGATTGGGAAGACTCTAATCGTGCTCTTAAGCACCTTGTTAGTAAATGGATAGAGGAATATGAGTATTCGATTGATGATTCAAGTGAAATAATAACATTGTCGAAGTATTTAGGAACAGATAATCATTTAAAAGTTCCGAGTATTGCATATCACAACTATAAGGAATACAAGGTTTGTCTTAATAATATAGCTTTTAGTAAAAATGTAATAATAAAGACAGTGTCCATAGAAAGTGGAGTGATAATAAATAATACAGACGGATTGTTTAATGGCTGTACAAACTTAGAAGAGGTTGAGATTTTAACAGATTATGTAACTATTGGCGATAATATGTTCAAAAACTGCAGCAACTTAAAAGCTTTTTCTATGAACAATCTTGTTATAAATATAGGTGAAAATGCTTTTTGTGGTTGCAGTAAACTTGAAGAAATTCTTTTATCATCAAAAACAATAGATATAGGAGCACGAGCATTTTACGGGTGCAGTAACCTAAAAAAATTGTCATTACCATCCGGTATAAGTGAAATCAAAGAAGAAACATTTAGTGGTTGCTCAAAACTATCTATAAATATGCTTCCAAAATCATTAAAGAAAATTGGGGCAAAAGCATTTTTTGAGTGTGGGACAATCAATGCTATCGGATATACTGGATCGGACTTAACTAAGATAGGCGAAAAGGCCTTTTATATTTCAGACAAAACTGAAACCCTACTATTTAGTGATAACTATGCACTGCAGTCTTATGATTGGAATACAGACAATCGTGTGATCAAGGAAGAATTAACAACATGGTATTCTGAATTTAATTATGAAATAAAGCAATCGAATATAAAATTAAAGAAATATATTGGTACAGATGATAAGGTAATCATTTATCCATATGCATTTATCGGAAACAGCTGTTATAACGTTGTAATTCAAGGATCTATTTTTAAAGAAAACGATGTGATTACTTCTGTTACGATAATGGATGGTGTTAATTTTATGGAAGAGGTTTCATATACTAGTCGTGGATCTGCAGTGTATCAGGATGGATATGAATTCTATAAGTGTGAAAATCTAAAGGAAGTAGTGCTCCCAACAGGGCTAAAAAAGATAGGACAATGCTCATTTGCATTTTGTAATATGCTTGAAAAAGTAACGATACCTGATTCGGTAACAAGCATAGAATCTGGAGCCTTTTTTAATTGCAAAAAGTTGGAATTAAAAATGCTCCCGGATAGTATCACATATATAGGAAACACGGCATTTCAATTCTGTGAGTCGCTAAAGCTTGAGTCATTGCCTAATAACTTGACAGAAATTGAAACGTTAGCGTTTTGTTCATGTAAGAACATTAGAATTACTTCTTTCCCAGATAGCCTAGAAGCAATTGGGGCTGGCGCATTTATGGAATGCCCAGGATTAGAGTCGATAAAGCTTCCTTCTTCAATCAAATTAATTGGAAAGCAGGCATTCATGTCATGCCCAAGTTTAACAAAGATTGAATATGATGGAAATAATTTAAGAAATATAGGGGATAGCGCGTTTTTAGTAAGTTCTCCTGAAGGAATAAGAACAAAGTTAATAACAAAGAGTTCAGTTTTAATAGGTTATGGTTGGAAATCAGATCACAGAATAATTGATGTACAAAACGCATATACCGTTTCATTTGATGCTAATGGTGGTGAGGAAATAACCGCAACAATACCAGTATTTGTAAATTACAAATATGGAAATTTGCCTGTTCCAACCGCTAGGGAAGGCTATTCATTTATAGGTTGGTTTACTAAAGCTGATGGCGGAGAACAGGTTACGTCTGATACAATTGTTAGTGTAAAAGAAAATCACACATTATATGCGAAGTGGAATACTATAAATTCCGATAATTCGGATGATAATAAAGAGACATGTGACAGTTGTGTATCGAAATTAGAAAAAATTGTTGAGCTTGCATTCCCAAGTCAGGAACAACGAAAATTTCAGTTTCACTATGTATGTAAAGTATGCGGAGACAAATGGTTTGTATACAGAGACGACTGTGGTGGCACCTACGTTGATCCGATTATCGAACGCGTTCCTTCAGCAGATGAGTTTGGTCTTAAACTTTTCACAAACAATCTTACAGGTGATGATATACCATTTTATGTGGAGTTTGCATCAGTTGAAATAATTTCAACTTCTGAATCAATGGCTATTGGTGAAAGCAAATCTATTGACGTGGAGATACTGCCTAATAAAGTTACAAAAGATAAGTTAGTGTGGCATTCTTCTGACACGAGTGTTGCCGAAGTTGATCAAAATGGTAAGGTGACAGCTATATCGAACGGAGACGTACAAATATCCGTAGTATTTTCTGATGAAAACTTAAACGTTAATGATTTCATATGGATCCATGTTGGTAGTTCTGACAGTTCTGTAACAGGAAACAATGAACAGGAGTTATCAGATAATACTGAATCCGAGAATCAAATTACAGAAAACGTCATCCCTAATGAAACATCTGATCTTCCTACTGGATCAGAAGATGGAAGTACAGAGGCTACTACTCCTTTAGTTGAAACAAACAATGAAGAAGAGTCGAATGATAAGCCTTGTTCTATAGTAATTGATTCTTGTGGAATAACATATAATGTGTATACGAATCCCTTCCAAGCAAAGGTTGTCGCATGCAAAAACAAAAAGTCAATAAAGATTCCATCTACGATTACTATTAACGCCGTAAAATTTCCTGTCGCCGAGCTAAGTAGTAAATCAATTACTGGCAAGAATATTCAAAAAATAACAATTGATGCCAAAAATCTGAAAAAGGTTGATAATAATACTTTCAAAGGTGCTAAAAAGCTAAAGAAAGTAATTATTAAAGGCGTAAAAAAAGATTCAAGGATTGCCAAGCAGATTATGAAAGCTGCAAAAAAGGCAAATAAAAAGGTAAAAATGAGTGTTAAGAAATAACAAGTTTTATCAAAGAAATGTCCGAGGGAGTTTTCTCTCGGATTTTCTTTGATCATGAATATTCTTAGACAGCCAATGGGAAATCCGTTGACTTTATCCAAACAAATCTTTACATCGTAGAGTATTAAAATTTTTTTCATAATAGTAATGCAAAAGACTATACATCCAATATAACTCTTGATTATGGAAAATGTGAAACAAGTTAAGTTTGGTACTATAAACTGTTGCATAATGGTGAGCATATTTTTAGCTCAGAATTTATCTGTTTGTGCTAAAAAAATACGTTCAATGGATAAGAAATTGTTTATTGTATATAGAATAACCTCTCTCAAAAAATCTAATCTATACGAAAAGTAAAAATGAAATAGGGGCTACCTTCGGGTAGCCCCTTCCATATATGCCCTAAACCCTCATCCGTCAGCTTCGCTGACACCTTCTCCCTTGTAGGGAGAAGGCTTGATTGGTTTATTTTTTAATTTTCATCGTAAGGCCGATTCTCTGCTTTTTCACATCGACCTCTATTACCTGAACATCAACGATATCGCCAACGCTCACTGCATCAAGCGGGTGCTTGATATAGCGGTCTGTAATCTGAGAGATATGAACAAGACCATCCTGGTGAACACCTATATCAACAAATGCACCGAAATCAACTATATTTCTAACTGTTCCCTTGAGCACCATTCCGGGCTTAAGGTCCTTCATATCCATAACATCGCTTCGAAGGATAGGAGCAGGCATGCTCTCTCTGGGGTCACGTGAAGGCTTCTCAAGCTCTGAGAGAATATCCGTAAGAGTGATCTCACCTACGCCAAGCTCCTCGGCAAGCTTCTTTTTATCTCCTACTCTCTTAAGAAGGCTTCCGCCAACTGCTACCTTTCCATTTGCAGGAGCATCGGCTTTTCCCTTATTAGCATCAGTAGATGCATCAGAATCTGAGCTGCCACCAAGGCTTGTTCCGTTAAGGGCAGCTGCAAGTGCAGCACCCATAGCAGTGTTAGTATTCTTTATGAAAACCTTCTGCTCTTTTTTCTTCTTAACAGGCTTCTGTTTTCCTTCATTCTCAGACTTCTTTGCAGCATTTATGTCTTTAGCTGTCTTCTTCTGAGCCTCGCGAACATCATCCATGGTAAGACCAAGCTTGTCCATGAGCTTCTCAGCTGCTTCGTAGGACTCCGGATGAACACTGGTATCATCAAGAGCATTCTTACCGTCATGGATTCTAAGGAAGCCTGCACACTGCTCATAAGCCTTCGGTCCTAATTTCGGAACCTTAAGAAGCTGATCTCTGCTCTCAAACTTACCGTTTTCCTCACGGTAATCAACGATATTCTTGGCAATAACCTTGGTTATACCTGAAATATATGTAAGAAGAGGTGCTGAAGCGGTATTAAGGTCAACGCCAACCTTATTAACGCAGTCCTCAACCACGCCTGAAAGTGCTTCGCCAAGCTTCTTCTGATTCATATCGTGCTGATACTGGCCTACGCCTATGCTCTGAGGATCGATCTTAACAAGCTCTGCCAAAGGATCCTGAAGACGTCTTGCGATTGAAGCCGCACTTCTCTGACCAACATCAAACTGAGGGAACTCCTCTGTTGCAAGCTTACTTGCAGAATAAACCGAAGCGCCTGCCTCATTAACGATTACATACTGTACGGGCTTATCCAGCTCTTTTATAAGCTCTACGATAACCTGCTCTGATTCTCTTGAAGCAGTACCGTTACCTACTGAAATGAGGTCTACATCATACTTCTTAATGAGCTTCTTAAGCTCTGCCTTTGCTTCCTCAACCTTGTTCTGAGGAGCTGTGGGATAAATAACCTTGGTGTCGAGAACCTTACCGGTTGCATCTACGATTGCAAGCTTACAGCCTGTTCTGAAAGCGGGATCCCATCCAAGTACAGTTTTTCCTGCGATGGGAGGCTGCATCAAAAGCTGCTCAAGATTCTTACCAAATACTCCTATAGCACTGTCCTCAGCCTTCTCGGTGAGTTCGTTTCTGATATCGCGCTCAATTGCGGGAGCAATAAGTCTGTCATAGGAATCCTTGCATACAGCCTGGAGTGCAGGTGTAGTCTCAGGATTATCCTTTGTTATTGTTTTCTTTTCAAGGAAACGTAAAATCTGTTCCTCGGGAGCTGTGATCTTAACTGTAAGGAACTTCTCAGCCTCACCGCGGTTAAGAGCAAGTACTCTGTGTCCTAAGATCTTGTTAACAGGCTCCTCAAAATTGTAGTACATCTCGTAAACGCTCTCAGCCTTCTCATCCTTGGCTGAAGATGTCACAAGACCCTGGTTCCATGTCTCCTCACGGATATATGTGCGGAAGTCCGCATTATCTGAAATCTCCTCGGCGAGGATATCCATCGCACCCTGGATTGCTTCCTGAATATTCTTAACTTCTTTTTCTGCATTTACATAAGGTGCAGCTTCCTCAACCAGTGACTTTGTAGTCTCCTGTGCTCTGATAATATCAGCAAGGCCGTCAAGTCCTTTCTCCTTAGCAACTGAAGCTCTTGTCTTTCTCTTGGGTCTGTAGGGTCTATAGAGATCCTCAACAGCAACCATAGTCTCAGCTGCTATAATCTTTTCCTTAAGTTCATCTGTGAGCTTACCCTGCTCTTCTATGCTAGAAATGACCTGCGCTTTTTTCTCCTCAAGGCCTCTGAGATAAGTAAGACGCTCACCAAGAGTACGAAGCTGCTCGTCGTTAAGAGATCCTGTAACTTCCTTACGGTATCTTGAAATGAACGGTATGGTATTACCTTCATCTATAAGCTTTACCGCAGCCTCTACCTGCCATTTTTGTACGCTAAGTTCTTCTGTGATTTTCTGTAAAATGTCCATTTTTGCCTGTTTAACTCCTTGTTTGGTCTATAAACCTGAGAATAAAATTCACTCGTTTATTTTACTATGTAAAAGACCACTTTTTCAATTGTATTTACAATGCTGAGAATTAAGCAATTTTTAATACACTTTGCCCCCATTTTGCGGTACAATTAAGTTGAAATATTGTCATCTTTTGGTGACAAAGGAGGAAGCTGCAGATTATTATCTTTCCATGATTCATCTAAGTGATCTGCAGTTATAAAGGAATGAACGAGAATTTTGAGTACAATCAGACTCACAACATGCTTAATCCGAGAGTCGGATTTGCTACGGCAGCATCTGTACTGGGGCTGATTTCAATCGCACTCATATTGAGTGCATATTTCTCCATAATACTTGGAGGAATAGCAATCACAATGGCTATCCTGTCGAGAGAATCGAACGGAAAGCTGTATCCGCAGGCTAAAAGGGGAATTCTATTTGGTCTTGTCGGATTAGTGGGGGGATACGCACTTATGGTTACATCCTTCGTGACGGTATTTACCGATCCCGAAGCACACAGGATGGTTAATCAGTACTCTCAGGCCGCAACCGGTCAGAGCTTCGACGATATGCTTGAGGAGCTGACAGGCAATCTTGGTATCAGCATTGACCTTCCTGTAGAAAGTCAGTAGAGGGTGTGCTTATGAGCGTTATAGGTGGAGTTGGATTTAATAGTTCTTATGCATCAGGATTTTTTGGTCCTGCTTTTAGCAATGCTCAGGGAACAGGTTCCGAAGCAGCGGCAGGTGCCATAGTTGGTGACGGCAAGGTTACTCTTAATCCCGGCGAATCCGTCGAGAAGAAACCCGGAATGCGCTCATCACCGGCCGAATGCGAGACATGTAAGAACCGCAAATATATTGATGGTTCAGATGAAAATGTCTCCTTTAAGAGCGCTGCTCACATTTCACCGGAAGCAGCACCCGCAAGAGTACGTGGCCATGAGGCGGAGCATGTAGCCAACGCATATAAAAAAGCAGCCGAGGGAGATGGCAAAGTCCTTCAGGCATCCGTCAAAATTCAGACAGCAATCTGCCCTGAGTGTGGACGTACCTATGTATCAGGCGGTCTTACCACCACTCAGATCATGTATAAAAACGAGGATAATCCATATCAGAAAAATCGCAAGTCAGCTGATGCAGCCAGTGGTCTGATCGGTTCAAGCTTCGATGCAGCTGTATAGGATTGAGGAGCAAATGAAACAGACAAAAAACGCTAAAGAGATCAAAGCCATAGCAAGAGACAGGCTTCTTGGTCATTACGGAACAACAATCGGTGCATTAATTCTTTATAGAATCATTGCATTCTTAATGATAAACATCGTTACAGCCGCGATCATTCCGGCTAATCTTCTCACTTATCTTATCTATTTTGGGTCTACCATTCTGGTCAACCTCTTTTTAGGTGTGTTTGACTCCGGACTGGCATACCTTTTTATGAACGTAGTCTATTCTCAATCTGTGTCAACCGCAGATCTTTTCCATGGCTTTAAAAATCATCCTGACAAGGCAATCCTTCTGCACGTTCCGATTGCCGTTGCAAACACTCTTACAGTGATTCCGCTTCAGGTACTGTCAGCCATGCTCATGAAAAGCTCCAGAACCACAGCCATCATAGATGTGCGCTACATAGTGATTGCGCTTGTAACTTCTATCCTGATGACTGTAGCTAACATATATGTACGCCTGATGTTTTCACAATCCTACTTCATTCTCCAGGATTTCCCGGATAAGAAGTCATCAGATATTCTAAAGGCGAGCATGAGCCTCATGAAAGGAAGCAAATTAAGACTACTTCTTCTCTACATAAGCTTTATTCCAATGGTTTTACTTGGAGCAGTCTCCTGTTTTATCCCGCTTTTCTGGATCGGAGCTTACGCATCTGCATCAGATGCAGCTTTTTATCAGGATCTCATCGCTTCATCAAACCGTAACACAAATGATTAAAAACGAACTTAATGCGCCATCCAATTAAACAAAGGATGGCTTTAATTTTTTACGAGGAAAACACAAATGGATTTAATCGATGCAATCAAAGCAATAGACAAATCACATGAAGACGATGTACTCCACAGACTCACCACTATCTGGGGAGAGGCACTTGACAAAAACAACGTGTTAAAAGAATATCCCCGCCCGCAATTTGCGCGCGAGAGCTATATTAACCTCAATGGCACGTGGGAATATGCATTTTCAAAAAGTGATGTGCACCCAAAGAAGATGGACGGCGAAATTCTTGTGCCCTTCTCACCGGAGTCGATTCTCTCAGGAGTTGAAAGACAGTTAAAACCGGATGAATATCTGTGGTACAGAAAGAAGCTTGAAAATATAGTTCTGCCAACTGAGAATTCCAGAGTTCTCCTGCACTTTGGCGCGATTGACCAGAAGGCCATAGTGTTTGTAAACGGAACACCCACAGGAGCACATTGCGGCGGCTATCTGCCTTTTACTGTTGATATCACAGATGCCCTTACTCCTTGTGACTCAGAAGATGGAGAAGGCACTGCCGATGCTCCAAGAAAATATAAAGGAACCCTCACAGTCTGTGTCCAGGATGACAGCGATACATCTTTTCACAGCAGGGGCAAACAGACCTTAAAACGCGGCGGTATGTATTACACTGCTCAGAGCGGAATCTGGCAGACAGTCTGGATGGAGATTGTTCCCGATATCCACATAACCTCCTACAGAATCATACCCGACAGAGATCTGGACATGATCTATGTCACAATTCACACAAACGGAGTATGCCCTGTTTCACTGAAAATCTATGATTCCGAGGGACAGATACTTGTCGCTGAAAACGAAGGTGAGACTGTTCACAGAAGCGACAAAACCCGAGACAGATTCGAGCCTGAGGACTATTACGGTTCCATCAGTCACTCATCGGATGAGCTTAGCACCTACTCCCCTGACATAGAAGGCAAGGGTGCATCAACGCATGTTTATCTTTGCAAGATCACAATGCCCAAGCCTCACCTCTGGACTCCTGAGGATCCATATCTCTATAAGGTACAGATAACCGCCGGAGATGATGTGGCCTGGAGCTATTTTGGCATGCGCTCCTTCACAAGACAGCTTGACGCTGAGGGACATCCCCTCTTTTTCTTAAACGGTGAGCCATATTTCCTGAACGGAGTTCTTGATCAGGGCTACTGGCCCGATGGCTTGTACACAGCACCCAGTGATGAAGCACTTATCTTTGATATCACAGAGATGAAGGAAATGGGCTTCAACATGCTGAGGAAGCATATAAAAATCGAGGCCGCAAGATGGTACTATCACTGCGACAGACTTGGTATGATCGTCTGGCAGGACATGGTAAGCGGCGGCTCTTCTTATGCAAAGCCGGTAGTCAGCTACCTTCCCACTCTGTTCCCGGGTGTATTCGGACATATGCCTGATGGCCCCATCAATTATCATATGTTTTCAAGAGATTCCTCTGAAGGGCGTAGGGAATGGACTGAAGAGATGGAGGAGACAATCCAGCATCTTATCAACGTTCCAAGCATTTCAGTATGGGTACTCTTTAATGAGGGCTGGGGACAGTTCAATGCTTCCGCGGCAACAATTCAGGCCAGACAGTTTGCTGATAACAGACTGATTGATCAGGCCAGCGGATGGTTTGATGAAAACGGCGGAGACTTTAGAAGTGTCCATAATTATTTCAGACCTCTCGATGTTATACCTGACAAGAAGCACCGCGCTTTTGTAATATCCGAGTATGGCGGCTACACATGTTATATCGAAGGCCACAGCAGTGTTGACCGTGTTTACGGATATAAGAAATTCGATACTGTTGCCGATTTTAAGAAGGCATACAACCTTCTTATGAAGGAAACAATCGAAGGCCTTAAGAAGAAGGGGCTTGCCGGTGCTGTTTACACTCAGCTCTCAGATGTTGAGGAAGAGGTTAACGGCATTATGACCTACGACAGACGTCACAACAAGCTTAAAATGTGAGGATTTTCTCTGACACCTACCACAGTCTATGTGGTACAATCTAAAAAACAGTTATTAACGGAGGAGTAACGCTATGGAAAACAAGAAGGCAGTGGTATCCCTTGGACATGAAGCACTTGGTTATACCACAATGGAGCAGAAGGAAGCCGTTCAGGTCACAGCGAAGGCTCTTGCAGACCTCGCCCAGACCGGGTATCAGCTCACTATCACCCACAGTAACGGCCCTCAGGTCAGCATGATCCACAAGGCTATGACTGAGCTCCACAGAATTTATATAGACTATACCCCCGCACCCATGAGCGTCTGCAGCGCCATGAGCCAGGGTTATGTAGGATACGATCTTCAGAACTCACTTAAGAGCGAGCTTACAAGCCGCGGAATATCAACACCTGTAAGTACCATCCTCACACAGGTTACAGTTGATCCCTACGATGAAGCCTTCTACGCTCCCACCAAGGTTATCGGAAGATACATGTCAAAAGAGGATGCCGATAATGAAATTAAAAAAGGAAACTTCGTTCAGGAAGTTCCCGGAAAAGGTTATCTTCGTATAGTAGCGGCTCCCAAGCCGATTGATATTGTCGAGATTGACACTATCCGCGTTCTCTCGGATGCAGGCCAGATCGTAATCGCCTGCGGCGGTGGCGGAATCCCGGTAATCCAGCAGAATCACGTGCTTAAGGGTGCATCAGCAGTAATCGAGAAGGATGCGATCGCAGGAAAACTTGCGGCTGACCTTAATGTGGACAGACTGATTATCCTTACCTCCGTTCCCTGCGTATATACAGATTTCGGAAAAGATACCCAGGCTCCCATCGAGCGCATGAACGTATCTACCGCAGAGCAGTACATCAGAGAAGGACACTTTGGTGCAACAGATATGCTTCCCAAGATTGAAGCAGCTATCGAGTTCCTTAAGAAGAACCCTTCAGGCAGCGTGCTTATCACATCGCTTGCGGAAGTTTCTACAGCACTTAAGGGGAAGGCTGGAACGTTTATTACGGCTTAAGCCCCTCATCTTTACAGCGTAGCCCCTCATCCGGCACTTCGTGCCACCTTCCCCCCAAGGGGAAGGCAAACAAATCGAGTAGGAGGAATTTCTCTTAATTGAGAAATTCCGACCTCTCACACCACCGTGCGTACCGTTCGGTACACGGCGGTTCAATCAACTTAACAAGTAACACACCTTTTGGTGTAGTAGTCTACCATAGAGATTAGTCCGAATGAGGCTAATCTCTTATTGCTTATAGCTTGGGATATATCAGATGCATGACAGACTCTTGCATATCCTTTTGAATATGCGGTTCTCCATGCAGCCCATTTAGGAACTCCAAGTTTTATAAGATTCTTTGCTCTATTCTGCGGAGTTTTCCAGTGCTTCCAAATGCACATACGAAG
>NZ_KE384111.1:0-5903 GCF_000423925.1 Butyrivibrio sp. VCD2006
TAAGCCTGGCATAGATGCCCGGATAACACCTGAATTCAGAGTCTTGCCGTAGGCAAGGCTTCCTTTTCTAACAAGTTTACGAAGCATTACGCTTTTCACGAGATAAAAATAAAGCCGTAACCCCAGGTGTATACTGGGATTGCGGCTTTTTAGGTGTCAAAGATGGGAATTAAGAAAAATTGTAATCAATCAGTCTCTTGTTGTCAACGAAATATTTGACTGTTTCCGAAAACTTTTCCCGGCAACTTGTTATCATATGCAAGCAACAATAAAACCGGATCAATCTTTTTCCAAATTAAGAACCGCATTCATGCTTCCCATCTTGTAACCCTGAAGGTCGAGTGCCACATACATAAATCCGATTTCTTTAAATCTCGCATACACCTTTTCACGAATCTCGGAAGAAGCAAGGCGCTCGATATCCTCAGCAGGGACCTCTATCCTTGCAAGATCCCCGTGCACACGAACACGCTCCTGAACAAAGCCGTTCTCTATAAGATACTGCTCAGCCAGGTCCAGCATGTGAAGCTTTTCCTCAGTGATCTCATCACCGTAAACAAACCTTGTGGCAAGGCAGGCATAAGCCGGTTTACTCCATGTAGGAAGATCCATAGCCTTAGAAATCAGTCTGATTTCCTCCTTGGTAAGACCCGCTTCCCGAAGAGGACTTGTGACTTTAAGCTCTTCAACCGCCTTAAGTCCCGGACGATAATCGCCAAGATCATCCATGTTGGAACCCTCTGCCACATACTCGATTCCGTTTTCCTTAGCTATCCTTATTATTTCTTGAAAAATCATGCGCTTACAGTGATAGCATCTGTCCGCATGATTGTGCCTGAATTCTTCGAGTTCAAGAGGATTAACCCTCGCTTCTATCTGCCTGATTCCGCGACTTTTGCAAAACTCAGAGGCCTCGGATTTTTCTCTCTCCGGCATCGATGCAACTATGCTTGTTACGGCAATCGCCTTATCTCCAAGCACTTTGTGGGCTACAGTAAGTAAAAGCGTGGAATCCACACCTCCTGAAAAACCCACAGCAAGTGATCCGAGTCCGCGAATATAATACTCAAGTTTTGCGAGCTTTTCCTGAAGCTCCCCCGTAAGTGATCCATCCATACCACTTCACCTCCCAGATATTCACATTAGCTAATATATCACATGAATATTTCGTTTATAGTAATTCACATTTGTTTATGTTTACAAGCAGCTTATTATACTCTGCTCTGATTTTACTTCCCATTTCAGGCTTTTTTCATAACCATGTCGCAATCCCTTGCGCATACTCTCGCCACTATAACCCCAATTTCATATAACAGATAAAGAGGCACGCTGAGCATTATCTGAGACACCACATCAGGCGGCGTAAGAATCGCAGACGCAGTAACAATAAGAAGAAGTACATATTTTCTGAAAACAGCGAGCTGTCTGTAATTCACAATCCCATGGCTCGAGAGCATATAAATGACAACCGGAAGCTCAAACGCAACTCCGAACGGAAGTAGGAATGACAACAGGAAATTAAGATACTTATCCATCGCAAAAAGCGGCGTAGCAACAGCCTCTCCCGCAACCAGGAAAAAATTCAGAGCCAGCGTATAAACCGCTATATAGCAAAACAATATTCCGGCGATAAACAAGATGAGACCAATCCCAAATAGAATCCTGAAACGCTTTATCTCATGTTCATAAAGCGCAGGCTTTACAAATCTCCAGATTATAAAAAGAATGACAGGGCTCGTTATAACAACTCCCAGAATTAGTGATATCCTCAGTCTAAGTGTGAAAGCATCGCTGACACCTGTGTAGATCACGGATACATTCCTGCTTACAAGCGGCGCCTCCATAAATCTGATGGCAGGATCACACAAAAACATAAAGGCAACGATTACACCCACGACAAGGAAGGCAGCTGCCGTTATCAGCCGCTGCCGAAGTTCCTTTAGATGTGTAAGTATGGGCCTGCTCTCGTCTGTCACTGCTTGCTAACCCTCAATCTTTCCTGCCCTATAGCATCACTTTTCTTTAGAGATATCTCTTTTCCTTAGGTGTATACTTTTTCCCTTAGATACATCCCTTTTCCTTAAGACATCATTTTTCCTTAAGAGCGTCGCTCTCTTCACCCTTAACTTCTTCTCTGAATTCTCTGACACTCTTACCCAGAGCCTTGCCAACTCCGGCAAGTTTTCCGCCACCGAAAACCACTGCAGCAATGAGCAAAATTACAATTAATTCCTGTACTCCAATATGCATCTCTTTTCCTCCTCATAAAACTGGTTGCTATCTAAATCTATTCAGCCAGCATCATAAATTGCCTTTATCAACAAACTTGCATAATTAAGATTTGGCTCTGAGATTTAATTTATTTTTCATCGAGATTGATATCACCCGTAAGCTCCTGCACGGCCGACCTAAAACGCCTTACGACTTTTCCCAGTTTCCTTGCAACCTTGGGCAGATCCTCAGGGCCCACCACAATAAAAGCCACAAGTAGAATTATTAAAAGCTCGCCAGCGCCCATTCCGATCATTACTTGTACTCCTTAATAAGTGACAAAACATTTTCCCTACAGATCATATCCGCTGTCTTGTCCTTAAGTCTGTCGAGAAGCTTGTAATACTTGACCACTTCAGCAGGATAGGTTGCCCAATGTCCAACCTTGTCCGTACCCACAAGGAATCTGTCGGGATGCTTTTCTATAAGCTGAACCCAATCATCAAGCGTGTTTCCATCAAAATAATTATCAGGAAATTCATCGAGGAAATAGTAATCATAAACGATCCAGGAAATATCTATCCAAAGATTGCTGTTCTTTCTAAGAAGCTCATCAGCAATTTTTATAAGGTCCTTGACCTCAACTCTTCGTGAAATTCCCACGTGAGCCCAGATTATTTTGCAATCACGGTTGTACTCAAGGGCGTTGTAAAGCTCGTCGAGATACAGAATGTTCTCTGTACTCTGAGCCGTGATATTGTGATGAACAAGGACCGGAAGTCCTTCCTTAGCCGCCAGGTCGAAGATTCCAAGGAAGCCCTCACCATCAATATGCGGAGGCTCTCCATAGGTAAGTGCCGTCAGGTCATCATGTCTGCTCATGATTTCACCTATGCCGTTCCAGAACTTGGGATATCGTGCGAGCACCTGTTCAACGTGGTCCGCAGCAAACTTGTCATTGCAGTTAAAACCGCAGCAGAAGGGATAAAATCTGTCCCTTATTTCTTTTGGCTGCGCAAGAAGATCCTCGGCAAGCAAATAGTCTGTCGCGGAATAGTAATAGCATCTTGAATCATTGCTGAGATAATATGATGGAGCCTCGGGCATGCTGCTATCCCACTGCTTTGCAATACCCATTCCAAAGATTACCGACTTTGAAACTCCTGACATATCCATAGCCTCGCACAGGGCCGGAAAGCCATCTGACTTTTCAAGGAAGTCGGTGTAATGCAGATGATTATCTATGATATCGTATCGAATCTTTTCCTTTGGAGCTTCAATCTTAATCTTCTCGTTGGGCGCTCTGTCCTGCCCCTCAAGATGATTCTTGTACGCTGACCCTTCTGTTTCCTCTGCTGCCAGAACCCGGCCAATCCCACCGGGAATCATTGAAGAAGCTGCAATCCCGGCAGCCCCTGCAGCTGTGAGCTTTAGAAACTCACGTCTTGTCATTTCCACGCTTCCGCGCTCCTCATTTTTATTCATTCGCACTCCTTAATGCGAGCAATAGAACTCCCCGCTCATATTATCAAAATAACGTTTACTATTTCATTTTAACGTCTGCACTAAGGTATTGTTATGAAGTTTCCATAAACTTTTTCTAAAGTTAGGAATTGTTTTTAAAACTTTTACTTGCGTGCACATCCAGGTGAAGAATTATTATAAAAACCCCAAGCAGACATTGAATTGTCTACTTGGGGTTTCGATCATATTCTCTGATAAGACCTTATCAACTAATATGACAAGGTTTTCCCTGACATAGCCCTATCTACTCATTACGGCAAAAATTTTCCTGATGCAAGATACAGTTCCCACCACTCGTTGTGTGTGAGCTTTCCCTTATTACTGTAATGTGCTCGCATTCAATTTTGATATAGTACAGTTCAAAATCATTGTCACATGCCAAAATGTCCACGAAATAGGTTCCGTCCTGCTTAGAAACCTCCTCATAGAGCCAGGTTATTACCGGACCCTCAGATGAAGCTTCTTTCATGAGCGCACTTACCAACTTATCACCATCATCCGAGCTGATCTTTGCATTACCTGAAAATACGAGCTTTTTTCGTATCTCCTCTTCCTCAACAAACAACTCATCGTCAAAGTCATCGTCTTCATCTATATCTTCAAATGTGTCCGGATTTTCTTTGTCTTCAAATATGTCTTCATCAAGACCATACAGATCCGTAATTGTTAATGCGATTCGATCCTCATCAGCAACAATATTCATGATCGTTGCATCATGATTGGCGAGCATCTCCCTCACATCCTCAAGCTCAGGGTGCGCCTTATCCTCTTCCTCCGCTGCCTTCATTATCGCATTGAAGCGCTCTTCATTTCTGACCTCTTCCTCATGGAGCTTGTCAAAGACACTTTCAGGATAAAGTTCAAGTGCTATAAGTCTGCTATCTACCTCATCAAAAACCCACTCGGGAAGATTTGAATACTTCATCCATTTCAGGTTTTCTTCGTAAAGCTCTCTAAACTCCTTCCTTAATTCATCATCTAAATCCTGCTCATTTTCCTCGCAATACTCAAGCAGCTCTTTTTCATAAAGCTCTTCAATATCACTGTCGCTATAGTCTTTATCAGGTATCCTCTTTGCACATAATGTATAATCCAGTCTCTGCATCAGGTGATACCATTCTTTTGTGAAATATTTCATGATTAGATTAATTTCTCCTTTATTTCATTTATTGTTGCAGCGTTGTATGTCGCAAGCTTCTTAATTAGAACAATTTCTCCTTTATTTCATTTGTGGTTGCTGTTTTGTATGTCGCAAGCTTCTTAGTATCCTCTTCGCCCTTTTTATTCAGCCAGGCAACCTTTATCCCGGCATTATATGCTCCAATCACATCTGTCTCATATAAATCGCCGATGTATACGATATTCTCTCGCTTTTCGGAGGGGTTATCTGCCAGAGCAGATTGTATTGCAAGTTCAAAGAATTCTTTACACGGCTTTGTTCGCCCGAAATCTGCACTGGACCAGATACCTTTAAAATATTTTCCCAGGCCCTTTCGATTCAGGATTATCAATAGTGCTTCAGCCCTAAAACCACTGTTAGACAAAACGTACATTGGAATATTCCTTTGTTCGCTTTCTTTAAGCAGATCTTCTATCCCCGGATTGATTTCAAATTCATTGCAGGCCATCAAGAAATCCGCTTCTTCCTCTGCATCCATGGAGACTACCTCTCCTCCGAATTTTTCGGCATATAGCGGCAATTCTTCCTCCACAAAAGGAAACTCCTTCCACTCGGCATGCCTGGACATAAGCACCTGGAACAATTCTTCTCCATATGTTTTTATGTCTTCAAACTTACATTTATCTTTGTAATATTTCTCCCAGAAGATTTTTAGTCCCCTGTTAAAATCCATACTCTTACTGTTAAGTAACGTCTCAAAGTAATCAAATATAAGAATCATTGTAGTTTTTCTATTTTCCCTTACTAAACTATTTGAAGTTGCCTTCCACCTGGCATTTGTCCATGCTTTTAATGTCTGCTGCCTCCCCAACGCTGACTATAAAAAATATCTACTACCTTATTTTCCCCATTTTATCTATGATTTAGCTAAAAATGCTGCTTTCATAGATACTTGCAGGCTCTTCCATCTATGATTTCAGAAATATTCCTATTTTCATAGATAGTCTAAAATTCTTAATCTATGATTTTCCTAGAAATGCTGTTTTCA
>NZ_KE384111.1:6063-48980 GCF_000423925.1 Butyrivibrio sp. VCD2006
TCTTCTGTCTATGATTTCAGAAATATTCCTATTTTCATAGATAGTCTAAAATTCTTAATCTATGATTTTCCTAGAAATGCTGTTTCCCAGATACTCGCGGCCTCTTCCGTCTATGATTTCAGAAATATTTCTATTTTCATAGATAATCTATAATTCTCCTTCTATGATCCTCTATGATTCTCCTGGAATAACCGATTTCATAGACTATTTCTATATGTTGGCAGTGAAACTAACTCTTCTCCTTATTTCACTGCTCTAAATTTTCCGTCAAGCAGTGAAACAGCCTCTTTTCTTCATTTCACTGCCCAAATTCTTCCTGCCAGCAGTGAAACAACCTCTTTTCCTTATTTCACTGCCAAAATTCTTCCTGTCAGCAGTGAAACAACCTCTTTTCTTCATTTCACTGCCCACAATCACCCCGTCAAGCAGTGAAACCAACTCCTTTACACATTTCACTGCTACAAGCTTTATCCCTCCAGAAAAATCTAAGAAATACCCAAAAGTCACATTGCATAATGCCATGCATCACTTCTATACGTAATCCGCACGATATACATAATCCTTACTATATACATAATCCTTACTATATGCATAATCCTTACGATATGTATAATCCCTACGATATATACGCAATCACTACGATATGAACCTACTCAACTCTATTGCCAGTATGACTGTCTATGAAATATCTTTCGGTTTCATCCTCACAGAATTCCAAGTCTGCCCCAACCGGCATGTCATAAATAGCTAGCACAGCAGGTTCAATTTCAACCAGACGGTCAAAATCAACAACCAGATTGTTTCCTGGAGTGTTGATGTATTCCTGCGTATCTGTATCGCCAATTGCTCTCCATCCATTATCAGAAGGATTGACACTTTCTTCTCTGAAAATCCATTTCAAATTTGAAGTTCCCTCATACAAAGATTTTGTAATGATGCATCCACCCAGATTGGGGTGTGTTCAATGATTCCTCACCTTTTTTCTTAAATCTCCCAAATAATCCCATAGCTTTTAACCACCTTTCCTCTTAGTATTTACGCCAATGTCCCCCTGCATTTACTCCTGTAATTCTCCTGAAATTACTCCTGGATTTTCTCCATCACTTCCGCAAACTCGGTCATATACTTCTCCTCGTCCGCAGCAAGTATCTCCTTGTTAGCCTTTATGACATCCAAAGGCAATGTCTCCGCAGACACAAACTTCAAAGCAGCTCTCGCCTTATCAGACTTAATGACAACCTGCTTATACAAAGGTCCGATCGTCAGTAGCTGCACAGCCTCATCGTCAGACAGATATCCGCTCGTCATGATTCCCATAGTATTGAAAATCGTGTCGTTGGCGATCGGCCCTACAATTACGTCATACTCAGAAAGTTCATCCGGCATGGATCTTCGGTTGGAAAAGACGTACCTAAACCACTCACCATCCCTCTCAAAACTCTTGACCTTCAGTCCTTCCAAATCGAGCTCATAGATATTTACAAACACAGCAGCGCCGGGTTTTTCTCGAACCCAGCGCCTTGCAAATTCCTCGTTATCTGTTGTATAAAAACCCTGCCCGAAGTCCGCATTAACACGGCCTCTTCGGATATCCGGATCTCTTATCTCATCGTACCCCGCATGAAAAACTCTCATAGTTCCAACATCCTTTTCTCAGAATCCACTTCCCAAATATCAATTGCCTTTGGAAAACTCATCATTCGCCAATAGCAGTTGTCTTGTAAAACTCATCATCCTTTCACCAATAGCTATTTCCGTCAAAGCACTCAGCCATCACGAAAACTTCCTCTTGATTTCATCATATTTCTCGGAAGTCATAAGTGCAGTTTCATCTGTATCCTTAAGCTTCACCGTGTAGGTCCAGCGGCCGTACACTTCAAGCTTCTTAACAGCATCTGTCTTGATTATATATGACTTATGGCATCTTATAAACTGCTCGGGATCAAGTTTTTCCTCAAGAGCTGCCAGGGACTGCGAAGTCAGGAAAACCTCATCCTTTGTAACTATCCTTGTCATGCCATCGGTCCGCTCGATCATGATGATATCGGCAACATTTACGATATTGATTTCTTCCTTTCCGCGGATTATAAGCTTCCCGCGGGAAGACTCGCTCTTCTCATCCGAATCATTCTCAGCCGGATTCTTCACCTCTGTCATGCTCTTTATCCTATCGAGAGTCTTAGCAATCCTCTCCATATCAAAAGGCTTCACCAGATAGTCAAAGGCATAGATTTCAAAAGCATTAGCCATGTACTCACTGTGGGCTGTCGCGAAAACTATCTTCACCTTGGGGTCAACTTCGGTTATAGCCTTTGCGCACTCAAGTCCGCTGTCACCGCCAAGATCAATATCCATGAAAACTACCTGCGGACGGAGCTTTATGAAATCACTGATGGCAGATGCAAAATTCCCGCAGGAAGCCACTACCTCGCAGCCCTCATTTTTCTCTATCATTTTCCCGAGGATCATTCGAATCTGCTCCTCATCCTCAACAACCATAACCTTAAGCATACCTATGCCTCTTTTAATCAATTTTTCTCGCTACATTTTTACAGCAGCGACGATTTTTATTCATTGGTACCCATTTTAACGATTTTTACTTGGTTTTTTTCCTATATTTTTATTATCCTTCTTGCTGTCAACATACTTCTTATCATTACTTCCGATGCATTACTTATCCTTCTTGCTGTCAACATACTGCTTAATACCACTTCCGATGTCATTCTTCATCTTGGTGTCAGCCTGAACATTCTTAAGATTGTAATAATCAAGAACTCCCAGATTACCTGATCTGAGTGCCTCTGCCATTGCCTTCGGAACTTCGGATTCAGCCTTAACAACCTCTGCTTTCATCTCCTGCTCAAGTGCAACAGCCATCGCCCTTCTCTCCTCAGCCTTAGCCTGAGCGATCTTGGTATTAGCCTCAGCCTGAAGACTCTGAAGATTTGCACCAATGTTTCTTCCAATATCGATGTCAGCAATATCTATAGAAATAATCTCATATGCTGTACCGGAATCAAGTCCTTTTTCAAGCACCACCTTTGAAATCTCATCGGGATTCTCAAGCACATCGCTGTGAGCCTTCGCGGAACCTACGGTTGTAACGATACCCTCACCGATTCTTGCAAGAACTGTTGCCTCTCCTGCACCACCAATCAACTGGTCGATGTTGGTTCTAACTGTAACACGAGCCTTAACCAGGAGCTCTATACCATCCTTTGCAACTGCTGAGATCTGAGGTGTCTCGATTACCTTAGGAGTAACGCTCATGGTAACAGCCTCAAAGACATCTCGTCCGGCCAGGTCTATTGCGGATGCCTGCTCAAAAGTCAGGTCCATGCCTGCACGCTCTGCAGCGATAAGTGCATTGACAACGCTATCTACGTTACCGCCTGCAAGGTAGTGTGCCTCAAGCTGATTGGAAGTTACCTGGATTCCGGCCTTTGTAGCCTTGATCATGGGTCTTACGATGAATGCCGGTCTTACACGTCTCAGCTTCATTCCGACAAGTGAAAAGACGCTAATCTTTACTCCGCTGGCAATTGCTGAAATCCACATACCCACAGGTATGATTGAGAAAAATACTACCAGTAAAACTATAACTAATACTGCAATAATAATAGGTGCGCTCATTTCAATCCCTCCTCGCCTTTCGGCTAAATCATTTTTCAACCACTATGTTAATGTTCCCTCACGGCAAAATCACAAAACTCTGCTTAGCAATACTTAATTTCATCCATAAAAATCCGCTTAGCTTTATCTGACTTCATCCATAAAAATCTGCTTAGCTTTATCTGACTTCATCCATAAAAATCTGCTTAGCTTTATCTGACTTCATCCACAAAAATCTTGTTATTTTTTATCTCTGTTATTGAGAGCTTAGCTCCCTTCGCTATATAACCATTCGTTATAATATCAAGCTTAACACCGTCAAACTCGCCTTTCCCCGAAGGTCTGAGATCTGTCAGCGCAACTCCGCTTTTCCCAACAAGATATTCCATATCCTTCTCTTCTATGAAAAGATTCTTGCCCGGAAGATCGGTGTCTAACTTGATCGGCGATTTCACGCTCTTAGAGTTGAACACTATGATGCTCACAACCAGCATTATCGCAATTACTATGATTGCAACAAGCCCAACAATTATTCTCTCTGACATATTCCTTCCTGTCAGGAATATTCCCGCCACCGTGAAAATGGTGCCGCTTATCCCAGGTATTCCAAAACCCGGAATGTAAAACTCAATGCCGATCAGAATGATTCCAACCAGCAGGACCACAATGCCCAAAACCTGTATTGCTCCCATGGCCATACTCCTCTCTATCCATAATTCTTCATCAAACCACTTATCACTTCACGGCTTATCCTTAGAACTATCTTACCTTCCTCGAATTACCAGCCGTTTCACAGCTTCTTTAATTCCACTGTAAAAACCGTCTTCCCTTCCTCTGTTTCCAACTTTATATCTCCACCGCTCTCCTCCAGAATCTTTGACACGATCGCAAGTCCCATTCCGTGGCCTTCGCCCTTTTTAGTGGTGAATCCTTTTTTGAAAATATGCTCCCTGATTTCATCCGGAATCTCTGGCCCATTGTTTTCCACATCAAAGATGTATTTATCCTTCGTCTCGGTGATGTTTACTCTAATCCGCTTTTCCGAAACTTCTGAATCCACAAGTGCTCTTATGGCATTGTCTGTCAGGTTCGACAGCACCTTGCAAAGCTCCCAGTCCTCAATTTTGATATCCTTTAAATCGGACTTCACATCAATGACCATCTCGATTCCCTTCGCATCGCACTCAGCATATTTTGCAGCTAAAAGAGCGTTTATAGCGGGCTTTGATGTCTTGATTGCTTTCCCGGTCTTTAGTAGTTCCTTGTAAACCTTCCGGAGATAAGAATTCATTTCATCATATTCTTCAAGCTCCATCAGACCGTACACAATCTGCAGCTGATTCAGGTAATCATGTCTGTCCATCCTGAGTCTGTCATTTAATTCGCCAAGGTTACTGACCGTCTCCACAAGCGACTTGTTTCTGTCAAGGAGCCTAAGGTAGCTTCTCGCCAGTATGACCAGACAGGCCATAAGCACAACAGACAATATTATTAAAAGTAAAAGGTAAATATTTATAGCTTCCAAGGTTGCCTCCGTGATCACTTCCTGAAAAAAGAATACCACCCTGATATTCCAAAACAACTCGCATTCTCCCAAATATACAAAAAGCAGTCTGAAATGTCAGTAAGCAGTCGTGATAAATGATTAAGTCAAGGCCATGCACTAAATCATTTATCAAAACATATTCTTAAATCATTTATTCCAAGATCTTATCTTTAAATCATTTATCCAAATTACTGCACTTAATTACTTACATAATGTAGTATAATAAATCTATATTGTGATAACTAGGAGGAATGTGTATGAAGAAACTATCAGTAAAAACAATTGTCGCTATTGGTATCGGTGCTGCACTGTTCTTTGTCCTTGGAAGATTTGTTGCAATACCGAGTCCTGTACCCAACACTAACATCTCAATCCAGTATGGTCTTCTGGCATTTATCGCTGCCGTTTTCGGACCCATCGCCGGTGCACTTGCAGGTCTTATCGGACACTTCTTCATAGACTTCAGCTATGGCTGGGGAGTATGGTGGAGCTGGGTTATCGCTTCTGCAGTGTTTGGTTGCCTCGTAGGCATTGTTACCCTGAAGCTCAAGCTTGACGAGGGAGAGTTTGGTACAAAGGGAATCATCACCTTTAACATTGGTCAGGCTATTTCACATGTGATTGCATGGGTAGTGGTTGCTCCCGTTCTTGACATTCTCATGTACAAAGAGCCCGCTAACAAGGTATTTGTACAGGGTATTACAGGTGCGATCATTAACATCATCACAACAGCAATCATTGGAACTATCATTTGCATTGCATATTCAAAGGCAATCCCTAAGAAGGGAAGCTTAAAGGAAGAAAATTGACACAGACACAGCCAATCATTGAATTTAAAGAACTTGGATTTCAGTATAGAGCGCAGGCATCTCCTACGCTCTATAATATTAGTTTTACAGTCCGAAAGGGAGAAAAGCTGCTGATTGCAGGCCCCTCAGGATGCGGCAAATCCACAATAGCAAATCTAATAAACGGTCTCATTCCCTTTTCATATAAAGGTGAAATAACCGGATCGCTTCTGATAAACGGCAAAGAGTCCCGTGACATGTCCCTGTTTGACATATCACACACAATAGGTACAGTGCTCCAGGACAGCGATGCACAGTTTGTCGGAATGACGGTGGCAGAGGACCTTGCATTTGCTCTGGAAAATGACTGCATCCCTCAGGATGAGATGAAGGAGAGTGTCTTGAAAGTCGCAGATATCCTAAATCTACGGGCTGTTCTTCGTCATGCTCCCTCGGAGCTGTCAGGCGGTCAGAAGCAGCGCGTATCTGTGGGCGGCGTCATGGCAAGTGATGTGGATCTTTTCCTCTTTGACGAACCACTGGCAAATCTCGATCCCAAGACAGGTAAGCAGGCAATCGAGCTGATCGATGACCTTCAGAAAAGAACCGGGGCAGCGGTTATCATAATCGAGCACCGTCTTGAAGATGTGCTCCACCGACCTGTTGACAGAGTCATTCTCATGAATGAGGGCCACATTGTTGCAGACACAACTCCGGATGAGCTCCTGTCCTCTGAAAATCTCTCTGATTGCGGAGTCCGTGAGCCTCTGTATCTCACCTGCCTTAAATACGCAGGCGTGAATGTGAACGCTTCCATACATCCATCATCTTTGGATGGCCTTGCGCTGTCTGATGATGACAAACAAAAGGTTCATGAGTTTTTCATAAAAAACCGAAAAGAGAGCAATTCCGCACCTCAGAATGCACTCCTGGATGTAAAGGACTTATCTTTTACCTACGAGAAAACCGAAAAGCAAACTCTTCGCAACATTTCCGTAAGCATCAAAAAGGGTGAAATGCTTGCCATTGTCGGTACAAACGGCGCCGGTAAATCCACCTTTTCCAAGGTAATCTGCGGAATGGAAAAAGAGGACTTTGGTGAAATCATCTTTGACGGAAAAGACTTCATAACCCTTTCCATCAAAGAGCGAGCTGAGCACGTGGGCTATGTAATGCAGAATCCAAATCAGATGATCTCACAGGTCATGATATTTGATGAGGTCGCGATGGGCCTCAGGCTTCGAGGTGTTCCCGATGATGAAGTTAAGGAACGAGTGGAAAAATCCCTTAAGATCTGCGGTCTTTATAAGATGCGCAACTGGCCGATCTCAGCACTTAGCTATGGTCAGAAAAAGAGAGTAACCATATGCTCAATCCTGGTTCTGGAGCCCGAGGTCATGATCTTAGATGAACCCACAGCAGGGCAGGATTACAGAAACTATACAAGAATCATGGAATTCTTAAAGAGCCTTAACGAGCGTGGTATCACCATAATCATGATCACCCACGACATGCATCTAATGCTTGAATACGCAAACAGAAGCATCGTCTTTTCAGATGGAATGATAATAGCTGACAAAAGCTGTGCAGAGGTCCTTACGAATAAGGAAATCGTTGACAGAGCAAGCCTAAAGGAAACCAGTCTTTACCACCTTGCAGGCATCTGCGATATCGAAGATGGCACAGGATTCGTTCAGAATTTCATCGATTATGAGAGGGAAAACGTAAGAAAACATGAATAATCTTTTTAACTATATCGAAAAGAAATCACCAATACACGATCTCACGGGAGCCACGAAACTGGTATGCCTTTTTCTCTGGAGTCTTGCAGCTATGACCTCCTATGACACAAGGCTTCTTGCGGTACTTGCAGTTCTTGGAATCGCGCTTTTCCCTGTGGGCAAGATTGGAGTAAAAGATGTTTCCTTTATGCTGTGGTTTACATTGGTGTTCCTGGTACTCAATACAATACTTGTCTACCTGTTTTCACCTCATCACGGCACAGAGGTTTACGGTACCTGCACTTATCTGTTCGGAATGTCCGGACACTTCGCACCGACAGCAGAGCAGCTCTTTTTCCAGCTCAACTATATACTGAAATACTTTGCAACCATTCCTTTTGTGCTCCTCTTTGTCTGCACCACAAACCCAAGCGAATTCGCTGCATCCCTGAACAAGATCGGTGTCAGCTATTCAGTATCCTATTCGGTTGCGCTGGCGCTTCGCTACATACCTGACATCCAAAAGCAATATCACGAAATCAGTCAGGCATCCCAGGCAAGGGGCATCGAACTCAGTAAAAAGGCATCTCTTATACACAGACTGAAGTCAGCATCTGCAATTCTTGTTCCGCTTATCCTTAGTAGCATGGACAGAATCGAGATCATCTCCAATGCTATGGAACTAAGATGCTTTGGTAAAAATAAAAAAAGAACCTGGTACATGGCCAGGCCCTTCAAAGCTTTGGATTATATAAGTATTGCTGTCTGCGCGCTTCTGCTTGTAATTTCCATCACGCTGACAGTAGTAAACGGAAGCAGATTCTATAATCCTTTTAAATAATGGAATTACACGGCATTCCAAATCATGCACATTATATTTCTAAGTAAAAAATGGCGCCTCCACGTAATGTGAAGGCGCCTTAACTTTATCATTATTTCCACTCTGTGAGCTTATCTCCCTCAAGAGTTAGCTCTATTGTCTGGCCTTTCTTGATATCTCTCCACCAGGATTCCTGAATCTCATAGGTTTGCTGCTTTTCCTTATCCTTGCCGAAAGATTTGTAATGCAGGGTTCCGCTCATGGTGTACTTTGATTCGCGGCCCGCTTCTCTTTCCTTATCACTTAGATTAAGGGTCGGCCAATATGGATTCTTGTCATTTCCTGATGCGGTCTCTGTTTTCTCGTAAGTCCATCTGTCTATGTCGTAGTAATACTTTGTGTCGTAGATCGGTTCCTGCCTGTAAACAGGCTCATCTTCCTCGTAGTACTCGGTTGTGTAATCCGGCACATAGGTTTCATGCTCAGTGAAGGTTCCATCTCCGTTGTCCGAATAGCTTGTCTCATAATGCCCACCATCCTGAACTGTCCTTGACTTAGTGACCGATTCATAGTGATCGAGAACTGACTCATAGCTTCGAATTTCCGAAGCAGTATACGCTAGCCGTGCCCCACTTGGAAGATTCCAATCCGATTCCCGAAACGTCCGGTAATCCTCAATCTCAATCGAATTCTCCCAGGTCATCTCCTGCACATCAAAGGTGTAATCCCTCGGCTTATTGAACCATGCCGACAGCACATTTGATAAGGTCACCGAAACCACAAGCCCCAGAACAATCCACATCCAAATCGGTATTTTCTTATTCTGATCCGGAGAAGCCTGAATGTTATTCTGCACAGGACTCGGTGCGGGCTTTGGTTTTTGCTCTTTTAGTGAAAAGTAATCATCCTTGCTTTCCGCCTTAGGTGCTCCACAGTTTTCACAGGTTGTCCTCGCAGCCGTATTTAATGCGCCGCAGTATTCGCAGTACCAGTCAGCACCTACAACCTTATGCCCGGGAACATATTCCACCTTCCCGGCTTTCATGTAAAACTTTGTCTCCTTGCCCCTCTGCCTTCCGCAGTTAGGACAGTCATACGTTGTTCCCGGAATGCCCGTACTTCCACAGGACGGACAATCCCAGTACCCCATTACAATTTTATCTGCCATTCAATACCTCATTTTCGAAAATAATATCAGCCCCTATTATCCATTCTCTTAAGGATCTCATCAAGAAGAGCATTCGCTGCCTCATCCTTACTCATGATAGGAAGCTCCTTCTGGTCCTCCCCTGTAATGAGCGTCAGGATATTGGTATCTGTGCCAAATCCCGCACCCTCAACCTTAACGTTGTTAGCCGCGATCATGTCGAGATTTTTCTTAGCAAGCTTTGCCTTGGAATTCTCAATCATGTTCTCAGTCTCCATGGAGAAGCCACATAAAAACTGGTTGTCTCTCTTCTTCTCTCCCAGTGTCTTTATGATATCTGTCGTCCTCTCAAGGGGAATCGACATATCACCGTCACCTTTTTTAATCTTGTTATCTGCAACAGTAGCAGGTCTGTAGTCCGCAACAGCTGCTGACTTTATCACGATATCTGCAGAGTCAAAATTTGCCATCACAGCTTCATACATATCCTGCGCCGAAACAATGTCGACAACATTCACATAGGCAGGCTTAGGAAGATTCGTAGGACCCGATACAAGAGTTACCTCAGCGCCTCTTCTTGCGGCGGCCTTAGCGATGGCGTAGCCCATCTTTCCTGTGGAATGATTTGTCAAAAACCTAACCGGATCCAGTGCTTCCCGGGTGGGTCCTGCAGTTACCAGAACCTTCTTACCTGTCATATCCTTCTCAAAAGCAGCGGTATGAAGACATACTTCCAAGAGAGTCTCAGGTGAAGGCAGCTTTCCTTTTCCTACTGCTCCGCAGGCAAGGCGTCCGCTGTCAGGCTCTATGATCTCCCATCCGTAGTGGCGAAGCTTTTCAATATTATCCTGAGTTACGGGATTTTCAAGCATCGCTGTGTTCATGGACGGTGAGATTGCCTTGGGGCATCTGCAGGCAAGCACTGTTGTTGTCAGCATGTCATCTGCGATACCATTTGCAAGCTTAGCAATTATGTTAGCCGTAGCAGGTGCGATTATCACCATGTCAGCTTTTTCCGCAACGGAAATATGCTCAACGCTGTGCACGAAGTTCCTGTCAAAAGTGTCTGTCAAAGCCTTATTCCCTGTGAGCTGTTCAAATGTAATCGGCGTCACAAACTTTGTGGCATTTTCAGTCATGATGACCTGAACGTTCGCATGCTGCTTTACCAGCAAAGAAGCCAGCTCGCACGCTTTATAACAGGCTATTCCTCCGGTTACTCCGAGTACTATATTTTTATCTTTGAGCATAATAAATCTATCTCCTTGAAAATAATAAACAATTCGAATTAACTCTATCACAATAGGGCATAAATGCAAGAAAACTTAGCTTGAAGTCAAATTTTCCTATGTTATAATCAGTTTGGTTTTTACCACATAATTAAGATTTTGGAGGAATTTTTCATGATTCTGGCTATAGATGTAGGAAATACAAATATTGTTCTTGGCGGAGTCGAGAACGGAGTTGAGAAATTTTCAGTGAGACTTGCAACTGACCGCAACAAGACTGCAGATCAGTACGCCCTTGATCTTCAGGGCATCTTAAACATGCACCACGTAGAAATCTCGGAGATTGAAGGCGGCATCATCTCATCCGTCGTACCCTATCTTCAGACAGTTCTTCCGCAGGCTGTAAAAATACTTACAGGTATCGACATCCTGGTGGTTGGTCCCGATATGGATACAGGACTCGATATCCGCACAGATAATCCCAAAGCAGTAGGAAGCGACCTTATTGTCGGCGCTGTTGCCGCTAGAGCAAAGTACAAGCTCCCCATCGCCATCGTTGATATGGGTACAGCAACCACCATGACTGTTATTGATGAGAACGGCAGCTACATCGGTGGTATGATCATGCCGGGTCTCTGGGTATCCGTAAACGCCCTTTCATCTCTGGCAGCACAGCTTCCCAATATCGATCTCACAGAAAAAGCAAATGTCCTCGGCACTAACACCGTTGATTCCATGCGTTCCGGTGCCCTTATAGGATGCGCGGCAATGCTTGACGGCATCATCGATAGAGTGGAAGAAGAGCTTGGAAAGCCCGTAAGCGCTGTTCTTACAGGCGGAGTAAGCTCTCTGGTTGCACCATATTGTAAAAGAGATTTCAATTTAGAACCTGACATCCTCATCAGAGGACTTCAGCTGTTATACGACAGAAACAAAAAGGCCTGATATAGCCTCATGATATCTTGAACGAAACATTTAGGGCGTCACAGTCTACAGCACCATGTCCATCTCGTGCCACTTCTCTCCGCCCCATACGGATTCGGATTCGCCGAGATCTCTGAAGCCGAAGTGCTGATACATACCGACCTTTTCATCGAGACAGGTGAGAACAAGGCGCTTTCTACCGCGTCTTGTTTCTCTTTCCCGATAATGTTCAACAAGTGTTCTTGCAAGTCCGGTCCCGCGAAACTCGGGAAGTACTGCAAGACCTGCAATCATCACATTCTCTCCATTCGGATTATGGTTATTTGCATCAGTAAAAAAATCATCGCGAAGAACCTGCTCATCTGAAGCAATACCATTTAGAAATCCTGCAATTTTCCCCGTCTCTTTATTTATAGCCACAAGGAAAAAGTCACCTGCTGCCTTAACTCTAGCTATCATGTTTTTCTCAGAGCAGGCTTCATTTGGCGGAAAGCAAATACTCTCAACCACAGCAGCTTCAACTGCTTCTTCAAACTTTATGGTGCGAAACTCAAATTTGTCGCTAATTTTTATATTCCCCATATCTACTTTCCCCAAACAAAATCATAACTATTTTCCGGCAAACCAATTTCAACGCATACCGAATCAATCACAGCACATACTGGATCAAGAGTCTCAGAACATTTTCAGCTCCGTCTCTGTGACTTCTTTCATATCCATGTGAAGCATAAACACCGGCGCCAATAAGTCCGTGCTTTAAGTCGTTTCCGGAGCGAAGAGTTGCCTCAACATCGCTTCCGTAGTGAGGATAAATATCCACGGCATAATCTGCGCCGCTCTCCTTGGCAGCCTCCACAAGTCCCTTAACAATCTCATAGCTGTAAGGGCCACCGCTGTCCTTAGCACAGATGGAAACCTGTTTCTCAGTGCAGGTAAGGCCATCGCCTACGCAACCCATATCAACTGAGATTGCCTCAGTGCAACCCTCGGGAACACTGCCGCATCCACCGTGTCCAACCTCTTCAAAGACAGTGATGTGAGCATAAAGAGCTCTCTTAGGAGTAACCTTCTTCTCCTTGATATATTTAGCAAGACCAAGAAGAATTCCGACACTGAGCTTATCATCAAGGAATCTGGACTTGATGTATCCTGATTTTGTAACTCTTACGTTGGGTTCAAAGCAAACGATATCTCCGACCGAAATTCCAAGCTTCATGGTGTCAGCCTTATTCTTAACATCCTCATCAAGAACAACCTCGCAGCTCTCCCAGGTTCTCTTCTCATCGTCATAGTCACCGTTTACATGAATTGATGCATTATTGAGCTGGAAGGTTCCCTCATAGATTCCGTCGAACTTAGTCACAACACGAACGTTCTCAGTCTCGGCATTGTTCGGATTCATTCCGCCAAGATTGGTTAGCTGAAGTCTTCCGTTTTCCTTGATCGTGGCAACCATTCCGCCAAGTGTATCAACATGAGCCTCTAAAAGAAGGCCGTCCTTTTTGTCTTTTCCTGTAAGATCAACAATAACTCCGCCCTTATTAGTAAGAGTTGCCTTAAAGCCAAGCTTCTCAAATTCCTTTTTAACCCACTTGGCAGCTTCCTCTGTGTAGCCTGTAGGTGAATCAATATTAAGAAGCTCTGTTGTTTCTTTCACTATAAAATCTGTGTATTTAGTTAATGATATCTTTTTCATGTTTTTTCCTCTTATACTTTCCGGGAACAAGTTCGAATTCAAAAATGAGTACCCAAAAGAATTCCCCATGATCAGGTCATTTGCAGGCCTAAAACCTATTATAGCACCAAAAAATCCATGCAGCACTTATGAATCCGTCCCATTACGCTCTCATACGAGGCATTGACAAGAGACTCTTTTAGGTATAATATCTCAATCAAATTTAACTATATTTTATTTAACTATATCACATAGTATTCAAAACTATTTCTGCTCTCACTTTCCTAAGAAAGGAGCCACCAGAGCAGTAAATACATGACTACTATAAATATCACATACAAGGGAGATTAATATGGATATCAATGGAAAAGAACTGCAGCATGCAATCATTCAGGGCGGAATGGGCGTCGGTGTATCCCTTTCAGAGCTTGCAGGAAACGTTGCAAAGGAAGGCTGCATGGGCGTTATAAGCTCAGTAAACATCGGCTTCAAAGAACCAGATTTTCTCACAAACCCTTTCGAGGCTAACATCAGAGCCCTCAAGAAGCACATTGAGAGAGCAAAAGAAATTTCTCAGGGAAATGGTCTCATTGGCGTAAATATCATGGTTGCGGTAAGTCACTATGAGGAGACAGTAAAGGCTGCAGTAGCTGCAGGGGCAGATGCCATCATCTCCGGCGCGGGACTTCCCCTCAATCTCGCAGAACTTGTTAAGGGCAGCAAGACACTGTTTGCTCCTATTGTTTCCAGTAAAAGAGCAGCCATGCTTCTGTGCAAATCCTTCATCAAAAAAGCCGGCTCTCTTCCGGATTTTATCGTAATTGAAGGCCATGAAGCAGGCGGACATCTTGGCTTTTCAGCCAATGACCTGGAGGCCCAGACCTGCCAGCCAAACCTTGAAATTCTAAAAGAAGTAAAGGAAGTGATAAAACCCTTCGAGGAGGAGTTTAAGAAAAACATTCGCGTCTTTCTTGGCGGCGGAATTTTTGACGGAAAAGATATGGCAGAAGCCATCAAAGCAGGCGCCGATGGCGTGCAGATAGGCACACGCTTCATCGCCACAGATGAATGTGATGCACACGATGTCTTCAAACAGGTAATCGTTGATTCAAAGGAGGAAGACATCCGCATAATCAAAAGCCCCGTAGGTATGCCCGCTAGAGCTATCTATACCCCGCTTCTTGAAAACTTAGAAAAAGACAAAACCTTCTTTGCCCAGAAATGTAACAGCTGCCTCACAGCCTGCCCCAAGGGTGAAAACATTCCCTATTGCATAAGCAGGGCCCTGATTTCAGCGGTTGAAGGAAACAGGGAAGAAGGACTGTTTTTCTGCGGTGAAAACGCTAAAAGAGTAAAAGAAATCGTGCCAGTAAAGGAACTTATAAATGAACTCCTCACCGATTTCAATAATGAAATGGGAGTATGCCGGACTTGATTCCGGTACACTCCCATTTAATCTTCTATCACTCATCCTTATATTTTTTCAAGGCATCAGTCATTTCATCTGCCTCACCTTTTGAGAGTATATATGACGTAACGGTTGCAATAAAATATACTACCGCCACACTGACAATTACTGACAGCGCTCCCTTTAGAGTAGGGTCAAACCAGTCAAAGAAAATTCCAAGAACCATTATGATTACGCAAAGGCACAGATAATGCACGCAGGTCAGAAGGATCCTCCCTGGCACACTTATTGGCTTTTTGGGATTGTATGAAAAGTAGGCTGTTGTCACAAGTGAAGTCAAAAAGCTAGCCCCGAAAATCTGAGGTATTATATCCGTCCAGATTTCGTCGTACTTAAAAATTGCGATCCAGACAACAAACATAATCCCAGTATTTATGATTAAAAACCATTTTAGAAAATCAGAAATAAAATTCTTCATAATGTATTAAAATCCTCCGTCTTATTTCCCAATGCCAAGCTTTTTCTTCAGTGCCGGAACATATCCTCTTGAGATAATGATATCCTCACCATTTTTAAGGCTTGCGATAAATCGTCCATTGAACTCAGGACTGAGATGGTCGATGGTTTTAATGTTAACTATGGCATTTTTGGATATTCTCAAAAATGAAGACTCAGAAAGAAGCTCTTCAATTTCGAAGAGCTTTTTCCTTGTATCAAAGCAGTCATTTTTCGTGTAAGCAAAGACGTGATTGTCGGTAGCATCAAAATACAAGATATCCCTGGTAGGCACCATTCTGATGCTCTCATCCGCATAAACCGCCATGGTTTCCTTGCTCACGCCATCCTTAAGACGACGGATCGTTTTTAAGACCTCGTCGTCCAATTCGGCCATCCTTATTATGATTTCATCTTCTTCACCGGGTAACGGCGTTTCAATTGTTATTTTCATTATCTGTCTTTCTTCTTGCTGATTGATAAGATGATTGTCGAGAGAATGATAAAGAATACCCCAACACTAATTAGTATAACCACTTTTAAAGGCTCGGACAATTGGCTATTGCCCATGAAAAGATTCATTCCCATTGCCTTATCGACTTCCTCTCTGATAACCTCAGGAGTTCCGTCAAATAGTGAATTCTCAATCGGCATCAGCATTACTTTTCTGAAAAGCGATGTGCCATAAATAAACGGGAAACACTTAACAACCTTCTGCATCGTATCGCTCATGGAACCGATAGGAAAATAGATTCCGCCAAGAAATCCTGAAAGTGTACCAAGAATTATTCCAATTCCGCTCCATGCACTCTGGCTTTTTATAACTGAAGCAAGGGCAAACATGATCGTTGAATAAACAAATGTATTAAGCATGATCAAAAGAAGAAGTCTTAGATGTGTTGCAAAAGAAAGCACCTCCATTCCCTTCGCCACACCTATGATCTCAGTTACAGCAAAGGTTGCGATACTCATGATCACTCCGGCAATCCATGCTCCTGATATGTAACCAAGCACAAAGACAGGTCTTTTCACAGGCATGACAAGGAGTGAATTAAGGCGATTTCCGGTTCTGTCCTTGATCATGTTTGAATAAAATGCGTGAGTGACAGTTGAAGCATTTATAGTAAGTATTCCGGCGCAGGTCCAGAGGAAACTGAAGTTATTTATGGTATTTACATCGCTCTCGCCACCTCTTCCGGGAACAAGCTTAATGGCATCAATCAGATCACCATTGTTGATATCACCGAGGAAAAATACCATCAGCAAAATTATTATCATCATTGAAAGAAGTGAGAAAAATACAGCTGAATAATCCCTAAAATATAAACTGACATTTCTTTTATTTATCGCAAGAAAACTTCTCATTATACTGCCCTCCCATACTGGTTAGTAACATTTAAAAATACGTCATCCATTTTTCCCTGAATTATCTCAAAACCATCAACTATGCCCTGCAGCCTACTTGCGGTTTCAGCTGCCGCAAAGGGATTGTTTGACTCCACGCACCCTCCGTAGGATGTGGAAATAAGTCTGTCTTTTCCGATGATATCCACAACCCTGTCGCGATTGTTCTCAGTAAAATAGAGCTTCAAACTGTCTTTAGCAAAACGTTCCTTTAATTCAAAAGGAGTTCCCTCCGCAAGCTTTTTTCCCTTACTGATGATGATGATCTTGTCAGCGGACTGCGCTTCCTCCATGTAGTGAGTTGTAAGAAAAACAGTCATATCAGTGTTCGCGCGAAGCATCTCAACAGCTTCCCAAACATCAACTCTTGTGGCGGGATCAAGACCTGTTGTAGGCTCGTCCAGGAAAAGAATCTTCGGTGAATGCATAAGTGCAAATGCGATTTCGCATCGCCTCTTCTGACCTCCCGAAAGAACCTTGTAACGCTTGTCCATAATATCGGACAGCTTCAAAATGTCAGATAGGTCGGACAACCTGCTTTTTATAGTGCTGTCATCAAGTCCAAGCATTCTTGATCTTGTAACAATATTCTCTCTAACTGTGAATAAGTCATCCAGAACATTCGACTGATATACAACACCTATTGACCTTCTTATTTCCATATCCTCTTTGCCGAGCTTATATCCGCACAGATAAGCTTCCCCGCCATCAGGAGTAAGTATCGTCGATAGCATGTTTACCGTGGTGGATTTGCCCGCTCCGTTCACTCCCAGGAATCCGACAAAATCGCCCTGCTTTATTTCAAAACTAAGATTATCAACCGCATAAAATTTCCCGTATCTTTTTGTAAGATCTTTCATCTCTATAGAATTCATCGCCGCCTCCTCAATTGTTTTCTCATCTGATAATCGGATAATAATCCATATGTTGTTTGTGGGAAACGGATTTGAAAGTAAGTTGTAATTTTGAAGGGGTAAGTTGCATTTTTCATGATTGAAAGTATGGAAAGGCATCTTCGATAAATGCGAAATAGGGCAAAAAAACAGACTGTTCCATTTTAAAGAACGGTCCGTTTTCTCATTCTATCTCTGCGGCTATCCGCTGATAGTTCAATTCTATTTTCATTCCATCTCTGCGGCTATCCTCTGGTAGATCAGATAATCTTCTTCAGAAAAATTCACTATCGTAATCTCAATCTCGTACTCGGGATTAGCTTCAAACCACTCCTTCACCGTTTTTAGCGCAACCTTCGCTGCATCCTTCTTGGGATAGCCATACACACCGGTGGATATTCCCGGAAAAGCAATACTATGAAGGTCATTTTCCTTTGCAACTTCAAGGCTGTTCCAGTAGCAATTCCTAAGATCCTGAGGATCCGACGCGCTTCCGCTGTATATCGGTCCAACTGTGTGAATAACATGCTTCGCGAGAAGATTGTAGCCTCCCGTGATCTTGGCCTCACCTGTCCTGCAGCCGCCAAGAGTTCTGCACTCATCTAAGAGCCCCGGACCTGCAGCTCTGTGAATAGCGCCGTCCACACCTCCTCCGCCCAAAAGACTCGAATTAGCCGCATTAACTATTGCATCCACGGCAAGTTTTGTAATATCTCCTGCATGATACTTAATTGAACTCACTCTGCACCACCTCTCCGAATTTACTGGATACTCACTCCGTCTGACTCTAGTTAACCGTTTTCTTTCGCCAATCTGTTGCTCCGCACCTGGTACACCCATAGCGTCTGTAATACTTCGTGAATTTACTGTCTCGTTTCCTGTAAATAGTCGCCCCGCATCCTCCGCAGGTAAAGACATATTTAACTGTCATACGCTCCGGTTTATAGTTCTCAACGCCCTTCTCCTTGCCGCTTGTAACACGCTTAATATTATATCCGTATCTGCAGTTCATCATCACAGCGTTTGCTTTCCACCTGCCCTGATGCTTCATACAGCCTTTGCAGGTATGGAGAAGTTCGTGGATAATCGTCTCCTTGCAAGCCTTTTCAGATATGCGATCATCCGTCAGAAGACTCTCCGCAATCTGTATTGTATACGTCCCATCCGGTTCCAGCCTGCACTGTCCCCATCTGCTCCGCGCACGGGTATTTATGACCCATTCCCTAACTGTTCCTGTCTTAATTCCAAGGGCAGCAATCTCAGATAAACATTCCTGCCTTAGTCTTTCAAAATCCTTCATATTACACTCTATTGACGGATCAATTCCGAAGCATAAAGCTCTGCTGTCGGATCAACTTCAAAGCACCAAGTGCCGCTCTCCAAGCATCGCCCATCTCTCAAAGCAATGCCTTCCTTCTGATCTACATCGTCAATAGTACCTCCTGAAAAATAAGAGCGGTACACATTCGCACCGCCCCGTTAGTACTTATTTCTTAAACAGTCCGCCTGCAAGATCTTTTATATCATTAAGATCAAGCTTGCCATCTGCTACAGCAGCCTGTACCTTCTTGATATCTGACTCTTCAACATCAATATTCGCTTTCTTGAAAAGTTCCTTCGCCTGTGCAGGATCTGCCTTGGCAATCTGTGCCATTAACTCTTTGTTACCATTGATTTGTTTTAAGATTCCAGCTATGTCTGCCATTTTGTACCTCCTCCAACAATGAATGTTATCCCAACAGAAATATTATACTACAAAATGATATAAATGCTTTATAGCGGCTGGTTTTCCTATTTTCCGGCTTAACCTTTTGGAGGAAGTATAGTAAAGCGCCTCACTGATGAGAGGGAATAGATGGATAGAGAAACTTATTGTGGGTAATGTTACTTGTCAAAAGGCAACAGCCTGTATAAAGACAAGTATGACAAACTGGTTTTTATGCTGGTTTTAATGGGGTTACTACTTGTTAAAAAGTGTTAATCAATATAAAGGCAAGTAAATTAATCTGCTTTTATGCTTAGTTTTGATGAGATTCCTACTTGCTACAATGTGTGAATCAATATAAAGGCAAGTAATTAAACTGGTTTTATACTTAATTTTGACGGAATTCCTACTTGTTACAATGTGTGAATCAATATAAAAGCAAGTAATCAAGGCGATTTAGAAGCATAGCACGTCATAAAGCTTAAATCCATAAAAGACGTGTAATCTACGCCCATTCTGATCTATGCTGAATGAGAGTAGTACACGTCATATGGCTCAAATCTATAAAATGTCGTGTAGTCTTGGACTATTCTGATGAGATGATGATCAGTATTGCTACACGGCATATGCCTTTAATCGATAAAAAGCCGTGTAGCATTGGCCTATTCTGATGAGATAATTATGAGTATTGCTACACGGCATATGCCTTAAATAGATAAAAAGCCGTGTAGTCTTGACCTATTCTAATGCCATGATGATGAGTATTGATACACGACATATATCGTAATTCTACAAAAGACGTGTAGCATTGAACTGACATAGTGTATCTATGAAAACAGTAATTTCCCTAAATAATAGATGAAAGCCGCTGTGGTAATATTCTTTCGCCGTTATTCCCCAAGAAGCTTCTTTTTCTGTACTTCAAACTCCTCCGCCGTAATAACTCCCGACTCCATCAGATTCTTGAGTTTCATTATCTCATCCGCTACCGAAAGATTTTGCTGCTGATTAACTAAATTTTCTGGTTGCACAACTGTATTCTGTGGCTGCTCGACTGCATTCTCTGGCTGAATAATAGGCGATTGTGATGCAGGTTGCCTATTCATAGATGCATCCTGTCCCACCTGTGACATTCCGAAGTTCCCCGCTTGTGGCATTCCCGGGTTCCCAGCCTGAGACATCCCTGAATCCCCCGTCTGAGGCATTCCCGGATTCCCAGCCTGAGACATTCCTGATTCCCCCGTCTGAGGCATTCCCAGAGTCCCCGCCTGTGGCATCCCTGGATATTCAATCGGTTGCCAGGCATATGCTTCTTTCTTCTTTTTATTTGCCATGACAGCTATAACTACTACGATTATCGCAACCATAACAGCACAACCAACTATGCATCCGATAACTAGCGGTATATTCAACAGACTAAACTCTACATGCATACCCTCTTTTGGCATCGACAGAAGATCCCACTTCAAAGTCTTTCCATCATCAGAAACATAGGTCGCATTACTATTTGATGCCTTAAAAGGGAGCTCCAACACAAATTCCATATATCCGCCTGCCATGCTGAAATAGTTCTTATACTCAGATAGCTGTTCCTGCTGCTCATCTTCGAACATCTTCCAATCGATTATGTACGTAAAGCCATTTCTCTGAACCTTCAGCTGATCAGGGTTAATTGCAGCCTCTCTATCCGAATCACCAAATTCATTGGCAAGATCATTAAGGTCCACATTCTCCTTAACCATCTCATATCCCACATAGTCCTCTTGATAATATTCCTTACAAGTCCAACCATTGTCTTCCATCTCGGTAACTTCTTCCTCCGGAAGTGTCATGTTAATATCCTCATCACCCATTTCCGCAAGGCCTTTGCTTATTGCATAAAGCATGGAAATATCAACCTTTCCATTACTCTTGACCTTTACAGTTGTAGTGAATCTCATGCACCCTGACAAAACAGTTGCACAAAGTAGAAGCATCATTAACGTGTAGAATTTTCTCATAGCAGCCTCCTTGGCAAGAACATAATATTTCTTTTTAAAAATGGAGCCCACAGATGCTCCATTACTATTATATGGTTTGAAAAAGTCATATTCTATAAAATCAAACGAAATTTTCAGGAACCAAATTTAGTAATACTTTGCCCCAAATATAAAACGTCTTTTCGCCAACTTTCATATGAATTATAGTAATTTCTTTTCGGATAATTTATAATCATTTTTAGTACTACAAGGAGGAATCGGCATGAAAAGCAACAAGAATTGGGGAAAGTTCATAGTATCGCTAGGTATAATAATCGTCCTGCTAGCAGGATGTGGAAATGAATCTATACCTGATCCAGCCTCTTCGGAACCAGTAACTTCTGAAGATACTTCTCCTGAGCCTGCCCCGACAGGGCAAGTAGCTTCTGGAGATACATCTACTGAGTCTGCCACAGCAGAGCCAGTAGCTTCTGAAGATACTTCTCCTGAATCTACCCCGGCAGACCCAATAGCCTCAGAAGACATCTCTCTCGAACCTACCCCGAAGGCCTCCGCAGAAAACAATAGTCTCATAAAGCATCACTCCACTGAACACGAATATAACCATGGAAAGGATGGATATTACAATCTTTTAGATGATGGTGTGGAATTCGAACTGACAGCGCAGCTTGATGGCACATGCTGGGTCTATGCTTCAGCCTGTTCAATGATGACCTCTTATCAACTCGATCATGATGGGGTCGTAGTTCTGGATCAGATTGATCTTCTAAACGAAATTTACAGCGACGATAAGGAAGAAGGGATTTTTACAGTCAATGGAGCTAACAAAAAATCTGTTGGCGGAGAAGGTCTTTTTGTCATAAATGAACTGGCCAATGGATTTGGTGATGGATTTGTACTTGATGGTGCAATTGATGCTAGAAACTGGACCATTGATGCGGTCAAAGAAGGGATACGCAAATATGGCGCCCTCTATATCGGAATTCCTGATCCTTCCAACAAGAAGGGAACATATGATAATTATTACACTTTGAATTGTCCCACACCATAAGATGGTGACTTTGACCATTCAATTGCAATTCTTGGCTGGGATGATTCTTTTCCCAAAGAATATTACCGTGAGGAAGCGTCCAGGGACGGTGCCTGGATTGCCTACAACAGCAGTCATCCCCTGGGATATTATTATGTTTCATATGACACACCCTTCGATCAGCTCTACGATACGCCTCTTTTCATGTCAATAACTGATGGTTATTCGAAGGTTTTATCCTATGACTGTGGCAAGTGGTTTACAGAACCGGTCCGAACAGGAGATGTAACTACAACTGCCAATGTCTTCTGTGAAAATGGAACGCTTGCGGCAGTTGGAACCTATTCTCCAACTGATGATGCAGATCTCACAATACAGATCATGACACCTGATCTTAGCGAATGCCTATATTCCCAGGTTTACCATGCTGACCATGCCGGATATTATGTGTTCGAGCTGGACCAGCCAATGGAAGTCGACGAATATGCCATCGCTATTTCTTAACCGGAAGGCGCTCCTGTTGAAGGAACTTCCATTGAACTTGACACCTGGTATTACACAGACATCACAATTAAAAGCGGTCAATCCTTCGTACTGATTGACGGCAAATGGCTTGATATGAGCGAAGAAAACACCTGGAATCAATTTGGATATGAAACCAATAATGCCTGTATCAAAGCACTGTATGTGAAATAATAGTTTTTCTATAAAAAATTATGCCGCAGCATTGGTCTAGAATCCCAAACCAAATACTGCGGCTTAATTATTTTATCTATCGTTTTTATTTATCTAGCTACAGCAAGATTATCTGCAAATCTGATAAGCTCAGCCTCAATTCTGCAATAATCTGCATCATCAAGTCTTCCAAAAGGCTTTCTGTATGTAGCAGATGCATCTATAAAACCAAATTCTTCCATAAAGCTCTCAAAAATCTTACGCATAATCATTTGCCCCCTTATCTTATATAATCTATCTGACTATCAGCCATCAATGTGAATATTCTCAAAGCAGTGTGCGCATTCTGCATCATCCTGCATAACATCAATTGATGTTATCTCGTGGCAGTGAGGGCAACTGATCTCCATCATCTGAGTCTTTGCTGCTTCTGCTGTCATATGTCCGCTGATACCTGCGCCTGCAACAACTGCAACTGCTGCAATTACCATAGCTATTCTCTTTACCATCATGTTCCCCTTTTTCATTTTCAATACCTCGCTCAAATCTATGTTTTGTTTCGTTGTTATCTTCTTGATGAAGTTATAATATCAATACTTTTATCACAGTTTTATCACTCTCTGTCCAACAAATGTCTACACACCACTGTTTATGCGGTTTTGAGATGCTTCTTATAAGACTATGATATCCAAATTACACGTTATTATGTATGCCAAAGAACGCAAAATAGCTATTTGTATTCCTCTATTATAGATAACGAAACAGAAGCGCCAGAATCTTCAACTAAAAGATTCTGACGCCTAAAATTCCAAACATCTATTTCGGAACTAATTAAAAGATAAAGGTAGCACCGAATACTGTCATTCTCTTGTTATAGTTGAATACTGAAAGTCTGTCGAGGAACGCATCATGCCTTCTGTTATATGTTGCATTTTTCTGTTCGCTCTTAATAGTTTTTGTTAAATCCTGTACATCGTGAAATCTCATAATGGATCCTCCTCTCATAAGATTATTTGTTTTGCCACGTGGTAAGTTATCTGTTTCTGATAGTATATATACCATGCAATAAAAAACAGACCGTATGATGCACTCATAACAGTCTGTTTTGCACTGATTTGTCTCTATAAAGTGTAAATTTGTATTAACTTTCCATAATCTACGAGATGCGGATCTTGCAAATCATCAACACCCCTTTTTTCCATTTTTATGATCAGCGATAGAACATGCTCCGGCAGTGCCATATTCAACCAAACCAACAACTGCAGGGTCTAACGTTATACTGCCATCCTCTAGGACAAAAGCAGGGATTCCAACGTCACCTATTTCCTTACTATGATCAAATACGGGGTTAGTATCCCGTAACCTGGTAAAAGCACTCATGTTACGAATATTCTCACCTATGTTTATATACTCAAATTCTCCCTCACGGCCTATAATCTGATCATGAATGTAGTCACAATATGGACACGTAGGCATTCCGTAAATTTTGATCATAGCTGAATCCTCCTTTATTCTCTATTATTGCCTCATTTAATCAGACTGAATCACATGAAAAAATCATCTATCTTTTCTACAGAATCAAGTATCTCAGCTTCATCAACCCCAGCATTTCTACTAACACTTACTGATGCCATCAATCTCTTTGAAATGTCAGAGCTAAATGCATCGCTAATAAGGCCATCAAAAACCTCTATACTTTCTTGTAGATTCTCCCTAAATAGATTCAATCTTTCTTTTAACTCATCATCAACTTCTTCTTGATGTTGTATATACTGGTTAATTAACTCCTCCTTACATGACATTTGATGCACATTAATAATTGTATCATAATTACGATTTTGTACTGTCGTAATAACAATAAAAATTTTATTATCAAATTATGTTTTTTCTCTTCAATCCCTTCTTTTTATAATATTTTTCTTAATTTAATTATCTTGATATAGTCTCCAAATTACTACTTAGTTACGCCTCGTAATCATTAACCTTGTTCTATTATTTTAACAATCTACAGAATAAAATATCCTCACCAAAATGGTGAGGATAACTTCTTACAAAGATAGATATGCTTTACTATTTTTCTAACTGTTAGTTTTAAATATTTACTTAGAGTATGTTGTAAATGTATGCCTAATATTTCAGTATTATCCATCCTTCTTACAGCCTCTTTAATATAGCTTCAATAATAATCTTCCTATCCTTCTCTGATATTTTTATTTTCTTTAGAATCAAAGATAAAGCCAAATCAATTAGCTCAGGATTATCCTTTAAAAACGCTCCAATTTCTTTTATTCCTTTTGCACCAAATGCTTTCACATTTTCCAACAGTTTATATATCTTCTCGTTCTTTAAATCTATATTGTCGTCATTCTTAAGAGCATCCTCAAAAGCCTTAATTGCATCCTCTGAAACTCCTTGAGATTTTAAATCATCTCTGCTCTCATCCAATGACTTAAGCAATTCTTTTTGCAATGTGTCATATGGGATATTTTTATCCTTCAAAATCTTGAAATAGATCTTAGCAACATCATTATCCGATAATACAAACCATACTGTTTCTATCGAATCATGATTTTCAAGATACTCAGTAACTGCCTCTATAGCTACTTCCGTACCTTCAACCTTTGGTACTCCCAAATGGCCAACCCCAAGTGCTAAAAAGGCAATGCTCTTGATATTCTTTTTTATTGCAGCATCAAGTATGCTTATATAACACTGTTTAAGCGCTAATCTGCTTTCTTCTTCGCTTGTCCATTCAGGAACAAGCGTGTGGATAATGTAAGTATATTTAAGATTTGGCGCACTCGTAATAAAAACATCCCCTGGCTTCTTTGATTCGATTCCCATTTTCTTCAATTCCACCATAAGCTGTTTTCCTGCCTTTTTATGAATCTGATAATCCAGTCCGGCAGCACCTGGCTTAGATGCATTGGTCGAATTGATAACCGCTTCGACTTCTGCTATTTCCGGCAATTTCAATATGTCCGCATTTATCACTTCTATTTTTGCCATATTACCCCTTCATATTTGAATAATTTAATCCCTCTTCTTTATCCTCTCCGAAATAGCATGTAGCACAAAACTTACGCATATCGCCGCAACAGCAATTCCCACACAGGTATACAAGACGGGTCTCATCAGTGGTGAATACTCTTCAGGGGCATAGATGCCGTTTGCGTGCAGCTTCATGGAGTAGGTGATCCAGTAGATGGTCGACACTACAGCTGTGATCCACAAGCATATTCTGAAAAAGAACAGTATTTTTATTTGTGTCTTATTATTCTCAGTCATTATCATTTATTTCCTTTTTTCTGTATTTATTAGACCACCCTCACATTAGAACGCCCTCTCATTAGAATGTCCTCAATTAAAAGGTCCTCTCATTAGAAAGCCCTCACGTACCCGATCTCAGTGTAGATCATGCCATGCTTGCCGCGCTCGGATTTCATTAGTGAAATGCCTTTTACGCGCATGGTTTCCTCAATCTCTGCGTCAGTCTGAATCGGGAAGTCCCTGCTGCCGGTTGCTCTTCTGACTAGGGTGATGTGGGACATGAATTTCTTTCTGTCAAAATCGATATCATTGTCTGAAAGTGCCTTCCTCAGACGCTTCACGTAATCATGGAGATCAGGATTATCGAGGACATTTGCAAAAACCATATCCTTGAAACGCCTTGTACCCGACACCTTAATTGAGAAGGATCTTAGCGGAACATCACGCATAATTTCCTCAATCTTCTCAGGTTCATCATTTTCGCCAAGAAACGCCAGGGTCATGTGCAGGTTCTCAGGCCTGGTGTAGCCACCTTTGATGCCGGATCTCATGAGGTCATCCTGCATTTCAATAAGGGCATCTGTCATGTTTTCATCCAGAGTGATAGCAATGAATAAACGCATACAAAATCCTCCTTACTATAGGCTCCAAATTTCGTACCCTCAGGCAGGGCTTCAACTCATACTCACGCCTTTTCCCTGCATCAGGCAGAGCTCCAACCCTTACTCCCACTTCTTCCAAACATCCGGCTGATAGCCCAGTGTGGACTGCTTTCCATTCCTTACCACCGGGGTCTTTAATATCTGCTGATTTTCAAGGAGCTTCTCGAGCTTGTCCTCATCCGCAATGTACTGGATAAGCGCCACGGCATCCTTGTCCTTTGCGTCCGGGTTAATCATGTTCATTATTCCGCCGTTGGCACTTGCGACAGAAGTCAGCTCCCCTTTGCTCATGCCCTTTTCCTTCAAATCGACGAACTGAAACTTGATGCCTCTCTCCTTGAAAAAACGCTCAGCTTTCTTTGTATCATTACACTTCTTCGTACCAAAAATCTGTATATTCATAGTTTGTACCCGCAATCCGCCTTCTCAGGGCCCTCAATTCCCGATTCATAATGTGCCCTGAATTCCATGTTTATCTCTCTGATTTCCTTGAGGCCGTCAATGTATGGCTGATACATATCAGCGAGGCCTCCCATGCATCCGTCACAGGAACCGCTGATATTCCCGATGGATTCAGCGACGATCTGCTCCCTTTCTTCCTTTGTTGTATCCTTAATTAAAATCGATTTCATCATCATTCCTCTTACGAACTACCATCACCGACTCTGCATCGTAAATGGATTTCACGCTAATTATTCATAAATTTTCATTATTTCAAAGCTTCACTAAGGCTGTCGGTTATCCCTCTCGGCCCTCTGATCGCAGTGATTCCGTACTTATCTTTTAAAACCTGAAAAGTGAATTTATCCTCACTATATCTTTTTTCCAGGCGAATTTTCATGAGCGCCTTGATGGTCAGATTTTTATCCGAATAATCATACGGAATGTCCGTCTCAACAACTCTGCACTTATACATCACCGCCGACACTGGTGCGCCAACATACATGAAAACCGTATCGCCGGTCATTATTCCCGCTCCCTGCTTCCAGTCTATCTCTTCGGCATTATCAAAAGCGTGCACAATATCATAGTACTTGGGATTAGCCGGGATAATCCATTCCTTTGGAGCGCGGGTCTTCTTATTTCTTACGCTCGAACCGGCACCCGCTATCAACCTGGAAATCTGCGTTTTGGTCGCAACCGGGTAAATCTCCTTCATGTGCTCTGCGATAGCCCTGCCTGATTCCTCAGGTGACTCGCTATACCTTGATGTGACATAGTCGTAACCCCAGAGATTTTCAGGCTTTGCGTACACCGCGATGGGCCAGCCGTAGAACTCGCCTTTTTTGTTTTTCCTCTGCCTGAAATCCTTCACGCATAGATATGTCTTAGCCTGCAGCTCAGTGACTACGCCGTCAAAGCCCTTCTCGCCGCCTTTCCCAAAACCTGCTCTTTGCTTAACTTCGTTGGAAAATAGCTCATCCTCTGCTTCAAACAGATCCATTATCTTTTTCTGTTTTATGGATGCCATCTCATCATCCCAAAGAGCATCGAAATCATAGCCATCTCGCCTGAAATTAGCGAAATACGGGAGCCATTCCTTTGAGATAAAACCGGCCTTTTTTTCAAAGAACTTACCATAAGCAACTTCTCCGCTTCTGGCGATTATCTCTCTCCACTCCCAGGGATCAACCTCCGGATCCCCGCACCACCAGTAGCCCGGAACAGTACGTTCCTCCAGTGAAAATCCCGGAATATCATTTTTAAAAAGTGGCAAAAATCCCACCTCATTTATGTAGTTAATTGCATCCTGAACTGTATGCAGGCACTCCGGATCATCCCAGTCCACACCATACATTATCCAGGTTCCACTCTCATTTCCCATACTTTTTTCCTCCACTAATATTTTAATATATTTTTTTCCGTGCTAAAAGAATTCGTGTGTGATACTTCTGTGATATTTGTAAGAGTATGATTAACTCAGAACATAAGACAAGGGCAGCCACGGTAGCGATGCTTTACCAAGGTGGAGCCTAAGGTCTGAAGGATAACATTCCAGCGAAGGTAGCGATGCTTTACCGGAGCCAAGGAATAAAGCCTGCGGTTCAGTTGAGGGGAACGATATTCAGGGCGGCGATGCTTCACCCGAAGATATCACATAAACAAATCGTCCACTGCAAAGGAGTTATCTCCACGCGAAAGGATGACATTATTTTAAAGGGGCTGTCGCACTAATTAGTGTGGCAGCCTTTCCTTACGCCCAGCCCCAAGGTATCCATTTGAAAATGCTTGTGTTCGTCTGCGGTGTGATTTTCTAAGATTCATAAATGAAGAGAGCTCTCCTCTCAGCGGTGTTCGTAGCAGTCGAGCTCTCTTCATTTCTTCATCTTGAAAATCATCATCCTCGTCCGAGAACTGCGCATTTTCAAACGGACACCTTGAGGCTAGGCTGTCTATGAAATGTCTGCAAAACACAAAAACCGAGCTTCGAAAAGCCCGGCATTTGCTGTAAAATATGTTTATGCGATTAAACAAAATCTTACAAGGAGATTATACCGTTTCTTCCTTGTATCATCAAATCAAACTTCCGCTCGACATAGAGATTTCTATCCCATCCGATGATCCGGTACGCCTGGTAAGTGCATTTGTGGAGGAAATGAATCTTTCTGATCTATATGGGACTTATGACAGAACCAGAAAGAATCAGGCTACACCGCGTCAGATGCTTAAGATTGTCATCTATGCAGCAATGAACAGAATCTATTCTAGTCGTGATATTGAGTCTGCATGCAAGAGAGACATCAATTTCATGTACCTTCTGGACGGAGCGCCTGCTCCTGACCATTCCACCATCGCAAGATTTATATCAATTCATCTCTCACAGTGTGCCAAGCAGATCATGGCACAGGTAGGAATCATACTGCTGGAACTTGGTGAGATTTCAGGCGAAAACATCTTCATTGACGGAACCAAGATAGAGTCAGTAGCCAACAAGTATACCTTTGTATGGAAGAAAGCTGTATCAAAAAACATGATAAAGCTGACTGAAAAGATATGTGTTTTCTGTGCCGAATGTGAAGAACTCTATGGGATAAAAGTAGTCTATAACAACCAAATCTCATTACATACATTGAAACGGCTTAGGAAGAAGCTTTGTAAACTCAAGGATGATGAAGGGATTGAGTTCGTGCATGGTATTGGAAAAAGAAAGACTCCGCTCCAGCGTTCAATAGAAAAACTTGAAGAACACATAGAAAAGCTCAAAGAATACAACTATAAACTTTATGTATGCGGCACCAGAAACAGTTATTCAAAGACTGATACAGATGCAACATTCATGAGGATGAAGGAAGATGCTATGCTCAACGGCCAGCTTAAGCCAGCATATAACCTGCAACATGGAGTGGATTCAGAGTATGTCACATGGCTGGATGTATTCCCGGCTCCAACAGATACCATTACGCTGATCCCGTTCCTTAAAGACATGGAGGAACATCTTACATTCAAGTATAAAAATATCGTTGCTGATGCAGGCTATGAAAGTGAAGAGAATTATATATTTATCGAATCAAATGAGCAAACTGCCTACATCAAGCCTCAGAATTATGAGCTTTCGAAAACAAGAAAGTTCCGGCATGACATTAGCAGACGCGAAAACATGGACTACGATCCCGAATCAGACAGCTACATATGTAGAAACGGTAAACAACTCACTGCAGTATCCAAAAGAACACAGAAAACAGCAACGGGATATCAGCGGGAAGTAACTATATACGAGTGTAATAGTTGTGATAGCTGTCCTTACAAGAAAGACTGCATTAAAGGAAATAACTGCAAGACAGCGTTTGAAGATAGAAACAAGAGACTTTCCGTTTCTAGAAAAATGGAAGAAAAACGAGCAGAATGTCTTGAACGAATAACCAGCGATTACGGAACTCAGCTAAGAATGAACCGTAGTATTCAGGCGGAAGGATCATTCGCAAACGTGAAAGAAGACATGAATTTCAGAAGATATCTGTATCGTGGAAAAGAAAATGTTCTTGCACAGAGCATACTTCTGGCAATCGGCTATGATATAAATAAACTACATCATAAGATTGCTGCTGAGCGAACAGGAACACACCTGTTTGAATTGAAAAAAGCCTCATAATTTTTGATACTTCAAAATAGAAAAGTCAACGTTGCCCCGATTAGTACATCGGCTTATTAAAGTACACTATTTTTGACAACAGGAAAGATATCCATTCATCAAATCCACAATTCATGGTATGGAAAAAGGGCTTCGCCCAGATGATTTAATCATCTAAAGCGACAGCCCCTTTAAAGTGTCTTAATTTTCTTAGATCAAAATGTGTATGGCCATCAAATCACTCAACTTCGTAATCCAGGCAGCTCCTGATTTTGGTATAGGGTCTCACCTTGGAATCGGCTACCGCTACGTGCTCAGGATGAGCAGCGTAAGCCTTAAGAGCATCCTCATTCTCAAAAGTCGAATCCAGCATAAGATCCGCATTTGAAGATGCAAGGCCATCGATATTTACCTTGATATCGACAATTCCGGGAACCTTTCCCTTTAAGCCTTCAAGCCCTTCCTTGATCCCCTGCTTGATTGTTACTTTCTCTTCGCTAGAAAGCTCGTCCTTTAGTGTCCATAAAATCACATGCTTAACCATTCTCTTTTTCCCTATCCTTTCCATCAATTCCTTATTATGTTCAAGTGCATTGTAAATTCCATCTTCAGAAAGCACTCCGCGCTTCAAATCCCTGGGCAACAGTCCCTCTTCATCCAATGAAAAATCATCCTTCCAATCCTGTCCGGAGTAATAATCATCAAGTTTCTTGATCTCAGATTGATAATCCAAGAGATCTCCCGGACATTCCTCAGCTTTTTCCATTCTTCTCAAAGCTTCATCCAAGATGGACTCCATCTCAGTGATGCGATTTACAGCAATATCTACCTTATTCATCCCGATAGCACCTTGTCATACATTCAATTTTCTGCGTCATTTTCTATCTGAAACACTAACTAAGATTATAGCCGAAAATGATACAATTTTTCACAAAAGTCATCAGAAAAAGATATTAAAAAACATTTAAAAATGCCCTAAAGTAATCCGACCCACCCATCGATATATCATGTGTAAGCGAAAAAGAACATTCAAATGGCCAATACGAATGAAACAAAAAATAAGATGATTAAATGGAGGTTTCTCTTATGTATATGTACGAACTGTTTCTTTCAAATGATGTAGAAGGCAAGAGCATTCACTTTATCCAGACAAACCACAAGGTTGACAACCTTGAGAATTGGCTTAGCAAGCTTGTAAAAGATAACACTATAACCAAGGACGTTGCTAACGCAGTAACTTTCGTTTGGTAATCAATATATAAAAAAGCTACCGGAAGATTCTGACACGGCTTTTATATTTTTTATTTATGGATTACATCTCTGGCAAGGCCTGTATCCCTTATCCATTACTTCATCCCTCGTGGCGTCCTCGAAATAAACCTTATTCTTATCCTTCATTTCCTTCACGCTGTCACAATCAGGATTGTGAAATACATGGGAATTACGATTACCAATATATGAATAAGTCTTCTCAGTCTCAGAAACGGATCTTGAGACGTTTTCCGAATTATCAACACTACCTGATGAAGTAAATTCCTCTAGCGTAAAACTGGTTTTTCCACTCTGGCTTCCATTATCAGAATCTGCCTTCTTTTCTATATTCTTAGACTGATCCGCCTTCTCATCCTGATCTGCCTTCTTATCCTGATCAACAATTTTAGTTTGCCCCGCCTTATAACTCCGATCCAATTTATTAGAACCATCAGAGTAATCGATAATCACTCCGGGCTGCACATTGTAGCAGAACACGTTAAAGCTGACTCCCTTGCCGTTGTCCTCGACGGACAATGCTTCGATTTTCACACCATCACAGAGGAGGTTATTGCCATCGAACACGGGAGTGACCCTGTACATCACATGATTCCCGCTGCTTCTGATATAATCCGCAACCTCGTTTTCATAGGGCAGCATGCCTTCAACATTCATGTATCTGGTGCCGGTAATCAGGTTCTGTTCGTTAGCATTCTCGCCGGTCAGCTGAAATCCGATCATGTGGCATCTATTGTACAGATACGGAGGGTCTGAATCTACAAGTCCCGGATATTTCTCTTGTTCCCAGCCTGTGGGTCTTACCATGCTTATGGACTCGCGATCCTTTGTTGGCATCAGATCCTTGCCGATGCTTGCCATGGCCGGGGTGCATCTACCAAGATCATCGAGCTCGCCATAGCTCTCAAAGGACACCTTCGTTATCTCACTTTTCGTAAACTCAGGCTTATTGTCATTTATCGTGATTGCAGGACTGCCGCTGTACTCAGGGATTGTAGAGTCCGCTGTTTTCCCACCGCCTGCGGCGCATGTACCAAGAAAATTCGAACATAGTAAGGCCGTTACAAGAGTTACAGCGCACATTGTTTTGGAAAAAAATACGTTCCTCATAACCGGTCTCCTTATCCTTTTTTGCGAAAATGGTGTAGTTTCTCTATATACAAGATATATCAATTATCGGTGTAAATATAGTCCTCATTTAGCAAGATAGGAGGATATATTTTCTTACCTCCTGGGTGCGCAACTTCTTGCCTCATAGTCCCTGCGGATATCCTCTTCCCAGCATCCTGAATCAAGCTCAGCCTCAGCATCCATGGCACTTCCCGCCATCATAACCGAGCAGACCGCCTTGGAAACACCTGCGTAAAGCTTCTCGGTTCCCATTGAATCATGCATGTAGTTGACTGCTCTTCCTTTTTTAATACCAAAACGCTGTGCCTCCGCATAGGAGTCGATGTTCGCGCCTATGAAAATAAACTGCCATCCATACTTCTTCTGCTCATGCTGGATCATCTTCCTGATCTGTCCGTATGAGTATCTGCTGCTGGCGTTTTCCATTCCGTCAGTAGTTATTACGAAAATAGTTTTCTCGGGTCTTTCGTCCTTAGGAGCATGCTTGTGAACATTCACAGTGTGCCTTATCGCTCCGCCAACCGCATCCAGAAGCGCCGTGCAGCCTCTCACATAGTACTCTTTTGGTGTGATATCCTTAACCTCTCTGATATCGACTCTGTCGTGAAGGACCTCTGTCACATCATCAAAAAGGATTGTTGATACGTATGCCTTTTCGCCTGTCTCGCGCTGCTTTTTTATCATGGAATTGAAACCGCCTATTGTATCCAGCTCAAGTCCGCCCATTGATCCGCTTCTGTCCAATATATAAACAATCTCTGTATAACCTCTGCTCATCTCATTACCTCCATCGTAATAATCATTGTTTTCTTCCGGCTCCGGAGCTCTATCTGATAATGTCATGTTACTACGGAGGCAAATAAAAATGGTCAACCCGCAGGCGACCATTCTTTTTATCCTTTTGAGAGCGGATCAAGTCCGTAATCAAAGAGCGTTACATCGATTTTCATAACGTTGTAGTCCTTGTGAGTAATGAAATATTTGACCACAACGTCCGTTTGCGAAATCGGAGATAAAGCATATCCCGCAAGCCTCAGGAAATCCACCGTTTCATCCAGGTTTAATCTAAGCCCCACCGCAAGAGAAAGCACCTTTTCCTTGGAAGGCTTGACCTGGCCTTTTAATAGCTTTGAAAAATACTGCTTGGAAATATTGGCTGCAGAGTAAATCTGTGAATTCTTAAGCCCCTTCTTGTTGATAAGCTGTTGCAGATGCTTCTCAAAGGAATCTGTATACATCTCCTTAAGGGCATCATCCAGGGACTGCGTCTTTTCAGCGGCGCCAAACATGGGCTCTTTAGGGTGCATAATAATGGCACATTCCACAGTCTCTTTTTTCTGCACGGAAGCGGGACATTCCATAGCCTCTTTTTGCTGCACAGAAATGTCAGCTTTCATAGAAGCTTCTTTGGCCCTGCCCTTCTTTGCAGGCGTCATCGCTTCTATAGCATCTTTAAGAAAGTTACGTCTACTTACAGACTTCTTACTGGGACCGCCCTGCGTCGTTATTGCATCCGGCGCAGGCATTCCAATCTTAGGGTCGTTATAGATGAAATCCGTATCTTTCTCAAAATAGCCTAATTCTTCATCGCAAATATCAGAGCCCTCAAACTCTTCATCGCATACATCCGAAGCCTTACACTCTTCCTCTTCTTCAAAAGGCGCTGCATAGGGGCTTTGCATCATGGCATTCATAGGAACGCCATCATGCCTGTACTCATCCTCCAAAGCCCCACTCACATACTCATCATCGATGAAGCTTTTTACATCGTCAAAAAGCTTGCCTGACACATGATAGGCATATCCGCCGAATACGACCAGAGTGATCTCCATCTCGTGATCTTCAAGGAAAGATGTGAACGCATCAATCGCTATCTGGATTCCCAGTTCCTTCGGAAATCCATAAGTCCCCGTCGCAAGAAGCGGAAATGCAATAGACTCACAGCCATTTCCAGCTGCCAGTTCAAGGGACCTGTCATAGCACTGCCTAAGAAGCCTCTCTTCACCGTAATCGCCGCCTTCCCACCAGGGACCGCTCGAGTGGATGATGAATTTGGCATCAAGGTCAAAAGCGGGCGTAATTCCCACTTCACCGGGCTCAAGAACTCCGATCTCCCTTCTGGCAGCCAGGAGCTTTTCCTCGCCGGCAGCTTTATATATAGCAGCATCAACGCCATCCCCGATAGCCACATCAGGATTCGCCGTATCAACGATGGCATCTGCTTTAACTTTTGTAATATCGTTTCTGATTATTGAAAATGGCATTGTTTTCCCCTAGTTCATTTCTGCAGCAATTTTTGGAAGTAATGCTAAATCCGCAGGGAGCCAGTCCACACTCCTAAGATCGTTAACCTCAAGCCACTTGGCAGCTTCATGCTCCAAAAGCTGAAGCTTTCCATCAGCTACAGTTGCCCAGTAGCAATTCATATGAAGATGAAAAGTCTCATAATCATAATCAATTACATCGATCAGATCGTGCACCAAGATCTCAGCGCCGAGTTCTTCCCTTATCTCACGAACAAGAGCCTGCTCTGGCGTCTCTCCCTCTTCAATCTTTCCTCCCGGAAACTCCCAGCCATCCTTATAATCCCCATATCCGCGCTGGGTAGCGAATATCTTTGTTTTCCTATCGTAATCATCGCAAATAATGGCTGCGACTACGTTAACAATTTTCATACCTGATTCCTTACTGCATGTATTTCCGAACGTTTAAGAAAAGAAACTCGTGAAAACAGAGCCTACGCCGTTTCTAAACTCCTGTAACATAAGCAGATAGCTAATATCCATATGTACCCCCTCTTGATGAAAACCATGCAAATTGTCGCACAAAAATAATATATTGGCGAAATTTGTACTGCATTTCTATTATAAAACGCAATCCATCATGAGCCAACTTATTTAATGTAATCCGGCACGCAAGCTTCACCTCAAAGCAGCAGATAAAAAGCCCCGAGAATTAAAATCCTCGGGGCCGGTATCTTGTATGATATTCAGTTTTTACTTCACTTCGTCAGTAGAGCCGTCCTTCTTTACTACAATCAGCTTGCAGCCAAGTCCGAATGCTGCTACAGATCCTGCGATAAGTGCCCAGGGTGCAGCTGCGAGTCCAAGAACTCCACCGATAATGCCAACATTTACAGGAACGCTTAAAACAATCTCATCGCCCTTCTTAACCTGGATCCTGTCAACATTACCATCCTCAACGACCTTCTTAAGCTTATCAATAAGCTTCTTAACATCGTCCTCAAGCTCACATGACTTGGGCTGAAGGAGCTTTATAGCCTCATCAGCATCGCCGTTTGTCTTCTCGAGAGTTTCCTTTGCTACTGCATATGTAACTCCTGCCTGATCCATTACCTTTTCAATTGCTTCAAGTGTGATATTCATAGTGACCTCCTATTGTTATACTTGTTTTGCTACAATAGCTACTACAGTTTTCGATTGTTTCCGCTTTGCTTTTGTCTTTTCTGCTTCAACAATCAGGTGCTTAATGGCATCCGCTACAGGAAGTGCATAACACATGCCGGTAATAGTTAGACCAATACTTTCGACCATAAACATTATATTTACCTCTGCGGCCGCTTCCCATGTAAGGAGCACGCCTAAGAAAATTGCTCCAACACCGGCATATCTTTTCAATTTTTTATTCATACTATTTTCCTCCTGAACCCCCAAATAAAGTTCATTAGGGAATGATGAAAATCAGATTTTGAAACCTTTGATTTCATCGTTGTCATCAGAACCGGGATTAAAGCCTACCGGCTCATCTGATACATTAGTAGTTCCTGCCGAGTAACTGTTTTCTTCGATGCGCCTGTATCCGGGATCATTTTCAGGAGCATCATCCATAATGATTGCTGCAATAATATATGGAAGAATGCCTACTCCTGCAAACATGATGAGAAGCACGTAAATAAGTCTGACAATCGTTGTATCTATGCCAAAATATTCAGCTATGCCTCCGCAAACACCACAAACCTTTTTATCTGCGCTCTTGTATAATCTTTTTCCGTTCATAACAACTTCCCTTCTCCTTAAAACTCCACCCGGCCGATTGATGGCCAAGTGGTCTGCACATCGCCTTCTATAAGCACCATCTGTTTATATAACGAGTGCAAAAATGAAATGTCTTCAAAAAATTTTCATTCAGGAAATTTTTCCTTTAAATAAGAATTATCATTAGGAATTTTCCCATAAACAAAACTACCATAAATGCAATAACAGACCATCCAATACACTGATAAAGACCTGTTTTACACTTTCTTTTTTGGCTAAAACACCAAAACTCCACTAAAAAATTGTTCCTGAAAAGCGATCTGGGCATATATTTCATCTTTATTCGGAATCTTGATATCGCTCCGAACAGTTCCTTCTGCATCACAGGGGATTACAATCCACTTTGTCTCGTCATCATCATACCTGTGATAAACAGCGATAACTTTTCCCAGAAATTCTTCCACAGGCGTTGTCTCGCCCAAAAGATATATGTCCTGTTCTTCCCCATCACCACCTGTGACTCCATCAACATAACCATAGTTGACGGGATAATAAAGATTCTTATATTGAGAGTGGTAAGTTCCCATGGGGCGGTCTATTTTCCCTCTGACCACCTGCCCGATAATATCCTGGTATCTGTCCCGTGGCACCGGATTTAATTCAAATCCGTAAAGATCACCCATGTTAAGGCAGCATTCACCGCGTTCATACATCTTTCTTATTTCATCAAAAGTGAGCCATTTTGTTTGCAGGACTTCCTTAGTTGTTGCTTTGCTAAGATCCGGCTCCTTCGTTGTTTCAAAATAAAATGAATCGCGAATCCAGTTATGGCGCTGCCCGTCAAATGTGGTGGCTACTTTTGTCGCCAGAATTGTTGCTGACTCAGGCTCCAGTTCGATGCCTACTTCCTCATATACTTCTCGCAGGGCTGCATCAAGACTTGAATCACCTGCTATTGAATGCCCTGCTACTGTTTCCCATTTCAAAGGATCTACTTCTTTATCTGCAACTCTCTGCGATATCAGATATTTTCCGTTCTCCGGATTCTTTATCCAAACCATAACCCATAGATGGAATTCGTCGTCTAACAGATTACCTTGCTCCCCACGCACACAGGTCTTACCGGTTAATCGCCTGTCTATAGTATAAACATCCCACAACTCACTCATCAGTTCCCTCCTGAATTAAAATGGCGCAGCAAATAATTATTCTTTAGCAGCCATTTCAACGTTAATAAGCTCCTCACTCTTTGTTGTCCAAATATTTCATGATGGTCTCAAGCCCTTCCGTCGGTACACAGAAAGTGCCATCGCGGTGCTTGCAACCCTCACGGACCTCCTCAATATCAAACCATTTCACTTCTTCCACTTCCTCAGTCTGCAAAACAAGCTTAGTCTCATCCACAGGCTTCTCATAAGCATATACAAAAGCAACCTCATTGTCCCTGAACATCTTTCCGTGGAATTCCATCTCGTATTTTATATGAAACTTCCCGGCAAAAGTAAGATCACCCTCATTAGTTCTTATTCCAAGCTCCTCAAACAATTCCCTCTGGGCTGACTCTAACGGATCATCGCCCGCCTGGATATGACCGGCAGAAGATGTGTCATACATTGAAGGAAAAGACTCCTTCTCAGCGCTGCGCTTCTGAAGCAGTACCTGATATGAATCTCCCTTTTTTCTTACAATCCAAATATGGGCCGTTCTGTGCGAGATGCCCTTATCATGAGCCTCGCTCCTACTGACTGTTTCCCCTGTAGGTATTCCATTTTCATCTGTAATATCAAAGAACTCCATTTTATCCCCCTCAGTCTAATACTGTTTTAATTACTTTCCTCATTCCTCTCCGCCAAGTCCATAATAGAGCATTTCATTGTACCTGGCATTGGCCGCCTCAGCAGCTTTCTTGTTATGCCAGGCTTCAATATCGCTGCAAATAGCCAGCATCTCATCCACAACCAATTCCGCGGATCGAGGCTTTACGTTATAAAGATATGCCAGCATCCTGTCCATAGCCTTGGGGCTTCCAAGCTGCTTTGCAACCTGCTCGCCAAGCTCCTCGGGAAATCCCAGCTGCTTTAATGCAGCCACCAATTCATCGCGCTTTCTGGCCCATTCCATCCGATTATCTGTCATCATATCAGCACTCCTTGAAAGTGGTCGATTTCATGCTGGATTATCTGAGCCGTGAAATCACTGTATTTCCCATGCTTAGGCTTAAAGTCCTGATCTAAGTAATCGACCTCGATCTCTTTGTACCTGGTGCAGGGTCTCACTCCATCCAAAGAAAGACAACTCTCCTCCGTCTGATACTCCCCAGTCTTCTTTGTAATCACCGGATTTATCATAGGAAAAATGAACGGCCCCATGGCAACAACAATGATCTGCTTCTTTACCCCAATCATGTTGGCTGCCATGCCCACACACCTATCCTGATTAGCTCTTAATGTATCCAAAAGATCCTCTACAACCTGCTTGTCAGCCTCTGTTGCCGGCTCTGACTTTTGTTGTAAAAAGAACTGATCTCTGACAATCTTCTTAACCATATGCTTCCCTCTTACATTTTTCCTTTGACCATATCAGAAAACTGATAATTCTTCAAATGTATGGTTTTAACATGAGATTAATTATGCTCATTCCAGTAATCCTCAGCTGCATCATATGCCTCATCTTCATCATCAAAGTCATCTTCGTAATCGTAGAATTCCTCATACTTATCATCCGCAAAATCCTGAGCTGATTTGTAATCATGGACATTATAGGGATCATAGGTCTTACTCTTTTTCGTTTTTGACTTGCCGGAACTATAACTCTTAGTCGTATTAGATTCGGACGATGCGCTTTTCTTTGTGGAGGTATTCTTCTTCGATACCTGAATTCTTGCCTTCAGATCACTCTCTTTCTCAAAATCCTTTACCTTTTCACCATAGTAGAAGAACACATAAAGCTCAGCCGTATTATCTGCTGTATTCTTATCTGTGAGTAAATACCTTCCATCCGTCCTATGCTTGTAATCAAAAGAATAGGTTCTATTCTCTGTTTTAAAGGTGAAATACTCGAGTGTGCAAAAATGCTCTATCTCAACCTCCGTGCCCTTATAATCCATGCTGTATCCAATTTTGTTATTATTGAAAAATTCCACATATCTGCTGTGATTGTATGCATTCTGAAGCCTTGAAATATATTCTTCCGAAATAGAAACAAACATCTCACACTTTTTAAACTCATCCATGTCATCAATCGCATCATCAAGATACACTATCAAATGCACTTCATTATTCTGTTTATAAATATAGCTGGACCAATCACCATCATTGTAATAGCACTTCGCTTCTACAGATTTTACATTCGCGTTACCGGAATCCTTGTAAAATTCCGGATCCTCAACCATTGCCTTATGTTCATTCCTGGCCGCATCAAGCTCATTATCCCGCCTCTCGGCATCCAGTCTTTCCTTAGTTTTAAGCGCAAAAATCAGACCTGCATAAGCCACAATTAGTACAACTATGATAATTGTTTTTCTTAACTTCTCTGCTTGCATTCTAATCCTCCGCAGTTCCCCGGCAGATTTTCCCAAACACCCAAATCAAAAAGTACATTAGCAGAATCACCATAACAGTCAGTGCCGCATATCCAATAAGATATCCCGGATTCCCCATGAATGATTCAAGCCATGAGAGCGGACTTCCCGGCACAGGCCAGTTTAGGAAGAAATAGTTACAGCCATATTTTTTATCAAATATATAAACCGGTGGAACCAGTATCATCAGGAAAATCAGATTGTACTGGATGTGCTTTATTGATGGTGATATCTCGTTGCAGCTTCTGATAAGCATAGGATATAGCAAAAGCAGCCCGTGCCATGCATAACTATAGATGTTCATGAAATTCCAAACCGGATAGTAAATAGTCCAGTCCGCGAACAGCAAAGCCGCCATTGACGCAGGCATAATTATGATGAATGCTATCTCTCCCAGAACATTCTTCGCATTTTTACACGGCAGATATTCCCGCAGCAGAAAAACAAATATACCAATGCTACAAATATGGAGCGGAAGATATCCTATTCCAAATCTGTGTACAGATACAAGAAACAGATCCTTGAAAATCTCCATAATGACCATCACAACCGGAATTTTCTTCTGAATCTGTCTCCTCCTTTTATCTTCACATCTGCAAATAGCAACCAGCAAAAATATCGTAAGGGCCAAGGTTATAGCCACACTTAATAGATGTGCTGCTCCAAACAACGGATAGCCCATCCCCTGTGGTATATCATCCTGCTGCCTCCAGAAATACTCCATCCCCTGAATCTCCTCGTTTGCCCACTAATCCTCCAAGCTATCCCCGTCAGAAGTCAAAGTCATCAAAAGGTCCAACCATAATTTACCTCCTTATAACCAAAAAATCTCAATCATCCAAAAGCCGCTTAAGAAGCTGCTCCTTATTCTCAATAAACATCTTGGTAATCTGATAACTATCAGTTTCCTCATACTCAACAGGATGAATCTGTCCATCATCAAAGCTTAAGATCTCAGCACCTGGAATTCCCAAAAGAATCGGCGAGTGTGTAACCATAATAAACTGAGCATCTTCTTTTGCACAGTTCACAATCTCCAGCAAAAGAGTAAGCTGTCTCTGCGGTGACAATGCTGCCTCCGGCTCGTCCAAAAGATACAAACCGTGACTCTTAAAATTACTCTGAGCCAGCTGTAAAAAGCTCTCCCCATGTGATCGCTGGTGAAAATGTTGCGGCACACCACCGAGCATACTGTACTCTTCCTCTGCCGATGCCACATTGTAAAAGCTCTCTGCCCTCAAAAAATATCCCCATCCAGGCTTGTTAAATCCTCGTGAAAGTCTAATTGCATTACACAATTCTGAATGTGAATCATAAGTTGAAAAATTATAATTCTTCGTGCCCCCTTCCGGATTAAAACCATAATTCACCGCTATAGCCTCAAGCATGGTTGACTTTCCGCTTCCGTTTTCTCCAACAAAGATTGTTATGTTCTTGTGAAATTCCAGATAATCCAACCCATTTATAGCTTCAATTCCACGAAGGTAGCTACATTCATCTATATCATCCCAGTTAATGCTCACCGCCTGTATAGGCAAGCTTATTCCGTCCTCTAACAAATCCCTTCCTCCAAAACAACATACCATTAATCCTTAACCTGACCCGACATATACATTATGCACCTTGAAGTGTCCCATATAAACCACAGCATATTTTTCTAAGTTACTATTCACACTTTCCCAGATATGGTGTCCTTCACATAAAGAGATTTTGAACATTTCATAATGCCAAGAAAGCCAGAAAAAATCTGACTTTTTGGGCATTTTTATTGCAATAAACATCTTTATGTGTTATGCTATACACATAAAGATAAAGGAGGCAAACTATGGGAATTGTATATCAGACTGACAAAAGATCCGGAATCACATATGCCTATGAAAATCAATCATT
>NZ_AUIX01000044.1 GCF_000423925.1 Butyrivibrio sp. VCD2006
AAAAAGAACCGCAGCTATTTTGAAGCGCTGGAAAAGAAAGCAGAAGAGCTGGCTAAAAAGTATGATTGCAGGTTTGTTGATAATGAAACTCCGTATGAGAGAGTAGAGAAAGGACATCCAACAATCGTAGATTACTTTTACCACGAAGAAGTAAGAGGAACTGCCAATAGTGGAAAGAGAAATGTAATACATAATCCTTGATGGAAGAATAAACCGGAATTTAAAGATTCGATAGCATTACAATAAATACCATTTTGCATTTGGTAAATTATTGGATTGAAGGTAAGGACAAGTAATATGGCTTTTCGTAGGACCCTTAGTGATCTTATTCGGCTGTATGCTGATGAGATTGCTGATATGGATGTAGATATTTGCCAGTATGATAAAAGATATGATGTGTGGGGATGCTTTTAGCATTGCTTGTTAAAACTGAAATTAAACGGCCCGTTTTCTTAATAGAAAGCGGACCTTTTTATTTTAGTACAATATCAGTTCTACAGTCGATTAACTCAGGCAGGAGAATTAGCTTTTTCATCTGAGGCATATATAGCCTTCAATATTATAGGTGTCAGAATTGAGCTTAATATTATCAACAGGATTACTGCGGTAAAGTATCTGCTGTCAACGATATCAGCTTTTAAACCTCTTTGAGCTACGATAAGTGCAACTTCGCCTCTGGTCATCATACCCACACCAATCTTTAACGAGTCAGAGGTGTTGTACTTAAGGAGCTTTGCAACGATGCCACAGCCTACAACCTTTCCGAGGAGTCCAACGACAACAAATGCTGCCGAGAATGCAAGGATTGTCATGTCGACAGACCTTAGGTTTGTCTGAAGGCCTACACTTGCAAAGAATACGGGGCCGAATAACATATATGAATTTATGTCCATCTTTCTGTCTATATACTCGGAGTTGTCCAGAGAGCTGAGAATAATACCTGCAACATAGGCACCGGTGATATCAGCTACTCCAAAGTACTTATCGGCAACATAAGACATTGCAAAGGCAAGTGCCAGACCCATGATCGGGATTCTTCTGGTATGAGGCCATTTCGCTTCTGCTTTTGACATTATCTTAAAGATGATAATTCCCACAACAACCGAAAGCGCAAAGAAGGCTACGGTCTTTAAGCAAACAGCTGCAAGATTGGCATTTGGATCTTTCAGACCAAGAACAGCTGTAAGAACCACGATTCCTATTACGTCATCGATGATTGCGGCGCTCATGATTGTTGTTCCCACTTCTGTGGAAATCTTTCCAAGTTCCTTTAGAACCTGAACTGTTATGCTCACGGAAGTAGCTGTAAGAATAGTTCCTATAAAGAGTGCTTTTATGAACTCGGTTGATCCGGGAGCTGCAAAGCCATAGAAGGCCATGTACAGGAGCGTTCCAAGAACAAGCGGAACTCCAACACCTGTGCATGCAAGGATTGTTGCCTTCAGGCCGGATTTTTTGAGTTTGTCGATATCTGTTTCCAGTCCGGCGCTGAACATCAGAAGAATCACACCGATTTCGGCCATGCCCGACAGGAAATCACTGGGATTAACAAGATTAAGCAGTGTTGGACCTATGAGAAGACCTGCGATGATCTCACCGGCAACCTGTGGCGCATGAAGTCTTCTGGCTATCAGTCCGAATAACTTTGCCATGACGATTATGATAAAAAGATCTCTGAGTATCTGAATTGTATCCATATATATACCTCCTTGTTAATAACGCTAAGAAATGAGTATGATGCTTTTTCGTCTCAAAATCAAGTTAAAAAACTATAACCAACGTAGTAATAACCCCCCAGGGGGCTTGTGGAGCGGATTTCACAATGCTATCCTTTCCATTGTGTGAGGTAATTCAGGCACAATGGAGGATACTATATTATGAAGAAAAAGTTTTTAGCGGCACTACTTGCTGCAACCATGGCATTATCAATGGTAGCTTGTGGTTCAGGTGCAGACACACAGACAACAGAAACGCAGACACCTGCTGATACACAGGCAGCAACATCTGAGAATCAGACAACTGACGAAAGTCAGTCTGCAGCTACAGGTGAGAAGATTCTTCACACTGCAGCTTCTTTTGCTTATCCAAGTCTTGATGTACACAAGGAATACTATGGATGGTACACATCAATTTATGGAGTTTCAGAGGCACTGTTTAAGCTCGACGAGACCATGAGTGCTGTTCCATGCCTTGCTAAGGACGCAGTTGCAGATGGCAGCACATGGACTGTTACACTTAATGATGGAGTTCAGTTCTCAAACGGAAACCCTCTTACAGCTGATATGGTAATCAGAAACCTTCAGCGTCTTGCTGCAGAGAACAGCAGATTTGCTTATCTCGGCGATTTTGAGATGACTGCTACAGATGACAAGACAATCGTTATCGATACTAAGGAAGTTTACCCTACTCTTAAGAACGACCTTGCAAGCCCTGAGTGCGGAATGATTGATCTTGATGCAACAACAGATTTTGACAACGCACCTGTGTGCACAGGACCGTTTGTTGTTACAGAGTTTATCCCTGAGGGTGACGTGACAGTAACTAAGAACGAAAACTACTGGGGCGGAGATGTTAAGCTTGACGGCGCTGTATTCTACTACATGCAGGAGGATGATCCCAAGCTCCTTGCTATGCAGAGCGGCGAGATCGACTGCTACAACAGCGTTTCATCAGCAGCTCTTGAGGTTTATAACCAGAGCCCTGATCTGTACGATGTAGTTTCAATTCCCGGTGCACGTCTCCAGTTCTACATTCTCAATGAGAATTCACTTGATGATTCTGTGAGGGAAGCAATCAACCTCACTGTTGATAAGGACAAGATTGCAGAGTACCTTTCAGGTACAGTATCTGCAGCAGTCGGACCATTCTCAACAGCAGCTGCTTATGGCAAGGTAAGTGTTCCTGCAGTAGATACAGCCAAGGCAAAAGAGCTTTTGGAGGCCGATGGTTATACACTTGGAGCTGACGGCATCTACGAGAAGGATGGTAATAAGCTCAGCATCAGCATTGCATACTATGCAGCAAGATCTCTTGATACTCTTGCAATCCTGATCCAGGAGCAGCTTAAGGCTATTGGTATTGATTCAACACTTAGAGTTGAGGAAGATCCTGATGCTACTTACATTGCAAACGCTGACTTTGATCTTGCTCTTTACTGCATGATCGCTGATAAGTCAGGTGATCCTCTTTACTTCATCGACTCAACTCTTGCAGACGGAGCTTACTACAATGTAGGTGGATTTGAGAGTGCTGAATGCCAGAGCATGATTGAGCAGCTCAGAACTGAGACAGATACTGCAAAGAGAGCAGAGCTTGCCAACAAGATCGTTCAGATTGCTATAGATGACAATGCATTCGGATATGTTGGACTTTTCAATAACACTACAGTTCTTCGCAAGGGTGTAAGCGGATTTGCTGAGTATGTTCCTTTCGATTTCTATGGAGTAGACGCAGAGACTGACATTAATGGCTAAACAAATACTTAAAAGGATCCTGGGACTTGCCCTGATACTTTTGGTGCTGAGCTTTCTTGTGTTTGGCATAATGTATCTGGCTCCCGGTGACCCTGCGGAAAAGAGACTCACCTCCCAGGGTGTGGTGGTCACAAAAGAAATACTGCAAGCGGAGCGGGAGAGGCTTGGCCTCCTCCGCCCCTTTATCGTTAGGTACGCGGAGTGGCTTTCGAATGTTCTTAAAGGGGATTTTGGTGTTTCCTTTAAGGATGATCTTCCCGTTGCGCCAAAACTGATAAAAGGGCTTAAGAACACATGTGGACTGGCTTTAACCAGTCTGCTTTTGGCGCTTATAATCTCTTTTCCACTGGGAATATGGTCAGCGGTCAAAAAGGGAAAATTGGTAGACCATATCGTCAGGCTCTTTTCATTTATAGGTAATTCTCTTCCGAATTTCCTTATATCAGTACTTTTGATGTATCTGTTTTGCATACATATCAAGGTCTTTCCTGTAATTGCAGATGGAAGTATCAAAGGACTTATGCTGCCTGCACTTTCTCTGGCAATACCCATGGCAGGAAGGTTTACAAGACAGATTAGGAGTGAACTCCTGGATCAGCTTGGAGAAGAGTATGTTGTGGGAATGAAGTCCAGAAAGGTTAAGGGCAGATTTATTCTTATCAACAATGTCCTTAGAAACAGCCTTGGACACATACTTACAATGATCGGCCTTCAGATCGGAACCCTGATGGGAGGCAGCGTTGTTATTGAGAATATTTTCAGATGGCCGGGTATCGGCAAACTTGTGATGGATTCCATAACAGCCAGGGACTACCCTGTGATCATGGGCTTTGTGCTTATTATGGGAACAATCTATGTTGTTATAAATCTGATAGTTGATATTACCTACAGGCTTTTGGATCCGAGGTCTTTTTAATGAACCATAAACGTAAAAAGATTAACAGAATAAAAGTAATAATATCAGCAGGTGTTGCACTGCTTTTGGTGCTTATAGCTCTTTTCGCAAGTGTTATTGCACCTAATGATCCATATGCAACAAGCGCATCAGCCATAAGGTCAGCTCCGTCCGGGGAATTTCTGTTTGGAACAGATAACCTGGGAAGATGCGTGTTTTCAAGAGTTTTATATGGAGCAAGGACAACTATAGCAGCTACATTTATACTGGTTGCGATTTCTTTCATCCTGGGAAGCATTATTGGAATCCTTAGCGGATATTATGGCGGAATATTGGATGAAATTATGATGAGGATTGCCGACATTATGCTGGCATTTCCTCAGATGGTAGTAGCCATCGCGGTTGCGGGCATTCTTGGAGGAGGACTTTCAAGTGCCATGATCGCGCTGGGAATAACTATGTGGACCGGGTTTGCCAGACTTGCACGGAGTCATACTTTTGCCATAAAGAATTGCCCCTACGTGCAAGCTGCAAAACTGGCGGGAAAGAGTGGGCCGGCTATAATGATGGCCCACATACTTCCCAATATAATAGCACCACTTCTTACAAATGCCCTTACACAGATAGGAACCACCATGATAGGTATCTCGGGCCTGTCTTTTTTGGGGCTTGGAGTTGTGCCACCCACTGCTGAGTGGGGGTCAATGATCAATGAGTCCAGGGCATATATACAGATAGCACCTTGGGCTGTGCTGTATCCGGCAATTGCTACCATAGTCACCATCATAGTATTTAACTATCTTGGGGACTGCGTCATGGAATATAGAGATGAGGATTAAGCATGGATACAATACTTAGGATAAACAATCTCTCTGCCGGCTATGGCGATGAGAGTGTTATAAATGATATCTCTTTTGAAGTGGAAGCAGGTAAAAGAGTCTGTATCGTCGGCGAGAGCGGAAGCGGTAAATCTACGCTTCTTAAGGCTATTCATGGCTTTGGAGGCGTGACTAAAACATGCGGAAGTATAGAGACTCTAGAAGACATTTTACTTGGCATTGTGCCTCAGAATCCCGGCGGATCTTTTAATCCCATAAGGACTTACAAGGCACAGATAATGGAGGCGCTAAAAAGTAATAACATCGACTTTAAAATAGATGAAGTTGAGAAGACACTCCAAATTCTGGGACTTAATGATGCTAAAAGAGCGCTTGCATCAAGGCCTTATGAGCTGTCAGGAGGCATGAACCAGCGTATGGCCATTGCCACAACAATGCTCTTGGAGCCGGGGATTTTATTATGCGATGAAGTTACAAGCGCACTGGATGTTAAAACAGCAGGGATGGTTGTGGAGCAGCTTCTTGAGATCAACAAACTAAAGGGTACTACTATTTTGATGGTTACCCACCATTTGGGTATCGCATCTAAAATGGCTGATTACATTGGAATCATGAAAAGTGGCAGGATGCTTGAGTATGGCCCTGCAAAAGAGATCCTGGAGAATCCACAAAACGAGTACACAAAGAATCTCTTGAAGGCCGTACCAAGACTGAAGGTGAGCTGATATGCCGGATTCAGATATAATTTTAGAAGGAAAAAATCTAAATAAAAGCTACGTTGATAAAGGCAAAAAATTACAGGCCTTAAAGGATGTGAGTTTCTTCCTGAAAAATGGAGAGATCCTTGGAATCGTAGGCGAGAGCGGAAGCGGAAAGAGTACTCTTCTTCGTCACGTCAGCTGTCTGGAAAAGCTTGATAGTGGAAATCTTTATTATAAGGGAACAGAGTATACAGGTAAGTCGCCGGCCTTTGCCGGAACTTTTCTGCAGATGATATTTCAGGATGCCCAGATGTCTTTTGACCCAAGAATGAAGATGAAAAAAGCCGTTGTGGAAGCTACAAAGGGCTGTGGCTATGAAAAACTGTCACGAATCCTTGAGGCTGTTGGGCTTGATGAGAGTCTTTTGGAGAAAAAGGCAGGAAGCATGTCCGGAGGACAGTGCCAGCGAATGTCAATTGCAAGGGCACTGTGTTCTGATGCAGGGATTCTTTTGTGCGACGAGGCAACAAGTGCTCTGGATGTTACAACTCAGGCCCAGGTAGTAGCTCTTTTGCAGCAGCTGAGGGAAAAAGAAGGGGTGTCGATCATATTTGTCTCCCACGACATTGCTCTGGTGAGCATGCTGTGCGACAGGATAATGGTAATGAAAAACGGCGAGTGTGTGGAAGAGGGTGAGACCGGCAGAGTCCTTGGAAATCCGCAACATGAGTACACAAAAGAACTGCTTGATAATCTTATTGAGTAACAAACTTTTAGAAAGATAATTGGGGTATACGTAGTAATATGACTAAACTTATGCAGATTCCTTTTGAGGAGGAAGCTGAAGATATCAAAGATAAAGTAGTGACCTACTGGTCCAAGAGAGCGGAGAGCTTTAGTGAGCACAAACACGAGGAGATCCACAGCAGGAAAAAACAGCTGTGGCAGTCGGAGTTTTTAAGGCATTTTTCAGCTGATGATAAGTTGTCTGTTCTGGACGTTGGATGCGGAGCCGGCTTTTTCGAAATGGTGTTGTCGGATTTCGATTTTGACGTGACCGGGGTGGATCTTACGCCTGAGATGATAGAGAGGGGAAAAGAGCTGCTTTCGCGCCATGGAGCAAAGGCGCGCCTTATGGTTATGGACGCAGAAAAACTGGATTTTGCCGATAGCTCTTTTGACCTGGTGATAAATAGAAATCTTGTCTGGACACTTCCGCATCCGGTGGAAGCCTACATGGAGTGGCACAGAGTGTTAAAGCCGGGAGGAATGCTGCTTGTGTATGATGCGGAGTATGCAAAGGGATTTCATCACTATGATCAGATGCAGAACCTTGCCCACAAAAATGTGACCGACGCCATGGTAGAGGAGTGCCACGATATTTACCACATGTTATCTATCAGCACTTTGGACAGACCGGAGTGGGACAAGGCTTGTCTTGAAAAAATCGGTTATGAAAATATAGTTACTGATCTTGGAGCGGGAGATAGACTCTATAGCGAGAAAGACCAGTTTTATATGCCTGACAGGATGTTTCTGGTAAAGGCTCAGAAAGCAATAGTCTAATAATATGAATGGAGTTTGAGATGAGAAGAGGAATTGATACTACAGATATGATGGTATATGGCCACGAAGCCTGGATAATCACTGACAAGAGTGTATATGAGCCGGGGGAAGAAGTCTGCGGAATAATGAGGTGGGGACATCACATGAGGCCGGACGGATTCTTTCGTCTTGATGAGATAAGAGCCTTCGCCACAGATGAAAAAGGAAACAGAATAGCAATAACACCGGTAAAGGGTCCGGGCGATGAGCAGGGAGACTATTATGAGCTTCGCTTTACGCCAGTTTCTGAGGGCATTTACACCCTTATGTGTATCTATGACAACAATTATGTAAGAGATGAAAAAGACGTGTATTACGAGGGTGACAGAAGGACATATCCTGATATTCTTGATGCCAAGAACTATCCTCAGATATATGTGACAAACATAACTGTTGGAGATAAGAAGGGAACTCCCGAATTTATCCATGAGTCCAGAGTAAGTTTCGTTCCCGATCCCTGGGAAGCAGACACCGACGTACTTCATTTAAAGCTTATTCACGACAAATTCCCGCTTAAGGGATCCACGGTAGTTGTTGTGTTCTATGATGGAAAAGAGTATTTTGAGAGAATCCTGAACACAGATGAGGAAGGCAGGATATTCTTCTCAGTGGAGAAAAAGGGTGTGTATATGGCCGTTACAAGAACTCCGCTGGCGGAAGGAATTCCCGGAATCTATGACAGCAAAGAGATAGCTTCAACATTCACATACGTTAAAAGGTAATACAAAAACAGGATGCATTCAACATGCATCCTGTTTTTGTATTACTCCGTAGGTCACCATGGGACCATTCTTTATTATGCTAAGAGATGAGCACTGGTGGATCAGAACTCCGTCAGTATCGGCAATGGCTGTGTGAAGGGGCCTTCCAAAGTAATCCCTTATCTCACCAAATTTATCACCTTTTGAAAATTTCTCTCCCACCTTTTTCTCCGGATACCAGCAGCCGGTGAATGGGGCATCGTCGCTGAATTCTCTGAGTTCTGTCTTGGGATATGTCTTGTACTCTCCTTCAATAAGACCAAGGAATTTCAAAATGTTCAGCACATCCTCTTTGTCTGCCTGTACCTCATCCTTTGGAAGCAGGCTTAACTGACCGCGCTCTATTAGAACACTGGGGATTCCGGCCATGGATGCTGTGTTGTAGGCGCCTTCGGTGGTACAGGTACTCTTTACGCAGTAGGAGGCGTTGACGCAGTCCACCATCTTTTTTGCAATATCACTGGCAGGAGAAGCTCCCACGTAGTATGCGTAGGGGATAAGAGTCTCGTATCCGTCTCCGCTATGCAGGTCAATGTAAGCATCAGCGTTTTTGATAAAAACATCAAACAGAAGGCTAGCCAGGCGATCCGCGGCTGAACCATCCTTGTCTCCCGGGAAGACTCTGTTGAGATTCTTGCCATCCTCATAAACAAGGGACATGGTTCTGTTTTCAAAACCTGACCTGTTGGCTAATGGGATGATGATAAGATTTCCTGAAAGGTCTTTGGGAGAAATCTCATTAGAGAGCTCAATAGCTGCCTGAATGCCGACATATTCCGCATTATGGATACCTGCTGTAACTAGTACGGTTTTGCCCGGCTTTTCTCCGCAGATGATGATGTGGGGAATGTGTATCTCAGTTCCGCCGACATGTATATGATCTTTTATCGTCTTGCCGGAGGTAAGTTCGTGTCCGGCTATATTTATTTTCTCCATAGTTTTTAAACCTCACTTCAGAGCCAAGGTTATCATGTTAGGACCGGGACTTTCAAGCCCCCTGGGGGGTTACATAGCTCCCGCGTACACAAAAAACCATAAACATCAGTACCATATCTAATGAACCTCAGCCTTAGGACGCTTGCTAAGTGCTGAGGGTTTTTTGTAGGAATTCGGTGTCAAAATTTAAAAATTTTGGCTCCGGTTTTCTGTTGTAGTAAAAATGCGGCATAGGGCAGTGTCAGATATACGTGTCATTAAGAAATAGCGCATACTCTGGAATTGCTTAAGAAAAACTCTTATAATCAAAGTTGCAGCTATGACAGTATCCTAAGCCTGCGTGAAGTGGGTCTTGATTATTTGCCGGATGATATAAAGAGGCCTGTTTCAGAAGACAACAAAGGATGTACCTGACTGTGCTGTTGTGGTTGGTAATCCTGCAAGAGCAGTAAAGATGCTGGATGCGGATAAGTTTGAGTAAATACAAAAGAGAGGCGGAGGAGACATGGAGAATACTTTTGGCGAAAACACGAAGAAACTCGGTTTCGGAATGATGAGACTTCCGGAACTTGCTACATCTGGAAAGTTTGGAAATATCGACATTGAGCTTACAAAAAAGATGGTAGATTATTTTATATCCGAAGGCTTTACTTACTTTGATACAGCCTGGATGTATTGTGGGTTCAAAAGTGAGGATGCTGCCGGTGAAGCACTTGTAAGCAGACATAACAGAAACGAGTTTACTCTGGCTACCAAGCTCCACTCAGGATTCTTTAACAGTGAAGAAGAAAGAGAAAAAGTATTTAATACCCAACTTGAAAAAACAAGGGTAGATTATTTTGACTACTACCTTCTTCATGACCTCGGGGAAGATCATTACAAAAAGTATCAGAAATTCGGTTGCTTTGAGTGGCTGGCGGATAAGAAGAAAGCTGGATATGTCAGACATATGGGCTTTTCATATCATGACAGGGCTGACCTTTTAGATAGAATACTTACTGAGCATCCGGAAGTTGAATTTGTTCAGCTCCAGCTTAATTATCTTGATTGGGATAGCGAGGTAATACAGTCAAGAAAATGTTATGAAGTGTGCGAAAAACATGGTAAGCCTGTGATCGTCATGGAGCCTGTCAAAGGCGGAACTTTGTCCAACGTTGTTCCTGAGGTTGAAAAGCTGTTTAAGGACTATGCGCCTGATATGTCGGTCGCATCCTGGGCTATCAGATTTGCGGCAAGTCAGCCAAATGTAAAAATGGTGCTGTCTGGCATGGGAAATATGGACATGCTGACGGACAATACAGGATATATGAAGAATTTTACTCCACTTAACGATGAAGAGATGGAGATAATAAAGAAGGCAACCGATGTGATTAATTCGAGTATTGCCATACCATGTACAGGGTGTGCGTACTGTGTGGATGGATGTCCGAAAAACATTCCGATACCAAAATACTTTTCTGTTTATAATGCAGAGATGCAGGAATATGAAGGAAAACCATTTACTCCTCAGGGCGAGTACTATGCCAGACTTACCCAGGTCTATGGCAAGCCGGGTGACTGCATAGGATGTGGAAAGTGCGAGAGAATCTGTCCTCAGCATCTGCCGATAAGAAACAATCTTAAACTGGTTGCTTCGCAATTTGAGTGATATTACAAATGTAATCACCAGTTAATCAATAGAACGATAAATAGAAATATAAGTTAAAGTTGGCGCACATCATTAGATTAACGAGGAGGACAGAGAAATGAGCAGAACAAACTTTGGAGCAAAGCCACTTATGTACCCACAGCCGGTACTTATTATCGGAACATATGATGAGAACGGTGTTCCCAATGCAATGAATGCTGCCTGGGGAATCACAACAGATTTTAAAGAGATACTCTGATTAACCGTAACAAGTGTAAATGGTGTTTGGATAAGATTATCAGAAACAACAGATGGATTTCCTGATGAGCTTGTTATGGCACTTCCGAATGGCATAATCACATCATATCCCGGGTTATCAAGGGCATCCTTAAGATTTTTCTCTTCCAGGACTCTGAAAACAGCTATATATCCAGCCTCTTTTGCTGCCGCCGTCATAAGATCTGCACCTATTCCGGTAATTATCCCTGCGTCCTCGTCAAAGTAAAACATAGGGCAACGATCTGTAGGTACTCCAACAATGAGATATTCATCTGATTCTGCATTAGAAACAATGCTGCTTATGACCACGCAGCACAGAATAGCCAGCATACATAATGAAGTTATTATTCTTTTACGGAGAGCGCCTTTCCCTATCAAAGCAGCACCTTTCTATTGGTTCTGAGTAGACTGATTTTTATTTCAATTGGATATAGAACCACACTATAATTATATCAAAAAACTTGTAAAATACCGATAAATATATGATTATATAAAGATAAAGTTTACAGCATTTATCCAAACAAAGCCTCCGGTTGTCATACCGAAGGCTTTTAAATCTCTTTATCATCTATCTGTTTTAAAACCTCGTTCCGCACTTAGGACAAAAGTCAAAGTCCTCTGTTGTCTCATATCCACACTGTCTGCATCTCTTATAACCGGTCGTAAATCCTCTTCCGCCGCTTACCTGTGTCAGATGACTTGGCAGGATCTCAACCTCTTCACCTCTTGCGATCATCTTACCAATCTCAGAATCAAGCTCATAAACAGTTCCACAGCAGCTGGTCTGCACGTAGTAATGCCTGTTCCACTTGAAGGTCGGTATAAAGAAAAGAGACAGCACCGTATATGTCATGAACACGTTGAAGCGCCCATATTTTCCACAGATTGCGCAGGTAATCAGCTGATTGAAATCAAAGTCCTTCCTGCCATCTGTTATTCCCATGATAAAAAACATCTACTTCCTCGCTCCGTTCTTAGTAATGTACTCTCACAACCCTTGCCCCAAATGGTAAAAGAGAGTCTCTTTTCAAATACAACGGATGTCTGGGATTCCCCCATCTGGTTGTAGTTCCAAGGTGGTACCACTCAGCCTCTTTTATAATGTCCTGAATATCATAAAGTGTGTTGCCAAGATAATCCCTTGAATCAATTAGATCACCCCAAGCAGCCCAGACCTTATCAATGAAGTAAGATTTCTGAAGAGCATCCAGAACCTTGAGATTCTTCTCGATAAGTTTTTTGTCCGCCTTGGATGTGGAGCATTTCAGAATAAACCAGATATTGTTGCCAAAGCTGCATCAAATGTGATAGGCGACTTCCTACACCTGTTCAAAAATATAGAGTTCGCCGTATATTGCAGTCCAAGAGATAGCCGAAATTATGAAGTGTTTAAGAGGTTATTAGCTAACAGATAGGAATAGGGATAATGAAATTTGGCGATTTAAGGCAAATGATAGATAGAACAGCAAGGATACAGATTTGTGATCACGTCTCTGGAGATTATATGGATTACAGATTTGTTGAGGATGTCCCACATGAAAATGATAGCAGGACGGTCTTTGGTATTGGGCTTGTGAGAAGCGAATACAGAGAAGAGGGAGTGTTAAGCTATGGGCGAAATTGCTATGCAATAGAGATAAGACTATTGGAACCAAAACAATTCTGAGTAGCAAGGTATTAGAATATGAGGCAAACCACTTATTTTTCAATATTTTCTCACATAATCGTATCTCACCATTATCTTACATTAAAAACATATAAAAATGCATTAAAACCTTTAAAAACCATTAAAATACATTAAAATCCATTAAATATACAATAAAGTCATTAAAAGCCTTTAAAAAGTGATATAATACCATTAACAGGAGGTATCACTTTCATGAACAAATCAGCTGAAATTTTTAAGCCAGGGGCATTACCTGTGACTACTTATATTTCCAGAGAAGCTGCGCTAGGTTTTACTTATGAGGAGAGACTTGAGCAGGCGTTAAATATGTCTGGGTATATAACACTTATTTCCGGTCCATCCAAAATAGGAAAAACGGTACTGTGTGAAAGAGTTGTGGGAATCGACAACCTTGTAGAAGTATTGGGTTCAGACTTTTTGAATAAAGAAAATGTATGGAAGACAATCGGTGCAAAGGCAGGGATGCCTTTATCGGGAATGGTTACTACAGGAAATACTGATAATTCTATATCTGAGGAGTACATTGTAACACGAGAAAATGTTATAGCTTATTATCAGGAGCATGAACTTGTGCTGCTTATTGATGATTTTCATTACGCAAGCGAAGAAATACAGCGATTTTTATCGCAACAGCTGAAAGATGCTATCAGGAAAGGACTAAAGGTAATAATATCTTCGCTTCCTCACAGATGTGACGATGCAATTAGAACCAATCCTGATCTGCAGGGACGTATAAGTATAATCGATATTAAGCCCTGGTCTAAGGATGAACTGAGACAGATTCCAAGAAAAGGATTTGCGCAGCTTGGAATACATGTTGATGATAAGTATATTGAAAGCTTAGTCGGCGAGAGCCTTGCATCACCTCAATTGATGCAATTGTTATGCCTGAATCTGTGTGTGCTTATAAAGGCAGATTCTGGTAATGCAGTTGATGTTAGCGAAGAGATTATAAAAAAAGCTTATAAGTTTTCAACTTTGAACCTGGACTTTAAAAATGTCACTGCTGTTATCAGTAATGGAAAGACAAAACGTGGTAGAGAACGAAAAAAATATTGTACAAGTAAGGGAGAGTTGGATTTATATTCGCTTATACTTGAAGCTATTGCTCAGGATCCGCCAATAGAGGAGATTGGATTCGATGACCTGTTGACGAGAATCAATAAAACAATTGTTGGAGATGATAAGGTTACACCTAAATCATTAAAAGAATATCTGGGCAACATACAGGAAGTCCTAAACGATAAAAACAGAACTTTTGAGGTTCTTGAGTGGAGAGATAACGTACTGTATGTTATAGAAGCATTATTCTTATTCTATTTACGTTGGGGGCGCAATGAACAGGGAACAGAGTATTGAGTTTATTCAGGCTATAGAAGACACTAAAGCGTTAGAAAGAGCAATTTTAGATATCATAGATGAATTGAAATCAGAGGGCTCCAAAGAAATCGCTGATGGCTTAGAGCAGCTTATACCGATATCAAATAATAGATTTTCTGTAATTGGCCAGAAGGAACTATTACAGGAATCCAAAAGAAGAGCTATCAGCATACTTAAGAGTGAACCCCAATTTAATCACGTCAGCGAGAAAGAAGCATGTTGCATCGTTGAGAGAGTATTAGGAAATGTGCAGCTTTATCTGCAGGATATGTTTAAGCGACAGCCACATACTAAATGTACTGACAGTATTTTGAGTATGCAAAAGTGTTTTGATATTGGTAATGAATATGATCTGCAACATATAGTATATGCTCTGCTAAGAGCAGTGTTTCCGCTTGCCAGAATAGAAGAGTATCAGGATGCAGGAGCGTGTGCTGTTAGAAAAGACATATGTATTGATGAGTTTGACATTGCGATAGAGTTAAAATGTACAAGAGATAGCCTTTCCGCTAAAAAGCTTTCAGAGGAAGTAGCATCTGACATTGTTCACTATGATAATAAAAGCATTTTCTTTTTAATATATGATAAAGCCAGAATAATAGACAATATCGATGTATTTAGGGATACCTATGAGAAAACTGACATGAGTAAAAACGTGAAGGTGTTTGTGATGCTATAGAAACCGATAAACATTCCTCGGCATCTTTTTTTGCCAAGGGAATTGCACAAATAGCTAGTATGGATGTTTTTAAATACAAAAAATAATAGTTAGCTGTCTGGCTGAGATGGATGAAATATAGTCGTAATACTGAGCATCAGCTCATGAGTGCGCTGCACTTGTGGCTGGTGCTTTTTCTTTTGTTCGAAATTATCGAACCTAAAGTTCTATTTCTAAGAGAACGTATTATTCCGTCACGTTCCGTAGAATTACATATGTAAGCAAGAGGTACAGCTTAGCCGGCTAACCTGACCTCCGGGTTTCAAACAGGAGGTGCGATATGTGTATTACAGAAGATGAACTTGTTGATGCTTATGGGAGCAGCAACGCAGAGGAAAGATTCGATCTCATTTATGAGAACTATTCAGTTTTCCCGCAGCTTGTGGATTGCTTTGAAATCGGTCTGTTCAATACAATCCTTAATGAGAAGGAATACAACAGAAGAGCAAAGAACAGTGCTGATCTTGGAGTGAGGGTCCAGACAAGTAACAAGAGTGATCCTACAGCAAAAATGGCTGTTGAAAGAGTCATGATCCGTGAGGCAATAGAAAGATGTGATACGGATGGTGGGATTCTCAAGGATACAGATAATCCTGAAAAGCACAAAAAGGATATATGGACGATAGCCATGATGCGAAGGGAATATGAAGTATTTGATTCCTTCCTGAATGCACTCACAGGTGAGGAATACATCATTACTTACAAATACATTCACAAGGATTTATCTGTAGCCAAGATCAGTGAAGAGATAAACAGAACTGAAAAGACAATTCGCAACAGATTGTGTGAGACAAGGAAAACATTAGGAAGAAGGATCATCCCTTTCTTCAGGGAAGCAATATAAGGAGGCTAAGGCAATGGCATACAAGAGAAAAGAACTGGAAAACATGGAGAACTTACTTGGGGGCAGCAAGAAGAAATTTGTGAAGTATGAAGAGGGAGCTGCAATGTTCTCCATGGGGCTCCATTCATTCATGGATCTGGCAAAAGAGGCAAAGGCTGTTTATCGTATCAGACGGATTGTGTTGGTGAACACAGAAATCATAGAAGACTACCTGGAGAATTTCAGGGACCTGTAAATGGAGCAGGATGGAGTGTAAACCGAGAAACAGTTTTCATTTTTTCCTAAAAATGCATTGATTAAATGTGGGGCGTTTAATATAATATTTTCAAGAGGTTTTGAAAGGAGCGATATCATGGCAGGACATGGAAGACCACCGGTGGAAGAGCCGAGAGATATAAAGGTCGGGTTCCGCGTTACGGAAAAAGAAAGAGATCGCCTGCTTGCATATTGCGAGAAGATGAATCTCACTCAAGCCCAGGTTTTTAAGGAAGCGCTTGAGCTTCTTTATAAGACCAAGCCATAAATGAAAGCTGTTTCTTCTTAATAATAAGGAGGAACAAAATGGCACAGAGCAGAAAAGACTCACGCGGTTATGCGCTCAGGACCGGTGAGTGTCAGAGATCAGACGGACGTTATTCTTATTCCTATGTGGATAAGGACAGGAAGAGGCAGGTGGTATATGCACCGGATCTTATCACGCTTCGCAAGAAGGAGCAGCAGATAAGGCGCGACCTGGAAGACGGACTTGATCCCAGAAGAGCAGAGCGCGTTACAGTCAATCAGGTATATGACTCGTACATGAAAGGCAAGTACGACCTGAAGGCAACGACAAAAGCAAATTACATATATACCTATGATCATTACATAAGGGAGACTTTCGGAAGACGTAAGCTGATAGATGTGAAGTACTCTGATGTTAAGAAGTTCTATTATACGCTTCTGACAGAAAAGGAATTATCTCCGGCAACAGTGGATAATGCTCACACTCAGCTTCATCCGGCATTCCAGATGGCAGTCAGGGATGGATATATCAGAACCAATCCCTGTTCGGGAGTTCTTGGTGAAATCAAGAAGAGCCATGTGTGGGTTACGGAGAAGAGAATGGCGCTCACAGTTCCGGAGCAGAAGGCTTTCATGAATTATCTTTTTACGAACCATAAGTATCAGGGATGGAAACCTCTCATCACGGTCCTTATAGGAACAGGGCTTAGGATCGGAGAGTGCCTCGGCCTTCGTTGGGAAGATCTTGATTTTGAGAAGCGTACCATCGATGTAAATCACAACCTGGTCCATCGCAGAGTAGATGAGGAAGGAGGAACACTCCACATCAACACTCCCAAGACCAAGGCAGGATGCAGAACGGTCCCTATGATCCAGCAGGTGTATGATGCATTCCTCGAAGAGTACCAGCTCCAGCAGCTTACAGGATTCTGTACTCAGGAGGTAGAAGGCTATTCAGGATTTGTTTTTGCCAGCTCAAATGGTACAGTCACATTACCGATAGAAGTAAACAGGGCAATCCATTCTCTTATAGATGACTATAATGAGGAAGAGAAAGTCAATGCCAGAAAAGAGGGGAGAAATGCTCTGATCCTTCCCAGAATTTCGGCACATCATTTAAGACATACCTTCTGCACTAGACTGTGTGAGACCGAGACCAATGTGAAGGTCATCCAGACCATCATGGGTCATAAGGATATCCAGACCACATTGGACATCTACGCCGACTGCACAGAGGAGAAAAAGAAGGAAGTCATTCACAACATTGAAGATAAGATTTTCATCTTGTAAGTGGCCTGTTTTGGCTGCATAGTTTTCAAGAATTGAATATTCCATCAGGCTTCATTTCATTACCGGGGTGATAGTGATTGACTCGCGGATTACCACACGGTCGTGGATTATGACGGACAAGGACGGTATTTCAAAAAGGTGCTGATTTGGAGCTGTATGGAGAGCATGGGACAAGGATGGATAAGGACGTGAGAACTCCCTTAATCCGTCCCGACACTTAAGTCTTAGACACTTAAAAGCATGAAGTGATGAAAGCCAGTATTTAAGCGGTTTTCAAGAGGATGAAGTAAGGTTCTGACCACATTTTGACCACAACGTGATGACCACAGTTGATTTTGATTGTTTACTGTTGTCCGGTGGTTGACCACACAAAAACTGTTTTTACATACAGAAAAGATGTACTGCAAGAAGTACCTGATGGAGAAAGGGGATAAAGAACTGCTGAAAAAGCAGATGTTAGAAGTCCTTTTTGAGAGGGACTATTCGATATTTGAGGAGAACTTATCATGAAAAGAGCTATATTAGCTGCAATGTCATTATTGATTGTATTTGGGATGACAGCCTGCGGTGCGAAAAAGACAGATAATGCAGAAATAATCGGTGGTGCAGATGAGCCCACAGCTATTGAACTTCCGTCAACAGTTGGCAAAGAGAGTGATGCCGATGCACATTTCATGGAGTATCTGAAGGGTAATGAAACTGATGCAAACGGCGAGACCTTCTGGGCAGTAGGCGAGCCTGATATGGAATATGCTCTCTATGACATGAATGGGGACGGAGTAAATGAACTGATAGTCCGCTCTTTTGGCTATTGGATATATGACATTATCGAGTATAAGGATAATAAGATCCAGTCAGCGAATGTAGAGAATCTTGGATCTTCAGGTGTTACCTTCATAAACAATAAGAACCAGTTTGTCAGTGGCGATACTGGACACGAAGGCCGTAAGATGTATGTTGTATCTGAAATTGATGATCAGGGGAGAGCAAAGGTCGTCATGGCATTTGTAAATTACTATGATGACTGGGCTGCATCAGGTTCGCCAGAGTTTTATAAACAGGAGAATCCGCCTCAGGACTACCTTGAGAATATAGATAAGTTTGATGTTATTACAGAAGAAGAGTTCAATGCTCTTGTTGATGAATACTCAGAGATAAATACTTCGATTGAATGGACAAATATTGAATAAATGGGTAAATGAAGTAGATATAAAAAATGAAAGAGTCCTGAGGGAACTCTTTCATTTTTACAGTAATGACAAGGTGAGTAAAGGTCGGTAAAGCATGGATATCAAGGCAAAACTTCAGAGATTTGGGAAAAGGACTATAACACTTGAAGAACTGTCTTCTGTCACTAATACGGTTTCATCAGATGTTAGGAATTTATATACAAGGATACAGGAAGTATGCGAACTGGAGTATATTGAACCGGTTAAGAATTCCGGCAAAAACGGCAATATTAGCTATCCACTATACAAGAAATACAGGATCTTGGTAAAAGAGGAAGCTGATAATGAAACCATAGACGAAATAAGAAAGTTGCATCCACTACTGCTAAGGAGTGGGTATTTATCTGCAAATCCTTTGGAATTTCAAAAGAATAGGGCTGTTATTGAATGCCTTAGTGCATATTTGTTTGGTGATAAAGATGTGACTTTTATATCCAGAAAAGAGCGTTCCTTTGAGATATTTGGACATGAAAAAACTCTTGATGACAGTATAGTGAAAACGCTTTTGCGGAAGCTGCAGATTACTGAGTCAGAACTGGGATTCTATGACACGCCGGAATATTGTTTTCATGATTATATTCCGGCCAGGAAAGATCACATGGCACTTCTTATCTGCGAGAACAAGGATATATGGTTCAACATCCGAAGGCGTATGTTTGAGGATGGTGTAAGAAGTCTGTTTGGAGTAGCAATTGACGGAGTTGTTTATGGCGAAGGAAATAAGGTTTCTGACAGAACGGGAGCTCTTGAAGAGTATGTTAAATTCATGGGTGATCCTGATGTGAAGTTCCTGTACTGGGGAGATATTGACAGAGAAGGCTTTGACATATTCAGAAGAACAAAAGATGCCAACGACAGGCTTGATATATCTTTATTTGTGCCCGGATATAAGAAAATGATAGAAAGAGCAAAGAATATAGAACTGGAGGATAGTCCGTCTTCCAAGAAGCAGAGCATGCGTTTCGATGATCTTATCAATGAGTTCTCCGATGATGAACGGAACTTCCTAACGGACATATTTGAGAATAATAAGCTTATTCCACAGGAAATAATATCATATAAGTATTTGAAAGAAGGCTGCTAGTCGACCACAGCGAGGCACGAGCTGATGAGAGACTGTATCCGTAATGAAATGGAGGTGAAGATTGATGCTTCGTTCTGACATAAAAGAGATGCTTTCGGATTTTCAGAACAGAATGAAGTTTATTGATATTGTAAGGAGCATCACTGTTACAAGCTATCCGGACGATATAAAGAAGATGTTCGGCGGAGACTATGATTATTTAAACAACATTGTGGTTGCAGTTCTTTTGTACATCAAGGAGCGTACTCTGAGTGACAGGCAGTCCTGTACACTTAAGGACATTGCCGGATTTCTTGACAGCATAATCCAGATTGTCCCTGAAGAATATGAAATTGACACTTATAAACTTGCCAGTTTCATTGTAGTAAATGTTCTTCAGAATAACGGGAAGCTCATTGAATACAATACATTTTACGCGGATTCGGAAAGCTTTAAGAAGATGCCAATCCGCCTTGTCAATGAGGAAAAGGGTTCTTATCATCTGACAGATGATGTTTTTGACTTCCTTTACAGGTCTAAAGAAATAGAGTCTGAACTGGATTATTCTGTAACCCGCTTTAAGATGCAGGAATACATGAAGCGTAAGAATTATTCCGAGGCACTTTCCCAGAGCAGGGAGCTGGTTGCAAGGCTCCGAAACATGAGTCACAGCATGGATGATTTCATAATGCGATGCCGCGAGAATATTGCAAAGATAACGGTAGATGAGTACGAGAGGATAGTAGGGCAGTTCAGAAGTCTTATGTTTGATGAGCAGAAAGAACTGGAGGAAATACAGAAGAATGCCCGCAAGGAGGCAGAGGCCATAAGGAGCGCACTTGATAATGGCGCTGATACTGAAGAAGCCAGGAAAAATCTGAAATCTCTTAATGAAATCAATAAGAATCTGGATATTACCATATTGGAGCAGCGGTCCCTTATTAATGCCAAAAGCTCTGTTTCGGAAAGTTATAAGCAGATGCTGCGGGACAGCTTTGTTATAAAAAGCTTTGAACGTATGAACTTTGAGCAGGACATTATGGTGAAACTCCGAAAAATGGGAGATGGACTGGGGGATGCAGTATATACAATCATGGAGCCACTACTCAGTCCGGAGTTTGATAAGAAATTCAGTATAGAAAACTTCTATGCAGCCTGCGGAACCTTCAGCAATGAGGAAGAAGACAAGGGGCTCAGCATAGATGATGCTGACATAAAAGCTGAGGAACTGGGCAGGAAAAGAAACGAAATATATATGGAAATATGCATAGCGTTTTTTGCATTTCTTCAGAAGGAGAGTTCTTTTGAGATAAAGAAGTTCATAAGATCCCTGTCAATGGATGAACTTATGAAGTGGAACAAGGAGAGTGCTCTTCCCAATACACTTATGACCATATATCAGAAAAAGGAGATTGATATTGGGGCACTCCATGGGGACGAGAGCCTGTTTGCTAAAGAACCACTTGGTGAGTTTGATCTGTTATGGGTTCTTTGCAATATGCCTCAGAATTATCTGAATATGAAGAGAATTACATTTTCTACATCTGACCAGAAATGCGAATTTACTGTGGATGATGGGGAAACGCAAGTGACAATAGAAATGACTAATTTTACAGTTGAGGTAGAACGATGAATAAAAATGCGCTTAAGCTTTATCATGAGCTTATGAAAAAAGGCTGGATAGATCGTGATGATAACAGCGTATTATGGGGATTTGTAGAGGATCCTGAAGCAAGAGACGAACTGGATCAGATGGGTGCTGAGCTTGGGTTTGAAATAATTCCTGCACAGAATCGGATTTACATGGTACCGACCCAGGATAATGATCTTTTTCTAAAAAACAATATTGATTACAGGTCTGATATCAAGGCAGGCAATGATGTAAGGACGAGGGATCTGTATCTGCTAAATTATCTTGCTATTTACATTTTGTATATATTCTTCAAGGGTGAGGGCTCAGAGGCACTTGTCAGAGACTTCATCACTAAGGAAGAGCTTATAAAGGAGTTTACCGATCACTGTCTTAGCGTAACTCAGAAGGGCGTAGATGGTGAGGATAAGGCAGAAGACTTCAGTGAGAGCTTTTACATGCTGGCTGAGGACTGGCTCGGTAAAAAGGAAGGGGATCCGACAAGCAGAAGAGTAGATGACCGTTATGGTGTTGTAAATAAAATTATTCTTAAGCTTCGGGCAGATGATCTTTTTGTAGAGGGCGATGATGGAAGAGTGGCTCCAACAAAGAAAACAAAGGATCTTATGCCATATGTACTTCGAAAAGAGCGTGTTCAGGTAATAAATGCATGGATTGAGGGGGATTCACATGCCACAGATAAATAAGATAAGGATTGTAAACTTTGGTTATAATGATGGCAACCGTTTTATCCCTGATGAATTATATGATCTTTCATCAGATAAGGGAGAGGCGCTTAATTCACTGTTTAACCTGAATAATGGTGGCGGTAAGACAGTCCTGGTACAGCTTATGATGCAGCCTGTGCACCCCAGGGCAATGGCAGGTGGAAGACATATTGAGGATTATTTTGGCCGCCCAGGAGATCATTCTTTTGTACTTATAGAATGGAATCTGGACGGAAGTGATGACAAGCTTCTGACAGGTATTGCCATAGCCGGAAGTGCCAGCGAGAACACTGATGAGAGCCTGAGGGGAAATAGCATCAGGTACTACACCTTTAAGACTGTTTATGAAAACAGTTATTCTTCCTACAGTATAGCGGCTTTGGAGCTTTCCAAAAATGAGAACGGGAAGTATGTACCTGCACCTTTTGCCTATGTAAGGGAAAAGGCTAAGGCCAGCAGAGGTATTCTGGAAGTTTATTCATCCGATGAAAGTACTAAATGGACGAAAGAGCTTTCCGAATATGGTATTTACAGATCTGAGTGGGAGACGGTAATAGAGGCTCTCAACAAGGATGAAGGTGGACTGAACCAGTATTTTGATGACGCAAAAACATCTGACAAACTGATCGCCAAATTCTTTATTCCGGCAATCGAGAATAAAATGAAAAGTGTGGCTTCAAGCGGGACGGATTCCTCTCTTGAAACCATGCTTATCAATTATGCAAAGAGAATCTCAGAAAAAGAAGCTGTCATCAGGGAAAGAGATACAAATAGAAGATTGATTGAAGAATTGTCGGATCTTGGTAAGGTGAGCGACGATCTTTATAATGCGGGGGAAGAATTATCGGATAGTATAGGTGAGGTCTGCGGTTTTAAGGCTTCCATTGGCAGGAAGATTGGAATCATAGATGAGAGTATATTTGGAACTGTAAATGAGATCCAGAGTTTAGATTCCAAGATCATGCATATAGAACATGAGGAAAAATCAAAAGAATACTACGATGCTAGTGGTGAATATGAGGTAGCTGCTAATGCTCTTTCGGATGCAAAAGAAGCCCTTGATCAGGCAAGGGAAGAAACAAAAGTAAAAAAGCATGATGAAGATATACTGCAATCAGCAAGGCTCTACAGGCAGATTTTAGAAGCCGACAGCCAGATAACAACATATAAGAAGCTTATTGAGGAAAAAGAGAACGATTCAGAGGATGCGGAAACTGTAGCAAGGCTGAAATACTCTTGCCAGCTGAAGGCCAAAAGTGAAAGTGAAGCCCTGTCACAGAGTATCGATCAGAAGGATAATCAGATTCGGAGTAAAAATGATGAGCTGTGTGATAGTATGGCAGAAATGGCAAAGGCTGAAAAGCTAAGGAACGATGCGAAGGAGAAACATTCGCAGTTTACTGCCAATCTGAATGCTTCAAAAGATAATACTGATACCAAAGTTAAGACACTAAAAATTGAAGCGGTAAGAATGCTGGACGGATTCTACTCTGAAAAAGATATAGAAGATGTGCGGATTAAGCAGGATGCTAATCGTGAGCAAACTGCCGTCTCCATAGCAAAAATCCAAAATGAAATAAAGGCTATGGATGACAGGAAAAATGAAATCCCTGATGAACTGGCTGATGTAAAGCTTAAACTTGGCAGGTTGTCAGAAGAGAAGAAAGTTGCTGAGGATGCGCTTTCAGAATACAGAACACTATTGGATTCACTTATACATATCTGCAGCAAATATAGCCTTGAAAATAGCACTATTTTTTCCGGTCGTCTAAAAAGTGTACTGCAGGAAGAAATAGAAATGACCGGCGCAAAGATCAGAAAGCATGGGCAGGACAAGCAGTCTTTGGAAGAAAGGCTTAAGGCCGCGAAAGAAGGTCATGTTCATATTCTGCCGGATATCATGAAATATGTGATGTCCACAGGAGTGTGGTGTCAGACCGGTGAAGAATACATTACAGGTCTTATGGAAAATGGTGCCATTACGCAGGAAAAAGCCAGGGATATTATGGAGCGACACCCGGAATTTGCATTTTCACTTCTTTTCAATAATGAAAAAGATATGGAAAAGCTTCTGGCGGCGGGGAATGTGGAGTGGCTCCCTGCCTCTGTTCCGCTTTTTACCATGGAACAGGTGAATTCTCTTATGTCAGGTGACATGGAAAGTGCTTCTCACCTAGCTGCTTATGACAAAGAATATTTTGCTGACAGATCAGGTTATTATGGCAGATTGGAAGATGAAATAAGAGTCAAAGAGGAAAAGTTGCAGCGTCTTAACGAAAGGCTGCGGGACAGTGAGGAAGAGAAGAAGCTCGTAGAAAAGTTTGATTATTCTGAGGACTGGAGCTCTTTACAGGAAAAAGCTATTGCCGAGCTACAGGAGAAAATATTTTCTTTGGAGGGTAGAAGGAAAGAACTGGAAGAAGAACAGGAAAGGATAAAGGAAAAGATTGATGCCCTTAAGGATGACCTGAATCATGAAGAAAAGCGTTTGAGGGAGCTCACCATGTGGATTGAGTCATTTGCTGAACTGAGCATAATGCTTACCAAGGAAAATGAATGGTATACAAAAATGCAGGAAGCATCTGTCATCCTGAAAAATTCAGAAAGCTCATATAAAAAAGCATGTGATGAGGTGACTAAGTGCCAGGATGAGCTGACATCATTTGAAAATGAACGTAAGCAGCAGGCTGATCATTTGGATCACATACGCACAGTTTTAGAGAATACGGGTAGTGCAAAGGAAGCAGAAATAGTTGAAGGATCATTGGAAGAACTCTACTCTCAGTACCAGACTCTTCTGGGGAGTCTCAGCGAAAGCCTGGATAATCTCAGAGTCAACCTTGATAAATCACAGCAGGATAGAGCGGAATATGAAAAAGAGCTTGGGGATTATGAATGTGATAAGTCTGAATATGAAGCGGTCCATTTTTCATCTGAAGCCCTTAAAAATGCTAAAGACGCAGTAAGAGCTGCTTCAGAAAAAATGGAGAAAGCGCAGTCCATATTTGGCGAATGCAATGTGAAAGAGGCATCTGCCAAGCAGAGATATGATGCAGCAGGGAAAGCACTTGAAGATTTTGACGGTGTAGCTCTTCCACAAAATGAGATAGGAGAGGATTTCAAAGCCAGAGTAAAGGCCGCCAAACAGGAGATAAGGCAGTTAAACGAAAGGAAGGATTCATTTGAGCAGGAAAAACGTTCACTGGAGAGAATCTTTGATCGTGTAGGAGATGTCTTAAAGCCTATTCAGTTTGGAGACATAATAAAGACTGTTACACTTTCCGAAAAACCGGATGCTCAGTGGGAGTCTATACATAATAATCTAATCCATGTAGAGAAAACCTTCCTATATCAGAAAGAAAAGCTTAAGAGCAGCATAAGAACAACAGTAGCAGAGTTTAAGGACATAGCTCTTTCTGAAATAGTGAATAAGCTCGGTGCCATCGGCGAGATGCTTGATGATTCTGAGATGAAGGGCGACCGGCTCTATACGGTCAGCGAGAGCATCAGCACAATGACAGCTTCCATAGAGAAGATTAATAGCAGGATTGAGACTGATCTAAGGGAGATTGAAAATGACTTTAATGACATTGTAGACCAGTGCATGAATCAGGGGAAGAGGATGTATCTTGACCTTCGCATGATAGCAGCCAGTTCAAAGGCTCATATTTTTGCGGGCAAGCCTCAGACCCAGATGGTAAAGATGGATCTTCCTGAGGAAAAAGAGATATCTGAGGAAGCATCAAAGGTTTCGATAAAGACTGAGATTGAGCAGGGGGCTAATGAGATAAAAGAGCTCCTTCGAAGCGGCGCTGATGAAAAGCAGATCCAGAAGCGCGCCAGAGCTTTAGTCTCAAGTGAAAGGCTTCTTCATAAGTACATACGCCAGGAATCCATAAAGATCAGGGTCTATAAGATTGATATGAACAGTGCAAACTCTGTATACAAGGGTTGGGAGGAGACACTGACACAGAGTTCCGGTGCCGAGAAATTTGTGGTATTTTTCTCAGTGGTACTGACACTCATGAATTATACCAGGTCATCAGCAGGGCTTGTCAGCAAAAACGTCAAGAGTGTGCTGATCCTTGATAATCCTTTTGGAAAAATAACCTCAGCGCATCTTTTGAAGCCAATGTTTGATATAGCAAAACACTTCAATGTACAGCTGATTTGTCTGTCAGATATCAATAAGAGTGATGTTGTCGGCTGCTTTGATTGCGTTATCAAGCTTGTTATAAAGGCACAGAACCTTTCAAACTTCGAAATAATGACGCATGAGGGTAATGAGAGGATAGAGCATGGCTACTATAAGATCATGAACGGACAGATGAGTCTTTTCTAATCTGATATTAGAATGATGCCAAAATGTTAACAAAAAGTAGGTTGAACTATTTGTTCATGAAGTTTTTTCTAACGGTGGAATATTTAATACCAAAGAGCTTTGTTATGATGAAAGTCCTGCGGAAATGTGGGACTTTTGTTATTTTGGCAATATGTTACAAATAACATATTATCGCTAAATATGTCATTTGTAGCATATTTTAATATTGCGCATTGGTATGTTATTAAAAACAAGTATTTGCTGCTATCAACAAAAATATGTTATACTTAACATATTGGAGGGCGAAATAGTGAGCAAAAACGAAATGGATGCGATATTTGAACAGATAAATAAACTGAATAAGCCAATTTCTACGAAAGAGCAGGATCATGGAGAGGGTATAAATAGTTCATTAAGCGATGTACTAAATGGGATATCGGAAGAAATACAAAGAGTATTGGATGATAATAATTTTACACAGGAAGATTTGTGTGAAATAACAGGAATGTCTCAGTCCAATATAAGTAAGATACTCAATGGTAAGGTAGCTCCAAGGATTGATACCTTACAAAAGATAGCAGCATCAACACATACAAGATTAGTTATAAGCTTTGAGAATATTGAAAAAGAGGACTGATATGGCACATATTGATTCTATAGAGATAAATGGTTACAGAGGAATAAAAGCATTAGCTGTCTCGGATTTTTCAAAAATAAACCTTGTCGTAGGTGATAATAACAGTGGAAAGACATCGTTTCTGGAGGCTTTTCAGCTATTATTTGCCAATACTCAACTGGGAACATTGAAAAGTGTTATTAATCAGAGAACTGTGCTTAGCCCCGATAAGAGTAGTTTTTACATTTCATTTATAAAAATGTTCAATATGGAACAGAATTCTGATCAGTTGGAATTTGATATTTCCGCAGAAAGCAGTAGTGGAATGCTTCGATTTCAGCTTAGTGGGAATGAACACAGCATTTCTGGTGATGAGGCTATTCAATTATCCATTTTGTCTCAGCGTGAAAAACTGCAGTATAAAAGGAATTCTGCTGTTTTGCCGGAAAAGGCAAAAGTATTCACAGGAAAAATTGTTGCTCAGACAGGAAAAAAGGTTTCCCAACAGGAAATCAGATGTACATCTTTGGATACAGGGTTCTCTGGTGTCTCTTTAAAAAAAGAGATTCAGTACATCCCTTCATTTGGACATCTTCGATACGACCTTTTGCAAAATATTGTAGAGAATCCAGAATACAAAAAGCTGGTAATTGATATTCTTAAACAGTTTGATAATAAAATTGCAGATATCTGTTATACCAAAGCGGATGATGGATCTTTTATTGAAACCATTATAACTGAGACTGGGGCTAATATGCCTTTCTCAGTATACGGTGATGGCATTAAAAAGATTCTTTATATTCTCAATAAGCTCTTTGATTCTATGGATTCAGTATTGTTGATTGACGAAATTGAGACAGGGCTTCATAAAAAATATTACGACATATTATTCCCTGTAATATTTGCATTGGCAAATAAGCTGAATGTCCAGCTGTTTATTGCAACTCATAGTGTGGAAGCAATAGATGCGATATTAAAATATGGTGATTATGATAAAAGGGAAGAGAAAGAGGATCCAATTAAGGTTATTACACTTAAGAGAATTGAATCAAAAGATGGAAAGGAAAGTAATATAGTTGCCAGAAATGTTACAGGGAACTATGTGTATGAAAACAGAAAAGTTTTTGAATATGAGGTGCGCTTATGATGACAGAATTAGTACTTGTAGAAGGCGTGTCTGATGTTCAATTGATCAGCTATTTCATGCAGAATGTATATGGATGGAAATACAGGAATAGTAATGCACTGGGGATAACTGAGCTTGATAAATATGAGCATATAGAAAGCTTGTCAAAAGGAGAAAACCAGCTTGTATTATGCGGCGTTGGAGGGAATGGCAAATTTGCTTCATTTATTGATAAACATCGCATAAACGCAATGATTGTCGAAAAAGATATAGCATCTTTGATGGTAGTAACCGATCGAGATGAAGATAATGATGCTAAGATAGGAAGAAGAGTTAATAAGGCGCTTGAGAATGTAACAGCAAAATCAGGGGAATGGATAAGCAATCATATAATAGATTTGTTTGGCCAAAATAAATTAGTTAATACTTTTTTACTGATAATTCCAACTAACGAAAACGGTGCATTGGAAAGAGTTATTATAGATGCACTGGAGGATATCCCAGAAGAAAAAGGGCTTATCGGGGAGGTGATTAGATTCATTGAGGATTTAAAAAGAGAAATGGTTCCGGATTTAAACCATGCAAATAAATATAACAAGGCCACTGTTGGAACGTTCTTTAGTGTCAGGGATCCACAAAATGCAATGCGTTCTTTTGGAACATTTATCTCCAAGATTGATTGGGCTCAGTCAGAGTCTCTTAAAACACTTTTTGAGCCGTTTAGTTACTTGGGTAGGGAGAAACCAATTGATAATCAAATTACGTAAAATTTGAACTGGCGGTTTATTTTCTATTATTGATAGTTGTGTTATTATATTCAGACGGGATGGCGTTGAAGATTCTTTTTACAGAGGAGGCGACCATGGACATAATGAATGTTTTTGTAGATATGCAGGCTACCGGAGAACGTATAAAGCAATTACGACAGGAGAGGAAAATAAAGGTATTCGAGTTGGCAAATGCACTTGGACTGGAATCCGAGCAGGCCATATATAAGTGGCAACGTGGTCAGTGCCTGCCAAATGCGGATAATCTTGTAAGACTTAGCATACTGTTTGGATGTCATATTGAAGATATCCTTATTCATAACATTACAGAAGAGGACGAGAGTCCTCTTCTTCCTGTTATAGGGTATATTAAGAAACATATAATGCTGTTATGGGAAAATGTATAATGATCTGCTCTGTTGGATATATTGTTTTGGGGCTGGATACTTGAGAAGCCAGAGCCTGGAGAAGGACCTATGGGTCCTCATTTTTTTGCAATGAAAGTGAGAAGGCTTTTTGTGCGTGTGGGAAAGTCTGAAACATTTATTAAGGATAGGAACGGATAAATATATAAAATTGAATTTGTAGTATACTTATTGTAGTTGCTTTGAAATGTTTTCGATGCTTTCAGTGGAGTCCTGATTATGATAAGCAAGCTGCAACAGAAGAACTTGCAGATATCATGAACTACTGCATTCAAATGGCTGACAAGATGGGGATAAATATCGAAGAAGCTATTATGGCTAAAATCAAGAAAAACGCAGAGAAGTATCCTGTTGAAAAGAGTTACGGGAGCAGTAAAAAGTATACGGAGTTATAGAGCATGGAACAGAATCTGTTTTTAACGAACTACACAGAACAAACTTTTTTGGAGCGTCTTAAGGACAATCTTAGGAGCTGTAATAAGTTTTGCTTTTCTGTTAGTTTTATAAAAAAAGCAGGACTTGTTTATATAATAAAAGATATTGAATCTGCATTACAACGTGGATGTGTTGGCAAGCTGATAACTTCAACGTATCAGAATTTTACGGATGTGGAGTCGCTCATCCGATTTCTTCAGCTGCAGGAAAGCTATGATAATTTTGAATGCCATCTTGATTTTGAGAGTTTTCATGATAATGGATATTCTGTAATTGGGTATCACTCCAAAGGCTATTATTTTGAATTTGATGACAGAGCAGAGTTGATTATAGGCTCATCCAATATTACCAAGTATGCTCTTAAGAAGAATGTGGAATGGGACTTAGCTGTTATAAGAAATTCTGAGTCAGAAGTATTCCTGGAAATGCAAAAGGAGTTTGAAGATAAGTGGAAAGGGACCTTTGCCGTAGACAGGGAGATTATTAACAGGTATAAGAAGAAAATAGATTTTGCAATTGAATGTTGGGATATGGACTATGGTCAGAAAATCGAGAATGTCCGTCCTAACTATATGCAGCATAAAGCCTTAAAGGAACTCAACAGATACAGAACGATGGGGAAGAAAAGAGCCCTTGTAGTGGCTGCGGCTGGCTCCGGGAAAACATTTCTGGCAGCGTTTGATGCAAGAAATTTTGATCCGCGAAGGTTATTATATGTTGTTCATGAAGGTTCAATAATGCAAAAATCCCTTGAAACATTTCAGGATGTTTTTGGCTCAGAGAAGACATATGGCATTTATAGTCAGTCATCGAAAGAATTAGATGCGGATTTTTTATTTGCAGGAAACATTATACTTAGCAGATCATTGGAGCTGTTTAGAAAGGATGATTTTGACTATATTATCCTGGATGAATGCCATCATGCCACAGCAGATTCTTACAGGAAGATTATTGATTATTTTGATCCGGAATTTCTTATAGGGCTGACAGCTACTCCGGAGCGAATGGATAATGAGGATGTTTTCGACCTTTTTGACTCAAATGTTCCTTATGAACTTAGGCTTCGCGATGCGATAATCAATGATCTGGTTGTGCCGTTCAGATATTATGGCATTAGAGACAGCCTTGTTGACTATGGATTGACCAAAGATAAGGAGAGGCAACTCATTTCACAGTTGGCCTCGGCTGATCACTGCGATTTCATCAGAGATAAGATAGAGCTGTACAGACCAGAAGGAAAACTTAAAGCACTCGCTTTCTGTAAAAACAGGACACATGCCATGATGATGGCTGAAGAACTGGGAGAGTATTACCATACTGCATATCTTACAGGACTTAACACTGTTACAGAAAGAAAAAGTGCATATGATGATCTGCAGGATGATGGCAAAGAACTCGAGATAATATGCACAGTTGATATTTTAAATGAAGGTGTTGATATCCCGGGAGTCAACATGGTGTTATTCCTGCGGCCAACAGAAAGCTCAACTATTTTCATTCAGCAACTTGGGCGTGGACTTAGAAAATATGAAGGCAAATCATATGTTACAGTCTTAGACTTTATCGGTAATAGCTATAAGAGAAGTGTTCAGGTGGCATTTGCGTTGGGTAGTCTTGCAAAGAATTTTATTCTGGAAAAGAGGCTTATGCAGAGCCTTGTAAAGGATGATTTCAAGGCTCTGGGACTATCTGATTATGGTGTTAGGGTTCATTTTGACGAGGAAAGTCAGACTGAAATTATTAAGTATATTGATAATGAGAACTTTAATGGTATCAACTACCTAAAGCAGGATTATTACAACTTCAAAAAGTATAGTAATAGCGAGTTTTATCCTAAGCACATGGATTATCTTAACAATGACTGTGCTCCGGATATTATGCGGTTCTTTAATACAAAAATAGGTGGAAGAAAGACATGCTGTTATTATAGTTTTCTTGTGGGGATAGGAGAGGAAAACCTGCCACTGTTCACTGATTCTCAGATGGCATTTATAAAATATGCCTCGTCATTGCTCCCATTAGTGAGATGCCATGAGTATGAAATAATAAAGATGCTTATGAACGGTGGTATGGAAGAAAAAGCGATTTATGATTTCTTTGAGCAGGATATTGACCATTTTAAAGCTGAAGAAGTAGAGCATGCCATAAGATTTATGATGAAAAACAAGGCTATTGTCCAAGATGGGAGTAGCTTTGCACTTAATGTTACTATGGACGATCAGCTTCGAGAATATCTGGAAGACTTAATTGAGTATGGCCTTGTCAGATATGATTCGGAATACATGAATCATGAGAAGTTTGTGCTGTGGAACAATTACCGAATGGATCAGGTTCAGTTAAAAATGCTTAAGGACCCGGATCATAATCAGAAGGGGACATATTTTTATGGCGATGAGGTTATAATCTTTGCTTCCCTGAAAAAGGACGCCTCACTGGAGGAACGACTGAATTATAAGGATAAATTCCTGGAGGATAACCTATTCCAATGGGAATGTGAAAATAATATATCATCATCTGATCTGCAGTCGCTACGATTATCCAAATATGCGCATCTTTTTATAAGAAAGGTTGCAGAAGAGCATGGTGTGCGATTGCCATATACTTATGTTGGGACTGGAGTTTTTTCCAACGAAAGGAAACAGGAAAAAATTGACCAGACAACCGGCAAAACAAATGTAACATATCTTTATGATATAGGAATGGAGGAAGTGCTTCCGGAATATCTTCAGTATGATTTTGGAATTGCACAATAGGTATGAAAACAGTAAACGTGGTCGCAGCCATAATATGCGACAACTATGAACATAAAACAAAAGTATTTGCAACACAGCGCGGATATGGTGAATTCAAGGACGGCTGGGAATTTCCTGGTGGAAAGATTGAAGAGGGGGAAACACCACAGCAGGCCCTTGTAAGGGAAATAAAGGAAGAACTAGCGGCGGATATTGAAGTTCATGACTTGGTAGAGGTCGTTGATCACGACTATGAAAAATTCCATCTTCATATGCACTGCTTTTGGGCAACAGTAAAAAATGGGGAGCTTTATTTGTTGGAACATGAAGCTGCCAAATGGCTGACAAAGGATACCATATCCGATGTCGATTGGCTTCCTGCTGATAAGGGATTGGTAGAAAAGATAAAAGAGAGTTTATGAGTGACGAACTATATTCAAATAAAATTGAATACAGTCTGAAGGTAGATAGCAAGTATTACAACTCGCTGGATATCGAAGGTTTTTCTCTGATGATGAAGGATCCTTCCTATTGTTATAAGTTTTACTGGCTTGAAGCTATTGTAAAGCTCGTATCAGAAGGAGTAAGAGATACAACCTTTGATGAAGTGATTAATGAAATGATAAGTAACGCTTGGTATTCAGTGCGTGAATATCATATCCATTTGAGTGGAATGCAGCTGGATGGCCAAGTAAGAGATGGCCTTGAGAGGGCGGTGATAAAGCTTGCTGAACTTAGTGGCCTTCCGTCAAATGCTTCAAAAGTTGAGATTAAGAATGCTATAAAAGAGTATGATAAAATCCTGAAAGAAGCCAAGGAACAGCTAACAAATATGGTTCCGTACCGTGCCCTCGCAGGGTTCTTTTCTAGATCTGAAGAGAATGCTGATTGGGGCAGCATAAAGAGAATTACGACATACATCGAAAGAATTAATCGGGATGTGGTGCTTTTGCCTTATACTCTTGGATCATCAAGTAAGCTGAAAAAGGAAATACATTTTGAGCCTGCTTGGATAGAAATGATCCAAGATAATACTGTGGCAATTCTTGGATGGATTCAGTATGAGAAGGTAAAGTGGCTCCAAAATAACAATCCTGAGGTTCCGGGGCTTGTATATAAGCTTGCACCGATGGATGAAAAGATGCGCAAACTTGGATTTGTTCATAAACTTTGGGATGGAATACTGGAGCAGAATGCGATTCGGGATGTCTTCACAGATCAGGAGATACAGCCTGGAAAATATGATGTTGATCATTTTATACCATGGTCATTTGTCATGAATGATGAACTGTGGAATCTGATGCCGATGGATTCATCACTGAATTCCTCAAAAAGCAATAAGCTTCCAAAGTGGGATCCGTTTTTTATTAGATTTGCAGAAAACCAATACCGGATGTATTCAATGATTCATGAAAAAGAAGGTGTACACAAGCTATTTGAGTCATGCTTGCGTGACAACCTTCATTCTATCTGGGCGGGACAGGAGTTATACCGTAAAGGGAATTCGAAAGATGAGTTCTTTGGGATTCTTGAGAAAAACATGCACCCAGTATACGATTCCGCTAAACGGCAGGGGTATGAGGTGTGGAACAGGTAAATGATGATAGATAAAAATGTAGATTATTATAATAGAAATGCAGACAGTTTTTTTGAAGGATCAATAAATGCTGACATGTCCGTCGTAAGAGCGCGTTTTTTATCTTATGTTCCAGCAGGTGGGAGGATTCTTGATGCTGGATGCGGGAGCGGAAGAGACAGTAAGGTATTCATGGAAGCTGGGTATGATGTTGTCTCTTTTGACGCTTCAGAAGAAATGTGCAAGAGGGCATCAGAATATATTGGCAGGGAAGTTAAAAATATGCGGTTCGAAGAAATGTCTTTTGCCAATGAATTTGATGGTATATGGGCATGCGCTTCACTGCTTCATGTTGCATTTGAGAAGCTACCAGAAATTGTAAAAAAACTTCATGAGGCATTGAGAACTAATGGTGCAGTATATGCATCCTTTAAGTATGGTGAAGGGACCAAGATACGTGGAGATCGTGTCTTCAGTGATTTTACAGAGGAGAGTGTTATTCCACTCTTTGAAAATGCAGGCTTTAAAATTGTTAGTAATGTGGTGGGAACTGATTCAAGACCTGGTAGAGAAGATGAAAAATGGGTCAATGTTATATGTGTGAAACTGTAAGGGCTGGTGCTTATGCATCAGCTTTTTATATTGAACGACAAGTTCAATGACAAAGGTAAATACTGGGGATATGATATTTTTTGTAGGTAAGAAAAGAAGCGTAAGAGAGGGAATTGAGTATATGAAAGTTATCAGTACTGGGTCAAAATTCAACATATATCCTGATGATCTTAGAAGTTATGATCAGCTTCCGGCTGATTATTATGTTGTTAGATATAGTGAGAAGGAAGGTTTTTTCCTGGAAAGGTATAACGAATTTAAGATTACTGACGCTAAAGTATATGGTATCCATTTGGAAAAGGTCGGAAAAGTTCTGGATTCATTTGGAATCTTTAACAGAAATCTTGGGGTCATATTGAGCGGAGATAAGGGAATAGGTAAATCACTTTTTTCAAGACTGCTTGGAAGACAAGCTGTTGAAAAGGACATTCCAGTAATTATAGTTGATACGTATTGGGAAGGAATAGGAAGCTTTCTGGACAGAATTCAGCAGGAAGTAATGGTTCTTTTTGATGAATTTGATAAGACCTTTTCAGAGAAGGAGCATGGAAGTAGCGCACAAACCAGCATGCTGTCCTTGTTCGATGGTGTTGCTCAGGGAAAGAAACTGTTTGTCATTACATGTAATGAACTGAGAGGTCTAAACGATTTCCTAGTTAACAGACCGGGACGTTTCCATTATCACTTCAGATTTGACTATCCTACAGAGGAAGATATCAGAGAATATTTGACAGATGTATTGGAAAAGAACTACAGTTCTGAAATCAATAATGTGATCGATTTTTCCAAAAGAGTGGCTCTTAACTATGACTGTCTCAGGGCAATTGCATTTGAAATCAACAGAGGGCAGAAGTTTTCCGATGCTATCAAGGATTTGAATATTGTTAATATCACATCAGAAAAATTCCGTTTACAGGCGCTGTTTAAAGATGGATCATGCTTGATCAATAAGAAGATTTCTATGGATTCATTTAGCAGTGATGTAGAAGAGTATCGATTACATGAGATCGGTGGTGGTTATGCAGGTGATATTAGCTTTAGTCCTTCCAGGATTAAATATAATGCAGCTACTCGTGAGCTGTACCTTGATGCAGATGATATTGTTCTCAGCTACGAGGATTATTCGTTAGAAGATGAAGAGAATCAGAAGAGGGAGAAAAGCTTGAGAGAACGCGGAATTAAGAAGGTGTTAATTGATAGAATCTCCGATAACAGGCTTCATTATGCGGTATAGGAGGTCAGCATATGTTTTTTAAGGATGTTGAAAAAGAATACAAGCTAGTAGCACCTGATGTTGATGAGCTTATTAGTTTTTGCGACATTGGTGCAGCGCATGAAGTCCTTTCAACGCCTACTATTCTTGGGGCTATTGAGCCATTGCTTGAGATTCTTAATCCTTTGGCCCCGATAAGAAGAAATGATGCTATAAAGGAAATCTGGATCAGGGTTCCCCGTGGTGCAATAGAGGATTATGACGATTTTGAAAGGCTGAAATCAATAGGGGAAGTTAGCGATTTCGATGATTTTTACAGACAATGGCTTAGGGATTATCCTGATGAGTATAAATGGTACAGGCTTATAGCAGTCAGATATTATGAAACAAACGGTAAGCTGCGCTGTTACGGAATGAATTTAAATGAGGAAACTGTAATTTCGGCGGTTATGAAATGGAGATCTTTTAATGAACCGGAATATTTTGAGGAAAAAGCTTTTGAAAAGCTATGCAAGCTTATTACGCCTGCTGTAATGGAATCCATAAAACTTTTACAGGATGATAAATACAATGATCTCATAGCAAAAGAGCTTCCGTATAGATATCGGAAAGGAGTGATTAAACGTTCGGATCTGTGGATTGCTAATCCTGAATACAAGGAAGAAGTTTATAGAGGGATATCTGATGAAATGATTAGCAGGCTTAAAGGCATCATTGCTTCCGGCGAGAATGATGAAGACAGAATTGGACGAATCCGGGATTTTACAGCAAATGATTTCTTTAGGGCATGTAAAATCGGCTATGAAGCAATCGGGTATAAATGTAAGGGCTTTTCTTTGCCAGAGCTATATATTCAATATTCAGACAGAAGAGATGAAGGCCTTACAGGAAGGGGAGTTAACCCTTATGATGAACCGGGTATCGATTTTGATGATCCGAAGGCATGGGATGAATGGTACTTCCATCGTAAACAGCGTGATTCAGGGCACCCATTTGAAGTTGCGCCTGGATATTATCATCTCTATGTTTGGCAAGATAAAACAGAATCTGAAACAGGGGGATATTATCTTAATCTGGTTGGATCACATTGGTGCCGCCGAGAAGTCATAAGCGCATATCTTGCCATAAAGGATGCTGGATTTCCGATAAGTTTATCGGGAGCTGAAATGTTTGTGGACAGCTTGGAAGGTGCAGATTATATAGGCATTGTTCCGGTGCACATGTCTGAGTATGAGTTTATTGATCAGCTTCCTGAAGAATTTGGATACATTGATGACTGTATGTATGCGGATGGAATTAAGGATGGCTGGTTTGATAAAATCATTTGGTTTCCTGAAGAGCCTGAGGAACTCATACAGTGAAGTGGTTGAGATTACCCTATGGGGAAATGGCTGGGAAAAGAATATGACAACTTAAAAAGTATTCCTGATATAAAAGATAGCAATGGAAATGCGTGTCTTTTCAATAGATTGACCATCCTTGGAAGTGCTATTGTTGCAATTATTATGGGCGGATTAGGTGCGTTTTTATATTCAAGGACAAGAAATGTGGATCAGATGAATATTAGTTGGACAAACTGATTTAGATAACGTCAAAATGGATGATTTCTTGGTATTTAAAAACAGGGAAACCGGCTAAAATACTGAAAAATCGAAAATTTAGATAAGCCATTTTGGAAGGGGCTATCCTGACATCATGGAGTTAAATATGGTTCTTGAATGACTTTATACTATGAGTATAATAGACGGCTAAAGATTTTAGTGTTACTATTCGATATAGAAAGAGATAAGCGGAGTAAAAATAATCTGCTCCCGGAAAGGAAAAACAGAGACATGACAACAACAATGAATCGAATTTATTGCCTCAATAATGAAAGTTATGAATCATCACTCCTGAAAAGATCAGAGTGGGGATTATATTTCATGTACTCATTTAAGGGTAGGCAATTGCGAGAAAATGTTGTTGATAGGCAAACTCAGTGAGAATAAATCCAGGGTCTGGCATATAAATTAACATGTTTTAGCGACCGCTTACCTTAAGTGAAAAAGGTGGGCGGTTTTTTCATGCAATAAGCGGAAAGGAGCAGAAATGGTAACAATACCTGCCATAGATATGGCGGCAACCGGAAGGAACATAACAAAGCTGCGTCAGGATGCCGGACTGTCTGTTAAGGATCTGCAGATGCTGTTTGGTTTCACAACACCGCAAGCTATATACAAGTGGCAGCACGGCACAGCAATGCCAACGATAGACAACCTGGTTGTACTGGCGGTGGTATTTGATGTTCCAATAGATGACATAATCATCGTTGACAATGGAGTTCAGGCACAGGTAGGTGCTTGAAAGAAAAATAGAATAAAGGAGCTGTGACTAAAAACAGCTCCGCATATGGTCCCCTCGTCTAAATGGCAAGGACACAGCCCTTTCAAGGCTGAAATGCTCGGTTCAACTCCGGCGGGGATCATCAGGGCAAGTAGCGAATCGGCAAACGCGACGGACTGTAAATCCGTTCTCTTCGGAGGTAATGGGCTCGACACCCATCTTGCCCACTTAGTTATTTGATAGGAGAAAAGACATGACACGATTATTGCGACTCCGACTTAGGAGCTTACAACTGAATTATCTGTGACCGTGGTGGAACTGGTATACACGCAGAGCTTAAGTCTCTGTTCCTATTGTTGGTTGCGAGTTCGAGTCTCGCCGGTCACATCTGCGCCCTTGGTGAAATGGAAGACACGGCAGACTTAGAATCTGTTGCGAAAGCGTAAGAGTTCGAGTCTCTTAGGGCGTACTTGCAGGATTGGCGGAAGCGGCAGACGCAATTGGCTAAGGACCAGTTGGGCTTAGCTCGTATCAGTTCGAATCTGATATCCTGCACTACACAGGTGTATCCCAAATGGAAGAGGAGGCGAGCTCAAACCTCGTTAATGTGTGGATTCGAATTCCACCGCCTGTATTTCTGCCAGAGGCAGAAGATTTTTATACATGAATAACCGACAAAAATAACGAGGAAAGAGAGGTGTAAAGAATAATATAGCCCTGATGTAATGGTAGCATTACTGTCTCCAAAACAGTTTGTGTGGGTTCGAGTCCTACGGGTTATGCTCAAGCTGCATTGGCAGAACGGGATTGCCGCGGTCTTGAAAACCGCTGGCTCCTTTACGGGAGAGAGGGTTCGACTCCTTCATGCAGCGCTTTAGCCGTGGTGGCCGAGCGGTAAGGCACCTGATTGCTAATCAGCGGTTTCCTTCACGGGAAGACAGGTTCGATCCCTGTTCACGGCGCTATGTTCCTCTAAGCTAATGGAGAAACTGTCCGGCTACGAACCGGGAATTAGGCGTTCGAGTCGCCTGAGGAACACTAATATCCCCTTCGCCAAGTGGAAAAGGCATGAGATTTCTAATCTCACATACGCGGGTACGAGTCCTGCAGGGGATATTTTGCAGATATGGTGAAATTGGTTATCACGCCTCTCTGATACGGAGGTATTTCCTGTTCGAGTCAGGATGTCTGTACTTTGACTTAATGGCCAATGGAGAAGTGTCGTCCGATGACACTGTACAAAATGGTCTATAGGGACGATAATACAAACAGAACAGAAAAAGAGAGCTGCAAGAGAGCAGCAGAAAGTTAAGAGGATTTATTTTAGATGTACTACGTAACTATCAACAAGCAATTTAATAACAAACAGTTTATGCAGTTCTGCAAAAATCAGAAGTGCTCTGTTAGTTATGCAAATTGCAAGTTGGTGGAAAGTGGTCCTGGGTCCAGAAAATGATGGATAATCCGGAGCATTAAAATACATGAGGTCGATGAGATCTGTAACCACTTAGCTTGCAAAGGTTAAGTGGTTTTTTTATGCGAAAAAGGAGATTGGAAAAATGGATTATCCAGTAATTGATATCGAAGGAACAGGAACACATATAAGAGATTTGATCAGAGAAAACGGACATACAGTTACTGAGGTTTCGGAATACCTCGGGACAAGCACATCTCTTGTTTACAGATATATCAGAGGTGAGGTGCTTCCGAGCGTTGACAGGATGGTGGCTCTTTCTGTATACCTTGAAGTTCCTATAGAAAGAATAATTGCAGTCGAGTAAGACTGCATCTTACGGTATGGGGTAATGGTAGCCCGCAGGACTTTGATTCCGGTGGTCTCAGTTCAAATCTGAGTACCGTAGTTAAGACAGGGTAGCCAAGCTGGAAAGGCTCCGGACTGCAACTCCGGGAGCATGGGTTCGACTCCCATCCTTGTCTCTAAGGGCCTGTAGCTCAACTGGTAGAGCTGGGGACTGAAAATCCCTGCGAGGTGGTTCAACTCCACCCGGGCCCACTATGCTGTCTTAGCTCAGTTGGTGGAGCAACGGTCTTTTAAACCGTAGATCATGGGTTCAAATCCCATAGGCAGCACTAAGCTGTTATAGCTCAATTGGTAGAGCACTCGCCTCTTAAGCGATAGGTTCAGGGTTCGATTCCCTGTGGCAGCACTAATGCGGCATAGTTCAATTGGTAGAGCGCCTGACTCTGACTCAGGAAGTAGTAGGTTCCCTGCGCAGAGCTCGGAGTCGCAAGCGTGGCATCCCCCGGATGCCTGCGACCCTACTACCGCAGCTAAGGATACATAGCTCAATCGGCAGAGCGCCCGGCTGTTAACCGGGAGGTTGTGGGTTCAAGTCCCTTTGTATCCGCTTTTTACCTGAATAGCTCAGTTGGTAAGAGCGTCTGTTTCATACGCAGAAGGCCATTGGTTCGATCCCAATTTCAGGTATTTTGTTTTTTAAAAAAAGTGCTTTACAAATATACGGTATGATGTTAATGTAAGTACATAGGAAGTGCCTGTCCTATTTATTTTGATGCAAACATCAACATAAATATGCGAGCGCTTCCTTTTTTGTTTATCAGAAATATTAAGAAAGGTTAAGGTAAAAAGCTTTCAATGAGACAGATGATGATTTCTAATCTTATAGGCATAACCGCGACAAAAGCGTATGACTTCACAGTCGATACGTTTGTTATTGATGCGCCCGTATTAGGAACATCAGGCCGTGCTTTTGGCATAGAAAAATATTTTAGGACAGATGGTAAAGTCCGATGTTAGGCTGGTAAACAGGCACACCGGAATATACTGTAGAATTTTAGGATCTGTCCAAGAGGATGGGTCCTTTTTTAATACCCAAATTGATATTGGGCAATAGTTCAATGGTGAGAGCCGGTGTCTTATAAGCATCTGATCCGAGTTCGATTCTCGGTTGCCCGATCAGCTCCATTCGCACATCAGCTAGTGTATTAGCCTTCCAAGCTAAGGAAGTCGGGGCAGCACCGACATGGAGCTTTCAGAAGAGAGAAAGCAGGCACTTCCTTACTTCTGAATGCAAAACAACTTAATAAAGCAGGAGGCCACAGGCACGGCTTTCTGCGACTTGGGCCGGAAGTCGCAATGGGGTGACGCGAGTTTTGCAAACTCGAGATGGCGGGTTCGATTCCCGTGCGGTCCATTCCGATATAACTCAGCTGGGAGAGTGCTTCCCTTACAAGGAAGAAGCCACAGGTTCAATCCCTGTTATCGGAACCATACGCCGGATAAGCATAGATAGCGATGCAGGTGACCTGTAATCATCAGAGGAAGGCGCACATCCTTCATCCGGCCTTACATGGATCTATGGTATAAAGGCTAATATGCCGGACTGTCTATCCGGAGATAAGAGTTAGATTCTCTGTAGAGTCGTTTATATTGCGGGGGAGTGGAACGGAATTACCATTCGAGGCTCATAACCTCTGAGATAGCAGGTTCGACTCCTGTCCCCGCGATTATAAAATCTAAAACAGTTAATGATAATGCGAGGAGGAGCCAGAATGATATCGACACTTTATGAACCTTTTAGAAATTGGTCTGAGAACGGATCCGTTTATATTCTATCGGATATGCATTTTGATGATAAAGATTGCAAGCTCATGGATCCAAATTGGATTACTCCGCAGGAACAGATAGAAATAATCAATAGGAACATCATGAAGAACGACACTTTTGTGTGCCTTGGAGATGTGGGTAGACCTCAATATTTGAAGGAACTTAAGGTTAGGAAAAAAATCCTTCTTCTCGGAAATCATGATAGACGTGGAGAGTATCATGACTACTTTGATGAAATCTATCATTGTTATATCAGGTAATATGGCATCAGATTGTGTAATCTGAGATTGCGTAATACCTTTCATGTTCCTATACATGGATACGTAATACCGGAGGTGAGGTAATGTCAGATACATTGATCAGAAATGAGGTACCGGTTTATTCAGAAAAATATGACGTTCACGGAGTTATTAGAGATTTTGGATTTGTTACAAAGCTGTATTTTTCTTATGACGACAAAAAGATTGAGATGGGAATAAACAATAATCCATTGAAAGACATCTCGTTTGAAGATTTGGGCAGGGACATTATTGAATCGTACATTATGAATCTGGTTTCCAACAGTGATGGCCGAAGGCTCCAGTTGCATTATTGGCATATTGACGAGCATAAATACGGAGATGGAAACACGTACCATATAGCTCATGGCATAGTAACTGGCCACAAGAGACTTCCGGATGCTATAGACATGCACTCGTCAGAAGTAAGGGCAGTTCATGTTGATGAAGCTGCAGAAGAATTAGTTGTTACAACTAGAAACAGTGTGTATCATTGCCCGCTTTCATACTGCGATTTCGAGAAGCAGGAAGAGTTTTCGGATATTATTCCAGAATATGAAAGAATAAAGGAGAGATATCAGAATGCTATAGATTATCCCACTATTGACCCCGGGAATGTCCTTCTTGTGTTGTCAAACTTCAGCGAATACTATTTTCACTCGCTTTATTATGTGCCTTTGGACTCGGAGACAAGTGAACCGTTAGAATACATAGGCTGGCCGCATGTAGGCACTTTCCAGGACAGCTTTCTTGTTGGAACAAAAGATCAAAGTATTGATTTGAGATACTTCCCTCATTTTCAAAATATAGAATTTTATGCTTTGAGAACGGGTGGATATCCACTTTTTATTGAAAATATCGGCGATGTAGTTCTTTATGCCAGTACTAATGTTGGGACAATCCGGTTGGAGCCAGGTGATAGGAAAGAAGTGGCAGAAGAAAATGTTGAAGAGAAAAAGCCGATACTTCCTGATGGTGATCTATACCCGGCAGGAGTAATTAATTTAGGCAAAGGACAATGACATTAAACAAGAAATTCTTTGTTTGGGAGAACGATTATGCCGATACGAATGGATTATAAACGGAAGAATAGGTATAAGGTCATGAGCAGGCATGAAGTTACTGACTCTGGATGCCAAAAAAGAATGGATGAGCCCAGACCGGAAATTGTAGATGTGGCCAGAAAGGAGCTGCAGGAGGAAGCAGAAAGCTTTCATGAAGTAATAGAAAGAAAAGAACAAGAAAAGCAGCTTCTTGAATCTATGAATACCAGACCATTCTGGCACTACTGTGAAGTTTGTGGAAAGAAAGAGTATATTACTGCGGAGCAGGCATTTAATAATGGATGGGATTATCCGCCTCATATAGGCGTCTTTGGAGTGTTGAGTCAAAGAACATGTGGCGATTGCCCGATCACGAGTACACTGTGGTTCAGGATGATGCAGAAAAAAAGAGAAGAGACATTTGATGCTTCTGCCCTAACCCCGGAAGAAGTAAGGTTTGTAGAACGAGTTAAAGGAGAACCTGCGAGCTTGTTGGAAGAGGAACTGGTTGATGCAAAGTGATAGAATCTTTATCTCTTGAAGAGACAAAGTTGAGATTGGAAATAATGAAAAGGGGATAATTATGGGAAGAAATGAAAATGTGCTGATATTTGAAGATACGGATAGGCTGTGTCATCAGAATAAAAAGCTTTCTGATTCTATAGCTATGTCTGTTAAGGATCAGCAGTTAATATTAACAGATGCAGAAGTTCCCAAAGAAGGGCTGAACCATTATGATACTCCGGCAAAGGTTGTTGTCTCTAAAAAGAGAACATTTCAGGCTGCAGCTGATTATAAAGGAACAAAAATAGCGGTTCATAACTTTGCATCTGCAACTAATCCAGGCGGTGGCGTGGTAAAAGGCTCAAGCGCGCAGGAAGAATGCCTCTGCAGATGTTCTACACTGTACTTTTGCCTGAATAGAAAGGAAATGATGGAAGGGTTCTACTATCCACATAGGGCAGAGAAGAACCCAATCCATAATAATGATGTTATTTATACACCGGGGGTTACCGTGTTCAAGTCTGATACGGCCAATCCAGTAACAATGGATGAAAAGTGTTGGTATGATGTAGATGTGATTACATGTGCAGCGCCGAATCTACGACCAGTGCCTGCAAATCAGTATAACAGCGGAGATGGATCCAGGCCTGTTAAGGTAAGCGATAAAGAATTATTGCAGATACATGAACAGAGACTTACTCGCATATTGGATGTTGCTGCCGCAAATGGTGTTGAAACAGTAATCCTTGGAGCATTTGGTTGTGGAGCTTTTCAGAATAAACCGGAAGTTGTTGCATTGGCAGCAAAGAATGTAATCAAAAACTATCTTCAGTCTTTTAAAAACATAGAGTTTGCAGTATATTGCAGCCCGAATGATGATAGGAATTATAAGGTTTTCGAACGGAATATGAAGGATTATATAAGCCAATGATAATAGCGCAAGTATAAAAATAAGCCGAGCGGCTAAGATTTTACTGGTCATATGGTAAATAAAGCCGCTCGGCTCATATACTGTAATATGCAGGTCAAATGCAACCCTCCATGAAAATTATTAACGAGATTCATGTTGATAATTTCCTTGATGACCAATATAATATAGCTATAAAGAAATTATTAACGTAAAAAACGAGAATAAATTTCGGGAGTGATTGGCTATGAAAATAATAAGCATAAAAGCAGAAGGTCTTCCTTTATTTAAAAACGGGATAGAAATAGGTTTTACAGCTACCCAGAGAGTAACTGAAGACGATAAGATGGTTTTGCATAACTTATTTAGCAATGTTTACCTTAATCCTACTGAGGCTATTATAGGAATTAATGCATCAGGTAAGACATCTGTTTTGAAGCTGATTCTTTTAGCGCTTGGTATTGTAAACAATGAGCCCATTAATCATATTGAGGTTAAGGACATTCTTGGAAAGACGCGTGATGCAGTGATTACAATATGTTTTTACTCTCAGAAATGCTTATATAAACTGACGACATCAATAAGTTGTAAGGATGGAAGATATATTATAACTGATGAGAAACTGTGGAAGAAGCAGGTTGAACTTATCAAAACAAGAAAAGCAATGCAAGAATTTGATGATTCCATGGTGATTGCCACAAGGCATGATGATGAGGAATTCCTTTCTGATGATGTGAGTATCATCATTGCTTTAAATAAGAAGAATAAGGATCAGATGTTTATAGAAGATATGCTTTCATTTACAAATGTGAATGTGTTGCCTGCATCTGAAACAATTCCTGTTCCGGTGATTGCATTCCTGGATCCAACTGTAGAGCAGTTGTCGTTCGAAGCTCAAAATGGAAAAGAACTGATTCATTTGAAATTTAAAAATCAGAATGAGATATTGCTCAATAATTCCAGAGAACTTGAGAATTATCTTTCATCTGGAACTATTAAAGGAATAATTGTCTTTACAAAAGCAATGGAAGTATTAAGGCAAGGCGGGTACATGGTCGTAGACGAGATTGAAAACCATTTTAATAAGGAAATAGTAGCAACGCTTATGAGATTTTTTATGGATGGAAAGCTCAATAAGCACGGCGCGGTCCTGATATTCTCTACGCATTATCCTGAACTTCTTGATGAATATGATAGAAATGATAGTATCTACATTACAAGAAATAAGGATGGAATAGAATTACAGAGCCTGACGGAAAAACTTAATAGAAATGATATCAAGAGAAGCGATGCATACCAAAGTGGACTTCTCGAGGGAACAACACCTGCATATGAAGCGTTTATGCAGCTTAAAAACAGTATATCAGCTTATGTTTAAGGGGGATGTGTGATGGAACTTAAACTAAGCAAGTACAAAGCATGCATATGTGAAGGCTCTGCAGAAAATGCCATTATTGATATTCTGGTAGACGAGCACTTACTGATATTCGAACGCGAGGAAATGCTTGATGGCGAAGTGATCAGAATCAGAGATGCCAGGAAGTTTGAGAGCAGATATTTGAGAAAGGGATTTGATGATAAAATCTCAATTATTCGTATACTTGATTCAAGAAGAGAACAGTTCAGTTTGAGCAAGGAACCAAAGTATGCAAGAAATAAAAATGTACTTGTTGTCGGTGGTTCCGGTTCAGGTAAAACACGTTTTTTTATAAAACCAAATCTTCTCCAGATGCATAGTTCATATGTTTTAACAGATCCAAAGGGAACGCTGATCGGGGAAGTTGGTAATGCCTTTGTGAAGGCAGGGTACAGGATAAAAGTGTTCAATACCATCAATTTCAAAAAGAGCATGAGATACAATCCGTTTGAATATATACATTCTGAGACGGACATATTAAAGCTCGTGACAACACTCATGGCAAATACAAAGGGTGAAGGAACTCCCGGAGATCCGTTTTGGGAGAAGGCAGAAAAACTGCTGTATACAGCACTTATCGGTCTCATATATTATGAGGCTCCTGAAGAGGAGAGGAATTTCAACACTCTTGTTGAGATGATCAATTCCATGGAGATAAGGGAAGATGATGAATCATTTAAAAATGCAGTGGATATCTTGTTTGAAAAACTTGCCGAGAAAAATCCGGATCACTTTGCGGTAAGGCAGTATGCAAAATATCGCCTTGCAGCAGGCAAGACCGCGAAATCCATCCTTGTGAGCTGCGGTGCGAGACTTGCTCCTTTTGATATTCCGCAGGTCAGGGAGAT
>NZ_AUIX01000045.1 GCF_000423925.1 Butyrivibrio sp. VCD2006
GATCATGTTTTGATCAGTGTAGGAAAGATCAAGGTTCCAAAAGCGGTCTATGATATCCCAGGTGCTTTGAGATATAGCATCTGGATCAGGGTAATATTTGCGGAGATTTTCAACAACAAAGGTTTGGTAGTCGGCATGACTGCCACAATTAACAGGTAACATAAAATCGCCCTCCAATCAAAAAAATTACGGCCGCGCCGTAACGACACTTCCTTTTTAACAAGGGCGCGAAGCGCCGCATTTTTGGAGGTAAATGTCAAGTGTTTTTTGATAAAAAAGTGGGGGATTTTAATAAAAAAGGAATCTGAAAGCCGCATTGTTACTGGCTTATAGATTCCGAGAGTATATTTGGTTATCAAGGAGGATACGTCTATGAAGATTGCTGAGAGCGCTATCGCTATGTCTTCCGATCGGAAGGCCTTATCCATGGAACAGTTTAATATCACGCGTAATGTGCGTATGAAAAGATCAGACTATAATGCTTCAAAGAAAAAGGAAGTGGGTATTTTGGATGCAATTACAGAGGATGACGACGAAGGGGATGAGATCCTAAGAGCTGATGGAGCACAGGTAAAAATTTCCAGACAGGGACAACAGGTTTCCAGTGCCTTCTATGCTGAAAAAGCAAATGAAGAGAGCGATATGTTAAGTGAATATGAGTCGGCTCTTGAAACCCTGAAGACACTTTTGAAAATGCTTCGAACTCTGGGCGGAAGTCCCAGAGCCATCGCTAATCTGGAGAGGCAGATTGAAAAGCAGGGCGAACTTATAAAAATGGAGAAGAATAGTGCAAACAGGCTGAATTTCAACATGACATCCTTTAGCTTCAGCGCTGCTTCATCAGGACGCAGGACTTCAAATATCGGTGATGAAATGGTTGATGTCACACAGTCAGAGCATTTCGAGGCGGATATGGAGTATACAACCTTCAAAGCCTCGGGAATTGCCAAAACAGAGGATGGAAGAACCCTTAATTTTGGTATTGAAGCAGAAATGTCCAGAGAATTCATGAGCTATACGAAGCTTAATATATCCGCGAGGACAGTAAAACTCTGCGATCCGCTTGTTATAAATGTAGGTTCAAACGTGGCAAGCGTATCAGACCAGAAATTCAGATTTGATATCGACGCTGACGGAAGTGATGAGGAAATATCGCAGCTTAGCCCTGATTCGGGATTTCTTGCCATTGATAAAAATGGAGACGGCAAAGTTAATGACGGTTCGGAACTCTTTGGAACCAAGTCAGGAGATGGATTTGGAGACCTCAAAGCATATGACAGGGACCACAATGGCTGGATAGATGAAAATGATGAGATTTTCGATAAGCTAAAAATATGGTTCAAGGATTCTGAAGGAAACGACAGGTTATTAAATCTTAAGGAGGCCGATGTTGGTGCGATTTTCCTGGGAAAAGCAAACACGGAGTTTCACCTTAATGATGAGGAGACAAATAAGACAAATGCTGTGATTCAGTCAACCGGTGTGTACCTAAAGGAGAGTGGCGGAGTAGGAACAATCCAGCATGTAGACATGGCAGTTTGAGATAAATGCGGCATTTATTATGCGATTTGACAAATATGCTTATATGAGAGAATATTAAAGGAAGAGATAACAGCTGCTCAGGTGAGTAAAGGGGGACTTATGAGAGCACTTGTAGTGATCGATATGCAGGAAAAGTATCTGGAAGGATATGACAGCGAGCTTCTATCGAGTATTAATAGAAAGATTAAGCTCGCGCACGACGAAGAGGATGTATCTGTTGTATACGTCAAGAATGTCGGGATAACCGGGAACAGAGCCGGATATGATCTCTCAGACGAACTGCTTCTGGTTTCGGATCTCGTCTATGAGAAAAAGAGGCCAAGTGCCTTTTCGTCCAAGGCCTTTGTGGAAAAAATAAAGGCACTTAGAACGACCGAGCTTGAAATCATCGGTGTAGATGGCAGTTCATGTATTGCCAAAACAGCCATGGATGCTGTGAAGCATGGATACAAGACTGAGATTGTGAAGTCTTGTGTTGGCGCTCGCAATCAAAAGCTTTATGAGAAAACACTTACAGAGCTTGAAGGGGCAGGAGTTTGCATATTGTAAATAAGCACTGCTAAAGGTTTTTAATTATGAATAGCATAGCTATATAATTGAATTGATGAAAATGATAAAGAGTCTGGCGTGGCGTCAGACTCTTTTTTATGGTTGCACTTAAGACGCACAGACACAAAAAAAGGTTGAAACATTAATTTTCAACCTTTCTCAGCTAGCAGGGGAAGCAGGATTCGAACCCGCATGAACGGTTTTGGAGACCGCAATACTAGCCATTGTATGATTCCCCTATCCTTGACGTTTGTGCCGTCAACGAAAAAATTATATCACAGTGGGATATCAATGTAAACAGTTTTTTTATAGATTTTTTAGACTATATTACGATAAAATAATAATGCAAATGAGTGTATTTATTACCGCAATAAACGCTGAAAAATGCCTAAAATCCACCATAAATAAAGGACTAATCCAAAAGATGAATTATATCGCCGTCGCTCACAATACGAATTGAGTCAGGATTTATACTGATTTTTTTCATCTCCTTATCAATTTTTTTGTCAGACCAATTAAATGTATTTAAGAAAATTCCGGGTATGTCGCAAGCTTTTGCAATTCCCATATCGCAATTCATCTCATTTCCAACCATGACAGCGGAGTCTTTATCTATGTCATATTCATCAATGAGTTGCATGAGAAACTCAGGCTGAGGCTTTTTGATCTGCTTTTCAGATGAAATGAAAATGCCATCGAGAAAGGGTAAAAGCCCTGTTACTTCAAGCTCAGTTCTTGTAAAGATTCCCTGTGCATTCGAGAGAAGATATGTTTTACAGCCCTTATCCCGAAGTGCCTTAAGCGTGCTTAAAGTGTTCTTATAAGGCGTAAGCCACTTCCTTGAGAGAATCCTGAATACATTGGCAATCATGTATTCCCATTCACTATTGCAGAGTTCTTCGATAGATAGAGATGATGGAACTTTACCATTTATCGTTGCTGATGTCCGATGGCTCTTTGAGAAATTTGCAAAGCTGCCATTTTTATCTGCAATGGCATCTATAGGTTTGTCACAAGAATTATCTTTAGTATTAAGCCTGTCCAAAAGAAGTCTTGCGAAGACCCTTTCAAGCCTGATTTCGGGATGTTCAATCACTGTCTCAGGATAAATCTTTTTATGCTCTGATAACAGAAGCTTGGTCTCTTCATCACAAAGAGCTTTATAGGTGGCTTCCAGCTCAGCCGGGGTGTAATCGGCGCCATATGCCGAGTATATCTCCGCAAGATTTTTCCATAAAAATGGCATATTCTCATCTGTTCTTATATCGACGAGCGTACCATAAAGATCAAAAATGTAGGTTTTATATAGCGGTGCGGTAACTTTTTTCATAAAATCTCCCAATGGATTTGTAATATAGTATGCTTACTGAAATCAGAAATCAGAAATCAGAAATCAGAAATCAGAAATCAGAAATCCGAATATTCTGCGGATGTCGTGAGAGTATATTCTGCGGATTTCATGGAGCATATTTGTTCTTAATTGCTTGTCAATTTGAATTATTCTGACACAGTAAGTACAGCAATTCCAAAGGAGGGAACTGTCAGAATATCACCATCAAGGACAGCCTCATCTGCTCCGGTGGAGAGTGAGGCGCCAAGGCTTCTGAATCCATCTGCAGATGAATCTTTACTAAGATCGATTTCCACAGATTCTTTGTCATTATTGAGGATAATGATAACAACCTGATCTTCAATGTCCGGATTCTCGATTACGGAAGTGGCGTCCTTTTTCCAAACTGCAAAGCGATTCCCTGAAAGACTATCCAATATACTGCACTTGCCGCGAGCAATCGCCGGATAAGCATTTCGAATGCCGATAGCCTTTTTATAGTAGTTAAAAATCGAGTCAGGATCATCCTTCTGATCCGCATAAGTACCGTTGCTTTGGTTTATCTTGTCAATGTCCTTAGGGCCGGTTGTCATCCCTTCAGAGCCTTCGGAATCCCAAGGCATAGGAGCGCGCTTGTTTTCGTCTTTTCCTGAGCCTTTCATACCAAGCTCTTCGCCATAATATATGAAGGCATTGCCACTCATAAGGAGATTCAGCGCACCGGCCAGCTTAGTGCTTTGTGTGGCGGTTTTTCCAGTATAATAACCGGCACTCCTGGCCATATCATGATTAGTGTAGAACGGAGCATTGATGTAATTGGCGTTATATGCTGAAAACAGCTCATCCTCGTCAATCTGCTGCTGAACGTACTTGGTGGGATTCAATTTGCCCTTCGCACATTTTGCAATGGTTCCTTCACTCCCCGAATAATCAAAATCAAAAAGCGAGTCGATTCCGCTTGCGTAGAATTTCGCGTAAGAAGCAGAATTTGTCCATGCTTCTCCAACGATATATGCATCGGGATTCAGTCCCTTAACAGCTTTTACAAAAGGTGTAAGCTCATCTGTACTTATCGCAATATCATCAGTGGTAAAAGCTGTAAGCGCATCCATTCTGAAGCCATCACATCCAAGCTCAAGCCAAAACTTCGCAATATCAGCAAACTCCTGCTGCACAGCCTCATTGTCAAGATCAAGGTCTGGCATCTCAGACCAGAACCTGCACTCATAATACCAATCGATCCCAGGCAACTTTTCATAGCCTGTCTGAGCCTCTTTTGAAAAATGGTAATAATCGACGTAAGGACATTCAGCTGAGTCCGGCTCAGCTCCTTCAGGAAGATTCTTAAGATAATCCACAGCTTCCTTGAACCATTTATGCTGAGTCGAAGAGTGGTTCATTACCATATCATTTATGATTCGAATTCCTCGTTTATGTGCTTCGGTGAGCAGCTCCTTATAATCATCGATTGTTCCATATTCAGGATCAACATCACAGTAATCAATCACATCATATTTGTGGTATGTGGTTGAGGGGCAGATTGGCATTAGCCAGATTTCATTGCATCCAAGATCATCTGTTGTGGAAGCATCACCATCGTTTATGTAATCAAGCTTGTTTATCACACCTTGAAGGTCTCCGATACCGTCACCGTCACTATCATAGAAAGAGTAAACGAAAATCTCATAGGTGGTGCGATAAGCATCATCTATGACGTTCACGGGAAGCGGGGTGTTGGAAGATGCATCTGCAGAAGCTTCACTGGATACTGACTCATCTGAAGATACATCTGTTGATGCATCATTGGACACTGACTCATCTAAAAATGTATCTGATGATTGAGTAGATGAAGATGCAGACGAATCATTGTTTTCATTTTTTGTCTTATTTCCACATGCATCAAGCGGAACAATCAGACTTGAAATAAGTGCTGCGGTACCGAATTTTAGTAAGAAATTTTTATCAATCATTTGTTCTCTTTCCTTATCCATAAATGTTTGTTTTAATGCATAAAGCTTCAAATAATCATAATTATCTTGTTAGCATCTGAATAGAATGATGTTTTCTGGAAGGCTATCTTTATGTTGACTTTTTGACATTAGAATGCTATTATGTCAACCATCGCTGTCAGCGATAATTCAGTTTTATCAAACTGATTTTTTCCATTTTTCCTTATATTTTGGTTTTTATTACAGTTTGCCACAGAAAACGTTTTTCTAACGATTCCTATAATAACGGATTCTTGTACGAAAATCTATACTGAAATGATTTGTATAGATATTTGCGGAAGGTCAGTGAGGATAAATATAGAAGTAAATCGAAGAATAAAAAGCAATACAGAAATAATTGATGAGTTTATGAAAGAGAGAATATGATGAATTTTTATGATGAGTTAACTGCAAGAAAGGCAGCTATATTAAAAATCAAGAAAATGATAGTTAGGAGTTTGGCAAAAACTCCAGAGGGTAGTCTAAGGATTAGTCATAACGGAAATAGAGAAATGTACTATTGGCGCAAAAAGAGTGGTGATCGAACAGGAATCTATTTACCAAAAGCAGATTTGCCAACTGCAAAAGCATTGGCTCAGAAATCCTATCTAAATATGACTCTTAAGTCAATCAATGATGAATTAAGTGCTATTGATTCGTATCTTGAAAATCTACCCCAAAATCCCTGTGAGAATATATATGAAATATTATCGGAATCTAGAAGAAGGCTGATAGAACCAATATGGATCCCGAATGAAGAATATGTTGCTAGCTGGGAAAGTCAGGAATACATAAGAAAAGAGATAAAAGATGATGTTCCTGAATTTTATACTGATAAAGATGAAAGAGTCAGATCAAAGTCCGAGGTTATAATCGCTAACGAATTGAATAAAGCTGGAGTTCCATATAGATATGAATGTCCTTTAGTGATTCATGGGATAAAGATTCATCCCGACTTCACTATCTTAAATGTAAAAAAGCGAAAGGAAATCTATTGGGAACACTTTGGGAAGATGGATGATCCCGATTATGTAAACAAGACAGTTTGGAAGAAAAATCTTTTCCTCTCTGGTGGTTATTATCTTGGAGATGAATTCATTTGCACCTGGGAAACAGCAAAGAATCCGCTCAACATAAAACATGTAAGACAGATGATAAAGCATTATTGCTTATAAGGAACTTAAATAAGGAACTACATATAGGGAATAACGTATAAGGAACAAAAGAGCAGGGGAAATCGGAAAACTGCGGCCGCAAAGAGTTAAAAGGAGGGGGTGCGGCCGCGAAATAGGACAATAAATAAAATAGGAACTACAGGGAAATCGGAAAACAGCGGCCGCAAAGGGCTAAAAGCAGAGAATGCGGCTGCGAAATCAGCATGAAATAAAAAAGGGATAATAGAAAATCAGAGAAAAGAGCGGCCGCATAGTCTAAAATGCAGGGGGTGCGGCCGCGGAATTGACACCAAAAACAAAATAGGAAAATCAGGGAAATAGAAAAAACGCGGCCGAAAAGGATTAAAACCAAAGAATGCGGCCGAGAAATAAAGTCAGAAACAAAAAGCCAGAAACAAACAAAAAGCCAGAAACAAACAAAAAGCCAGAAACAAACAAAAAACCAGAAACAAACGACCCCCCAGAAACAAAGAAAATCAAAAACAAAAAAAGCCAGCCCATATGGACTAGCTTCTTGCTTCTTTTTTATTGGCCAGCGGACGGAATATAGTCATTCGACCCGTCCAGCCCACAATTCTTGTGATGATGATTCCCACAAGAACACCGCAACTGTCTATAGCGACGTCACGTTTTTGCGGTGAACGCCCGGCAATAAAGGATTGGTGGTACTCATCCAGGCAGGCATAACCAACGCATATCATTCCTGCGATGATTACAAGCGGAAAACCTCTGAGTCCGTAGACATACAGAGGGAATGCCACTGTAATCGCCAGAAGACAATACTCTGAAAAATGAGCAAGCTTCCTTATATAAAACTGATATTTTTCACTTAAATCTGAGATATGATCGTCAGTCCAGCCCTTATCAAGAACTTCATTTGTTACACTTAAGACCTCAACTCCGACCTGATAACTGAGTGCAGAGCTTGTATCAGCATTCTGATCTGAAAAGTTGAAAATCAGACACATCATCACGATTGCCGGTATAAAAGACAAAGGCTTCAAAACGAAGCGAAGTGTTTGCTTTATATATAGAAGAAAATATTTCATTTTAATTCCTCAAATTCAATTTAATTAGCAACTAGTATAGCGCAAATATATCGAATCTAGCAAATTTTATCAATACATATTAAAAGAGGCTTGAATAAAATCATAAGAAGTGTTAATATTGCAAATAGCGCTATAAATATGATTGTTTACTTATGAGAGGTAATTATAAAAAATGAAAAACGTTCTTTGTCGCGCTTTTTTCGTTGCATTTTGCTGCGCTATGATCATACCTGCATCTCACAGTGCAAGAGCGGCTTCTACAGTTAATTCTGCTGATGATATTTCACTTAATATAGATTTAGATACACTTCCTACAGGAGACTTGCCTGAAGTCAAAGAGCCCAAGGTAGAAGAGATTGAGCTTTCAGCTGAAGAGTTTGAGAAACTGAAAGGTGGTGCGCTAAAGCCAAAAGTCAGAAATTCCCGTAGTTCAAATAAAGGATATTATTACAATCAGCTTACTGAAGTTGACAAGATTTATTATGATGGAATTCTTGAACTTTGCAGACAGAACAAAAGCCCTTTCACGGGAACGTTTAGCAAAGATACTCTTGATAAAGGAGTACTATTTTATTCGGGGACAAAACAACTGAATGGTGTGGATTGGTCAACAATTATTCACGCTTTATGGTACGATCATCCGGAAGAGCTGGAGACCATCCTGTTTTCGCAGCAATACGCCGTTATTTCAGCTAACTCCGGTGGAAAGTGGCAATATAATTATTATATGTACAATTCACCTGATGCAAATTATACAGGTGAGCAGGTAGCTCAGATGGAGTCTGAGCTTAAGAGTGCATGCGACTTGCTTTATAACAGCCTGGATCTTTCCGGCGATGATGCGTCTAAGGAACTTGCAATTCATGATGCGCTTATTGAAACGGCTGAATATAACTATGATAGTAATAATAAATATCTGAAATATACCGCATATGGCGCACTTGTTGATAAACTGCCTGTGTGTCAGGGATATGCCACAGCATTCAAAATGCTTATGGATAAAGCGGGAATAGAAACTCACGTTGTCGCTGGAACCGGTGACGGCGGGGGACATGCCTGGAATGTTGTAAAACTTGGAAGCGATTATTATGAAGTAGATACAACCTGGGATGATCATGAGATGAAATATTATCCGTATGGATATCTGTATTTACATAGATATTTTAACTGTACTACAGATCAGTTTGCATATCATACATTTAAGATTCCGGGAATTAGTGCTAAGGCCACATCTCATGTGAGGAATTCCGGACATATGGGATATATTAACGCTCCTGTGGCTAATGGTACCAGGTACACATATAACAATATAAAAAAGGCCTACAGGGTAGATTTTGATGGAGTTAAGAAAGGAGCATATTTCTATCTTCCATATCAATACACCTACACATATGAGGGCAAAATTGTTGAAATGCCTAGATATTTGTCATTGAGTGGATGTACCTTTAATAACTGGTACACGGAAAAGAACGGAGGAACAGTAGTAACAGCAAATACGACCATCAATTCTGATATAACTCTCTATGCCCGCTGGAATGGGGCGGATAATGTTGAGGACGCTGTACCTGACAAGACTGATTCATATACAATTACACTTCATAATAATTATGATAATAAGACAGATACAATAAATATTACTAAGGGCAAAGTAGTTGGAGAGCTTCCCATTATTTATAGATTTGGCTACGATTTTAATGGCTGGTCAGAATCTAAAAACGGAGGAAGCACTGTTGACCCAAATAAAGTTGTAAATTCTGATTTGGATTTTTATGCCCAGTGGAAGCCGGCGCGGGTGAAGGTGAATTTTTATGAGGATTCCGGAAGCTATAGCGTGAGATATGCAGATTTTGGCAGTACCTACGGAGATGCCATGAGCCTTGGTTCTGATTACCAAAAGGCGGGGCATACACTAATTGGATGGTATGAAAGCTTTGATTCTGAAAAAGCAATCTCGCCGGATAAAATCATAGATTCTACAAAGCCTTTGAATTTTTACGCGCACTGGAAAACGAATACATACATTTTAACCTATGACGCCAATGGAGGATCCTTCTCAAATGGGGAGACCTCTGATACAGAGAATGCAGAATATGATACCTACATTTCATTGGGGACCCATGAGAAACCTTTGAGAGATGGCTATGTGTTTACCGGCTGGAATACATCAAAAGATGCTACAAATGGAGTCACAAGTTATAAAGTTACCGGTGATACGACTTTGTATGCAATCTGGAAAAAAGCATGCGTAGTGACCCTGCACTATAATTATGATGATAAGACTGAGAATATTGCAATTGGTGAATGCATATATTACGAATTACCAAAGCCTGAAAGATATGGCTACAATTTCATTGGCTGGAAAGAAGAGGGGGATACCGGACCTTATTATGCATCAGCTACAACAATTTATAAGGATATAGATTTTTATGCAGTATGGAGACCTAAAAAGGTTAACCTCCATTTTAATTCTACAATAGGAACGCCATCAAATCAGTCGCTTAGCGTGAATTTCGGAAGTACCTTTGGAGAAGCTTTTGACAGGGTTACGAATCCTTCCATGTCAGGCTATAAGTTTGAAGGATGGACTGACACAGCAATTAATGATAATGAAAATGTACTGTCCCGAGATACAGTCATTGATAGTACAGATTCATATAATTTCTATGCTAAATTTACTCAGAGTAATTGTACGATTACCTTGCACTATGATTACGATGATAAGACTGAGAAAATCGAGGTTGTTGAAGGCACATATTACGAATTACCAAAGCCTGAAAGATATGGATTTACTTTCGTTGGCTGGAGAGAAGGAGAAAGAGAATCTAATATACTTGGTACAACAATTAGAAAAGATACGGATTTTTATGCTAAGTGGAGTCAAAAGCAGGTAAATCTCTATTTCTTTTCTTCGACAGGCACACCGTCATTACAGACCTTGACGGTAGCTTTGGGAAGTACTTACGGAGAAGCCTTTGACAAGGTTACAGAACCATACAAGGCAGGATATACCTTTGAAGGCTGGACTGACAGCTACGCTTCAGATGAAATCATTAGTAGTGACAAGGTTTTTGACGATATTAACAGCTATACTTTCTACTCTAAATTAACCCAAACCACTAACGATACAGAAGAGACGACATCTACTAACGATACAGAAGAGACGACATCTACTAACGATACAGAAGAGACGGCATCTTCTAACAATACGGAAGAGACCACATCTGCTAATGATACAAAAGAGAGCTCATCCGCTAATGAAACAGAAGAAACCTTAGGGGATGAAGAATCCAAATTAGCCTTTACTGTTACATATCATGCATTAGAAGGAAGCTTTAGCAATAAAACCAATCTAAGACATATAAAGGAAGAATACTATTCACGGGTAGATCTATCTGCTCAGGAGGTTCCTGTAAGAGATGGTTATGAGTTTCTTGGATGGACCAGAGAGCCGGGGTCAGATATTTTATGGGCATATGTAACTATATATGAGGATATAGATATGTATGCTGTCTGGAATGAAATATTGGTAGCTCCCGGTCAGGAGACCCATGATCTACAGGAGTACGGTAACGAAAATCAGCAGAATCAGACCTGGCAGGAGTCGGCTGAGATTCCCGGTCAGGAGGCTGATAATGATTTGCAGGTAACTGATCCTGTGATTTCAGAAGATGAGCAGCTTTCGGAAAATGGCATAATTGAGTATGGCGGCAATGAATATGGGGTATCTCAGGATGGTACTGCTGTATTGACTGTTCCGAATTCTAAGAATGTATCTTCCATGAGTTCCGGTGAATACGTATACTATGGCGGTAAAAACTATAAGGTTACCGAGATAGACAGATATGCCTATAAGAACTGTAAGAAACTTAAGAGTGCGCGCATTGGTGCTAACATTGAAAAGATAGGCAACGGAGCATTTTCGGGCTGTAAGAAGCTTTCTAAGATTGTCGTGGATGCCAAAAATCTTAAGAGCATCGGCAAGGGAAGCTTTAAGGGCATTAATAACAAAGCTAAGATTACTATTATATGTAAGGATAAGAAGGACTACAAAAAATTTGTAAAGCTGTTTAAAAAAGCCGGAGCAAAGAAGGCAAAGTTTAAATTTAAGAAGGGCTGAGAGGCCCTTCTCATTTTTGTCCTGAAAAGAAAAAAACGCCATAATTCTGCAGCCGGAAAACTATGCACAAATCTGTTAGCAACTTTTGTTCCACAAAACCAATAATTGAACAATTTGCCATCTTCACATTTTTATCTCTTATGTTATAATTCATTGAGATAAATTGTTCCGTTCGGAACAGTGCGTCAATGATTCTTTTTAGGCATTGCATAGTTATTCATTATGACTGCGAGGGGGCAGAAATATGTTTGAAGGAAAAGACGGCGAGAACAGCGTAGAGGATATCATTTCAAGATACAAAGATGATGTTGCGAGCCTTGTACCTTACATGACATGGCTTAAGGAACACACTAAACAGCAAGTAGCTGAGAGCTATTCCAGCAGCGATCTTGCGCATTCGATGCCATTCCCGGTTTATGATTCAACACTTCTTAGCTTTGTCAAACAGGCACAGCAGACAGGAATGATGAACCGAAACTATAGCTACGTGTATACGAGGAATCATATCGCTAATTATAAGGATGAGCTTCTGTTTATTCAGAAGGCAGAGATCATGGACATGGATGATCTTGCGGGAATCCTCTCAAGATACATACTTGAGGGACAGACCAAGGGAACTGTGTGGGCAGAGGGTGTTTACACCGGAGTCCTTTACCAGATTGTCTTTAAGATGGATGACCTCATACATATGTGGGGAACACTTTCTTATTAAAAAGCATCCGATAATTCCCTAAGGGAAATTCGAATCGTTAACTAAATCTTTTCAGGAGTTTTTTGAATGGGTGAGAAGTCTGCTCAGAAAAGAAAATACATTCTTGAAAAAGCCCGTGAGGTTTTTGCAGAAAAGGGATTTAAGAATGTCACCATGAAAGATGTTGTGGAAGCTTGTGACATCAGTCGTGGGGGCCTCTATCTTTATTTTTCATCTACAGAAGAAATATTCCTTGCCGTATTGTCTGAAGAGACACCCGATGAAGACGATGAGGCTATTACTAAGGCGCTTAACAATGACGCCACTGCCGGCGATATGCTGGCTCTTTTCTTAAAGGAGCAGAAAAAGGAGATTCTTCGCAAGAAGAATAGTCTTGTTATTGCTTCCTATGAATATTTCGCAGGAAAAGATCTGCCGAGCTCTGAGAATCCGCTTCGTAAACAGTTCGAGACCGGTGTTCAGATTGTTCAGGCTTTAATTGAAAACGGAATTCGTGCAGGTGAGTTTATCTGCGCAGATCCGTATGGATGCGCCCGCAACCTTATGTATGTGGTTGAGGGTCTTAAAGTATCCGCTAAAACTATTGGTGTTAGCGAGGCCGCGGTTGACCGCGAATTGCTATATATATTGGAGGGCTTAATGCCCGCAGATAATTAATCAGTGTTTTTTGACACTGATTTTTTAATATAATAAAGAAATTATACTCTGAATCAGAGCCTTCCCATTGGGGGAAGGTGGCACGAAGTGCCGGATGAGGGGTTGGAAATTTTAACCAGGAGGAGAAAAATGAGCAAAGTCAGACGAGTCTATGTGGAGAAAAAAGCACCCTATGCAGGAAAAGCGAAGGAACTCCGTAAGGAGATAAAGAGCTATCTTGGCATTAAGAGTGTTTCCAGTGTCAGAGAATTCATTCGCTACGATGTGGAGAATGTATCCGATGAGGTATTCGAGAAGGCATGTACAACAGTCTTTTCAGAGCCGCCTGTTGATATCCTTTATCATGAAAATATCGAGATTCCGGAAGGCGCTAAAGTATTCAGTGTTGAAGCACTTCCCGGACAGTTTGACCAGAGAGCTGACTCTGCTGTTCAGTGTGTGCGCTTCATTCGTGGAGATGAGGAGCCTGTGATCCGCACAGCAGTTACATACATGCTCATCGGTGATGTTACTGATGATGAGCTTAAGAAAATCCAGGATTACACCATGAACCCTGTGGATTCCAGAATCGCAGATGAAGGAAAGCCCGAGACTCTCGTGGACAATTTTGATGAGCCCGAGGATGTTAAAATTCTTGATGGCTTCAAGGATATGGCTGAGGATGAGCTTAAAAAGCTCTATGAGTCCTTCGGTCTTGCCATGACCTTCAACGATTTCAAGTGGATCCAGCAGTACTTCCACGATGATGAGAAGCGCGATCCTTCAATGACAGAGATCCGCGTTCTTGATACATACTGGTCTGATCACTGCCGCCACACAACCTTTGGAACAGAGCTGAAAAATGTAAGCTTTGGCGAGGGCTTCTATCAGGCACCCATCAAGGCTTCCTATGATAAATACCTTGAGGCGAGAGAGGATGTTTACGCTGATCCTAAGAAGAGAGAGGAGAAATTCATCTCCCTTATGGACATCGCCCTCATGGGAATGAAGAAGCTTAAGAAGGACGGCAAGCTTACAGACATGGAAGAGTCTGAGGAGAACAATGCTTGTACAGTGGTTGTTCCTGTAGATGTTGACTACGGCAACGGCCCTGTGACAGAGAACTGGCTCGTATTTTTCAAGAACGAGACACACAACCATCCCACAGAGATTGAGCCTTTCGGTGGCGCAGCTACCTGCCTTGGCGGTGCGATAAGAGATCCACTTTCAGGAAGAGGCTATGTATATCAGGCAATGCGTGTGACAGGTGCGGCTGATCCTACAGTTCCCGTTGCTGACACACTTAATGGCAAGCTCTCACAGAAGAAGCTTGTAAGAGGCGCTGCTGCAGGCTATTCAAGCTATGGTAACCAGATTGGTCTTGCAACAGGCTATGTAAAAGAAGTTTATCACCCTGACTACGCAGCAAAGCGTATGGAGATCGGTGCGGTTATGGGTGCTGCTCCTCAGGAGCACGTTATCCGCGAATCATCTGATCCCGGAGACATCATTGTACTCCTTGGCGGACGCACAGGACGCGACGGCTGCGGCGGTGCAACAGGTTCATCCAAAGCACACACAGCAGATTCAATCCTTACCTGCGGCGCTGAGGTTCAGAAGGGTAATGCACCTACAGAGCGTAAGCTTCAGAGACTTTTCAGAAGACCTGAGGTTTCTGAGCTTATTAAAAAATGTAACGACTTCGGTGCAGGCGGTGTATCCGTTGCAATCGGTGAGCTTGCAGATGGTCTTGATGTAGATCTTGATAAGGTTCCGAAGAAGTACGCAGGTCTTGATGGAACAGAGCTTGCAATCTCCGAGTCACAGGAGAGAATGGCAGTAGTTGTTGATCCTTCTCAGGTTGACAAGTTCCTTGAGTATGCTGCAGAGGAGAACCTTGAGGCTGTTAAGGTTGCAGTTGTTACCGAGGAGCCCAGACTTGTCCTTAAGTGGAGAGGCAAGAAGATCGTAGATATCAAGCGTTCTTTCCTTGATACTAACGGCGCTCACCAGGAGACAGAGGTTGAGGTTCTTATACCCAACAAGGATGAGAATTATTTAGGAAAATATGCATGCGAAGCAGCAGGAGCTGCGCTCGCAGAGAACGATATCAAGAAGGCATGGCTTGCAGAGATGGAAGACCTCAATGTCTGCTCACAGAAGGGTCTTGTTGAGATGTTCGACTCTTCAATCGGTGCAGGCACAGTAACAATGCCTTACGGTGGAAAATATCAGCTTACAGAGACTCAGACCATGGTTGCTAAGCTCCCTGTTTTAGGAGGAAAAACCGATACCGTAACAATGATGGCTTACGGCTTTGATCCTTACCTCTCTTCATGGAGCCCGTACCACGGCGCAGCTTATGCAGTAACAGAGTCTATCGCAAGAATCGTTGCAGCAGGCGGAGATTACAAGAAGCTCCACCTTACATTCCAGGAGTACTTCCAGAGAATGACTGCTGATAAGAAGAGATGGAGCCAGCCTCTTACAGCACTCCTTGGTTCCTTCGAAGCACAGCTCAGATTTGGAATCGCATCAATCGGTGGTAAGGATTCAATGTCAGGATCCTTCTTCTACGAAGGTGATGAGAAGAGAGCATCAGGCGAAATCAACGTTCCGCCTACACTTGTTTCCTTCGCAGTCGATGTGGCACAGGGCAAGGATGTAATCACACCCGAGCTCAAGGCTGCAGGAGACATGCTGATCGAGCTTCCTATCGACAGAGATGAGTATGACCTTCCTGACTACGAGAAGGTTATGGCTCGCTACGATGAGATTCACGACCTTATGCAGAAGGGCTATGTAAAGGCTGCTTATGCTATCGACTGCTACGGTGTTGCAGCTGCAATCAGCCGCATGGCATTCGGTAACGGCTTCGGTGTAAAGATTGCTGAGTGCGTAAAGCATGAGGATCTTTTCACAAACAGAATCGGCAACATCCTCCTCGAGGTTCCCGCTGACAAGGCAGGAGATGTACTTGCTCTTAGAGAGGCAAGAGAGATCGGTGTTGTAACTGACGATGCTAAGTTCACTATCGGCGATGTAGTAATCTCAGAAGAGGAAGCTCTTGAAAACTGGAAGAGCAAGCTTGAAAAAGTATTCCCTTCAGTTGCACCTGTTTCAGAGGATGACACAGAGAGCGCTGATAAGAAGAGCATCTTCGAGGATGGAGCACTTACAAAAGAATACAAAGCTTCTGATATATATGTATGCAAAAACAAGACAGCGAAGCCCACAGTTTTCATCCCTGTATTTCCTGGAAGTAACTGCGAGTATGACTCTGCTCAGGCTTTCGAGAGAGCAGGCGCTGACACTATAGTAAAAATCTTCAGAAACAGAAATGCACAGGATATTGTAGAGTCTGTTGCAGAGTTTAAGAAGTCAATTGAACAGGCACAGATCATCATGTTCCCCGGCGGCTTCTCAGCAGGTGACGAGCCCGACGGAAGTGCTAAGTTCTTCGCAACAGCTTTCCAGAACGAGAGTATTAAGGAAGCTGTAAACGACCTTCTTCAGAACAGAGACGGACTTGCACTTGGTATCTGTAACGGATTCCAGGCTATGATCAAGCTCGGACTTGTTCCTAACGGACAGATTACAGGACAGACACCTGACAGTCCGACACTTACCTTCAACACAATCGGACGCCACATTTCAACAATGGCTTACCTTAAGGTTGTAAGTAACAAGTCACCCTGGATGCAGGGTGCTGAGCTCGGAGGAGTTTACACAAATCCCGCATCACACGGTGAAGGAAGATTCGTAGCACCTACAGACGTTCTTAAGAAACTCTTTGAGAATGGACAGATTGCAACACAGTACTGCGATCCTGAGGGACAGGTTCATCTTGATAACCTTTGGAATATCAATGGTTCCTATATGGCAGTTGAGGGTATCACATCACCCGATGGAAGATGCCTTGGTAAGATGTGCCACTCAGAGAGACGCGGCGACGGCGTAGCCGTAAACATCTTCGGCGAGCAGGATATGAAGATATTTGAGAGTGGTGTAAGATACTACAAATAACCCCTCATCCGTCAGACTTCGTCTGACACCTTCCCCCCCAAGGGGAAGGCAGATGAATATAAAGCCTTTCCCCCAAGGGAAGGCAGATGAATATAAAGCCTTTCCCCAAAGGGAAGGCAGATAAATATAAAGCCTTCCCCCTCTGGGGGAAGGTGGCGCGCAGCGCCGGATGAGGGCTTAAACAGGAGGAGCGAATGAAAGCATTTTTGATTTTGGAGGATGGCACAGTATTCAAAGGCCATGCTATTGGAGCCAAAAAGGAAGTTATAAGCGAGATCGTTTTTAACACTTCCATGGCAGGCTATACCGAAGTTTTTACTGATCCATCCTATGCGGGACAGGCAGTTTGTATGACCTATCCGCTTATTGGAAATTATGGCGTGTGCAGAGATGATATGGAATCAGAGCGCATCTGGCTTGACGGAGTGATCGTAAGAGAGCTGTCCGATGTGGCTTCCAATTTCCGCTGCGACATGACGATCCAGGAATTCCTTGAAGAATATGACATTCCCGGAATAGAGAGAATAGATACGCGCAAGTTGGTTCGCATCCTTCGTGAAAAGGGTACAATGAACGGAATGATCACCACCAATGAGAACTACAATCTTGATGAGATCATACCGAAGCTTAAGGCATATAACACAGGAAAAGTTGTTGAGAAGGTTTCCTGCAAGGAGAAAAAGTTCATTGCAGGAAGTAAGGAGCTTTCCGACAACGGACCGCTTTCCGGAAGCGCAGTTTTCAAAAAGGAAGACTACGAAGCATCACTTAAGGGTGACCTCTCAAAAAGAGAAAAGCGTCCCAGCACAGTAAAGGAACTCAATGGTAAGGGACTTAAGGTTGCACTTCTCGATGTAGGTGCAAAGGACAACATTGCAGCTTCTCTGGCTGCAAGAGGATGTGATGTAACAGTTTATCCTCAGGACACAACAGCAGAGGAGATGCTTAAGGACAATCCGGACGGAATCATGCTCAGCAATGGCCCCGGAGATCCGAAGGAATGCACAGGAGTTATTGAAGAAATTAAAAAGCTCTATGCTTCAGATGTTCCGATTTTCGCTATCTGTCTTGGACATCAGCTCATGGCACTTGCTACAGGCGCAGATACCTATAAGATGAAGTACGGACATCGCGGAGGTAATCATCCTGTGAAGGATCTTGAGACAGGAAGAGTTTACATTTCATCCCAGAACCACGGCTATGTGGTTGATACCGACAAGCTTGATCCGAACATAGCGGTACCTGCATTTGTAAATGTAAACGACGGTACAAACGAAGGCCTTAAGTATGTGGGTAAGAATATTTTCACAGTTCAGTTTCACCCCGAGGCCTGCTGCGGCCCCCAGGACAGCGGATACCTGTTCGATAGGTTCATCAATATGATGCGTAAATAAGCTTGCTTGAGGATAAAGAATAATGTAAAGCTTGAGAATAAAGAATTATTCAAGCCTTCTCCTTGAGGAGAAGGTGTCAGCAAAGCTGACGGATGAGGTGATATTTTTTTCAGGAAGGATATAACATGCCAAAGAATAAAGATGTGAAAAAAGTTTTGGTTATAGGTTCGGGACCGATCGTAATCGGTCAGGCGGCAGAGTTCGATTATGCCGGAACTCAGGCTTGCCGTTCCCTGAAGGAGGAGGGCATTGAGGTTGTCCTTGTAAACTCCAATCCTGCAACCATCATGACAGATAAAGACATTGCAGACGAGGTTTATATCGAACCTCTGACAGTTAAGGTACTCGAGCAGATCATTGAAAAGGAAAAGCCTGACAGCGTTCTTCCTACCCTGGGAGGACAGGCAGGACTTAACCTTGGTATGGAGCTTGCCGAGTCGGGATTTCTTGAAAAGCACGGTGTGAAGCTTCTCGGAACAACAGCCGAGACCATCAAAAAGGCTGAGGACCGCCAGGAATTCAAGGATACAATGGAAAAAATCGGCGAGCCCTGCGCAGCATCTCTTGTTGTACATAACGTAGATGATGGTGTAGCTTTTGCTGAGAAGATTGGCTATCCCGTGGTTCTTAGACCAGCTTTCACTCTTGGTGGATCAGGCGGTGGTATCGCACATAACAGAGCAGAGTGCGAGGAGATTCTCGAAAACGGACTCAGACTTTCAAGAGCTAACGAGGTTCTTGTTGAGCGCTGCATCGCAGGCTGGAAGGAAATCGAGTACGAGGTAATGCGAGACGGAGCAGGTAACTGCATCACAGTCTGCAATATGGAAAACATCGATCCGGTTGGTGTCCACACAGGTGACAGTATCGTAGTAGCACCTTCACAGACACTTACAGATAAAGAGTATCAGATGCTAAGAAGCGCAGCTCTCAACATCATTGATGAGCTTCAGATCACAGGTGGATGTAACGTGCAGTTTGCACTTCATCCCACAAGCTTTGAGTACTGCGTAATCGAGGTTAACCCTCGTGTTAGCCGTTCTTCAGCGCTAGCTTCCAAGGCAACAGGATATCCCATTGCCAAGGTTGCCGCTAAGATTGCTCTTGGATACACACTTGATGAGATTAAGAACGCAATCACAGGAAAAACCTACGCAAGCTTTGAGCCTACACTGGATTACTGCGTAGTTAAATTCCCGAGACTGCCTTTCGATAAATTCATTACCGCTAAGCGTACACTCACAACTCAGATGAAGGCAACAGGTGAGGTTATGAGTATCTGCACCAATTTTGAGGGTGCAATGATGAAGGCCATCCGCTCTCTGGAGCAGCATGTTGATTGCCTTACAAGCTACGATTTTTCAGAGCTTGATGATGACGAACTTAAGGATCGTCTTACAATCGTAGATGACCAGAGAATCTGGGTTATCGCTGAGGCACTTCGCCGCGGTATGAGCCATGATGAAATCCATGAGATCACAATGATCGATCACTGGTTCATCGATAAGATTCACACATTGATCAAGATGGAGCTAAAACTCCTCAGAATCGGTGAAAAGAGTACAATTGCAAGACACAAAGTATCCGAAGAGAATGTTCCTGAATTTGAGGAAGCTAAAAAGCTTATTAACTTTGATACACTTCTTAAAGCAAAGAGACTTGAGTATCCTGACAAGGTAATAAGCAGACTTACTAGATTTTCAGTAGATACCATCAAGGCTCTCCGCGATTTCTACGGAATCAAGGCTGCATATAAGTTGGTTGATACCTGCGCGGCTGAGTTCGCTGCCGAGACACCTTACTACTATTCAGTTTACGGTGATGCAGACGAGGAGAACGAGGCAGAGGGCGAAGGCTCAGGAAAGAAGAAAATCCTTGTCCTCGGTTCAGGTCCCATCAGAATCGGTCAGGGTATCGAGTTCGACTACTGCTCGGTTCATGCAACATGGGCATTTGAAAAAGCAGGTTTCGAGACAATCATTATCAATAACAACCCGGAGACAGTTTCAACTGACTTCGATATTGCGGATAAGCTCTACTTTGAGCCCCTTACTCCTGAGGATGTTGAGAACATAGTAAGACTTGAAAAGCCAGATGGAGCAGTTGTTCAGTTCGGCGGACAGACAGCCATTAAGCTCACTCAGGATCTTATGAAAATGGGTGTAAAGATTTACGGAACCAAGGCAGAGGATGTTGATGCTGCCGAGGACAGAGAGATATTTGACAGAATTCTTGAAGAAACCGGAATCAAGCGCGCTGAGGGTGCTACGGTTTACACCGCAGAGGAAGCAAAAGAGGTTGCTAACAGACTTGGCTATCCCGTACTTGTAAGACCTTCCTACGTTCTTGGCGGACAGGGAATGCAGATTGCTCTTTCCGATAAGGAAATCGAGGAGTTTATAAACATCATCAACAGAATTGCCCAGGATCACCCCATCCTTGTAGATAAGTATCTTCAGGGTGTTGAGACTGAGGTTGATGCGGTTTGCGATGGTGATAACATCGTAATCCCCGGAATTATGGAGCATATTGAGAGATCAGGTATCCACTCCGGTGACTCAATTTCGGTTTATCCTGCTCAGTCACTTTCAGATAAGGTTAAGCAGACAATCGCTGATTATACAGAGAGACTTGCAAAAGCCCTCCATGTTGTGGGACTTATAAATGTACAGTTTATTGCGGTAGGAGATGAGGTTTACATCATCGAGGCTAACCCCAGATCCTCAAGAACCGTACCTTATATCAGTAAGGTTACAGGTATTCCGATCGTTGATCTGGCAGCACAGGTTATGATGGGCAAGAAGCTTGTCGACCTTGGATATAAGCCGGGACTCCAGCCTGAGGCAGAGCACATTGCTATCAAGATGCCTGTATTCTCCTTTGAGAAGATAAGGGGAGCTGAGATCAGTCTTGGACCCGAGATGAAGAGTACAGGTGAGTGTCTTGGAATCAGCAAGTCCTACAGCGAGGCACTTTACAAGGCATTCATCGGCGCAGGAATAAAGCTTCCCAAGCACAAGCAGATGATCATTACCGTTAAGGATTCCGACAAGGGTGAAGTAATTGATATAGCCAGAAGATTTGAAAAGCTTGGATACATCATTTACGCAACCAGATCCACAGCTGACACCCTTAACGAGAACGGTGTTAAGGCCAGAAAGGTCAACCGTATCAGTCAGGAATCACCTACTGTTATCGACCTTATCCTTGGTCACAGAATAGATCTTGTCATCGACACCCCTACCCAGGGACGTGATAAGTCAAGAGACGGATTCCTTATCCGCAGAACTGCTATCGAGACCGGTGTTAACGTAATCACCGCCCTTGATACAGCAAAAGCTCTTGTGACAAGCCTTGAGGATGCATATAAGGAAGATACACTCGAACTTGTCGATATCGCTAAGATATAAGTTTCGCTCGAAACAATAAGTTTCAGATAGTAGTTGAAACCAACACAAATAACAACACGGAGGCAGACAATCCTGCTTCCGTGTTTTTGGATGATTCACTAAACCTGTCCGGTGCCCCCGGAGCCAAAGCCCTTTGAATAGATCCAGAAGAGGCCAGGGCTTAGTGAACTTTCGGGTATTGGTAGTTATTTTACAAATTCATCTGATCTGTTTCGGATTTCTTCAGCACGTTTAATTATTTTCTCAGCCCACTCATCATCCGGGGCATCAAGCTGATATGTATTAAAACCATATTCTCGTCCATAGGTACAGATAATGCTCTCATCGTCAATGTGAAGAGATATTCTGTAAAAAGTCGGAACCTTCTGGGGAAGGATAGTAGGATTGTCTCTCTGAACCTCCTTAAGATGCCTGTTTCCGTTTACTATTCCATCGAATTTTATTCCATATAGCCGGAATAATCTTTTGATATAGCCTTCACTTCTAAAAGAAGACGTGTATACCCACACTTCATAATCCAGCTCCTGCAGTCTGTTTATGAGCTGGGGAGTTCCAAGCCGCAGTCTCTCCTTATAGATATTGCGAAGAGGAAACGGCAAAGGAGGCTCGGTTTTATGCGTGTTTGCAGATACAAAAAGTACCTCGTCGAGGTCGAAGGAAACTCGCATCTTTTTGGGGGTATTGTCATGATTCATTTTTTATAATCTCCGATGTGATACGCATTACTTCACTTGACCAGTTAGAATCATCCAATTTGAGCTCATATTCATTGAAACCATCATTTTTTCCGAAAACCTGGATAATGGAGTCTCTGTCAATACTCAGTGTATATTTGTACTTTTCAGCAATTCGGTTTTTGAAATGTTCCTGCTTTTGCTTAAGATTAGCTTCCGCTCTCCCTGTACCTGTAATCATACCATTTACCTTAACATGGTAGTAGTTAAACAAACGAGTCAGATGTTCCATGGAATAATATTTTGAGGTATATACCCATATGTCAAATCCGTTGTTTGTAAGATAATCGAAAAGTGCAGGGATGCCTGCCCTCAGGCGCTCTTTAAAGAAGGCGTTAACAGGGAAGGGAAGAGATTTCTCGGGAATATCGTCGGATTGGGCAAAAACAACTTCATCAAGGTCAAGGGAAACTCGCCTGGTGTTTTGTCCATTCTCAATCATTTTTTCGATATCCTGCTCATGAGGAAGATTGACTATTTCAATGCAAACATACCTGAGATTGCTCTTCATAGCTGCACACCATCTGTGATGCCCGTTAAGGATCATATAGCCATCCGGGTACATTTTTTCTACAACTATAGGATCGTACTTAAAGTGAGTATCGTAATCATCAATCGGCTGTGGGTTCCTTATTTTATACTCATAGTCAGAGATGATTTTGTAGTTTGGGCCGATATTTGGCATACTGAATTCATCATCAGGATTTGGATGGAGCTTTTTGGGCTTTATCCTTTTTTTCATTAATCTGAGGAAAGTGCTTGCTTTAAGTGGGAATGCAACACCTTTATACTTTGCTACATCACTTGCTACGCGCTTCTGTATATCTTCATTAGTCATAAGAAAATCCCTCTCTTCAAGAGAATTTATATACTGCCTTATATTTATTTTACAAAACGCTTATTTATTGCCTTTTAAAAAAAAATAAAGAATATGTAAAAAAATTTCTACTGCATTGCAACATTTCAATGCCTCCATCTGTATATAGAGTAGAACAGCAAAAAACATGAGATCACGGAACATAAAAACCGGGATATCAGACTTTTTGGAGGGAAAAAGTTATGAAAAGAAAAATGAGAGTTGCATCAATAATAATGAGCGGAACAATACTTACCAGTGCACTTACAGGATGTGGCGGAACACAAGAGAGCGCAGCTACACCTAAGTATGAACCTGCATCTGACACGACAAGTACATATGACTATTATGAAGAAGAGACGGCCTGCGCTGATGATGCAAGTTGTGAAGCTCCTTTGGCCGGAACAACCTATAGTTCCAAAAACGCAAACCTGACAGAAGGCAATAACATCTTCGAGGGCGAGTACAACACAGAGTCTTATGATAAGCCTGAGGAAAATGGCTACAATCTGGTTTTGAGAAAGCCCCTTTCCACCTTCGCTGCAGATGTTGATACAGCATCCTATTCAAATGTGCGCAGAATGATCGAGGACGGTTACACGCTTTCGCAGATAAATCCCGATGCCGTAAGACCTGAGGAATTCATCAACTATTTTAATTATGAGCTGAATAATCCCGAAGGAAATGATAAGTTCGGAATCACGACAGAGCTTTCTACCTGCCCCTGGAATGAAGAGCATGAGCTGATGTTCGTAGGCATGAAGACCAAAGACATTGATCTTAGGGAAGCACCTGAGAGCAACCTGGTTTTCCTCATAGATGTTTCAGGATCAATGAGCGATGACGATAAGCTTCCGCTTTTGCAAAAGAGCTTTGACCACCTGGTAGGTAGCCTTCCCGATAAGGGGAAAATCTCTATAGTTACATATTCTGGTGAGGAAAAGATCGTGCTTTCAGGCGAGAGCATGGAAAATAAGAAAAGAATTATGGCTGCGATCGATTCCCTTGAAGCAGGAGGGTGCACAAACGGAGAAGCCGGAATACAGATGGCTTATAAGGTAGCAAAGAAGAATTATATCGAGGGTGGCATAAATCGTATCATCCTTGCAACAGACGGAGACCTGAATGTCGGTATTTCCAACGCCAATGAACTTGAGAGATTTATCACAAAGAAAAAGGACGAAGGAATTTTCCTCTCCGTTCTTGGATTTGGTGAAGGAAACCTTAAAGATGATAACCTTGAGAGACTGGCAGATTGCGGAAATGGTAACTACTCATATATCGATTCTCTTTTCGAGGGTAAAAAAGTACTCGTAGACGAAATGGGATCAACACTTGTAACAGTTGCCAAGGATGTTAAGCTTCAGGTTGAATTCAATCCTGAGAAGGTCAACTCCTACAGACTTATTGGCTATGAGAACAGAATCATGCGCGATCAGGACTTTAATGATGACACCAAGGATGGCGGCGAGATAGGAGCAGGACACAGCGTAGTAGCTCTTTACGAGATAGTTCCTGAGGGCAGCCAGAGTGCAATCGCTCTTAAGTATCAGGATGATAAGACATCGGAAGATAAAAACGAGGGTTCACAGTATAGCTCCGAGTATGCAACAGTAAGCGTTCGCTATAAGGAGCCTGATGCAGACAAGTCACAGCTTTTCTCAATTGTGGTCGATGAAAATTCGTTCCATGAAAATGGAAGCGAGAACATCAGATTTGCAGGTCTTGTGGCTGAGTTTGCAATGCTGCTTTCAGACAGCGAATACAAGGGAAATGCTACATTTACGGATATAATGGATGGATATAAGCAGATCGAGAATACCGATGAGTATAAGGATGAGTTCGGACAGCTTGTAAGATTGATGGCAAAAAGAAGCTGACTACGAAATCTCACCTGTGAATGATAATATCTGGCGATGACTGCGATTAACGTGATATACTATGCATTGAAAAAAGAGGGAACGATGTCATTTGGGAGGATTGATATGGCATCGGGTTAGGGGAAAAATGAACGAGTTTTCAATGCATGGGTATATCACGGCAGATATATTCAGTGAGTTCTTTAAAACGAAAATATTACAATATATTTTTGATGTTGTTTCTAAGAGTAATCTGGTTTTATCTCGTGGCATCTCAGTGATACTTCGTTCCAATATGCAGGACAATGGTTCGTCAGCTATAGAATATGAAGATGACGCTGAAGCCGCTCCTTTTACCGGTAATAATGCGACGATTCGTGCAGGAGAGCTTCTTGATAAATACGGAAATAGCATTTTGAGAATTGCTTATTCTTATCTTCACAACATGAGCGATGCAGAGGATATCCTACAGGATACGCTCATTCAGTACATCAGAAAAACACCTGTATTTGAAAATGAAAAACACGAGAAGGCTTGGCTTCTTACTGTTGCAGCCAACCTTAGCAAAAACAAGATAGAATATCTGAATATCAGGAAAGCAGACGAGCTCTCTGAGGAGCTTGTGGCTGAAAAGAAGGAGGATCTGGCTTTTGTTTGGGACGCAGTAAAACAGCTCCCTGAAAAGTACAGAGAGGTAGTGCATCTTTTTTATCAGGAGGGATATTCAACGAAGGATATTGCAGCAATACTAAAACGAAAAGAAGCAACTGTCCGCTCTGACTTAAACCGCGCAAGAGGACAGCTCAAAAATATTCTGAAGGAGGCGTATGACTTTGAGTAAGTACAATGAAGTTATGGAAAACGTAAAAGTTACCGATGAAATGCGCAAAAGAATCCTTCTGAATATTGAGAAGGAAGAGAAGAATAACATTTCTGAATTTGCACCTGATAATAGTAAAAAAACATCCGGTAACAACATAATAAGCTTTATAAGAAGATATGGATCGATAGCAGCGATTTTTGCACTTCTTGTCGTTGGAACCTATGGAGTTATAAGAACTGTCGGACTTGGCGGAGCAAGTGAGACTGCAACAAGTGTTTCAGAGGCACCTGCCGCGGAAGGAAGCTTCCTTCATAATGCCATAGATAATGCCAGAAAAAATAATAAGGCAGAGACAGATGAAGCAATGACTGAAGAAGCTACTGCTGTGGATGAGTACGACATGATAGAGGAAGCCGCTACTGAGAGCGCTGAAATGGAAGCGGCTACAACTGAGAGTGCCTGTGAAGCTATGGAAGAAGCTGAGGCAGAAAGCGCCTATGAGGAAACAGCTTTACCTGAGGCTTCTGCAGGCAGCACGGACAATTCCGTAGCATCTAAGGGAAATGCAATAAGTAAGGAATCCGGTGGGACTTCAATAGGCTCTGCAAAAGAGCTATCGGAAAAACTAAGCTTAGAATTTGAAGAGATTACTTCTCTTAAGGACAAGGCCATCACTACAAGCTACTATCTCTATGATGAAGGCGGTGCGATAGTGTATGAGACTTCGGACGATGAGATTAGTTACTGCATTTCAACTCAGAAAGATTTTTATGGAAAAGGTGAGGCTTACAGCGCATCATATTCTGACAGCAAGACAGTTGAGATTTCAGCTAAGGATGTGAAGCTATACGGTGAAAACGATGTATATTGGCTTGCTAACTGGGAAGCTGATGGCATCTATTATTCGATAGTTTCTGATAGGGGAATGTCAGAAGATGAGATAACGGAACTATTTACCAAAGAGTAAGTACAAGCAATTAAAATAGGAAATTCTGAGAAAATTCCGGTTTATAAAAAGATTCATGCTTCAAAGTCCTGAGGCATGAATCTTTTTTTGTTGATACGAATCAGTATACAAGTTTTTGATAAAATTAGAGCGATATATCGTAATAGCTAAGCAGTTATTTTTACATCAGATTTTCATCATAGATTGCTCTCTGACCACCGACATATTTAGGTCTGTGACGGGCACAGATAATCGGTGCGGCGCCGATTTTTCTAAGAGAGATACGCATCGGCACTACCACACTGTGCATATGCATGCCGATCATGGTTCCACCGATATCAATTCCGGCATCTGCCTTGCAGTTAAGACTCTCCACGAGAACGGGATCATCGAATCTTTCATAGCATACTGTGCCAAGGGCACCGCCTGCGTGGTTTGGCTGAGGGATGGCATTTACCTGTTCAAAGCCATATTTCTCCATGGTCTGTCTTTCAACAACAAGGGCTCTGTTTAGATGCTCACAGCACTGAGCTGCTGCAAAAATCCCATTTTCTCTGAGAACCGGAATTATTCCGTCGTAAACAGCATTTGCGACATCCACATTGGTAGCTGTTCCTATCTGATCTCCAAGTATCTCGCTGGATGAACAGCCTATGACAAATATGGAGCCTGGTTTAAGTCTTGCCTCTTTAAGTATTTCCGTAACTGCCTGCTTGCTCTGAGCTGTAATATCTTCAAAATTCATAATAATCACCTTTTTTCTTAATAATATCAAATACATTATACGCCCAAATTTGCCTGTAACGACAAAAAATATCAATAATCATCTGACACAAAAAATCCAATATGATATAGTTGGAATGGTTCAGAAAAAACTATAAGCTTTGGAGTGAGTGATGGTTAAAATTGATCTGATCACCGGATTTTTGGGTTCCGGCAAAACAACATTTATAAGAGAATATGCCAGGTATCTAGTAGGCAAAAGAGAGAAGATTGCCATAATTGAAAATGATTATGGTGCCGTAAATATTGACATGGTATTGCTTCAGGATCTTCTTGGTGATAACTGTAACCTTGAGATGATCGTCGGCGGAGATGGAAAGGAAGCACACAGAAGGCGCTTTAGAACTAAGCTTATATCCATGGGAATGAGCGGTTACGACAGAGTTATTATTGAACCTTCGGGAATATATGATGTGGATGAATTTTTCGATGTCCTCTATGACGAGCCGCTGGACAGATGGTATGAGATAGGAAGTGTTATCGCGATAGTTGATGCAAAAAGTGTGCATGAATTGCTTCCGGATAAGAATGATAAACACGCCAATTCTTCAGATGAAAATGATATTTCAAGATATGTTTTTATGTCAGAGATTTCAGGTGCCGGAAAGCTTATAATCAGCAAGATCACAGAGAAAACAGATACTAAAGAAGTATCAGATGAAATCAATCAGATCATGGCTGAATATGGACTTGGAGATGGTGCTTCATGTTCAGAGAAAGAGAGCCGTAGTGAGGGTGGAGGAAATAAGCCTTGGTTTGATTCCAATAAGGATATTATCGCAAAGCCATTTTCCGAATTAACAATAGAAGATTTTGAAAGTATCGAAAGCTGTGGCTACAGACATGCTTCATATGTAAAGATTCCGCTTGAGGATAGCAGCTTTACCCCTCTTTTCTACTTTGATGTTGAGATGGACGAGGTGCTTTTATCAAAAACAATCGGTGAGCTATTTAAAGACGCCAGGGCCGGACACATCATTCGTATAAAGGGCTTTGTAAAAACAGGAGAAGAGAAGCAGTCAGAGGTTAATGCAACAGAAAAAGAGATGCAGCTAAGGCCGGCTGTCAGCAGCAGAAATGTTCTTATCATTATAGGCGAGAACCTTGATAAGCAGTACATAAATGAGCTATTTAAGGATTACTGCGCGGTTGTATCTCTATAGAATTTAGGCATCACAGGTGAAGATGACAAGGAAATAATTAAGTTATATAATAAATAATAACTATGAGAATTATTGAAATAGAGAGTTTAAAAATGATTATTTCCGTTTTGGTGTCTGTCTACAATAGAGAGAAATATTTATGTAGATGTATCGATAGTCTTATTGCACAGAGGAATGTTACAACTGAGATAATAATTGTAGATGACGGAAGTACCGATTCATCACCACAAATATGTGATGAATATGCTGATAGATATGACAATGTTATATCTATCCATCAGAAAAACTCAGGTATATGTGTAGCAAGGAATGTTGCACTTAATATGGCCAGGGGTGATCTTTTGTTCTTTATGGACAGTGATGACTATCTGCCTGACGATTCGCTTGAAACATTGTTGAAGCTCCAGCAGGATAATGATGCGGATTGCGTAATGGGAAACTACGCTATCTGTAAGGATGATGGTTCATTTGATAAGGTGATACCGCTTCCGGATAAATATGGCAACAGGTTGCTTTCAAACAGGGAAGCCTGCGAGATGCTCCTGTATTCTTTGAATACCCACGTACTTATGGTTTCCTGGGGAAAGCTTTTCAAAAGAAAGGTATGGGAAGGCCTTCGCTTCCCTGATGAAATAGTTAAAAGTCAGGATCAGCATGTTTTTCCGCAGCTGATGGAAAGAATTAAGAGGCTGTATTATACAGATAAAATTGTATATAATCAGGTGTTCTCTACAGAGAGCATTACCAGAAGCAACTTTTCACGAAAATTCCTGTATCACTCGGAAGGTGTTGCAATGGTGATGGACTATTTACTGAAAAAGGGCTATTATGACATAGCTTTGTATAAGTTCGGAGTAGGTACAAGACATCTTTTTGACATGCGAAATGTGTTACCTGACAAAGAATGTCAGGATGAGATAAAGAGGCAGTTTGTTATTTATAAAGGGCTTGCCGCAAGACTTATCGCACATGTAAGCTTCAAAGAAAAGCTTCGCCTTGCATTATTTTTAGTGAACAAAGAGCTTTACAACAAAGTCAGGATTAAATTAAGAGTTTCCTAGAGGAATACTTCGTGAAAAGCTTTTTGAATAAATTTATGCATTTTTGTTAGAATGCATTTTGCAATTTTGAGGAGAGTTATGAAAAATAAAATCAAGAAACTTTTATCGGATCCGGTGCTCATTATTGCCTGGATTCTGGCAGTTTTGTCTGCATTTATCGTGCATCCCGATTCAAGGTATCCGGGATACATTGATTTCAGGTCACTTGGAATTCTATGGGGGCTAATGATAATAATCCAGGGACTGAGAGAAAATTCAGTTTTTGAAAAAATCGGAGATGTGCTTCTTTCAAGGGTGAAAAAGAGCTGGCAGCTTGCTGCGGTTCTTGTTTTTTTGTGCTTTGTAAGCAGTATGGTTATCACAAACGATGTGGCGCTTATAACATTTGTGCCCTTTGCACTAATGACTCTTAGCAGCTGCAAAAGGGAAGATCTCATGATTCCTGTAATAGTTCTTCAGACTGTTGCAGCAAACCTTGGGAGCATGCTCACACCTATAGGTAATCCGCAGAATCTCTATCTTTACGGCCTTACGGGAATGAGAATTGATGAGTTTGTACTTTGTATGCTTCCATATACACTTATGGCAGCAGTTCTTTTGCTTGTTTCAATGATTTTTCTCCCGGGAAAATCCAAGGCTTTAGACAGCAGAAAAAAGGACTATAATATAGTAAGACATTTTGGAAGTACTAAGCAGATAGTAATTTATCTGTTACTGTTTTTGGTGGCACTTTTATCGGTCCTTAGAATTGTTCCCTGGTATTTGATGGTGATTGCCGTTCTTGCAGTTGTTGCAATCATGGATGGAAAAATCCTTCTCAGGGCAGATTACATCCTGCTTCTGACATTTGTTGGATTCTTCATCTTTACAGGCAACATGGGAAGAATGGACTTTGTAAAAGAAAACCTTACAAGGCTTATGGCAGGACGTGAGTTTATAACATCAGTCATCACCAGCCAGTTTATCAGTAACGTACCCGCAACGCTCATGCTCTCGGGCTTTACTGAAAACTACAAGGAACTTCTTGCAGGCGTTAACGTTGGAGGCCTCGGAACTCTTATCGCATCCATGGCCAGCCTTATTTCCTTTAAAGCATTTTCAAACGACTACAAAGACAAGCGAGGAAAGTACCTCCTGACATTTACTGCGGTTAATCTTATTTTCTTAATACTGTTTATTGCTATGCATTTCTTATTTGTAAGTTAACAAGTGAATCCAAATTAAGTTAGCGAAGCTGACGGATGAGGGGTTAGAAATGGACATAACTACACTCTGTTACATGGAAAAAGACGGAAAATATCTCATGCTCCATCGCATCAAGAAAAAGAATGACATAAACGAAGGCAAGTGGATAGCCCCGGGTGGTCATTGCGAAAACGGCGAGAGTCCTGATGACTGCGTAAAGCGCGAAGTCATGGAGGAGACAGGTATTAAACTTAATTCAGTCAGATTCCGCGGAATCGTAACCTTTTACTCAAAAGCTATTGCTGATAATAGGAACGACCTTTACGAAGATGAGGCCGAGAATCCTTTGAGCAAAGATATCACTGATTATATGTGCCTCTTTACCTCTGATGACTTTGATCTAAGCGGAGCCGTGGATGAGAATGGACAGCTAATGGATTGTAACGAAGGGGTGCTTGATTGGATTTTGAAGGACGATCTTACGAAGCTTGACCTCTGGAAGGGAGACCTCATATTTCTTGATCTCATAAAAAATCCTCAGCAGCCGTTCTTTTCCCTGAAGCTTACCTACGAGGGCGACGTGCTGACTGAGGCTGTGTTAGATGGAAAGCTGATTGATCTAAATACAATATGAGCGCTTAATAATAAATGTATTTGTCACGTATTATAGAATCTGCTCCATACCAACTTTATAAGGTGTCATGCCAACGGATTCATAGAATCTCATGGCACTTTCATTGCAGTTCCAGACATTAAGGGTTACGTTATAGTAACCTTTTTCTTTTGCCCATGACAAAACATATTCGTAGAGTCTTTTTCCTACATGCTGACCTCTGCAGTTTTCATCAACGCACAGATCATCGATGTAGAGAGTTTTTATATCGGTAAGAAGATTGTCATTAGGGTGCTCCTGATGCACGCAGAAAGCGTATCCAAGCATCACATCATTATCATCGACAGCCGCAAAGATCGGACGCGTTTCATCCTTAAGAATAACCTTAAGCTCTTCGTCTGTGTATTTATTGGCTTTTTTGAAAAGATCAGGTCTTCCTATGTGATGAACAAGATTAACCTGTCTCAAAAGCTCATGCATCTGCGGAATATCTTTATCAAGTGCTCGTCTGAAGTTCATTTTTGTGTCTCCCATATTTGATAATTTTTCATAGATTCTTCTATTATAAGTATTATGGATATTTAGTGGAAGTATCAAAATTGAGGTATCTATTTAGCTGTTCTATTTTAAGGATAGCTTTGATAAAATAGGGTTTACTATGAATAAAGTAAATTATGCAAAAGAACTGGAAAAGAAAATAACATTATTTCAGAAGGAAGGCAGATATCCCAGGCTTCTTCTTCACGCCTGCTGTGCTCCCTGCTCATCGTATTGTCTTGAGTATCTTAGGCAGTATTTTGATATTACGGTTTTTTTCTATAATCCGAATATAATGAATGAGCCTGAGTACAGGAAGAGGGTAGAGGAGGAAAAACGCCTCATAGCAGAGTACAACAGACAGGTTGAGACCGGTGATTTTACAGGTATGCATTCAGATGAGACTGCAAGGAAAATTGAAATCATCGAAGGTGATTATATAGTAAAGGACTATCTTGATGCAGTAAAAGGTTTGGAGAGCTGTCCTGAGGGCGGCGACCGCTGCACAAAGTGCTTTGAACTTCGCCTTGAGGAGTCCGCCAGAATTGCAAGAGAAAAAGACTTTGAGTTTTTCACAACAACCCTCACTATTTCACCTTTAAAGGATGCTGAGAGACTTAACCGAATCGGACAGGAAATGGGAGAAAAACATGGAGTCGGGTTTTTGCCATCCGATTTTAAGAAAAAGGAAGGCTACAAACGCTCGATAGAGCTGTCTCATATGTTTGACCTATACAGACAGGACTTCTGTGGATGCGAGTTTTCAAGGCTTCAGAGAGAAGCAGAAAAGAGATTATAGCAAATATAAAAAAACAAGCATATAATAGAAAAAATGTGATAGAATGCTTAATGTCATTTTAAGATTACAAGATAAGAGAAAGGAAGATTATTTTGGAAAAAATCTTAGAGTTAATTTCAAAAGAAGTTTCCGCAGCCTTTGAGGCAGCGGGTTATGATGCAGAGCTTGGAAAGGTAACACTTTCAAACAGACCTGATCTCTGCGAGTATCAGTGCAATGGAGCTATGGCAGGTGCCAAGAAGTATGGCAAGGCACCTTTTATGATTGCTGATGCTGTGGCCAAGGAGCTTCAGGGAAATGAAGTGTTTTCATCAGTTGAGTCCGTTAAGCCCGGATTCCTTAACCTTAAAGTAAGTGAGGATTTCGTAAGAGGCTATATTGTTAAAATGCTTCACGAGCATCACTTCGGAGTTAAGACACCTCTTCATGCTCCTAATTTCATGATCGATTACGGCGGACCTAATGTTGCCAAGCCGCTTCACGTAGGTCACCTTCGTTCAGCTGTTATCGGTGAGAGCTTAAAGAGAATTCTTAAGTATGCCGGCTATAAGGTTACAGGAGATATTCATCTCGGTGACTGGGGTCTGCAGATGGGACTTATCATTACTGAGCTTAAGCACCGCCAGCCTGATCTTCCTTATTTTGATAAAAATCATACAGGTCAGTATCCTAAGGAAGCTCCTTTCACAATCAGTGAGCTTGAGGAGATTTATCCTGCTGCAAGTGCAAAATCCAAGGAGGATGAAGCATTTAAGGCTGAAGCAATGGAAGCTACAAAGCTCCTTCAGGACGGCGACAAGGGATATCGTGCACTTTGGCACCACATTCTCAATGTTTCTGTAAATGACCTTAAGAAAAATTACAAGAACCTCAATGTTGACTTTGATCTCTGGAGAGGTGAGTCTGATGTTCATGAAGTGATCCCAGGAATGGTTGATTACATGAAGCAGCATGGATATGCTCATGAGAGCCAGGGAGCACTTGTTGTTGATGTTGCGGAAGAGACAGATACCAAGGAGATTCCGCCCTGCATGATCCTTAAGTCAGACGGAGCTTCACTTTATAACACAACTGATCTTGCTACAATCCAGCAGCGTATGGAAGAGTTTAAGCCCGAGGGACTTATTTATGTAGTTGATAAGCGTCAGGAGCTCTACTTTACACAGGTATTCCGCTGCGCTAGAAAGACTAAGCTTGTTCTTCCCGAGACAGAACTTCACTTTGTTGGCTTTGGTACAATGAACGGCAAGGACGGCAAGCCCTTCAAGACAAGAGAGGGCGGCGTAATGCGTCTTGAGAAGCTTATCGCAGAGATCGATGAGCAGATGTATAACCGCATCAAGGAAGGCAATCAGGAAATCGATGATGCTGAGGCAAAGGACACAGCACACAAGGTAGCACTTGCTGCCATTAAATATGGCGATCTTTCCAACCAGCCTTCAAAGGATTATATCTTTGATATTGAAAAATTCACTTCCTTTGAGGGAGACACCGGTCCGTACATTCTTTACACAATGGTACGTATCAAGTCAATTCTCTCAAAGTATGAGAATGAAGGCGGCAATGTAAAAGAGGCTCTCCTTAGAAATGCAGAGTCTGCTGATGAGAAGAATCTTATGCTTCTTCTTACACGTTTTGCCGATGCAGTTGAGAGTGCGGCAAGAGACCTTATGCCCAACAGAATTTGTGCATATATCTATGAGCTTTCTAATGCTCTCAACAGCTTCTACCATTCAACAAAAATATTGACTGAACCTGACGAGGAGAAGAAGAGCGGTTACATCGCACTCCTTAACGTTACACTCAAGGTTCTCGAAACAGGAATAGATCTTCTTGGATTTAGTGCTCCTGATAGGATGTAGGATGCAAAGAGAGACTGATATCAATCATTTCAGTCTCTCTTTTTTAAAAAAGTAATTGGGAAGGTTATATCATCTCGAATTTGGGGATGGGGAAGTAAAATGCGTTTTAAAAAGATCAGTGGATATATTTATGGATGGCTTAATGACTTAAGCATAAGGAATAAGCTTCTTCTTGTATACATTATATGTATGATCATTCCGCTTGTTTTAACTGACGGAATAGTGTTTGGACTTCTGGAACATTATGAGAATATGGAAGAAGAGTACCGTATGCAGAGCTTATCGGATTCTGTTCGCTATCTTGTGAGCAGTTCTTTTGATGAAGCGGTTACAGCAATAAATAAGATATATCTCGATGAAAATGTCTATAAATTTCTTGATGATGATTTTGAATCTGAAATTGATTTCTTCGAAAAGAAATATAAAATCACGGAAAGCATTATAAAACCTCTTGATGGCGGTAAGGAATCTGCACTTAGCAGCATCATACTCTGTAGTGACAATTCGGGAATCGTAAATGGAGGTAATTTTTATAACCTTAAGGATATTAAATACATAAGGTTGGGTGACCTCCTTGCTTCAAAGAGTTCCATCGTAGTCTTTTTTTACTATCCAACAGAAGATGTCAGGAGTATTTCCAATAAAAAGAGGATCGCTGTTATAAGAATGCTCGACAACTATTCATGGTATAAAAGAGACATGATGGTGTATGCGGATCTTGATTTTGGTGTAATCCAGCGAAAACTGAAGAATATTCCATTCGAGTATAATGTTTATGTATGCGAAGGGGACAGGATTCTTCTGTCTAGTCCTTTGCAAAAGAGTGTTAACATGGACTATGAGACTCTGGGAGAAGATGTTAAGATAGACTTCGAAACTCCATGGAATATTTATGGAAGGAACCTTAGGATTATTATTTCCGGAAATGAGAGCACTTTTAAAAGGATAATGAGAGATCATGCATTGATAATTGTAATGCTCCTCATGCTTAATCTTTTGGCTCCGATAGTACTTATCAAGTTTATCAATAAGTCTTTTGCGGTAAGATTATATAGAATTTCCAAGGCATTTGATGAAGCTGACATAGATAACAATACGGGAATAGATGAAGAAAAACCCGGAAATGATGAGATTGGTCTTCTTATACGTGGATATAACCGAATGGTTGAGAGGCAGAACACCCTCATCAGGACGAATTATACGGCAAAGCTTGAACGGCAGGAGATGGAGCTTGCGCGGCAGACTGCGGAATTGTCGGCTCTTCATTCACAGATAAATCCTCACTTCCTCTTTAACATGCTGGAAAATATCAGGATGAGGAGTGTCATTAAAAGTGAAAAAGAGACAGCGTCCATGATAGAGAAGCTGGCTGTTCTGATAAGACAGAATGTCAGCTGGTCTACAGATACTTCTACAATAGAAGATGAGATCAGATTCATAAAATCTTATCTTGAACTGCAGAAGTACCGCTTTGGTGAAAAGCTTAAGTTTGAAATAAGTGTCAGAGATGACTGCAAAAGCTTTCTTGTTCCAAAGCTTACTCTTGTTACTTTTGTAGAGAACGCCTGCGTACATGGTATGGAAGGTAAGACAGCAGCGTGCTATATATGTGTAAGGGTTTACATGAATGAAGATGCTTTGGTTATGGAAATCGAAGACACCGGAAGCGGAATGCTTGATGAAGAAGTCATGTACTTAAATGACAGAATGAATAATTGCACTTTGGAAGATGTTAAGAAGGGCTCGCACGTGGGTATGTTAAACGCTTGCTTAAGACTCCGAATGAGTACAGAACTTGCTGCGCGTTTTAGTCTTGAAAGTGAGAAAGGCGTTGGAACATTTATAACAATCACTGTTCCTTCGGAAAGGCTGAAAAGTATAGATGATAAAGGTGATGTTGGTTGATGATGAACCATTTATATTAGAAGGTTTATCGGTTCTCATCGATTGGAAAGAATACGATTGTATGATAGTTGCCAAAGCCTCTAATGGAGAGGAGGCTTTGGAGTATTTAAAGCAAGGAGATGTCGACCTTGTCATTACTGATATTAAAATGCCGGTAATGACTGGAATAGAGCTGATAAGGACCGCCCGTGAAGAAGGATTATCCTCCGCTTATTTTGTCATATTAAGTGGCTACAATGATTTTCAATATGCACAGTCGGCAATAAAATACGAAGCTCTTGACTACCTGCTAAAGCCTGTCAGCGCTGATGGCCTTATCGAAGTAATAGATAAGGTGAAGAATAAAAAAAGAGCGACCCAGAGCGGTGAAGTTGTAAACTACGAAAATTCCGGGATATCTGACAGACCTGAGCAGGGTACTGTTTTATTAAAGGATGAGCTGGATGGTATCATTCAGGGAATAGAGCATAATGACAGAAATAAGACAAATAGTAGCATTGATGCGCTCTTTTTGAAGATTTCCGAGGAAGGAATTGCTTTATCTGAACAAGCGATAAATGTTAATAAGCATTATCTGATATTCAGGCTGCTTCATCTTGCAGTAGAGCTTGATGAGAGTATCAATCAGGAGGTTGTTATGATGTATATCTCCGATAATATTCTCATGAATGGTACAGAGATGGGGTCAATCTTACATCTTAAGCAGTTTGCGGCTGAATATGCCAGATATCTCGTTAACCTGCGAAGTACGGTATCCAAGGGAGTATTACATGATATTGAAAAAGAACTGAACGTGAATTATGCTCAAAATATTACTCTCAAAGATTTTGCAGCAAAATACTATGTAAACAGTTCTTATCTTGGACAGTTGTTTCGCAAGCAGTATGGTATGTCCTTCAGGGAATACCTGAATTCCGTAAGGATCAACAAGGCGGCTTCATTGCTTATTAAGACAGATGAAAAGATAGGCAGGATTGCTGAAAGTGTCGGTTATCACGATACGGATTATTTTATTGATAAATTCATAGCTATCAAAGGATGTACTCCATCAAAATACAGGAAAAACGGAAGCGAATTTTCGAATTAATAAAAAGACAGGATAAATCACTAGAATTTGTCCTGTCTTTTTTTTGACTTTGTAGGGGGGCAAGAAAACCGTATTATATTAGACTATTTCTTAGAAAATGGTTGCCTTTCTAAGGGTAATGAAAAAAGTGGGAGGATTACAATGAAAAGAAGAAAAGTAGTATCACTATTCTTGAGTGCTGTAATGATGGCTTCTGTTGTTGCCGGATGTGGCAAATCAGCAGACACAACACCATCAGGTGGAGACACAGCAGGCACAACAGAAAAAACAGAGACCAGCAGTGAGTCAAGCGATGCTTCAGCTGATACAGCAGCTGATACAGCATCAGGTGAGGTGACAGACTTCACAATGTTCATCACAATGCCTGGTTCTGAGATCAACGATGACAATGAGATTGCTCAGATGATCGCTGATAAGTATGGTGTTAAGGTTAAGGAGACATGGCTTACAGGCCAGACAGCTTCTGAAGCAACCGGTACACTTATCGCCGGTGGCGAATATCCTGATTTCATCGATTCTGATGAAATGAACCTTCTTGTTGATGCGGACGCTCTTGTTCCGCTTGATGATTACATCGACAAGTATCCTGAGTTCAAAAATGAATGGTTCACAGAGGAAGAGTGGGAGAAATTCCGTCAGCCTGATGGACACATTTACTGGATCAATCCTTTCGGAAACACAATGGGTGAGAGTAAAGCAACAACTCACAATGATGAAGCTTTCTGGATTCAGGTAAGAGTACTTGAGTGGGCTGGCTATCCGAAGATTGAGACAATGGATCAGTACTTCCAGCTTCTTGAGGATTACATCGCAGCTAATCCTACAATGGAAGATGGCACAGAGAACCTTGCTTACACAATCCTTTGCGAAGACTGGAGATATTTCTGTCTTGAGAACGCAGGTCAGTTCCTTGCAGGATATCCTAATGATGGTTCTGTAATCGTAGACAAGACAGACATGACAATCAAGGATTACAACACATCAGAAGATACAATCGCTTACTTCAAGAAGCTTAACGAAGAGTACAACAAGGGCTTCGTTGATCCTGAGTCATTCACTCAGACATATGATGAGTATATCGCTAAGCTTTCAACTGGTCGTGTACTTGGTATGGTTGACCAGTGGTGGGATTTCGCAAACAACGTTAACGATTCCTTCAAGCAGACAGGCCTTGATGCTAAGGGCTGCAACTATGTTCCGCTCGGACTTACAACAAAGCCCGGTATGGAAAACAGATGGCACACATATGATGATACAGTTAACCAGGCTTCTGGTATCGCAATCACAAAGGATTGTAAGGATCCTGAGAAGGCATTCAAGTTCATCGTTGACTGTGCTATGGATCAGGAACTTCATGACCTTAGATTCTGGGGTGTTGAAGGCGTTGACTATGAGGTAGATGACGACGGTTTATACTATCGTACAGACGAGCAGAGAATGAACTGGGCAGATACTTCTTACCAGGCTTCTCACAGATGTCAGTATTCTTACTTCCCTCAGTGGCACGGCACATCTCGTGATGGCAAGAATGCTAACAAGCCTGAAGAGCAGCCTTCAGAGTTCATGGTTGATATGGCAGCTCCCCTTAAGGCATGCTTTGAAGCATATGGTGTAACAACATATCCTCAGATGATCGGTTCTGTAGTTGAGACAAACGGACCTTGGTTCCCGATGTACTCATACTCAAACAACTTCACAACAGAGACACCTGGTGGTGTTGCTTGGGCAAAGATGGGTGAGTGCAAGCATGAGTGGCTTCCTAAGGTTGTAATGGCTGAAGACTTCGAGAAGGGCTGGGCTGAGTATATGGATGCATACAATGCATGCAAGCCTGAGGACTTCCTTGGAGAGATGCAGGAGATTCTTGATACTTTCAAGTAATTGATAATTAACTTGGAATAAACAGTTAATAATATATTTACTGGGGAAAAGGCAGCAACTGCGACAGAAACAATGTTGCTGCCTTTTTTTGGAAAAAAGGAAATGGTTTTTTGAAAAAAGTGTAATAGGAGTGAATTTATGGCCCAAAACAATACGCGTAAAAAAATGGATATGAAGGCCACACTTAAGGAAATGAAGCGTCAGAAATTCCTTATAGCTGTATCCATTGCTGTAGTAGCATATGGAATCGTATTCTATTATTGGCCTTTGACAGGATGGATCATGGCTTTCCAGAATTTCAAGCCAAAGAATGGACTCCTCGGTTCTAAATTTGTAGGATTAGACAAGTTTAAGTTCCTCTTCGAAGATGAAGTATTTATAAAGGTTATCAGAAATACCTTTGCAATGGGTGTCCTTAATCTGGTTACCACCACGATTATGGCAGTTCTTTTTGCAATTCTTTTAAATGAGGTTAGAAAAGGTTGGATTAAAAAACCGATTCAGACAATTTCATATCTTCCTCATTTCTTATCATGGATCGTTGTTACCAGTATTCTTCATGTATCTTTATCATCAACCGGTATCATCAATGATCTGCTTTTGAGATTTGGATTTATTGATCAGGCTATTAACTTTTTTGCTCATCCTAAATATTTCTGGCCTATAGTAGCATTTGCTAACTGCTGGAAGGAGACAGGATGGAATGCAATAATCTATCTTGCAGCTATCACAGCTATAGATCCTGCTTTATATGAGGCAGCTTCAATTGATGGCGCAGACAGATTACAAAAGATCAGATATATTACTTTCCCGGGCATTAAGCCCACATTTATGATCTTGCTTCTTATGAATGTAGGTAACGTATTAAATGCCGGATTTGAAGTGCAGTACTTGCTTGGTAATGGTCTTGTACAGTCTGTTTCACAGACTATCGATATCTACGTTCTGAAGTGGGGTATTTCACAGAACGATTACTCTCTTGGTACCGCTGCGGGCTTGTTTAAGAGTGCCGTAAGTATTGCAATCATCGTTATAGCGAACTCCATTGCAAAGAGACACGGTGAGCAGAGATTATTCTAAGGAGGAGCAAAACGATGAATGAGAAAGAATATAGAGTAAGAAAACCGATAAGTGATTTCGTATTTGAGATATTTGTCGTAGTGTTCTTATTTGTTTTTGTAGTAGTGACACTTTATCCTGTTTTGAATACAGTTGCGCTGTCATTCAATGATGGTATAGATGCTGTCAGAGGTGGTATTTATTTATGGCCTCGTAAGATTTCTATGAAGAATTACCAGACAGTGTTTGCTATGCAGAATATCTGGATTGGTGCAAGGATTACAGTATTAAGAACAGTTGTGGCTACACTTACATCTCTTTTTGCAAATGCACTTCTTGCATTTGTTGTAAGTAGAAAGAGATTTTTATTTAGATCACAGTTATCATTATTCTGGGTTATTACAATGTATGTTAACGGTGGAATGATCCCGATCTTCCTCCTTTACAAGAATCTTGGACTTACAGGAACATTCCATGTATATTGGGTTCCCGGCATGATCAGTGCTTTTAACATGCTGGTTATGAGAACCTACATGGAAGGTATTCCGGAAAGTTTGGAAGAGTCTGCACAGCTTGACGGCGCAGGATATTGGACAATTTTCAAGGATATTATTTCTCCTTTGAGTAAGCCTGTATATGCAACAGTTGCGCTGTTCATTGCTGTATGGCAGTGGAACTCATGGTTTGATGCAATGCTTTATAACCGTATGAAGACAGAATACACAACACTTCAGTATGAGCTTATGAAGCTGCTTTCATCAGTTATGCAGCAGAGCGGTAGTGCAGAAAGTGCGAAAAACGGTGCAAACACTATTACACCTATTACAATTCGTGCAGCAGTTACGGTAGCAACAATGCTTCCCATCATCTGCCTGTATCCGTTCCTTCAGAGATACTTTGTTACCGGTCTTACAATCGGTGGCGTAAAAGAGTGATCTTTGGATAGTTTAAAAACACTAATAGTTTAGGGGCAGCTTCGGCTGCTCCTTTTTTGGATTAATAGAAAAAAGCCGAGTATTGTGGTTTAACGTAAGACATCATTGTTGTTAATTCATTTGATTTTCCTGGGTTTTTTCATTATGATGATTTGGTGGCCTATGTCGATAGCCTGTGCGATAAAGTAAGAGCAAATAGCATATGCCATTTGCGTAATATTCGGCTATTTACGGGGCTAAGAAACATTAAGGAAGGTATTTTTAATATGAGCTACGAAATCAATGAAAAACGCTATCTTGAAGAGCTCGAAAAGGAATTGTCAATCGATTCAGTGACTGGACAGTATCATGAGCTCCAGGATTATCTTGTAAAGGAAATAGAGGATCTTGGTTTTAAAACAACTACTCTTCACAAGGGTGGAATTTTAGCTGAAATCGGCGGCGAGGGCAATCCTCTTCTTATAACTGCACATGGTGATACAATCGGCATGATGGTTCGTCATATCAACGATGATGGCACTATTAAGGTATATAAAGTCGGCGGCCTCTACGCCTATCACACAGAGCGTGAGAACGTTCGTATCCACACTCGTTCAGGCAAAGTGATCACAGGCTGCGTTCAGAGAAAAAATGCATCTGTTCATGTTACCGAGGATGAACTAAACAAAGAGGTTGCTTCTTTTGACACCAACTCATTTGTAGTTCTCGATGAGGATGTAAAGAGTGCTGATGATGTTAGAAAGCTTGGTATAGAAATAGGTGATTATGTCGCTGTGGAGCCCAGATTCACTTATGCAGGCGGATATATAAAGTCACACTTCATTGATGACAAGGCACTTGTCGCAATCCTTATGGAGCTTCTCCATGATGTTAAGGACGGCAAGCTTGAATTAAACAGAAAAGTCTATCTCTACATCTCCTTCTATGAAGAGATTGGTCACGGCGGATCACTCATCCCCGAGGATGTTAAGGACTTCCTTGCTTTGGATATTGCTTGTATCGGACCCGAGCAGACAAGCTCAGAGCGCAAGGTTTCCGTATTCTGCATGGATAGCCGCTTCCCTTACAACATTGATATGATAAGGGAACTTGAGGATGCAGGAAGAAAAGCAGGCGCTGATTATGTCCCTGACATATTTACACCTCACTACGGAACAGATGCAGATCCCGCACTGGTTGCAGGCTTTGATATCAGACATGCGGCGATAGGTCCCGGCACAAGAGCGAGCCATGGCTATGAGAGAACACATATTGATGGCATAAAAAATACATACAGATTGCTTGCTGAGTATATAGCGAAATGAAACGCCTCTCTTTGGATGAGAAGCTATAAGATAAAATTAGAATGAAAATGCCTTTCCTTGGAGAGAGCAATAAGCGTATAATTACGCTGTATACGATACTGTAAAATATTTGAGGAGTGTGCTTAATCGCGCACTCCTTGTTTTGTACTCGGAGTATGAATCGGACAATTTTTTTCAAATACAATAAATAGATTTGGAATGGAGTTTCGAATAGCTTAAAATAGCAAAAATCGCGGCCGCAAAAAGCAGAAATCATTAAATGCGGCCGCGGTTATGCAAGAAAAAAATTGTATTTAGGATTTGGAATAGTGAATATGTCGGCCGCAAAAAACAGAAATCAT
>NZ_AUIX01000046.1 GCF_000423925.1 Butyrivibrio sp. VCD2006
GCAATCATAGACAGGACAAAAGATCAGTGTGACCTTGTATGGCTTGAGAATCTGAATCTTCGCGGAGGTTTTAAGGCAGATATCATGAAATACATTTCCGATAAACATCCGGATCTGGTGCCGCTGTATGACGAAATCTATAATAAAAAGAACCGCAGCTATTTTGAAGCGCTGGAAAAGAAAGCAGAAGAGCTGGCTAAAAAGTATGATTGCAGGTTTGTTGATAATGAAACTCCGTATGAGAGAGTAGAGAAAGGACATCCAACAATCGTAGATTACTTTTACCACGAAGAAGTAAGAGGAACTGCCAATAGTGGAAAGAGAAATGTAATACATAATCCTTGATGGAAGAATAAATCAGAATACTATCGTGCTTAAGTAGAGCGGATATCCTGCATGCCCAAACGTCAGAGTATTTGATTCAGACATTGAGGAGTTGAAAGAGATTAGAAAGAAGTTATGAGCAAGGTATTATAGTCCTGGCGCAGAATGGGTTCAGATAGTATATGAGTATAAAAACGAGTGAGGTGTGCAATGAAACAATATATTGTTGATGCTTTTACAAACAAACCTTTTTCAGGCAACCCGGCGGCAGTTTGTGTAATGGATAAATGGCCGGAAGAAGATTTCATGATGAAGCTCGCGATGGAGAATAATCTGAGCGAGACAGCATTTATAGTCAAGGAGGAAGAAGGCTATCACCTCAGATGGTTTACTCCGGGATCTGAGGTTGAACTATGCGGTCATGCGACCCTGGCCTCCTCTTTTGTGATATTTAACTACTTTGAGCAGAATAAGGATGTAATAGAATTTAATACTCTCAGCGGAAAACTAACAATTACCAGAAAAGGGAAACTTTATGAGATGGACTTTCCCACATATGAGCAGCAGGAGATACCAGTGACAGATGATATGGAAAGTGCTTTTGGAGTTAGACCCGTTAAGGCAATATTGGGACCTGATCTTGTATGCATTTTTGAATCTGAGGAGCAGATCCGAAACATGCAGCCGGATCAGAGTAAACTTGCTGAGCTACCCGGCCGTGGGCAGGATGTTACTGCAAAGGGAACAGATACAGACTGTGTATCACGTAGCTTCTTTCCTAAACTTTTGGTTCCTGAAGATCCCGTGTGCGGTTCTGCACATTGTCAGATAGCAGATTACTGGTCAAAAGAACTGGGAAAATCAGAGATTCATGCATATCAGGCATCAAAAAGAGGTGGTCATCTATACTGCAAACTGCTTGAGAACGGAAGAATAAAAATAAGTGGAGAGGCTACTTTGGTGGCTATCTCAGACATTGCCGTTGACTTTTAATTTCAGTTAAAAGTGCTAACTCAAATTGAGAATAATGAATTGTCTCAATTGTCAGAAAAATGCAAAAATGCATCTGAAAATTGATTAGTGTGTCCAAATATTTCCGTGATATGTTTAGCTTGAGGAGTGAAAGATAAGTGCAAACTTCCATCGTTGGTTTGAAGTATAATTTGGAATGATGATGTAAACGCAGCTTCTCAGCTTGGATGATATTGTAACTATGTCACAGTGATGGAGTTTAATGAAAAAGCACTCTCACTTCCAACAGAGTGAGAAATCAAGAAATATAATATCAGTGATTTTTAGGTCGTTATCCGTGTAGATGACGACCATATTTTTTTTGTGTGATAGGCTTGTTTATGCAGATGATACGAATCGTGTCATACATGTCACCAAGCGTTTCTTCAGTTTTTTCATGATTCTTGTTACGGTTCATATAGCCTCGCGAACAAAACAGAAAGGATTATGAGAAATGAAAAGAAAAGGATTTAAGAGTTTATTATTTGGAGCATTGTATTTAATTGTATTTGTAGTCTGGACATTACTGATCCAAATTGTTGATGTTCAGCCTGTCGGGCAAAATGGGACAGACATAGGTTTTGCCACGATCAACTGCTATTTTCACAAATTGACCGGGGTTCATATGGTCATATACACCATAACTGACTGGTTGGGACTTGTGCCTATATTCATATGTCTGATATTTGCAGGTATCGGTCTTACCCAGTTGATACAAAGGAAGAGCCTGTTTAGAGTCGATTACGACATAATAGTACTTGGGATATACTATATTATAGTGATATTTGGATATCTGATATTTGAAATGATCCCAATCAATTACAGACCGGTCCTGATAGATGGATTTATGGAGGCATCTTATCCATCGTCTACAACACTCTTGGTATTAAGCGTCATGCCTACTCTCTGGTTTCAGGCGAAAAGAAAGATGAAGAATAAAGTCGTACTGAAATATGTATGCGTCTTTTCAGCGTTGTTCTCCATTTTTATGTTTGTAGGAAGAACCGTAGCTGGAGTTCATTGGCTGACAGATATCATGGGATCAATTCTCTTGAGTACGGGATTATTTCTTTTATACAGGGCTGTTGTTCTTATCATTGATGAAAAAGCAAAAGCCTGACAGGGGGTAAAATGGAGTTTGGCGAAAAACTGCAGGAACTTAGAAAGAATAAAGATATGACTCAGGAAGAGCTGGCAGAGGCTTTATATGTTTCAAGGACTGCAATTTCCAAGTGGGAGTCAGGTCGTGGGTACCCGAGCATAGATTCGTTAAAAGAGATATCGAGATTCTTTTCAGTATCTATAGACGAACTTTTGTCGGCAGAAAAGATGGTATCGATTGCCGAAAAAGAGAATAGGGACAATATCAGATATATTTGCGATATGCTTCTTGGAATCATAGATGTGCTTGCGATGATAATGATTGTCCTGCCCATATATCCCAATAGGATTGATGGTGTCTATTATGCGGTGAGTCTTCCTGATTATGTTCAGGCAGGAAGACTGAAGTGTATGCTCTACTGGGCTGTTTTTATTTTGTTGGTAATCATCGGAGCAGTTAAGATTCTGTTGACAAGACTGAGGCAGGAAAGGGGAAGCAGGATCATTACAGCCATATCAGTGATAGTGGGAATTACCGCAGTACTTCTTCTCGCAATGGGCAGGGAAGCCTATGGAGTTTCAATGCTGTTTCTGATGATTGTGGCAAAGGGAATTGTGATCTACAAAATAAGATAAATCATGTGTTTCAGGAGGGATTATGTCAAAGCATTTAGTAAGGAATACAGTTTTAGCAACAGTTACGGTTCTTTTGTTCTACTTTGCCCAGGGGGCTGCGGTGGTCATGGGACAGCTTGAGGGTCTTAAGGCTATTACAGCACAGAAATTGGAGAAGAGGGACCCAGGTTTATTGTTTATAAGGAGCAGGAATAATGTATTTCAAGAAATATACAGATAATGATTATGAGGCGGTATGTGATTTTCTTATAGAACTAAATGCTCGGGATACAAGCCATATTAATTGGAACTGGGCGAGATTTGAGTGGATGTATGAGCATCCGGAATTCAATAAGGATTTGATTGAGTCCATTGGGCTTTGGCTTGATGATGGTAACGTTGTTGGTGCAGCAATCTATGATATGTATTTCGGTGAGGGATTTTGTGGAGTCTTACCTGAGTATAAGCAGTTATATCCTGAAACATTTGACTATGCCTGCACTAATCTCATGGATGATTCAGGATTTTCCCTTGCAGTCTGCGATGACAACACAGATGAAATAGATTTGGTCTTAAACAAGGGCTTTATCAGGAATGAGCAGACAGAAAATATCATGGAGCTGGACCTGAAAAGGGAATTTGGAGCTACTTTTGTTATTATATATACTTATGAATGCACTTTTCAAGATATATGCAAAATATCATACGTTGACAGCATCTGTTCTTAATGATATGATTTCTCATATTTCCCATGAGGGAGTAGCAAGCGTTTTAACGTAGCAAGTCAACATACTGGCTTTGGCCTGGCTTGTTTTAAATTGCGAGACTCATGTATAGTTGTTTAAGGGAGAACTATGCATGCTGTCATTTTTTCGAAGGAACGACCAAGTATAGTTTTCTGTACTTGGTCTTTTTATTTTTCTTTTTGTTAGGAGATGGATTATGGGCTTATTTGAAGTACTGCTATTGGCGATAGGTTTGGCGATGGATGCGTTCGCGGTCTCTATTTGTAAAGGTCTTGCAGTAGGCAAGGTCACAAAGAAAGAGTATCTCTTGTGTGGCGTATGGTTTGGAACATTTCAGGGAGTTATGCCTCTTATAGGTTATCTGGTGGGTTCCAATTTTGTTAAGCTGATCAGCATGGTGGCGCCATGGGTGGCTTTTATTCTACTGTCACTGATTGGTGGTAATATGATCAAAGAAGCGCTTGGTCCGGATGAGGAAGTATCACCGGGATTCGATGTCAAGACGATGTTCATGATGGCTGTAGCTACAAGTATTGATGCTTTGGCAGTCGGCATCACTTTTGTAGCAGTACCGGTTGAGATCATTGATTCAGGAAGACTTATCAATGTTGTGATTGCAGTAATCATTATCGGAGTCATTACTTGTATCATTTCAATGGCAGGAGTTAAGATAGGCAGCGTTTTCGGGGATCGATACAAGGCAGGATCCGAGATCATGGGCGGAACAATTCTTTTGTTCATTGGATTCCGAGCACTTATAACACATTTGGACAGCGCTAATACACTCTCCGACACCGAGACAATCTTTGGAATGCTGATTCCTCTTGTCGGAACACTCCTGGGCTCGCTGATCATCTATGCTCAGAAGGCTCAGCTCTCGGACAAGATGAGGGCTGTACTGGTTGGATTCAGTTCAGGAATTATGCTCTCAGCAGCAGTCTGGGCTATGATAGAGCCTGCAGTTAAAGGCTTTGACACCAATGTACATAAGGGAATCATTCCTGTAACCATATTCTTTTGTGTAGGCGTGCTCTTCCAGATTCTTCTTGATAAATTCATACCACACACACATGTTTATTCCGATATAACCGAAGGTCCGGAAAGTGAATTGAGCCCCAAAATAAAGGCTGTGCTGAAGGAAGTGATCCATCATGCTCCCGAAGGAATAGCACTTGGAACTATTTACGCAGCTCACTTCATGGAGACTGAATGGATATCATCATCGGTTGCGCTTGTCCTGGCTATTGCCATCTCACTTCAGAACATCCCGGAAGCGCTCAACGTTTCACTTTGGCTTAGAGAAGCAGGAACCAAAACCGGCAAGGCATTTCTTATGGGAGTTGTATCCGGTGCACCAATACCGCTTCTAGGTATTATCACTGTTGTACTGGTTGTTTTATTCCCCGGCCTTCTGCCTTATATAATGTCAGTTTCCGGTGGAGCTCTTGTTTATACCACCATCGAGGAAATTCCTCAGATAGCCCTGAAGCAAGACAACGACAGAGGCGCACTTACCTTCGCAGTAGGCTTTGCAATCGTTATGTTAATGATCTTTCTTTAAATTAAACGTTAAAAAAGGGGCTGTGAAAAAATGAGAAATCATTTTTCACAGCTCCTTTTTTGTTGCAATAGACTTGAAGAGGCACTGGACCTTGGAGTCAGGGCTTATAACTCACTTAAAAGAGCTGGATATTCCACCATCGGAGAACTGGCGGAGGCAATAGCAGAAGGCACAGAGATTGCCAAGATCAGAAACTGTGGTGCCAAGAGCTGCAGAGAAATAATGGAAAAGCTCTTTTTATACCAGTATACAAAGCTGCAGGAGAAGAGAAACTCCTTGCTGCTCGTGAGAAGATTGGACGCCTGGAGCCAGGAGAAGTAGGAATTACTCCGGCTTTTAATCTTGGTGCAAAATACATCATTCATGCCAGCGGACCATGGTGGGATGGTGGAGATCATGGTGAAGCAGATTTTTTGAAGGCATGCTATGACAAATCTCTGGAGCTGGCTTATGAGCATAAGTGTAAGTCCATTGCTTTTCCGCTGCTTGCAACGGGAACTTATGGATTTCCGCAAAAGCTGGGGATTGAGATTGCCGTGGATTCTTTTACCAGGTTCCTCACTGAGCATGAGATGGAAATCTTCCTGGTGGTGTTCGGACAAAAGTCTGTAAGGATTTCCGGAGAACTTGGAGAGGAAGTACGCAGCTACATTGATGATGACTATGTTACTGAGACTCTAGATGAAGAGTACAGATTAGAGCGTCCTCGTGATAGAAGACGTGAAAATTACAAAGAATTCGAATCAGAAGATATTGGAAGCGCACCTAAGGAGGATGAGATTTATGGTGCTCCTATGATGTCTTCTCTTAGTGTTGCCGGAGCTGCACCATCTAAGAAGGGGCTCTTTGCCTCCCCAAAAAGCGTGATGAATTCACGTTTGAAAAGCTTAAATCAGAGTATGGAATCTATGCAGTGAGAGGGCCGAGAGGCATTCCTAACACTCTCAGCGCTGCACTAAAATAAGATGGAGATAAAAAATGTCATACTGTTCCTGGGATCAGTCTTCAGAACTGAATATAAAGTATCACGACTTTGAGTGGGGCGTTCCTTTGCATAGATCCCAGGCTCTCGACTGTCTCTGATTACTATAACAGATGCTGACATGTTTGAACATATCATAAAAGATACTTTTTGGCTCCTACAAACTGCTAGTTTAAGCGGTTTGTGGGAGCTTTTTATATACCTGGTACCGTAAGCTCTAACTACGCTTACGTATTTTGGGTATCCTGTGGTGCCATTCTTTCTTTAAAGTATTTATCAGAAAGTGTGGACAGCGTGGAGCGTTATGCTTGCTCCGAAAGATTGGTGTGGATGAAAGTGATGCACGTTGTTCTTGAAATCAGCTTCGAAAATAAAGATAAAATTACACTATGAAATAATATTTTACAATATTGATCCTCTTTTAGATGATATTTATATCATATAGTAATAAAAAAGGAGGCAATTATGGGAAAACATAAAGAGCTAGGGGTTGATAAAAATGGTGTGCAAAAAGTCTTAAGAGGGTATGACTATTTTGCAGATATGTTGGGACAGTTTGGTCTTGCTTTAATCGGTAACCTGGTTGGTCAGTTAACATATTTTTATACAGATAAAGTAGGGCTGGCTGTTGGTGGCGTAGGCATTGCAATGGGAATTGCAAAAGTCATTGATGCAGTTACAGATATCTGGTTTGGAAATGTTGTGGAACAATCCAAAGGCGGAAACGAGAAATACTACAAGTGGATGAAACGGATGATGATTCCGGCAGCAATTACAATTATTTTGCTGTTTACTGTTCCAAAGGATATTAGTCAGGTGGCATCCTTTGCCTATGTAACAATTACAAATATTTTGTTGACTGCGGTATTTTATACCCTAATATCCACTCCCTTTGCAGCTACCATCGTTGTTCGAACAAAAAGTTTGGATGAAAGATCCAATCTTGGTATTTTTAGAGCAATTGGATCTTATATTTCCGGAATCATTATGGCAATTGCGATTATTCCGATTACCAATGCCTTGGGAGGAACACAAAATGCATGGATTAAGTTTGGCTTTATAATTGCCTTGGCAGTGCTGTTGTCTTTATTGATTTGTAGTATTAACGGAAATAAAGCCGTAATGAAGGTTGCAGAATATAAAACGGAAGAAAAAGAGGAAGAAAAAGTTCCTTTTAAAGAAGCTGCAAAAATGTTATTTGCCAGTAAGTATTGGGTAATAGTTTTACTGTTTAATATTATTACCAGTGTTACAAATGCCATATCAGCTTCAGCAAATACTTATTATTGTAAGTGGATTTTCGGAAACGATAATCTGGTAGCGTTAGTTGGTGGTTTTGGTCTTTTGGGAACGGTAATAGGATTTGGTATTTCAAAACCGATTATTGAGAAACTGGGAGTCAAAGGTGCGATTGATTTTGGATTGCTTGGAACCGTAGGAGCAATGATTATTCGTTGTTTGGCGCCTGGCAATATTGTAATGTATGTTGCAACCGGAATTGTATCAAGTGTAATGATGATGCCGTTGATGTGTTTGTATGGTGTACTTTTGGGAATGGCTGTAGACTACAACGAATATAAGTATGATAAAAAACTGGTAGCAATCTCATCCGGTGCTATTGGATTTGGCTCAAAAGTGGGATCCGGAATTGGTTCCGTTATTTTATCCATATTTTTGGTGCTTGGAGCCTATGACGCATCTTTGCAGGTTGCAACTACATCCATGAGATATTCCATTTATGGATTTGCAAATATCTTCCCCATTTTTATTAATCTTCTTATGTATCTTATTTTCAGAGGATTTGATTTGGAAGATAAACTGCCTCAGATGAAAGAAGAAGTGGAAAAGAGAAGAATGAATTCTGAAGCATAAAGCAAAAGACACAGAAGATGATTACTTCTGTGTCTTTTTTCTATAGGAAAGTGGTGTTTCACCAGCTATCTTTTTAAACACGTTCTGAAAATAAGATTGGCTGGAAAAACAAAGGTAGTTGCTGATCTCGCTAAGAGATTTATCCGTAAATGTAAGTAGGCTTTTGGCTTCCTGGATTTTTGCGTGTGTAATGTATTCTCCTAAGTTGAACCCCAACTCTTCTTTGAAATGGGAAAGTGTGTAGGATCGACTTCGATGAATATGATTACTGACGTCATCAACAGATATGTTTTCATTCACGTGTCCGTTTACAAATTGAATGCAGGAGTACACATCTTTACTTAAGCCAGAAGGAGTCATTTTTTCTGAGATGCGTTTGGTGAAGTCAACCAGCATATTATATTGAAGTGAAGTAATATCAAAGATGGTTTGCAAGCGTTCACATTCCAAGGAGTACTGGTCGATTAACTGGTAAGTTAATTCTATATCTAATCCTGCCGGTATAGCCGCAAATTTTCCAATCGTTGCAACCTGACCAAGAAAAATATTCTTTGCCTGCCGAAGTGGTGAGTCACCAACAGTTCCTTCTGACAAGGGTTGGTTTTTTACATGTTGCAATAAAAAGTTTTCCAACTGAGCTACATTACCTGATTTTACGTAGCTTAGTATTTGTTGTTCCAGCACATAGGTACCGTGAATATTTTGCTCTTCTCTGGCTTCATAGGAGGAATGGGATACTTTTTTGGCAATGTCTTTTTTCAGATTGGGATTTGCTATGGAGTACAAATCTTCTAATGCAGGCTTTTTTCTGTGTATTGTAAAAAAAGCCATAGAAAGAATGTTGGTGAATTGGTGATAGCTTACTCGGGCCAGTCGATTTAAATCATCAGCAAGTTTATTTTTTTTGCCGGAAGGGATGCTGTGTGCTCTCATAAAACTATGAATGATTTCTTCATTAAGCATGGAAGAAATAACAGGACCAATCAAAAGAGAAGTGTCTTTGCCTGCGTTCAACTGTACCAGACCATAGTAGCAATTATCATCGGCTAAGGAGGTGGTTATTATTTTGTTGGAAGCAGATAATTGGTCGAAAATCTGGATGCTTGGTGAAAAATAATCCGGATAACCACAGAATGATATAAATTGACTATCTTTAAAATAAGCAATTGGTATATTGTGGGCGGCATAGAATAGTTGGCAAAAATCATTATAATTCATAAGTATTACGTCACCTCAATAAAATATAAATTACAATTCTAAAGATAATTTTACATTATCAATATGGGGGAATCAAGTATCTTATGATTAAAGAACATAGATTATGTAGAAGCAGGAAGGTTAGAAGATGAAAGATTTTATTGTCGTATCACCGAATAATGATGAAGAAAGTCAATTGGAAAAAGAAAATCGCTTATTATCCAGACAAGTGGCAGAAGAGGGTTTTGTGCTGCTGTACAACAATGGAGTTCTACCTCTTCAGGAAAGAACCGTTGCTTTGTTTGGTACCGGAGCAAGAATGACTGTTTTTGGCGGAACCGGGAGCGGAGAAACAAAGGGACGTCAAAAAGTAACGATAGAGCAGGGACTAAAAAATGCTGGAGTAAAAATAGAATCTTCTCTTTGGATAGACGAATTTGACGAGAAATATAAAAGGAAGCGTAAGGCGTGGAAGGATGATGTGGAAGAACATATTCGCGGATATCATCTGTGGAATGTGATGGATATGTTTCGAGAGATTGATAAGCATCACTTCGTTTTTCCTGTAGGGGATGAAATATGCGAGAAGCATGTGAAAGAGGAATGTGACGTCGCAATCTATATTATTGCAAGACAAGCCGGTGAAGGTGGCGACAGAAAACTGGAAGAGGGAGATTACTTTTTATCACGTACGGAAGTAGATTCCATTTCTTTTTTGAAGAAGCATTATAAGAAGGTTGTAGTTTTGATTAACAGTGGTGGAAGTGTTGACTGTTCTTTTATGGATAGGGAAGAAACGAAACCGGATGCTTTATTGTATATTGGTCAGCCGGGAGAAGAGGCAGGAAATGCGGTAGCAGATATTTTGCTGGGGAATGAATCTCCCAGTGGTCGTCTTACTGCAACATGGGCAAAAGATTATTATGATTTCCCTGGAGCTGATGAATACGGCTTTTTGGGAGAGAATTCCAAGGAAGCAAACTTTAAAGAGGGTATCTACGTTGGTTATCGATGGTTTCACGCAAATCATATAGAGCCAAGGTTTGCCTTTGGATATGGTATGTCGTATACAACATTTGAACATTGTTACTTGGATGTTAAGCAGAAGGGGACCAAACTTGTTTTTCGCATTTGTGTAAAGAACACCGGTGCAGTTTATTCCGGAAAAGATGTAGTGGAAATATATGTTCGCAAGCCTTCTGCAGATATATATCAGGTGATGAAAGAATTGGCTGGTTATGGAAAAACCAAGAAACTGAATCCCGGAGAAGAGGAAATCTTAGAAATTGAAGTATCCTTGAAGGATTTGGTTACTTATCAAGCCGATATGCATGGGGAATATTTACTATCCGGAGAGTATGTTTTCTTTGAAGGGACTTCGGCTGATAATTTAAATGCAATTACGATTGCTGTGGTTCAGCAAGCTTGTTTACTCAAAAAAGTAGAGCCGTTGAACTCATGTAAAGTGAAGTTCGATGAGAAGATTTTTGAGAATAGTTTTATTGAGAATCGTGAACTTCCTTTATTAGAGATTGACACTTCAGTATTTGATTCTTACATTTCAGAACATCAATCAGAAGGAGTAATACCTTCGAACCGCGTTTTAAATCTGACAGATGAAGAGCTGTGTACCATGCTGGTTGGAGGATCGGTCGTTAGCTATGGCTACGTTCGTACACCGGGAACCGTAGGAAGAACTTCAAATATCCTTTGGAAAAAGCATAAATTGCCTAGTATTAACATGGCGGATGGACCGGCAGGCTTAAATCTGACTCCACAGTCTCTAATTACAAAAGGAGGAATGGAAAAAAGTTATCTTCATCTTCCTGAAAATTGGAGTTATGGTTTTTTGCCGAAAATGGAATGGATTGCTGTAGGAAATCCCAAGAGAGATCGAATGATTTGTCAGTTTACGACGGCTTTTCCCTCTACTACGGTAAGAACACAAACCTGGAATCGAGAGTTGATTTACAAGGTTGGTGATGCTGTTGGACGTGAAATGAAAAAATATGGAATTACATTGTGGCTTGCACCGGCTATAAATATTCAAAAGAACCCACTGTGCGGTAGAAACTTTGAGTATGCATCGGAAGATCCTTTGTTGTCCGGTTATATGGCGGCGTCAATTATTGATGGAGTGCAGCACTTAGGTGGAGTGGGCGTGACAATAAAACATTTTTGCGCCAACAATCAGGAAACAGAACGAGAGTATATGTCATCTAATATTGGAGAACGGGCTTTGAGAGAAATCTACTTAAAGGGATTTGAAATTGCAATTCGTGAGAGTAATCCATGGTCGTTGATGACATCCTATAACAAATTAAACGGTACATATACTGCAAATCATAATGAATTGTTGATGAATGTGCTTCGAAAAGAATGGGGATACAGCGGAGTGGTTATGACAGACTGGGGTGCCATCACAAAGGAAAAAGGTGATTATTATCAATGTGCGAATAACGGAAATGACTTGATTATGCCTGGGGATGGTTCTGCAGTGAAGCAATTGTTAAATGATTTAAAGACAGGACGATTGAACCGAAAGGCAGCACAAATTAGCGTAGAACGAATCCTGCGTCTTGTAATGAAGAGCGATTATGTAGGATAGGAAGTTGAAATAATAACTCAAAATATGAAAGAGGAGCGGAATATGTCAAATGTATTTAATGAAAACTTCTTATGGGGAGCTGCGTCTGCGGCGCCACAGATAGAAGGGGCTTGGAATGAGGATGGAAGAACACCAAGTATTTGGGACGTGGCGCCCTCCAAAAAGATTAAAAATGGAGAAGATTGTCACACTTCCTGCGACCATTATCATCATTGGAAAGAAGATGTGGCATTGATGAAGAAAATCGGTTTGAAGTCCTATCGATTTTCTCTAAGCTGGTCTCGTATTATTCCAAAACCCGGAATGGTAAATGAGAAGGGAATTGCATTTTACAATCAATTAATAGACGAATTGATTGCAAATGATATTGAACCTATGATTACGATCTTTCACTGGGATTTGCCGGTTTGGATGCAGGACATGGGAGGCTGGTACACCAATAAGATTGTAGATTATTTTCGTGAATATACGGAAGTGGTGGTTCGGGCATTTTCTGACCGCGTGACTTATTGGATGACAATTAATGAACCCCAGTGTTTTATCATGAACGGTCATTTACAGGGGGCTCATGCACCTTTTCACAAGAGAGCACTTGCCCTTGCAAGAATATCGGAAAACTGTATGCGCTGCCATGGAGTTGCGGTGAAAACCATTCGAGCAAACGCTGTAAAAAAACCAAAAGTTGGAATTGCTATGGCAACAGCAGCTTATGTTCCAAAGAATGATTCTGTGGAGGCAATGGAAGAAGCAAGAAGATTGTCTTTTGAATCTACGATTGGTGTTATGAGCAATAAATGGTGGTTTGATCCGATTCTGAAGGGGGAAAAAGTAAATGCCTTTGGAATCTTTCGTACCAAAATGAAACATATGGATGAAATCCATCAGCCTTTAGATTTTCTGGGGCTGAATGTTTATGCACCATCCAATGATCAGGATTGGACAAAGGAAAAACATGATCCGAAGCCTGGAATTCCCAGAACTCAATTGGGATGGGTTATTGATGAAAGGGTTTTATATTGGGCAATTCGATTTATGTCAGAACGGTACGGCCTTCCTATTATGATTACGGAAAACGGCATGGCAAATTTGGACTTCCAGCAATTGGACGGGAAGGTACATGATCCGCAAAGAGTGGATTTTATTCATCGCTATTTAGGTGAGTTAAAGCGAGCAGTTAGTGAAGGATATGAGGTTATTGGGTATCAGCATTGGTCCATTATTGACAACTTCGAGTGGGCAGAAGGCTATGACCCAAGATTTGGTTTAATTTACGTGGATTTTCGTACTCAAAAGCGGATTCTCAAAGATTCTGCTTATGAGTATAAAAAGATTATTGAATCAAACGGAGAAACAATATAAGAAAAGGTTTTGAAACGGAGAACAAAGGTAATGAGACAATCATTCCGATTCGGATGCAGGTAAATGATGTAATGTTAATTACTGTTTCCTAGTATGAAAAGGATGCATTATGAATAAAAAATGGGAAGATATCACATTTATAAAAGAAAATAAAGAAGATGGTCATGTCCTGTCTTTTCCAAAGGAAGTTCATCTGTCAGATTTTGGTGAGAATGAGAATCAGACATCCCTAAACGGGAAATGGAAGTTTTTGTATATTCAGGGATGTAATGTGAAAAAAGAGTATGCTTGTGATACTTATGATGACAGTGCCTGGGATGATATTGTTGTGCCAAGAGTGTGGCAACTCCAAGGATATGGTTCACCTTATTATTTTGCATCTTCTTATCCCCAGGCAATCGACACGCAAAAAGGGAATATTCCTCATATAAGTGAAAACCTTCAGGAGATTGGTGTATATCGAAGAAGTTTTTCTTGCGATGAAGTTTGGGAAGATAAAAATGTTTATTTACATTTTGGAGCAGTGAAATCGGCTTTGGAAGTCTATGTAAACGGGAAATACGTAGGTTATTCTCAGGGGTCTATGACACCCCATGAGTTTCAGGTATCGGATTATTTGAGACCGGGAGAGAATCAAGTGACAGCCGTTGTGTATCGATATAGCGATGGCACTTATCTTGAAGATCAGGACATGTGGTTCTTCAGTGGAATTTATAGGGATGTGTTTTTGTATTGGGAACCAAAGGTAACGGTGCGTGACTATTTTATGCATGCTACTTTTCCCACAAAGTGGCAGAAAGATTTGATGTGGGACACAAAGGTGCCTTGTAATTTTCAAATCGAATTGTATTTTGAGTCTGACTGGGATAATCAGGTTACTGAAGTAGAAGTTGAGATTCCCGAACTGGAATTTCTGCAAAAAGCATCGGTGACGTTAAAAAAAGGAAAAACGTTTTTCGAAATGAAAGGGGAGGTGGCTCCACTGTTATGGAGCCATGAATCCCCAAAGTTATATGATGTACAAATACGATGGAGTATTGGGGAAAAGATTTATTTCAAAGAGGAAATGTTTGGATTTCGAGAAATAAAAATAAAAGACAACATACTGTATTTAAATGGGAAAAGACTTATTTTAAAAGGTGTCAACAGACATGATTTTGATCCAAACACAGGCTGGACACTCAGTAAAGAACGCTATATGGAGGATATTCGAATATTAAAAGAATTGAATATCAATGCAGTACGTACCAGTCATTATCCCAATGATCCTCTGTTTTATCGTCTTTGTGACCAATACGGAATTTTGGTTATGGATGAAACTGATTTGGAGTCTCATGGAGTTCGGAGAATCCTTCCTATGTCAAAAAAAGAGTGGGAAGTCCCTTGTGTGGATCGGATTGAGAGAATGATTTTACGGGACCGCAATCATCCCTGCGTCATTATTTGGAGTCTTGGAAATGAAGCCGGTATGGGAGATGTGTTCAAAAAAATGCGTGCCAGAGGTGGGGCGTTGGATGCTACCAGACCATTTCATTATGAGGGTATGCATGATAAGGAATGCACGGATTTTTTAAGCCGTATGTATCCAACAGAAGAAACTCTAGATCAGCTGTGTCATAAGGAAGCAATTGTTGGGTTAATGGATGGTGTAATGAATTCACTGGCGGCGGACAACAAAGATATTACCTGTGATTTGTACGAGGAAATGCCGGTGGTACTTTGCGAATATGCCCATGCCATGGGAAACAGTCTGGGTAATTTTTCTGAATACACAAAAGCGTTTGAAAAATATCCTCATATGTGTGGTGGTTTTATTTGGGATTTTGTGGATCAGGCTATCTGTGTAAAGAAAGATGGAGAGAATCGGTATTTATACGGGACAGATTTTGAAGAAACCTACTCCGAAGATGGATTTAAGAAAAAAAAGGATAAGAAGAGTGATGGAGCTTTTTGTGGCAACGGAATATTGTTTGCAGACAGAAGTTTTCATCCTGACGCCTATGAGGTAAAAAAATGCTATCAGTGGCTGGATGTTAGAAGTACTCATCCCCAAAGTGGTATTTTTCAGATTTATAATCATCAAATGTTTTGCTCTGTTTTACCATTCTATGATTTGATTTGGGAACTATGTTGCGACGGAGTTCTGGTTTTGAAGAAAAAAATAGAAGAAGAGAAGTTACAGGGAATATTGCCGGGAAAACAGAAGACGATTATTTTGGACGAAATAAGAAGACAGGAGTTTCCAAAAGCTGGGGAAATCATTGTCAATTTTTATTTTTTTCCAAAAGCTGAAAATGAATTGGAAAGAAGTGCTGTGGCTGTGTCACAGTTTGTGATTCGTCCATTTCACTTGGTTAAACCGGATGTTGGAAAAAGTGACCGGGAAGCGACTTTGGTACATAAAGACTTGGGTTTTCAAATGGCAAATGGATTTATGAATCTGGAGCTGTCCAGAGTGGCAACAGACAATAACATTGATTTAGGGCATTTTGTACCTCAGCTGGAAAACACTGTTTTGGTAAGACAGTGGGATGCTGCAAATAAAAGACTCTGTATTTTGAATCAAATAACAAAAAATGAAGACGGGAAACGAAGCATTCAAACAGTTTATGGACATCCCTTTTGCAACAAGTTGGAAATAGAGATTACAGACTATAAAAATGGATACTACGAGGTTTTGTTAAAGGTAAGGACTAAAAGAAAAGATGTTGTAGCGACGGGAGTTTCCTTTTCTTTTCAAGAGACCTTTGAACGTTGCCGGTGGTATGGTCGTGGACCCCATGAAAATTATATAGATCGAAAAGAAAGTGCACTTTTGGGTTTGCATGAAAAAGGACTATCGGATATGAGTCATATGTATTTGCGACCGCAAGAAAATGGAAATCACTGTGATGTACGCTTTTTGTCTTTGGAGGGAAAGCAACATGATATTTTTGTGTGGAATTTGTCCGAAGATGGAATGGAGTTTTCTGCTTGGGATTATTCCAAAAAAAATCTGGAGAACGCAAAGCATATTTATGAACTTCAAAGAGGCGAGGAAACAACGTTAAACATCTATGGAAAAATGAGTGGTGTTGGTGGTGATTTGCCGGGAATGGAATCTTTTTATGATAAGTATCGTTTAAAAGCCAATGAATTATATGTAACCCATTTTTTGATGAAAGTGATATCGAAGGAATAAAGCATGAAAAATGAAGTGAAAAATATAGTTGGAATATCCATGATGTCTTTGACAAAGACGATAGGTGAAGTTTTGATTTCGTCTTTTTTGGCATTTTATCTGACGGATTATTTTCCTATGGAGGGAAGGCTTGGGAGTGTTTTTATTGCGGCAACCCTTCTGCCTTTTCTACATCTTTTGGATGCGGCAACAAATCCGATACAAGGTTGGTTGATTGACTGGGTGGTATCCAAAGGGAAAAAACAATATAGATTTTTCTGTGCTGTTGGCGTAGGAATGGTATCTTTTGCTTCCATTATGATTTTTCATATTCCGAAAGCCTTATGTAGTGATCTGAAGTCCCTGGTTGCATATATTATTTGTTTTTATTTAATCTACGATTTTGGGTCTTCGTTTTTTGTAAACGGTGCTCTGATTCAAACTATGACGATGGATTATAATCGGAGAATATCTTATATTCTGTGGCCAAGATTGGTTGGGGTTGTGGCTATTGTTCCGTTTGTGTTTATGTTTCAATTTGTAGAGTATTATAAAGAATATTTTGAAAATCAACGCGCTGGAATTGGGATGTACGTTATGGTGCTGATTCTTGTTTCCATGATTCTTTCTTTGATAGGAGTAGTACTTGTAAACGAGAATAAGATATTAAAACAGACCAGAAATCATGTCACCTTCCACGTATTGGACATTTTCCGTATGGTAAAGAAGAACAAACCCTTTGCAATCTATCAGATTGGGAATTTTTTTGTGGGATTTATCTATGTGACGATTACTTTAATTGCTATGTACTACGTGAAATGGAATTATTGCTACGAGTTTGAAACGGGATATCTAGATTCGGGCAAGTTTGCGTGTTTGTCTATGATACTTGGAATTGTTGAGTTTATCCCTTTTGTTTTTGGTACATTGGCATCTGCTGCCATGTGTAAGAAAGAAAATAATCCTGTTAAAGGGATGAAGATTTCCATTGCAATTACGGTATTTATGGGAGTTGTTATGGAGATTCTACAAATTTGTGGTCAATTTGCTTTTAATTCAAATCTGTATTTTGCTATGTTGGCGTTTTTGCTGTTTGGATGTGGGATGGCTTTTTTACCGGGAAATCTTTTAGCTGTGGAGACGATGGATTATGCACTATGGAAGACCGGTAAGCCGGCGAATGCGACCATAGAATCTTTTACAAGATTATTATCGGAGTTGCAAAAATCAGGAGGCTTGGCATTTATTGGAGCCCTATGGGTCGTTTTTGGATATGAAGCGAGGGTAGAGGCGAGTAAGTATTTGGGAAGTCTGGATTCTTTACAGGGAATGCTTCAGTGCTTTGGATATTTGACGGCTGTGATTCCAATTATTTGTGGAGCTCTCGCATTTTTGGTTTATGGAAAGTACCCCTTGACTGTTTTGGAAAGAGAAAAAATGATTCGTGATTTGGAAAAGAGAAAAGAAAATGCCTATATGTAATCCTTATATTGTAGCAACACATCTGATGCTTGCTGCAGCAAACGAAGGAGTGGACAGCTGCTGTCTCAATTTCTTTGACCCGGACGTACTTGCAAGGGACCTCGGACTTCCAGAGAACGAGGAAATCCTGATGCTTCTTGATCTTGGTTATGCTGCAGAAGGAGCGGGGCCACTTGATAATCACAACAGCAGAAAAGAACAGTCAGAGACAGTAAGTTATATTTAAACCATAAGTGCCATGTTTCGGTATAAATGCCGTCACATGGCATTTTTTAATGCCCGGGAATATAGTAAAATTGTTAATGGATGCGTTGATGATAATAAAGCCTGAGGACAGCCTCTGCATAGTCGAGATAGATGAAAAGGGAGAAAAATCTGCAGAGATACTGGTTAAGACCCTCTCAATGACAGGGACCAAGAGACAGACCATCACCACCGACAATTTAAGACAGCTGGCAAAAGACTTTGGCGTTACTCTGCCGAAGAAGTTCCTGTAAGGCCTTTTACCTGTTCCTACTGGATGCAGACTCCTTTCGATAAGCGGAAGGAGTCATTTTTGTGTGCTTTTTAAACTGGCGGATATAGTGCTCCGTGGTGTCATATCCAACAGCTTCAGCTATGGTGGCAACACTCATGGTAGAGTTGGCAAGAAGATCCTGACTTCGCTCTATTCGCACGGTCCTGAGGATCTCGGTGTAGGTCATTCCCGTAAGCTCTTTTATCAGTCTTGAGGTGTACTCGTTGGAATAATGGAATTTCTCGGAGAGGTCCGAGAGAGTTACCTCCTTGTAATTCTCCTGAATATACTGGATAAGAGCATATCGCTGTACATCTATACGGCTGTCAAACAGCGGCATCTGAACAGATTCCGAGTAGTTTCTTATTATCAGATAAAAATCAAGAAGCAGGGTATTTGTGATGGCCTGGTAGTGGTATTCCTGCCTGTTGAGGGATTCTGTCAGCATCCAGATAAAGGAAGTAGCTATACCATCATCGGAGCCTGTATGGAACATGATGTAGTCGTTGGCCTTCTTGGCATATATATTGTTCAGGAAAAAAGAGCTGAGTATATTCGGGGTGTTCAGGAAGGAATAGAACATAGAATGTAAAGTATCCCTTCTAAGCATTATGTTTATGACTATAGTGTCGTCAAACACGCTGATGGAATGTTTGATCCCGGGAGGAATAACGCAAAAATCTCCCGTACGCATCTCTATGGTTCTTCCGGAGATGGTCTGGGAGCACTTGCCGTCATAGACGTAGCTCAGCTCAAAAAAGGTATGACTGTGCTCAATGGACGGTGAATACCTCTCATGTTTTTGTACCACTATACTGTCATTATTTGACAGATCGAAAAAGAAGGAATCTTCGAATACCTCTGGTATTGTCTCGGGCTTTTCCAGAACCAGAAGGTGTCTGTCTAGAACAAACTTCATATCAAGACCATTAAGAAAAGCCTTCAGGCTGTCTTTGTCCATCCTGGCAAAATAGTAGTCCCTGTAAAATTTCTCAACTTCGGTAATGTCGTATATGTGCTGCTTTACCGCTGTATGATCCATATCCTTAAGTCCCTTATATATCTGAAATGAACGTCTGATTAAAACAGCTAAATAATACCCCTAATGAAGGAGAATGTCAAAAAAGTTCATATTAGTATCCGAAAAAGTATATTTACATCATAATAGGTCAATAAAATTGAGCGATTATGTGAATTATGTAAAAGCCATTTACTCAATATAATGAATCCATAAACAAGCAATGTCTCAGACAGAAAGGATTCATTGGTTATGAATACTCCGATTCTGGAAATGAAAAACATAACAAAAAAATTCGGAAGTGTGACTGCTCTAAACGGAGTAAACCTTGAGGTTTACCCTGGAGAGATAAGAGGTCTCATAGGTGAGAACGGTTCGGGCAAATCCACCATATCATCCATCGCGGCGGGAATGCAGAAGGCAACCTCGGGACAGATGTTGTATGAAGGAAAGGCCTGGGAGCCCGAGAGCATGATCGATGCTCTGAACAAAGGTATAGGAATGGTGGTCCAGGAGAGCGGAACTATAACGGGGGTCACCGTTGCGGAAAATATTTTTCTGGCAGAGATGAAGAAGTTTAAGAAGGGGCTCCTTGTGGATAGAAAAAGACTCTTCGAGGAAGCGGACAGAGCCCTTTCCAATATAGGAATAACCTCCATTTCCGGAAAGGATATGATGGACAGCCTTTCCTTCCAGGAGAGGAAGCTGGTGGAAATCGCAAAGGTCATACTTAAAAAGCCGAAGATCCTGGTGATAGATGAAACCAGCACGGCACTATCTCATGACGGAAGACAGATCATGTACGGCATCATGAAAAAGATGAAAAAAGAGGGCGGTTCAGTACTTTTTATATCCCATGATCTGGAGGAAATAATGGAGGTCTGCGACACTCTGACAGTCCTTAGAGACGGTAATCTTATAAGGACCTTCGCTAAAGAGAAATTTGATGAAGATCTTATAAGGACCAGCATGATAGGAAGAGAGATAGATGGTGATTACTACAGACCGGACTTTAACTGCAGCTTCCTTGATGAAGAAGCCATTGTGGTAAAGAATCTGTGTTTTAATGACAAGCTTAAGGATGTGTCTCTGACACTTCACCGGGGAGAGATCCTGGGAATTGGAGGACTTGCGGACTGCGGGATGCATGAGCTTGGAGAGGCTATATTCGGAGCGCTTAAACCCGAGAGCGGAGCTGTCATATCCCCAAGAGGAAGGCAGATAAAGTCTCCCCACAACGCAATGACTGACAAGATAGGCTATGTATCCAAGGACAGAGACAGAAAATCCCTTTGTCTTGAGGCCAGCATCAAGGACAATATCGCAGTTGCGGGAATGAACATATTCAAATCCGGGGCGGGACTAATAACCAGGTCCGCGGAAAGGAAATATGTAGACGAGCAGATAGATGCCCTGAGGATCAAATGCTCGGGGAGAGATCAGGTAGTAGCACAGCTCTCCGGCGGCAACAAGCAAAAGGTAGTCTTTGGAAAATGGATAGGTTGCGGCAGTGAGATCCTGATACTGGATTGTCCCACGAGAGGTGTGGACATCGGTGTCAAGCAGGCAATGTATCAGCTTATGACAAAGCTTAAGAGCGAAGGAAAAGCTATTCTCATGATAAGCGAAGAACTTCCTGAACTCATTGGGATGAGCGACAGGGTCCTTATTATGAAGAACGGTGAAATAACAGGAGAATTTAAGCGAAGTAAAGATCTGTCCGAGAGCGACATCATAGGATGCATGATCTAGGAGGCAAAAGAAATGAATATAAAGAAAATCATAAACAGGCAGAATATCATAGCTCTTTTGCCCATGGCGGCGCTGGCGGTGCTCTTTCTTGTTTTCTGCACAGTGGTTAATGCAAAGGGTTACAGACTTGATATGTATCTGAAGATTGTGTTCAATGAGGCGCTGGTTCTGGCGATCGTAGCAACGGGAGCAACCTTCATCTATACCCTTGGAACCTTTGATATCAGCCTTGGCGCTTCCACACTGTTTTCGGCAACTCTCGGAGTAATGGTCTACAACAAAACAGAGAATATAGCGCTGATGATGGCGGTGATACTCCTTACGGGAATTGTGTGTTCGCTGCTTAATTCTGTACTGGCCTCAATCTTCCACATACCGGCCTTTGTAACCACGGTCGCGATGATGTCAGTACTGTCAGCTGTATCAGCTCAGATAATTACGGTAAACGGAGGAGCGCTGGGTGGGATAAGCATTCCCAGCAGCGTAGTAAAGCCCTTTGACAATATGCCCTTCAAGATAGCGGTTCTTTTGCTGTTCTTTGCAGTCTCAGTCTTTGTATTCGAGTTCACAAAGGCAGGAAGAAGGATGAAGTTTGTGGGAGGGAATCCCCTCTGCGCCTATCTTACAGGCATCAAAGCCGACAAGTATACGATACTGGCTTTTGTGATGGCAGGTATCGGTATAGGGCTCGGAGCATTCCTTACTCTTGTATATACCCCTTCGGTCACTACGACAACGGCTTCAAGTATAGGAATGAATATCTTTATAGCCATAGTATTTGGTGGAATGCCCATATCTGGAGGCGCAAGATCCAGGATATACGCCGCACTGGTTGGAGGCTTCTCATATATGCTGCTTAACGACATTTTGGAGATTGTGATAGATTCCAGTGCAGCATACGGAATAACACAGGTGATCAGCGCAGTTTTCTTCCTGATAGTGGTCTATATCACAGGAATGAATTACAAAACCGCACTATTGCCAAGATAAAGAACTTTAGAAAAACGGAGGAAAAATTATGAACAGGAAAGTAACAAAGGTACTCGGAATTGCCATGGCAGCAGCCATGACCGTAATGACAGGATGTGGCAGCAGCGCACCTGCTGCGGTTTCAGACACAACAGATAACAGCGCTGATAATGCGGTTGCAAGTGAAGCTTCCGCAGATCAGGGTGAAACTCGTAAGATTGGTGTACTTGTTGCAGACGTCAGCGGCGAGGAAGCACTTGGATTTAGAAACTACTACGAGAAATATATTCAGAACAACTATAACGTAACCTTTGATTATACAGATGCTCTTGCCAGCGCTGAGGATGAGAAGGCAGCCATCGAGAAGTTTGCATCAAAGGGATATGACGCTGTTATCTCACTTTCAAGCAGTGACAGAGCTCAGCAGATTGAGACCTGCGAAGAGTATGGTATCTACTATGCAGTTGCATCCGGCGTACTTGATGAGAGTCAGTATGAGACCTACAAGACCTATGAGCATTTTGTAGGCCAGGTTGGACCTTCAAACGAGACAGAGTTTGAAGCCGGCAAGGAGATGGGCAAGTATTTTAAGGATAAGGGCGTAAAGAGCGTTGCCATCTACGGAGCGTTTATCCCCAATCCTATGCACGTATACCGCGCAGCAGGTGTGATCGCCGGACTTGGTGATACCTACGGCGGAACAGATGATATGAACGGTATGATCGGACAGATATTCCAGGATCAGGGTGTTGACCTTACAAAGATTTCTGGAGATGTTGAGGTGGTAGCTTACCTTCAGGGATATGGCGACACAACCACCGACGAGCTCAATGCAGCGATCCAGAAAGCACCTGAGGCATTTATCTCAGTGGGAATGGCAACAACCTTCTTTGCCCAGACACTTAGTCAGGAGAACATTCCTTTTTCAGATATCGACTCCTTTACAGCCATGAACAGCGAATCAATGAAGAATGGCTCTCTTGAGTATCTTGCTGGCAAATATTCATCTTCCATCGGACCTGTATTCGCACTTGTAATGGATGCGATTGACGGAAATGTTATTAGAGATCCCGAGGGAAATGCTGTCTCCTTTACACAGGGCTATCTTGTGGCAACAGACGCAGAATCCTTTGACAAGTACTATGTAAACGACAACGGAGATACACCTATTTTTGACAAGGCAAGTCTTGATGGCATTATCGGTCAGGATGTTACCTATGATGATGTAAAGGCACTTATCGAGAGTAAGTGATGAATGGAGGCAGTTCATGAGCACCCTTAAGAAAATTTTAAAGACATTGGCAATCCCTGCTGCTGTGGCAGTGGTATTGGAAGGAATATGCCTTGCAAACGGGCAGACTATCATATCGGGAGCAAAGAGCTTTGATAACTTTGTGGTGTATACCGCCATCGTTATGATCACCACCATGGCGCTCTCCATAAACTTAAACAGCGGAAGATTTGATTTTTCCCTGGGAGCAATGGCAGGACTCTCATCTGTGATAGGTGCAAAGATTACCTACAGTTTTCTCAAAGGGGGCTCCGGTTCTGCACTTCTTATGATGGTGATAACGGTTCTTGTGGGAGCACTGCTGGGACTTATATCGGGAGTCGTGTACTGCGCTTTGAGGCTTCCGCCCATCATCGTCTCTCTTGGTGTGACCCTGGTATATGAGGGAATAATGTATACCATAACAGGCGGAAAATACCTTATGAGTGAGGTTCAGAACAGATCCATGTCAGGATTTATGGGGACCTGGGTCTACGCAGCTGTTATCATTGCGTCGGTTCTTATCTTTATAATCATTGTCTTTGAGCGGACCTCCTTCGGCTATGATTACAACGCCCTTAAGTCAGGACAGAAGGTAGCTGTAGCCACCGGCATCAATGAGGCTAAAAACGCCCTTATCTGCTACACGATCTGCGGCGGACTCATGGGACTTGTGGGTATGCTGAATGCCGCAAGAAATACCACTATAAACGGAGGTCAACTGAATTTCGGAAGTATAGCCATAATGTTCACGGCCTTCCTTCCAATGTTCATTGCAGGCTATATCGGAAGATTCGGAAATGAGAAGGTGGGCTTTTTACTTTCTGCCCTGTGTATGTCCCTTCTGAATTCCACCTTTGCGGTTTTCTCAAACCAGATAAATGCCACGACTCAGTCGATCATAAACGCAGTACTGCTGGTGATCTTCTTAATCTATTTAAACAATAATCATTTGATCAAGAGAATATTTGCACATGTATAACGAGAAATTATTAGGGGAAGCGACAGCTCTTTTCCCTGAAATAAAGAAAAATAAGATAAACGAATGTAAGTGTATCGACTTAATGAAGGATGGGGATGTCATAAAAAGAGATCCCCGTCCGGCATATAGGTCTATCGCACTGAAAAAAGACGACTCCATCATCCTGGATTTTGAGGACCACTATGTGGGGTACCTGACCCTGGACCTTGGCTATGAAGGGGCTCACCCCGACTCTCCGGTACTTCTGAGGATCCGTTTTGCGGAAAGAGAGATCGAGCTTTTTGAGGATGCCTCAGAGTATAAGGGCTGGGTATCACCGGCCTGGATCGAGGAGGAGCTGATCCATGTGGACATAGTGCCCTCTGTTGTGGAACTTGACAGGAGATACTCCTTCAGATACGTCAGGATAGAGGTGGTCGATATCAGCTCCAGATTCTCCTTAAGGGTAAATGATGCAGCAATCACAGCAGTATCCTCTGCCCCGGATGAAGCTCTTTTGCCCTACTACAGTAGTGATGAGCTGGACATGGAAATTGACAGGGTGGCTGTAAAAACACTCCATGACTGTATGCAGACAGTCTTTGAGGATGGGCCCAAAAGGGACAGAAGACTATGGATCGGAGACCTTCGAATTCAGGCTCTGGTGAACTATGTCACCTACAACATGAATGACATGGTAAAGTCAAATCTTTATCTGTTTGGAGCTTTAACCCAGGAGGACGGACGGGTGGGAGCATGTATATTCCTTGAGCCGAAACCTGAGGTCGATGACACGAACATGTTTGACTATTCCCTGTTCTTTATCGTGATTCTTCTGGATTACTACAAAAAGACCGGGGATAAAAAAGCTGTGCTGGATCTTTTTGATGTATGCAAAAGACAGATTGAGCTGGCTAGGCAATGCTTGGATGAGCGCTTTGTGGTAAGGGACTCGGATGTTCTTGGCTGGTGCTTTGTGGACTGGAATCTTGCCCTCAATAAGCAGGCCTCCGCGCAGGGAATTTTCATGTATGCTCTTGAGGCGGCTATCGAGCTTGCCCAGTGCGCAGGAGATGTTCTTGCGGAAGAGGAATATGCGCAGCTTTACCTCAAGCTCAAAGAAGCTTCCAACAGATTCCTTTTTGATGTTGAGAAGAAGCTCTATGTAAGCGGAGAAAAAAGTCAGATCTCTTTTGCCTCGCAGATATGGATGGTGCTTGGAGGAGCAATGGAAGGTAAGGCAGCAGAACGCCTCTTTGACAGAATGGAGGCCTGCCCTGAAGCGATTACCATGGTGACTCCCTACATGTACCATAACTACATAGATGCACTTATTAAAATTGGAAAAAAAGATGTGGCTCACAGGAAAATGTCAAAGTACTGGGGAGGAATGGTGGCAAATTCCGCCGATACCTTCTGGGAACTGTATAATCCGGAAAATCCCAACGAGTCGCCCTACGGGGGCACCATTGTGAACAGCTATTGCCATGCATGGAGCTGCGGACCGGCATATTTTTTGAGAACCTATTTTAATGATACAAAGGATGAACTGTAAATGAGCATAAAGATTGATTACAAAGCAAACCCGTTCTACCTTGATGATGAGGCGATAAAGTGGGTAGAGGATACCTTAAGGAAACTTAGAGAAAAGGGATATGGTCTATCCATTGGCTTTTTAGGTTGGATTAAGTTAACTCGTCTATAATGAGACTGTAAGTTGAGAACAGGGCACGTTTTGATCCAGTGAATATGCTTACTGCGAATGGTAGCTCGCAATATAAAATACTCCAAAACTTTTATGATAAACAGGAACAGATAAATGGAGGAATTTTATAATGTTCAAGAAATTGGCAACTATTTTGACAACATGTGCGATAACCGTATCTGCAGTAGCTTGTGGAAGCCAGGCTCAGCAGGTAGACAGTATCCAGACCGATTCATCGGAAAGTACTCAGGAAGAAAGTGCTTCTTCTGAAGAGGTAAAAGAAGAAGCTTCAGATTCTGCTGCAGAAACTGAAACAACTAAAGATACCGGTTCTGCTGTAGAGCTGGGACTTGTCAGTAACACACTTGCTGAAGATGAAGAGAGTCTAGTGGAAACATATACAGATCTTTTTGATCAGCTCACCTATACTGATGAAGAAACAGGTCTTTCTATTACATATAATCTGTACCTGCCTGAAGGATATGATGAAAATTCAGAATACCCCATGGTTGTGTTCATAGGTGATTCGACAACTGCAGGAACCGATGCTGAGTATTCGCTTACACAGGGGCTTGGCGGCCTTGTATGGGCGACCTCAGAGTGGCAGTCAGTATATCCGACCATAGTAGCTGTACCAACATATCCTGAAACAATTCTTGATGACCATGATGGATATAGTACAACAGAATATGTTGAGCTCACCAAGAGATTTATTGATTACATGTCAGATGAGTACGCAGTAGATACTGACAGGATCTATGGAACAGGTCAGTCCATGGGATGCATGACGACACTCATACTTGCATCGGAATACCCGGATTTATATGCTGCGTGTATGTTTGTTGATGGTCAGTGGGATACGGAACTTCTTTCAAATCTGGAGGGGCAGACCTTCGTTTATTTTGCAGCTGAAGATGATACAAGTGCATGGACCGGAGCGCAGGACCTTATGGCCAGATATGACGCAGATGGCTTCACCTACACATATGCACAATGGGACGGAACATGGTCGGCAGATGAGCTTTCATCAGCTGCATCAGAATTACTCAGTGGAGAAGCTACAGGAGCATACTTCATATCCTGGAAAACAGGAACAATTGATGCAGGAACAGGCAATTCACCTATGGGCGGTGGAGATGGCAGCTTTGGCGAAAGAGGAAACGGCGGGCAGATGAGTTCTTCTGAAGAAGACCTTTCAAGTCCAGAGGTTGCAGCAGATACTTCTTCAGATGTAAGTGAAGATAAGCCGGCAATGGAAATTACCGGCGAGAAGCCTCAAGGAATGATGGGCGGAAATGGTGGAGGCGCCGGAGGCGGAGCTTCATACCATATGGCTTCATTCGACTACGCCTATAACTGTATAGCAGTTATGGAATGGTTGTTCCAGCAGTAACAGATCATAAGATTTTAATGTGAATCATTACAAAATTACAGCAGCTATGGAGAAATCTGTAGCTGCTTTTATTTAAGTAAGGTAAATTGTGATATCATTTTAGTATGAGTCTACAGGTGTTAGGAGAGCTTTGCTATGAACAAGAATGAGAGCAAGTATTTTAAGTCTGCGGAAAAAATGCATACAGCGTTACTGACACTTCTTGACAGTAAAGATTTTGAACTTATTTCTGTTAAGGAGATATGTGAAACTGCTGGCGTTAACAGATCCACCTTTTATCTTCACTATGATAATGTAAATGATCTTCTGCAGGAAACTGTGGAGGCTGTGTATAAAGATTTTTTTAGGCGCTTTGGTGCTGTGGGGCCGGGAGCACTTGATGTTGATGAAAAAAATGAGGATGAGCTATTTCTTGTAACACCCAAGTATCTGATGCCATATCTGGATTTTGTGGAAGAGAACCGCAAGCTCTTTTATCTGATGTATGAAAAGAACGAGATGATGGGCGCTGAAAAGACCTATGAAACATGGTTTAAAACTATATTTGGCCCCATTCTTACAAGGTTTGGAGTTCCCCAAAAAGAACAGCCACTTATCATGGTCTTTTATCTTAAGGGCATTATCGGAGTTGTCACTGAGTGGGTACGAGGTGGATGCACCGAGTCAAAAGATGAGATCATAAGCGTCATACAGAAGTGTATCATCAAGCCATAACGCAGTAAAAACACTATATCGAATTTACAAATCAACACTTTTTACAAAACGTGTCGGGACCTATACTCCCGAAATCAACACATTTTGCAAAAAGTGTTGTTCTTTTTGTGTGCTCATTTTCCTATAATGACTTCAAGCTCAAAGCAAAGAGCAAAAAAACAAATTGAGAATAAGAAAGGAAAAGATAAATGAGCAAAACAATTAAGATGTATCTGGTAACAGGAGCAGCAGGATTTCTTGGAAGCACAGTCTGCAGAAAGCTTGTTGAAAAAAATGAAAAAGTAAGGGCGTTTGTCCTTGAAGGCGACAAGTCAGCAAAATATCTTCCTGAGGAAGTTGAAATAGCATACGGCGATCTTTGTAACAAAGATGACCTGGAAAGATTCTTTGAGACACCTGAAGATACGGAAGTAATTGTGCTTCATATAGCGAGCATCGTAACAGTAAATCCTGATTATAGTCAGAAGGTTATGGATGTAAATGTCGGAGGAACAGAAAACATCATAGAGATGTGCAGGAAGCACAATGTATCAAAGCTTGTCTACTGTTCATCGACAGGAGCAATACCTGAGGAAGAAAAAGGAACCATAAGAGAGTGCGAAGGATCTATTCCCCTTGATCCTGAGAGAATCAAAGGCTGCTACTCATTGTCAAAGGCTATGGCAACAAACGTGGTGCTCAAAGCTGCAAAGGAAGGCCTTAACGCCTGTGTGGTACACCCGTCAGGAATCCTTGGACCTGAGGATTTTGCAATGGGCGAGACCACCAAGACTTTAGTTGACATCATCAATGGCGAGATGCCTGCAGGAATCGATGGAAGCTTTAATCTGTGTGATGTAAGAGATCTGGCTGACGGACTCATTGGGGCAGCTGATAAGGGCAAAAGCGGAGAGTGCTACATCCTTGGAAATGAGCCTGTTAGTTTTAAGGATTTTACAAAGCTTGTTTCAGAGGAGAGCGGTTGCAAGCAGATGAAGTTCTTTTTACCAATATCAGTAGCAAACCTGATTGCCGGGGTACTTGAGAAAAAGGCTAAGAAGACTGGAGAAAAGCCTCTTATGACAACATTCTCCGTTTACAACCTTGCAAGAAACAACCGATTTGATTCAAGTAAAGCAAGTAAGGATCTGGGTTATACCACAAGGTCATATAGAGAGACCATACGTGACGAGATCAGATGGCTCAAAGAAACAGGAAAGATCGCATAAAAAGACATTGAAGAAAAGGAGAGAAAAATACTATGAACGATTTAGATAAGGTTTATGCAGAAAGCGTTGCAAAGGATTACATGCCAAAGGAAACCAATAAAGTAAGGCAGCTTAAAAAGCTTGATGAGAGAGCAAAGCTCCCGGCATTTATAACAGCCATGACACTTGGAATTATTGGGACTTTGATCTTTGGCGCAGGGATGTGCTTTGGACTTAGCGTCTTTGGAACAGGAGTAATTTTCATGGTCATCGGGGTGCTTCTTGGAATAGTAGGTGCTGCTGTCTGTATCATCAACTATCCTTTATACAATAAACTCCTTAAAAAGGGTAAGGAAAAATATGCCTTTGAGATTCTGGAACTTGCTAAAGAGATAACAAATGATGAAATACTAAGATCAGATAGGTGAGGAGGAGATGTGGCAGACAAGGAGCCTGTGTAATAAACAGTTAAAGTGGGAAGGCCACTGCATCATTGTACAGCTTTTGAAGCGTCTTGATAAATGCGGCAAGGCTCTCTCGGCTATCCGTCTTGTGAGTGCAGAGAACGCAGTGAAAGCATTCCTTGCAGTCATAAGGGATCCATGCAAACTGTCCGCTATGGTCGTTTAAGAATCCGGGAGCAAGGCAGATGCCTTTGCCGGATGCAACATTTACAAGAGTAGAGTCGTGATCGGGACTGTTAAAATATTCGATCTTCCCGGAGGCGATGAGCTTCTGCTGGACACTACGTAAAGCGTTCGGAGAGCCACCTCCTACCATGAGTGTGCGTCCGTAGATATCTTCATCTGTGATGAGGTTCTTTTTTGCCAGCGGATCGTTTTTATCAGCAATAAGGTAAATCCCGGAATCAAAGAGCTTGTGTACGTTGATCCCCGGGATATGCTTAGTCTGTTCGATGAGCGCAAAGAGGACATCGGACTCATCCTTTAAAAAACTCTCTACACCATTATCGTACTGAAACAGAGGAGTGACCTGAACACCGGGTTGCTCCTTTTCAAATATGCGAATCGCCTCAGGCAGGAAATATATGGCCTGTCTGACCATCATGGAAACTGTTATGTTGTCAGTATACCTGGCACTGAAATTCTGCCCCTGTTCTATTGCTCTCTTCATATCCTCACGCATACCGGAAAGATACGTTACGAACTGCTGACCGGCAGGAGTGAGTGCGGCTCCCTTGCCGTTCCTTTCAAATATCTTAAAGCCGACCTCATCTTCCAGCAGTTTTACCTGATAGGAAAATGTGGGCTGGCTTACAAAGGCATTCTCTGCAGCGCGACTGAAGTTAAGTGTTCGCGCCAGTTCTATACAGTAATCGATCTGTTTGGTGGTCATTGAAAAAACCCCGGAATCAGTTATTTAAAAATTAAATCAATTATATGATATTTAAATTGGATATTTCAAGCGCTTCATGCAATAATTTTATCAACGAAGCAAATAAACACAATTCACGAAAACTAAACACTGACCTAAGGCATCCACCGCAAGCGTTACCCCTTAGGTCGAATAACGGAGGATAACACGATGGCAAAAACACTGATAGCATTCTTTTCAAGAGCAGATGAGAACTATTTTGGCGGAGCAATGAGATACGTAAAGGTCGGGAACACCGAGATCGTAGCAGGGATCATGAAGGAGCTGATCGATGCGGATACATTTAAGATCGAGATGAAGGACCCTTATTCACCGGTTTACATGACCTGCATCGATGAAGCGAAGAAGGACAAGCAGAATAATGCAAGACCCGAGCTTACTGATTATTTAGTCAGCATTGATGAGTATGACACCATCGTTCTTGGTTACCCGAATTATTGGGGAACTTTCCCGATGGCAGTCGCAACTTTCCTGGAAAGATATGACTTCACCGGGAAGACGATCCTTCCCCTTTGTACCAATGAAGGAAGTGGAATGGGATCCAGTGAGAGTGATATTAAAAAGTCTGCCAAAGGAGCAACGGTAAAGAGCGGACTTGCGATCACTGGCTCTAAGGCAGCTGATTCCGGGGATGTAGTAAAGAAGTGGTTTGCGGCAAACGGTTTGATCTAAAAAAGGACGGTGACAGAGATGGATTACGAAAAGGGATATGTTTTTGATCTGATGGAACAGGGCGGACCTACTGATGTGAGGGAGCCGTATTTTAAGGAAGCTGTAGATGAAATGATGAGAGCCAGAGTTCTCTGTGCCAGGGCAAATGCAAAGATGCCGGATGATTCTACTTATGTGGAGGATCTGGAAGAACTCTTCGGAAGAAAGCTTGATGATGTGAGGATCCTGACACCTTTTATCTGCGATTTCGGGAACAGGGTGAAATTTGGAAAGGGCGTTTTCATAAATCATTCAGCAATACTGTCTGCATCCGGCGGTATTGAATTCGAAGACGGATCCATGGCGGCCCCCGGGCTTCGGATCGCAACCATCAATCATGATATGAATGAACGTCATGCGATCTATACCTACGGTAAAGTTACCATTAAGAAGAATGCCTGGATCGGGATGAATGTGACCATCTGCCCGGGCGTGACCATCGGTGAGTATGCTGTTGTAGCAGCAGGTGCTGTAGTTACCAAGGATGTACCGGATTACGCGGTAGTCGGAGGCGTACCTGCCAAGGTGATCAGGATGCAGGATCCATCTGAGCAGAGGGAATGAAAAAACAAAACGGAACCTGGGGTTTCTTTTTGCCCATTTTTACGAAACAGGTATTTTGCCCATGTAATAGTCATACGGTAGACATACAATTCATCAATAATTCACTTAATAGTGTTTGATTTTGGCATGGACTTAGTTATAATTAAACGTAAACAATTAGAACGAGCAAAATCCATATTGCTATAAAACATATAAACATAATATGTGAATAGGTGTTAAAAATGAAAGAAAATGAAAAACCAAACGAATTGCTTCTGAATAAATACGAAATGTTAAAGGAGTATTTGAACTCGCTTAAAAGCGTAGCAATAGCATTCTCCAGCGGAGTGGATTCAACATTTTTGTTGTACGCTGCAAAAGAAGCACTGGGAGATAAGGTTATTGCTGTTACGGCTTCCTCCTGCTCTTTTCCGGTAAGAGAGCTTGCAGAGGCCAAAATGTTCTGTCTTGAACATGGAATAAGGCATGTGGTGGTGAAATCGGAAGAGCTTGAGATTGAGGGCTTCTCGCATAATCCCAAGAACCGCTGTTATCTGTGTAAACATGAACTATTTACAAAGATACGGGAAATTGCAGATAAAGAGGGGATAAGGGAGATCGCTGAGGGCTCGAACCTTGATGACAATGGGGACTACAGGCCGGGACTGATGGCTGTTGCTGAGCTTGAAATTACAAGTCCACTTCGAAAAATAGGTTTTTCAAAAGAACAGATCAGAATATTGTCCAGATACTTAGGACTTCCAACCTGGAATAAGCAATCATTTGCGTGCCTTTCCAGTAGATTTCCTTATGGAGAGGAGATTACCGAAAAGAAGCTGGGCATGGTTGATAAGGCCGAGCAGCTGCTGATTGACCTGGGGTTTCATCAACTAAGAGTTAGAATACATGGAAGCATTGCGCGAATAGAGCTTAATCCTGCTGAGTTTTCCGGGTTCATGAAGGAAAACATAAGAAGCGAGGTTTACACGAAACTAAAAGAGTACGGTTTTACTTATGTTACTTTGGATATTTTGGGGTATCGTACAGGAAGCATGAACGAAACACTTTCTGACGAAGAAAAGAGAGGATGATAAATGGCAATGAAACGTGTAGTCCTGGCAATAGATGGGATGACCTGTATTAATTGTCAGAATAAGATTGAAAAGAAACTGAATAAAACAGTAGGACTGACAAAGGTTAAAGTCTCTTACAGCAAAGGAACAGCTGAGTTTTCTTATGATCCGGATAAGATATCTATTGAACGCATTTCGGATATCATCATTAACCTTGGGTACAGCGTTATAGATAAAAAGAAACAGCGAAAGGTAGCGGCTATAAGTGCTGCAGGAATTCTATCCATTATTGCAATGTTATACGTGCTGTTACAAAGGTCAGGGTTTCTTAACATGCTTGTTCCGGCAAAACTGGCTGATTCCGGAATGGGATATGGAATGCTGTTTGTAGTAGGACTTCTGACCTCTGTCCACTGCATTGCTATGTGCGGAGGGATAAACCTCTCTCAAAGTATTTCATACGACAATTCGAAAAACACAGTGCTTGCACCGGTTCTTTATAACGCCGGCAGAGTGATTTCCTATACTGGAATAGGCTTTGCTCTTGGTCTTATCGGAATGCTGGCTACAGGTGGTAGTGGAGCCGAAGTTCCGGTATTTCTACAGGGAATTCTTAAAATAGTAGCCGGAACAATAATGATAATCATGGGTATAAATATACTTGGAGTGATCCCCGGGCTTAGAAGATTTCAGATAAGAATTCCCACATCCATATCAGGAAAAATACTTGGGGCAAGGCAAAATGAGACCAGACCTTTATTTGTAGGACTTTTGAACGGGCTTATGCCATGCGGGCCACTTCAGTCAATGCAGATAATAGCCTTAGGCTCCGGAGACCCTGTTGCAGGAGCATTGTCCATGTTTGTGTTTAGCCTTGGAACAGTTCCTCTTATGCTTGGACTTGGCTCTTTTATATCTTCAGTTGGCAAGAAACATACCAAAGCAGTAATGAATGTTGGCGGAGTATTTGTTGTGGTTTTGGGACTTGCAATGTTTACCCAGGGTGGAGCACTTGCAGCACAAATGCCTTTTATTGGAAATCAGAGCTGGCAAATGGCAGATTCACCTGAAGGTTATGTGGCTGGCGATGATTTCAGCAATAACACTGATGACAGCAAAGATGCCAAGGTCTCATCGGATATCTTAGAGGAAGGCGATGTTCAGATTGTTGAGAGCAATCTGGAACTTGGATATTATCCAGAAATAACCGTTTATAGCGGTGTTCCGGTCAAGTGGACTATAAATGCTTCAGAAAGATCCATAAATGGTTGCAATTATAGGATGATATTGGGAGAGTACGGAATAGTTCACGATTTTGTCCCAGGAGAAAATGTTATTGAGTTTACTCCGGGAGAGCCCGGAACAGTGCAGTATTCCTGTTGGATGGGAATGGTTTACGGAAAGATAAACGTTATTTAAAAAGAGATATAGCTATGAGGAGGATACGTATGATTAAAAGAGATGAAGCATTTGAATTACTGAAAAAGTATAAGAGCAAAGGCTCAGGACTTGGCAATGAGCTGATAGACTTTGTAAACAGATTTTCAAGAAGGAATTGTAAATAGGTGGATAATAAACAGCTCTTTAAATATGCGTTTATAAAGTCAATACCAATCATGTGCAGTTATCTTTTTGTGAGTATGGCCTATGGAATCCTGATGGAAGAGTCGGGGTTTGAATGGTATTACTCACTCCTTGTCAGCCTGTCTGTATATACTGGAGCTTTTCAGTTTGTTTTGACTACGTTGCTTTCGGCGGGAGCATCAATACTTACGATAATGATAACAGCTCTTTTTATGAACAGTAGGCAGACTTTTTATAGCCTGTCGTTTGTTGATGAGTTCAGTAGTATGGGATGGAAAAAGCCGTACATGATTCATACTATGACCGATGAGACATATGCTGTGAACTGCACGTTGGAGTTGAAAGATGCAGAGAAGAAGCAGGTTATGTTCTGGGTGGCATTCTTATCACGTTGCTATTGGATGACAGGAGCTGTTATTGGCGGATTCCTGGGGCAGATAATTCCGTTTTCATTGGAAGGCATTGATTTCTCTATGACTGCATTGTTTGTAATCATTTTTATAGATCAGTGGGAAAAGGCAGATACTCATAAACCTGCATTGGCTGGATTGGCTGTGGGAATTATCAGCCTCTTAATATTTGGAGAGAATCAGTTTATGCTTCCGGCTCTTATCATTGTTTCAATGCTGCTAGTTTGGTATAACTCAAGAAAGCAGGTGGCAGTAGAATGATGAGACCATGGTATATTTTATTGGCAATAGTAATGTCAGCGCTAATCACCTTTGGACTTAGGGCGCTGCCATTTGTTCTTTTCAGAGGCGGACGCAGTATGCCGGAATGGATGCAGCGCCTTGGACAGATTCTTCCATCAGCAATCATGGCTGTGCTTATCGTATACTGCTTGAAAGGGGCGAAGAGTAATCCTATCGGAATAGGAATTCCTGGAATTATTGCAGTTGCTGTTGTTGTAGCAAGTTATAAGAGGAAGCACAATACATTTATCAGCATTATAGTCGGAACTGCTGCGTATATGATTATGTTAAGATGCATGTGATAAAGTGAGCTTTCTAAATATTTCTAAATGTTTTGATTTGATAATAGATGCTTTGCAGTGCAGGATTACTCTGCTGCAATCGAGAACATGCTATTGACTATCGTGGCGCTTGGATATCAGAGTTGCTGGTATGAAGGTCATATTACAGATGAAGATAGAATATGTGACAAAATAGCTGCTATTCTCTCGGTGCCGGAGAATTATGATGTTGTATGTATATTGCCGGTAGGAGAGGCTGAAAGCGAACCTTCGATACCCAAGAAAAAAGGGTTTGAAGAAAGAGCTTGGTTTAACACATTCAAAGGTTGAAAGGCTGTTTACACAGGATGGATAGTGATTATGAAGAGATCAGATAAAAGAGCTATCATAATAATTTTAATTGCAAACGTCATCCTTATAGTTGCTGCTATTTGCGGGATAATACTGAGCAGATTCGTTTATGAAGATCATCTTGATGAGCCTTTGATCACAGTTGATGATACCGAGATTACCTTAAGAGAATTTGGATATTACATATATGAAGTAGAAGAGTTTGTGCAGAACCAGGCTCTTTTGTATGATCCTGAGAATCCAAAGCACTGGTGGAATACCCACTTTTCAGCCGGCATGGATTCTCAGTTTGTCTGTGATTACGCCAAGAAGGTGGCAGTTAACACTTGTATATTAGATGAGATTTATTATAAAAGAGCTCTTTCTGAAGGAGTTGTATTAAGTAGCGCGGAAGAAAAACAGGCAATGGTCGAAGCAAAGATGATCTTAAGCAGCATGACCGGGAATCAGCTTGCAAGAACAGGGGTGGATGAAAGCATCCTCACTAATATGCGGATAAAACATGCTCTTGCAGTAAAATATGCCAAATTTCTTGTAAATACCTGTGATTTAACAGGATATTCCGAAGACCCAGAAAAGCTTCTAAACTGGGACGGCGTGTATTATCAAGAAAAGATTCTACCGGAACATACAGTAAAGACTAATGATAAGGTTCTGGATAAAATAACGTTGGGAAAAATAACAGTGAATTATGAGTAATTCTATTTGAATGTGTTAGAATTAAGCTGTTTCAGGAAATATCTGCTGAAGGAACGTCAGTTATCATGGTGCCCCATGAGCTGGATACAATCCGTTTTGGCAACAAGGTCTATCAAATGGATGAGGGGACATTAAAGGAAGACATTGATGCGGCAATAGCATAGATGCACAACTTACAGACTAGTTGGCTAATGCAGTGGAACCATTTTCTCTGTAGCTACTGGGAGTGCAACCTGTGTGCTTTTTAAATGCCTTGGAAAAGGTAAAGATATCAACGTAACCAACAGCGTTACCTATATAACTTATGGAGAGATCTGATTCCCTCAGCATCTTCTGGGCTGTCTGCATGCGATAAGTCTGCAGATATCCTTTTATTGTATAACCTGTGGCATCATGAAAAAGGCGAGAAAGATAACTTCTGTTAAGACCGCAGACACCTGCGATATTTTCCATGGTAATCTGTTCTGAAAATTTAAGCTGTATGTATTTGATTACGGTTCGTACATATTGAAGCTGCTGGCTTTCTGCTGATGCTTCGTCTTTGTGGCCATATTCTTTTCTCAGGAAATCCATTATTTCATAAATCTTCCCAATGCAATAGTACTCCCTTTCATAGTTTTCAAATATCTCATTGATTGATGCGCCAAAAATATCATCCCTGCTATTTGGCGATGAAACATCAAGGACCGGACTGTTTTCTCCAAGACCAATTTCCTTAAGGAGTGCAAGAAACTCCGTCCCTCCTATGTGAAGCCATCTGTAGCACCAGGGTGTATCTTTGTCTGCTTCATAGTACGCAGAAATGCCGGGAGGTATAAAAAAAATCTGATTTTCATGGATATTATGTGTCTTATCCCCAATCCTCAGTATGCCCTTGCCGGAAAGGACATAGTGAATTATTCCTCTTGACCGTATGATCGGGCCGTAGGAGTATTCAGGCTCACAGGCATAGCTACCTATCTCATAAAGTCTGACTTCCGCACTATTGTCGAAATCAGTAAATGCACAAAAGTCGAAGCCGACACCGTTTTCTTTCATCTGCATTGCAAGGCTACCTCCGGTTATGAGTGTCACAAAATGACAAATGCTAATAACATAATAGCATACCCTGAATGGTCTGTGTAAATTAGAATAAGTTTTGTTCGAAGGGTTCGGACAGGAAACTTAAGATCAGGATGATCTCTCGGAATCTTGAGTGATCATGCCAGCTAAATTCTGGCAATTGAACTTTGACAAGTGAATATTACCCAAGATGAAAAAAAGATGCAAAACAGGGCATGAATAATAGACATAACACTGTTGCTATGCCTGAGAATGCTGTATGATATTTACGAGATCATGCTACATTACAAACCAACTTTCTCAGGGCGGATTCGTAAGGCAGATCCCATGCATCCAAATGTTGTAACATGAGGATGTGATAGAGGCGGCAGTACCACATCTTTGTTGAGCGGTGCCTGCCGCTTTCTAG
>NZ_AUIX01000047.1 GCF_000423925.1 Butyrivibrio sp. VCD2006
TTGTCAACTACCACGCACCTAAAGGTACGTGGCTTGCGACTCCCCTGTAGTTTGTTGCAATAACTCCTACATTTTGTCGGTGTAACTTCCGTGGGGTCGCATCATGGGACGGTCGACACCGCCCCTTACAGACAAGACATGCTTATCTGTAACTGTATCAGGTACTCTATATATTAACCTCACGGATAATATATTCCCATGCCGTACAGTAAACGCTAATGCTTGAGTATATTTTACGTAACACCAAGACTTATGTGTTACAACCTCATATATACTTGCCAATGTACAAAGAGTGCCTTTGGTGAACAGCGCACCTAACGGTTTTCTCGTAAAACTTGCTGTTGAGTACATTATAGCATGTATGTTCTTGGATAACAATTTACAAGGCTCCTCCCACCGCCCAAGGGCAGTGGGTTTCCGCCTACGACAACCGAAAGGAATTTATTTATGAAGATAGCAGTATGCGATGATGAAGAAAGAATAAGAAAAATTATAGTGTCGGAACTGAATGCATCGTTTTCGGATGATGAGATTAGTTGCTTTTGCACTGGAGAAAACGTCTTGAGAGTTGTGGAACAAGATGGTTATATGCCTGATATTATTCTTCTGGATATTATGATGCCCGGAGTGTCTGGAATGGATGTCGCCAGGAAACTTCGTGATATTAGTGATGAGGTTGTTATCATTTTTATAACTGGAGAAAAACAGTATGTATTTGATGCTTTTGATGTAAGAGCATTTCATTTCCTTGTAAAGCCATTCTCAAATAAGAAGATGGTTAATGTGATAAAAGATGCAAAAGTGGAAATTGCTAAATCGGCTACTAATTCTCAAAAGAAGTATGTGATGTTGAACTCACGAGGCAGTCATATAAGGCTGTGTGTTTCAGACATTGTTTTTGCAGAAGTGTATGGTGCCAGGATAATCGTACACACAAGAACTGATGAAATTGAATATTATGGACATCTATCAGAACTTGAAAAGCTTGTAGGTGATGATTTTTTAAGGACTCATAGAGGATATCTTGTAAATCTACGATTTGTAAAGAGGTATGATTCTGGAACGTGCTATATGGCAAGGGGTGAAGCACTTATCTCAAAACAAAACTATCCGGTTTTTGTAAAAGCTCTGATGGATTACAACAAAAAGAGAGCTGAGTAAGGTATTACTTCAAAAATTATAGAGGTGAAGAGAATTAATGATTACTGAAGCCATGTGGGACCAGGTAAATAATATATCGATGATTGCAAATGTGCTGTTAAATGCAGTGCTTGTTTCGGTTTTTTACATACCTTTTTTGAGAAGAAGAGTGCGCACAGTTATACTCGGAGTGGTCTATGCAGGAGTGATGTCTATATTGTATTTTGTTCCGGTGAACTTTTCCGGGGTAATTGCCTATGCTCTTGGCTGCAGTGCGGTATGTATTGCCTCCGTTTTCGTAGAGAGGGTGAACGCTCCGCAAATGATGTTTTTATCAATGACGATGTATCTGCTTTTGTGGATATCAATGGAGCTTGCTGTTTTGCCATGGAATCTTATAAGCTCTGTGACTTTTATGAATCCAAAAGTGACAGGAGATTTACAGCAGATTATGCTTTATGGTTTGGCGCAGGCTATTCATGCGGTAATACGGTGCGCTGTTCTGAGCTTTGGAATTCATCTGATTAAGGTCATATACAAGCGCAAGAAAGAGTTAATGGAATGGAGAGAGCTGGCTTTTTTGTCCACAACATACATAGCAATAATTGCATCATACTGGATATGTACATTTATGGAGGAAGCCTTTGAAAAAGCTGCAGGTGACTATTTCGGGCATAGGTATCCTGTATATCATGGAATATGCGCTGTGTTCGGAGTGATAGCTTTTCTTGCCATGATGGCGGTAATTTATTTTTATCATAAGATAAAGGCATCAGAGGAAGAAGTACTGCAAAACTCACTTATACACAGTCAGATCGACGAACTTTCAGGGCATGTTCATTCCATGGAGAAGGTCTATTCGGATTTCCGTGGAATTAGGCATGATATCAACAATCATATTATGGTACTCGGTAATCTAATAAAGGAAAACAGTAGTGATCAGGCTTTACAATACCTAAATGATTGGTCTGAGGATTTCCATACAGTAGACATAAATGCAAAGACCGGAAATCCAGTCACGGATATAGTGATTTCAGAGAAACGGAGACAAGCTGAAGATGCTGGAATACGATTTGTAGATGATTTTCACTATCCGGAGGAAGGAAAAGTAGAATCTATAGATGTGGGTGTTATCCTGAATAATGCTCTTTCAAATGCTATAAGGGCTGCAGAAAACCTGGATAAATCTTTCGTGGAGATAAAATCCTGGCGTAGTGGTGATATGTTCATGGTTCAGGTCAGGAACAGTTTTAGCGGTGTTTTATGGATTTCTGATGAGGATGGACTTGTGAGAACATCGAAGCCGGATTTTGATAAGCATGGGTATGGACTGAAAAATATGCGAAGAATTGCAGAAAAGTATTTTGGAACAACACAACTGGAACAGGAGGATGATACAGTTATTTTCACAGCTATGATGGTAATTTAATGTAAAACCAGTCCATTCATGATTGAAAAAGGTCGTTTCGTGAAAAATCTATAATGGTTTTTGGTTAACTTTCCGAAGCCTTTGTTAGAGATGAGAGAACTTCCATTTTTAATACAAGGATGCTAGTCGCACTTAGCGAGCACCGCGAGCTTAGTAAGACTGTATGCGGAGCGAAGCGAAGGAGGTAAGTAAGATGGCTTTAACAAATGTAATGACTCAGTCTCTTATATCTGCCAGTACATCCATGAAACAGATACAGCTTCAGCAGGGAGTGAAGAAGCAGATGGATGGAAAGGCCGGTGTCCTGGATGCTGAGATCAAGAGAGATGAGGCATCCGGCGTGGATACCACAAAAAAGAAAGAAGAACTAGCTGAAACTCAGAAAAGATCTGAAGACATAGCAAATAACAATATGGAGCAGATTGCTGAGACTAATAAGGAAATGCAGAAAGCCAGGGAAGCTGATGCAACCCTGCAGAAAGAGAATGAGAGAGATGAAGCAGCGCGTGAAAAGAAGAGAGCTGAGAGAAGGTGGCAGGAACAGCATCTTCAGGAGGCTGCATCAGAAAGAAGAGCGGAAGAATCAGACAGAGTTGCAAATGCACAGGCAAGTGCATCAGGATTCTCAGACGAAGAAAATGCAAAGGCACAGCAGATCGATGTCGGTGGCGTGAAGGTTTCTGTGGTTTCAGAGTCCACACATAATACAAAAGTGCCTCATATTAATGAAAAGATTGCAAAATCCACCGGAGCAGAGGTATCTGCAGCAGAAGGTGTCAGTGTTAGCATTGATGTAGAGACTTGAGTCGAAAAAAATAAAAAATCCAAAAAAATCATTAACAGCTATTAATTATTAACACACATTATCCGATATGTTATTATGAAAAGGTAACATATCGGATTATGTGGCATTTTGAGGAGGTTTTCATGAAAAGAGAAGAAATGCTTCCTAGTGAGAGTGAATGGCTGATAATGGAGACACTTTGGGATGCTGGAAGAGACCTTACTTCTGTAGAGATATGTGAGAAACTTCCCGGACAGGACAAAATGTCGCAGCGAATGGTGAGAGTTCTTATCAACAGGCTGTGCAAGAAGAATCTTATTTCATATACAGTAGATGAAAAAGATAGCAGAGTTTATCATTATCTTCCCATAAAGACAAAGGAAGAATGCAGACGTGAAAAGAGCATAGATTTTGCCAATAATTATTTTGGAGGAAATAAACTAGGTGCGGCTTTTGCTTTTCTGGAGGCAGAGTCACTTACTGAAGATCAGATAAAGGAACTTGAAAACATTATAAAGAATGCAAAGAAGAATAAGTAGCTCACGGATGAGCAGAGGTATGTTATGCAAGGACTGCAGCAATTCTTTACAAATTTATCACAGTTTTTTGAATTTTTGGTCGTTTATTATTCGATCATTTTAGGTTTCTGTGCGCTTATATCAGTACTGGTTTTGGGGATCATTATGTTCCTTAGAAAGACTGTCTTAGCAGATAGAGTATTTGCGAAGGCTGCTTCTTGGGGACTATTGATCCTTTGTTTATTTTGCGGAAAACTTAAGCTTATTTTCGAAACCAAAGCCGGGTGGTATACATTGGGCAGATGGAATCTGTTATGTGCACACAGGATCGTTTCAATTATCTATATAGTTGGAATATTCATATTTGCGACATATTTTATATACAGAAGAAGGCGACTAAATAAATTTGTGAAGGGGCTGGATAAAGCCACGACCTGCGGCTTTGATAATGAAATTAGAAAATATCCGGGTACTATTTCCCCTTTCTGCATAGGTTGTATCCATCCTATAATAGTTATTCCGGAAAAGCTTGACGTGCAGAATGCTCTTATAGTTATAAAGCATGAAGAAACTCACATTAAACTGGGACAGCTTTGGATAATTGCCGGATATGATATGGTGCGGTGTCTTTTGTGGCCTAATGTTTTTCTTCATATTGCTGCAAAGTACATAAAAAGGGATCTTGAAGATGTTTGTGATGCTGTGACTATGCAAATGAATGGGATTGATCCTTTTGATTATGGTGAATCACTTCTGGCAAATGCCAGGGAAATCATGTTGTCCCGAAAAAACATGAAGTGCGAAGAAGGGTTCCTTTTTGCATGGGATGATAATTATAAGGTGCTAAATAAAAGGATCCACAGGATACTTGAGAGGAATGGCTATAACAGAAAAGTGGTTTTAGCCGGTGGTGTCCTTTTCATAATGGCACTTATAGCTTCAATCTTTGGAATAAAATGCTTTTCGTACAAGCGTAATAACCCGTTGGATATAAGTGGCATTTACAGCATGACAAAGATGGATACGGTTGTGCAAGATACAGAAGAAAAGGTAGTTACAGGGTACGATGGGGATTACATATATATTGATGGAGAAGCTTTAAAGGAAGCATACCCTGATGCTGAAATAGAAGAGCAATCTCTATTTGTATTTGTCGGGGGATATTATAAAATACCCGGAGTAGGCGGTGGAGGAGGCTGGGGTGAATTTTCAGCATCTGACATTAAGGACGGAGTGTTCAGAATAGAGAACCATGATGATATAGATGTATGGAACTGGATGATAATGTGGTTATGAAAAATCTTTATGCGTAGCGAAGCAAGGAGGCTAGTCGCACTTAGCGAACTTGTGAGCTTAGTAAGACTGTATGCGGAACGAAGTGGAGAAGGCGATAACTATGTATGGATATGAACTACAGATCAGAGGAAATACAGAGTATTACTCAAAGCGCTTATATGACCTTAATGGTAACCATGTAGGGACTATCTCTATGTCCAGGCCAAGGAAAACGAGTAACAGCTCTAAAAAGAAGAGACCTGCTATGTATAGCTTCAAGCAGGTTTCAGCACAGGTATTAAGTGCCAAGACTTCCGCAAAAGCTGCTCAGGTTTCAATCGGGATCAGGATGAAAATCGGGAACCTTCAGAAGAAGCTGAAAACCGGAGAATACGATGATGAAGAGATTCTGAGGGCAATCCTGCATGCGGAAATGGTTCAACGTGCCTGTGAGAAGAAAAAGAAGAACCTGAAAATGGAAGAAACTGCTGAGCAGAATATGGACGAAGGATTGCCTTCTGAGCAGGAAAATCCTTTAGAAAAAGTTCAGTCGGATGAGGAAATAAGGGAACTTGAACAGGAAGAGTTCGAAGCTCTTATGGAAAAGCTGGAAATGTCTGCTGAGGAGATGTATGAAGAGGCTGAGGAAACGGCTCAGCTAGATCAGGAGCTAGATGAGATGGCTGAGGCACTTTCAGGAGCCATGGAGCCGCAGGATCTTGAACAGCTAAAGGCTAAACACAGATCTGATGAAGCAAGGGATATCATGAAGGCTGACTTAAAATATCTAAAGGCAATGTTTGAAAGACTTCAGGCAGAAAAAGAGAATTTGGGGAAATCGTCAGTTTCATCAGGTTTTGATAGCGGTGTTTCGCTATCACTTGGCGGAGATGAGATGCCCGTGATGGTACAGGACTCTGGAATGACAGAAGTAGGTGGCATGGTTGATGCAGAAATATAGCTTTTTTATAACTAAATGATTAACAGATGTTAATAAAGGAGGTATTTGTTATGAGTACAGGATTAGTAGGAAACATTCAGAATACTGATTATTCAGTCATGAACACAGAAAACTATAGTTCTGAAAATGGAAAGAAAACTGACAGTGTTCAGGAAGTAGCAAGCGAGAATAAAGAATCTGCGGCAGTTTACGAGAAGACGGCTGAAAAGGATGCAGGGTTATATAGCATAAATAAGAAGTCACCTGCAGACAGAGCAGCAATAGTTCAGCAGATGAAACATGCTGAAGAGGATCAGAGAAACAAGCTTCTGGAAATTGTCAGGAAAACATTGGAAGGTCAGGTTTCAGCTTTTGGAAAGGCAACAGATGACAGCTTTTGGAAAAGACTGGCTGGTGGCAATTTCAAGGTAGATGCAGCAACTAAAGCTCAGGCACAAAAGGATATTTCTGAAGATGGATATTATGGTGTAAAGCAGACTTCTCAGAGACTTTTTGACTTTGCATCAGCTCTTGCAGGCGATGATGTAGAGAAAATGAAAAAGATGCAGAAGGCTATGGAAAAGGGATTCAATCTGGCTACAGGTGCATGGGGGAGAGAGCTTCCATCCATATGTAATGAAACATTGAAGGCAGCAAACAAGCTTTTTGATGATTATTATAAGTCGAAGGAAGAGGAGACTGCAGCTACTACAGCAAATGCTACTGAGCAATAATCTATGGGAGGATCTGCATATGGGATGGATTAAAAGCATATATGCGAAAGCAATAGCATTGCTGGAATCTTTTTTCTCAATGGAAAAGGATTCATATATCACACAAGAGCAGATTGAAGAGTTAGAAAGAGTATTGGAGAGTACATATGAACATAAATGTACAGGGTTTAAAACTGTTTAATAATTTTTCCTCCAAGGCAGAACAGAACCGAATGGAACGGCAGCAAAAACGCGATAATCAGATTGCGTTTATCGAGAACCAAAAGCATAACCTCAAAAATATACAGTCTGAGTCCATTGAAGATATCAAGAAGAAACTTCAAATGATTGAAGACTATGATAATCAGATATCTGCGGTTAAAGCGGAATACAACCATGAACAGGTATTTCATATGCTTGATGAGGCATGGGAGACCGGAGAGAAGATTGCTGAAGCAGCCAAGAAAGCAGCACCCAAGACACCCGAAGAACGCAAAGAAGAGCTTATCGAAGAAGCAACAGGAGCCACGAAGAGCGATGGACTTCTTGCGGATGTTGCGGATGAACTCGAGGATATCTCTGATGAAATGGAAGAGATGGAAGAATCCATTGAGGAGATGGAAGAGAACCCTGAAGAAATGGAAATTGATCAAAGCCTGGAGGCGCAGAATCTAACAGGACAGCAGATATCTGAAGAAATAATGATCCACAGTGAAGCAAAGGAGGGCAAGGAGATGTCAACGATAAGAGACTCATTAAGTGGTAGTTATTATGATAAATCTGATTATGATTTCAGCGATTATAATCAGAATGCAAGCTCTTTTTTATCGGGGCTAAATATAAATACCAGCACAAGTGCAACAAGTCCTTTTAGTGTTTCTGATTATGCTATGCTCCGAAATGGCTCGTACAAAAAGCTTGTGAAAGCATACTATGCCAAGCAGAAAGCAGAAAATGCTGCTGCAGGTAAGGACTCGCATGCAAAGCTTAATTCCATGGCAAGTAATGCAGGCACATTGACGAAAGCTGCGCAGAATCTGATGAAGGACTCTCTTTGGCAAAAAAAGCAGAAGACTACTAAAAATGAGGAAACAGGTGAAGAGACAGTAACTGAAGAGTACGATTGGGATAGCATTGGCAAGGCTGTTAAGAGCTTTGTGGATAGTTACAACCGAACATTGGATGGTGCTGCAGAGTCAAACACCAAAGATGTGCTACGTTCTGCTACATCGATGATTAAAACAACTGAAGTAAATGAGGATCTATTAAACAAGGTGGGCATAAGTGTAGGAGCCAATAATAAGCTTGAGGTGGATGAGGATAAGCTTAAGAGTTCAGATATAAAAACACTAAAGACACTTTTCACTGGGTATAATTCGTTTGCGTCAAAGATGAGTGACAAAGGAATGGCGATTACTAACGCAGCAGCAAGAGTTGGTGGATCGTATAATAGCCAGGGAAGATATTCGGATGCACTTTCATCACTGCTACCACGGGCTGTTGATAAGAAGGAATAAGATCATTGAACCGTATGGTGATCAGGAGGGTAGCTGTTAAATAATATATCAGAAGGCTGGGGTAAGTGACAGTTCCCCAGCTTTTTCTGTATTAATAAAAATATAGGCTGTTACGCATATATATCCATAAATGGCTATGGTCACAGGAAAATTCGTGGTACTTGTTATTAAAGGGAACTATACTGAAATTTTAGTAACTCTATTGGTGACTACTGCAAGCAGATATAATCAAAAGTATATGTAATATTGACTATTATAAGGGGCGGATGTACGATATAAGTGTAAAAACCTATTACATGCAAACGATAGGAGGAACACTTTTAATGATTGATATGAATATGATGATTGCAGGCAATATACTTAAGCTGCTTAAGAAACAGAATAAAAAACAGACAGATCTTGCAGAAGCACTTGGAACAAATAAGCAGACGGTGAATAAGATGCTGAATGGTGCACGCATGATTAATGCCATTGAACTTAAGTCTATAGCTGAATACCTTGGTGTAAGGATGGAGGAACTCACAAGGATTTCTCCTGAATATGGGGATACTGATATTGTCCATGCTTTTATGGGCAAAGTTCAGTCTGAAGAGGCAAGACAGGCACTGAAAATAGCTGATGAACTTTCAGATATGATTCTTTTCCACAAGAGAGTACGTGAAAATGGAAATGCCATGATGCAGCCTTGGGGGAATGACTAATGGGGAATATATTAGAAGAAAGCCTGTTTGGCAAGCAGCCTAAACAGTTTGAGAGCATAAATGCTTTGGCAAAAGCTTTTTCTGTAAATTATTGTGGAAGCACGATTATCCGTGATTCCATATTTAGCATTGCTGAAAACTATGCCAGAAAAAGGGAATTAACGCTGGAAGTGCTCAGATATCCTTTTAAGGATGATGAATTATGGGCATTTACCTTTGTAAAAAAAGGAACAATATTTCTTTGCGTCAATTCCGGCTTGGCTCTTTGTAAACAGATATTTGCTGTTGCTCATGAGCTGTACCACATTCACTGCTATGCTGAAGATATAGACCCTAGTACCATAGCAAGCGGCTCATTATTGGATTCAAAAACTGCGGATGATACTGCGAAATCTCAGGAGGATCTTGAGGCAAACGCTTTTGCTGGATTACTTCTAATGCCTGACGGAATATTGGATGAGCAGATCAAGCTATATGGTATTGCTGCGGATAAGATATCTGTTGATGATGTCCTTATCTTGATGGAATTGTTTGCACTTCCGTACAAGGCGGTGGTACTGAGGCTTGTTGAGAACCATGATATGTCAAATAGTAAAGCCAAAGAACTACTGGAATGTGACGCTGATTATGTTTCAGAAAGAATTAAACTTACGGGTAAAGCTTTAAAATGGCAACAAAATAGTAAGGACCTTTCATATCTTGGAAGTCTCCTTGATGATATGGAGTACAACAAAGAACAGGAACTTCTGACCGAAAGCCGTGAGAAATCGGATATGGAGTATTTGGAAAAAATCAGAAAGGGCTTTCTCGCGGAAGGCTAAGAGGTGGGCATTTGATGAAAGAGAAATATGCTCTTCTTGATACTGATTTTATTTCCAAGACGCATTTGATCCGTAAGGATGAAGAGAATAAGCTGATTGATCGTATAACGGAGATGCCGGGGTATCGCTTCTATTGTCATGAACAGATAAAAACAGAACTCCAAAGACATAATATTGCAGGCTCTCCTGAGTGGCTTGAGAAAAAGATATCATCTGGAGTGGTTCATTGTATTACGGACGAAGAGATTGTTGATGAACTAAAGGCTATATACTCGGATTCAGCAGTGGCTATGTATTCTAACATGTTGAAAAATGGGTGTGAGGCATATAGAAGCGGATATTTTGAAGAACAGTTTAAGAGAATTCAGGGTGTCAATTATTCTAAGACTACAAAAGAACAGTTTTTGAAGGAGCTTTCGGAAGACTGTGACGATATAGGACCAGGTAATAATCTTGGAGAGCTTAAAAGCTATGTCCTTCTTCAGATGCTTAGTACAAAGCTTGGCGAGCAGATATATGTCTTTTGTTCGGATGATAGAAATGCTCGGAATGGCATAGTAAGTCTTGGAGGTGCAAGGTGCATCAGTGTCTTATCATCGTTTATGCGGCTTAATGTGGATGCTAACATGACAAGAGAAGAGGCGCAGCCGTATTTGGACTCGTATCTTGAAGAAAGCCGGAAGAACAAACAGACCACTTTTAGGGTTCATGACACATCAAAAGAAATGCGATATTGCAGAGTGCCTTGCGAACAGGTCATTGATGAAATGTATGCCGGTAAATTTGATGTGCTGCTGAATGGTAATCTAAGATATAAGGAATAGGATTATATAAAAAAATGAAGGGCAGTGTTCTGCACGATAACAAGTATTTGATGTTGTGATATCATAGAAGCATGTGTTTTGGTAATGAAAATGCATGCTTTTTTGCGCATTAAAAGATTATCGTGTGAAAATGATGTTAAAACACGCCTTTGGAATATGACACAAAAGATGTTATTAGGTGAGGAGCTATGGAACAGATTCTTATTGTTGAGGACGATATAACTTTAAATCAGGGGCTATGTAAGGCTTTAAAAGAAAATGACAGGCAGATTGTGTCTTGTGAGAGCATAAGTGAAGCAAAAGAACAGCTGTCTCTTGGTACAGTTTCTTTTGTACTTTTGGATATCAAAAGAGCATGAATTACCGGATGCGGATTCCGGTCTGATCAAGAATAGTGATGACTGGGTTAAGGAACTTGATATAAAAATGGCTGGGAATAAGGTTTATCGGCTTGGCTAGCTCTGGGGACAGGATCCGGAATACAATGATGTAAGTCTTACCTGTAATTAGTGTCAGTGTTGGAGAGGAAAAGTATATGGGAGAGCAGAGTTTGGGAAGAGTCAAGTCAGCGACAAGGAATATCATGTTCGGGTATGTTGGGCAGGTTGCGACCATGCTCATGAGCTTTGTGCTGCGCAAAATTTTTATCCTGTACCTTGCTGACACTCTTCTGGGAATCAACAGCACATATACAAATGTTTTGTCAATCCTTAACATGGCGGAGCTTGGCATTGGAACGGCGCTGAACTTCAGCCTCTACGGGCCTGTTGCCCGCGGCGAAAAAGAGAAGATCAAGTCCTACATGCAGCTGTACCGGAAGGCATATTTTGTCATCGCCATGGTTGTCGCAGGAATCGGTCTTGCGCTTGCGCCATTCATCAAATATCTCGTTAAGAACCCCGGAGTATCTTCGAGGGATCTGGTTCTTTTTTATCTTATCTTCCTGTTTAACACAGTCAGCAGCTACTTTGTGGCATATAAATACAGCCTGGTAAATGCTGAACAGAAGAACTATATTCAGTCAAACATCATCACAATTACCAAGATAATAACGGTCTTCTGTCAGATTATCGTTCTTGTCATTACCAGGAATTTCTATTTCTTTTTGATAACGGATGCGATTATTCAGCTCATTCAGAAAATTTTTGTGTATAGATATCTCGACAATCTTTATCCGTATCTCAGAGAAAAGAACGTTCAAAAGCTATCGAAAGAAGAGAGCAACGAGATCTGGAAAAAGACAAAGGCACTCGTTTATCACAAAGTTGGCGATGTGGCGAGACTTCAGACCGACATTCTTATCATATCTTCACTTGTGGAAGTAAGAATGGCAGGAGTTGTTGACAACTACAATCTTGTTATCAGCTCGGTTTCCAATTTCGTCAACATCATTTTCAATTCTGTTATTTCAAGCTTCGGAAACCTCATAGCGACTGAATCCAAAGACAAGCAGTACAGTATGTTCAAGGTCTACAGGTTTTTTGCTTCCTGGGTTTACGGGTTTTCCTGTGTGGTCTTCATGGTTCTTTTGACACCGCTTATAAGGCTGTGGCTTGGAGATAAGTGGATTCTTCCTGCTGCGGCAGTTTACTGTATCCTGATTGACTATTATTTCAAGGGCGACAGGATTGTGCTGAGTAACTACAAGACTGCAGCAGGCGTATTTGAGCCGGACAAATATCTTGCACTTATCCAGGGAGCGGTCAATCTGGTGCTGTCAATCTGGCTTGTGCAGACACCTCTCGGGATTACCGGCGTCTACATCGGAACCATTGTTTCCGGACTTATTGCGAATATTACAAAGCCTATCATTATTTACAGAGCCTGCTTTGACAGGAACGCTGTCAGCTACTTTCTGGATACTGCGAAATATCTTTTGAGCCTTGTTGCGGTAATGGTTTCATGCCATTATATCAGTAAGTTCATGCTTGCAAACCTCACCATTCCGGGATTTATCCTGATGGCGCTGATCATTACGGTGATCTTCAATGGAGTTTATTTCATATTGTACGGCAGGAGCGAAGAGTTTAAGTATTTATTTGAGAAACTCCGGAATTGGAAGAAGTGAGGCAATGAATAATTAGAAATATGCGTATGTAATATGGAGAATGATCATGGGTATATGTGAGGAAATATTACAGGAAGCGATAAAAGACCTGGACGATATCATGAATGTGTCGCCAAAGAGTGCAGATTGGGGACAAGGAATATGGCAGAAAGGGTGGCATGCTTAAACTAACGTTTGAAGAGGACTGCTTGATGTTTAATGGTATCACCTGTAAAAGAATAGGTTAGGCAAAATAAAGATGAAAGAACGAATTATAGATGATGAAATAAGACTGATTCCATATTACAGAAATGATGAGGTATCACTTCCCTGGTATCAGGACCTTGATGTATGTAAACAGGTTGACAACAGGGATGAACCATATGATCTGGAGCTTTTGCATTGTATGTATGATTATCTCTGCGCGCATGGAGATTGTTACTACATAGAGTACAAGGGCACTCTGGTTGGTGATGTCTCTCTAAGAGATAATGCGGAAGTTGCCATTGTGGTATGTAAGGAATATCAGAATCAGCATATTGGAAGACGTTGCATTCAGGATATGCTGAGATTGGCGAAAGAAAAAGGCATGCAGACAGTCAAGGCTAATATCTATTCCTTTAATACACAGAGTCAGTGCATGTTTGAATCGATAGGATTTAAGAAAACAGATGAAGAGTGGTATGAATTTAAGGTATATGCTGATGATTAAAAGAATAGAACCTAAGGTTTATGATTATATCCTTAAATTAAATGAAGAAAATGTCGATGTCCTGATACCTACGGACAGAGAAGAACTGGAATACCTTGCAGAAAAAGCAGTGCTCTTTCATGTTATCTACGTAGATGAGAATCCTGCCGGCTTTATCATTGCTTTACGAGAAGGACTTAAGGACTATGATTTCAGGAGCTATAGATGGTTTGAAGAGCGGTATCCAAGATTTCTTTATATAGACCGAGTTGTTGTTGATAAAAAATACTGGAAAAGAGGTTTTGGGCGAAAGCTCTATCAATGTGCATTTGATTATGCAAGAGAAAAAGACATAGAGATAGTGGCAGCTGCGATTACAACTGTTCCATATAATGAAGAAAGTATGGCTTTTCACGCAAAAATGGAATTCCATGAAATAGGCGAACAACTTATTCGTGGAGGCACTGTCAGAATATCACAACAAGTTAAGGATTTTAGAATTGTGTAAGGGAGATTATGGCATGGGAATCATAATAAAAGCGATGGAAACAGACAGTGAGAAAAAGGGTAAAGCATATGTGCATTGGAAATCCTGGCACGAGGCCTATGAAAATATTGTAAGCAAAGACTATTTGAACAAGCTCACGCTGGAGAAGTGTGAGGAATGGGCTTTTCAGTGGCCTGAGAATACATATGTTGCTTTGGATGGGGATAAGGTTGTTGGATTTGTCTGCTACTTTGGAAAAGGCAAAGATGCTCTGGGAGTTGGAGAAATTAACGCTATCTATGTTTTATCAGATTATTATGGCACCGGAGTTTCTAAGAAACTCATGGATGTAGGTCTTGAACACCTGAAAGACTATCATACAAAAGAGCTGTGGGTACTTAAGGACAATCCTCGAGCTATCAGCTTTTATAAGAAATATGGTTTTAAAGAGGATGGGACACAAAAAGAGATTAAGAGTCTTGGTGCTACAGAAATAAGAATGGTTAAATAGTTATATGATGATGGGTACCGGTGTTTTAGCGGTACCTTATTTTTCTTTCACATGCGAAATCTTATTTCATAGTGCAGATGTAAATTATTACAATCTGGGCGTTAATTATTACAATTACCATTTTCAAGCGTATATGGATGCTATAATTTCCTTGTGCATATGAGAGTACATTTGACCTAAGGGAGAGGTAATGAATACTTACAGGATAGCAATATGTGATGACGAATCACTGACATGCCAGGAAATAAAAGACATTCTGGTAAACAATTCGCATCAGATTGGTGTGAACTTCGACACAGAGATTTTTTATACAGGCGAATCACTTATAGAAAACATCAGATGCGGAGCGGCATATGACTTTCTGATACTTGATATAGAACTGGCCAGGTTGAGCGGCATTGATGTAGGGAAATTCCTGCGTGAAGAAAATAGAAACTTTCACACTCAGATCATATATGTTTCATCAAAAGAAACCTATGCAATGAAGCTGTTTTCGGTACAGCCATTGGACTTCCTTGTTAAGCCGGTAACAGAAGAGACATTATTTAAGGCTCTGAAGCGTGGCTTTGAGATCATAGGAGAATCAGGCGACTATTTTACATGTAAGGTCGGAAGGGAAGAAATCGCTATCAGCTGTAAGGATATCCTGTATTTATTCAGTAATAAAAGAATAGTTAGCATAGTCTGTCGCGATGAGACCATAGACTATTATGGCAAGCTTTCAGAAGAAATAAAAAAGCTCCCGGATTACTTTGCTCAGATTCATAATTCTTATGTGATCAATTTAAATGCCCTAAAAAAGACCGGCAATGACCATGTGGTTATGAATAATGGAGAGCAGATTAGCATCAGCCGTAAATATGCTGAGTCCTTTAAGAATAAAATCTTTTCCCGATGGAAGAAAATGTGTTGCGAGGGTTAAATGGAATACTATCTGATAAATGTTTTATGTAATTTTTTACTGCTTCTTGTGATCAGGCGGTTTATGGGGGATTTTCTCCTGTTTGATTCAGATAACAGAGTGAAAAGAGAAGTATATTCTTTGTGCTGGTTCGTGGGTACTATTGCTGTTAATGAACTTTTACATATGCCGGCCATAAATCTCATTGTAAACATTCTGCTGATGATACTAATAGCAAGTGCATATGAGGGCAGTCTGCTAAAGAAAATACTGGTAAGCATGATAATTGCTGTATTAGGAGCTGCCTGCGATATGCTGGCCTATGCAATAACTACCCCTTTTTTGAGTAGCTCTGATTATTTCTACAGTCAGCCATTTACGGTTATCTTTCTGCTTATATTGGAAAGAATCCTGGGGGTTACAATCCGCAAGGAAAAGACCTGGGATGTAGTCGGAAAAGAGATGATTGTCCTATCAGGATTCCCGGTTATGGCGGCAGTGATCTTATACTGTGTAACTGCTATGGAATCTGGGGTATACAGACTAATTGCCTGTATATGCGTCGTCGGAATATCTGCGCTGTCCATCGTATTGTACAACAGACTGGCTATTAATCTCGGAGACAAGATGAGGAAAATATACCTTGAACGAGAGGTTGAAGCTTACAGGCATGAGATGGAGCTGATGCGCATTTCAAACAGAAAAGAAGAGAATTTCAGGCATGATCTCCGCCATCATCTGTTTGAAATAGAAGGTTTGGCAAAGCAAGGTGAAGATGAACAGATATGTTCTTATATCGAGGAATTACGAGGGACATTTGCTGATTCAAAGAGGCTGGTCCATACCGGTGAGTATGAAACTGACAGTCTTATCAATTATCTACTTGATAATGCCAGGAACCATCAAATAGAAGTTACCTGCGATGTAAAGATTCCGGAGGATATGGATGTATCCAGATGCAAGCTTAATGTAGTTGTTGGAAATCTTCTGGAAAATGCGATAGATGCTGCGTCAAAAGCAGAAGATAAAGAGCTCTTCCTGACTATGAAATATTCAGGAGGAATGCTGTTTTTGCAGATCAAGAATACATTTAGCGGAATAGTAAATATCGATAATGGGCGTATTCATGGCAGAAAGAGCAAAGACAGTCATGGGATTGGACTAAGAAGCGTTCAGGATCTGGTGAATGAGCAAAATGGAACACTTGAGATATCAGTAGAAGAGAACATGTTTGTTGCTGAGGGAATGATTCCGATGGAGTGAGTCTTTAGGGGCGAAATTTCGAATAAGAGGAGGTTTGTGGCAATGGATTTTAGAAATATGCAAGAGATGTATATGGACATTGTGCATAGGTTCAACAAGATAGAGGCTAGTGAATGGAAAGCTCAGGGCACAATGATTGAACTAATAAAACAAGTTGGGGAACTTGCTAAGCAGGTCATGCTTAAAGAAAAATATTATGCTTTTTCTGACAATGATCCTGTTATCGATGAAAGACTTGGAAACGAAATGGCCGACGTGATTGCCCAGGTAATTCGCTTAGCAGATTATTATGAAATTGATCTTGAGGATGCGTTCATAAAGGCAAGGTCGGATGAAGATGAATATTTGAAAAGCAGAGGTGTGTGATTTATAACGCATTTTATCATATCCAATCGCAGTGGGAATATGAATTTATAGTAATGATGTGAACTGCAGTTTGGATGACTTTTTTAGAATGTTGATGGGGTATATATGAAAAATTTGATTTTTTGTATTGTAGGAATATGGATTATTATATTTGTTCTTTTATGTCCATTCCCACCACTATTGGGGATACCCGGATTGGTATGGAGGGCTATTATAGGAATGCTGGGGTGTTTCATTTTGGGTTCAGGCTTATATGGCAGAAGAAAGTCAGAAAAGTAGAAAGTGTAGAAACGGGAGGAAGTAGCCATGTGGCTTGAGGATGAATACAAAGAAAGTAAAGATAATCCATTACACAAGGAGTTTGGGATATGGAGTAACACCAGATATATCATAGGTAAGATGATTAAGTACAAGCCGGATGTAGTAGCTCTTGTACTGCTTGGGATGGTTTGCTCATCTGTTCTTTCTTATTTTTGGGGGATTTTTAGTAAATATGTAATTGATATTATTCAGATGGGACTTCCGGAAAAAGAGGCTATGGAAAGACTTGTTAAGCTGATCTTTGCTGCAGGATTTATCGCATGCATTCTCAATATAGGAAGCGTTTTATCGGATTGTCTTGTCTGGTACAGATTTATATATGTACGCATGCATATGATCACCGAGAGAATAGCAAGAGTTCTTTCACTTAAATATGAACTTATTGAAAGACCGGATGTCCTTGATGTTGCAGAGCGTGCAGCTCAGGCGACAGGTGGCAACATGAACGGCGTTGAGGGTATGATGCGTTATATGCAGCAGCTTCTTACCAGTCTTTTTACCGTAGTGGTCACATTTGTGGCCGTTATGGTTTTGGACTTCAGACTAATTCTGGCGCTGATAGTGCTATACGTTATCCAGTTTTTGTATTATAGGAAAATAGTTGAGAAGGACAAAAAGGAGGTTTGGGATAAGCTCTCAGGTTCATGGAGAAAAACTGATTATATGGAAAGAGTAACCCAGTACTGTGACCATGCCAAGGAGATCAGGCTCTTTAATCTCTCTGAGTTCCTTTCAAAAAAGCAGGAGGAAACATACCTTGATAAAGAGGGAAAAATGGACCTTCATCATGAGCTTTGGTTCAAAAACTCTTTTGTTACACAGATAGCGAATGTTGTGATCAAGGCGCTGATATATGCGGTATTGTTTTTTGCAGTATTTACAAAAGACTTGTCTGTAGGAAATTTCACATTGTTTTTGTCTCTATCAATGGCTTTTTCTCAGGCACTTTTAAATCTCCTGCAGCGCTTTGGAGATTATAAGAAGGCATCACTGGAAACTGATGATTTCAGATCCTTTATTGAGCTTGATATAGATGACGATGAAAAAGACTGCATAGAGATTCCGAAGGCAGACACCTACGAAATTGAATTTAAGAACGTATCCTACAAGTATGCCAAGGCAGAAACCTATGCTCTTAAGGATCTTAATCTGAAGATTCATCCGGGAGAAAAACTTGCTGTGGTAGGACTAAATGGCGCAGGGAAGACTACAATGATAAAGCTCCTCTTAAGACTCTATGATTCCACAGAAGGTGTTATTACCATCAATGGTACAGATATCAGAAAATACAGGAGAGAAGATTATTACAGACTATTTGCTCCGGTATTTCAGAATGTTGAGATATTTGCATTTCTAATGTCTGAGAATATCGCCATGTATAGTAGGGAGGAGCTTAATAGAGCCAGGGCAAAAGAGTGTGCAATTTCCGCCGGCCTTGAAGAAAAGTTAAATTCACTCATAAAAGGAATTGATACACCGCTTACAAATGTTGTAGAAGAAGATGGTATCGATTTATCCGGTGGCGAAAAACAAAAGCTGGCTCTGGCAAGAGCTCTGTATAAAGGCTCTAAGATAGTTGTCCTGGATGAGCCTACATCTGCCCTTGATGCCATTGCTGAGCAAAGGCTCTATGAGCAGTTTGATGAAATGATCGGAGAAAAGAGTGCAGTTTATATCTCACACAGACTTGCTTCTACCAGATTTTGTGACAAAGTAGTTATGTTTGAGAATGGAAGCATGGTGGAACTTGGAAGTCACGATGAGCTTATGGAGAAGAACGGAAAATATGCAGATATGTTTAACGTACAGGCTCAGTATTACCGTGATAATGAGGAAGGTGAGGAAACAGAACAGGAGGTAGAGAAGGTTGGCTAACATAAATAAAGACAGTAAAGAAAATGTTTCTGCTCTCCATAAGATACGAAAAGTTGTAGCTCTTTTGTTTTCGACAACATATAAAAAATACCCGGGATTCTTCGTGTGGGAGAGCATAAAGGCAGTTTCACAGATTCTCCAACCCTTTGTGGCAATTATGATTTCGCCTCTAATAGTTGATGAGATAGTAGGTGATAGAGATTTAAGCAAACTGGTTATTCTGGCAGCAAGTCTTATTATAGGTGAATTCGTTATTTCAATGGTTACCAGCCGCAGTAATACTGTACTGAGTAAATACCAGCAAAGACTTGATGACTATTTTTCAATACTCATGGGGAAACATTCCATGGAACTGGATTATCAGCTCACAGAGGATAAAGAGGCTCTGGATCAGATTGAAAAAGCAAGAACAGGAATGAGCTGGTACTCAGGGGGAGTTTATGGCATTTCTGAAATCCTTTTTATGTTCATTACCAACATAGTCAGAGCCATTGGATTTGTGGTTGTTATAGCTCTTCATGCACCGCTCCTGCTTCTTCTTTTGGCTATATACTCGCTGGTAAATCTATATGTGGTTTCCAAGCAGAATAAGATAGAAATTGAAGCCTTTGGAAAACTATCCAAGGTAAACAGACTGTTTGGCTACTTTGGCTGGGAAATAGTAGATCCAAGATTTGGTAAGGATATCCGTCTTTATGACGCTCAGAACCTTATGTTGGACCGCTGGAAAAATAATACAGATAAGAGCAATAAGCACTGGAGATGGCAGGCAGTAACCCAGCTTCCATATAGTATAGGTGTTAATGTAATATCTGCTATAAAAGGTGCGGCAGCATACTTTTATGTAGCTCTTTTGGCTATAAAGGGAGTCTATGGTATTGGAACCTTAGTGCAGCTAATCAGCACAGAAGCAGCTCTCAACGGAACTTTGAGCGGACTTGTTTACAATGTGACGGAGCTTATCAAGGATTGTAACTATGCCTATGAGTATGTTTTATTTATGGAATATCCGGAGGCTCTTCCCAAGGGAGAAAAAGAGATTTCTAAAAAGCCTCATGAAATCGAATTCAGGCATGTTTCTTTTTCCTACCCGGGAACTGATAAAAAGATTCTTGATGATATCAGTATTAAGATTAGACCCGGTGAGCATTTGTCTATTGTGGGTCTAAATGGCGCCGGCAAAACTACCTTTATTAAGCTGCTATGCAGACTTTATGATCCCACGGAAGGTCAGATTCTGGTCGATGGAATAGATATAAGAGATTACGATTACAGGCAGTATATGCAGCAGTTTGCTCCGGTATTTCAGGATTTTAAGCTTTTTTCTTTTCCTATAGACGAGAATATAGCGTTTGATAGCCTTGATAAGGGCAAGGCTGACGAGTACATTGATCTTGTAGGGCTAAGGGATAGAATTGATGAGCTTGAAAAAGGCGCAAAGACTAATTTATTCAAGTATTTTGATGAAAAGGGAATAGAACCTTCCGGAGGAGAACAGCAAAAGATTGCAATTGCGAGGGCTTTATATAAGGACAGCCCTGTAGTCATTCTGGATGAGCCTACCTCTGCCCTTGATCCATTGGCTGAATACGAGGTTTACAAACAGTTCCACACCCTTGTGGGTGGTAAAACCGCTTTTTATATTTCGCACAGATTATCAAGCTGCAAGTTCTGTGACAGAATAGCTGTTTTCTCTGATGGACATATTGCAGAGTACGGCACACATGATGAGCTCGTAAAAATGCGAGAGGGTATATATGCCACCATGTTTGAGGCACAGGCAAAATACTATAGGGATGTGAGTGCATAAGAGAACTGCCCACAGTGACTTCAAAAGCTTTTAGGTTTTCCTGAGAGCTTTTTGTTTAATAAAAGCAAAAAGATACAGTCAAATCAAATTGACTCATGCTAACAAATGACATATACTTTTATTGTGACATTTGGGGAAATCAGCCGTATCAGGCGAAATTCAAATTGTTTAAATAAAATACAGGGAGATAACGGATGTACTTAACACAGAGCGAGATGGAGATAATGCAGGCATACTGGACAGCGGAGAAAGAGATGTCTTTGGCAGAGCTGATCGAGGCAAGTCCTAACAGGTGTTGGAAGGACAGATCAGGTTTTTCTATCATAAACAGTCTTATAAAGAAAGGCCTTCTTAAAGAAGTGGGATATACGCACAGTGGGAAGACAATTGCCAGGACTTTTGCACCTGAGGTCAGCTGCACGGAATATATGCTGGAAGAACTGATGCAGTATGAAGGGAAGATATCTTTGCCTCAGCTGGTTTCAGGGATAATTGGGACTGGAAAAGTTGATGCAGATGAAATAGAAGAACTGGACAGACTTGTAAAAGAAAAGAAGAAGGAAATCGGAAAATGATAAGTATAAGTATCTGGTCTGTGTTTACTGCGATGTTTTTAGGAACAGCGGTTGCGCTGGCTTTTCATATAGCTGTGCAAAGAGATAGCAACATGTTTTCCGCAGGAATGACCCCATGGATTGCAGCATTTGTCATGCTTCTTGTAAGGATCATAATTCCCATAGAAACAAGCATTTCATTTGTAATCCCATCGAGGATAGTGATGACAGGCCTTAATGATTTTTTGAACTCAAGGATAGGCAATGTTATATCTATAGGTTCACTGCTGATAGTCATATGGATTGCCGGTGCTGCTTTTGCAATCGGCTTCTGGGGATATAAGGTCTTAAAAAACAGAAACAGTATTAGACTTTTAATTATACAGGGTAAAGAGCTTCCTAAGGAATATGCCTTTATAGCAAGGAGCGCGGGCCTGGATCCGAAGAAAATAGTAATGTCTGAATTTATTGAAGAGGCTGTTTCGGTTGGGGTTATAAATTATGGTGTGATATTGCCAGCGGTGGATTATTCGGACCTGGATATCAGAAATATCTTATTCCATGAAGCATCACATATCAAACACAGGGATGTCCTGACCAAAATGCTGCTTCATCTTGCAAGCTGTATTTTGTGGTGGAATCCGGTGCTTAGACTCCTTGAAGTTGATTTTGAAATGCTTTCTGAAAGAAGATGCGATGAAGCTGCTGTAAGAGGTTACTCACAGGAAGAGAAGATCAGTTATATTGAGACCATGAAAAAGATGGCAGTCATAAGAGCGATGAAGCCTTATGGGTACAGCGTGGCAAGCTTTTCAGGAATTACGCAGAAAAGAATGCTTGTATCAAGAGCACGCCGAGTATTCTTTGATATAAGAACAGATAAAAGGAAGAATTCTGTGATCATAATGCTGGGACTGGTTCTTCTTTTTGCATCATACGTACCGGTCATACAGCCTCTCTATGATCCGCCTTATGTTGAGGATGAAATATTCATTACAGAGGATAATGCTGAGCTTATTGAATATAGCGAGGGCTACAGACTCTATGTTGATGGGGAATACATAGAGCTTATTGGCAAAGAAGAAATTGGGACGGAGCCATACTGTGACTTAAAGAAATATAAAAAATAAGTAGATTTTCTGTCCCGAAATTAAATGCTCATGCGTTATATAAATGAGGGGATTAAAGATACTTGAGAAGGGAAAAACTTTGTTGGGAGCGGAGGGAATAATATGCATACAAAAAAGCTGGTAGTAATCTGCTTGGGGGTAATTGTGGCAATAATTATAACGGTAGTGTCATTTGGGGATATGTCTGCCAAACCGGAGCCGTTAACTAATGGTTCTGAATTAAATAAAGAAGTTACATTTGATGACATTAAAAGCTGTGGATGGGTTGACTGTTTTTAAAAATCGATACTTATGGCATTACATAACGAGATTGAGATAAGGCTTTCAAAATGGGAGAAAAGGGGACTATGAAAAAGAGTTTTGGGACAAGAGTATTAGCTATGGGCATGATATGTACCATGACCATCCTTGGTGCATGTGGAAATAAGGAAAATGTAGCTCTGCAGGAAAACGCTGATGTTGAACCTGCGATTGACAAGGATCATGTATATCGGTGGGAGGACATCGACTTACCTGTAAAGGATAGTAGTTACTGCATTAGCAGTTGCAGCACAGAGGACAGTTTTTTCACACTGATAGGCTACTACGAAGGGAGCGAAGCTGCTCCGGAGATAATGAGGGTTGATTATGCTTCCGGAGCTGTGACTGAGCTTCCGCTTCAAGCTGCCTATAACATCGCATATAGTGAGATGACAGCTGACGAAGACGAAAATCTGTATCTGATAAAGACAGTTTACACCGATGATTGGCTGGAAGCTTATGAAAATGAGGAAGAGATTGCCTACTCGGAAAAATTTCGTGCTGACAATACTACTTCTACTATTGTAAAGCTTTCAGCAGAAGGGGATATTATTTGGGAAAAACCGCTTACAGAGACAGACTCTAAGAAGACAGTAGGGAGCATGGCCTATGTTAGGGGAAGGGGAATCCTGACCTATAGTAGTGGAGCAGCTTCATTTTATGATGAAAACACCGATGAAGGAGAAGAAATCATAGGGGGAAATGATGATTCTTCTGATGATTACTACTTCGGAAATCTATATATGCTGCGAGATGGCAACGTATATCTATATGACAATTCCTACAATGAAAACGGTCTTATCATTAAAAAATTCAACCCGGATACGATGGATTTTGATGAAGAGGTTTCTATTCCAAACGATGCTCAGAATGGGAATAGAATCTATCCAGGAAAAGCCTTCGATTTTTATGTTGAAGAGCGCTCCGGAATAAAGGCCTTTAATCTTGGGGACGAGCAGATGACGCTTGTCTGTGACTTTGAGTCATCGGATATAGTAATAAATTACCTGACATATATCGGGGATGATGAAAACGGAAAAATCTTTGTAATAAATGAAATGCCCGATGAAGGATCTGAGCTTGCAAGTTTGACAAAAATCAATCCATCAGAAATTACGGAAAAAGAGATTATCACAGTTGGAACCATTTTCATATCTGATGAGGTCAGAAAGCAGGTCTCCAAATTCAATAAAAAGAGTGATAAATACAGGCTTAAGCTGATTGATTATGCTACTGACAGCGCAGGAGCGGATTTGTCAGGATATTTTGACTGTGTAGATAAGCTGGGGCTTGAATTTGTTCAGGGGCAGGGGCCGGATATTATGGTGGTTTCCCATTCTGCAGCTCTTCAGAATTATGCGAAGAAAGGTGTGTTTGAGCCCCTTGATTCATATTTTGAAAATGATCCTGATATTAGCATCTCTGATCTTTTACCAAATGTGGTCGATGCCACAAGAGTAAATGGAGAACTGTATACCGTTGTTCCGTCTTTTTATGTGAATACCTGTGTTGCAGCTAAAGATAAGCTTGGAAATCAGAAGGTCACACTGGAGAATTATAAAGAAATATGCGAAGCAAATGGTATTGATCCTGTTGTCGGAATGGGCTATATGACAAGAGATGCAGCCACGGACTTCTACGAAACCACAGGAAGCACTTTTATTAATTATGAAAATGGAACCTGCAGTTTTGATTCAGAGGGCTTTGTTAATCTTCTGAAATTCATTAATCAGTTTCCGGAAGAAACAGAAGATGATGAAGATAACGATGAGTGGGAAGAATACGAAACATACTTCAGGCAAAATAAAGCTCTTCTTTTGGATTATACCCTGGCATCTTTTCAGGACTATAAGCTGCTGCTTGATGGATACTTTGGCACGGATGTAGAGTTTAATGGTTATCCAACAAATGATGGAGGAAAATCCTTCCTCTCCACGGGAATGCAGATAGCAATGAACCACAACTGTAAATATAAAGATGCAGCCTGGGAATTCATGAAGTCTTTTTATGACGATGATTATCGAAATAAATTACAAAGGGATTTTCCAATAAAGAAAAGTGCTCTTGAAGCGATGGCGGCTAAAGCGCAAGAAAGACCTTACTATACTAATTCCAAGGGCGAAGAAGTATATACGGGTGATATCCTTGGGATAGGAAATGAGGAATACCAGCTCGATGAACTCTCTAAGGAAGAAACAGAAACCGTGATAGATTTCATTTCATCGGTGACGGATGCAGCAACTAATGAAATCCAGATTGAAAACATAATAACCGAAGAAGCTGGGGCTTACTATGAGAACCAGAAATCGGCGGAAGAAGTAGCCGATATCATCCAGAGCAGGGTTAGTCTTTATCTTAGTGAAAATAGCTAATGGTGGAAAATAGGAGAAAAGGGTTATGAAAAAGAGTTTTTGGAAGAAGAAAATTACCATTTGGACAGTATTCATCATGCTTTTACTGAGTGGATGCGGAGATGGTTCATCAGGGCAAAATGTAACTGAAGATCCTGCAGATATAGAATCATTAACAGATGCTACACCGGTTACAGCGGATGAATATGGGAAATATATAGAGAAACAGTTATCAGATGTAATAGCGGAACAGCTAAACATAGAAGATGCAGATATTAAGACCGTTATTTCTGATGATTTAATGGTGCAGGAAGTTACTATCGACACCGGGGCATACGGGTTATCTGAAGATGATAAAGACAATTTAATAAAACAGATTAAGGTGTTTTGTGGTAACAATGTTAGCATTACATTTAGTTAGCAGCATTTGAAGTTTTAGCTAGAATATTACTATTAAGATTTTGAATCAAGAACAAATAGTTCTTTTGGTGGAATATGAAAAAAGTCAATATTGTGGGAATGCTGGCTGTGATCTTCATGTCGGCGTTTTTTCTTGGAGCATGTGGAAAAACAGAGAATATAAGAGAAAATGAAGCACCGGTAGCAGTTGGTAGGGATGAAGCGGTTCGAGAAAGAAGTCATGTTTTTAAATTGGAAGACAAAAAACTACCCAATGCGGATATGAGTCTTTATTCGGATAGCTTTTCTGTCGTTAATGGCTGCTGCTATTTTCATGCCTATCATGGAGAAATCCTGACGGCTGAATCTATCTTGAAGCTAACTGTGGAGAGAGATTTTGAGGAAATACTCTTGCCGGAAGAATCAGATTATTATTATGAGAAATTTACAGTTGACGATAGTGGGAATATTTTCATTATAAAGACGGCCTATAGCGATGATTCTTCACCATCAGAAAAGTGTCTTGTTAAGTTATCTGCACAGGGAAATATGATGTGGTCTGCACCATTAACTGAAGCTGATTGTGAGAATGATATCCGTGATGTAGCTTATGTAAATGGTGTAGGGGTAGTAATTGTCGGAGAAGGTGAATTATCAATATATGATGAAAATGATGGAAAATTCACAGAAAAAGTAAAGAGAGATACGGATATTCCCAATTACTATGACGCAAAACTTCTTAAGACAAGGAATGGCAAGGTTTATATCTGCGAAGAAGATAGCAATTTGGATTACAAGCTTTATGAGTTTAATTGTGATTCAAAAACATTTGGGAAAGTAGTTGAGACTCCACAATCATTACATGTGAACTGTCAAAGTCTTTTTCCGGGAAGTACCTTTGATTTCTATGTGGCTGAAAAGGATGGCATTTACGGCTTTAATACTGGGAATATGGAAGCGACTTTGATATATGATTATGTACTGTCAGATATTCAGGTGGGGTATATTGCAATTATAGCGGAACCATCTCCTGATAACATGGTTATATATGGATCACTTGGAAATGATGAGTATAGTTTATGCGGTGTCACAGAAGTTAAACCGGAAGACGTTACATCAAAAACTACTCTGACAATAGGGATGATAGGGATTGATGATGACGTCAGGAATCAGATGATTCGGTTTAATCAGGAGAACGATAAAGTAAGGCTAAAGATTCTGGATTATACAGAAAATGATGCTGGTGCGGAAGAAGGCGATTTGTCAGCCTCATACGAAAGACTTAATCTGGATATGGTTCAGGGAAATGCACCGGATATTCTCATATTTGATGATGATATGCCCTGGAGAAGCTACATTGATAAAGGTGCACTGGAATCTCTCGATAAATATGTAGAACAGGATCAGGAAATATCACTGGAAAAAATCCTCGAAAATGTTGTAGGGGCTACATCTATAAAGGGGAATCATTACTTTTTAGTTCCCAAATTCCAGATTAATACATGTGTTGCAGCCAAGGATATAGTAGGGGATGAAATAGTAACACTGGAGAATTATAAAGATATTTGCAGTAGGCAGGGCATGGATCCTGCTGATGGAATGGGCTTTCATATACGAGATTACTCGGACATTTATTACTCACTCTGTGGCTCTTCATTTATTGATTATGAAAAAGGTATAAGCGGATATGATTCCGAAGGCTTTAAAGCGTTACTTGATCTTATTTCATCATTTCCGGGAGCAGAAGATGGCGTGGAATACAGCAGTGAAAGAGAAGGCTATTATAGGGAAAACAAGGCTCTTCTCTTGCCATATACTTTTTTTGACTTTGATTTTTATCAGGTGATAAGAGACGGATATTTTGGAAGAGATATCGTATTTAATGGTTATCCATCTGAAAAATGCGGGAAATCATATATAAGCCTACCATTACAAATTGCAATAAGCAGTTCATGTACAGATAAGGAATCTGCATGGCGTTTTCTTAAATCTTTCCTATCAGATGAATATCAGGAAAAAATAGAAGATGGATTTCCGGTGTCTAAAAAGGCATTTAATTTTCTTGTAAAAAAATCACAGGTCGAACTGGGAGATATATATGGAGATTCACTAATAGCTCATAAAGAATTCAATATTGCAGGTGTTAACGTGGAAAGAAAAGCACTTAGCAAGGAGGAGGCAGAGTATTTTAGCGATTTTATAATGTCTGTGAAAGAAATCTCCCCTGTGGACAATAAGATCCTTGATATTATCAGCGAAGAGGTGGGGGCGTTTTATGCAGGACAGAAAAGTGCTGATGAAGTCGCTAATATCATACAGAGCAGAGTGAGCCTATATCTCAGTGAGAGCGAGTAATATTCTGGAGCAGAGGTAATGGTTTTATGGGAATAGAATCTGATGTAATAATTGGTGGTGCTGACGGACCGACTGCCATATTTTTATTAGATAAGTTGGGAGAGGAATAATACTATAGGGTAATGATAAAGAGTTTTGGGACAAGAGTACTGCCCATGGTTCTTGTATGCACCATGACATTACTTAGTGCGTGTGGAAAAAGGAATGCTATAGGTGGCTTGGAACCAGCCGAAAGCAAAAAGATATTTGAATGTGAAATAAAAGAGCATGAATTACCGGATGCGGATTCCGGTCTGATCAAGCATAGTGATGACTGGGTTAAGGAACTTGATATAAAAATGGCTGGGAATAAGGTTTATCGCCTTGCCCAGCTTTGGGGACAGGATACGGAATATAATGATGAAATGGATTTGGGATATTATATCCAGATTTCTGAGTATCCGTTCGATGAGTGGAAGAATTATGAGGCCCCATATTTGAACCTGGATGGAGAATACGAATCTGTAGATATCCGCCATGGCTATAAACCTTGCAGGATAGCAGGAATTTATGATGAAGTGGTCTATTTTGTCTCATCAGGGTATCTGGAAAATGACAAGAACTACTTTGCGTTTGGGAAAATGGATACCGATGGTGCTTTTTCACTGATCTCAGAGTATCCTATCACAGAAAAAGAACCGGAAAACCAGTGGTCTGACAACCAGTTCTTTTTTGATGGGAAAGATACTGTTTATTCCTATAAGAACTATCCTGCTGAAAACAGGATTATCTCATATAATCTCAGCACAAAAGAAATCCGTCAGGACAATTATCCCGGTAAAATTGAAGGAATAGACTTGTCAGAAGATGCTTCTGCGATTTGGTATGGTAATAACGAAGAGACATTTTGTGCAGGTGCGGTAGACGAAAAGGAAAGCTCATTTTCCTATAAAGCCGCAGGTGAAAAATCTGCTATTCAGGCTATGGCTAAAACAACAGATGGCTGGTACGTTACGGATACTGAATCACTAATGCTTCTGAAAGAGGACGGCAGTGAGGATAAGCTTATAGACTGGAAAAACAGGGGATACTTCCTAAGTAATATCAGTAAGATTGAAAAACAGGATAACACTCTTAAAGTGCTTACTGACTTTGAAGGCAGCCATTATGTACTGGAGGCTGATCTCGACTCAAAAAGAGAAGCGGAAAAGCAGGAAGTTGTTATTTCCATGCCCTTTAAGATTGCCAGTCTTGATTACTATATAGCCATGTTTAACCGGACTAATGCAGATTATCACATAAATGTTAGTCTTCCTGAAGATCCTGAGGATATGGAGAAATATCAGACGGATCTTAGGAAAGCATTTCTTACTGGCACAGGACCTGACCTCATTGTCAATGGAATAATGGAACAGAAGGACATGGTTCAAAATGGACTGATAAATTCTGTGGGTGATCTGATTCAGGATAAATCAAAATATTTTGATGCTGTACTCCAGAACGGACAGTTCGAGGGTGAACAATATGGAATTCCTTATGAATTCTACATGGAAACTGCAGCCTATCCTGGTAGAATTCTTGGTGACAGAGCTTCCGTCTCACTTAATGAACTGCTGGAGATAACCAAAGAAGCTGATGCAGAGGCAGTAGCACTTAATACATCAGGGGAAGATATCGTTTTCTATTATGGACTTTTGGACGAAACTAATCCTTCCTTTATTGACTGGAATAACAGGGAAAGCCATCTTGATAGCCCTGAATTTGTCCAGTTGATAATGTTTGCCTCAAAATATGCTTGTCCTGAGAATATCAATGAAAACAACTATAAGGAAAAAATCGACGCAGGGAAGATAATATCTGAAAATCTGAGCGTAGGTAGTCCAGAAGTGATGAATTACCTTGATGCCTGTTTTGATGGAAATGTATCTCTTGCCGGATATCCGAGAAATGAAGGCAGCGGTGCGTATGCCTTTTGCAATATGCTGTATCTTAATGCAAAGGCGACCTGCCCTGAAGGTGCAAAAGAGTTCCTTAAGTTTATCATTTCTCACGATGCCCAGATGAAGAATGCGCAGAGTAAGTATTCGAAAACTAATGAGCAGAAGTATGGTGGTCATTTCCCGGTAGAAAAAGAAGCTTTTTATAAGGAGCTGGAACTTGCTAAGGCAAATGAGACATCTGAGGGCGCTTCCAGCTATATGAATGGCATAAGCTATGAGGGAGAAGGCGTATCTGAGGAAAATGCAGAGAAGCTAAAGATGATGGCAGAGGAAGCTAATCCAATAAATTACGAACTGTTTTATATTGGTGATATCATCTCCGAGGAACTGGCCCCGTTCTTTGCGGGAGAAAGAACAGCAGAAGAAGCTGCAAACGTGATGAATAGCAGGGTGCAGATCTATTTGGATGAAAAATAAAATAGGAACTGTAATAGCGTTACCGTTACGGAGGGAATAAGATGGCTTATGAAGATCCGCAAATAGTTCAAGAATGGTTAGACGCACTCATAGAGCTTGATGTAAAGGTAAAAAAGATGTTTGGGTGCTATTGCTTGTATTGTGATAACCAAGCTGTTGGATGGATTTATGATAGTGTTATGAGCTTAAGGGAAGTCGGGCTGGATTATTTGCCAGACGATATCAAGAGGCCTGGCAAGGATGACAAAATTCAAGAGTTGGTTATTCCGCTTGATTATGTCAAAGAAGATTGGCTGCCTAAGGCAGTTCAGGACACTGCTGATATTCGAAGAAATAATGGTAAATAGCGTGGAATGAAATATGAATGACAGCATTCCGCGCAAGCATGGAAAGTATACTCCAATATATGTAGATGGGGGAAAACCGGAATTGTTTGAGGATGATGTGTTTAGGATTTCAATTCCGTTGAATAAATCTGCTGCAGCTGAGGCAGAGGATAATAAGACATTAACTGAGCGCCAGCAGAAGATTTACGACATGATCTGTGAGAGCAATGAACTTTCGCACACTAAAGTATCATAGTCTCAAATATGATGTGAGACTGGACGAGGTTGGGCTTGTATATATCCCTGAAGATATTAAAAAAACCGGGGAAGAATGACAAAATACAAGAATAAATAATCAACCTCAGGTTGTACCGACTTGAAAACTGCGTCATTGTGGGCAATACGACTATATTCTACAATTATTCTTGTAAGAACTGAAATGAATATTGGTAACAAAATTAAGGCACTTCGTTTAAAGTCTAGTACAACACAGGAGGCTCTTGCAGATGCGCTAGGAGTGAGTAGTCAGTCTATATCAAAATGGGAGAACAATGTGTGTGCCCCGGATATATCACTGCTCCCGTCCATATCGGAATTCTTTGGGGTTACGATTGATGAACTGTTTGATCTATCTGTAGAGCAGAAGCTGCATCGTATCGAAAACATGCTTGATTATGAAAATGAGCTCACTGATGAAGCGTTTAATAATACAAAGGAGTTCCTGCTGGATATAAAAGATGAGTATGATGAGAACCATCCGGACAGGATGGATGGCAGGATTTACACATTTCTGGCCCATCTTTATCATCACAGAATAGTTAGTGACAGCAGATATGTTAGTTTGTATGCCAGAAAGGCTATGAATTTTCATCCTGATGCAAAAGAGGACCAGTGGCTCCTGCAAAAGAGTGAAGGAGCAGTAGTCTGGGACTGGAACGCAAGGCAGCATAACAGTACGATAGCGTTTTTCAAGGATTTAGTAGAAAAGTATCCTGAAATCGGCAGGAATTATCTGTTTCTTATGGATAACCTTATTGCGGATCATCGCACTAAAGAGGCTGCAGATTATCTGACTTCATATTCAAAGCTTCAGGATCATAAGGATGTTTTAGTTCCGGTATATGAAGCATATATTGCTTTTGCTGAGTATCGTGCTGAGGATGCATGGAGAATAGTATCTGGTATCGAGGAAAAGTTCCATGACAGCTACGATGCGATGTTTGAAGTAGCAGGCATTTATGCATCCAATGCAAGATACGAGGAGGCTTTGGAAAGATATCACAAGGCTGAGGAAATATATGTAACTAACCACAAGGAACATATTTGCATGGATCATCTCCAGGCACAGGCAAGGATTTATGAAATACTTGGAAAATATGAAGATGCCATCAGGTATGTTGAGCTTCAGATCAAATATCTGGAAGAAGAATGGAACATCACTGAAGGCGCGGATGTTGACGCTCTTTGCGAGGAAAAGAGAAGACTGATAGACAAGATAAAATAACATTAAAGGATATAAAACCTTTCGGCCGAAGGGTATTTCATGAGGAAGTTAATGGAGGAAATCATCATGGATACCCAGACAATAATAGAAGCAAAATATGGAATTAGTAAAAGAGATATGCATACAGTTCCAACATGGGCAAAAAATGAACAATTGAAACGCACTGTATCGTATGCTGAAATGTGGCACATGGGGGATGCGGATGTTAAGAAGAGGGAAAAATACTCTCTTGGCAGATTGAAAGTTGTATTTAAAAGGCTTTTTAGACGGCATATATTACAGGCGGGCAGAGTGAAAATTGGGAGTTTTCCTTTAGGTCAGACTCAGGAAACGGAGCAGGCCTCTGATTAAGAAATAGGCGAATAGTGGTGGGTACCAGTGTTATGCTGGTACCTACTTTTTATGAAAATCTGGATGCACTTCTTCAGAAAACTGGACTCATGCGCGCTGCTTACTAATCATAAGTTTAGCTTGATTATATTGTCTGCAAAGCGGACGAAAAAACAAAGAAAAAGTAATGGTACAATATACAAACTTGATATTTGGCTGTTTTTTGCTAGTATTCTAATCAGAAGATACGATTACACATCTATTGGAGTTTCGCCTCCATTAAGTGCGAACGATTATATTGGGGTTTCACTCCCACTAAATGTGAGCGATTATATTAGGGTTTCACCCCTACAAGTGTGAGCGAATGTAATCAATTAGAGCAAGCCTGGCTTGCTCTAATTTAATGTATGGGAGATGTATGAAGATTTATACTTTATGTTCCAATGATTGTTTGTAAGCAGTTATATTGTTATTCTGCTTTTACAACCGTTGAACCAACAGGTTCCTTTTCTATACGGATATCCTTGTATCTGTAAATTGATAGCACTAATCCCAAGAGAATATAATCCACAATAATATAACTCATACTACTTGTGAAAAAGGGCAGCGTAGTTGATGTAAGCGGAAGTAGTCCAAACACAATCAGGATGTTTGATATGCTTTCTACAGCTATCAGAATGCCGCTGGAACACCCAACGATATATCCGAGGCTGTTTCTCTGTTTAAGAGAAATGTTAAATATATATATCGATAAAACGACAAGGCTTATCATTATTACGACTACTGCAGCAATGCCACATGTGGCGGCAACTGAGCCTAATATGAGGTCTCCGGTCATTCCTGCCATGTTTTTCATGATATTTATGGCGCTGTCGCTTTTCCCGATGAAATTGCTGTGAAGGAATGTATAATCCAGCCTGGAGTTCACGTACAACATACCGTCTTCATCCATACTTCTGGTGAAAAGGCCTATGTGAGAAATCCAATTTTGTAAACGTGCAACTTGATAACTTCTTAAATTGATGCATAAAATAGCAACTGCTGCAGCTATAACTGAAAAAATGAAACCGCCTCCGAGAAGTAAAGCGCGTTTTTTCACAGCATACCAGTTTTTACGCAGAGCAAGTATAAAGAGGATGAATTCTGCAAACAGCATGAACAGTGCAAAGGGACCGCGGGCATCACTGTACAGTAAGCGAGATAGGAGCGGTGCAATCATCCAACAAAAGATCTTTATGACAGCAGAAATACCTTTATTTCGGTACTCATATAATATCCCTGCAAAAAGTGGTAAATACAATAAAAACAGAGCCTGGATTGAAAGAGTGATTCCTCCGATGCAAAGCCACCTATTGCTTCCGTTTATCGTCTGACCAAATGGAATGGGAAGAAGCGTCATAATAAGCAAAAACAGAGCTGCGATTATACGGCTTTTTCCTGCGAGAATAGTATAATCTAGCCTGTAAGCAATAAGCATGGCTACTAATCCTATTGCTATAGAGGCTATGTGCTTAAAAAATGTATTACTGGTAACTGCAACATTAATTAAAACGCTGTCTGCAGGCATTGTAGTACAAATCAAATAAAAAACACCGATACTCAGAATACTTATAAAAGTGGTAAATATCAGGAATTTCCATTCCATATGAGGCCTGTGGATACGGTCAAGACTGACGCCGACACTCACAGGGTCCCCCATTTCCTCAACTGCTTTTGTAAGTGCCTGCTCATGGTCCATCCCATCCTGTTGCAGATCAGCTGCCTGATCCTCGATATGGGCAAGAAATTCGTTGACAACAAATTCTTTAGCGTGTTTATCTCTGATCTGATTTTTCAGTTCATTAAGATATTCTTCTAAGTTCATTATGCCGGTCTCCTCCCTTAAATGCTGAATGCAAGTACGCTTGCAACCGCTGTACTATAGGTCTCCCATTCTTCTAACTTGCTTTTTAGGTATTTCCTGCCTTCCTTGGTTATGGAATAATATTTTCTTATTTTTCCATTCCCGGATTTTTCGTAGGATATGAGATATTTTTTGGACTCCAGCGTATGCAAAAGAGGATATAGCGTGCCGGCTTTTAATTCGAAAACATTTTGTGATCGTGCCCGAAGAGCTTCAATCATTTCGTAACCATACATATCGTTTTCTGAGAGTAACTTTAACAACATTGTGCTCATACTACCGGAAAGTAAAGTCTTATCTATGGTATTCATTACAGTCCCTCCTTATATATCGAATATCTTTATATTGATTATCTATATACTATATCGATAATCGATATGAGTCAAGGGATATTATTATTTCGATAGAGTCTATACAAAACTATTATGATGTCACAATTCAGTGGGACAAGCGATGGGGATATAAAAACTATGGAGCAAACTATGTAGGCGTTGCCGGTTGCGGGCCTACTTGTTTAGCTATGGTGGCATGTGGCCTTAAGAATGATTCGGAGCTTAATCCATTCGTTGTTGCAACTTATGCGTCAAATGAAGGTTTTTACACATATGGCGAAGGCACATCATGGTCCATAATGACAGAAGGTGCCAAACACTATGGATTAAATGTAGTTACCGGCGATGTTTCATCAGATTACATCTTGGCTAATTTATCCAGTAAGGCGCCGATGATCTGTTCAATGTCACCCGGAGATTTTACAAAAACAGGACATTTCATAGTGCTGACAGGAATTGATGCAGAAGGAAAAATAATAGTGAACGATCCTAACAGTCCTAAAAATAGTAGCAAGCATTGGGATGTTGAATCTTTGGTATCACAAATGAAAAGTGTATGGAAATATAGCAATGCTTAGGATATAAAGAAATTTCCCTTTTATGCCGATAAATGAAACGAGAGAATATGCTCTCAATTGAATAGTGATCAACATGCATTTACACGGAGGTATTTGCTATGGCTATGTATGACTATGCTAGTTCTCTTTATAAGGCATATGGAAATTATGACGCGTTTCTCACTCAGGGACTCGATGTAAGCGTTACACATATCAATTATAATGTTAATAAAAATATTGATACAGATATTATCAAGAGAGATATGGCTGCATACCTGAAAGAATCAACAATTGATTCTGATTCATCAAAAGTCCTTAAGGGTAGTGGAATAGATAAAGCCTCATCTTCAGATAATGTCCAGACTAAGAAGTCTTCAGATTCTGCCACTGTCCCCTCAAAGCAAAATAGCGCATGTTCAGTAGAATTATCTAAAGAAGCACAGATTTATGCTGAAAACAATGCATCCACCGCAAATACCACAGAAGCTACTCAGCCATATAAATATGCAGGTACGACAAGTACAAGAGAAGCCTGGGAAAATGAATCAGCACGCTTTAAAAACAATTACAATCATGATCACTTGGGTAACTATCAGATAAGTGAGTCAGAGATGCTTCGCATGTCTGATCCTGAGCTCTACAGTAAAATTATGGATCTGGAAGATCAGGCAAGGCGTTCTGTAATGCACCTGGATGCCTGCGTGGAGCTTCCGCATGAAGAAGGTGCAGCAGATATCGAGTACAAGTATTACTATAATATTTCTCAAAAAGAGTTTGATGAACTAAAAAAACAAGGAAAAGTATTCGGTGGATACTCATTTGACTGGTCAGAATCAGCCAGAAAAAGAGCAAATGAATTATATAATGAAGCATTTCAGTTAAAAAGACAATGGCGCATAGATAACACAGATAAGGTAGCTAATAGATTCAATAATCCTGTTTCCAAGCAGTTTACAGCGCTTGACTTCCTTGAAGCTCTTCACTCCGATGATAAACATCAGACCAGTTTCAACTTTTATGGGAAAGGCCTTGATGAACATCCTCATAATATATATACAGGTGCAAGTATGTGGCGTTTCTCCACAAAATTTAATGTGCTTATATCCAATGATGCCCTTAGTATCATTGCAAACGGAGATAGCAAATGGGCCAGCAGCATAATGGAGGATATCAATACGGCTGTTGGAAACATGAAGAAGATTGAGAAAGCCTATGAGGGCAATGCTGTTTATCTACGGTTTGGTGCCAGAATTGACGACAATGGTTCCATCACTTATCACGCTAATTTTAAAGACTGCGAAGACAAATATGGTATTTCTGCAGATACGCCTGATCAATTATTAGAAAAACTTATGAGTTACAACAAATAATTATCTCACTATGAAAGTGAATGCCATTCTTAACAGGATCAGGGATTATAAGAGCAACTACTTTGACTGGGTTAAGGACTTTGCCCACAACAAACAACCTCTCTTAGCGGTAACTGAGATTTATTAAGACCAAGGATAAGGTGTCCGGCCAGTTCCAGAGTATTGAATACGCTTCATATTTTGCAGATATCAGGACATACCTTGAAACCTATGCAAGAAATGGTGTCAATGAATTCGTTGCTCTCTTGAGACTCACCTCTGGGGAGCCATATACTGTCGCAGAGCTTTTAGGCGGAGCATAACTCCCTCCGCCCTGTAGCAGTGCCATTTTATTTTCCTATTTTTTCCAACAACGAAAACACCATCCGATCTATGTTCATTGCTTGTCTATAGGTTTCTGGAATAGCCAAGAATGTCTCTTTCGCATTATTCAGTATGGCAATCCAATCACGTTTCTCACTCCATGCAAGAGCATCATCTTCGAGTCCACTGGCAAAGCCATTATATTCAGCCTGGGATGAATATGCCTTCATTTTGCTATATGAACTCATTCCATGATTATCTGTAAGCCCCTGATCATCCATATATGAAAGTAGTGCAAACATTTCCATACGTGTTGCATTATTGGGATCTACATCATTTATACGGACTTCATATTTTCCCACTTTTACCACAGGATCAGCATCAGTAGAGGAATCTGCATACATTGCAATGTAGCCCCTATCTCCAACGGTGGTAATTCCTATTCTCTTACCTTTATTTGAAGACTGTGATATAGATGTTGCACTTCCAGTAAGTTCATCACCAAATGATGTTACTGCCTCAGATACTCGATTCATGCCGTAATGAATGCTTTGATTGCAATAGTAATCTGTTGCTACTGCGCCTATTGCCATTTCAAAAATCGCCTCCTTAATAACAAAAAATGTGCCCTTTCATAGGATGTTCCAATCCATTGAAAAGACACGCAGTTCCATTGCTATCTCTTTTATCGGCAAATTTACTTAGATGCTTTAGAGAATAATTGAAGCTATCTTATATCAACTGTGAATCAATGTCATTTACTTTAGCAGATTTTCGTAAATAACGAAGATCTGCTTTTTTCTTACCCCTAACAAAAATTATTATGAAAAATAGTTGACAAGCCGTTCAAAATGCGCGGCCGCACTCGTTACTGATGCTGTTTAGAGGTAACGAGTGCGGCCCTTGTAGTGAAGGCATAAACGTTACTTTCACTACAAGGAGGCACTTATATGAAACATTCTGACGCAGTTAAGGCACTGTTACTTGCTACCATTAGCGAAATCGCAGATGACCCCAAATTGTATGCAGTCAATCCGGGTAAGGATTTCACAAGAAATCGCAAACTTGGATTTCACGAAACTATCATGGTGTTACTTAC
>NZ_AUIX01000048.1 GCF_000423925.1 Butyrivibrio sp. VCD2006
TGCCATAAAATACCGCAGAATAAAATATCGTCGTGGTCACAAGAAAGCAATAATAGCAATCGCCAGAATGATGATGGTCTGCATATATCACATGGTGAAAGATAAGAAAACTTTTACTCCATGCGATTATAAGGAATTGATGGATCCTAATGATCATCCTCACAAAGTTGTTTTAAATGATGCCAACGTATTTGAGTATCTGAAAACTCAGGGTTACGATATTTCTTCATTGGTTAAAAGCAACGATAACTGATGAATGATTTCCTATATGATCAACCTGTCAGAGAGACGGGAAATCTCGTCCCTCTAATTTAAGTCGGTTTCATCCGCTACTTATTTTTCACTCTTGATCTCCTTAGTTTTATTGTATGATTACTTAGTTTAATTACAGGATTAGGGCCTTTTCCTTTTTTTTTTGTGTGGATATATTCTGAGGTTATTTGTGCTGCTTGTTTTTGGGATACACGACTTTTTGTTGATTCAGGTCTTATGACGTGTAGTACTTCCACTTCAAAATTGTAAGATTAGGTCTAGGATACACGGCCTTTTGTTGATTTAGGTATTATGACGTGTAGTATTTCTCTTAAGAATGGTTAAGTATGGACCTGGGATACACGTTTTTTTATAGATTTGGAGCTTATGACGTGTATTACTTCTCGCAGGAATGCCTTTAGAATGACCCTAGGATACACGGCTTTTTATAGATTTGGCCTTTATGACGTGTAGTACTTCCACTTCAAAATTGTAAGATTAGGTCTAGGATACACGGCCTTTATGGATTTTGGCCATATGACGTGCCTCCCTCCTCTGAATGAGCCGAGGCTATATGACTTCTATGGTTTATGCCTTTTGTCGCGTCGTACTCTTTAAAATGAGCTTGCCTACTAGGTTTTATTTAAATTTTCACATTTTGGCAAGTAGGATTTTTTATTATAATGGGTAGGATCCGGCCTTTACTACTTGTCTTTATATTGATTTGAACCTTCTGGCAAGTAGGAAGTATATTGAAAATCAGACTATTCTACTTGCCTTTTTATTGATTTATACCTTTTGACAAGTAGGAATCCCCATAAAGACCAGTCTAATCTACTTGTCTTTTCATCCATTTATACATTTTGATAAGTAAGAGAATCCGCTAAAACGTGCCTTTACTACTTATCTTTATACAGCCTTCTACCTTTTGACAAGTAACATAACCTTTATAATGAATTCCATAAAGTGGACACTAAGGAAATATATTCAGGCAAGTATTTAAAATGTGAATCTATATCGTGGACATGAATTAAACAGTATATTTACCATTCAATATATCTCTTAATAAAGAAGCCTGCAGATAATGTATCATCCTAAATTTTTATAGGCTATGGCATCAATCTGAAATCTGATCCCATCCCTTATGAAGTCAGAAGTATACGCCTTTCTTGCCGGATATTTGCCTGCAAATCTATCTTTCAAAACCTTCGGCAAGTAATTCAGGTCCTCTATGTCCTTAAAGAGACAATCCATTTTAACAACAGATTCCAATGTTAACCCCGTCATTTTTAAACGATTTTCTAGCACATCAATGGCTCCGTGAATCTGCTCCTCAATAGACTTACCTTCATTTCCCATACAGTACCCAACAAAGACATAATCACCTGCCTCTATAATCGTAGAATCCGCCCAATATTCATCTACCTCAATCCTATTAATCTCTGACATGCTCACCCTCCTTTTTATCATTCCAGTCCATTGTCCCACAATATATCTCTGTCTAAAAAACTTACCATCTAAAAATAGAATAATATATAACAAAAAACAGACCCTTTCTTTCACAGAAATAGGTCTGTTTTACACTGCCATATCAAATGCACCGGCTTATGCAAAGTAGCTCCACAATCCATACACTGCAAGGAATGTCAGGATAAGCGGAAGTACTACCTTGAAATACCACTTGAGCTTCAGGCTCATCTTAATTCCAACACCGCTGTTTACTTCTTCGATGTAGTTGTCAAAGCCCCAGCCATACTTGCAGGTACAGAAGAGGCAACAGATAAGTGATCCGATAGGAAGAAGAAGGTTACTTACGATAAAGTCCTCGAGGTCCATGATCACGTTGCCTTCCTTAAGAGGCTGAAAAGCGCTCCATACATTGAAGCCAAGGGCACAGGGAATTGATCCCACTGTAATTATGATGCCGGCGAAAAGTGCTGCCTTTTTTCTATCAAGACCAAACAGGTCGATGGAGAAGCTAACATCATTCTCGAATACGCCTATCATTGTTGAGAGCGCTGCAAAATACATAAACAGGAAGAACATGCTTCCGATTATCCTTCCGCCCTTCATAGCTGAAAATACGTTAGGCAGAGTGAGGAAAATAAGGCTTGGTCCTTTGTCAGGTGCAACTCCGAAGGCAAAGCAGGCAGGGATCGTGATAAGTCCTGCAACGATAGCAACGAAGGTATCAAGGCCTGCTACCAGCATAGCCTCTCCAACAAGGCTTCTGTCCTTCTTGATATAGCTTCCGAAAACCTCCATACCGCCGATACCGAGGCTAAGAGTGAAGAAGCTCTGGTTCAACGCTCCGTAAAGAACATTTCCAAAGCCAACCTTCCTTACATTGTCCATGTTGGGCATGAGATAAAACTTAACACCCTCCAAAGAGTTCGGCAGTGTCAACGATCTGATTCCAAGTCCCACCATGATAAGGATAAGCATTATCATCATGATCTTGGTGATTCTCTCAACGCCCTGCTGAAGTCCCATAGATGTCACCACTACGGTTATCAGCATTGTGATGCCCATGAAAAGAATAAGTATGGACGGACTGGACATCATCTCGCCGTACAAATCCGCAATTTCAATAGGGCTTTTTCCCTGAAAAGCACCCATGACTGCCAGCACAAAATATCTTAATATCCATCCTGAAACAACAGAATAAAACATAAGAAGCAGGTAATTACCTGCTATAGCAAAGTATCCGTATATGTGCCACTTACTGTTTTTCGGCTCCAGCTTTTTGAATGCCGAAAGGACGCTCAACCGGCTTGATCTTCCGATCGCATACTCCATGGTAAGTATCGGAACTCCCAAAATAAGCAAGAACAATACATAGATAAGGACAAAGAATCCTCCCCCGTTCTCACCTACCATGTAGGGGAATCGCCATACATTACCGATTCCGATTGCACACCCTGCGGAAAGCAGAATAAACCCTAATCTGCTTCCAATTGATTCTCTCTCTTTCACTTTTAACTCCCTAAATACATTAAAATTTTCACGAAACAATTCCCCAAATATATTAAAATTTTCACGAAACAATTTCGAAAATACGCAGAAAAATGCACCAATATGCTGATTACCCTTTCAGCACATTGGTGCAAGAATTCAACCATATTATAGTACTAAAAAAACTAGTTCTTAGCAAGGAGTTTTCACTTTAAAGTGCTGAAGAACGCACGACCTTACTGCCCTTACAGCTCTGCGAAAATAGCTGCACCTCTCTTCTCTAACCATGCTGTCATAATAAGTGATAAAACCAAAAGAGCAACAACCCAGTAGAGCATATAAATCGTGGTACTTTGCTCATACCCAAAGAACATGTAGATAAGAGCAAAGAGCGTAACTATAATCCAGCTTCCCATTATTGAGATGAAAACACCTCCGCTGTGCTTAATTGGCTCTGTCTCATTAGTCCAGCTTAAGAGAGGAAATTTAATAGCAATAACAGTATTTACCAGTGCTGAAAAGACCACATACATAAGCGGCATTACAAGAAGCAAAATCTTTTCGGAAATTGTAAAATCTGTGCCGATCATTGAAAGAATGCATGCTATAAGCATCGGCACTCCTGCAAGCAATATCTGCGTCATTGCCTTTGCTCTTAGTACTGCAGCAGGCTTTACCGGAAGTGATTGAAGTATCCAGAGATCTTTTCCTTCAAGTGATACCGAAGGTGCAGCTGTATCTATCATTGCAGTCATCAGGCAAAGAGCTGTACAAAGAAGTATTATTCCGCAGTCAGGCCGATCAGATATTGCCTCCTTAAGCTGCGGAAGCAGCACATGCCCCTGTAACAACATGTATACGCCAAGCGCGGGTAAGAGCAAAATTCCAAGTCCGCAGTTAAGCATATAGTTAGGACTTGCTGTAAACCTTGCAAACTCTTTAAAGAGCACAGCACCAAAAACACTCTTCTGTCTTACAGTCTTTTCAGTGTAGCGAATTCTTTCAACTTTTCCTGTTGCTGTGGCAATGCTTGTAAAGCTCTTAAGAAGCAGCTTCCAAATTACTACAGTTATCGCTGTCATTACTGCAGTAAAGATAACTGCGCAGAGTATATCTCCTGTTCCGATTTTTCCAAAAAGATACAGAACGTAAGCTGCTCCCTTGATTCGCTCGCCATAGCTTTCTGCATTGGCAAGAATATCTCTTATGATATCTCCGGCCTTAAAATAGACCACGTAATAAAGTGCGATAAAAACTATCGTTATAAAAACTGTTGCAAAGCTCTTGTGCTTAAGCTTAAGACTTATCTTTGCAACGGCAAGGCCAAGTACACATGAAAGCGCCAGCACAAAGAACGAAATCACAAAGAACAATAATAGTCCGCATATGAGCTTACTTACTGTCACTCCCGTAACGATCATATATACCAGTTCCATCGGGATCATTACAGTAAGCAGATACATTGTTCCCATCAAATAGACGTTAAGAAGTCTTGATGCAACTATCGTCCTTACAGGAATGGGCAATGCCAAAAGTAAATCATTGTCCTTGGAAAGGTATAGCGCGGTATAGCAGTTATATACACTTCCAAAGGCACCAAGAAAAATCGATATGGTTCCCATTATCAGGAAATATAAACAGTCCATTCCTACTTCTGTCATAGGTGCGCAAAGGCTCATGGAAAGAGCCAGGAACATTCCGCCAAGCAGCCCTACAACAATCAGAACAAAAAATACAAACCAGCCTGCAATTGCAAGCTTTGAGCGCATCTTGTTCTTCTTAGCATCATAGAAATATCCCTTAAATACTTCAAAAAGCTGTTTTTTTACGAGCGTTTTAAGCATTTATACCGCCTCCAGTTCCAGGAAAACATCCTCAAGACTATCGTCACCCTTAACCTCATCCATAGTTCCAACTTTAATAAGTTTTCCGTGGTTGATAATAGCCACCTTGTCGCAAAGCTTCTCGGCAACCTCAAGCACATGTGTTGAGAAGAAAATTGCTCCTCCGTTGTCACAGTGCTCTCTCATCATCTCCTTTAAAAGATGAGAAGACTTGGGATCAAGTCCCACGAAGGGCTCATCCATAATGATAAGCTTCGGATCATGCATCCATGCTGAAATAAGTGCCAGCTTCTGCTTCATTCCGTGTGAATATGCTGCGATTGGAAGTGCAAGATCATTTGTGATCTCAAAAAGATCCGCATATTTCTTAATCTTTTCCTTTCTTGCAGTAGCAGAAATTCCAAACACATCGGCGATGAAGTTCAGATATTTGATTCCACTCATGTAATCGTAAAGATCCGGGTTGTCCGGGATATATGCAAGATCCTTCTTGTACTTTACGGGATCATCCTTAACTGATATTCCATCAATTGTGATGGTTCCCTCATCAAACTGCAGAATTCCTACAACGCTTTTAAGTGTTGTACTCTTTCCTGCTCCATTATGACCTATGAATCCGAAGATCTCCCCGGCCTGAATACTCAGTGACAGGTCATCTACTGCTTTTTTCTCACCATACGTTTTTGTTAAATTTTTTATCTCTAACATAACGGTCCTCCTTTTATTTCTTTCCCTCTTAGTTTCTGCCTCTTTTGGCAACAAACATGTAAAATTATACATTAAACGGGATTAGGTGTCATGTGATATATTTGTGAAGTTTCCAAGGATAATAATAATCCCATAATAAAAAAACAGACCGAATCTGCACTGATTTCGGTCTGCTTTACACTGAATTTTTATCCAATTATCATTCTCACCTTAAACACTTTATCCTCGGCAATATACCTGATCTCACTCCCTGTCTGATTCACAAAGGCAAGAACGCTTCTGGTTCCTATACCATGATCCTCCGCAGTTGAGAAGGGATGTCCATTCTCATCCAGTTCCACCTTTTTATCGCAGGAATTCGTTATCTCCAAAAGAAGCTGGCTCTTATACTTTGCCGTGATCTCTATGAAGCGATTTTCCTCCGGGACTTTTTCGCAGGCATGGATTGCATTCTCCAAAAGATTACTTATAGTGATTGCAAGCTGCATCTCATCCACATAGATTTTGAAAGGAATATTTGTAGCAACATTCACCTTAATTCTTTGCTTTTCAGCCACGGAAACATAGTGAGCGATCGCCGCATTAACAGTTGTGTTCTCGCAGTATCTTTTCATGGAGTGAGGCTCCTGTGAGAGACGCTCAGATAGACACTGGCGGGCTTCTTCATACTTTTCCGACTCCAGAAGGGACATAAGCAGAGCTTCAAAATGCCTTCTGTCATGACGCATTGCTCTGTCCTGCTGCATGATTACCTCTGAAGTTGCAAGGCGCTCCCTCATGTTATTTGTTGCAATCTCCATGATATCCGCATCTGATTTCAGCTGAAGCTCACTTTGCTTTAATTCCATTTCCTTCTTGATTGAATACGTATATTTTTCAAGAATAATGAAAAACAGAATGTTCAGTACTGTCAGAATCACTGCCATCTCTGTAAACTGATGAACATTAAGATAATCCGAGTTAGCGACTCTTATTGTATCTACCATAATGATTACTACCGAAAAGACCGGGGCTATCATAAATGGAATTGATGCCCTGTCGATGTATCTGTCTTTTTCCTTGCTTCCAAAGTAGCATATTGCCTTTATTGCAATAAATTCCAGCAGTGCAAGGAGCATGAGTGCTACAGGCGACATTTCATCAATGTTGGTTTTGTTCCCCTCCACTGACTCGAGGTTTCCCATCAAAAATGCCTCGGCAGTTTCCAAGGATATCATTATTGCCATAAAGAATGCGTAATAAACAATTCCACGGATATTGTCTACCTTGTAAATAATGAAAAGCGGTAAAAAATAACTGGCCAGAGTTATTGCCATGTTAAGCGTAACAATTTCAAGCAGATTCAATGAAGCATATGCAATAAACATCAAAACATAGACCAGAGCTGCTGCCCATTTTCTCTCTTTAAACCAATTTTTCTTTGAATAAAATGTGTGATGCAGGCAGTAAAATAAATACACCAGTACCGCATCGATAAAGACCAGCGTAACCCTTGGATCTTTAAGAAACTCAATCATGATTGCCCCCGAAAAACTTTTTTCAAAATATTATACCCTCAAATACACTTTTTTGCTTACTTAAAAAGTCAATTCAGGTAGCCCAAAAGCACCCCAAATTCTCCGCTGTTTACAAGACGCCCCTGTTTCTTGTACTCATATTGCATAGCCTTTGCAATATGCCTCATCCCAAGCGGTTTATCCTCCGCACCGGCCATATAGGCCGCGCTATAGAGAATCGCCTTTATATTGCTTCACGAAAGCTCAAACCGGTTTGCAATAAACTGAAAATCCATATCCTTGTCAAACTTTGTCTCAGCAGGAAGTATGGTAGTCCAGAGAAGATATCTCTGATTTTCATCGGGATTCTCCAAGTGAACCGCATAGGTTATCCTTCGTATAAAGGCACTATCAAAATTGTCATAATAGTTGGTAGCGAGAATCGACATTCCATCGTACTCTTCAATCTTCTGCAGAAGATATGCGGTCTCCGAGTTGGAATATTTGTCATTGGAATCCTTTATCTGCGTTCTCTTTGAAAACAGCGCGTCAGCTTCATCGAAGAAGAGTATGACATTTGCACCCTTTGCTGCATCAAAAATGGCCGAGAGATTTTTCTCCGTTTCCCCTATGTATTTTGAAAAAATCCTGGATATATCCACTCTGAAAAGCGGGAGCGACAGCTCATTTGCCACAACCTGCGCTGCCATGGTTTTTCCTGTTCCGGGAGGTCCATACAAAAGGATACTGACTCCGTTTCCATATGCGTTCTTTTTCTTAAGTCCAAGTTTTTCCGCAACACGATTTCTAACGCGGAAGCGGTCACATGCACTGTGCAGTATCTCTGCCTGCCCATCCGGAATTGTGAGATCTTCCCACTTGTATAGAACGCTTATCCTTGAAGCCAGCGATGAAAAGTCCACATGATTTATCTTCATCATGGATTCAAGAATCATGTCTCTTGTAAGAGAGGCACTTTTGACAAGCTTTGCGCCTGCAACCGCATGAGTGCACACATCTCTTATTTTTCCATAGGATATCTCATAACAGTCCGCAAGGTCAGGAACTTTAACATCTTCAGCTATTTCGATATCGGAATTCCCGAGAAACCACTCCCACATAAGGATTCTTTGCATAGCGGTAGGCGCAGGAATACAAAGCGAAGGAACTCCCATGACCGATAACTCATGAGGCTCTTCACTGCTGCCAAAAACAAATATCCTGCAATCAGAAAAGTCCTTTATTATTCTTCGGACAAGAGCCATTTCCCGCTCTCTGTAATCAATAGATGTTTTCTCCGTCTTTTCTGCCGCGTCCTTTAAATCCAGGGAAAGGGACAACAAAGTACCGCCCCTCTTCATGAGAATCATGGCATTTGTAAGAATAACTCTTCTTGTTTCCCCGCTGATTCCACAAAGCTTTTCCATATCAAGCACAAGGAGTCTTCTTTTTTCGTAAGCCGCAAGATGATGCAAAAGATGAAGCGCCGGATCACATATATCTCTGTCCCTTATTCCGGGCGGCATGTCGTAATACCTTTTAAGCTCCGACTCTGTGATGACAAGGCCCCTTGAAAAAAGCTTGTTTTCCTTATTAAGCCCCCTGTGCTCAAGGAGACTTTCAATGATCATGTCGATAATTCTTAAGTAATCATCAAGCTCATCAGCTGATGATGAATAACCGTTTTTTCTCCTGTCCTTGTCAAAGTAGTCGCCAAATTCATACATTAGCCGCTCTCCCCGCTTTCATCCGTTTATTCCCCAAATTTAAAATTTGTCATTTTCCCTTTATGTGCGACTCAGATCTCGATAATATTCGGAACATCTACAAAGCTTTTAATAAAAGTGAAAAACTCCTCTCGATCCGAGAATGTCTCAAAAGCTACTCTAAGTTCCTCTTAGGAACAGCTGCAAAATTCCATCCTTTTACCTGATCCATGGCATTATCTATTTGGGCTAAATCATTACCCAAAAGATCCAACTCATCTGCCTGCTTATTCTTTCCTTTACTACGCAGCTTAGCTGATTTATTCTTTATTATCTGAACACTGTCTTTGCCGGACGAGCCGATATTATCGATTATTTTTTTATCATCCTCTTCATTACTTTTGAGTGATTCTTTTTCCGGCTCTTTATTATCTATGATGTTATCGTTAAATTCGCTTCCGGCATCATCCATCCCGAAAAGATCAGTCCCATTGTTAATGAGGATGTTCTCTTTTTCACCTTCATTGTTGTTTTCATTAAAATCTTTATCATCAATCAGATCGAGATTTTCTATACTTGCCTCATTTCCCATAGCAATTATTTCATCTTTCACTGAAGAGGATTTATACTTTTTCCCGCCATGAACTCCACGTGTAGATTCATTATCAGTTATGACGTCAGATTTCTTTATGTTTTCCTCGGTTTTTCCCCAGCCCATATTCCGTCTCCTTTTTAAAAAGTCCGGTCATTTATCTATAGAATTTTACTTCCGCACTGGCACTCCATACGTCAAGGCAGAGCCCATCATCAGGGATATTATCTGCTGTCTCGACCTGAATAAAATCGGTAAAATTGTTCTTCATAAGGAATTCTTCGTAGACTTCACGAATATCATCAGGAATCCTGTACAAGGTTTTAAAGAGTATAAGACTTTCATTTTCTTCCTCATCCCAGATAAACATTTTTCTGGCGATAAAGAGTGCCTTATCCATCAGAGCAGAAGCATATCCTCTCCTCCTTAGGGCCGGCAGTGTAAAGATACTGACAATGTTCAGATCTCCCTCAGCCTCTGGCTGAACAACAAGAACAGACGCGCATGCCACAGATCCCGTAGCCTTCATCGCGTCATCATATCCTTCATCACTCTCATCAAGGACTGCCGAAAGTCCCATAAATTCAGTATCCAGTTCAGCACCGTTCCCGGTAAATTCATCGTAAATATATGGCAAGATCATGCCTTTGTAATCGTCAAGATTTTCTCTGGTAATAGATTCAATTCTCATGTACCTGCTTATCCCCCCGCAATAAGATTGTACACATATACTATTTAATTATAGCATTTTGGAATTGATAACTTATAAAATTTCCATAAAGAAGTTTGGGATTTATCAGGTATACTTTGCGAGCGCATTTCCGGCACCGAGGGTAGGAATTTTAATATGTTCAGGTTATTTATTTCGATATATCGTTCGGGGGCTTTGAACTTATCATATATCGTTTTTGTAGATACTACTTATAATTCAAAATAACAATTCAAATCATTAATTTTGCCGGAAAGGAGCTCGCAAAGTATACCTGACCGTGTTATAGAACAACAAATCAACGATATAAGTAGCATCTCATGTTCAAAAGATAGCATGCCATAAGAAAAATGATTTTACTTACACCGATTAGAACTTGTTTTACACTGATTCAATCACAATTTGGATTCAGGAAAATTTAAAAAAAGTAAACTAGGAAATGCAAACAATATTTTCGCTTAGATTATGTGCAAAACAGCGAAAATCCAGCAATAATCCTGACTTTCGTTGACACTCAGCCAAGCCATTTATTATCATAAACTAGTGTAAGCATAAGGTTACAGTATTAGGGGATGCACTCATTTGAGTGTAAATATTTACAAAAAGGAGAGAGAAGGTAATGAAAGGTTTTGCAATGCTCAAAATCGGCGAAGTCGGCTGGATTGAAAAAGAGCGCCCTGTCTGCGGACCCATGGACGCTATCTGTAAGCCTCTGGCTATCGCTATCTGCACATCAGACGTACACACTGTATGGGAAGGTGCCGTTGGTGATCGTCACAATATGATCCTCGGACATGAAGGTTGTGCTGAGGTTGTAGAAGTTGGTTCTGAAGTTAAGGATTTCAAGCCCGGTGATAAGGTACTTGTACCTGCTATCACTCCCGACTGGAATTCACTTGAAGCACAGGGCGGATTCTCAATGCACTCCAATGGAATGCTTGCAGGATGGAAGTTCTCCAACTTCAAGGATGGTCTTGATTCTGAATTTTTCCATGTTAATGATGCAGACGGTAACCTCGCTCACATGCCTGAGGGTATGAGTCTTGAGGATGCTTGTATGCTGTCCGATATGGTTCCCACCGGATTCCACGGTGTAGAACTTGCTGACGTTCAGTTTGGTGATACTGTTCTTGTAATCGGTATCGGACCTGTTGGTCTTATGTCAGTTGCAGGTACTCACATGCGTGGTGCATCCAGAATCCTTGCTGTAGGTACTCGTCCTACATGTATCGAAGCTGCTAAGTTCTATGGCGCTGACGAATTCATCAGCTACAAGAACGGCTCCATCGAAGATCAGGTTATGGAACTCACAAATGGTAAGGGTGTTGACCGCGTAGTTATGGCCGGCGGTAGCGTTAAGACTTTCGAGTCCGCTGTTAAGTCTCTTAAGCCCGGCGGAAAAATCGGTAACGTTAACTACCTTGGAAGCGGCGACTACATCACTATCCCCCGCGTAGAATGGGGCGTAGGTATGGGTCACAAGCAGATCAACGGTGGTCTTATGCCCGGTGGACGTCTCCGTATGGAGAAGCTTGGAGCTCTTGTTTCATCAGGCAAACTTGATGTTAGCAAGCTTTCAACACATGTATTCCACGGCTGGGAGCACATTCCGGAAGCTCTTCAGCTCATGAAGGATAAGCCGGCTGATCTTATCAAGCCTGTTGTTATTCTTGATAACAATCCGTAATTTATTACTGATAATTTGGGGCGTTAAATGTGACGTAATACCCATTTGTTAAATGTAATGCTATTTCTATTTTTAGGAGCGGCGTCTACGCCGCTCCTATTATTTAAGAAGGAAGGAATAATCCGTTTTTCATGTTGTACTCCGGATTATGTAACATATGAAGATTCTGATTGTATCCGGTTTTCTTGGTGCCGGAAAAACAACTTTTATAAAAGAACTGATTAAGCGAACAGGCACGAAGCCTGTGGTACTTGAAAACGAATATGGTGATAACTCCATAGATGCAAAGGAACTTAGAAGAACCGATCTCGGAAGTGATTCTGAAAGTGCTGATTCCGGTAATTCCAACGATTCTGCTGTTTCAGATTCCGGAACTAAAAAGCTCGAAGTCCTTGAATTCATGGAAGGATGTGTGTGCTGCACCATGAAGGATAGCTTCATCAATTCAGTACTGACTGTTTTTTCCGGACTTTCTCCGGAATACTTAATTGTGGAACCAACAGGCGTAGGACGCCTTAGCAATATAATTGAAAATCTCCAGCCGCTCATGCATGGAAATATCAGCCTGCTGAAGCCGGTTGTGGTTTTATCTCCCAGAAGCTACAGACAGAACATGAGTGAATGGCCTGAGCTATACAGAGATCAGGTAGCAAATGCTCAGATCGTCGTATTTTCAAAATGTGAATCTGAGGATCCGGAAGTCCTGATGCAAACTGAAAAGGCTATTAGGAGCATCAATCCTGATGCCGAAATTATTCGCAAGCACTACTCTTCCATGGATGATGAGTGGTGGCGTTCTGTAATGGAACTCTCTGCAGCAGATATTGATATTTTTTCAGATGAAGCTTTAGCAGACGGAGCTATTGATGATGGTGCAGGTATTGGTAACTTAGCCAAAGCAAATGGCAGCTCTTCCATCTCACAGATTACGCTGAATCATGCTCATCTTGAGAATGCTACAGAGCTGATGTGTATGCTTGAGGATTGCCTTAGAGGCCAGCTTGGTCACATCGCCCGCGCCAAAGGAACGGTTCCTGTTGGGAATGAAACTCTCCGCTTCGATCTCGCAGATAACCTCTATTCCATCACAGGCTCCCCTGAGGAATCTAACCAGTGTGTGTTTATCGGGGAGGCACTTGATAAAGAAGGCATCTGCAGACGAATGGGAAGCAGTCTGGAAATTGAATCTATAAGCTTTGCAAAGCCCGTCCTTAAGAGGCCGGAGCTTAAAATGAAGAAAAAGGTCTTGGCTTAAATTGCCAAGACCTTTTTGGTTCTATGTTTTATATTCAATCCATTTCTCTGGTAAGATTCTTAACCCAGATGTGTTTATTGTAGTGCCATCTAAGGAACGGGAGCTTTACGATCTCGTCAAGGCACATAACAATGTAAACAACAAGTACCGGGAGCTTAAGAACAAATGCTGCGATAAGAGCCGCAGGGATTGCAAAGCACCAGGTCGCGAAGAACACGCTCACGGCATCGTATTTTGCATCACCGCCTGCAGGAAGAACTCCACAGGTGTAGATGGTATTGTAAGCGTATGCGAACATATAAAAAGCCATGAAGATCAGCATAACAACAAGGTAGCTCTTAGCAGTCGGTGTAAGTACATAGAAAATGTAAACAAGAGGTCCCACTATTGCCATCAGCACTGCGTTACAAATCCCGTTCACAAAGGAAACATCGAAGAAGCGGTCACCGTAGCGAACTGCCTTGTCCATAAGTCCTGCTCCAAGAAGCTCACCAACCATGATTCCTGCGCCTCCCGCAAGTCCCTGTGATACACAGGAAATAAGCTCCTGAGCAACACTGGTAACTGAAGCTGCAGCTGTGGCATCCGATCCAAGATGTCCCATGATAATGTTGTGGACCGTGATGCTAAGTCCCCATGAGAGAGCGCTTGCAAGCATGGCAGGAAGTATATGCCACAAATCCTTTTCAAAATCTTTCGAGAAAAATGTGAAGTTATCAATGGACAGATCCACAACCTTTTTCCGCCTTGCCCAAACATATACAAATATCAGCGCAATGGCTTCAACTGCAATTGTGGAATAAGCTGAACCGTTTGCTCCAAGAGCCGGCACACCTGCTTTTCCATAGATAAGGAAGTAGTCAAGGATCATATCTATTGAAACCGTGAGTGCAGACACCACAACGCTAAGTCTCGCATCTCCCGCGATTTTCATATTCATAAGGAAGCATGCGGCAAGCACCGCAAAGATATAGGAGAAACCAACTATCCTCAGATAATCCGCACCTATGCTTATTAGATTTGCGTCATTCGTGAATATGCGCATGATGTTTGCCGGGAAGAAAAATGTCGCAAGGAAAAATACCAGGCTGACTGCCAGCGAGTACCTTATTGCCATCGCAAGAAATCTCCCTGCGTTCTTGTAATCCTTTTTGCCCCAGTACTGCGCGATAAGTACACCGGCTGAACCGGTTATTGATCCGCTAAACAGCGTCATTACGAAGAAAACCTGATTTGCTAAAGAAACTGCTGCTATAGAATCCTGATTGAGCCTTCCAAGCATCAGCGCGTCAGATGCACCGACCAAAGCACCAAGCAGTCCCTGCAGCGCCAGCGGCACTGCAAGTGCGCGCAATTTCCCATTAAACTCTCTTTTTTCATCCCTGTTCATGATAGCACTCCTCAAAATCAAACTTGCAGGCATGAAGATTTACTTTTGATCATCAGTATATCCTGCACTAATTATTTCAATGTAATTCTATCATGGTTTATTAAGATATCGTTTCAATTTCGATAATTAATATATGAAATTGGCTGTTAAATGATTTATCTCTTTACTTATCGCTACTCTTAAAACTAATCTCCACCTTCGCTCCGCCGGTCTCCTTTGAATTAGCAAGAACTATCTCACCGCCGTGGTCTTCTGCTACCTTTTTGGCAAAGAACAGACCAATGCCATAGTGAGAGCCTCCGGTTCTGCTTGAATCATCCATAAAAAACTGCTCAGTACCGTGGGCTAAAGCTTCAGGTGTAAAGCCGCTTCCGGAATCCTCAACTGCAAACTGTATTTCAGAAGCAACTATTTCTTCCGGCCTCCCACTGAATTGTTCTGCAACACCGATGCTTATCTCTCCACCCTCCGGCGTATGCTCAGCTGCATTTCTAATAACATTCATGACAGCTCTTACAACCTGGTCATAAACAACATTTATTACAGCCTGATTGTTACACTCTTCCTTCCAGTTGATCTTGAGATCATAAACCTCTGAAAGTCCCATGGTCTGATTCTTAATATCACCAATAAGTTCGGAAACGGCAACTTTTATGGGAGCCTGCTTAACACCCTCCTGGGACTTTGTGACCTCAATTAGTGTCTGCACATAATTCTGAATCTGAAGCGCACTACCGGAAATATAGTCAGCATAATTCTTCTGCTCATCCGTAAGCTCTGTCTCCAGCAAAAGCTCGGAGTTACCGCGAACCACCGTAAGCGGAGTCTTTATGTCGTGGGCAAGAGCTGACATCTGCCTGTTCTTTTCCTGCTCGGTCTCCCACTGCTTCTGAAGTGATGTCTTCAGCGCGTATCGCATGTCTTCCAGCGCCACCAGGCATTCATCAATCTCTTTTATTCCGGAATAATAAATCTTAAAATCCAGATTTCTGTCGCCAATCTGCCCAATAGCCTCCCTCATGGGAGTCAACTTTTTTCTGATTCCCGTTCCGAATTTCTTTGCAAAAACCTGCATGATTCCAACACAGCAAACAAGAATGAACACTGTCAAAAGATTTTCGGGATTTGGCAGATGTTCGTTCATCCACATAGATCTATACTGTGGCTTAAGCCTGTACTGCAGAACGACATATTCATTCGGGCGGGAAATAACTTTATAGAATCTGTCACCACTGATGTTTTCATTTGTCACTACCTTCCATGCCGTTTCCACATCCTTATCTGCAAGGTTCCCGGAAAGGACCTCTCCGTTCTCTGAAAAAACAACATAGCGGCATACATCGGGAATCAGATCAGCCTTCACTTCGCTTGCCTCTTTAATCTGTTCATAGGCATCACTTATCCTGTATTCTGCGTAGTTAGCCGGGTAGATAGCTCCTACATTTATAAGCAGATTAAATAGAAACAGGGAAAATGCTGCCCAAATGAGAAGTGCAAATCCCATCATAAAAGTATAGGCCTCGAACATGCTTCCAAGGCCAAGCGTTCCCCTCTTATTCCTTTTATCCTTACTCTTTACTCTTCCCATTTATATCCTATCCCCCAAACTGTCTTGATTGGCATGTAATCGTAGCCAGAAAGCTTAGTTCTTATGTTTTTTACATGCGTGATTATAGTGCTGTCACTGCTGTCACTGTCGTATCCAAGAACCTTTTCCAGTATCTGTTCCTTTGAAAAAATCTGACCGCGGTTCTTTGCCAGAAACTCGCAGATGTCGTACTCAGCCTTTGTGAGGGGTATCTGTTTTTCATCAAGCATCATCTGGCGTGACTCAAGGATGAAGCAGATTCTTCCAAGTGCTAACCTTGCAACATGCTCCCTCTTCTCTCTCCTAAGGTGCGCTCCAATTCTGGCGCGAAGCTCCATTACGCCAAAGGGCTTACAGATATAATCGTCAGCGCCCAGAGCCAGTCCGTTCACAAGACTTGTCTCATCTGTCTTTGCGGTTATAAATAAAATCGGACAGTCCACCTGATTCCTGATTTTTGAGCAAAGCTCAAACCCGTCTATTCCGGGCATCATAACATCCAGAAGTATCAGATCGTAGCGGCTTAGCGTGTCACTTTCTAATTTTGTAGGATCATCTATTTTTGTAACTGTATGAGAGTCCTTTATTAGGACATTTTCTATCATGTTTAAAATGGCGATATCGTCGTCAACTGCAAGTATGTTTGCCATGTCTTCTTTTTCATCCTCTTTTTCTAATTTTTAACAGCTTTTCAAAAACTGTTCTGCAACATGCAAAACGGGTACCAATAATGCTATTTCATTCATATAATAAAACAGTCAGCAATCCTACTTCCCTCATAAAGTTAATCAGTCAGCAGTCTTACTTCCCTCATAATTAGCAGCAAAAACAAAATAGCAAGCAAGGCACACTACTGTAAAAAGCAAGTAAATATTCAGCACCGGCTTTAGATTCAGGTAAATCATGTGTGATTGCGGTTGCCTTATTTTTGAAACAACAATGTTGGTTGAAAGCTCTCCAAACCTAAGCTCAAGATAAGTATCAGGCATTCTGGCAGTCCATGAGAGCGGCACGATCTTCCAGACATACATTCCAAGATTTGTCAGGAAAAGAGCGCTTATAAGTCCTGAAAAAAGCCCTGCGCCAATTGAAACACCTTTACCGAATAAAAGGGCCAGGATCTCAAAAATAAGGTAAAGCGGTATGGCGGAAAGCCACATAACAAGCGCGGCTTCGATATACAACGCGATTCCCATGCTACCCTGTCCAAGGACACTTTCAAATCCATATCCAAATAAAACTGCTGTAAATAGTAAGGCGATGAAGCTCAATAATATCAGTACAACTACCTTGGAAAAGAGCGCTGCAGTCTTGCACTTCAAGGTTAGAAGATTCTGAAAGGCTCCTGCGTTTTGCTCCTGTTCCATTGTACTTGCTGTGAATATTCCAATCAATATGGGAAATGCCGCTCCGATTGTCTGGTAAAACACTATTATCTTTTCAGTCTCAGAAAAGCTTCTTCCGGATATCCCGTAATAAAAGAGGAACGCCAGACTAGCCATGATCGGAATGACAATGTGTGCGGCGATTACCGGACTTCTTCTAAGCTTATAAAAATCCGCATGAAGGCATCTGAAAAACATTTTATTTCACCTCTCTTTTTTCAAACCATGTGAGATACAAAAAGGTTCCAAGCACAAACCAAAATATGGAAATCAAGATCCCGGGAATTATCACACCTGCATTAAGAAGGTGGTTACCTGCCTGTGCCCTCATGCCGTTTGGAAGCACATGGAGAAGAGGTGTTACAACCCTCATGGGAATCGCAGACACAAACAAAAACCACATTCTTGAAGGTGCCACAACAATTCCAAACACAGTAATAAAAAGGCAGATCATAAGCTCCATCATCATTCCGAATTTTTCACTTAAGAACAAAAACAGCGGAATCTCCCAGAGCTGTACGATTGTAAGAACAACTACCGTCATGGCTGCACCATTCGCAGGAACACTGGTTGTCAAAAATCTTCCTCCCACCAAAGCTCCAATAAAAAGAATCAGATTCGAGATAAATATGAGGCATCCCATATAAACTATTTTTCCAAGCATCATGTCTCTTTTATCCATTGAGAGTGTCATGAGATTATAGTATCCTGCCTTCCTTTCTCTTGAAAGTGAGAGGTGGCAGATTATTGCGAGCATCCCGGGAAGAAGCAGTGTGTACCACCAGTTCCACGCGCTCTCCGAATATGAATTTGTCATCCCCATTGTCAGTACAAATGCTACGATAAGTGATAGCACAGGAAAAATAAAAACAAGCCTGCTGCCCATGGTTCTTTTTGATTTTAAAAATTCTGCTTTGATAATATTAGTCATCTGTTTAATCCTTTCCTGTAATTTACGCAATATGCGGAAGCGCACGATTTTTCTTAACCACATCCATGAAAAGTTCCTCAAGATTCTCACCGGGATAGAGCTTACCTTCATACCCCAAAACTCCGTCAGAGATTATTCCGACGTAGTCTGCCATCAGTTGAACCTCAGATAAAATGTGACTTGATAGAATCACTGTGATTCCCTTTTCCGGGAATGATTTTATAAGCTCACGAAGCTCCTCTATCCCTATGGGATCAAGACCGTTTGTTGGTTCATCCAGTATAAGAAGCTTTGGATTTCCAAGAAGTGCCAAAGCAATTCCAAGCCTCTGTTTCATTCCAAGAGAAAACTGTCCGGCCTTCTTTTTTTCCGTGTTTTCCAGGGACACGAGTTCAAGCACTTCATCAATTCTCTTCTTATCCGTTCCGAGAAGAATTGCTCTTACTTCCAGATTTTCTCTGGCTGTAAGATTTTCATAGATCGGAGGATTTTCAATCAGTGCTCCTATCTCATTAAGCGCTCGTCTGCTCCATGGTCTTCCATCATAGATGATCTCTCCGCTTGTGGGCTTTAAGATACCTGTTATCATTTTCAGTGTTGTTGATTTTCCGGCACCGTTTGGCCCAAGAAGTCCATAAATGCAGTTCTTTGGTATATTCAGTGAAACCTTATTAACTGCTTTCTGCTTTTTGAATTCCTTACAAAGTTCATTTGTTTTTAATATCATCTCCATTATTTCTCCTTCTTTCCCATCACGCAAAACATCTTGTAGCAAAAATTCAAGACGTAATGCGGCTTAGTTCAAAACCTTTATCATTCTGAAATTAAGAATAAAAGGAAAAAATAAAGAATTAATGAAGATAAAAAAATAAATGCGAAGAAATTTCTCCGCATTAAATAAACATAGGTCGATATTTAAAAAGTAATCGTTATGACAAATTTACAAGAAGGCCATGATTTGGAGTGTTTAAAGCCTCCTACATAGCCTCCTTTTTCATTTGATTCTTGTTACTGTACATTCTCTCATCAGCAAGAAGGTAGACTGCATTCCAGTCCATGTCATCAACTTCATGTCGAAAGGCATAGCCGGTAGCAGCGCTTCGTCTTATTGAGGGATCCTTCCTGTTAAGGGAAACAAGAGCAAGGTTTAATTTCTCAATCAGTTTTTCTGCAGAATTCAGATCATCTCCGCTAAGAACCGCAACAAATTCATCTCCGCCTATTCTCGCAATAAAGCCTTTGCCTCTAAAGCATGCATCAAGAACTCTGCTAAACTCTGACAGGTACTTATCTCCCATCTGGTGGCCCTGAGTATCGTTTACAGTCTTAAGTCCGTTTAGATCAATACTTATTACGCAGTAGTCCTCTGTAGTTTCACAGAGATCACTCAGATATTTCTCATACTTTGATCTGTTTGGAATTCCGGTTAAGCCATCAGCATATGCAAGATGAGCAAGAGATTCATGCTCCTTTTTTCTGGCATAAGAATCAGCAATATATATCTGATAATTTATCAGCGTGGCGAATACCATACACATAGTTCCCATGGGAACTGCTTTCTTGGAAAGCATAATCTGCTCAGATATTCCGGTAACCTCAAAATAATAGAAAATCACATTAAAAACAAATGATGCCGCCAGTGCACACTCACCTATGAGCTGTATGAGCTGATAATTAGATATCCTATGATGTCTCTTATCCATAATAAGCATTGTGATCATATAGCCGCACATACCAAGTGCATCCAGCTGATACACCGGAAGCGTTAGATTTATGTGAATCAGTCCGATTAAATGAATGAATATAAGAACAAACGGAATAACCGTTCCCGTTACCGCAAATAATAGAAACAGCTTGCGATGTACGTAATCCTGCATGCAGCCCATAACCATATACATCAAAGGAGCGATCAGATACAAAGAAATATATTCTATCTCAGTCTGGTGACCGCCAATATCAAAAAACAGCTCCATTAACTTAAACTGAGCAAGAAACCATACTCCCAGCACAATAAAAAGCAGTGATGAATATATCTGCATATTGATTTCAGGAACATCACTTCTAAAGGCAATTGAAATAGCCAAAAACACAATTCCAAAAATTATCAAAAATGAAGAAATCAGAAATACAAAAATGTTACAAAATATTGAATACTTAAATACATCCATGTAGCTTCCTATAACCGGATTCTCATAATAATTATAGGCACCGTCTTCCGCCACCAATAACTCTATCTGGAATTTTACCGGAATCCTGTATTCAGGAAGCGCTACAAAGTTAAGATTACATCCGATAAAGCTTCCATCCTCATATTCATGGAGATATTGATCATTAAGTATTTTGCCGTCACAAATAATCTTCCACGCGCTAAATTTTGATTCAAATAGAATAGTGGGTGAATTATATTCACTTAAATTCAGGACCTCTCTTGTGAGTATTATCTTATCGCCTCGCTTAGTCCCATTTCCAATAATTCTGCGAAGTTCGGAGAGCTTAACATCCTCAAAATGCTCATCATTGTATGTGACATCCCACCTATCCCTAAGCACTTCCACTCTTGAAACGCTTGTGGGTCTTAGAACGGAATTCCATAAAAGCATTTGCGCTATGAATGTCATGAAGGCAATTGTCAGAAATAGTATTTTTCTACTCATGATGCTTCTCCTTCATTTTATACATTCTTGAATCAGCAAGATAAAACACATCAGACATCCTGCCACCTGCTTCGTAACTATAAGCGTAACCTGCAGAAGCTGATAGCTTGAATTTATCATCTCTCCTATTGAAGTCATCCATATTCTTCTCTAACACACGTATGCACTTATCGCACACATCTGCGGAGGGTTTCTCAAAAATAACCAGAAATTCGTCTCCTCCTGTTCTTCCGATCAGACCTGCCCCCTTAAAGGACTCTTTAAGATAATCCGCAAATGTCTTTAGCATCCTGTCTCCCTCAAGATGGCCGTATGTATCATTCACATACTTAAGTCTGTCAACATCAAGGCTTATTATGGCATAGTCTCCCTTCAGGGTTGCTCCATACTGCATGCATTTTGCCCTGTTCATAAGCCCTGTCAATGCATCAGTATATGCCAGTCCTTCAAGTTTTTCCTTGATACGCTGATCATTCATATGCTCGATTCCACTCAGGAAATAATAAACAAAAAGACAGATTATAAAGAAAAGCATTCCAAGGTTTAAGAAATTTATATTCACAAACAGATTTTGTTTACCATAACCTTCGGCAAATCTCTGGACTGTATACTTTGCAATTTCAAGCAGGGCAAAAACCACCATAATAATGAAGCCCATAATAAGATATGAGTCAGAGTCAACGCCTGTATAAGTATCGGATTCAATCTTCTTTTTATGCCTCATCCTGACATTTGAAACAAGGGGCGGAAGTATGATGATAATTTCCAAAACAGAAACTATCTGTACCGGCACAACAAAGAAGTTAATCGGAATCATTCCTGTTAAAAAGCACATCCAGAAAATAATCGGCAACACAATATTGATTCCGATGATCACGCGCTGTTTCCTATAAATAATATTCTTGTTCGTGGAATATAAAAGAACGCTGAATGAAAGCGGGATCAGATACAAAACAAAGTATTCCATAAGTGAAAAGAAATATTCATGCTCACTTAAGAATGCGAAAATATCGTTATATGTATAAGTATATAATCCCAGTAGCATTGAAACCGCGGAGCTTATGAACGCAGACTCCTCGAATCTATGATACATAAATAGGAAAAGACCAAGTGAAAAAAGAAGGAGGGAATAGATTATAAAAAACCCCCCAAGAAACAGAGGCATCCTGTGGTACTTGAAGAAGTACTTTACAACTTCCGTCTTCGTCCCAAAGTATATTGGGTAGAAACCTCTGAATGAGTTTTTCTCGGCAACTTTAAATGTAATACTTACATCATGTGCCTTAACCCAGTCACTGACAGTAATGAGATTAAATTTCTTAGGAATATAAATTCCCTTATCGCTAATGTCACTTCCAAATGAATAAACTTCTTTGCCATCCATCTCAACCAAAACAGAGGCAAGATAACTCTTAAACATTATGGTTGGAGAAACTATTGTAGTTGCAGGAATTGTTCTTTTTATAGTTATGATGTCACCCGCATTTGTTGATTCAAGAGCAAAATCAGCCAAAGTGACATCGTTATAAACTTTATCACCATAATAAACAGACCAGCCAGAATAAAGCTGGGTAAAGTATTCGGATTGAGGTGTAGTAAACAGGCTGCTTCCGAAGATGAGCAAAACTATAGTAATAAGTATCATGAGTATCGGAAGCACCGGAAAACTAATTTTTTCTGGTGTTCTTTCCATGAATCTGCCATAGCCTTTTTTGCGCACAATTAGCTATTTTTATTATATCGCATCTACAATATACAAATTATAAAAATACGCTAAACTTCGAAGCAGCCTGCATTTGTTTACTTTGTGCTTAATATTCATTCCACTACTTCTTTTCTCTGAATAGCATTTCTGCTAATAAAAACCAGTATGACCGCGAGAACAATTAGTGGCAATCCTGCCAAAAAACCATTGGGAACAGGTCCAAGGAGTCTGTTTGAGGCGGATGCTGATGTTGTCATTACAATTGGAATTGTAGCAGCTGCATTTATAGCACCGTGGACAATTGACGGAAACCAGATGCATCCGGTCTTTTCATATACATAGTCGCACAAGATTCCTGTAGCCACGGTGAAAATACAAAATACCGGCATCCCAAGAATAGGTGCTCCTATATAGTCTGTTCCGTATTCATATCCGGTAAGCAGTATCAGCGGCCAGTGCCACATTCCCCAGATTATTCCGCCGATTATGAGGCCCTTGACTCTTCCGAATTTTTCCTTGAGAACAGGATACATATAGCCTCGCCATCCTACTTCTTCTCCAAGTGCCAGAATCGAATTTATGATTGGCGCATAGGTTATCGAGCATACTATCTGGATAACTAAATAGGTGGTAAATGATATACCCTGACTTGACAACTGTTCCATTGCTTCAGGTCCTACCATCTCAGTAAGAGTTGCTCCGGTAAGATCAAGGTGTCCCGGAAATACAAGGAAATAAAGAGCTGCTCCAAGTGTTGTAACAATCGCAGGTGAAAACCAGGAAAACAACAGTGTTCCGATATTCCCTTTAAGCTGAGGCTTAAAGCCAATTCCCTTTAACTTCACACCTGCAAGGATTGTAGCTAAAAGAGGAACATACATTACCGCCATCATGATAACCTGGCCAATCATTGGAACCATACTACCGGTACTATCACCGGAGCTTGTTATCCTCCATACTATTATCTGCATGATCCATGCTATTCCGAAGGACCATCCAAGATATTTGAAAAGCGTCTTATTATCTGATTTAGTCATTTTATGCCTCCTGTGATATGCACTAAGCAAAACATTATGTCCGGGTGAGCTGCCGGTAAAGTCAGCCCACTTATCACTTTATGTCGAATTCCGGAGCTTCATCCAAATGCTCCGATACATATTTTCCATCCTTTTTCCTCTGCTTTACGCATTCGGTTAAAAGGTATTCTATCTGGCCGTTGACTGAGCGGAAGTCATCTTCAGCCCAGGCAGCTATTGCATCGTACAGCTTCGCACTCAATCTAAGCGGCACTTGTTTTTTCTCAGCCATTAGTAGAGACTTCCTGAGTTAACCACAGGCTGTGCGTCGTGGTTACCACAGAGAACTACGAGGAGGTTAGATACCATGGCTGCCTTGCGCTCCTCATCAAGTTCAACGAGTTCCTTCTCGTTAAGGCGCTCAAGTGCAAGCTCTACCATTCCGACTGCGCCGTCTACTATAAGCTTTCTGGCATCTACTACTGCTGCAGCCTGCTGTCTCTGAAGCATTGCTGCTGCAATTTCAGGTGCATAAGCAAGGTATGTGATTCTGGCATCAACAATCTCAAGGCCTGCATCCTTAACCTTCTCCTGAATCTCATCCATGATCTTTCTGGCAACAACCTCTGTTGATCCGCGAAGACTACCGTCATCGGCCTGACCATCGCCTGTTGTATCTACGTTCTCAGTTACATCGTAAGGATAAAGCTTTACAACATTTCTTACTGCAGTGTCGCACTGAAGAGAAAGGTACTCTTTGTAGTTGTCTACCGAGAATACAGCCTTAGCTGTATCTGTAACCTTCCACATAACTGCAACTGCGATTTCTACAGGATTACCTAAAACATCGTTGACCTTCTGTCTTGAGTTTGAAAGTGTCATAACCTTAAGCGATATCTTCTTGTTAGAAGCAGCTTCAAAATTCACTGCCTCAGTTCCTGTAACAAGTGTAAGCTTGCCCTTTTTATCATCAGAGATGTCACCGCTCTGTCCGAGCTTTGTTGCTGCTGCAGGGTTTACTGCTGTGCAGAAGGGATTTACAAAGTAGAATCCGTCTTCCTTGATTGTTCCCACATACTTACCAAAAAGTGTAAGCACGAGAGCTTCACCGGGCTTAAGAACCTTAAGTCCAAGGAAGGGAAACCATCCCAGGGCTGTATATATGCAGCCAAGAACAAGTAGTGCTACATATACCCCGCTTCCACCATCATCCAGCTGAATCGCCGAAAAGACGATCAATGCTATCGCTGCGGCATACAAAATTGTGAATGCTAAAAGTGCCGTCATTCCATTTTTCTTTCCTGTATAAAGTTCTTCTCGAATATTCTCTGTCATATTGATTACCTCCATCAATTTGATTACCTTTGATATCATTATGATATCATACTGATTTATTTTGTAAACTTCCAATTTGGCAAAATAGAGAAATAAAAAAGGCGAATCGTTTCCATCGCAAGTCCGATTCACCTTATATATCCGCACTTTATAGCATCAGATACAAAACATTCATATAAAAGTTTCCTAATCAATCATAATTTTGGGCCATTTACATATTCCGACCTCAAGTACTCTCTCCTCTTTCAGATGAAAGTCAGCGTATTTACAATACCAGCATCCCTTTATGCTGGGAATAGCATCATCGCGTGGGGTATATGCCGGGCAAATATCACAGGGCCACACACTTCCTTCTCTTTTCGGTATATTATATATGTTTTTCACATCATCCATAATAAATCCTCGTAATTCATGAATATATTATTTACTGTTAATAATAAGATATCACCCCAAAAATTGAAGGACCTCTATCGCACGGAATCGGAATTATTTTACACTGATTCAATTTTGATTCAATTTATGACCATGCGAACCTTAAATACTTTATCTTCAGCAATATACCTTATCTCGCTGTCAGTTTCCTGAACAAATGCTATGATACTTTTCGTACCTATGCCATGACCATCCTCGTTGGAAAAAGGATGCCCCTCCTCATTAAGTTCGACCTTCTTTTCACAGGAATTGGATACCTCAAGAAGGAGCTGCCCCTTGAATTTGGCTGTAATGTCAATGAAGCGATCTCTTTCCGGAACCTTCTCGCAGGCATGTATGGCATTTTCCAAAAGATTACTTATAGCTATTGCGAGCTTCATTTCATCAACACCGGGCTCGAACGGAATATTTGTGGATGCATTTACCTTGATCTTCTGCCTCTCTGCAAGTGAGATGTAATGTGTAAGTGCTGCATTTACAGTAGTATTTTCGCAGAAGCGCTTTGAGCTTCGAGGTTCCTGTGAAAGACGTTCCTTTAAACATTCCCTTGCTTCATCAATTTTTCCATCCTGTAATAATGAATAGAGAAGTGCTTCAAAGTGTCTCCTGTCATGCCTCATGGCTCGGTCCTGCCGCATGAGTTCCTCTGTGGTAAGCAGGCGATCCTTCATGTTTCTGGCTGCCATCTCCAGTATCTCGGCATCAGCCTTAAGCTTATACTCCTTGAGCTTAAGAACCGTGGAATCAACCATTGCATATAGTACTCCGAGAGTTTCTCCGCCACCCTCCAAAACGTTGGACTCAGGTGTATAGATTCTATTGTTTACGGTTATGGTATTTTCATGAATAATCGCATATTCGATGTCAGAAGCCACTTTCTGCGGATCAGTCTCAAGCTCAGGAAAAAGCTTCAGTGCAGGTTCATTATAGTATTGCACCTTTCCGTCATTATCCACTGCCACGATTCCCTCACTTAGTCTGTCTATCATATAATCTCTGGCTATATCAATGATTCCCAGAAGATTACATTTAAAGATTGCCAAATACATAAATACAGTAAGTATTACATTTCCTATCATGGTAATGTCAAATAGCTCGGAAATAGGCAGAATTCTCGATATCTGAAGAAGATAGCACACTGTCTCAATAATAAAAGCCGATATCACTATTATGTGCCTTTTCCTGCTGGCAGCGCTTTTTTGCCTTTTAAGCGACAAAAAGAGCCACGACATCCCTGCCACTATATAAATAATCTGAAGCTGTATAAAGAAATGATGCATTATTCCATTTTGATGTCGTAGTACCGGGATGCCTCTGTTTATGCTAAAAGACAGCTTTTTGTAATACAGATTGGTCTGACCGATTGTAAGAATCGACGCATACACGATCACATGGAAAAAAATCAATATTCTTTTTACATTAATAGGAATTTTGATATGGCAAAATTCAGCCGCAAACATCATAAGCGAAAATGCTATCCAGACACGTCCAGCATAAGAAAACTTAAGAGCAGCCTTATATGCCTCCATAGATGTAGCCTGCTGTTCCAGCGTATATCCAAGGTGATTTACCAAAATCACGATACAGCTAAGCAGCAGGTACGCATGAAGCTGATTTTTCAGATTTCTGAAAATTATGCAGCTTTCGATAAACAGACCCAAAACACTTATATACAGTATTGTAACGATAACCGTTTGAATATTCGTCATCATCTCGTTTGTACCCGCTTACTTTAAAATCTGTAATCCATATAACTGTCCATAACCTCGGCATATCTGCTCTTTGACACAGGCAGATTTTCATTGTTACGGAGCGTTATATCTGTTTTGGTAAGCTTATCAACAGCTGCTATATTAACTGCTATTGATTCATGGCAGCGGACAAATTCTTTTCCGGGATGATTTTCATCAAGATACTCAGAAAAGCCTATTCTTAATGTGGGAGGCGATACGATCTCGCCAGAATCAAGATGATAAGAAACAACGTGGTTGCGATATTCAATATAAAGAATGTCATCTAAATGAATTGTTCTAAAGCCGCCCCTAACCTTAATCGTAGTACTCTTTTCCTTGCCAAGGCTGACATGGGTCAGAGCAAGATCAAGTGTAGCAAAGAGCTTTTCTTTGTCTATCGGTTTTAAAATATAGTTGATAGGATTAACGTCAAAAGACTCAAGAGCATATGAACTCTCAGAAGTAGCAAAGATGATCTGCGCATCAGGCTGATTCCATCTAAGCTCTCTTGCAGCCTGAATACCGCTTACCATCGGCATAACAATATCAAGAATATAAATGTGAGGTCTGAAATGCTCACATTCCTCAAGCAGTGAATCAGGATGATCAAATACCTTTACCTGCGCATGAAGATTCTTCTCCTTAAGATAGTCTGTCACAAGACCGTGCACCCTCTCACGATCCATTTTATCATCGTCGCACATAGCGATGCGAAGCATTGATTCATCCATTGTGTTATTTTCTGCAGCCATAGCATTTACCCCCTAATGCTTTTAATTATAAAAATGATAACACAAAACTAAATAAAACAGACCGAACCTGCACGGATTTCGGTCTGTTTTGCACTGAACCTTGCTTCAGGAGTTTTGTACTTCATTATTTACTTCTCAGTTTTTTCCAAGCACCCATTCAACGCCATTAAAAATGTATTTATTCCAGAAGTTCCAGTCATGGATTCCGGGGCCCTCTTCGTACTTAAGATCAGCGCCATTCTCCTCGAAGAATCTTCTTGTAACCTGGTTGTTCTCATAGAGGAAGTCCTCAGTTCCAACTGCCATATAGATAGGAGGGATTCTCTTACCGCCTTCCTTAAGCTTTTTAAATAAGTACTCAGGGTTGGCATCTGTCTCCTCAATGCCCTCAAGCTCACCGAATACCTCGTGATAGTACTCGTAGTTAGCAACTTCATTGCCCTGACCGGGTTTCATTGTTGCAAGCTCATGAATGATAAGAGCTGATGACAGCGCAACTATTCCGCCAAAGGTCTCGGGATAAGCAAGTCCTGTGTGCAGTGCTCCGAAGCCTCCCATGGAAAGTCCGCCGATAAGCGTATCCTCTCTCTTATCTGAAAGTCCAAAGAGCTTTCTTGTGAAATCTACAACCTCTTTTCCGGCATATGTACCGAACTGGCATCCTGTTGCCTTTCTGTCGAGATAAAAATTGTTACCTGCGGTTATCATGATAACTGCAAGGTTGTAACGAGTTGCTACGTCCTCAGCAACACCGTTATAGAGCCAGTCGCTGTCATTACCCGAATATCCGTGAAGCAGATATAATGTCTTCATCGGACGCTTGTAATGCGGATTTTCCCCAATCATTATCTCCGGAACATCCACAGGTAATACATAGCTAATATTTACCTGTCCGCTAAGTGATGCCGAATTAAATCTAAGTTTTCCTGCTGCCATTTTCTCCTCCTAATACCCTCTTTTGTTTTTCTCCGAAATGATATTCAACATATCATCCCATTGCATATTGATAAGAAATTTATCAAGCTTTTCTATTATAAGCGCGTCAGCCTCCGGAAGTCTATATTCCTTAAGGCTTTCAAGTATCATTTCCACGGCATCATAGTCCTGCATTGGAATGACCTCTGAAAGAGCGTTATAAGCATCCTGTAGTTCCTCATTGGGAATATCCTTTTTGGAATCGCCTTGTGAATCACCTTTACTGTCCAAAATAGAAAGCTTTTTGATGTAACTTCTGAAAAGCTCGATGAATTTTGCGTGATTGTCCCTGATAAATTCGATATCACCGGATCTTCCCGCTTCTTCAAGCGAGAGTGCAAAATCTGACAGTTCAAGAGCACCTATTATCCTGGAAGTGCTCTTTAGCGAATGAACCTTTGATGTATAGGTGGTAAAGTCACCATTTGAATATGCAGCTTCAATATCAGATGCCTTAACCTCTATACTGTTATAGAAACTATTCAGAAATTTAATAAAGGCAGCCTCGCTGCCACAAAAATACAATCCGTCCCGGGTATTCGAACCACTTCTCGCTACGCAAATACCAGTAAAATAGCGGATGTTCATGATGTCACAGCCCAAATGTATTCAAAATGTATTCAAAAAATCTAAGTCAGCTATCTACCGCACAGCGGAAAGATGCTGACTTATTTTTTACATATTCATCACTGCTTCTTTAAGCTCATCCTCTGTCTTCACAAAGCTGTAAGGCTCATATTCTCCATACGCAGCTGGTCTGCTTATTGTAACAAGCTGTATTCTTTCCAATCCAACTTTTGAAATCAATTCTTTTTTTAAAGCTACAAGTGCCGGACCATGCTTTGTTTTATAAGCAATACAGCCTCGCTTATTTATATCTTTAGCTACAAGATAACACATTCTTAAGCATCTCCTCAAAATCCAATAGTTGTATTGTATCCATAACAAAATCCTTATTTAGTGTTAGCTTTAATATATCATAGTCAGGTTTTTTCGACACTCAAGCCATGACAGCTCATTACAATTTGAAATGTGTCTGATAATCAAGTACTGTAGAAAATGATTATGACATGTCATAATCCAGAAACACTCTATAATTCTTTACTAGATGATCATTAAAATCCGCTTGTGAAGCCGATTATGACACATTATGACATTGTCATAGCATGTCATAATCCGATATTTATGCATATTTCAACAATATTGAGATGATATGTTTTTTGTAGTACGTGCAAGCCGAATGATTACACTGATTGATAAGATTGCATAAAAAATATCCACACCGACGGATTTTATCCGCAGAGTGGGGGAATGCTTTGTTATTCATATCTAGTTGCAATCCATTTTAAAGGATAAGAACCAACGGGTACGAATTCAGTATCACTTTGCTGAAGCCAAAAGGCTAATGTTGTTGCTGATGTTATCTTATATTGTCTGCCCCACAAAACAGTACCGGCACCTTCTGCCGTTGTGATCATATCTCCGTTTCGTGCAATAACTATTCCACCGTGAGGTCCAGCGGGTCCTACATAACCCACAACATCACCGATTTTGATGTCATACAGATTGTTGTGCATACGGATAGGCGCTGTCACACCAAATACTGTGTCCTGAAGAAGTGCAGCAAATGCACCACAAGCCTGAGTCGGTTCAGTATTGTACCATAAATATGTTTTTTCCATACCCCATGGCATACCCTCGGGGTATTGGGATTTTAGTGCCATGAGTTTTGCTTGAGCTTCAGCTTCCGTGAGCTGAACAATTTCTTCTTTATCTGTTTCATATCCGCAGACTTTGCATCTCTTGCATCTGTATGCGACGTGTTCTGCTGTTGCAGGAACGGTTGTTTCTACATATTTGTGCCGTTTGCAAAGAACTGAAAGCTGACACTTGTAGGTCTTGCCACCAACTTTAGCCTTGATGGTTGTCTTACCAGGCTTCTTGCCAGTTACGACACCCTTGTTTGAAACAGTGGCGATCTTCTTTTTGGAAGAAGACCATTTGACTTTAGCACCTTTAGCACCTTTGATTTTGAGCTTTGTGGTCTTTCCTACTTTAACTGTTGCTTCTGTCTTGTTGAGCTTTACTGCAGCTTCGACTGTTACGGGATTTATGATGCTGAGTGTGAGCGTAAGCATCAGAACAGAGAAGAGGTAGGAAAGTAATGATTTGTTGTTTGCCTTTTTCATAACTTGTTTCTCCTTACATTCTGACAAGCAAACTTTGCTTATCAAAATTATATTTATCTTATTATTTTTATCTATAATAAAAAGTAACCCATTCCGGTGCTTCTTTTGGGTTACTTTTTCATGTTCAATGTCATTATGACATATTATGACATTGTCATAGCATGTCATAATGGAATAATTAGCCCATGTAAGTATATCCAAAGGGGTTACTTTTAAAAAATTAACCCATATAGGGACACTAAAGGGGCTACTTAAAATAAATAGCCCCTTTGGAGACCCTCATGTTGCATTATTATATCACAGCGACAAGGATTAATAAATACACGTCTTAACTTAATGCGATGCATGAAAACAAATTATAAAAGAGATTCCGTTTTTTTCTGTAGGACAGCTTTATCATTTTTCATTGCCATTTTTCAGAACTCACATTCGATTATGACATGTCATAATATGTCATAATCCAGTAATACTCTGCTATCCCGCTCTTGGCCACTCATACATTCCGCTTGTGGAGCCGATTATGACATGATATGACATTTTTGATATATGTCATACCAGAAATAAGTAGCCCATTCAGGTATATCCAAATGGGTTACTTTTAAATAATTAACCCATATCGGGACACTAAAGGGGCTACTTATAATAAATAGCCCCTTTGGAGACCCTCATGTTGCGAGAAACTTTTTTATATTTTCATTTGTTATCCAGGCTACTTGGTGCAAAATGAAGAAACTTTAGATAAATATGTTTACCACAATAAAATATTATTCTTGTACCAATGGTGCAGGCATCCATATAATATAATGCGACATCAAATTAAGGAATGTAACATAAATGAAAAGATGTACAGAATTATCAGTCGAGCAAATACTTAAAGAAAAGTGCATATCAATTGGAACAATCCCAAAAGAGATTGCAGAATTCATTACAACTAAAAAGCCTGGTCTTCATATAGATACTACGTCAGAAATATCATTTTGGGATAATCGTATTACACATACTGAAAATCATAAAGATGATTTTATGTCCGATATAATGTATGAGGACTGTTTCAGATCGATTCCTGACTTCATCAAAAATCCTGATGTAATAAGTATAAAAAAAGACAACAGCAGCATTTCGTTTATCAAGAGGTTGACACAGGATATAAGTGTTGTTGTCAGGATCACTAACAAAGGAACGTATTCTTATCGTACAATGTATCCGCTTATGTCAGCTCAACTTGATAAGTATCTGGCAGACGGAACAGCATGGCAATATCCCAAAAACAATATTGACTCTGAGCATGAATAGGTTATAATGAAATTACCAAGAGATAGAAGCTGAGGACGGAACAGGCAGCCGTCGCGCCCTTGTGGTCTTAAAATGAGATGCTGGATTGCCACCCAGCCTCTTCTATCTTAACGACAAAAAAGTTCCTATCTTCTGTAAATATGCAGAAAGACGAGGAGCTTTTTTGTTGCCTTTTTAACTGCTATGTTGCAATTATTATTGTTCACAAAAAATATCCATCGATATGCCAAAGGCATATTCTTATATCTTCTCTATTACATCACGATTGTGATGTCAATTGTCTCCTTTTTTATCACAGGCGTGTTAAATCTATCTATCAGTAAGCTACACGCCGTACTGCGTTTTTAACTATATATCGTCAATTATATTTCATTATAATGAATCTCATCAGACTTAGAGTGCGTGACATAAGGGTGTTTCAAAACTTAGAGTCGACGATTGCAGAAACGCAGTAATACTGCCCATCTTCTACACGGTATTAGAGACTTAGAGTCGACTTAGAGCCATAAAATATAGCCGGCTCTAAGTCACAAAACGCAGACAGAATCTGGGCTCGAATAAAAAAACAATCTGACCGCACACAATGCGGTCCAAATCCACAAAGAGCATAAGAGTCAGCGACACGCGTTCTAAATGCACAGCATTTAGGCGTGCTCGGCACTGCCGAGGCTGACCGTGACATTCGCTCTATTCTATGTGCATTCTGCACATGTCATTTTTCTTTTTATCGCAACCCTAAAGTGTGCTATCTCGGTTTGCCCATTTTGAAAATGGGCCGGTGGGAATAATGAAACTAATAATAGTCTTTATCCAAAAGGAGGATAAAAATGAACGTAATTACATTTAACGAAACAATCAAAACAAAAGTATCAAACATTCTCGCTGCAAGGCATCTCGATGTAGATGTTAATGTTGAACACCTTACTAAGGCAAATGGTATTGAATATGATGCCTTAACTTTCACCGGAAAAGATATGCTTCAACCTGTGATCAATTTGAATCAGTTCTTCCATTCTTATCAGTGCCACGATGCTGATATTGATGATATTGCAAGTGATATCGCAGATATATATGAAGAATCTGCCCTGCCAGATGACGATTACAAAGTAATCTTTAACTTTGAGCAGGTAAAGAATAATATCTTTCCTTGTCTGTATAACACGGCTATCAACAGCAAAATCTGTGACCAATATATTCATCGTGAATACTTAGACTTATCAATATATTATTATGTCACTCTGCCTATCAAGAATGATGGATCTGGTACCATTCTTATCAGTAGGAAGTTGCTTGATCTCTGGAATATATCAATTGAGGAGTTGGATCAGACAGCCTTCAATAACCTTCATGTAAATAAACATCCTCAAATAACCTCTATGTATGATTTGTTCAAGGATGAAAATAATGAAAAAGATATATCATACATAGATGATCTGTCTCGCAATATGTTCATTCTTTCCTGTAAAAGTGATACCAATGGAGCTATATACATGACAGATACCGGAATATTAGACCAGCTTTCCAGTATGACTTCATCTGATTTAATAATTCTGCCTTCAAGCAGGCATGAGCTGATTGTCCTGCCATCATATCTTATGAAATCACATGCTGAAATAAATGATTTCAGATCAATGGTACACGAAGTCAATTCAACTGTGCTTCGCCCTGAAGACTTCCTCTCTGACAATGTATATTGCTATTCATCAGAGAATCATGAACTTAATATTGCTTAATCCCAAAATGATTGACCGAGCCCGGCGCAAAGCGCTGGGCTCAGAAAGGATAATACCAAAATGTATAATGGAAAACTTAGACCTATAAGTTATGCAACACCATCCATTACAGATAAGGCTTACTATAAACCTGCTTTTTACAAGGACGAATTTGCTATGTACTATGACAATCATGGTGATTCTGAAGTCCTCAAGACTCCTCAAACCATATATGAATACCTTGATACGTATGTCTACGGGCATGACTACTATAAAAAGATGCTTTCTGTTTTTGTATGGAAATGTGTTAAGAATCACCGACCTAACGGTGCTCTCCTTGTTGCAGGGCAATCAGGAAGTGGTAAGACCGAAATGATCCGAGCTTTAAATGAGATATACGACAATATCTATATATGCGATGGTAGCAGCATCACGCCTCAAGGCTATAAGGGAAACAGTAAGCTTTATTCAGGACTTCAAATGTTAGACATGACTAAGGATGCTCCTATGCCCATATGTGTTATAGATGAAGTCGATAAGCTCATTGACAGATCGCAGTCCGGATGGAACGGAACCGGTTTGGTTGCTGAACTTTTAAAGCTCCTTGAAGGAGGCAATGTTAATATCGGTACTGAAGAAAAGCCTAAGATAATTGATACTTCAAGAATTGCCTTCATTTTGCTCGGTTCCTTTTCTTGCCTTGATAATAGACATGCATCTTCACCCATAGGATTTTCTACAGAAAATATCGAGAAAAAGTCACCATCCTTAAATAGAGATGATGTACTATCCATGATTCCACCTGAACTGAAAGGACGTATTGAGCAGACTATCATCCTGGATAGTTTTAATGAGGATGACTATTTCAAGATAATGAAAGATGAGAGATATTCACCTATTAAACGAATAGAGCGCGAATATAGTATATCTATTTCAATATCTAACGAAAAAGTCAAAAAGATATCTCAGGATGCCTTTCTCAATAAAACAGGTGTCAGAAGCATGAATAATGAAATCAACGAATTTGTGAACCAGCAATTTTTTGAAAATCCTTCTATAAAAAAGATACAGATGAATTAAGGAGGCAGAATATAATGGAACTTGCTTTAAAATACGATAATAACCGAATAACAGATGTTCATATCGCTCCTACCAAGGAAGAAAATGTGAAGCAGCTGTATGATTTATCTCAGGAACTACTAATAAAAAATCCTGCTGTTGAATTTGCAGATAAAGCTAAAGCGGGAAAATTCAATACCTTTTCTGAGGATGAATACTCATATGCCATAGATGAGATAGCAGCTATTAATCAGCTGTTCTACTGTGCTGATGATGAAAACAAACAACTAGCAGAAATTAACATTTTCCTACTGCTTGAAAGATTACTCCTTGCATATTTGCGGCATATTGAAATCTATATAAGAGATGTAAAAGTATTTAAGCGTTTGTAAATCCAAAATTCATGCTTTAGCATTGTCTGTAAAATTTGGTAATTTTTACCAACATCTGCCATATTAATATAATATATAGCCCGTTGTTTACTATTCACGAATTTTTACAATTGCTTTAAAAATCGTTGATTTAGTATGTTCTCTATGCGTACAATTAATATTGAGATATAAAAAAACACTAGGAGGTATATAAATACGTCTAGGGACGACGACGGTTCCCCTTCCGCTTGATTCACACTGGGCGGATGGATCTACTGTTGAACAGAACAGCAATAGATCTTCGCCATCGTTGATATGGCTTAACGCTGGATGTGCCATAATCGGACGATGCAGAGCATATGTGGGAAAAACGCTTATAGTTATCAGAATCAATATCTATTTGCCAAGAAGCCTTCAGACTAATTACATAGACTGACTGACCACCTTAACCAGCACCGGAATAGGACCAAATAAGATTTGCAAATGTTTTAACGAAGACATTTGGTCTTGGAACCATTCTATTCCTGTGCGTTTGTTTATACGGGGTGGTTTTTATTTGGCTCTGTAAATAGCTGGAAGGTGATTATGGTACATAGAAACTCATTAACTGTAGAAATTCCTGAAATTGAGTACTATTTTAGAATGGGTTTTTTAAGCCTGACTGACATCATGAACCTCGAGAAGGAGGAACTCATGAACAAATTGTTAAAGAAGGTACATAAATACAAAATCACGCCGCCCAGAAACAAGAATGAGCGGTGGAGCACATACATACCGGATCCTAAGAGTCCACATGGCCGTAAACTTGTAAGGAAGCAAACAGAAACTCAGCTGATCAAATTCCTGCTTGATTTCTATCAAATTGGCGAAGGCCAATCTCAGATGACAGTATCGGAGCTATTCCCAAAGTGGATCGAGTACAAAAGACAATTCATTAATGTCTCAAATTTAAAGCAATCGATATCTCCTTCGACAATAAGACGGTATGAAAGGGAGTTCGATAAATACTTTGCAGACACAGAGCTTGCAGATATGGTAATAAGCGAAATTACTACGCCGCAGCTGCAAAGTATTTTATCAACTATCATAAAGGAAAATCATTTATCGGAGAAAAACGCAAGCAATTTGATTGGATATATCAGGGGAATTTTCGCCTATGCGTATGATAACGAATATATCGAGAAAGACCCTGCTAAACGTATGGACCGCAAGCTTCTTTTATCAGGCTGTAAATTTACTCCGCCAAAAAGTGACCACGAGCGCGTAATCACAGAAGACGAAATAATAGCTTTATCCTTTGCAATAAGAGAACATGAAACCCAGTATCCTCATTATATGCCCGATTATGCCATAGAGCTTGCGCTTCTTACAGGTATGCGCGTCGGGGAGATAGTCTGCATTAAATGGAGCGATATAGATGAAAATCACCATGCGATTCATATCGTAAGGTCAGAGCACCGCTTAGACTACTCGGATAGGCCGTCAGAGATTGTGATAGGCAGAACAAAAAATGGCAAGACACGTACATTCCCTCTTACGTCTCAGATTTCAGAACTCTTGGTCAGGATCAAAGCTCTTAATCACTTCAGTTCAGAAGGGTACATCTTCACTCGTGAGGACGGACACAGATATACCGGACATGACGTTGGCTGTGCCGTATGCCGTAGAGCCAAAGAAGCTGGCATAGATAAAACTTCAATTCACGAGATCAGGCGAACAGTATCATCACACTTGAATACGAAACTCAAAAATGAAACAGTTGGAGAGATGCTCGGCCATAGCGCGCAGGTGAATGCATATTACTATGACTATTCAATCGCCAGCAATTCACAGAAAATGGATGCCGCAGAGTCGCTGTATTCAAATGTATTCAATTCTAAGAAAAAATAAAAGCAATAAAAGTGCCTTCGGCACCTCAACTCCCCTGCCCCTCACTCATGAGGGGTTGGGGTTGTTTTTTGCCTTAAATTCTTCATAATGATATCTATGAAACGTAATACACTACAGGAATTGTTCCGAGATCACTATGAAGAAATTCAATATACGCTCCATCCCAGAAAGACTGAGATGGAAAACATTGATAAAATGATCAATTGTGGCGATCCGTCTTATGGCGGTGCCATGTATGGTTGTGCTGAATGTGGTACTCTCAAGTTCATTCCCTTCCGTTGTCATTC
>NZ_AUIX01000049.1 GCF_000423925.1 Butyrivibrio sp. VCD2006
TGAAAAATAAAAATAGCCAGCAGATATGCTGACTACAGTAGTAAGTGATATATAGATGGTCCCAAAAAGTAATAGTGCTAAATCCTAAAGACGGGACTTGCTGCGCTGAGCTTTAGAATGTTTAAAACATTGAGTATAGGATTTACCCACTTGTTACAATAATGTAAGATTCATTGACCGGTCGCTCATTAATCTATATTATAAGCATATCCAATTTATTAAATCTGTAGGAGGAGGAAACAGTAATGAAGAAGTGGAACAACCCTGAGATTTCAGCTTTAGATCTCAATCAGACACAAAACGGCATTTGGCCTTGGGACAGAGAGGTTTGCGTACTTATACTTGGTGGTGCACATGACGCAACTTCTAGTACTAACCAGCCTATTGAAGAAGGCAAGGGTGAAGGCGAAACAACAAACACTGAAGATAACGTTACAAATATAGATAATTTATCATAATGTGTTATCTTATTAGAGCTCGTCAAATTGATGAGCTCTATTTTTTTATGTTATAGTAAAAAATAAAAAACGGATGGAAAACAATGAGTGGTATATATGGCTGTGTTTCTCAAAACACCATTGATAAAAACGTATATAAAGGACTTTCACTATGGAATAATAGCTATGGTGACTGTAATACACAGGAATATTATGATGAGAATGCTTTTTTAGGCATAAAGCCGGAAGCACTAAAAAAATGCATCGATAATAAAAGAATTATTACATCTGCAGGGAGAGTAGGCGTATTTGATGCATTGATATATTCCGATACAGAGACAGGCCTGTCTGATGAATACTTTTTATCTGATCAGATATGTAAAAAAGGATTGGAAGCACTAGCTCATATAAATGGCGATTTTTCAGGCGCATTGTGGAATAACTCCAAGAAAGAATTAACTCTTTTCAGGGATCATTTAGGAGTACGACCTCTTTTTTACTACTCTGATAAGGACAGAGTGATTTTTTCAACTGACATAAGAGGAATATTATCTGTAAATGATATCGATATTCAGGTTAATGAGGACTGGCTCTTTTCGTATTTATATATGGGGAAGTCTCAGATTGGATGTAGGACAGAATACGAGCATATTAATTGTGTACCCTTTGGTGGATGGATAACTTTTCAATTCACCAAGCAAGGAATTATTGCAAAGGAGGGACATTATTATATCCCCGGAAAAAAGAAATATAGAATGAAAAGCAAAGAGGCTTATACAAAGGAGCTTAGAAGGCTGGTAGAGGATGCGGTACATATACGGGCAAACGCCACTAATTTGAAAATCGGAGCTGAATTATCCGGCGGACTGGATTCCGGAATCATCGACCTGATTTTAGCCAAAAGCAATAAAGAATGCCTTTATTATTCATGGTCTCCCGCAGAGGATAAACTTGCAATAGCGGAAAATGATGAGCGGCTAATTGTTAAGGACATTTGTGAAAAAGCAGGAATAACATGTAATTTTGGTGGCCTTGCTGTCAATCTGGACACGCCTATGATGGCGGAACGTTTTCCCCTTGGAAAGGGTGATTATGATAAACTACCTGCAGCTTTGACTTATGCATTTCCTCCCTACGTAAATACTGCATCCATTTTTGAAACAGCTTCTTTCATGAAGGATCATGGAGTGAAGTTTGTGTTTACCGGTCATGGTGGAGATGAAGGAGTAAGTCATAGATCTAATCCATACGAATTATTTTACTTTCATGAGTATTATCGATATTTGCGTCTTATGTATTCAAGAAGCAGTATCTCTAAGCATAGAATATTTAAGACAATAAAACTGATATATGATAATCAGATGCTTGCCAACAAAAAGCTAAAGGCACCATTTTTTGCCAAGCACATTGCTTCAGACGTTCTTAAATCAGATTTTACAAAAAAATATGAAAACGAAAAGATTAAGCCACTTGCTTTTGCATATGACCCAATTGAATATGTAATAGAAGGCGGAAGCAGAAACAGGCTGGATGTTTTGGCCTTCTTCTCTTCTTGCACCGGCACAAGATACTTAATTCCATATCTTGATTACAGAGTATTGGATTTTGCCCTGGGGATCCCCAGATACCTTTACCATAACTGGTACATAAACAGGTATATATTTAGAGAAGCTTTTAAAGACTTGATGCCACATTCTTTATACACTTTAAGAACCAAAGAGGATTTCAGTTATAGAAACTTACCCAAAATCTCTACATCTGAATACGAAAAGAATAGAGTTAGTAACGAAAGCATCGAGAGAAGGAAAATGTATCTTGGATATTTAGACAGAAACTACTGGCAAAAATATCTGAATTTTGAAATCCTGGAAGATTGGGTATATGGACGAAACAAAACAGAGGATGATGAACGTCTTGACAGGGCTATTTTTACATGCTTGCAGCTTGAACACCTTGTAAAACGTTCAAGGGAATTGAATTCATGAATGAACTTATCAGCATTATTATTCCGGTCTACAATGTAGAAAAATATCTCCGAGAATGTCTTGATTCAGTTATCAATCAGACATATAAAAAACTTGAAATCTCACTACGTTTTCCTAAAAAGAAAATGTTTGAAGATACCATTTATATGAATAAATGCCTTAGTATAGGAGTCTCTTGTGCAAAAACCGACTTACCGCTATATGTATATCGCCAAAGAGAGTGCAGTCTGACATCTTCAAAGGATGCAGCTTATCTCCTTGAATTATCCGAAATCAACAGGCATCAGTATGAGTCATTAAAAGAGCGCTATGATGAATCCTTCCGCAGTGCTTTATTCTGCAAATACCTAAATCTAATTAGCCGCAGAGCAGCCGACGTTTATTGGAACATGAACAGGCACGAAGCAAATAAAATCTATAACTGCTGGCTGGCATTTTATGTCTCAGATAAAAAACATATCAAAGACACCAAAGAAAAAGCAAAAACTATGTTATATAGACATTTTCCGCATCTATATTATCAGCTTATGCGAAATAGAATCTATAGTGCTTTCAAATCTTCTTGATAATGCCTAAAACGTAATACTTTAGTATATTCACTCAAGCTTTTTTACAATATCAGCGATAGCCTCAACGGAATCCACATTTGCCGGACGTGCAATCAGATATACCGGGCACTTTCCGGCAACCGACATGCATAGCTGCAGCACTTCTTTATTATTCTCCCACTCTCCTGATAGCCTATGAAGAAAGAGGTTCTGCTTTACCGCCATGAGCTGGTTTAAACCAGAAAGCTTTTGTAGCTGCACCTCCTGAACATCCGCCACAACAATAAAAGCCATGCACTTTAGCCTTTGTGGCTTTGCACAGAAGGCATCTCCGACAGGCACAAGGAATTTATCCTTATCTTCATTTATGTAAATGAGTTTTTCTTTATCGAGGCCTCTTTTTTCCACTTCATTTCTCACAAGCTTCTGATATGGAAATGCCGGATAAACCATAACATCATCCACGCATCTTACAGCAGCGACATCGTCAGCCATTATATTATATCCATCCTCAAGAAGCTTTTTTGTAAGCGTTGACTTACCCGCTCCGGGTTCACCTGATATCAGAATAGCCCCCTCTGTAATATCATCAGCACTTCCACAAACCGCACTGCAATGAATAGCCAGTGTTTTTCTCTGCAAAAGGAGCATTGCCATGGAAAAGCCAAGGAGCCAGGCAGAAACAGTTTCATCATTATAGCCCGATTTTGCTTCAAAAATTATCTCCTTACCATCTCTGATGACATAGTACCCGCCTTTATTCATAAAGCATGAGTACTCAAGGCCTATTTCGTACTTTTTTTCAAGAGCTCCTGCCATTGTAAGATTTTCAATTACTTCATCTGCACAATTCCCATGTCTTATAAAAACATCTGCCAAAGCGTCAGACTCACTATTATCGTCAGCTTTCAGCAGCTGCCTAAATTCAACTTCAGATTCAATTGTAAGCCCATATAACATATATCTTTTATTCATGCTTATCACCATCTTATATCAGCAAAACATATTTCAGCATCTATAATCAACACATAAAGCTAATAAATCAATTCGAATACAAAAGCTCCGATATTTTTCTAAATACTCTCTCGCAATTATATGAATCCGTATAGAAACGACTATCATCTGTCTTACAAAAGAAATGCTTATATCGTAGTACTTCAGGATGCAACTTGATATATAGCTTATACCCTCTCCTTGATATCTCTTCATATAATTCATCATCTTTACTAATCCTATCGAGCATTTCAAAATAACAAGACTCTTTCAGTTCTTCTTCGTTCAATCCCAATAATGAAGCTCTCCATGAAAATGCAACTATTATCTTGTTTTGATTTTTATTCTTTAGATAATCAAATCTTGGGAGTCCTGTAACCCCTATATGATCCTCGCTCCCCAAACCTCTTATCATATCTTCACGTTCTATATCAGAAGTAGTGGTTATATAAAAATTCTTATGATTTACAGGCTTTATCATCTTTGAAATATCACTATACGAAACCCCATGCTGTAGAAATATCTGTGGCATTTCCACGTGATTCTCCATATTTAAAAGTTGCGAGCTACAGTGACAGTCGCTGACGCATAGAAGCAGTTTATACTTAAGCGATTGTATATATACTACCTCGCCTATCCTGCTAATTCTGTCATAATCTTCACTATCTTTCTTTATAGCAAAAATTGTCTTTATATCTTTATCCTGAAGGAACTAAAAAAAGGCTTCCCCATTATCACCTGCCATGCCTTCTCTGTCACTAATAAGCCAAATATTTTTCCCATAAAATATCCTTCCCATGGCTCTTATGGATTTAAAAATTATCTGTCGAATTTTCATATAACGTATTAAGTCTTTCTTATTTTATTTCTGCTAAATGGCAAGCCTCTCTCATGTTGTATTACTAATGCAAATATCGTTATAATATTTATGAAATCCGCAATGTAATCATTTAGCTCATAAAAATCGATGATACCACAAATATTTCGCGCTCTAATGCATTAGTAAACATTTATGGAGGATCGTAATGAAAAAACTATTTGCCGTATTATGCATTTCAATCCTTAGTATGTCTTTTGCGTTTCATTATCACACTTTGGCTGTAAGAGCTAATAACAGCTCCGGTATTTCTGCCACAGCGTTCGTAGAACAGATGAAAACCGGATGGAATCTTGGTAATTCCCTTGATTCCCACTATGGAGATCCCAAAAGTGGAGGTAATCTCTCCCAGGAAACCATCTGGGGTAACCCCAAAATCACACAGGAACAGATTAACCTTGTCAAAGCCCAAGGATTCGATGTCATCAGGGTTCCGGTGTCCTGGTATACGCATACCTATAGGGATGAAAACGATACAATTCACATTAGTAGTGAATGGCTTGCCAGGGTATGCGAAGTAGTTGATTATTGCATAAACGATGATTTCTATGTAATCATTAATACCCACCATGACGGCGAAGTTCTCCACGCCGGTGTCTCTGATAAGGACTTCGATCAAGTAAAGGCTGATGCCACTTCTCTATGGAGCGAAATTTCTGCTTACTTCTCATCCTATGATGAGCATCTGATCTTTGAGTCTTACAATGAAATTGACAACCTTGATAAATCCTGGAGTTTTGGCAAAAAGGCCGCCTCCCAGATGAATGAACTGAATCAGATTTTTGTGAACACAGTACGCGCATCCGGCGGTAATAACGATGAGCGCCTGCTTATGGTCCCTACTCTTCTTGATAATCCCGGAGAAAAATTTCAGAAAGCCTTTGTGCTTCCCTCAGACACTGTTCCAGGGAAAATCATTGTAACTGTCCATAATTACTCACAGACCTTTGATCAGACAATGGACAATACATTTTCAAATATGGCCAATTTTTCGAAAAACCTCGGTGTGCCAATCATAATTGGAGAATGGGGAACAACTTCCAAGTTCTCTCCTGCCCAATATAGATTGGTTCATGCCTCCAACTATATAGCGCGCGCTAATAAATTCGGTTTAAAATGCATTTACTGGGATAACGGCAGCAATTATGCCATCATCGACAGAAAGAATCTCACTGTTAACAGCGAGATGATCTCCGCCATAATGAATCCTTCTGAATATACATCTGATGCCTCTGCTCAGTTATCTGATTTTGACGGCTATCTTTATATGACAATCGACCAAAAAACCGGTGCATTAAAGGAAGACAAGCATTGGGGAACCCTTTTGGTCAATGCCGATGGAAATGGCGGATATGCCATTCCCGCCGGAAAGACATCTATCTATGTCGGGCTTGTTGCAAGAGACAATATGTCTGATCAAAGAATCCATTATCTGTATTTCTTTGATTCCCACAATAACATTACAGGTAAAATTAATGAAAACTATGGTTTCACTGAAAAGGTTGCTGAAATTCCCGAAGGAACTGTTTATGCAAGGATTGGCATAAACAATTCCTATTCAAAGACCTCAAAGAAGGAATATAAAGAGGCTGTTGAAAACGGAACTCTAAGTATTCTGATTAACCTTTACTAATTTCATTTTTCAGTTCCATAAGTCAACAGGAAAACTACTCAGTAGATTTTCCTGCAGCTTTGACAGATCCGGAACAGAAGGAACAGGCATAGCTAATCCCTCTTCAACGGATTTACATACAGGATAATCATATCTCCCGGTGCTATAATAATAATCGTTATATTTAAATCTGTCCCTGCCTTCCAATTTATCCAATAGTATAGCCGGAACACCGTAAGCCTCTGCAATTATACAACCATGAAGTGAACTACTAATTATAAGCTTACTGTTATATATTTCATCAATAGTTCTCTTCCAATCATCTGTAAGTATGTCAATCTGATTGGCTATAGACTCATCCTTTTTGCTCATATGAAGAATTACGGAATAATCTCTTTTCTCCTTATACTCCGTAGGAGTATAGATAAGTGGCATCAAAACACCTGGATCTCCTAAAAGGCATCTTGAAACATCATAGCCATTCTCCCTAAGCCTAGACAAAGTCTTTGGACCTCTCACGCATCTTACATCCAGCTTACGAGTTTTACTACGTTTCCAAATAACCCCTTCTGGTTCTCCAAATAAAATTCCACTTCCCCATATGGTTGCATCTTGATATCCTAAAAGAATCAAAGACCCTATTGTATATAAATGCTTTGTAGATGCTATTTTTCTTTGGGGATCAATCCCAAATCTGTCTGTCATATACTCAAAAATTGGAAGTGCAAGCCAATCACCAAGATTTTGCTTTGCACTGTCACTTTTAAATACTAATGAGCCAAATTTTCTTTCACATATGGGAGCCCAATGTAAATTAACTCGTTTTGGAATCGCCTTAAAATTCAATATATTTAGAATTATTCTATCTTTTAATAATATTTCAAGGATTTTTTGTATTCTTTTCATCATACTCTCTTTGCTTATAACCTTCTCTAATTTTAACAATCTTTTTCCTGATAAGAAGATAATAGAAAGAAGGTAAGTATCTATAAAGCATTGTTTTATTCTTTTCTTTATTATCAACTATATAGCAACGGTTTTCATCATAAATACATATCCACTTCCTATATAATTGCCTAGCCATGCCTTTATCAGTAAAAAAGTAAACTTCCGAAATTATACGACTCATTCTATTGAGTTCCTTACATAACAACTTAGAACGATATACCTCTCCAAATGAGTCTTTAAGAGAGTCATATTGATAAATAAGGGAGTCTATCCAATCAAAATAGAATTTTCCTTCTCTAGCTGCCATTATGCTATTAGATCTTTGTCTATAATAATATAGTTCTTCATCTACATAACATGCATTCATTCCCTTCTTCATAAGATCACTAATAAACAAAGAATCTTCATTATACTTTCCTGGCAAAAATCTAGTATTCCCGATTATGCTTCTATCAAAAATTGTTCCATGAACATATATATAAGGTGCCATAAAATCTGATAAAAACATATAAGCATACTCTTCATTACTAAGAGTATTTTCACTAATTTGCTGTATCCTATAATTTTTTTTATCAATTTTATCATAAAAAGCAAACAGTCTACATTTTGAAATACTCGTCTTATGATTCTTTATCGAATTATATAAACATTCTGCTAAACAAGGATGTATTACATCATCTGAATCTACAAATATTATATATTCCCCCATTGAAATATCTATTCCAACGTTTCGCGAAACAGATACTCCTTCATTCTCTTTATGTAACACCCTAATACGAGAATCTTTACCAGCCCAAATATCACATATATCACCACTCTTATCAGTTGATCCATCATCAATAAGTATTATTTCTAAATTTTGGTATGATTGATCAACAACACTGGAAACGCATTCATCGATATATTGTTCCACATTATATACCGGAACAATAATGCTTATTATTTCACTCTCCAAAACTTGCTACTCTCCTAAAACCTCTATAGTAATATTATATAATCTATCCTTAATATCTTCATACGTAATAGTATTTGAAATGTATTTCAATTTGTTATCATTTGGATTTCTTTTTCTGCCAATTTTTTTAATTTTTTTATAAAACTGAATAGCAATTTCAATCATAACTTTATACGTCATATATGGATAATTATTACATTTTCTACAAATCTGTTTAAATAAGATTCTATTTTCATTTATAAGCTTTTTAGATTCAGCATCTTCCATATTCCTATCCAGAATGCAAGACGCTACATATTGACGCACTATAGTTTTCATCAAATAGTCTTTATCTTCGTCATACTTAGTTGTCTCGTATAGATCCCAAAAAACAAGCATTTTTATATTACTCAAAACATGAATATTCCAGGTATGTGTATTACTTTTAGGATTATTCCTCATCAAATAAAACGCCATATTGTTATCAACTGCTATATTTTGCGTATTTGATGCTGTGAGATATCTAAAAGCAGACTCAATATCCTGTCTTTGATACTCATAGAATCTAATTCCATGCTCATCCAAAAACTTCTTTCTATACAAACATGACCAAAACTCAAGTGGACTCATATGATGTTTAACATCCCTAACTGCATTTTCCCTATAAACTGATAAAGTCAAATCAAAATTAGTAATGAGCCTCGGAGTCCAAATAATATCAATACCATCGCGTTCATATTTATGCAGCTTTGAAACATAGTTATCATCAATCACATCATGAAGATAAAGATCATCACTATCAAGAAAAGCTATCCATTTACCTCTAGCTTTACTTATTCCTACATTTCTTGCATGGCCAGTTCCACCATTCTCTATCTTTATATATTGGAACTTTTCTCCAATATATTTAGCACATATTTTTTCTGTATTATCATTAGAACCATCATCGACAAGTATTATTTCAATGCAATTTGCTGATTGAGCCAATACAGATTGTATTCCTGTCTCTACAAAAGCCGCAGAATTATAGCTTGGTATTATAACTGAAACATATATATCTGCATTTTCATTACTATTCATTTTCATCCTCAATCCAAAATATTTATTCTAAATCTTCCCACACCATAAATGTGCGAACCTCTTTTTCGGTATGAGAAGCTTTAGTTAGTATTTATTTAACAGCGTACGTATTTTATCAAATACTCTTTCACAATTATCTTTATCTATATACTTAAAATATTCATCAACATGTTCTCTATATTTTTCCTCCATACGACAGCCTTCATCAATAAGCCCCAAAATGGCTGATTTTAGGTCATCATAATCAGTAATCACAGGCCCAAATCCATGATTCTCATAGTCAAATAATCCTAAAGACACGAAAGGATTCCCCTCATAAAACTGATTCTGATCAAATTGAAAATATATAATAGGTTTATACATGTATACGCAGTCGCTTATTGCGGATGAATAATCTGTTACCATCAAAGAAACTTCTTCAAAAAGTTTGTTATATGTATCTGTATAGAAGTAATTCTCATCTACCTCAGAAAAGAAGTGCTTATGCCTCAACACTTCAGGATGAAGCTTAAAATATAGTTTATATCCTCTCCTCGATATTTCTTCCCTTAATTCTTCATCTTTGATAATCCTATCAAGCATTTTATAATAACGAGATTCTTTTAGCACATCTTCATTCAATCCTGATAATGACGCTCTCCATGAAAATACTGCTATGACTTTGTTTCCATCTTTACACTTTAGATAATCAAATCTTGGGAGTCCTGTGAGCCAGACATGATCCTCGCTAACACCACCTCTTATCAGCTGTTCACGTTCCATATCAGAGACAGTGATTATATAAAAATTCTTATGATTTACAGGCTTAATCATCTTCGAAATATCACTGTATGCAACTCCGTGCTGTAAAAATATCTGTGGAGTTTCAATATGATTCTCCATATGAAAAAGCTGTGAACTGCAATGACAATCGCTAATACAGAGAAGCAGCTTATATTTCAGTGAACGCATGTCGACAACATTTCCTATTTTGCTGATTCGATCATAATCCTCACTGTCTTTTCTTATAGCAAATACAGCATTGACAGCCTTAGACTGCAGGTATTTAAAAAAAGCCTCGCCATTATCCCCGGCAGATCCTTCCCTGTCACTTATAAGCCACACGTGTTTTCTATAAAATAACCTGCCTATGATCCTTGCAGTCTTAAATAAAATCTGTCTTGCTTTCATATACTGACTTCCCCTCATTCATCAGTTATATGTGTCTTTTAAACCTTATCTATTGATGTGCTCCAAAAACGTGTACATCCGTATTATTGCTGCAGCATTCCTTGTGAGTACAAGCTGCCTGATTATTACCTTTCTTATTCTTTCAAGCCTGGATATGCGAACAGCACTCCTGAATATATCCTCATCACATATCGCTCTTATGGTTCTCTTTTTCTCTTCGAACGATAATTCCTTCCGCAAACTTATCTGCTTTAGGTTTGTGTTTACAAGCGTCACATATAAATTGCTGAACTTAAGAATCTGAGCATCATTGTCAGCAAACATTCTGCAGTAATCCATAGCATTCTTGTAAAACCTTGTAACAGAGGCAAAATAGCCATCCATATACTTTGTTATAAGACTTCCTGAGCTCCTAACATAATATGAGTAGTACATGTTGTTATTCACAACTATCTTTTCTGCATACTGAAGCATTTTTGATGCAAATATTATGTCCTCATAGATAGGAAACTCCGGCAAAAATCGCAGGCTGTTATCTATAAGAAAGCTCCTCTTGTACATTTTATTCCAAGGTGCATTAAACACCTCATGGTCAATTGTCGTATTAAGAAAGCTGTCAAAGAACTGCTTTTTATCACCGATGAAATCCTTGCCTACCAGATTGTCTTTTTTCTCACCGGTATCAACATTGAAATACCAGAAGCAAAACATAACCACATCAGCATCATTACTCTCAGCAAGCTTGATGTTATCTTCTACCAGTGACTCAGTAATATCATCATCTACGTCGTAGTAAAGAACATAATCTCCTGTGGCTTTATCCGTACCGGCATTCCTGGCGGAGCTAAGGCCTCCGTTCGCTTTATGAACAACAACAAATCTTGGATCCCTGGAAGCATAATAATCACATTTTTCAGGTGTTTTATCTGTGCTTCCATCATCAACGATAATAAATTCAAGATTTTCATAAGTCTGCGCAAGAAGATTTTTTGCGCATCTGTCTATATATTTTTCCCCATTATATACAGGGACAATAATGCTAACTTTTTTACTCATCTTATCTATCCAAATCGTAATTATTTAAAGAAAAACGGTAAATCTACTGCCCTTCCCAAGTGTACTTTCACATGTAATTTTTCCGCCATGGAATTCAACAATGCGCTTTGTAATTGCAAGCCCAAGGCCACTACTGGAATCATCTTTTGGTGTTCTGGCATTAGACACTTTATATGTCCTGTCAAAAATATATGGGATAGACTCTTTTGGTATCCCATATCCGGTATCCTCAACATAGAAAAAAGCTCCATCGCTATTCTGACCAGCTCCCAATGTTATTTTTGACCCTTTATCTGAATACTTTCTTGCATTAGTAAACAGATTGTCCAATACTCTCTCAAATTTTGATATATCAATATGAACCACTACATCCAAATCATCGGGTACATCCAGAACAAAATCATAGTCCTTATACTTATCATCAATTTCCAAAGCGAAGAAATACTCTTCAAGAAACTGTGCCAGTGGAATATCTTCCAAATTGAATTCTTCACGCCCACTATCTATACAGGTCATGTAGTATAAATCCTGAATCATAACTTCAAGAGTCTTTGTCCGTGCATCAAGCAGCTTTACCAAAGAATTCATTTCCTCTCCGGTGCTGCCACACTCAGGATCATCTCTCTTCAGTTTTATATAATCAATAGTACTACGTATAGCTGTAAGCGGGGCTCTTAGATCATGAGATATGTTTTCCAGCATAGCTGTACGTTCATTCTCTGTTCTCTTAAGCTTTGTATTTGCTTCTATCAACTGTCTTGATAACTGAGCTATTGTGTCTGAATTGACATCAGGCTGCTCAAATTTTCGTTTGCTTATCATCTTTCCACCAATGTCCATTAATGAACAAAAAGTTTTACTTTGGTATTACAAGCTTATAACCCTTGGACCATATGGTCTCTATCAGGCTATCAACACCTGTCTGCTTCTCAATCTTCTTTCTTAATCTGGATACATTGACCATAACATTTCTGCGGTCACTTTCCACGTAATTTCCCCAAAGCTTCTTTCCGATTTCCTCAAATGATATTTCCTTTCCCGCATTCTGTGCAAGGAATAACATAAGGTCATATTCTTTATTGGATATAAATATTTCCTGATCATTATAAAAAAGCTTATGGAGTTCAAGGTTAATAAAAAATGGGTTCATATCTATAAACATAGTACCCTGATCCTGAACATTTTTATTTGAACTTCTCCTTATATGAGCCTGTATACGAACATAAACCTCTCTAAGGCTGTAGGGCTTTTCTATGTAGTCGTCCGCTCCTGCTTCGAAGCCCTCAATTTTATCATCCTCTGAAACCTTTCCCGACAGAAACAAAACCGGAGCAGTAGATTTTTCTCTGATCTTTGTGCAAACGGAAAATCCATCCATATCAGGTAGCATTACATCCAGAAGAATACAATCAGGCTTAAAGACCTTCGCAAGCTCAAGACCTTTCTGCGCTCTGTCTGCAACCTCAACATAGCACCCCTTCTCCTCAAAATATTTCTTATTAATATCCAGAACCTCAGTATCATCATCGATCATCAGTATTTTAGTCATATAGCTTCCCTCATTTTTTTATCTACAATCTGAATCTCTCTGTCGCAGTATTGAAGCACCGATCTTCTATGAGTAATAAGAAGACACGTCGGCGCAGGACTCCATTTTCTTACGCCCTCAAGAACTCTAAGCTCAGTACTCTCATCAAGAGATGATGTAGCTTCATCAAGAATAAGAAATGGTGCTTTCCTTATAAGCGCACGGGCAATGGCAATACGCTGTGCCTGTCCCTCCGAAATACCTACACCCTTTTCTCCTATGACTGTATCTATACCATTAGGTAACTCCTTGATAAAGTCCTCGGCTGCTGAACTTCTCACAGCTTCCATAAGCTCTTCTTCCGTGGCATCCTTCTTTCCCATAAGGATATTCTCTCTTATTGTTCCACTGAAAAGAGTGTTGCCCTGCGGAACATAGGCTATGAAATCTCTGGCATCAGGGCTTGCATCCATGCTTTCACCATTCTGATTATAAAATGTAATCTTACCCTGCATATTCTTGGTAAACGCCATTATGAGACGCACAAGTGTCGTCTTACCGATTCCTGATTTACCGACTATGGCAGTAAACTCACCCGGTTTAAACTCTATGCTGGCATTATCTAAAACAAGCTCATCCGTGTATCCAAAAGATACATTCGTGACCTTAACTCCGATATTCTCGGGAGTTATTCTATTATCCGTATATTCCTCCTTGGGAAGTTCCTGAATTTCAATTATACGGCCTGCAGAAGCAAGCATAGATATCAGTTTCGGAACCATCTGGGCAAGGTTTATGATAGGTGCCTGTATTCTGTTAACAAGCTGCAGGAAAACTGTCATGGTACCATAAGTGATCACTTTATTAGCAATACATATAGCTCCCCATGAGAACGCCACAACATATCCCAGCTGAAAAGACAGTCCCATAGCAGCAGATGCATACATGTTGGTTCTGTTCTTCTTAAATACCCAGTATATCCTCTCGTCCCTAAGCTTAGTTAATCTGTCTTCAGAATAATCCTCCAAGCAGAATGACTTTTCAATAAGGATATTCGCAAGACTCTCCTGCATGAAAGAACGATATTTTGATTCTGTCTGTTGAACCTTAACAGTGAGATACTTTAGTTTTCTTCCAAGCCATATACTTGCGATCATCGCGATAGGTGCAACCATCAGTGCAAAAAGTGCAAGTCTAAAATCATAGTAAGCAAGTGTAAAGAAGGTTACCAGAAGTTCTACAATAAGTCTTAGCACAGTAGGTATCGTATGAGCGATACCATCCGAAACCGCACCTACATCACTTGTAAGTCTGGTCATTAGATCACCGGTATGATATTTAGCTATATCAAGCCAGGTTGTATCCAGAATCCTTCTATAAACATGCTTTCTGATTCCAAACCCAAACTTCTCGTATACAACGACAGAAATCAGATTGCTTATTATGCTTAGTGCCTGCGAAGAAAATATCACCAGAACATATAGTGCAATAATCGTCCATAGTTCCGAAATATTGCCACCTGTAGCTTTATCAATCATCTGTTTGCCGATCAGAGCCATGCCGACTGTTAAAAGCGTCGCTAAAATGTCAAATCCCATCAGCAGTGAAAGCTGCGGAATATACGGCTTTGTGTAACCAAGTATCCACTTGAGATATTCTCTTGCATCATCTCTTTTTTTCCAATAGTGCTTTATCTTTTCAACCTTACTCATTATTTAATCCTTGCCCTAAACTTTTCTACAATTGCATAGCCATCGGCTGCGCCATTCCCCCCGGTAACATAAGCCTTACCACATCTGATCCACGCATGAGCTACCATCTTACCTGTCTCGTCCTCTTTACATCCAAGGTAAAGAGTTGACTCAATCCCCTTCTCCAAAAGAAGCTTCTGCGCAGTCAGTGCTCTCACCAGGCATTTACTCTCCCATCTGGCATATCGAAGCCCGGATTTTTGTATTCATATTCTTTAAGCGGAACAGAGGTGTATCCATAAAGAGTTTTATTTTCACCCTGCATAAGCTTTGCAGCAACCGTTGCAACAGATGACGAATCAAGTCCACTGCTTATAGTTGCAGCAATCCCTCCGTCAGTATCGATAGCATCTCTTACACACTCAAAAAAGACATTTCTGAAGGTCTCTCTGTATATAGGATCATAAGGATCCTTTGGCCATGATTTTGACGTCTTAAAATCACAACTGGGATCAAAATATGTTTTTGAACTATATGACCATTTACTACCAACCGGTACTGCCTTTATATAGCATCCCCTGACTGTATGAAAGATATTATTAAATGGAGTTCTGTCTGGAAATGCATACATATATGCAGAGAATGAAGCTTCACATCCTGTTATAAACTGTTCATCATAGCCTTTATACTCAGCAGGCATTGCATTAAAAATGGGTCTTGAAAGCGTTGAGAAATAAAGCTCATCACCGCAAATACTGTAATCTACGCATCTGCATCCGGTGTGATCCGTGAAAAGATAAAACTCATTATTTTTCTTTTCATATATAGCAATAGCAAAAAGTCCCAATAGATGACTGGTAAAATCTAAGCCCCACTTTTTCCACGACTTGAAAGCCAGCTCACCATCGGGTGTTTCCATTGATACTTCAGAAAAGCCTGATTTTTGAAGCTCGTCAACAAGCTTTTGTCTGCCATTTAGAACAACATCAGCTGTAAATACAGTTCCCTCCTTTTCATCATAAAAAGGGAGTACTTCATTTCTTGAGCGAACGTTAAAATATTGGATTCCGCAAGCAAAGAAACCATTATCAAATTCTTTTTCCTCGAATCTGTCAATAGCACACTCATTATATGGTTCCATCATTTGACCTTTGACTTCGCTGATTCTCGAAGCCAAAGCTTCATCATTACTATTTAGCTTTATATATCCCCAGATGCCTGACATAATTACACCTCAATAAATAATTCGTTCAAAAATCCTATCAATAATCTCTTTTCTTGTATCTAATCCATTTTCCCTTGTTACCTCAAAAACTCTTATCTGATTGGCAAGAGAAAAACACTTTAGCATCTCATTTGGCCTAAGTTCAAATCCTTTGCCATATAACCACTTTAAAAAGAACATATCTGTTATTGCATTCACCTTATCAGCTCCGGAGATTTCCTTAATTCTTATACCATTTTCAAACTCATCATCAGCAGCACCTTGCAAAATGCTATTGATAATAATGAGAGTATCAACTTTTCTCTTCTCACATACAAATATATCTGACCTCAGATAGGAAAATTTGTCCCGGTCCTCATCAATATATGTGAGTTCATTAAGATCCAGGCCTCTGTTTACAGCTGCATCTCTGCATACTTTCTGTTCAGGAAAAGCAGGATAAGCATATGCCATGCCATCTTCAAATTCGATATCTATCACAGAGATATCATCTGCCATTAGTCTTGCTCCACTGTCAATAAGCGCCATTGATGTGGTGGATTTCCCACTACCACTATTCCCGCATACAAGAACAGTACTATCTCCGATTAAAATACTGCTTCCATGAAGAACGATCTTATTTCTCTGTGTCATGGCGACAGCAATGCAATTCCCAAGGAAAAAGGATCGTATGACACTATCCGGAACATCCTCAAATTTCTCGCATAGCATTCTGGAACGATTATCAACAGTTTCAATCAAAAAATCACCAACCTGATTTCTGAACCAGACTGAGTTATCCGTAATTTTATCTTTTCCACCCTTTTTAATGATATCTGCGTATTCTTCTGATAAAGAATTGCTATCCCTTAGTTCTATGGTTAAATCGCAGTCATTGTCCACTGAAGTACTCTCTTCAATTGCTAAAAGTTGCGGAAACTCAATATTTGATTTAACCACCATTCCATATAATTGATAAAAATACATTCTGTCACCCATCAAAACCTAAACACCAATCCCGTTCTCATTATTTCTTTGAAAGTATTGATTCTGTAAGAACTACAATATCATCCGACATATCTAACTTATCCTTTGTGATATTCGAATTTAGCATGAGAGAAATAAGATTATTTAGTTCTTTAACATCATTTATATATCGTATGTATTCGCATTCACAAAATGTCTTATATGTTGCATATACCTTATGGTGATTATTGCCCATTACAATACAGGGAGTTTTTGTTATCAGTGCAAAAATCATTCCGTGAAGTCTGTCAGTAACCACAAGCCTTGCATTTCCAAAAACAGAAAGTTTCTTTTCAATAGCATTCTTCCTTTCCTTTGGCTCTATGGAATAATGAATACATGTATCCGTTACAAATACCTTCTCCGAATACTTTTCACAATCCTCCATTATTTGGAGTTTATCCTGTGAACTAAGAGCACTCTCTTTATCAGACCTTAAGCATACAACTATGCCTTCACGCTTTTCTGCAGACAAATATGACGCATCGTACATTGAAACCACATCATGGAGCTGCAAAATGGTGCAGTCGAAGTACTTCTTCATCAGTTCATACGATCTGGCGTCTCTGGCAAGAATTGTTATATTTCTGCAATCCTTGATCGCCTTTTTGTCAGCTTGAAGTTCCTTTCGACCATCACTGTCATCGGAGTAATATACGGTCTGAGGCATGATTATTATGCGGTTATCCTTGAAGGTTCTTAATACCTTCCTTCTGAATACCTCTGCAAACTCATACAGGTTCCCAAAGTTGCCGCCACCCTGGCATATGATCACATCATCAGGCTGTATGCATTTCTTTAAGGCCAGTATTGCTCTGTTAGTGTCCCAACCATCAACTATAAATGGCTGAAAATCAGAATCGCCTTCACACATGGTTCTGAGCAAATATGCTGTCACAAATGCGATTGCATGATCCCCCAGATTATCAAAGCAGGGAAGTTCGAAGCAAACTATACGGCGCTTCTTCCCATTGTCCAACATAAAATCAAAGCCTTGTTTTTTCTGCCTTATTCTTGCTTTAGCCACGCGAATTCCGCGCATCCCTTTTTTGAAAACATTCTTACTGTTTACATAGAGCTTATAAAAACGCTCATCTTTCAAATATACTGAAATAAGGCTTTTATCCTTTTGCAATACCTTTTGATTAGACAAAAACTCGTTTTCATGTTCCTTCAAATATTTTTTTGTATCCTGTACATCACTAAGCGCTGATGCTTTATATCCACTTCTTATGTCAGAAAACAAATAAGGAAGCAGTTTTGCCATGGAAAACTCATAAAGATCAGAATATCCCTTCAAGCGGAAATACTCAGTTCTTTCCTCCTGCCCAAGGCATGTAGCATGACATCCCTTATGCCATGAAGCAGTAGATTTGTTAAATGAAATCCCATCGGTTCTTTGAAGATAATAATAAAGATAATCAGGAATCTTAACTATTTTTTCAGCTTTATCAAAAAGATAATAGGTTGTAGCTACGTCTTCATAATTCCTGCCATCAGGATATCTGACACCATCAAACAATTCAGCTCTATAGAGCTTTCCCCATGCATAGCTTCTGATATCATCATCTTCAATGAGTTTCTTAAGCGCTGTATGCTTATCAAACACTCTTATCTCATCCACTACTCTGTCAGCAATTAGAAGTTTTTCTCCTTTTTCCTCATAATGAGAACAAATTGAAATCTGAGCAGAAGCATCAATTGCTGCTTCATATAATCTCTTTATCATGTCATGATGAACATAATCATCACTGTCAACACAGATAACCCAGCTTCCCTTTATCACATCAAGGGCTGCATTTCTAGCGCTTGAAAGACCGCCATTACTCTTGTGTATTACCCTTACTCTATAATCTTTTTCTGCATATTCATCGCAAATTGCTCCGCAATCATCAGGCGAACCATCATTAACCAGGATTATATCAAGCTCGCGATAGCTCTGATTCAAAATGGAATCCACACATTTTCTCAGATACTTTTCAACCTTATATACCGGAACAATTACACTAACAATCTCATTCATTAAATCATCTGCCTATTCTGTCTTTTTTGAATATATGACTTTGCCTTTTCAATAAGATTCTGAGCGCCTTCTGTCTTGTAATACACAGCAATATAAAGGATTATGCTGGCTAAACCTATTATTACTGCCTTTACAAAAAGCATAGCCCAATTCTGAGGTTTAAAACTTTCCGTAAGAAGTCTTCCAACAACAATAGTTACCGCAGTCACAGCAATGTTAAAGAGTATCTGTTTAAAATATTTTCCTGCACTTTTATCAAAATACTCTTTAAATAAAAGTTTGGGTTCATACCAGAAATACGTAGTTAACCTTGCTATAGCAGAAGCAAAAATAACACCTGCCACTCCCAATATCTTTCCAAGTAAAACTGAAAGAACAATATTCTCTATCGTTGCGAGAAGCATTATATACTTAGTTTTCTGATATAATCCCGTTGCATCTCTGTATAACCATAACGGCTGAAGGACACAAGAGAAAAATGTATTAAGAGTAACAGCAATGACAAGTAGCTTTGATAATACGTAATCCTCTCCCAGCCATACTCTGATAAAATCATCAGCAAGAAGACTGTATGACACTACAATTATTCCGCAGAGAATAAAGCTTATGGACTGTATCGTCTGAAATACATAATATCTTTTTTCACTTTTCTCTTTAGCGATGACGTTACCAATACTTGCTGTCATAGCCGAGAAAACAATTTGCTCTATCAGAAGTAGCTTCTGACTGAGCATCAGATAATTGGAATATAATCCGACAGCAGCAGTACTTATAACGATAGAAATAATGATATTATCAGTAGCACTAAATACTGTAGTGGATACCTTGTAAATAAAAACAGATTTCATATTCTCTATGATCCTGTTTTTTAGTCCAATATCCGTATTCACGTCAGCCTTAATATGCTTTATGTATGGATATTCCTGTTCTGCCTTCCTTGAAGCAATCAGGTTATTGATTATTCCGATAGCAGTACCAATACCAAGGAACAGGATATAATTTCTAAATAATACAAGGCTGAGAATCTGCAAAATTACTTTGACAAAATTCGTTGCCATCCTGATATTGACTACCATATAGTTCTTCTGATCCGCAGTAAGCAGTGTAGTCTTATACACAAACATATATGATGTCACTACACCTGCAAGTGAGAATAGATAGTATATCTCAAGATGTGGTATTTCTCTTTCAGTATTAACAATCAATCTTAAAAAAGGGATGCAGCACAGTCCCAGAACAAACACTGCAATCGCTATGATATTGTAAACCTTCTTATAAAAAGCAACTAATGCTGCGATTTTATTCTCATCCTTATCAGCCAGTGGTTTATAGAAGCTATATGCCATCGCAGTTGAAAATCCAAGATCCGCCATGGACAATAAGGTCAAGACATCTGAAAAAATTCCATTTAAACCAAGATATTCATTTCCCAGGGTGTGAATAAACACAGTTCTTGAAATAAAGCTTAAAACCATGTTTACTACCTGATTTAGAAAACCTACGCTGATATTCTGCATAGTTCTTTTAGATCTGCTAACTTCCATGTAATTCTACCTATCTCCTAAACCCAAGATCCAATCTGTGATAAATCTCAAGCATTTTGCTTACTTCCTCTTTATCAGCATTTTCTATCTGACTTCTATGATCCCTTGAGCTTTTATTTGCAACACCGCAAATACCACGTATGATCCATGCCACCGGAAGTAGAAACGGCATCTTGGAAAGCCATGGATATTTTTCCTTCATGAATTCCAAAGACGGAAAATAATAGTGCAATTTTATATGATCATCAGAACCCTGTGCCTCTTTTGCAAGCTGACCCCAAACTCCGTTTTCAGTCTTACCATAAATGCCACTATTCACCATATATTCAAAGAGATTCTCGTAAAAAGGCTCACACTCCTCATCATCCATCCAGATAAACGCCAACCTTCTCATATTTTTCTCGAATTCATATATTCCGCATTTTTGAAGCTCTGCTTTTAGATATTCCATGTCCATTTCCGCTTCATATTTTCCCCAGAACACATAAATATCCACAAGGTTTCTGATTCCGCATCCGGTTTCAAAAAAATGCTTTGCCATATGTGAAATCATATAAACATAAAAATCTTCTTTGCCAAATTCGTAGGTATACTCTGTTCCCTCTTTAAGGTTTGCCCTGAAATTATCCTTAAAATAGACATGCTGCTGCTTTCCTGCATTAGCATCAAAGAGACACCAATGCACTTCAACCACAAGCTCCTTGCCTTTGGAGAAAATCATATGATGCTTTATTAGTCCATGATTTTTATACCCCATGGATTCCATAACTTTTGATGCATTATCAAGACTATCGTCATATACAACCAGATCGATATCACTCATCTCTCTCATCTCGGGAGATGGATAAATATTCTTCATTATTGTCCCTTTAAGGACCTGGTGCTTTATTCCATTTTTTTCAAAAGCAGCAGTTATCTCCTTAGCGGCAAAAACCTGCATAAAGGTCTTCATCGTACTATAGACGAGTGTACCTTTGATCGCCTTATTTTCGTCGCATTCTCCTGTTACCTTAAGTATTGAATTATACAAAAGGTAGGGCATCTGTCCCCTAACTGCAATCTCCATAAGCTCCGGTAGCGTAATCCCCTCCGGTATTTCCGATGGTTTTCTGTTTTCAAAGGTCGCCTTTATAAGTTCCCTTGTATATTTTCTTATTACTGTAATATCAGCCATCTGTTTTTCCCCTGCATTTTTCTTCATACCTGTTTACTCTTCAAAGCATAACCTTAATTCCCTGAGTCTGTGATTTCTTCTGCTTTGAGTTCCTGGTCCTCAGGCTCTTGCTCGATCTTTTCCTCAATAACTTTCTCTTCAGGTGCTGTCTTCTCAACTGCTTCTCCAGCATTATCTCTGGTTACGTTATTCCCAGTTTCAGCTGTTATATCTTCAGCCGCCTCTTGTTCCTCCGTAAGTCCTTCTTCATTAGTAATATCTTCTTCGCTATCTGTTACTTTACCTTCTTCTTTTGCTCTTTCTTCTTTCGCTTTTTCTTCTTTCGCTTTTTCCTCTTCCATCTCAGCTATTATTTCTTTTGCCTTTGCAAGATTGCCTCCAGCCTCGGCAAGTTCCTTCGCATAAGCAGCAATATATTCCGGTCTCTCCTCTAAAAATACCTGAATATCTTCAATTCTCATTGAATACTCTTTATCAGATAGATTTCCGAAAAATCTCGAATATGATGCCATTGCAGGTTTTCTTATGAGATTATCAATAGATTCAAGCTTCTCATTACATACCTCATAATCAAAGTTTTCCTTAATCAGCTTATTCATTCTGCTCTCAAGCTGTTTACAAAACTCATCATTCATCAAAAGCGATTGGAATAAAAGATCTCCTTGCATTCCCCTCTGCAGAAACGTATTGATGGTCGGAGTCTGAAGGTTAGACATGTACATTGTTTCTGATAGATCGCCACACAGAAAACGCCATTTTCCATCTGCCTTTCCTGTTCCATCAGTCCTTACCGTCCTCCAGGCCGTGCCTTTTGCCGGTGAAAAGGAAGCATTACCAAGAAATACATTAAAGCATACATAATCAATGAAATTATCTATATCCATCAATCCCTTAACCTGGTCATAGTTCGCCTTCACTGACATATCATTGTAGGTCACAAAGTAATAAAATGAGTTGAAATTATTTTCATTATCACCGTCGTTACGGATTATAAGCTCCTCATTTGCCACGTCATATTTCTGACCAATGTATTTTTCGTCAAGATGAGTACGTAACGTATATAATCCCCAATATTCTCCATCCAGAAATAAAACACAAGGCTGATATCTGATAACTCCGATATCCGTTTCCTCCGCGAGAGAATCAGCCATGAGATTTCGGACTTTAATATCATTATCTTTCTGATTTGTAGACAGGCTAATCTGTCCCTCAGATGAAATGAAATCCTGTATTGAGGATCCTGAATATTTTTTATAATCTTCATTGTCTATGGTGATGGTAAAGCTTTTTTGTCTGGCAGCAACATGAACATCAGCATCGATATTAATATCTGCCATTATCTCAAATGACTTATCCTTGGTAGGCTCATAGTATTCAATCTTCGACGCTTTTTTCCATGCATTATAATAATTCGCATAGTAGTCACCATTCAGCCCCTGAATAAGTGCATCCTCACGCGTTTTTCCTGCAGTATAAATACCGTTAGCGTAGTCAAAAAGATTCTCCGGATCAGTGGTTATGGAAATAACGGGCAGGTCTATATAATCACTGTCTTTTGTAAGGCCAACATAATATGCCTGGCTAATCTCTCCAGTAACAGAACCAGATGCATTCACCTTTATCGCACGGATTATCATTCCTGCGTCAACTGTTCCCGGCATATAACCGGAACTAAATCTGTTATAAATTGCCTCTCTTGCATATACATACTTTGAGCCTGACTTGTTTACAATACTTATAGGACTCTCGTACTCTGTTGATTCAGTTGTCGGTTTACTTCCATCCGTGGTGTAATAGATTTTCTCGCCTTCATCACACTGAAGCTCAAGTCCAAATCCACTGTCATAAAAACCACCGGGAGCTGACATAGCAATTCCATTGTAATCAACATACTGAATATCTTTTGTTTTATTCTGCTTGCCCTTAGTAGGCTTCATGTATCCCCAGATATTATTCTCAGCATCCACAAGCCCATAGCTCTTTTCATCTTCGAGCTTCGGAACAAGAAAAGTCTTAACAACTTCTCCATCAGCATCGGTGATTGTAAGTACATTTTCATTGGATGCTCCGGGATTAGCATCTAATTCCACAACATAATACCCGTCCTTTTTAATGACTGTCTTGTCTTCAACTATTGTTCCCTGCTTGCCGGATATTCCAAACTCTAAGCCTGAAATGTCGATTGTCTTTGAACTGTTATTGTGGATTTCTATCCACTTATCAGAATTTATCTCTGTTATCTCAAGATTATCCATTGTTGTGCTGTTTATACTTGCTATGGTATCATCTGTAACCATAGAACTGTTTTTCTGAAGCGACTCAGATATCATCTGATCTCTTCTTCTCGATAAAAGAACAATCAGTAAAAGAAGCACTAACAATAATGTACTTAATATTACAATAGCGATATCCTTCTTACTTAGCTTATGCTGCTCACTATTACTATCCTTTTTTATAAACTTCATTTTTTCATCCTTTTAACTATAATTGCCAACACAATGACACAAAGGGCTCCAAAAAAGCTCCCTGCAACATTGGTGAACAAATCTGTCACTTCAAAGTTTCCTCTTCTGCTAATATGCTGCACGACTTCAATTGAAAAGCTTGTTAAAAAGCCTGTGAGCGTAGTCATAATAATGATTCTTACAGGTCCTTCTCCAATTCTTCTAAGGCCAATAAGAATTCCCCATGGAACAAAAAGCATAAAATTCAACAGACTGTATATTGTATCTCTCATGGAATATATTCTTGTCTTGGTAAACCCAAGATTAAGATGCGTATATATTCTTCCCGGTGCAGAACCCGGTTCTCTTCTCAACATAGTAATAAGAAGAATAACTCCGGCGTATAGCACAATAAAAAAAACATGTACTATCTTTAATACAGGTGTTCCTTTTTTAATATGTAGGATATACCCTGGGCCAAAGCAGACTAAAACCGCTGCTATCAGTATTATCATCAGGTCACTAAAATATATCCCTCTTATCTGTTCAAGAAACAGTAACCAAAACTGTCTAATATCAATCCCATTCATATGTTATAACTCCGGTAAAGCACTCCCCTTTTTCTGTGCTAACGAATATTCATAAAACGGAATATCTTTCTTTAATCTGTCATATCTGCGCTTACGTACTATAATCTGAACAAGATCAAAAACCTTCTGATTCTTTTTCAAAGCCTTCTTTACCCTGTTTTTTATACTCTTAGAATCATCGGTTTTTATTCTCCATTCCCCGGCACAAAGGTGTACTGCATAATGCTTTCCAAGAAGCGATCCTATTTCAAAAAACTCCTTAGGATAAATTACAAAATCTCCGAGATCCTGATATTTATTGTTCAGTACAAAATCCGGATAATGCTTCAGAATATAGTATGTGTAATAATAATTACTTGTTGCATATCCATGGACAAAAAGCTTATCATCTTTAAATTCAAATACTTTGCCCTTACGTTTGTCAGCGCCCTTAACTATGACAGTCTTATCATACATATCAAGGAGTCCTTTTATTAAAGGATTTCCCTTCTTACTTCCTATGATTGCCGACCCAACGGAACAGTCAAAAATAAAATTCAGGAACGCCTTGTGATGAAGAAGCCCATCAAAGCTTCTGTTTACCTTTACATCTGTATCAAGGTAAATCCCACCATATTCATAAACTGCCTTAAGCCTGTAATAATCTCCAATAAATCCAAGCTGTCTGTCACGATAAGTATTTCTTACAAAGTCATTCTCATCGAAGCTGCAATTACTCTCATCCCATCGCATGATGGTATAGCCATGAAGCTTTTCCCAGGAATCAAGACACTTCTGCAGGTCTTCCGGAAGTGGCTTTCCTCCAAACCAGCAATAGTGGATTATCTTTGGAATTTCATTGCCTGCTTCAGGAACAATGTTCTTTATTTCATTTACATCAGTTGTTTGCCTGATTGATGACAACATCATAGAATGTTCCTTTCTTACTAATCTTGTCTGCGTCAAATCTTGTACTAAGTTTATGTACACCTGTGGTCTTTTTTAGAACTTCATATTTCACAGGATCAAAATCATCATATATATAAGTTGCAAGTACATGGGACTGTGCCTGGCTAATTATCGGCATATCCGCATACTCTTTTTCATAATACTCATTCACTATGGTCAAAAATATCTGATAAATATAGTAGTTAGCAGCATGGTCATAATCCTTCCAATATGCAAACAGCAGCTTCTGAAGAAGGCAAAGCATATTGTTATTTGTACAGCTGTGAATAAACCAGTTGTTAAGCTCCATGATCTCAGGATTAAATCCAAAGTAGTAATAGCTAAACATAAATAATGGCAGCTTATCGATATCACTTATTAATGCATCATCTGTAAAAAAGACAGTTGAATCTATCCAATAACCACCATACTTTATGAGAAGTTCATTTCTTACGAGATCGCTGTAAAGTGCATTCCCAATGATTCCTTTTTTCCATTTTTCAACTATATAATCCGGAAGCTTTACATAATCCCCGATATTAGTCTCATCCAGAAAAACAAACTTTTTATCCGGCATAAATGCTTTCTGACTCTCGATACATCTCTTTACGATGTCAGGAGCCTTATCAATTCCCTGGAGCCACATAATCCATACCGTGCCGGAATTGTTTTCCTTTGGCAGCTTTTCCCAGGGTCTGTCCTTAGTGCATACCTTCAGATATCTTTTTTTAAATCTTTTATACAGTATCATCCTGTGCTTTTGCCCTGCCATAACGCTGTATAAAAAATTAGTTTTTTCGTCTGTATACTTAAGCCTAAGAATCATCTGATCATAGATAGTTCCAAGAAGCATTCTGTCCTTTATTCGATTCAAAAGCTTATTGTCATTTCCTGGCATATCCAAATACTCTCTTTCTAAAGTATTTACTGGGGGCTTCCGGGACATACTCTACCTTTTCACAGCAAATATATAGTGCAAATAAGACATAGAGATACTTCAAAGTCTGCAGTGAATCAGCAATGTACAGATGTATGCAATAGCATATAGCTCCAATAATCAAAACTCTGAGTAATGCAGAACGAGTCTTGATAAAGTCCTTTATCATCCTGACTCCCATATATCCAAGAAAAAATATATATGCAAACATACCGGGATATGCATATCTGATATATTCAGCAATATAGAAATTGTCTATTGATTCAACAACTAATCCATTAACATTACTTTTAAACGCTCTTTTCCTACCTATGCCCAAAATAGGATTAAGCCAATCCACATGAAAAATCTGTTTTAACAAATCTCTATATGCAGCACTCTGATGTAATTGTGTTGAGTCTGCTCCATATTTTGCAGCAAGCTGTGTATGGAATATTGAATCTATAACGCTGGTAATCTGCAGAAGAATATATTGACCAAAGGAGGTCTTCTGCAAACCAAATACAGCAATAAAGAAAATTGTCAGAGAAGTTATCACAATAAGGAGATTCATTCTCTGGTATTTTCTATCTGACAAAATAAACATAAGGAATACTTCAGCAAACATTATTCCCAAGCTTGATCTTGATCCTGTTGAAAAAATATTTACTATTATCCCAAGAAGCAGTAATGGTCTTCTAAATATATTAAATGTTTTGCTTTCAACATCGTATCCCGCCAAAGGCATGGCGCTCACAAGAAGAAGTCCATAACCAATTGAATGGATGCAACTGCTCATTATTCTGTAATGGCCACCCCTTATATATCTTCCTGTATATATATGCTTTATGGTTTCAAGATATGCAAATGGTGATTCCTTCATAACAATTTCAACAAATCCAAGTATTACAAGAAAATAAATAAAATACTGTAAAGTCTTAATTGTTTTATCAACGCCAATAGCATCTTTTATCACATAAATAAGCAGATACATTTCCAGAAATTCAATAAAAGGATTCAGAAAAGCATTTATATCTCTCCTTAGAATCATGGTATATAACAAAACAATGATATACGGTAGCAATATAAGCGACATCCTATCCTGAACTATACAATCCATGAATTCCCGAAGTCTTGTGTAATCAAACACAATAAATACCAGCAATATAATAATTGCAATCCTGACTATAGTCAGATCAAATAATGGATTAGGTATACCAAAATACTGTGGCATAACATAGAGTGCAAAAAGATAGAAAATGGCACATCTGTAAAAGATAGTCTTCTCTCTTGGATCTCTAACGTATTTACTTTTACTATTCTCCTTATTTTTCTTTATATATTGCATCAATTATCCTTACTTAAACGCCATCAAAAATTCTACCGGAATAGATCTTCTCTTGTGATAACAATCACCATATTTTAGAAGAATCAGTGAATTAAAAAGCCTTCTGTTCTGAATCAGTTCTATTCTCTTCTCTGTGGCTGTAATATGTTTTTTTAGCAAAGCGGCTTTACTACTTGATTCACCCTCTGAATCATTAACAAACTTAAGTGTTCTTTCATGACTCTTCTTCAGATCTCTCAAATATTTAAGTCTCTTATCTTTCTCATGTTCCTTATGAAGTGTGACATTGTTTGCATGGAGTCGCCTTTTCAGTGTAACCTCATGCAAAAAATATAAGCCTTCCATGGCAAGTGCAAGCTTCCAGACAAATTCATCATGAGCCCAACCCTCATACCAGTATTCATCTATTTTATTAAGAAAGCTTCTTCTCATAGCCATGGTACAGCCCTGACATCCGATAAAAATATTCTCGGAGGTAAACTCCAGCTTTTCCATGCTTCCATCATTTTTAAATTTTGCCAGCTCCCAGCGCGGAACATCCGGCGCATCATCGGAACATTTAAACGGCTCAAATTCAGAGCCTATCATCAAAGCATCCGGTCTTCTCTCAAAAGCCTCTATCATCCGCTCTACACGTGTTTCAGGCCAAATATCATCCTGATCGCTAAAAAAAACGATCTCACCTCTGGTCTTTCTTAAGGCACCGACGAAATTAGATGCATAACCGAAGTTTTTTTCATTGACTTTAAAATCGACCTTATCACCAAGTCCATTGTCTTTAATGTAGCTTTCTATAACAGCGGCCGTATTGTCACTCGAAATATCATCCCTGATTATTACTTCATCAACCGGATAAGTCTGATTAAATATGGAATCAAGCTGCTCCTTTATATACTCTTCCCCATTGTATGTAGCCATTGCTACAGAAATAAAATACTTCATCCTACCATGACCTTGGACAATGCTTTTGCATATATCCTGCAATTCATTTTATTAACGGATCTTATGTATAATCCTATCTTTCCCTGAAAATATCTGTTTTTCCTATAATCAGGAAATTCTTTGTTAACAAATTCAAATGTTTTATTTAGTAAATCCCTCTTTATTGCAGGGTCACCGACTCTTCCTATCCTACTTAGATTGCTGCAAAAGGCAATCTTGACGCAAAAGTATTCAAGCTCAGCTTTATACTTTTCATAAAGCCCATGCTGTCTGTAAAAATCGAGAATATCATTTAGTACACTGAATATGTCTCCGACTTTTTTGCCAAGATTTGAAGTCATTGTAGATTTTTGCCTGACACTGTAATAGACAAGCTTTTCATCAAGATATGACTGCTTTTTTATAAATGGAATTGATTTGATGTAGAATGATGTATCCTCGTATATCATTCCTTCCGGAAATCTTACATCCCCATTTACCAGAACACTCCTCCGGTATAGCTTATTCCATGGTGAAACCTGCGGATCAAGAAAAAGTTCTCTTGGATCACTTCGGGCAGTAATCGTTCCCCTGGTTTGTATTTCCTTGTACAAAGGCATACCGTTTTCATCTGATGAATCAAGCTCAAGCATGCTGTGATAATGACACTCAACAAGATCCGCATCATCCCTTTCTGCAATTCTAAGAAGTTTTTCATACATCGTTGTATCAACATAATCATCAGAATCAGCAAATCCGATATAGTCACCGGATGCCTTCTGAATTCCAAGATTTCTAGCAGTTGCCTGACCACCGTTTTCCTTATTAAATACCTTGAAAAAATCAGGATACTTTTCGCTATACTCCTTCAGAATTGCAGGAGAACCATCAGTTGATCCGTCATTTACAGCTATAATTTCAAACTCATTCTTAGGAATAGTCTGATTAACAAGTGCATCAAGGCATCTTCTCAGATATTTCTCCGTGTTATACACTGGCAGTACTACGCTTACCATACTCTCCACCATTTACATATTCTTTGTGGTTAAAATCCTCGGACTTAGCAGATATTCCGTTATAAATGAATCCGCAAATATTCGCATCAACAGCTTCAAGACGTCTGATAATCAGCTCTTCTCTCTCAAATCTGGTAGCCATCTCTCTGATTACTACAATGAATGCATTTGCAACATTATTTATTTCTACGCCGTCTGCCACAACACCTATAGCAGGTGTATCAATAATTATTACTTCATATTTGCCCTTGAAGTTATTGATCATTCTCTTCCACTTATCACTGAGAAGAAGATCTGTAGGATTGGGCGGGTAAGTTCCGGTTGTAATAACATCAAGATTAGGCATTACTTCTCTGTTTATGTTAAGCTCAGCAAGATTAGCCAGATAATCGCTAAGACCTTTCTTTTCAGTTATCTTGAACTCCTCAGCTATATTTCCGTTTCTCATGTCTGCATCAATAAGAAGGGTCTTTTTGCCCATCATTGAAAAGCTTATGGCAACGTTTATGCTGTTTGTTGTTTTACCTTCTGAGTAGTCTGCACCGGTAACGGCAAAAACCGGACATGCATTCCCACCAAGAAACAAAAGGTTGGTACGAATATCGTTATATGCTTCCTTAAGCACGAACTCACTGTCAGGAGAAAGCATTACATCCGGCTTTCCATCCTCTCTCTTCTTTTCAACAAGCGGAACCATTCCAAGTATCGGGATATTAAACATATCTTCGATCTCGTATATTCTTCTGTATCTGGTATCCATAAGTCCCCTTATAAGGAAGAAAAGAGCTGAGAGAACACCACCTGCAAAAACACCTATTAAAGCCATTAACTTAACACTAGTAGACTTATAAGGCAGTGTAGGAAGTATAGCTTCATCAAGGACTTCTATTCCACCGGATTTTACAATGCTGATGATCTTATCCGGTGCCAGTGCTCCGATTGTATTAGCAATTATCATCGCGTTATACGGATTTGGATCATATACAGTTACCTTAAATACAGCTGTTCCTCCAACCGCAGATGCCTGAATATTCTTTGCAAGATATGCAGGAGTATAATACCTGGGATCAAGCTCTGCCTCCTCAATAATGGATGTAAGAAAGCTTCTGCTCTTAAGAATCTGCATATAAGAATTCAAAAGTGAACTTGCTTCAGACAAATCCGAACTAGAAAGATTTATACCATTGTCATTTACATAATCCGGCTTACTGTAAACATAAAGAGATATCTGTGCTGCATAGATATCCTGCCTGAATAAGAAAGATCCACCTCCGGTAATCGCTCCAACAATAAGTCCGATAAGGATCATATATTTCAGCTTTGTCTTAATGATCCAGAATATTTTCTCCAGATGAAAATTCTGCAAAATAGTTTTTAACATTTACGTTTCCCTTCCTTAAATGAATTCATATTCTTTAAGCTTTGTAAGGAATTCATCAACAGATTTCTCGCATTCTTCCTCCGAGACATCATATTCCTCAAGCAGCTTTTTAATTATATCTCCTACAGTTATCTCTTCCTGAATGAGATCCCAAATATCATTTCCTGATCCCTTGATCATGAAATACTTTCCGGATTCAAAATCTATCATTACTTTTTCTCCGGATAAATCTGTTACATTCAGATTCTTCTTTAATTTGATAATATCTCCTCTATTAATTCCCATAACTTTAATACGCTCCCTTTCTTTTAATCAAAACTCCTATTGTTTTTATTATGATTTGTATATCCAATAGCAATGTCCAATTATCTATATATTTAAGATCAAGCTCCACAATCTTATCAAAATTCGTGATACTGCTTCTGCCGCTCACCTGCCACATCCCTGTTATTCCGGGCTTAATACTTATTCGGCGCCATTGCGACCTTCTGTACTGCGAAACCTCTTCAACAGTAGGTGGCCTGGTTCCAACAATACTCATGTCACCGTTAAGGACGTTGAAAAACTGTGGCAATTCATCAATGCTTGTTCTCCGGATGAATTTTCCCACTCTTGTAACTCTGGGATCATCCTTCACCTTAAACATGACTCCATCCATCATGTTCTGGTCCTTCAACTCATCACGTCTCTCTTCAGCATCCTCACACATACTTCTGAATTTATAGATGCTAAAGGTTCTACCATTCTGTCCTACTCTCTCCTGCCTGAAAAGTACAGGCCCTTTGGAATCGATTTTTATTGCGATTGCTGTCAACAGCATTACCGGCGAAGCTATTATCAAACCCACAAGGCTTATCAGAATATCCGATATACGCTTAATGAACTGCTCATACGCATTAAGCGATACTGTATGATAAATTATCATCGGGTAAGTCCCTATCGAACTCACATAACTATTGGAACGATTTATCATACGAGTATTATCAACATCCATCACAACCTTGACCGTAACTCCCATCTCCAGGCATATATCTATATACCTCTGGATGTTACTTAAGCTGTCATCTGAGTGTTGCATGAAATAGATACACTCAAGTTCGTGATTCCTTATTATGCCTTCAAGTTCTGACAGATTTCCAAGTACGTTAAATACCTTCTCTTTTAGTACTCCTGATTTAAGAATGTACCCAACATTCTCAACTCTCATACTTGTTTTGTTGAGAAAGTAATTGAACTTCTCGTACTCCTCAAATACGCCGACATACGCTGTTCGCGGTGCCTGATAATTTGAAGTCACCATTTGCACAAATCTACTGACCAGCATATTCAGACATATGGCCAAATAAATCATTAACAAATAATACAGATGGAATTTTCTGACATCAGGGCCGGCATTATAAACGTACATAATTACTATTGTCGTTATCGATGCCAACAGCCATGACTTAGTTAAGATTTTCCAGAACCTGTCCAAATAAAAGAATAGCGTCACATTGTAAATCCGAGCCTCTTTATTGGATAGGATATATACAACGCCAAAGACAATTATCGGCGCAAGACATTCCAGATATGCTATCTTTTCTATGTACTTACTAAATAGAGCCCTTTCTATCAAATACACAATGTAGATCAGCACCATGTCAGTGAGCATCTGAACAACATTGGTATTCGCTCCCCTGTTACTGCGATTCATTCCCTAAAACTTAACCTTCATCAAACATATTCATGAAATGTAGGATCTTGTCTTCTACATTTCCCCCATTAACCTCATACGGCTGAAAATCAAATGTACGAGCTTTTTCAATGTAATTTATAAGTTCATTGGTGTCTTCACAGCAAAGGACTGAGCCTTTGCCGGAAAACGCCTTGGCAATTTCTGTCTGGTGATCATCCACATGTTCATCAAACTTGGATAATCTCGGTACTACTATTACGGGCTTATCAGCCTTAATACCGGTTATGATTGTTCCGACACCGGCATGAGTAATAAGTAAACTGCAATTCTGAATCTTATCGACGTACTCCTTCTCATCCATAAAATCAACATATTCACAATGCTTTGGCTTATATGTTGAAGTCCCTCTCTGAATGAAAATGTCACCTTTTACATTGCCTGCTTCAGCAAGCTTATCAACTGCCTTAAGCAGTCTGTTCATTTGAAATTTCTGCGTTCCTAATGTAACAAATATCAAAACAAAGCCTCCCTATCACATCAGAACATCTCTCCCCCAAGCATAGCCTTGGGATAACGTTCAAGCATATCTTCCCACTGAACCATGAACAGATCCGCGAGATTGTACACAAGTTTACCTGTCAGTGACGGATTATAAACTCTTGCAAATGACTCAATATAAACGACCTTGATACCCATCATCTTGCCAATCACACAAAACGGATAAGCAATAAGTGCTCCCGTAGTAATGATGTAATCAGGCTTTTCCTTTGCCAAGATCTTGATCGTCCTAATAAACAACCAGATAAACTTTGGCAGGAAAAGTAACTGCTTCCTGTCCATCTTGGGCAATAAGTATTTCCTATCACAGAAATGCTTAAGCTCAAAATCACTCTTTTCAGTCACAAGAAAACAGTCGTATCTTTTCTCGATTCCTTTAAGCTTGGAAATTTCTTCTAAATGGCCTCCTGATGAGGCAACGAATGCGACTTTACTAACCCCTCTTTTCATATCGTTTCTTCCCCGCTAATCAATTTAACCCCTGAACATAAATCATATATATATTTTTTCAGACGAAAATTAGAAACTATTTATATATAATTTATAATTCTAACAATATTGTTACAAATATACACCCACTTTCATAATTAATCTATTATCTTGAAAGAATTTTCCAATTTTTGGTTACTTGCACAAAAATGAAATGTATCTTTTTGTAAGTTATAGCAATTTTACTAGAGCATATATCTATATGTTTTAACATCTTGCTGAAACGTAGATATCCGTTATAGTTTCCTTGTTATCGTTCAGGGCTTAAAAAGCATAAAGAAGCACAAATTTGTTGACCAAACCTGCTATTCTGGTTACGATTTATATAGTCTTTCAAAGTACAAAATAAAAAAATAAAAAAAATTCAAATTTATTGTTGACAATAATCTCGTAAAACTATATACTAGCTTTTGTCGGTCAGCGAGATACGCGAACCGACACCTCATATGGCGAGATAGCTCAGTTGGCTAGAGCACGCGGTTCATACCCGCGGTGTCGAGGGTTCGAATCCCCCTCTCGCTACTCCTAAAGAGAACCAGTTGGTTCTCTTTTTTATTGTTCAGATTCGAACTCGAGACGCCGCGGGTTCCCGCGGTGGAGAGGGCGCACGAGGTCCTGTGGACCTCGGCTCTGCGCCGACCGGAGCGGAGCGTAGACCGAATCCCCCTCTCGCTACTTAAAAGGAATCCTTTATGGATTCCTTTTTTGTATTTCAAGAAATGATATTTGAATCCGAGACAGCGTGGGTTCCCTCTCGCTACTACTAAGAGAATCTAGTTTGGATTCTCTTTTTTAGTTCTAGTAGCTTTATCGCTGCTTCTCAGGGAATCCATCTCAGACAAAATATATCCTTCATAATCGCGGCCGCAATTAATGGTTTCTGCCATTTGCGGCCGACATATTCATTATTACAAATCCTAAATACAAATCATTTCTTGCATAACCGCGGCCGCAATTGATGATTTCTGCTCTTTGCGGCTGACATATTCACTATTCCAAATTCTAAATACAAATTTTTTCTTGCATAACCGCGGCCGCATTTAATGATTTCTGTTTTTTGCGGCCGACATATTCACTATTCCAAATCCTAAATACAATTTTTTTCTTG
>NZ_AUIX01000050.1 GCF_000423925.1 Butyrivibrio sp. VCD2006
GAACTAAGTCGCTGCGCGACGGCCTGCCAAGGCTGTGGCGCAGCGTTTCTTTTACTCAAAAAGCAGTAGATAGTGAAACTATGATGATGTATGTTTAAGTTACCACACAAAAACCGAACATTACCAGGACCACTACTACTGCCATGAAAAGCGTATCATTTATCATTACTTCATACAAGCACTTTCATTGGGAACGTCCGCCTCCATGGTTAGGGTAACTTTCAGATTACTACTTACTATGGAGGTTTTTATGTACGAAGAAATTCTAACAAAAATTGAAAAGGAATGCGAAATAAGAAACCTTTCGCCAAGAACGTGTTTTATCTATAAGTTTCATACTACCAAGTTCCTGGATTGGGTTGGAGATAAGCCTATTTCAGAGCTCTCTCTTTATGATGTCCGGAATTACATTCTGGAACGCAAGGATGACGGTGCAACACCCGGTTACTGCAATTCTATGTCTTCTGCGCTCTCATTCTTTTATAAACATCTGCTGCATATCCCGTGGGATCTTGATATCGTTCCCAGAATGAAGATTGATTGGACATTACCACAAACTCTTTCTTTGGAAGAAATTGAAAAACTAATAGACACTGCTGAAAACATCAGGAACAAAGCCATAATAGCTCTTGTCTATTCTTCAGGACTACGTGCAGGTGAAGTTGTCAGGCTTGCACCTGGCGATATTTACATGAGCACTATGCAGGTTCACGTACGCAACAGCAAAAATCGAGGAGATCATTGGACTATTCTTTCAGAAAGAACCTTAGATCTCTTGAAACAGTATTGGCGCTCCTATCCTGTACCGAGGGATTATCTTTTTGTTACGCTGAAGAATCCTCATAATCCGCTTCATGTCGGCGGTGTAGAGATCATGATGAAAAGAATAGGTAAAGAAGCTGGTATCAAGCTGCATCCCCACATGCTACGCCATTCCTTCGCCACCCATCTGATTGAGAATCATACTGACAGAGAGTATGTTCAGGCTATGCTCGGGCATAGATCTCCGAATTCTACTCAGGTTTATATCCATGTTTCAAACAAAGCCATCATGGGTGTTAAAAGTCCTTTAGATACTCCCAAGAAAAAGAAGCGCAAGAGAAAGAAAAAGGAAGACTGACATGGATAAAATAACTATTCAGGATGTTTTTGAACAGTTTCTTCCTACGATTGCTGACAGATCATTTTCTGATGAGCAGTTCAGGGCAATTCAGTGCATAAGGTCCTGTCGTACAGCAGCAATGGGTGCCCATGTGAGTGAATGCGAATCCTGTCATTCTAAATTTATTCACTATAATTCATGCAAGAACAGGCATTGTCCTATGTGCCAGGCAATGGAAGTCGATGAGTGGATAGACTTAAGACGTGAAGATGTGCTTGATGCGCCATATTTCCATACTGTATTTACTGTACCTGGACTTTTGTATCCATTAATCTATGCTAATCAGAAGCTTCTTTATGATGCCCTTTACCATGCAACTAATAAAACGCTGTCAGAACTTTCCAAGGATACCAAACACTTTGGAGCAAAGATAGGATATATCTGCATCCTTCATACATGGGGTTCCAAGCTTAATTACCATCCACATATTCATACGATAGTTTTGGGAGGAGGGCTTGATGATAAGAACCATTGGAAAGACAAAGGAAATAAATTCTTTCTACCGGTAAAAGTCATGTCTGCTGTTTTTAAAAAGTACTATCTGGAAGAGCTGAAATCCCTTCATGAATCCGATAAACTATCCTACACAGGAAATGCAGAAGCACTGAGGAATCAGTACGAATTCAAGAGTCTTCTTGATAAGCTTTACGCTATGGATTGGGTTGTCTATTCCAAGCAGACATTTAAAGGAGCCCAGGAAGTTTTTAAGTACCTTGGAAAATATACTCACAGGATTGCCATTAGTAACAGGCGTATTCTGAGCATGGATTCTGATAATGTAACCTTCAGCGCAAAGGACTATCGCACAGATGGTAAATACAGGCCAATGACAATCTCAGGAGAAAAGTTCATATCGCGATTTCTACTCCACATACTTCCTAAGGGATTTGTAAGGATACGCTACTATGGTCTCCTTGCCTGTAGGTGCAAATCTCAGAAAATGACTCTCTGCAGAAATCTTCTCGGATGTGAACAGTATTTATCTAAGCTCAGAGGAAAAACAACTGCTGAAAAGATCAAGATTCTTTACAACCATGACATTTGCAAATGTTCCAAATGTGGTGAGCCTCTCATCACTTTTCGTATAGATGGCAGATATATGCTTTGTTGAATAAGTGGATCTCATATCGATGGACAAGCCTTTTAACGAAGGCTTATTTTGCGTGGAATTAAGACTGTATTTGAGAATAACTGGTGTCTTAAAACAAGAAATAATGATAAGATTTGTTTAAATGGTGGCAGATTGAAATTCCACAGCCACCCGGACGCGACTTAGTTCACTCAGATGAAAATCGGTCTGAAGCCCAAACAAAAGGACAGATTTTGAATATATGAAGTCTGTTTTTTTGTTTGGTCTTACACCGATTGTTCACGTTCCGATATAACGCGCTAACACATTATCTCTACAAACTGGAATCTGTCTGTTCCAATGCCATCTCAATCTCTGCGAGTTCATCTGTAATCGCGTTGATCCTTCCGGTTTTCGTGAAGCCCATACGGCGATATAGCCTTTCCGCGTTAACATTGTTCTCAAGGATCCATAACGAAGGAGTATCCGGACATTGACCGACTGCAAACTGCAGCAATTCCGTTCCATATCCCATATTTTGTTTTTCCGGAAGGACATAAAGATCCTCGATCAGGTTTTCTGTCACCGAAACGACACCCACAGGAGCTTCATCCACAAGCGTAAAGAACCTGGTTCCTTTATCCATCTTATCGTGTATATACCTTAGCTGTCGTTCGGGTGAATGGATCTCTATGAATTCCGGAGTGCAAAAATCTCTGTGTGATTCTCTCCAGGATATGGAATGAATAATTGCCGCATCCATTATATTCTGTTCGTTTACAGGAATTATCATCATTGCCTCCGCAAGCTGCGATTTGCTTAACCGTTTATACTGAAAGTTATAAATCCAATCCAGCTTTATGCGCCTGGATATGCTGCAGCTTTCTTGGGATGTTATAAAGCTTCCCATCCTTAATCAGTTTAACTCCTGTCTGGTGATAATAAAATGAGATTCCGTTCTCTTTACACTGTACCCATACCTTCTCTACCCATTTATAATCGCAGACCCTTGCATTTGCTCCAGACTCGCCACCTACGGAAACCTCCTCGATGAGCGGTCGTCCATCGGAAGTCCTGTATTTTTCGATATATGAACTTAGATCCACCTCAGTCAGCATAGGTTCTATCATCACGGCATGATGATAAATCGGAAGATCCAGATAAACCGGAAGTCTCTTGTCCAGCATATCCTGATTCTCACAGGTAACGGCTATCGTAACATTCTCCCATCCGTTCCCCCATCCTGCTGGGAGATGAGCTGCAATACGCTCAGGTCTTTTAGTAATCATAAAGAATGTACAATCCGAACGCTCATGCATCATTTCCCAGGCATCTTTTCTCCATCCATCTGCATCGGGATGAAAGAAATCTGAAGAAAAGCATGTATAAATATGTGACCCGCATGGAACCTTATACATGCCCTTATACTGTCCTGACCTTAGTTTTCGGATTGGGAGGTTAAAGTTATCTGTCTTATGAAGAACTGTAGGGTCCTTCCCTATGGATTCATCTCTTCGGTAAACATAACAATTTAGGCACCCTGTACTCGCTCTGGTGCATCCATGCCACAGATTCCAGTTTAGAGCGAGCGGAGTCCGTGGATCATTGTACTTTTCCTCAAAAAATGATAATTGCTCCATTATGAAAGCCTTCCAGTTAAATATGAATCCCTCTCCACTATCCCAAAGTCACAGCCCAAATGCAAAGATTGCAACAATGTAGAATCCAACGATACTTGCCGTAGCAAGCAGATCCAAAACACCTAGGATACGGACGGTTTTATCCCCTCCCGCAAGCTTGCGGCCAGCAAAAAAGAATACAAATCCTAAAAATCCAAGAAATGTAGTTATGTTAATTACTGTCCTGATCACCGCGGAATCAAAGTGTGATACCATCAGAAAAATTGCTATTACTGCAGAAACTGCCGGTATTACACCGGCTATAATTGCTATTGTCTTTTTCATCGTAACTATTCCTTCTTTCACTCCGCAGGCCAAACATCTCCTATATTAAGCCCTCTATCCGTAAGCCATGCATCTTCTACAGATACAAACTTTGTTTGACCCTCTTCATTTTCAAGAGTTACGGAAACCTTTGGCCTTTCTCCGGGTGCGAGCTCCTCGCATCCAAAGTCTCCATCAAATATCTGCTTTATCTTCCACATGAACCCTTCCTCACGATCAGCATATTCCAGTAAAACAATCACAGTCATTAAACTTACTAAATACCTTCAGCGTTCTTTGGAGTGCTGCATCCAGCTTTTTTGTTTTCCGAATTCCCTGCTCCCACCATAGTCCTTTAACACAAAGTATCTTATTCTTCCTATCTGGGATAGCCTCTATTCTTCCAACGAACTGTTCTCCAAAGAGAATAGGCAGCGTGTAATACCCATATTTACGCTTTACTGCCGGTGTATATATTTCCCAGGAGTACTGGTAATCCCACAGAGCAAGTATCAGTGCCTTATCCCACATCAGAGGATCAAGTGGTGCTAAAAATGACATCCTGGGCTTTATGTCTGCACTTCCTTCGAGTACTTGTCTCATTAGAGAGTCGTCAGAAGAAAGATAGTAGAATGCAGTTTTTAGCCCTTCAACCATGACCGGACAGATCTTACCTTCATTCGTAAGTCTTAACAATATCTTTTTTCTCGTTTCAGCATTTATGTTAATTCCAAGAAGCGCTGTACTGTTCTTGTCCCAAAGAAGCCCTATCGCACCGATTCTCCTAAGCACCCTCCAGCAGATAAAACTCTCCTCGTCTTTACAAGGATTCTCGGCTTCCAAAATTGATGTAGGCAGATATTTTTTCGTAAGATCATAGAACTTACGACTTCCCTTTTTATGATGAATAATAAGTTCCCCATCTGTATATAGCTGCTCAAGAACAGATCTTGCTGCAGCAGATTTCTTATCCCAGTCACCGCTCCAGTGCATGGATAAAGCATGAAGTCTTTTTTCCCCAGTTTCTTTTCTCTGGCGAGCCCCTTAATCATCTTAGGTAAAGCTGTCTTTAATTCTCTAAGTTGTCTTTGCTGCTCTCTAGTCATTGCAACTTCCTTATTCCATGTGCTGCCTGCTGGCAAATCCCTCTTTCTTTAAATCCGACTCAAGATAATCAAAGCTTTCCGGAACAATCTTTATAAGGTTCATCGGCATTGGAAGTTTTCTCATTGCTTCAACCGGAATCTTTTTCATCTCCATGATTTTTATGTACTCATCACTAAATGGCTCAATCATACTGGCAGTTCCCATTACCTGAAGGCTCTTTAGCTCATGAAATCCTCCATAAGGTTCATAGATAGCAAATGCCACATGGTTATTATCCTTAAGTGCCTTGAATTTCAGACCGCCCTCCGAAAAAAGGTAAAAGCTTCCATCAATGTAGTTGTATTCTATTGGTGTGCATCTGACAAAATCACCTGATGCTGTAGCAAGCGCACAAGTATTATGTGCCTTTATGAATTCATCAATCTTATTCTTTAGATCCCTCTTTTCCATATGGACAGATTCCTTATCCTTATTGATCCATACAGCTGCCGCCTGATCATAGTCCATTTCCCACATTTTTATGTTCCACCTCTCTATACCTATATTTAAATCTGACGTAGTCCAGTCGGATACGGGGTCCGTAACCGTCTAAAGAACAGACGCTAACGGTCCCCAGCTCCTATTTTGTTAAAAATTCAAATATCCCCATTGTTATCGCTTCTGTCATAAGCGGTACCATCCCAAACAGATATCCTGTCATAGGCTTAACCCTGTAATATTGCAAATAGAAAAACAGACTAAGTATATATCTTAATCTAATCTTCTTCATGTTTTTACTTCCTGTTATCTTTGCTTTCTTAAGTGTCTTCTCTTTCTAAAACACTCCTGACACATATTAAATTTATAAGACCACTTGAGCTTCTTTCCGCAGTATGGACAGGCTCTTAAATTAAGTTCCTGTTTATCAAGGATCTTAAATATCTTCTCAGATATAAGAAGCTTTCCATCAAGTATTTTCCCAAGATCACCCTGACTGCCAAATATCCTTGTAAATGAATATAGAAAATCATACACCGCACTTGCTGTTTCAAGCAAAAGAAGTGCATTCTTATCATCTTCATCCACAGTTTCAGCGGAGTACTGCGCCATTGTCCTGTCTATGTTCGGGTATCCCCCACTTACAAGAATGCCGTAGTAATCAAGGTAAACTCCGAATGTATCCTTATTCCCATCATCTATCGGAATCCTTATGAATTTCCTTATAAGCTGTCTGCTATCTCTTATCTTTTCAAGAGCTCTTGCGACTGTTATCTTCTCTGAGATATCTCCCTTGTTGTAGTACTTTTCAGCAGGTATCTTGTTCCATGTCTCAAGTATCTCAGATACCCTCCCGTCTTTATGGAGGAAATCCTCCGGAATGTTTATCATAACCTGCCTTAGGGGAACGAGCCTGCAAAACAATAGTCCTTCTATGGTCTCATAGTCGTAGTAAGAGGTTACATATCCTGTATCATAGATGCCGTATCTTCCGGCTCTTCCGGCTATCTGCTTTACTTCAGCGGAGTTTAGTGGTCTTTCATCAACTCCGTCAAACTTTATAGTCTGAAGGAGAACTATCCGTCTAATAGGAAGGTCCATTCCCATGCCAATGGCATCAGTTGCAACAACAACTTCCGTTTCACCCTCAGCAAACTTCTTTGCTTCCCTGTGCCTTACGTCATATGGAAGAGAGCCGTAAATGATGCTACATTTTATTTCATGCTGCTGGAGCTCAGCCGCAACGCTGTGCACATCTTTTCTTGAAAACACAATAAGGGCATCGCCCCTTTGTACATCTTTAGGGAAATTGAACTCCTTCGCGGTTTCGTCCATTACAAGCGGCGTTTTTCTTTCATGATGCTGCACTTCATATGTGTCCCCGCAGGACTCTATCATTCTGATAAGAAGGTCTGTGGCGTCAGCAGATGCGCATACGTGTACCTTCTTTGCCATTACTCCCAAAATGGCAGACGTCCAGTAGCCGCCTCTTTGCCTGTCAGCAGCCATCTGTGCCTCGTCTATAACTGCCATTTCCCACTCTTCTTCAAGGTCAAGCATCTCTATTGTCGATGACTGGTGGAAGGACCCCGGCATAAGAATCCGCTCTTCTCCTGTGATCATGGAGCAGGGAACACCTTCCCTGTTCATCCTCTCATACTGCTCGTATGCCAAAAGGCGAAGAGGTGCTAAATATATTCCATTCTCTGCGTTTTTTAAGTCCTCCATGGCCTGATAGGTTTTCCCCGAATTTGTAGGACCTATATGAAGGATAAAATGCCTGTCCATCTGCCTTGCAAGAGGAAACAGTTTTGTATAGTCATCAGGTGTAGAACTCTCGATATTCTCAAAAAGAAGCTTCTTTGCCTCCATTATCTTCTGATAACGCCTTGCTGCTCTCTGATAGCGGGGATTCTTCATCACCTGCTCAAATACCACATGCTCCGTTGCATTATCCTTAATGAAAGCTATGATATACTTCATATGCTTTGATTCACGAAGATACTTCATAATAGCTTTAGATACTGCCTTTTTCTTACCGGATGTAATGAATTCCAAAATCTCTGTATCATTACATTCCCAGAGGGCATCCACTATCACATGCCCCATCTCAGGCATTATCTGAGTAAGATATACTCCATTTACTTTTCTTTGGAAATTATTACAGAATTTCTCTACATCAGAACCTGACAACTCCTGCTTTTCATTTTTCCCGTACGCATTTCTCGAATTTACATAGATTCTCTCGGTCCTTAAGATATTAAGGAGCTCGCTATAAACTGCAAATGGCACAGTAAGATGATCCGTATTAAAAAATGCCTCAAAAGCTTCGGTGGGAAAACTCTCACAAACCTCCCTAAACTCTGCATTGAAACTCTTTCTTTTTGCCCGATAATGGTTTGTACGTCTTTTCTTCATTCAAATCCTCGTCCGCATTAACATATCTATTTTAGCATTTCTGCTGGTGCATGCTTCTGAACCATTCTTGTCAGCATAAGAAGCATGTATTTTGCATCCCTCTCTGACATGTCCTCTATCAGCTTATAAAGTTTTTCATCATTCTTTTCCATGAGAATGCTTGTAAATAGCTCAGATCTGTTCATAATAACCCCCATTTCCATTTTCCCTTAACTAATTATAAATGGTATGATGTTTGTAGAAAACCTTATGTCCTTTGTTTCGTACAGGAAGCTGATACCATGAAAATTGCAATCTTTATTTTTCTAATTGCATAAAACATATATATTTAGGAGATTTCACAAATGGGAATATGTAATAAATGTGGTCAATATGTTAAAGATTCAGCCATAAGATGTAAAAATTATTATTCACCACATGTTCCAGAATTAGAAAAAAGCTTTATGACAACAACAACGAGTAATTGATAGTTAATGTAAAGAATCGGCTGCCAAAACCATTGGCAGCCGATTTATTATTTCTTAGATTTCCGGGGTTATAGTGAATCCTCAATTTCTTTGATTTCCGGAATTATAGTGAATCTTCTATTTCTTTGATTTCCGGGATTATATCGTAGTCATCCTTAATTGTTATAACTGCATATGTGGCCTTGTCGCCAGTGACCTGGGGATAGCAGATGCTTCCCGGGTTTACGAGAGTGATTTTTTCTTCTTTGTCCACAACTATCTCTGCATAGTGGCTGTGTCCGAAGAGGACAAGGTCGGCGTGCCTTGATTTGGCAGCTTCCTTTAGGGTCTTGAGGTTTTCCTCATATTTGACATTATAGGCGTTGCCATGTGTTGCCCAAACGCTTAAGAATCCCGCCTTGAATTCTTCATCAAGAGGAAGGCTGTTTCCATAGTCACAGTTGCCACGCACAATTTTAACTTCATATGGTGGATTTTCTCCGGTTATGGATGTGATGGGCTCCTGGATATCGCCGCAATGAACAAGGATATCAAAGGGAGCTTCCTTTTCGATAGCCTTTTTCGCAAATCCCGGGTATCCATGTGAATCTGATATTACAAGAAGTTTTACGTTCATAGTTATATCTCCGGTCTGTTTTCTTCTATAGGTATTAGTATGAAAATAGATTTGTAGAATTAATTATCATCTATCAATCCTTAATTTTAGTTGCCAATTCATCTAGGATATTTCCTCGACAGATTATGTACTCGCTTGGTGCAAAATTAAATATCAATATTATGCCTTCTGATTGCCTAAGTTTTCTTCAATTTCCTTTATTGTAGGCAATGAACTCCTGTATCCTTCAGGTATAAATTTTGTAATGTCATACTCTGAGATTCCCATGGGCTGACTGCTTGCTTCGAGCGCATACTGGGCTTTAACATTATCCTTTGATTTGCATATTATAAGTCCTAATGTTGGAGCATCATTTTCGCCTTTAAGCTCTTTTTCATCATATTTTTCTCTTATGGTCAAAAAGTCGAAACTATACGGATCTTTTGTAATTGCCTGTGCTAAATCACTTTCTGTAGCAGGTAATGTCTGTTGGAAGTTTGTTATAGCTTTCCCTTGTCTTTCATACAAATCTGTATCGAGAAAATTAAGCAGCACCGCCCTCGACCAGTTATTTTCAAGAGTCTTTGCCACATAAAACATTGCCTTATTTATATCGCCTCTACACTTATCGATAATTACTCTGTTGTGCCCCCAAGGAATGCTGAAAATCCCGGAATCACGCAAGTCCACAAGTTGTGGACTGCTTGTATTCACGGAGTCCTCAGCTTGTGGACTCGTATACATTTCATAAAAATACTGCATATACTTAAGATTTGTAGTGGAAAAGGACTTTACATCTGGAAACATATCTACCAAGTCCTTGCTTAGTGTTTTATAAAAACTTATTCCACCAAAACTATCCTGCTTCCAAATAGAAATTTGACTCCCAAGCCAGAAATAAAAAGCGAGCATTTCATTATTTACCTTCATTGATGCTTTAATTTGGCTCTGTCTGAATCTACTTCCTATTTCTTTGAGAAGTTCTTTATACTCTGATAGCTTGTCGTTTTTGTAAGAAGCTCTGTTATTTCACTCACTATTATCTGTTCTCCTTAATCTTTTCAAACAACTGCACCTCCCTTGAGATGTAGTAATTATCTCATTTTTGATGGGTTATAAACTTCTCACCTAAACATTTTCATTTTTATTTTCATACTAACATCTTTCTATAGTATCTATAGTGCACTCTCATAGAATCATGTGTAACAATGCTATTATACACTATCTTTAATATTAAAAAGGTCTTTTCCAACGGGCTTTAGACGCTCTTTACCCAAGAAATGATCATTCAAATTCGTGGAAAAATAACCCGATCTGTTTCAGTTACTTCAGATGCATTCAATAATCTGATGGATGCTGTTACCACTGTGCTTGCATGCTGTCTCCGCTGATGCAATAAAACACTTTGTCGATGATAGCCTAAAGACTATAAATATTAACCCAGTCTTGTCTGAAAGGCAGACAAAAGCGGCATGTTTTTTGGAAAATAAGCAATGTCATTTAATGAATACTATTGGCAACATATCAAATAAAGGTCAAATAAATGAAACAGCAACAAATACGTTCATTTGGAACCATCTTGTTGCTGTTTTTCTTCATGTAAGCACTTCATTTTTAGCTTCAAAAAATGAAATGGCAACAATAAAATCATTTTGAGATTTTTTGTTGCTCAAGAAGCAATAATTAAAGAAGCTTTTTCTTAGTTTGTTGTCACTGAACAAAATGTAGAATTCTTAGTAGCAACAATTCACTTTAGTATGAAGCTATTTGTTGCCAACAGCGCTAAAAAGGGGAATCAGAAATCAATCTAATCCTCAAAGTTGGCAACAAGCTACTCTGAAAAATGAATTTTGTTGCCAAAAGGACATTTTCGGAACTAAAGAGACTGTTTGGCCCCTGTTTGAAAGGTGCTTGTTAAAGGAATTGATGCTTGGAGCAGCGCTTTTGCCTGCTTATATTTGTGAAATCAAAATTTGCAGCAGCAATTTGAAACTCTCTTTAAAGTTTGATTATAAGATTTGATGTCTGTAATTCCATCAGACAAAGAGCTTTCCTCCATGTCTGTGAAAGCATTTGAAGCCCTCTCTACTCTAAAGCTATAGATTCATCATCCTCTTCTACACACTTCTTTTCCCTGTGATTTCTGATGCTTTCCTTGATCTTGCTCTTTACGTGCTTTTTTGCCTTCTTTTTGATGATATGGATAACTATCCCTATGATCACAGGCAAAAGAACTATAGCGGCGGCCTTGATTCCAAGCTTTATCTTAAGCCACATGAGTTCTTTCTTTTTCTTTTCGATGGCTTTGCTGATTCTTCCCATAAACACCTCCATCTGCGTGATACGCTATTCTCTCTTATATCTTTTATAAATCCTCCAATAGGCAAAAGGCAACACAGGCACACAGAGAATGCATGTTATGAGCATTACCATCCCTGCCAGTTTCATGTTCGAGAATGCCATAAACGTACTAATCCACATGAACAAAGAAAAAACGATCCACATTATGCCATTAGCTCTGTTATACGCTTTTATGTCAGCTATCTCATCTTCAGCAACTGTCTGTCCTGACCAGAACCACATTGGTTTCTGCCTTCTCCAGGCAAAGATTCCAAGTCCTGTAAGTAATGCGCTTACAGGAATCATTACTACCAGCCAAATAATTAGTGCTCCCATTGCTCCTCCAACAATATTAGTTCAACGAAAAAAATCCCTTACCGCCTTAGCCGCAATAATGTGATCCTCCTCCATATGTCCCGTAAATCCATGAATCAGAATACAGAGCGGTCCTTTTCCTTCTCCCACCCTGTCAAGCTTCACATGAAGGCGAATGCCATCACTGTCAATATAAAACTCTTCCACTTCATCCTCCCGTTTCTATCAATTATACTACCGGTCCGCAGACCCCTGCAGAAATTATGCCAATTACCAGTAAAAGCGCAAGCATCCATAGTATCGTCTTTTTTATCCCCTGGACTTTAATCCTGAAAAATGGATATGGACCTTCAACACGCTCCTTATAGTTCAAAAACACCATTAGAATCCCGTAAAACAGCGTCACTGCCACAGGTAGCCACACCCATGAAAATGCTGCCTTAATCTCGATAAAGAGATACGAAATCGTAGATATAATAGGGATCAGCAGATGGTGGTAAAGTCCACTTCCGGAAAAAAGAAGTTCCTTGGCCTTTCCGGACATAGGAACAAGTATGCAGGCCGTAACAAAGAAGGTCATTACAAGCATGCATACGCTCAGATACCTTAGAACAACAATAACCCCCTTATCTCCGAATATCACTAACAGCGCAGACGCAACAAGCGTCATCATATTTGAGATCTGGGTATAGAACACAAGGCTTTTCTTAAATGATATTGCCTTAAGTGTGATTAACAGGCTGACAATTTCCAATACGACAATTACGAGATTAACAGCTCTGGCCATAATATTCTCTCCATTATCACTTTGAGTTAAACTCCCTGATCTTCTCAGTAAATATTATAGCCCTTTTTCTCATAATTAAAAAATCCACAATTACCGACACAATGTAGGCGCCCAGTACGATGCCCACAAATATGAGCCAGGAGCTAAGGCTCCCTGCGGTACTGAATATCCCCATGTAGTAAAACATTGCGATCTCAACAGGAATAAACATTAAATAAAAAAGTGTCAGAGAGAAAATGAATCCCTTTTTCTGAGACCATCCGGTCTTAAAGCTCACAACAAAGGAGACAACCGCCCAAAGCCCCAGAAGAAAGAGCTTAACAAGATACACTGCGGATATTGCGCCGCTTCCCACTGTCAATGAGGCTATGACCGTGCATATCACCAGCCAGGAAAACACAAGCGCTATCCCGTTTCGCACATATATCAATAATTCTTTAATATTTCCCATCTCAACCACCTATTCCCAAAAGACTCTTAAGTTCCGATCCATAGCGCCTTGAAATCACCACTATCTCGCCATTTTCAAGGGTGGCGAGAATATTTCTGGTTATCTCAGGCTTTAGTTTCACCACCTTGTTCAAATTGAGAATCACCGACTTTGAACACCTGAAAAAGTTTCTGCCATCCAGCAAGGCTTCCAGCTCGTAAAGCCTTTTATCTGTGCTTAGAACCTTCTCCTTTGTGTATATGAAGGTCTTTTTATCTACTGATTCAATGAAAAAAATATCATCCAACGCAACAAGGCAAATCTCTCCCTCGTCTAACGCGGCTATTCCGGCCCTGTAATTGTCGATATGGCTCTTCAGCCTAGAAACCTCCGCAGTAACTTCCTTGCAGTGGATTTCAACCTTTACTGATTCATCTGTGCGGTCTTTTACGATCTCTGCTTTCAACTACTCTGTGATTCCTTTCGCAATTCGATAAAAAGAAGTATGGTCAACACTACTTCCATGATGACCATAAAGGCTGCGGCAACGGCATTTCCAAAGCTCATCGCCAGAATAAGGGCACCTATGGTTTCGGTGATGGATACAAAAGTGTATCCGCGACTGTTGTACACCCATCCAAAAGGTAGAAGATGTGCGCCAAATACCATAGCGTACAGCATCATCATTGCATCAGGCTTCTGACTGAAGGCCCACATAACGATGAGAATATACAACATCTGATTCATCGTGCATAAAAAACCCATTTTGTTTATTGGGTTATCTGTCTTTTTAAAAATATCCGCTTTTACGATTTTGGAAAAAAAGAATGCCAGAGGCATCAGAAGGCATGAACACATGAAAGTCATCATGTTTGTTGCTTTTATTCCCCTGTCCCCAAATTGTAAAAGAAAAATGATCATCCATATCACTACGGAAGCCATGATAAAAGGAAGCCCCTTTTTTTGCGTCATTATAGCGTCTTTCTTTAATGCATCCATCTGTAAATCCTCCTGTGATCTGCTTTATGGACACATCATAACGTCATAAAAAACTCCCCTCAATAATTCTAGCACTAAGCGGTACAAAATGGGCTACTATGTTGCCATAAGAAAAGCGAATAATGGTCCATTTCAATCAATCACATCATTCTGAAATCTTGATAAATGTTCGAAGGGCAAAATCAGTCTTCCTCTGTATAATCCGCATCCATCATTTATCAGGCTGTTATTGATCGCGCCAAACATATTGACGTCAACTTTCGAAAGCTCCAGTTGCTGCAAAAGCATTCCTCTTTCATAAGCCTCGTCAAAATAAATGCATTCTCCCTGCGGGATTTTATCTCTTCTTGCCCGCTCTTCCTGTTGCCTCTTCTCATATCCAAGATGATTGGCCGGACCTATCTCCGCGTTGTCATCCATATCCTTCGTCCTTAACTGCACTTCAACATAGCTTCTGGTCTCATTATCATACAAGGTTATGTGCAGCGACTGATACCCATATGCACTCGGGTTTACAATATAGTCACGAAAATACGGTCTTACTGATTCGCTGAGTCTCTCAGAAAATGCCTGCTCTTTTACGGCTGATATCTCGGGACTAAAGCCTCTCCTTTCCAAAAAATCAGGCAACATATCCGCTACTTCATAGAGATATTTAAGTTCTGTTTCCTCCCTCGATACGCCTTCTTCTATATGACATTTGGGCATTGAGAGAACAATCCTGTATGCTATCAGGTCGCGAAAATGCTCTATTTTACCCTTTATCTGGGCTGCTTCTGGGAAATTTCCGTTCTCTTTATAGTAGTCGTAGATTGTCTCAACTATATACGCATTAAACTTCTCCTCTGCCCTGATCAGAGATTTGATCCTTCCCTTAAAAGAAAACGCCAAAAACGGATATTGTTCTGTCATATATTTATATAGCTCGCGAATTCTCTGGGACTGTGACGTAAGGAATTCATTATGCACCAGCAGCTCTTCGATCCTTAGGAGAAAATTGCTGTGAAGCATATCTACTTTATTTCCGGTTTCTATTGATGACTCTTTCAGATCTCTTGAATACATCTGTATTATCTTTAATACAGTATCCCCATTGTACAAATAATCATTTAGTGTTATCATCCCCAATTACCCTCAAAAAAAGACAAAGACGCACTAAAAAAGTGCACCTTTGCCTCACATACTAATTTGTCACGATTTATAAATCTTTTACTACGCGGATCATTAGATCTCGACTTCTTAGGAGTTTTTCTCCTCTTCCATCTTTTTAATTAACTTATCTATCTCTTCCTGAGAAAGCAGTGTCATATCATTTGTATCAGCCATTGTTCCCTCCATTCTTTGTAGGCTATTTATATCATGTCACTTCCACAAAGTCATTAATAATATCATCTGTATTCATATATTCCATGAAAGCAACAAAACATATATTCTATAGCCTGATTTTTCATGAATAATTCCATATTGCGTGGATTTTAGTTTCATGAAGGATATGAAGGTCTTGAAATATTCCCTGCTCTTTACCCGAAAATAATGTATTTATCTGTTTGAAGGGCAAGCAATATATCTTCTAACGTGTATTCCGAAAAACATTAAAATTCTATAGATCATGATTATTACCTCCGTTTTTTCCTCTGGTTGTTTTCTCTTGATGAGGTAATGTTATCAATATCTATATCACACAACTATCACAGTGTCCTGTAATTAGTTTGATGCTGATGATGAGGATGAGGCAGAAGAACTTGACGCATTTTCCCTATCCTTAATCATGTGCTGAAGAGTGATAAGAATCGCAACTACAATCTTCTCATACTCAGGTCTGTAAATGTCTATGCAGTATTTATCATGGATTGAAAGCATCTTTTGAGCTATTACTGCAACGATCTGGCCATTCTCATCATACAATTCAAAATTCAGCCCCAGAATGTTACCTTGAAGCTGCCAGCCGAGTCCCTCAATATTCGTGATATCCTTTACTATATGAAGAATCTCGTTTGAGATCTGGAAAGCAGTTCCGTCTGACATCGTGACTAAATGCCTTTCGTGAAGAGAAATGAGTTTCCTTTCTATGTGCGCAATGCTGGCACCTGACGCATCCAATATATCTGTTTTGTCATGAAGAGAAGGAAATTTCGTCTCCGCATGATATAATACATTCTCATTAGAATCTGTTATGTCGATCTTATGATGAAGCGTGAATACCTTTGAAGTTGTAAAAAGTGATTTTGCCGGCTGTCCAAAGCGCTCTACATTGTTAACATTAGCTTCTTCTCCGGCCTCTCTGAATCTGTGTACTGTTGAAAATACCCCCATGCTCTTTCCATCCTTTCTTTTTTCATATTTTAAAGTTAATGTGCGTTTTTTGTTCAACAAGAAATCTGGAGGAATTTCTCATTTAAACAAAAAAATAGTTTCCCCCTATTAGATTTTAGTATATGGCATCATTAAGCATATTTGAAGCACTTTCTTAGCAAAATACACGTTTTAACATAAGAAAATACCGCAGGTTGACATACTTTAACAAACAGTGTAGTATAGCCAAGGTTATTTACTTATATTTATGAAACTCGACAGTTCGTTTGCACCATCCTGTCGTTAAACAAAACCAGGGCTGATTAGAAATTTTATGCATTCTAATTGCTCTGCGTATTTATTCGCAGAGCATTTTTTATTTCACCGGCAATTCCCCCTGAAATACTTCTGCAATTAAATGTTTCTAACCGCTCTGAGCAATATAAAGAGAGGTTTTTTGACAATGAATTTATTTTTAGGAATTTTTGAATTAATCATCTGCTTTTCCGGAGTGGTTATAATGGATAAGCTTTTTGGCAAGTGGGGCTTGTACACCTGGATGGCTCTCGCAGTTGTATTTGCCAATATCCAGATTACAAAGCAGGTTGATATTGCAGGAATATCAACAGCACTTGGAAATGTCATGTTTGCATCTACTTATCTCGCAACCGACATCTTAAATGAGAAATACAGCGCCAAGGCCAGTAAGAACGCGGTAAAAATCGCAGCCGGTGCACTTGTTGCCTACATCATTTTTGCTCAGTTTACGCTCGGCTTCATTCCAAATTCATATGACGTTGTTGATCCCGGCATGAAAAACATTTTTGCAATGTCCATAAGAATCACAGCTGCATCTGGTCTGATGTTTTTATTATCCAACTGGTGCGATGTTATCATTTATCAGAAAATCAAGGAAAAGACAGGCGAAAAGCATATGTGGTTTAGAAATAACATCTCTACCATCATCTGCAACTGCGCTGAGAACTTTGCATTTTCAATTCTCGCATTCGTAGGCACATATCCTCTTCTCTACTGCCTTGAGATAGCTGTTGCGGGATCACTCATTGAGATGCTTATAGCTGTTTGTGATACTCCTTTCTTATATTTCGCAAAGAAACTTGGCCGCTCAGGAATCCTTATTGAGGATGATAATGAGACAGGTGAGAATGAGGAAGTCGATACAACAACAGAGGCTGCAGCATGATATACGATCTTATAAGATATCAGTTCGATGATAAAACTTCATTAAAAAGAGAAAATGTTTTATTGGTTTCTCTTGGCTGTTCATGGGGAAAATGCGCATTTTGCGACTATCAGGATGACAAGTCCTCATCAGTCCTTGCATGTGATGCTGTAAACAAGAAGGTCTTAGCTCAGGTAAGGGGCAAAGAGATTGGATGTACCTGCCTTGATGTTACGTGTTCAGCATCATACACCGAGCTTCCGTTTTCAACCATGAATTACATAAGAAATACCTGCGTAGAGAAGGGCATTAAAACAGTTATCCTTGAAGGTCATTATATTTATAGAGACTGTAATCCTTTTTATGTTGATTTCTTTGAATCACGCGGAATAGATGTCCTCTTTAGATGTGGCGTAGAAACCTTTGATGAAAATATCAGAGAAAAGATTCTGAACAAGGGGCTTCCCAATGTTACTCCGCAGCAGATAGCTGAGCATTACCAGTGGATCAATCTGATGTTTGGTATGGAGGGACAAACCTTCTCACAGCTGAAGGCCGATTTAGAAATTGGCAGTAAGTTTTTCAAGCGAATAAATCTCAGCATATACACTACTGTTCCCGGTGGTCCTGCGCGCGACGAAGCCGCAATAAAGGATTTTTACAGTAGCGAGTTATATAAGGAACTATTGGCAAATCCAAACATTGATATTTTCGATGAATGGGATGAAGAAAACACCCATAACGTGGGACATGATAAATAGTAACATTCTGTTTTCACCAATATATAAAAGTGCAAAAAAAAGTGGTAGGCCTTAACGTAAAGACCTGCCACTTATTATTTTATCGTATTATTGAAATCCTCTTCTCATTTCCTCAAGCTTGTCCATACATGATCTGATAGTATGAAGCAATTCATCCGCCTTGATGGGCTTTCTAAGGAATGCAAGAGATCCATGCTTATACACTTCCATCTCGGTATCTTCCTGCTCATTAGCAGTCATGAAGATGGTAAAAATGCCTCGACCATAACGCTCATGAAGCTTATCCATCATCTCAAAGCCATTCATCTTAGGCATCATATAGTCTGCCAAAATAATATCCGGACGTTTCTGGTCATAAATCTCCAGAGCCGTCTCACCTGATTCTGCAGTGTAGACCCTGAATTCTTTGGAAAGAGTCCTCTCCAGCATCATACGGATCATATCATCATCATCAACAACCAGTATGGATTTTTCAAACATCATTTTTCCTCCATTATTTATGAAAAAGACAATAGCTGTTTAGAATGAGATTACTTACTATTTGGCAAAACATCCTCTTCTATAAACAATTATAACAAAGTACAAGGAAAAAAAGTGTAAAGAAACCATTAACAATGAATAGTAAAAAAATATACTTCAAGTCATTTGTGATAACACAGGCTGTATCTTGTTACCCCATTATCTGCTGTGACGGTATTATAAAGCTCACAACCAAGATGCTGATACATTTCAGCATAATCCTTCATATCCGTATCAAATAAAAGTGGTATGCCAAGCTCATCCGACATTTCCTTTGCAAATGTCACAAGTTCAGATGCGATCCCTCGCCCCTGGTATCCCTTATCAACACAGACCATAAGGGCATCAATGTGTCTCTGCTTTGCATACTTTTCGTTTGATCCTCCAATTTGCTTGGCAAAACTCACAAGGCTTTTTAGCCTGGAAAACCTGATCTTAATCAGCATTCTAAGCAGCATCTTTATCTGAGGAAGTTTATGCGCATTCCCGGAATCCTCCAATCCGATGAATCCGGTAAAATCCTCATTAGCATATAATTCGCCTGCCTCATAAACATAGTCCACGTACAATGCCATGTACTTCATCACATCTTCACGGCGCTGCGGGATCGGTCCCCAGTTATGAAACAGCTCATTGTTAACAAATGCTTCACCCACAAGCTGCCGGATTTTTTCAAGCTGCTCTTCCGATAAATTTTCAACTTTACATATCATTGTTACTCTCCCCGGTAAGGGCCGGCATCATATAGCTCGTAGTTCAAACTTTTTTCATAACACAGTAATCTGGAGTACGACCATAGCTGCTACACCGATAAACAAACTTGCCAGCATAGGTACATTCAGGACACTTCTTGCGTGTTCAAAAGTATCTGAGCCTTCAGCCCTCTTACCTCTAAATGCTGCCTTGAAGCTATCTAAATTACCCTGGTTCTTTGCAATAGCTCTCAGTAAAAGCCATACAAAAACTACACATACTAGTGAAATTATACTATAACTCCTGACTGCATTAAGCATCACAGCTTTATCGATTCTTATAGCCTCTGCAGCCTGTGAAACATCTACCCCCTGTTCCCTCATACTCAAAGCTGCAATTATCAATTGTACGACATTTATTATGTTGATCAGAAAATGCATTATAACTGATGTCCAAGTGCTTCCACTTGCCTGATTAGCCAGTGCAAATATAAAACCAAGCACAGCCGCATAGCAGAACTGGTTCAGATTAAGATGCATCATTCCAAATAAAATTGCGGAAACAATAGCTCCCTTTAATACTGAAGATCTGTCCTTTATTCCATTATAGAAAAATCCTCTGAATGTCGCTTCTTCAAATAGCGGTGCAATAACCGACGTTGCTATAATAGTCATAATGATTGAACCATCAATCATTTCGTTTGTAGTCTGCACAACAGTATTAGATACAAATAACTGCGAAATAAGATTTACACACATGAATATAGGTGTAACTACTATTGTCAAAAGAATCGTAAGTAGAATTGTAGTAAATTTAACCTTATGGAATCCCAGGCTTTCAGTAATACTCTCATTCTTCGATTTAATATAAATAATAACCGGGCCCATGATAAACAATTCACACAGGATAGTCATAAGCGTCATAGGAACCTTCACTCCCAAATTTTTCAGGAAAAATCCCCCCGCGCAAACAAGGATATTCCCCAAAAGCAATACCAGATATACTATTCCAATATTATTTAATTCTTTTTGTTGTTTCATTTTCGATTCTTCCTTTCTTTGCGGCAAACAACCTTTTCATATTCTGAAAATAGCACAATAAAAAAGCAGGGCATCTGATATGCACAGATAATACCCTGCTTTACACTGAATTATTATGATCTTTTAATCGCCTGTCTTAGGTTCAGTTGCTTTATGTCTGCTTTCTTACGGCAGCGGATTCTCCTTAATATACTGCTCAAGAATCTCAGCTGCATCTCCAATTATTTCCGCACAGGGGCGCTTTTTGTAATACTCATCGGTGCGCGCTTCCGGAACCGGAATATCATGGCGAACGCTAAGGCCCAGCATTTCGCGGCAGACTATTGATCCATGCTTTTCCTCAAATCTGCGCGCCAATTCCTGTATCCTTGCATAATGATCTGCTTTTACCTGTCCGGTCTCGGGGCCATCATATCCATATAAGAGGCCTGCAATCATGAACATTCCACTCACAGATCCGCATACCTCACGAAGTCTTCCCATTCCTCCGCCAAAAGATGAAGCCATCTTCGAAAGCGTAACCTTATCAATAGGAAGCATATCTTCAAATGCAAGTGTTATTGATTGGGAGCAGTTATATCCCTTCAAAAAGTTTTCCATGGCAGCTTCTCGCCTAGTCATACATATGTCTCCATTTTCCATAATTTATTGATATATAAAACCACCTTAGCCCGCGCTACTATACTGCATCGTGCTGTTTGTGCTTTCCATCACTTCATTTATCAGTCTTACTGCCTCAGCGACACCACCTTCGGACTTTATCTTTTCAGAGATAGCCTCTGCTTTTTCCTTTTTATCCTGATAGTCTCTATTCATCTCTTCAATGGCGCTGATAATTGATGCCTCGCTAAGATCCTTGGCCTTGATCGGCTTTGTAGAAACGCCTGCGTCACATAGCTGCGCAGCAAAACCCATCTGATCCAGAACATGTGGCACCGGTATCGATGGTATGCCATAAATCATGGTAGCTGCTGTCGTTCCAAAGCCACAGTGGTGTATAACGAATTTTCCCTGCTTAAAGAGCCAGCTATGCGGAACACTTCCGCATGCTATCATTGTTTCAGGCAGTTCATAATCTGCGATGGATTTCTGGAATCCCTGAATAATCGCTCTGCAGCCGGTCTTTTCAAAAGCATGAACAAACATCTCAAGCTTTTCTTTTTCTGCCTTGTCCTCGAAAGACATTGCTCCAAGCGCAAGAATCACAGGTTTTTCTCCGGCTTCAAGGAATCTGCTGATCTTCTCATCGGGAAAATATTCTGCTTCTTCATCATACCAATAGCCGGTCATCACGTTTATATCTTCCCAGTATGGATTTCTCTCCACGACGTATTTGCTTATCGGAATGAGGTTAAGCTTATCAGACATCAGAACACCGGCATCTTTTAGCGGTTTTTGGCCATATACTTTTCTTATCTTGTTATACGGCTTCGCAACCTGCCTTGCTATCATACCACCTATAAGCTTATCCTTGAAAGTCTTAGTTTTAAGCTTCTCGCCGACCATTTCTTTCTGAAGAGTCACATTTACAGTAGGTATTCCGAGAACGTCGGCCTCCACCGCGCCCATCTGACTGTGGCTGACTATAATAAGGTCCTTGCCCTTGCACACATTATAAATTTCATCTGTTGATTCTTGAATGATGCGAAAGACAAAGCTTGCTGTCTTTAGCAAACTAAGGACCGGATTAGATACTTTGCCCCTGATGATGGCTGCTTCCTTTTCAATATCAATGTCCGGGCCTATTGGCTCGAAACTAATTCCTTCGTCCTCAATGAGCTTTCGCCAACATGGATGTGAACCGAGTGTTACTTCATATCCATTTCTGATAAGTTCTTTAGACAAAAAGATATATGGCTGCACGTCCCCTCGCGTACCCATAGTAAACATTGCTACTTTTTTCATACTTCTTTCACCCAAATGTTTTTTTCTTATTATATATTACAATCTCCTGTTGCGGAAATAACAAACCGCGCAAAAAACAGACCGATCCTACACGGATTTCGGTCTGTTCTTCAGGACCACGTAAGTTCTCTCAAGCATGCCTATGTTAAGTACTGCAAATATAAGCAAATAGAATGGCATAATGCCTATTCCGATGTGCTGCTGCAGATGTCCGAATACCATGGGCATAAAGGTACTGCCAAAATAAGCCGAAGCCATCTGGAGTCCGATAGCTGCAGCACTGAATCTTTTTCCGAAATTCTCCGGAGCCATGTGCTGGATAGCAGGATACACAGGACCCATACCTGTTCCGATGATTACAAATCCGATAGCTGCCGGAAGCCAGTTTTTAATAGGCAGCATGACCATCAAAATTCCTACAAATTCAACTGCAATACCAATTCTGATAAGAAGTCTGTCTCCGAGCCTGTTTGATACAACGCCCGAGATAAGTCTGCCAAGCATAAGTCCTCCGAATATCAGTGAACCGAAGGATGCGATCATGCCATCTGTCAGGCCCTCTTTTACTCCCGCAAAATAACTGGATGTCCACAGGAAACATGTGGCTTCGCCTGAGCAGTATGCAAAGAATGCAATAAGCGTAAGTATAACTCCCGGAACCTTTAAGGTTTCTCTGATACCGGCACCGGCCTCTTCTTCACCTTCCTCCTCATTTTCATTCCTCTTCCAAAGAGGAAGTGAAATAATGCATACCAGAAGTATTGCCATCTGAATATAGGCAGTCCATCTATAGCCTTCGTTCCATCTTGCCCGGCTTAGAGCAAGCGCCATGATATTAGGGCTTATTACTGCTCCAACTCCGTAAAAGCAATGAAGGAAATTCATTACAGAGCCCGAGTAATTATTTGCCACATAGTGATTAACAGCTGCATCTATTGCTCCAGCTCCAAGGCCATATGGGATTACAAAAATGAACAACATCCAGTAAGAAGTTGAAATTGAGAATCCTATAAGCCCCATAACAGTCATGAAAACAGATACTATAACAATCCACTTCGTGTGAAAACGTCTTATCATCCTTGGACTTAAAAGTGCGGATATTATCGTCATAAATGAGATGGACATGGAAACATATCCCGCATAGGATGAGGGTACCCCAAAGACCACCTGCATGGTCGGCCAGCCGGATCCCAGAAGCGAATCCGGAAGTCCCAAGCTTATGAATATCAGGTAAATAACTGCAAGTAAAAGAGCAAACATATGATTTTGCCTCCAAAACTGTTTTAATTCATTCTTTAATCATAATCGGAGTAATCACTTGTTGCAAATTTACATTAAAATAAAATTGTAAGGTTACCCAATCGCCATCTCTGCAGCTTTTTCGCTGCTTCTCCGAGAATATCAGCTATTTTATCCCAGTTTTCCGTATTAAGACATTCATTTAATTCATCGAAGTCGACGCTGTACATGACGATCTTTGCAGAATGAAGTCCGCCAAGCTTTTTACTTATCTCCTCATTGATTATCTTATAGTAGGGAATTGTGCTCTCCCAGCTCATTCCTCCAATCAGTCCGATTGTTTTCATTTTTAACCCCTCCTTTGACACACAAATTACCACAGAGCGCAAAAACAGTCCTAAGCATTCACGCTTTTGGACTGTTTTTACACCGCTTTATTTTACATAACATCACACTTGAGTGCTTCGATGATACTGTCGTCCTTTATCTTGGAAGCGCTAAGCAGCATGCTAAGCCCAATGATTACAAATACAACAATAACCATCATGAAATACATAGGATAATTTAGCTCAAAAGCAAATATCTTGCTTTCAATCGTGTTAAACATCAAAAAGCTGAGAAGAATAGAAACCGGTATTCCGATAACAAGTGCTCTTACTCCGTAAAGTATGGTCTCAAGAAGAAGCATCTTTTTAATGCCCCTCTGTTCCATTCCCACCGATCTGAACATAGCAAATTCCTGCCTTCTCATATGTACAGCCGTTGAGATAGTATTCACGATATTGGCTATTGCTATAAGTGTCAAAAGAATCGTAAAACCGTACATAGCAGTATTAAGTATAAGTGATACCGTATCCATGGCATTCCTTGCATTTGACAGGTTCTGAACCACACAGTTGCTATAGCCGCCATAGGTCGTAATATCGCTTACCTTCTGCGCAAGCGCCTCTGTATCACTTGTGGTAAAGACTCCGAAGGTATAGCTAAGTGCTCCTCTTTCTATGTTTTCCTGTGCCTTTTCATAATACATTGATACCGGAACATAGACGTTAACTGTATTCTTGGGAACCAGATTGCATACATAACTCTTTTTGTCATACTTGACAATCCCGCTTACTTCAACAACCGGAGGATTGCCCTTAGCCTCATCATAGAAGATCTTCTGCCCGATTATCTTTTCGTTAAATACAGGCTTGCCATTTTCCTCATGAAGGTAGCTGTCCAGAATTACTCCCTTTAACGCATCTCCATGATACTCATCGGAATTTATGCCATTAGCTTCAAGTAACTTATCAAAGTCGGCGTCCTCCACAAGCACCACCATAACTGAATCAAGGCCGTCAAACAGCGTCTTATAATCGTTTGTAAGATAGTCTTTATTTAAAAAGCCGGTATTCGCCGGTACGAAATCCGGTTTATCCTCCTGATCTTTAAAGAGATAAGTAACATAATCTGCCGATACAACCCTATCAACCTCCGGAAGTGCCTCCAGCTCTTCTTTTAGTCTGTCTGTCTCATCCAGTGCGCAGGAAACATAAATATTGAATGGCAGATCGATCTCATACTGATTAAGCTTTACAAAGGTCTTATCGAAAAAGTCTATTGTCAGGAACATTATGATAGATATTGCCATTGAAAAGACAATAACTGCTCCCTTAAATCCGTTTCTCTTAATGTTCTTATAGGCAAGCTCACCTTCATATCCGAAGATTTTCCTAATAAGAGGATTTACCTTAAGTTTTCCGGCCTTAAGCTTAATAGTGCTTGTCTGGCGAAGAGCATCAAGTGGCATTATTTTTGATGCCTTTATTGCCGGAACAAGGGCCGATATAAAAATAGTGATTGCTGAAATAACTACAATTGCCATGATAACGTAAGGATTAATAATGATAGGAACACTTCCTCGCATACCCTCTGCCCCTACTATCATATCTGATTCCAAAATTTTTCTTCCAAGAACAGCAAGGGTTACGGCAGCCCCGGCAATACCGGCTGCAATTCCAAGCGGAATCCCGACTAGTCCAAGCACCAGCCCCTCAAAATAAATAGAGGCCCTCTTTTGCGCCTTTGTAGCGCCAACACTGGCAAGCATTCCAAGATACTTGATCTTCTCAGTGAGCGACATTCCAAACGCGTTGTAGATAAGCACCACCGAGGTGACAACTACTATCAAAAGAGCTATGCCCATCAGTGTAAACAGCTCAACATAAGCAGATCCCATGCCACCTACTGCAAAAACACTTATAAGGAATTCTGTATTCAGATCAGATATATGAAGGTTATAATCCTTTGCAATCTGTCTTATCTGAAGTGCCGAAGTGTGATCCGCCTTCCTTAAGGTTATACGGGATTCAAGGTATGAATTGCCCTTATCATCAACGCCAATAGGTGTCCCTGCGTCCATTCCGCGAAGTATATCAAACGCCGTGGTCGGTCTGTTTCCGTGAAGAATTGCTGTAATAGTGCAGGTTTCCGTAGATAATACCTCGAACTGTTCCTCGGATCTGTAGCTTCCGCCGTAGTAAATCTTTGTGCCATCGGGCTCAATTTCATATCTGTTCCCCAGTTCAAAGGTAATGGTATCTCCGGGATGAAGCTCAAGACCATTATCTTTAAGAAACGCCTCTTCTACGGCAACTTCACCGGAAGTCTCAGGAAGTCTTCCTTCATACTCCTGGATAACTACCTGCTTGTAGAAATCCAAGCCGCCATTTTCGATATTGCCAACTCTGAATCGATTTTCCTTATCATTCATCAGCCTTATGCCGGTGATAGTAGGATCTGAACAGACAGCCCCTGCAAATTCTATCCTGTCGTCATTCTTAAGAGCCTCGAGATCCTCCCAGGTCATATTATCAAAAGCTGCATGAACGTTGCCATCTGTCAGCCTGTTGATACTCCCGAAAAACTTAAAAACCGAAAAGATACCAACCAGAATCGCTGTTATAAGCGCCGTAGAGGCCACAATTCCAAGGATAGTGACAATAGTCCTTTTCTTATTCTCCAGAAGGTGTCTGATAGTAAGTGTTGAAATGATATTCATTACGCACTCACCTCCTCCCTTGAGGAATCTCTGGTAATCTGCCCATCTTCAATTGTTATAACTCTGTCCGCAGAAAGGGCTATTCGCTCATCGTGAGTAATGATGATAACCGTCTGCCGATTTTCCTTATTAAATTTTCTAAGAAGGGCTATGATCTCCTTGCTGTTCTCGGAGTCAAGATTTCCCGTAGGCTCATCTGCCAGGAGAAGTGCCGGATGATTCATCAGTGCTCTTCCAATAGAAACCCTCTGCTGCTGTCCGCCGGACAACTGGTTCGGAAGATGTCCTACTCTCTCGGATAATCCAAGCTTTTCAACAAGATCTCTTAAAAGCTTCTTATCCGGCTTCTTCCCATCAAGAAGGATTGGCAGTGTCATATTCTCCTCAACATTGAGGATTGGGATCAGGTTATAGAACTGATAGATAAGACCTATCTGTCTTCTTCTGAAAATTGCAAGCTTTGTTTCGTCCAGCTTGCTGATATCCGTACCCGAAATATTCACAACTCCCGAAGTCGGTGTATCTACACCACCAAGAATATGCATCAATGTGGATTTTCCTGATCCTGATGGACCAACTATAGCAACAAATTCTCCCTGCTCAACATCAAAGGAAACATTCTTCAAAGCATCTACCTTTGTCTCACCGTTTCCGTAGACTTTGCACAGGTTTCTGATTTCCAAAATCTTCATTTCATTGTTCTCCTTTCTCATTTGTTTCTGAGAATAGGTTATTATATTGAAATTACAATCAGGTGACTGTTATATTACAGTTTTGTAATATTAACTTATCTCTTACACAATCGTCTTATACAGCTTGATCACAAAGGTTGAACCCACGCCTTCCGTACTCTTCACCGCAATCTCCCCGTGCTGATCCTCTATGATAGCCTTCGTCAGGGCAAGGCCGATTCCGACACTATCTTTTCCTGCGTTCTTCCCCTTATAAAAACGTTCGAATATGTGAGGAATGTCTTCCTCAGCAATTCCGCAGCCTGTGTCCTTTATGGTTATCTGCCCAAAGAGAGTCGTATCAAGGGTAGAGATTTCCAGTTCTCCGCCATCATCCATATGCTCAATACAGTTTTTGACAATATTCTGCAGTGCTTCTACCGTCCAGTTTTTATCACAGGTAAAAGCCATATCAGTCACATTCTGCTTATAAGAAATCCTCCGAAGTTCAAACTGAATCTCAAAGGGCTTGAGGACCTCTGATAGCAGCTCCTTTGACGGAACAAGCTCATGCTTAAGTTCTATGGTCCCCGCATCCAGTTTGGACAATTTCAAAAGTGTCTGTATTAGCCAGTTCATCCTCGAGAGCTGCTCAGATTGAGTCTGCAGGAATTCCATACGTTTTGAAGGATCCTCTTCACTGCAGAGGAGATCATTCATTACCATCATGGAAGTGAGCGGTGTCTTCAGCTGATGACTTATATCTGCAATTGCTGCCGCAAGCTGCTTTTTGTCGTCACGGAGTATCTCGTTCTGAACCTTCAGCGTAGATGCGGCTTTGTATATATTATTCGCAAGTATCGAAAGCTCACCCTCCTCCTGATCAAGGATATTCGGTGTATCTGCTCTCGATAAAACCTTTACAAGATAGTCATTTAGCTCTTCAATCCTGCAATATCTCTTTTTTGTGTAATGAAAAAAGACAGCAAGAAGAAGGACTCCTGTAATAAGGAGCATTATCCCCGCAGTTATTCCCACAAAAGCGAATCCGCCAAAAGCCATTACTATGGTTATAGCGGATCCCAATATCATAATTCTTCGAAATTCTTTGTTTATCATTGTCCCCTCAACCATCTACGATATACCCCATTCCTCTGACAGTCCTGATGATCTGCGGATTCGACGGATCCTGTTCAATCTTGTCGCGAAGCCTTTTTATGTAGACCGTAAGTGTATTGTCATTTACAAAATCACCACCTACGTCCCACATGTCCTGAAGAAGCTGATTTCTTGAAAGTACCACATTTTTATTGTTGCAAAATGTAAGAAGGAGTCTGTACTCAAGAGCAGTCAGTTCAACATTTGTTTCATCTCCTGTCTCCTCGTTTCTCATTGTCACCTTTGCTTCGCTTTTGTAAATACTGATATTTCCAAGCTTCTCTACTGTAGTATCCCCTGCAGAAACATCGACGTCTCTCTTCCCTGCACGCCGTAATACTGTCCTGATTCTTGCCATAAGCTCATTGATCCTGAAAGGCTTACAAATATAATCATCAGCCCCCATTTCAAGACCCATGACCACGTTAACCTCCGCATCACTGGCTGTAAGAAAGATCACCGGAACGTCTTCCTTCTCCTTAATAAACTTACATACATCATAGCCATTGCCATCCGGAAGATTGATATCCAGAATACAGATATCAAAGCAATCCCTCTGCCACAGCTTCTTTGCCTGCATTACGCTCTCTGCATTTGTAACCTCGTATCCTTCCTTTTCAAGAGAATACTTTAACCCCATGCTTATAGCATCATCATCTTCAAGTAAAAAAACTCTCATTTTCATGCTCCCTACCATTTCTCGTATATAAAAGCCCCAATAACAATTTGTGTACCTATTATGATATTTTATCCCACAATATAAAACAGACCCCATCCTACACGGATAAAGGTCTGTTTTTCACGTCATTGCTTTTATCCATCTCTATTCTTTGCACTCTTTTCGGTTATCATACCTTTGACTCAAGAAACCACTTTGCACCATTAGGACAGTCTTCAAAATACAGATGTACCTCCTTCCCATCCACAATACATGTATAAACAAGTCCTGCTCCTCCGGCGCGTCTGCTCGCTCCCGGAACACAGTCCTTAACTCTTGTTATCTCATACCTCCGGCCATCTTCCCACTCTATCGACAGCGGCCTGACCGCCCCATCTGCAGAAAACTCCACTATTGTATCTACATATACTTTATAACCTATTCTTCTAGCCATCTTACTATCATCACCTGCCATTCTACGCCCATGTATCCTGTACTACCTAAATGCGCTTATAAGCTTTTCATGCATTACATAGCGAACAATTGTTCTATTTATAGCTATATTATACGAATATATGTTCTATTTTGCAACCGCTAGATATTGTGCTGTGACATTTATTGGACTCCAACTGCGCAAATCCAGACTGCCAAAAGAAAAACCCGCCATCATCCATTCCATTTCGGATAATAGCAGGTAGAATATCTTGTGTTCTTTCAGTCTGTTCATTTTCTAATAAACTTTTTCCGGATATTTTATATTTATTTAATATATATGGTGTATACTTACACGAAAGAGCACTAGATGTTGTATGTAATAATCATTTATTGTTTTTTGTGGGAGGGGAAAGCCATGCGCTATAATAGTTCTGTGAAAAATGTATTTGTAGGGAAAGCCATACCCAAGACTATAGACACAATAGGTTTTAACAACCACTATTTTGACCTTGAGACAGTAAAAGAGAAAGCCACCGGGATAATATCAGCAGTGATTTTATCCTGTATTGTAGCCTTCTCTTTTTTCTTTTTCATTTGAACTTTTAAATGAACCTTAATATGCCAAAAGCATTATGACGGATACTGATCAATTACATCCGTATCCCGTTTTTCAATTACTTCTCTTCTGGTAGCCTGCCCAAGCTTCCTGTTTGATGCTACTGCGATAAGAAGTATGATAATGTCATCTAAAGGGCATGCAGATAGCAGATCTACCGGAGATAAAATATATGCTCCCAAAAGAATTGCAAGAAGTATTTTAAGTCCCTTATTCATCTGTATTCCCCCTATTTTCTTTAGATGCTAAAGCCCTTGATCTCAGAAGTATCTGCAAAAGGCTTAAAACCAACGGGTTCACTTGATTCATAGTAATTGTTTGCAGAGTAGTAGTTTTCTTCTCTGTTGTAATCACTTGTTCTGCCTTCAGGAGCATCATCCATTAATATTGCTGCGATGATATATGGAAGGATTCCAATACCGGTTGTCATCAAAAGGATTAAATAGATGACTCTGATTATTGTAGGATCAATTCCGAAATATTCACCGATGCCTCCGCATACGCCACAAACCTTTTTATCAACGCTTTTTGTAAGTCTTCTTTCTCTCATAACCTTTCCCTCGCTTCCTTAGTGAAGCAACAATTTGTTTTATGAGATTATTCTAGAACTCCGTAGTCTTTTTATAAATGTTCATTTAGGCAAAAAAGTGGCATTTATTTTTCTTTTCGAGAGTTTTTTAATGACCTTATCTGTGACCGGTAATCACTTCCCAAGAAAATCCATGACTTCTTCCAGTCGTTTTTTTGCTTCTACTCTTCCTGTCTGATATACCCATTCCAACTCGGACGGATCATTCTCGGTGCGGCTAATCCCAAGTGATTCCGGCGGACGTATTACAATACTTTGTCCATTTTCCTCGCGCTTAAGTATTTCCTCCATCTGTCTGTTATAAACAGCAGGGCGCTCGATCATTGCCTCTGCCACTGCAGGATATTTCCTGAGGAGCATTTTTATAAGCTTACTGTTATGATGATCTTTTTTCTGATATCCCTTTGGCTGCGTAAGTATTATGACGTTGCGATTATATCCAATACTTTCCATATATTTGTATGGAACAGGATCTGTTATCCCGCCGTCGAGGTATAGCTTTCCATCAATTTTAACCGGCCTTGAGACAAAAGGCATAGACGCTGATGCACGCATCCACTCTACATCCTTGGCTTTCCCATCCTTGCAATTGTGAAATTCGATTTTTCCGGAAGATACCTCTGTTGCCCCTACATGAAACTCCATCGGACTATTCTCAAATGTCTTCTGATCAAAAATATCCAGCTTTTCAGGAACAGTATGATAACAAAAATCTACTCCGTAAAGGTCTCCGGTTTTTATAAGAGACCAAATGCTGCAGTATCTGGGATCCCTGCCATATTTCTTGTTATATCTTATGGTTCTTCCTATCTGATGTGATTTATAGTTACAGCCAAAAATCGCACCCGCTGAAATTCCGGCCGCCCCATCAAAATGGATATCATTTTCCATGAAAACATCCATTACACCGGCAGTGAACATTCCTCGCATGGCACCGCCTTCCATAATAAGGCCCGTTTTCTTATTGCTATTGTCCATTGTCTGTAGCTCCCCGTCTATTTTCTAAAAGCATATATAATTCTTAAAACCTGTTCCGCAGTATCTGCGATATTTCTCTCTGCAGTTTCCTTTTCCATAGCTTCATCAAGAGTGCAGACCTTCCGAAGTGCAGGGAAAAAGGCATCTATTCCCTGTTTGTTGCACATGGCCGCATCATCGGATACTGCGCCTGAAATAGCTATTACAGGCTTTCCGTACTTTTTGGCGAGCCTTGCGACACCTGCAGGCGCTTTTCCCATGGCAGTCTGAGCATCCAGCATTCCTTCTCCGGTAACGACGAAATCCGCATCCTTTATATAATCCTCAAGAAATGTCTCCCTGATTATGATATCAATACCACTTTCAAGGTTTGCCGAAAGAAATGTCCTTAGTGCAAAGCCCATTCCTCCGGCGGCGCCGCTTCCCGGCATGTCTGGATCTGCCTCCGGAATAATCTCTTTTGATAAGGCTGCATAATTTCCCAGCCATCTGTCCATATCTTCTATCATTTCGGGAGTGGCACCCTTCTGCGGCCCGAAAACAACACTGCAACCATTGGCTCCGCAAAGAGGATTAGTCACATCACAGGCAACCTGAAAGCTGCATTCTGAAAGTGCCAGACTTGCATTTTTACATGAGATTGTCTTTAGGTGCTTAAGGCCTTCTGCACCGGGAACAATTCTGTCACCATTTTCATCAAGAAAATCGAATCCAAGCGCCATCAGCATACCGACGCCGCCATCATTAGTGGCACTTCCGCCGATGCCTATTATAAATTTCCTACAGCCCTTATTTATAGCATCAAGGATGATCTCACCTACGCCATATGTAGTCGTATGTAAGGGATTTCTTTTGCTTTCAGTAACAAGCGTTATTCCTGCAGCGCTGCTCATTTCTACTACAGCGACATCATTTTGTATAATACCATATCTGCAACTGACTTTTTCCAAAAGAGGTCCCGTCACAGTTATGTCTTCAAAACGTCCATCTGTTCCCGTGACAAGGGCATATACCGTGCCCTCGCCGCCATCGGCCAGGGGCCTGACTACGGTTTCAACATCCCCGCTAACTCTGGAAAACCCTTCCTTTGCGGCATTACCCGCCTCAATAGAAGATAAACTTCCTTTAAATGAATCAAAAGCTGCTACTATTTTCATATTCCCTTAATCCCCGAAAATGGTCTACAGGGACGAGGTTATAGGACCAAAATGAACCACAACCCCGTCCCTTAGGACCATTATATTAAATATTGTGTTATAGTAGTATCTATGTTTGTAAAATAATATTCAAAATAGGGGAAATTTGGTTACTGTTCAGGATCAATGTCATTTACTTTAGCAGATTTTCGTAAATAACGAAGATCTGCTTTTTTCTTACCCCTAACAAAAATTATTATGAAAAATAGTTGACAAG
>NZ_AUIX01000051.1 GCF_000423925.1 Butyrivibrio sp. VCD2006
CATCAGATTCAGACTTCGTATGTGCATTTGGAAGCACTGGAAAACTCCGCAGAATAGAGCAAAGAATCTTATAAAACTTGGAGTTCCTAAATGGGCTGCATGGAGAACCGCATATTCAAAAGGATATGCAAGAGTCTGTCATGCATCTGATATATCCCAAGCTATAAGCAATAAGAGATTAGCCTCATTCGGACTAATCTCTATGGTAGACTACTACACCAAAAGGTGTGTTACTTGTTAAGTTGATTGAACCGCCGTGTACCGAACGGTACGCACGGTGGTGTGAGAGGTCGGAATTTCTCAATTAAGAGAAATTCCTCCTACTCGATTATAATCACAATAAAGTTGGATAATGAAAATAATATTTAAAAAATGATTTTAGACCTTGATTTTTTTAGTCAAATGTTTTATCATAAATATAACTGATAATGTGTAATTAAGTTTCAAATATGATTGCAAAAAGACAATCATATGCTTGCTTTTTGCGGAAAAATTTTAATAGATCCAGGGCAAAACTATCGTGAGGTAGTGACGCAAAGCTAAAGGGTCTGATTAGTACAGTTTCTATGGACGTTACTGTGCTTGATTCAGATAGCCAGCTGCCTGTGCCGGCAGTATGTAGAGCACAGCAATTGTAGTGGTGATTTGCCCTGTTTGATTGGATTCAAACGGGGCTTTTTGTTTAATGAGAATTACTGAGGATTTCGAGAGCAAAATTCAATTTTATTTGATAAGAAATCCTGTCTTAGTTGACCAGCAACATGAGGGAACAGTTATGGCCAAGAGATATTTTAGAAAAAATACAGTTGAGAATTATGCAAAAAGGCATGATTTTTTAAGGAGATGGATATCTGCGATGCTGGTTGTAGCATTGCTTATTACTACTGTTACCCTATATGCGATGAATAAATCTGCATCAGCTGTCACAGAAGAAGGCGCAGATGCGGTTGGAATGGTGCTTAACTCTGATAATTCTGATAGTTATGACGATGGCGGAAGTGACATTTCTGATCAGGCTCTTTTAGATGAAAACAACGGCAACGAGGATTCTGAGGAGAGTTTCTCTGATGCTGGCACAGATGATGAGAGTCTGAGTAGTGAAGATGGTGGAGAAAGCACAGAGGGTTATACTGAAGAATCTGCATTGGAAAATGATTCTGAAAACAATCAGGAAGAAAATAATGAGAATTCCGGTGCATCTGATCAAAACTCTGATGGTTCAGATGTAGAGAACATATCAGATGCTGATTCACAGGGAAGCGGAGAAGGTGCTGGCGAAAATGGCGATAATGCCGATGAGAGCAGAGAAGATGGCTTAAATGAGGAGTCATCTGAGGAAATAACAGAGGAAACGTCTAAGGCCTCATTGGCTAATTCAGACGGTGAAGGAGTTACTCTTACTTCTGATGTTAAGCTCACAGTATCCTATATTGATGAAAATGGAGAACTTGTCAAAGATGAAGACGGCATAGCAATTGCTGATGAAAGAGAACTAAACCTCTCAGAAGGCCTGGACCTTTCATCGGATAGCAGTGATGTTCGAAGCTTTGAGGGATTTTCATATGCAGGTGCAACACTGGATGGTGTACCTGTAATTGGCATAGCTGTAAAAAAGACAGAGGCGACTGAAGAAAGCGAAGGCTACAAATATTATGAAGCTATAGCTGTTGACGGCGATAGCTACGATGTTACCCATGATGCAAGCCTTGTTATTACATATATTAAATCAGAAACTGACTTGGCTGATGAGGATGATGTCAAGAAAACAAAGGTCATTATTGATGATGTCAGCATGATGGCTGTATATGTTAACGCCCTTGGCGAAAAGATTACAGATGACAAAGAACTGGAAATTTCTGAAAGTCTGGATTTCACTAAGGCTGAGACAATAGAGAAGCTTGAGGGCTATTTTTTCAAAGAGGTTACATACCAGAATGTAAAGGTTGCTTCTGTAAATGTAGTGGAAAAAGAGATCACTGATGAGATGATCGACAAAGCCATAGAAGCCGGAAAGAGCACTGAACTGACAGCATCGAAGAAGTCAGAGAGTTCTGATGAGAATAAGGAAGAGGCTGCAGAGGCAGAATCCGAGGAAGAAGCAGTAAATGATAAAACGGAAGCTTCTAATTCTGAGACGACAGGTAAGAATATTGTCATTTTCTCAGAAGATGAGGATGGTACAAGAAAATTCGAAGAAGGTAGTGCGACTACCTATAAGACTTATGAGATCGTAACGGCTGAAGGTGAGACGATTGAAGTGTCAGAGGATGCCGAGTTATCGTTTGCATATCTTAATGCTAATACTAAGGAGCTGTTTGAGGTTAAGAACGACAAGGTTACTGTCACTGCGAAGCTTTCAAATCCTGCATCACTTCCTGAGGGAGTAGAGCTTGTTGTTTCAGAGATAACCGAGAATTCAAACGGTTATAACTATGACGCATATATGCAGGCAATGAATGAGAATGCTGAGAATATTGCGCAGGCAAGCGGTCAGGAAGAAGCACAGACTTATGATGAGAGCAATACGCTCCTTTTTGATATATGTTTTAAGCTTGATGGAGTTGAGTATCAGCCTGAAGAGGGTACGGTTGCAGTTTCAATACAGCTAAATGACAATCAGATTTCTGATGACCTTGGTGCTGAAAATGCTGAGGATGTCACTGTAATACATATGCCTGTATCAGAAGAAGTCATGCAGAATGTTGATTCAACCGAGGAAGCAACCGGAATATCTTCGAGTGATATATCTGTTGAGGTTATGCAGGAGAGCAATGTTGACCTTGAAGGAAACCAGGATAATGTGGATTTTGAGACGGATAATTTTTCGGCTTGGGCTATCACGACCAATGGAACATATACCTGGTCCGGAAACCAGACTGCGTCTGCCCAGGAAATAGCGGCAGATCTTGGTGATAACATCTATTTTAGCGTTGTTGCCAATACACTTGATATTTCGACACATGCTGAAGGAAATGTGGCGATTATAAACCTTGGACAGTGCCAGAATGAATCACTTGGTAACTCCTTGAATGTTTATACACATATTGGCTCGTTTGAACTTAGTGTTACCAGAACTGCAGCTAAGGCGGGGACATATAAGTTTGCGATTTACACTAATGCTGACGGAAGTGGCTCTCCTGTGCATACATTTAGTATAAATGTTAAGAATAACGGAGGAAGCGCTACATATACAGTTCCTCTGTATTCTCTTCCTTACTCTAATCTCTATGTATTTGAACTGGATGGCAGAGGAAAACCTATAACTGACTCGGCAAAATATGTTTCTACTGATAAGATTGCGGGAAGCAATTCTCTTCTTGGAACTTTCAGTGATAACTACGTGGAAAATATTGGAAACCATGAGCCTAAGGATGTATTGCAGAGGGTAGACGGGCAGACCATAAATCTTTACGTGAAGGGCCATAACAAGGTATATAGAAAAACCGGAACTGAGGTATCGTCTTATGGTCTTAACGGGGCTTATCCTGTTAATGTGAATTCGCTTCTTTCAAGTGCTTATGATCTTTCAAAGAAGCTTGCATATCTTAGAACTACGGACACGGTTGAGGTTGTAAACATTAAGGCATCCAAAGGCACATTCAGAAAGGATGTGGGAAATGCACTTGGCTATGATCAGAACTGGCTCACCAACACAGGCTTTAATTTTGGTGAAAAGCTGCTTGTTATAAACCTTGATCTTACCAAATACACTGGCGAAAAATACGAGATCATGCAGTTTATGGCAAACGGAAGCCTCTCAGGCAGAGAGTGGGAAGAGGTTGCCAATCAGATAATAATCAACCCGGTGCAGAAGGATTCAAACGGCAGTTATGTTCCGTATACAGGAGAACTTGTTCTTCAAACGACATCCGGAACAGTTATTGCGCCTGCTGCATATGTTAACCACAACGCCGGTAACCATGTAGGATCTATTATTGCCGGCTATGTTAATCATGCAAGCGGCGAGATTCACAAGATGACCATCCACAGATATTTAAACCTGAAGGGTAATGTGACAATTACTGATGGGGGTACAAAGAAGGGCGATCCGCTTGAATTTAATCTGTATAAGAAGGTCAATGGCTCTACTGATAATGTGTCAGATACTTTCACATTTACTCTTGAGAGACTTGTTGATGATAACAGATGGATCACTATTGACAACAATATTCATAATAATGGAAGTAATATAATCTACAGAGTTGATGACATATCCGCAAATAACTGTCTTAAGGATATGGAGGTAGGACAGACTTATTACTTTAAGATAACTGAGAATAATCTGCCCTCGAATTCTCCTTATACGAAGGATTCATCGATAATCCTGATAAAGGTGAAGAATTTTGCGGCAGATGGTGCTGAGACTAACTACTATCGTGTAACTCCTTATAAAATCGGAGAGGATGGTAGTGAAGTACTTGATGAAAATGGTTATAAGGTGACAAATCCTGAATACTGTGATCTTCTTGCTTACCCGTCGCAGGCTTCGGGCTATTGTAATAACGATCATAGAATCAAAGATGATGATATCGCTTTTGATAACATGGAGGGCGGTAGCATTATTGTAAGAAAAGCGTGGAATTATGACTGTTTCAAATATCCTTACATATATGTATATATATGCGCAAGAGCCGAAGGAAAGGACCTTCCTGAAGAGAGCAGACTTGTTACACTGAACTGGGAAAATGGCTGGATAACTGAAGTTACCGGGCTTAGAGCGACCACCGGTAAGGGAAATCCCATTATCTACAGAGCGGCTGAGGTTAATGCAGTGTTACCGAACGGAGAAATCCTGGATTTCAACACTGTAAAGGCGATGCTTGATGCCGGTGATCACAGACTTTTGGTTTATGATGAAGCCACTGAGAAAGGAAGCACTTCAAACGGAGGCGGAGCTACACTTCCTCAAAGTAAGGTAAAAATCAGTACTGCAATAAATGGCTACGTGGTGAGCTATTCAACAACTGTGCAGAATATGTCCAAGAAGTATGGCGGAAGCGCATGGCAGAGAGTTGGGCTTGTTGATGGTCACGGCGGAGAAGTGACTATAACCAATACTCAGGTTATTGATTTTGAGGCAACCAAGAACTGGGTACTTGATGGAAAGGATATGCCTACAGTTGACAAGATCAAGGTTGAACTCTGGATGCAGTCAGCAAATATTAAAGATCAGGCAACGGGATTAGAGCCTGTTCTTACTACAACAGGTGTTACTCCCTCACTGAAAGGTGCTGATAAGGCCTGGAAATATACATGGAAGACATTGCCCTGCTTTGACGAAAAAGGCGAACCAATAACTTACTATGTCAAGGAAACAGTGGTGCCTGAGGGATTTTCATCCGATGCTGATACAGCCGGCAAACTGGTAAAAACTGTTTCCGAGGGGTACAGGAATACGCAGACAGGCTGTGAGAGACTTAGAACGGTATCCATAACCAATACTGCGAAGCCTCTTAAGCTTAAGATGAAAAAATTCCTTGATAATAAAGATCCCGGAACCGAGAAGTATGATTTCATGATCAGTATGTATGATCCTGAGTACGATGAGATCAGAGGTACCGACTTGGATTCAGTCTACACTGTCGTAACAAATAATGGCAGTGACATTGATTACGTGCTTGTACCAAGTGCATGGGAAATGAAAATAGATGGTACTTACTATTTTGTTATAAGAGAAGGTGAGGGCCATTCTGATAACAAGGTGGAATGTACGTCTGACACCGGCGTGATAATAGCGAAGGTTGTTTATACCTCATTAGACAGTGCAGACATTCATTACTATAAAGTAGAAAATAAGGATGACGTTGACCTCCTTATCAGAGATAACTCTAAGGCTCCTGATTTGTGTACAAAAGAGGTCACTGATAATGATGTTGCCTTTTATAATAAGACCGGAAAAGTAATGGATATTTCCGTTATAAAGGAATGGGACAGACTTGTCGGAGAGCCTCTCACAGATGCATGGACACCTGATAACATCTTTGATGTTACGGTAAAACTCTATCGTGAAGGCTCAAGCGGTGTTGAGGAAGTAGGAACAAAGACAATATACGTATCTGATAACTCAACTGCGGATTCCAAGAAGGCAAGACTTGGCGGAAGAGGTGATTACCCTGATGTCTGGAACTATAAGTCAAATCCTATTGTCTTTGAGGAGCTTGCCGTAAAGGATGAGAAAAATAAAGACTACAGATATTTTGTTAAGGAGTTCTATGGCGATACGGAGCTAACCCTTAACGGAGATACTGTAAATGGCTTTAAGCTCACGGGAATAAGCGAGGTTAAGGAGGGTGATGATACTGTATTCACACTCCATAACACACCGTACCTGATAATTGAAAAAGAGTGGACCATAAACGGTGAAACCGTTGCTTACGAGAGCACCAAAGATTTTGGGACAGTTTTCGTGAACCTGTACCAGTCATACAGAAATTCGGATTCGGATGGTGATTATGACGAGGGGTTTAGAGTTATTCAGTCCACAATAGCACTAACATATGAGAACCACTGGACTTATGAGACTCCTGTTGAGAGAAAGCATGACTGCGTACAGCAGTATGTTTATTACATATGTGAATGTGATTCACAGGGTAATGACTTTGCTGAGAACAACAGGGTGACGTATTTTGATTACAATGAGAATAATGTGACGAAGCTTTCGGATTACAGATACGAGCATGGATTCACTGACAGAATGAACGGCGGCGTAGGTGGTACTCATGTCTGGAAGGCTGCATACGTTTCAGGAAATAACTTCCCGTTCATTAAGCTTAAGGTAGTAAATGAGCGTACTTCATATTCACTGCCAAGTACAGGTGGAAGCGGAGTTTCTGCATATTACTACCTGGGTATAGCTTTGATCGCAGTTGGGCTTTTGGGATATGTGCTCATTGTTGTTATGAAATATGGCCGCAAGAGACGATGATTTGCCTGATTTTTGAATGTGGAAACGCAAAGTGGTACTGGTAGTTTAGACTTTAATTAATTTATATTGATGATATAATATTATTGCTGCTTTTTTGCGCCGATTTTTTTAAGGTATAATCTAATAACCGTGTGTAATACAGTGTTTAAGGAGTTATATGGCACAGAAAGAATTACGAAAACTGAATCGTAAAGAGCTTCTCCAGATGCTTGTCGAGTTCTCTGAGGAAAGTGAGTCAATCAGGTCTCATGAGAGAGAAATGCAGGAGCAATTCGATAAAGAAAGAGAGCAGCTTTTGCAACAAATGGCTGATGAAAGAGCCGATCTTCTGGCTAAATTTGATGAAGAGAGAGCTGAGATGAGAAGTAAATTCGCTCAGCAGAAGGAAGAACTTCAGGCTCAGTTTGCCAGGGAAAAGGCGGCATACATACAGCAGGCCGCTATGGAGAGAGCTGCGCTTCTTAACAGCTTTAATGAAGAAAAAGCGGAGATGCGTCAGAAGTTCAATGAGCAGAAGAACAAAGCAGAAGCACTTTTCCAAAAAGATATCACGGGCTTGAGAGCAAGGCATGAGAGAGAATTCAAGGGATTCCATGCGAGACTTGAGAGAGAAAGAGACGCTCTTCACGCTGAGGAGGAGAAGAAGCTTGAGCAGATCGCTGAAGCAGGAACTCTGGCTGAGGCTGTTCTGTCAATAAATGGATTCTTTGAGGCAGCAAAAAAAGCCGCTGAGCAATATGAAGAAACGATTAAGAAGATTGAAGCAATGAGAATTGCTGAGGCAGAGCGTGGATTTAAGCCGGAAGAAAAGGGTGAATCCGAAGAGATGCTTACTATCAAAAAGCTTTCCGGAACACTTAAAAGATCAGCATCAAAGGCTGCAAAAGAAACGGATATTGATGATGGGGCAGATACTGCAGTAGATACTGATGTTGAGTCTGCTGAGGAGAAAGCGTCTGCAAAGAAGACTGCAGCAAAGAAGACCACAGCTGCAAAGAAGACTACAGCGAAGAAAACTACAGCAACAAAGAAGACTACAACCAAAAAGACCACAGCTGCAAAGAAGACTACAACAAAGAAATCTACTACTAAGAAAACAACTGCAGAAGAAGTTGCGGAAACTAAAAATTTGGATGAGGCATAAATGTTTGAAATTACTATGCATTCATGAGTAATAGTTTCTGTCAAGTACGAATTATGAATTTTTTATTACATTTTCCGTCAACATATAATTTAAGTTTTATTTTATAATGAGTAAGCTAGCCGCTGGAGCGATGTTTTATTTAAGCGGTAAAGCATGATAAATAACAAGGAGTCATATGGATACAGGAAATAAAAATGTCCAAGTAGAAAAAACTCCGGAAGATCAATTAAATAAACCGTCGCTGGAAGAGCTTAGAGCAGAGCTTAAGAGAGAATACAGAAAACACGACTATAAAAGAACCTTTAGAAATACAATAGTAGTAATCGTAGTTGTGGCAGCTCTTTCGGTATTGGTATCAAGCTTTTTCATCACTGTGCTTAAGGTAACGGGTGACAGCATGACACCTACACTTGAGACAGGTCAGATAGTAATTGCCAATAACTATTCCGAGTTTAAAACAGGAGAACTGATAGCTTTTTACTATAATAATAAAGTGCTTGTTAAGAGAGTTATCGGATCGCCGGGAGATTGGGTCAACATTGACGAGAACGGTAAGGTTTCTGTCAATGGTATAGAGATTGAGGAAAAGTATATCTCAGATCCAAGCCAGTACGCTGAAGGCATGGGCGAAGGTGATAAGATTGAATTTCCATATCAGGTACCTGAAAAAAGGTATTTTGTATTGGGAGATCACAGATCGGTTTCGATTGATTCACGATCCACAACCGTCGGATGCGTCTCATCAGAGCAGCTGATCGGCGGAGTATTTTTCAGGCTTTACCCTTTTAAAGATTTTGGGGGAATAGAGAGTAAAGCCAGCACCGGCAAAGAAAGTATGGAGGAGCCGGATTTGCAGTAATAGGGCGGAGAACAGGTAAAAGGGACGGAAAGAATGAGGAAATTAGACAACAATCGCGTTGAGGGATTTGTAAAAAAGCACGTTTTCTATAAAAGATGGATATCTGTGATGCTAGTTGTTGCACTACTTGTTACCGGTACAACAATGTACTCACTGAATAAGTCAGCATCCGCGGTATCTGAGGAAACCGCAGAAGATGTAGGAATGGTGCTTACAGGCGAGACAAATGAAGAGGGAACTACTGATGTCGCCGTTACAGATGACTCTGAGAATACAGACAACGCGAGTTCTGCAGAAGAGAGTTCTGATAGCACTTCAGCTGAGGATGCTTCCACTACAGAAGTGAGTGAGGCTGAGAACGCAGAGAACTCTGAAAGTTCTGAAAATCCAGAAGCAATCACTTCATCAGATGAATCCAATTCAGAAGTAACAGAACCAGAGACAACTGAAAATTCAAGCGAAGAGACAAGCACAGATGATAATGCAGCTACAGAAACATCTGCTGAGCAGGCTGCTGCATCAGATGAGACAACTCCCGTTGATGCTGCAGAGACAGCTCCTGCTGAAACTGAAACAGTGCAGGCTGAGACAAACGGAGAGAACGGATTACTTGCTGACACTAGAGATACTGAGCTCACTGAGGATGTTGTACTTACAGTTTCTTATGTTGACGAAGCAGGCGAGAAAATTGCTGACGAGAGAGAGATCAGTCTTTCTGAGAGCCTTGACTTCAACACTGAGGCACCTGTGCAGGAAGGATACGAGTTCAAACAGGCTTCAATTGATGGAAATGTTATTACTAAGATCGTAGCGAAGCTCGATGCAAACGAACATAAATATTATGAAGTAACTCTTGCAAATAATAATGAAGCTTCAGAATCAGTTTCTAATGGAAATGCTTCAGAGAATACAGAAGAAGCAACAGTTATTGTAATAAAGGAGAACAAGACAGTTGTTCTTACATACAATAAGATAGAAGCTTCCAGAACTGAGTACGTATTTGAAAACGAGAAAGTAAGAGTAGTAGCTACTCTTGAAAAGGCAAGTGCAATCCCGGATGATGCTGAGTTTGTTGTTACCGAGGTAACATCTGAGACACCCGGATATGACTACGATGCATATATGAAGGCTCTCAATAACGGAGAAGAGTCATCACTTGCTAATCATAACGAATTAAATACAATCCTCTATGACGTTGCATTCCTTGTTGATAAGAAGGATGAGAACGGCAATGTCATCGAAGGAGAAAAGACAGAATATCAGCCTGAAGAGGGAAGCGTTTCAATTAAGTTTGAATTCCTTGAGAAGCAGCTTGAGAATCTTGACGCTACATCAGGCGAGGAAAATGGAATTGAAGTAGTTCATATGCCTCTTGATGAGAGCATCAGAGAAAGCGTTGATACAACAGCAGACGCAACTGAACTTGAAGCTACAGACATAACTACTGTCCCTGTTGAAACAGAGGTTGTTTCAGAAACCGAAGAGGTTGCGATTTCACTTGATAACTTCTCACTTGTAGGTTTTACAACAAACTTTACCGGAACAAGAGTATTTAATAATCACGGAAGAATACTTACATATACGGTAAATGAGGAGAAGGATGCCTATAAGAGCAGCACATACTTCGATAGACAGCTTGTATTTGGAGTAGCAGGTAACTTCCACATAGTTGCATTTGATACTGCAAGACTTAGCACACATACAAATGGTAATGTGCTTGCGCGGACACTCTATGCAGATTCCAATTTCGGAACCAAGAATCTTGATGACGAGCTTTCATATGTTCAGAGCATTAGCAAAGCTAACGGAAATATGGCTTCCGCTAACAATCATGTACTTGCTGTTGGAAGTACTGTTACACTTAACATCATTGAAAATGAGAATTTCTTTGGTGTTACTACAAGAGGAAATGGTAACGAACCTCAGAAAATTACAATGCCTCTCAATATAATTCAGGATAAGAGTACAATTGATAATCCTTATATTGATCTGGCAGCTGTTAAGGAAGATATCACAAGATTATCCGAAGAGATGTCAAAGACCTCTGACGGCGGAGTGGATGACTCGCAAAATTCTACTTCCGAGGTTACTATCAGATATACAGGTGAAGGCGGAGCAGGTTATAAGACATATAAGGCTGAAGACTGGAACAATCTTGTAGCAAACAAAGAATTGAAATTTGTTTTCGATCAGGGTGGAAATGTATATCCTGATGAAGCAATTATTATCAATATTGACTGTGCCGGTGCAAGTGAAATCAAGATGCCTAATAAGGCTAGTGAGATTAAAGTTGGAAATGAAATACTTTCAACTAGTGAAGAAACAGCAATAAAGGCCGGAAGAGTTGTTTACAACTTCTTCAACGTTGATAAGACCACCGGAAACGGTAAGAATATCAAGCTTCAGGAGATATTCGGACAGGTAATTGCTCTTGGTGCTAACCTCGAAGTCAACACAGGAAATGGTAACTTCATCGCAGAGAATGTTACTATTTCCGGTGAAACTCATAGAAGAGACTTTGTAGGAACTACTAAGAAGAAAGCACTTGTAAGAATTGAGGCAACAAAGAAGGTTGATGGACAGAATCCGACTGCTGAGCAGGTATATGATTTCGTTGTTGAGCATGGAACAGCTGATGATAGAGGTAATCTCACATTTGACAGTGAGCATGCCATTACTGTAAGCAATACGATCGAGGAAGTAAGTGCTGATGTTTCAGACTTTATCGAGAAGAAAAAGGCTACTTATTACTTCAGAATTCATGAGCTTGCAAAGGAAGGTGATGAATCAGTTGTTTATGATGATAGCTATTATCTTGCGAAGGTAGTTATCGGAGAGAATATTGATGGTTCAACAATCACCTATGCACCTGAATCAGTTACTTACTATAAGATAAGTGCTGATAAGTGTAATATTAATAAGTTGGGTTCACCTATTGCAGGCGATAAGCCGGAATTTAAAAACTCGATTAAGAGACCTATAGATATAACCCTTTATAAGCTTCTTAATAATGAAAATCCCGGAGACGTGGTATTTGATTTCAAGATCAAGCGTATTAAGGACGATTTTACAGGATGGTCAAACGGAAATGGAAATAACCTCATTCATAATGAGAAGGATGAGATAAAGTATTCTATTGATCCTGTTGAATGGTCGATGGATCCTTTCTCAAAGAAGACATATTATTTCAAGGTTACAGAGGAATCCATTAAGGGTTACATGATAGACAAATCAATCATCTTTATAAAGGTTGATTATTCTAAGAGTGCTGAGGAGCCGGAAGTAACTTATTGGAGACTGAATCAGAATGAGAGTAATTTCAGTTACTGGGTAAATCTGCTAAAAGAGGCTACTGACAGTAAAAATTCGAACTTTGTGAAAGATTTCCTGTCTGGAATATGTAACGATCAGGCCAGGAAGGTTACAGATAGAAACGGTTTAGCGTTCAGAAACTATATTGGAGGTCAGGGCAATCTCAGAATCCACAAGATGGTAGTAAACGATTTTGGTTCTGATTTTGTAAGAGACAGTAAAGAGGGACGTGCGCTTCTGTCAAATATCATATATCGTATAACGGACAATAAAACCGGTAACTATATAGTATTTAAGACATTTACCGGACATGCTAAGGATGAGGGCGAAGCTCAGTTATATGATAAGAATCATAACTTCTTAAATAAGACATATAAAGTTATCTATAACCAGAGTGCGCAGTGGACAATAATTGGTATACCCGCAGGAACTTATACTGTTGAAGAGGTTGCTGATGGTCTTACTCTTGCATATGATTATGCATCCAACACCAGTTCACCGATAGAGTCGACAGACCTTTCACGAGTAACGAAGTATGATGTGACTGTTGATGAAGAGGAAGTTGGTTTAAATACTTACGGAGTTGGCGGAGAGAACTACAGAGTTGTATTCTCCAAGAATCTTGGCGGAGAAGATCATCACACTGATTTGCCGCCGAGCAATGTACTTGTCGGTAGTGCGGATATTGCAAATGTTTCTCATACAGAGACCGTTCAGGTATGTAATTACTACAGTAAGCCGATCGGACCTATCAAGGTGTTCAAGAAGTTTGCCGGCAGTGAAATGACAGACTCAATGCAGTTTACCTTCAAGATTGAGGGTGTAGGATATTCAGCTGTTGATTCAGCAGGTAATCCAGTTTCGCTGAAGGCACAGCCTTTGCCGATTATGTCCAAGAAGGTTAATGATAATCCGAATGACCATACATACACGACTTGGACTCAGGATACTGTAACGCTTACTCTTGCTGATATGACTAAGCAGCAGGATGGCTCCTACACAGCTGAGGCATTGTTTGCTTCGATACCGTTTAGATTTGAAGGCTATTATTACTATAAGATTTACGAGCAGGATACAGGTATCCCCGGTATCGCATATGATGAAGCTGTTTATTATGTGAAGATCCATGTAACGAAGAAATATACTACATTCTCTAAAACATATAAAGCTGAAAATATGACTCATCCGAATTTATACAGAGCTGAGAAGGAAGCTAATAAAAGCGTTACTCTTCCGGATGAAGACTTCTATTATCTTGGAGCTGTAGTAACATATTGCAGTGATGCTAATTATTCAGATGAAATTGCAGTATGTGATCTTTCACTGGGTAAGGGAGTAAATACCGCTGATCCTAAAACAAATAAATTTATTGCAACCTTTACGAAAGGTAAGGTTGAGGATGTTGCATTCATCAATACCAGAAGCGGTAACTTAACAGTTGAAAAGGCTTGGCTTACATTTGACGGTACAGATGATTCGGCTAACCAGTCATCACTTAACCTGAGTATATGGCAGAGAGTTGAAGGAACTTCTACCTGGACAAAGTATGGTAATGACATAGTTCTTCAGGCTAATAAAGATAATCCTGACTTGAACTGGAAATATACAGTAACTGATCTTCCTCTTATGAATAAGGAAGGCAAGAGATATGAATACTGTATAAAAGAAGCGGATAGCTTCCTTAATACTAATGCTGTTACATATGAATATACCGATACAGATGGAAATAAAACAAAGGTAGTTGCAAATGACCAGGTAAAGATATCTGTAGATGCAGTAACAGTATTTGATACTGGATATGCTATGCATGTAGGAAGTGACGAAGTAAGCTACGGTCACGTGAAGGTTACCAACACGAAAGTTGTAGTAAATACACTTCCGGCAGCAGGCGGAATGGGAGCACTTCCATTCTCAGTAGCTGGAGCCGTTATGTCGGTAATTGCACTGATTGGAATGTCAATTTATCGCAGAAAACGCGAAAGAGAGTAATTACTTAATACTCAAAAAAGAGGAGATTTGTTCCTCAAATATAAGGTTTAAGATGCCAAAGGCATTTTAACAAAAGTGCTCATTTGCACTTCAATAGATACAAAGTAACTCAAAAATGTCTAAAACAGACAAGATTCAACACGAAAAGGAGAAAAGGTTTACATGAAAGGATTAAAGAAAATCTTAACTGGTATCCTTGCTGGTGCTATGGCTCTTTCAATGACCATATCAGCAGGAACCGCAATGAAAGCTAATGCTGCAGCTGATAATACAATAACAGTTCAGAGTGCAGTAGAGGGAGAGACATACAATATTTATCGTCTTCTTGATTTAGATACAGCAGGATTAGCTACTGAAGATACTACAGAAGATGATGCATATTTGTATACAATAAACGATACTTGGAAAGGCTTCTGGACCACTGGTGCTGGTGCAAGCTATATTACAACAAATACAGTTGGTACAAGAACATATGTAGTATGGAAAGAAGATATGAAATCCGGAGCGCAGATGGAAGCTTTTGGTAAGGCTGCTGCAAAATATGCTGCAGATAATGGCGTAGCTCCCTCAGCAACTGCTGTAACAGTAGGAGATGATAACACTGCTAGTTGGACCGGACTTGAAAATGGTTATTATATGGTTACATCAACACTTGGTTCTGCTGTTTCAGTAGCATCTACTCCTGCAACCAAAAATAATGTAATTTCTGAGAAGAACCAGGGTAATACAACAGAGAAGCAGGTATTAGAAGGTAATACATATGGTTCAACAAGTGATGGAATGATTGGTGATTTAGTAACATTCCGTTCAAAAGTTGTAATTGCAAAGAACTCTGTAAATGTTGTTTATCATGATACTATGACAGGTGGTCTTACATGGACCGGTGCAGCTGATACTAAGGTTTATACTGATGAGGCATGTACTGAAGAACTTGCTGCTTCAAATTATGCAGTTGCAGCAGGAACAGCTCCTGAAACATTTACTGTTTCATTTACAAAAGCATATCTTGATGGAATTGCTGAGGCATCTGTTAATCTTTATATTAAGTACAACGCTAATATAAATGATAAGGCTGTTGTAGCTACAGCAGAAACAAATACTCCTAAAATCACTTGGGGTGAAAACGGAACTTATACAGGAACACCTACAGAGACATACGTTCGCAAGTTCCAGATTTTGAAATATGACGCCACAGATTCTACCAAGAAGGCTCTTGCAGGTGCCAAGTTCCAGCTTTACACATCTGCTAATGGTGGTGATGCTATAAACGTTGCTGTAAGTAGTGATGGTAAAACTTATAGAGTTGTATATGAAGAGGATAAGATTCCTGCTGGATATACAGTTGTTACAGACAAAAAGATGACAACTCTTGATAATGGAACATTGCACGTTGAAGGAGTAGATTCTGTAACATATTATCTTGAGGAGACAGATGCTCCTGTAGGATACAATAAGCTTACTGAGAGAGTAGCAGTTACAGTTAGTGCTGATAATTCAGTTATAGTTGACGTTCCTAATAGTTCAGGTGCAGTTCTTCCTTCAACAGGTGGAATTGGTACAACAATCTTCTATATCATCGGTGGACTTCTCATCGTAGCTGCTGTTGTATTCTTCGTAGTACGCAGAAAGGCTGATGCAGAGTAATCTGTGATCAGAAGGAAATAAGTTTTAAGCAAAATAAAATTACTTGAATTGAATCTTGTTTCTGTAGACATATAGATATAGAAACATACTGTAATTCCGGTGCGGACCCATCCGCCCGCACCGGAATACAGATTTTTCAAGGCAATTTATGAAGAGTCTGTATAGACTTATTATATGGATGGATTTTAGATGAAGAGTAAGGGCTTTGCAAAGCAATTACCAAACCTCATATTTACAGTTATTTTTCTTGTCGGACTTGGAATATTTATGTATCCGTCCGTAAGTAATTATATAAATAGCAAGAACCAGAGTCATGCTATTTCAAAATATGATGAAGCTTTGGCAGCATTGAATGCTGAAGATTATGAAACATATTGGAATAAAGCTAAAGAATATAATGAGAAAATTGCAGCCAGAGGAATGAATTTCAACCTCTCAGAGGAAGAACTGGCTGAGTACCATTCAACCCTGGATCCGACCGGGACAGGAGTAATGGGACATATTGAGATAGAGAAGCTTGGAGTTGATCTTCCTATCTATCATGATGTTACAGAATCAGTATTGCAGGTCGGTATAGGACATATACCCGGAACATCGCTTCCTGCAGGCACGACCGGATCACATGCACTTTTATCCGGACACAGAGGACTTCCGTCTTCTAAATTGTTTTCTGACTTGGATCAGATGATTGAAGGAGATACATTCCTTTTACATATAATGAATCAGACCTTTGCTTATCAGGTTGATAATATACAGATTGTGCTTCCTGAGGAGACGCAGACTCTGACGATTTATCCTGAAAAAGACTATGTCACGCTTGTGACGTGTACACCTTATGGTGTTAACACCCACAGAATGCTCGTAAGGGGCAGGCGTGTTGATTATAATGAAGAAACCAGACTTATAGTTCCTGCTGATGCAACAAAGTTCAATAACCTTATTGTTGCACCTTTTATTGCAGGACCGATCATATTAGTTCTATTTATTTGGTTTTTAATAAGTACATCTAACCATGGTAAAAAGAAAAAGGCTATGACGCAGGATGATTTGCGCAGCCGTTTGAGGTAGGTTTATATGAAGATGTTTGAAAAGGTGAAAAAACTGATAATAGGAGCTGCGACGCTTAGCATGTCAGCGATGCTCCTGCTCCCAGGGGCAGTGGCACACGCAAGTGATGCGAGTAATAATGGACTCGGCACTATTGACTTGAGCAGAGATGCAACGCTGTCAGTATATTATAACTTCGAGGCTACCGGAGATATTCCCGGATATGGTCAGATGCCCGGAGTTAAAGTTAATGCGTACAAGCTTGCATCGATATCAGAGACGGGCCAGTTTTCATTGGTGGCTCCCTTTGACAGTCTTGGTCTTGAAGTTACAGACGTATATTCAATTGCTGATCAGGAAAAATGGAACAAGATAATTACCGAGGCTTCCAAATGTATTGTAGAAAACAATGTTCTGCCAAGCTATTCTGCAATTTCAGAGGCTGATGGATTTGCAAGATTAGGCACTGTTGATAAGGGCTTATATCTTGGAATCAGTGATAAGATAGTTATAGATGAGATTGAATATAAGTATTGGGATTTTCTTTCAGTAGTTCCAGGACCCAATAACCTTGATGTAAATGAGGGCAATGCATGGGATGGAACATGGAGTAACGCGATATATGATGTTATAGCTATTCCCAAGAGAGAGGCTATAAGACTTGAAGGTGATCCTGAGGAATTCAATGTTTATAAGCAGTGGGTTGATGAGGGAGCAAGTGACAGACCTACATCTATATCTGTTAACATATTCTGTGACGGAACACTTTTGGAAACAGTACAGCTTTCAGGCGACAATAACTGGCAGTATAGCTGGAGATACGAGAGGGGACATAATTTCAGCGTTGAGGAAGTATTGAATTCAAATCTGTATACCCCTAGCGTTTCAAGAAATGCGAACTCATTCGTAATTGTAAATACCAGAAATCCTGAGACACCGGAGACACCTCCGGATAAACCGAAGAAACCGAAGAAGCCTAAAAATCCGGAATCACCTAAAAATCCTGATAATCCGTCTCCTGAACCGGAGTCTAACGAAGAATATCCTGATGTTCTTGGAGCAATAAGAGATTTTATCGGAGAGCTTCCTGAAGTATTAGGTGCAAGGAGACTTCCGCAGACAGGTCAGCTTTGGTGGCCGATTCCGATTCTTGCAATTCTTGGAATTGTTTTGATATTCCTTGGATTTAGGAGCGAGAAGCGCAGAAAATAATTGGGGATTGATTGGGGGCTTACTTTAAGTTTCAAAAGGTGGGCTTAACATGAAAATAATAACAAAAGGTAGAATAATGATTCTTCTGGGAATCCTGTGCTTTGGGATTGCTGCGAATATCGTAGTACATAATCAGAGTGAGGATTTGGAAGCAGGAGTAAGTGCTGCGGGACTTCTTGAAGAAGTGGAAGCGCAGGTTACCAATGCTCCTATAGAGAAAAATCCCAGAGGAGCCATGAAATCTGTCGATGTAAATGGACAGTCATTTGTCGGGATAATTGAGATCCCTGCAATAGATATCAGACTTCCGATTCAGACAGTATGGTCATCTCAGAACGCAAAGACCGCGCCCTGCAGATATAAGGGTTCGGTATATGAGAATAACCTTATCGTAGCAGGTCACAATTATCAGAGACATTTTGGTAATCTTAAGAATCTGCTCGTTGGCGATGAGATAATAGTTACGGATGTAGATGGCAGACAGTATCACTACGAGGTTACCTATATTGAAGACATAGGAACCTATGAAGTTGATAAGATGGACGAAGGCACATGGGATTTTACCGTATTTACCTGTACCATAGGTGGTGCCAGCCGTGTGACTGTCAGATGTGACTTTGTAAAAATGGAAGCTCCCGGATCCGCGGAGTCTATAACAAAAGAAATTGAAGAAGCTGTTTCAGCTGAGTAAGATAAAACCTGTTTCCCGTTCCGGGAAGCAGGTTTTTATCGTTTTTTTATCATTATTTTAATTGATTTTCAGAGTATTTTCATGTGTGGCATGATAGAATCAAATTGGTAAATCGCGAATCTATTTATCGAATTCCGGGTTAGGCGCACTCTGTAAAGCTACCAGAGTGCAGAAAGGATAGTGTTATGAAACCACAACAGTATAGACTCGCCAATAGAGTAAGTTTTATAGTATGTATAATTATTATTTGCAGCGGAATACTGATGACTTTTATCAGCATGGCACGAATCGGACTTAGAATAGGACATGTTTTTATTATCCTTAGTGCTATTGTTGGCATAGCAATGCTGTGCGCAGGGAATTTTAAGTTTTCTGAAGTAAAAATGGGATCAATTCTTATTATGGGAGGATCTACTATATTTTACTTTGTTTTGCTGATTGCAGAGAATGATATTGTCTATTTTGCTTTCGGACTTCCAATCCTCATATGCAGCATAGTATATCTGAACATCAGGCTTAGCAGAATTGGAATCCTGGCTATATGTATATCATTTGCAATTACCGTAATAAAAGGAGCGGTTACTACCGGATCATTGGATATTCAATACCTGCCTGCTTTTATAACACTGGCGCTTGCGTTTATTACCAGTCTTAGTGTTGTAGGACTTCTTACAAAATTTAACGATGAAAACAATGATGCGATAAGCCATGCTGCTGAGAGAACACTGGAAAACGGAAACAAGATGGCAGAAATCGCAAACACGATAACAGATCTTTTTAACAACTCGCAGGAAAACCTTGCAGGCCTTCAGCAGATAATTGAGACTCAGCATACGGGAATGCAGGATATTGCAACAAGTATGGAAAGCACAGCAAATGCGGTTGCACATCAGGCAGATAAGGTTCAGCAGATACAGCAGGAGACACAGACAACTGAAGAGCACACTCAGGAGATGTCGAAGGCTTCTCAGCAGACGCAGGATACTGTTCGTGAGGGTGTTAAGGTTATTGGAGAACTAAAGGATAAGTCAAGAGATGTTGCGTCTACCAGCCAGATAACAGTTGAGGCTACTCAGGCGGTTATCAATAAGGTAGAAGAGGTTCAGAAGATAGTTGGTGCTATTATGTCAATTTCGAAGCAGACCAACCTTCTTGCACTTAATGCCAGCATCGAGGCTGCAAGAGCGGGTGAAGCCGGTAAGGGATTTGCGGTTGTTGCTAATGATGTAAGAAATCTGGCAGGTGAAACAAATAACGCTTCTACTGAAATTACAAGGATCATCAATGAGCTTACCGAGGATGTTCAAAAGGCTATGGCAAGTATTGATGACACCGTTGCTTCCGTGGCCGAGCAAAATGACATGATTGAGACTGTTGGCAACAACTTTGACAGTATCAATGTTAACGTAACAGATATGTTAGACAGATTTGTTGATATCGAACGTGGTATGCAGACTATCGCGGCATCTACTACCGAGATAAATGATGGCATTTCAAATCTTTCGGCCACCAGCCAGGAGGTAGCAGCTCTGTCCGGTGATGGAGCAAAATCAGCAAGTCAGGCTGTAAGTCAGTTTGAAGATTTCAAAGCTATACTTCTTGAAATCTTCCAGCAGGCTAACAAGCTAAAGGATATGCAGACAAATTAGTCATATCGAACTAAGAGGCAGCAAAGTCTGCCGGCAACGAAATATAAAAACCCGCTTCCATTCTTGTGGGAACGGGTTTTTCCACGTAAGTAGAGAATCCTTAAGGCATAGGCCTTTTGAAAGATTTTTATCTTTTTCATGATTGTGATTACATTAAGTAATTGTGGTAAAATGGATAAGTATAGTAATAACTGATAAATGGAGGATAAAGATGGCATTAGAAAAGATTCAACCTATTGAGGTTTTTAAATGGTTTGAGGAGATCTGCAACATTCCTCACGGCTCCCACAATGTGAAGAAGATTAGTAATTTTTTGGTTAAGTTTGCCAAGGAGAGAAATCTCTATGTCAGACAGGATAAGGAACTTAATGTAGTTATCAAAAAGCCCGGAACCAAGGGCTATGAGAACCACGAGCCTGTTATTCTTCAGGGACATATGGATATGGTTGCCGTTAAGGAGAAGGAAGCCAAGATCAATATGGAAAAGGACGGACTTGACGTCACAACAGACGGCGAGTTTGTTTGGGCAAACGGAACAAGTCTTGGAGGAGATGACGGAATAGCTGTTGCATATTGTCTTGCAATTCTTGACAGTGATAAGATTCCCCATCCGCCACTTGAGGTGATCATCACAACCAACGAGGAAGTCGGCATGGACGGAGCTATGGCTCTTAAGTGCAATGACATCGAGGGTAAGAGACTTATCAATATAGATAATGAAGAAGAGGGAGTCATGATCGTAAGCTGTGCCGGCGGTGCCAGATTCCACGGTTTTCTCCCTATCACCAGAGAGAATAAAAGCGGTATTAAGGTTAAGATTCATGTAAAAGGATTAAAAGGCGGACATTCCGGTGAGATGATCGTAAAGGGCAGAGGCAATGCCAATGTTATCATGGGCAGACTTCTTCTTGAAATTACAGATGCTCTTGAGATTGGACTTATCAGCTTAAATGGCGGAGTAGCGGATAACGCAATTGCCTCAGATTGTGAAGCTGAGCTTCTTCTTATGGGACTTGCTTCTCAGACCCACGGCAACATTACAGGCCCTGATGTTTCCTTCTTCTCACTTTATGGCAAGCTTACGTCAATTGCATATAAGGTGGAAGAGGAATTAAAGCAAGAACTTGGAAGCCGCGACCCCGATCTTTCAATTGTTGTTACGGAGGTTCATGAAACAAGCCTTCCGCCTGAAAAAACCGATGTATCAAACATGGCTTCAGTAAACCTTGATTCCAGTGTCGATGCCTTTACAGAGACTAAGGAAAAGAGAGAGGTTATTTCCGGAGTTATTCCGTGTGAAGAGGTTATTGAGCTGGCAAGATGTATATGCTCCATGCCAAACGGAGTTCAGGCAATGAGCGCATCTATTGAGGGTCTGGTAGAGACATCTCTTAACCTTGGAATTCTTAAGATTGTTAACAACAAGATGGGAGCTATTGAAGGAGAAGGCGCTGCAAGTCAGGCCGGAACCGTTGATGAAGCGTTCCTACTTGATTATTCCGTGAGAAGTTCTGTGGCACCTGCAAAGGCAGCACTCATTCGCAAGCTGGAGATAATCATGGAGAGCTTTAATGGACTTCATGAACTCTCCGGTGAATATCCCGGATGGGCTTATCGTGAGAAATCAGAGCTTCGTGATAAGATGGCAGAGGTATTTAAGAAGCTTTATAAAAAGGATATGAATATTCAGGCCATTCATGCAGGTCTGGAGTGTGGCCTGTTTTCAGAGAAAATTGAAGGGCTTGACTGTGTATCGATCGGACCTGATATGCAGGATATTCACTCGACCTCGGAGAAGCTGAGCGTTGCTTCCACCAAGAGAACCTGGGAGTATCTGTGCGCTGTGCTTAAGGAACTTTGATGATTTGACTGGTTTGATTTAGTGAAGAGTTTTGTGAGGGAGTTAATCATGAGCAGAGAAAGCGGAATTCTTATGCCGGTGTTTTCACTGGCTTCTAAGTATGGTATTGGTTGTTTTTCGAAGGAAGCCTATGACTTCGTGGATTTTCTTGAAAAGTCCTATCAGGGCTTCTGGCAGATACTTCCTATAGGACCTACGGGCTTTGGCAACTCACCATATCAGCCAATCTCAGCCTTTGCAGGTAACCCATACTATATTTGCCTTGAGACATTGATTGAGGAAGGTATTTTATCATATGAGGATGTAAACGTCGATTTTGGGACTGATCCTGAAAAAGTGGATTACGGAAAATTATATGAGAATCGCCCTGTAATATTGCGAAAGGCTTATGAGAATTTTATTGAAAAGGGTGAGCTTAAGGAATTCAAAGAGTACAAAAAGGCTCATAAATACTGGCTTGAGGACTATGCCTTATATGTTGCCATAAAGGCTTCTCAGGATGGAAAATCGTGGCTTGAGTGGCCTGATGACTTAAGAAAAAGAGATGAAAAAGCTCTCGAGAAGGCGCGAAAGACTTTCAAGGATGAGATTGAATTCATCAGCTTTGAACAGTTCAAATTTGATGAGCAGTGGAAAAAGCTTCATGAATATGCTCTGGAGCACAAGGTAAAGATAATAGGTGACCTTCCGTTTTATGTTGCCATGGATAGTGCTGACAGCTGGTCTCATCCTGAGGTATTCCAGATGGACAAGGATCTTGTTCCAAAGGCTGTTGCAGGCTGTCCGCCTGATGCATTTTCAGCAAAGGGTCAGCTTTGGGGGAATCCTGTTTATGACTGGACTGCACTTAAAAAAGACGGATATTCCTGGTGGTTACAGAGAATAGAGCGCAACTACGAGTGGTTTGATGTCATAAGGATCGATCATTTCCACGGCTTTGCTGAGTATTATGAGATACCCTATGGAGATGAGGATGCGACAGGTGGCAAGCAGATGAAAGGCCCCGGCATGGATCTTTTCAAAGCGCTTGAGAAGAAGCTCGGTAAGCTTCATATGATAGCTGAGGATCTTGGAACCACTACAGAGGAAAATATAAAGCTCCTTGAGGATTCGGGATTTCCCGGCATGAAGGTGCTGCAGTATGGCTTTACCAGTTGGGACAGTATATATGTTAATCACAGGCATATACCAAACTGTGTAGTTTATACCGGAACCCATGATAATACGCCTACCTTTGCCTGGGTTCAGGAGATAAATGAAGGCGAGCGCGATTTTACAAGGCGATATGTAAATTCCATGAATACTGATTATGGCGCATTTGTCTGGGATATCATAAGAGAAGCCTATAGGTCTGTTGCTAATCTTTGCATAGTTCCGCTTGTGGATTATCTGTGCAAGGGGAAGGAAGCGAGAATAAATACGCCCGGAACCGCAGACGGAAACTGGATGTGGAGACTTACGCCCAATTATCTTTCAAATGACCTTGCTAACAGCATAAGACTTTTGGCGGAAACCTACAGCAGAATTCCGCAGGAGAAAGATGAATAAATGAGATACTAGTGCATAAATGCCTTTTGGATTTAGTCCGGGAGGCATTTTTTTCTGTATAAAAATTCCTTCGACTTTCTTATCAGTATAAATGGAATCCCTCCTAATTTGGGGTAAATAAAAATGTAGTGTGAAGATAATGGTTTAAGCTACATGAGCCGATATATGCTATAAGAGAGTATAGATTATTGGAAATGAAATTCAAGAATTTATGAGTCAGAGTAAGCAGAAGGGTTAGGAGAGCGTTATGAGTTACGATCTATCATCTTCCATAAACAGAATGACGGATCTATATCTTGAAAAGGCGGGACTGTCAACAAAGGGATCGTCTTTATACTCTGACGGTATTTATTCTCTTGGAAAAGGAAACCGGAAGGATGCTGTAGAAGCTATATCAAGCAATTTTTCAAAAGCAGACAAGGCGAAGAAGAGTTTTGGAAAAGAGTTTTCAGACGTCTATGATTCGATGCAGGCTATGAGAGTTCTTGATGATACCATGAGACAGAGCTATGAGATAAATCATAGGAATGACGATAAGAAGTCTGGCAGGGATTCCCACTCGGCGCTGACTTTTTCAAAGGGGAGCAGCAGGATAATGGATATGCTCACAGCCGAGATAAGCTCCGAAATGGACGACAAAGTTGCAAAGGCCATGAAGGACGGCCTTGAAGGAATCGGAAAGTAATGACGCGTATCCACAGAAGAGCGCTTTATTTAAAGAAATCCAAAGGAATTTCTAATAAATAAAAAGACCATCAGAGATGGTCTTTAGGAATAACAAAATAAATATGAGGACATTGGTTACTGCTTAAAATAATCTCGTACAGCCATCAGGACAAAACCAAGTTCGTTCCTGGCCTGGAAATCAGAGCCTTCAACGTGCCAGTTCTGAGGCGGAGTAATAAGAGTACCGTCCTGTGAAATAATATCATCTTTAGCGAGGCCGGCTCCATAGATATCATCTGTTGGGCTGGCTTCGACTATTACTGAATCGCCGGTGGATTTAAGTGCATCGGAGAAATTCTTGTCAGACAGGAATTTGCCGACATTTGCATTGAAAATAATCTCCCGGCAACATTTTTTCCAAATAACTTCGTCAAAGTTCTTAACCTGCATTCCGAGCTTTTCGCAAAGGGCAGGGTCTTCCTCATTCATTATTTTTTTGTAGGTATCAACATCTCCGAACAGGAGAGCCTTTTCTGACATAATATACTGCGAAGCAGTGGTGTAGCGTCTTCCGTTTATGAAAATCGGATCACCCTTAAACCATAGTGAAAGCTGACAGTATTCGCTGTTTTTCTCTGCCATCCAGAAGCACACATATGTGTGAGGTTTATCATTTGCAACCTCTTCAATAAGCCAGTCGATGTGATACTTGTTGTATGGTGCATGTGAAAAGGTGGGCGGAATTACGGGCTTTGGCAGTTCTGGTGCTTCCGCAGCTTTGCTCTTTTTCTTGGGCTTTTTTTCAGATACTTCAGGTTCCTCATCTGTCTCGGAAGGACTTTCTGCTTCGGATTCAGAGAAATCGGCTTTCGTTTTTTTCGTAGTCTTCTTCTTGGTTTCGGGTTTCGCCGGAGCAGCATCCTTTATGGCAGCAGAATATGCATCGAAGCTCAGCCTATCCTGAACTACAAAGCATATATCATCAAAGCTATCCGGATGATCGTTCAAAAACGTGGTTATTGTAGAAAGTGCAACCTTTGAAGCCTTATCTAAAGGATAGCCGTATTCACCTGTTGAAATGGAAGGGAAAGCGATTTTCTTGATGCCTTTTTCGGCAGCGATTTTAAGGGCGCTGAGATAGCAGGAGGTGAGAAGTTCTTCCTCACCTGCCATACCGCCCATCCATACAGGACCTACAGAGTGGATGATATAGTCACATGGAAGATTGTAACCAAGTGTGAGCTTGGAGTCACCGGTTTCACAGCCATTTAGTGTGCGGCACTCAGTCTTCAGCTGAGGTCCGGCAGCTCTATGTATGATTCCATCGAGACCACCGCCTCCCAGAAGAGAGTTGTTAGCCGGATTAATTATTGCGTCAAAACCTGTAACTTTTGTAATATCACCCTGAATCACGCGAATCATGATGTCCCCCTTTAAGTCCGGTATGATTATTATTGCTTTTTTAAAGAATTAACCCTGATAACCGACAGCCTTGTTAACTGCATCCTGTGCAATAGCAAGGTTGACAAAACCAAAATTAAATAACTGAAGAATCAAGAAGAGGACTGAAGAACCGCCGCTTGGCATATTCTTAAGGTAATCAGTCTTCTCGCCAAGTTTGTATGCCCAGTACCATCCGTAAATATGACATGTAACTATATTCAGAATAAATGCCAAAGCACCTGATGTATCGTTGTTACGGTTGCTGAGCTGGTTGACCTCATCCGTAAGAACAATAAACCAGTAGATGTAGTAGACACCAAAAGTAAGAAAAGAGAATAAAATGGAAAGAATGATATTTCTTCCTGTAATTCCTGTTGCAGGTCCGTAATAGGGAACCTGCTGATATCCGTAATTATTAGGGTCGCCCTGATAGCCGTAGCCATTAGGTGCTCCCTGATATCCATAACCGCCCTGATTATAACCATTATTCTGAGGGTCAAATCCTAAAGGCTGGTCGCCTCCTGTGAAGCCTGTGTTAACATCCTGCTGAGGTGTAAAGCCTGCGTTTCCATCCTGCTGAGGTGTGAAGCCTGCGTTCACGTCCTGCTGAGGTGCAAAACCTGTATTCATATCCGGCAAAGGGCCAGCACCTGTATTTACGCTCTGATCCGACACCTCTAGCTTTGCGCCGCAATTGGTACAAAATTTAGCGTTGTCGGGATTTTCTGCCCCGCAATTTGTACAAAACATTTCGTCTCCTCCTAAAAATTCCGATTTGAATTACCTGATTATTATATCACAATATAGTGTATAATTATTCCAAAAGGGGGAAAAAATTATGCCGATTTTGGGAGCTTTCATGGTACCTCATCCGCCTATTATGCTGCCGGAGGTGGGTAATGGCGAGGAGAAGAAAATAGCAGAGGTTACTGCTGCTTACGAACAGGTTGCAGATGAGATCGCATCGCTTAAGCCTGATACTATAGTTATCTCAAGTCCGCACAGTATCATGTACGCGGACTATTTCCACATTTCTCCGGGAAAAACTGCATATGGTGACATGGGAAAATTCAACGCTGAGGAAGTCAGTTTTGATGCAGAGTATGATACTGAGCTTGTGGATGAAATCTGCAGGATAGCTGAGATGGGCGGCGCTGATGCATCTGAAAAGGATGATTCTAAAGACGGGCAAAAGGGGCTTGCCCTTCACGAGTTTCCGGCAGGTACTATGGGTGAGCGTGATCCCAGACTTGATCATGGAACAATAATTCCGCTTTATTATATCTGTAAAAAATATACTGATTTTAAGCTTGTGAGAATAGGCCTTTCCGGGCTTCCTCTTGCGCTTCATTATCAGATGGGACAGATAATACAGAAGGCTGTCAATAATACCGGAAGACGTATTGTCTATGTTGCGAGCGGAGATCTTTCCCACAAGATGAAGGAAGAAGGCCCTTACGGTTTCGCTCCCGAGGGACCTCAGTATGATGAACGGATAATGGAGGTATGCGGAAGAGGCGATTTTAAACGACTCTTTGAATTTGAAGATAGTTTTTGTGAAAAGGCTGCTGAGTGCGGACATAGATCCTTTGTTATGATGGCCGGTGCTCTTGACGGATTATCAGTAAAGGCAGAGGCACTTGTTCATGCTGCCACCTTTGGAGTAGGATACGGCATTTGCCGATTTGAGGTTGGCGGACCTGATGATAGCAGGCATTTCCTTGATATATGGAGAAAAGAGAAGCTTGAAGAACTCAGAAAGCGCCAGAAGGATGAGGATCCTTATGTGAAAATCGCGAGGTACTCACTTGAAAGCTACGTGAATGCAGGTAAGACACTGCATGTTAAGGATATTACAGGTGGAAAGCCGGGCGTTTCTGCAAAAAAGAGTTTAGATACTGATTTTGAAAATAGCACTGCTAGTGATGTGGGAAATGGTCTGGATACTGATGAATCGGGCTTTGACTTGGGGAAACTTCCTGAGGAACTTTTTTCACAGAAGGCAGGAGCGTTTGTCTCAATACATAAGAACGGAGCCCTCCGTGGATGCATTGGAACTATTTCGCCTACCTGTGACTGCGTTGCAGAGGAGATTCTGCAGAATGCCATAAGCGCAGGGACAAATGATCCGAGATTCCCTATGATAACACCGGATGAGCTTCCATGGCTTGAGATAAGCGTTGATGTTCTTGACGAGCCTGAACCAATCTCATCACCTGATCAGCTTGATGTTAAGCGCTATGGCGTAATTGTAAGAAATGGTTTCAAGAAAGGTTTGCTTCTTCCTAACCTTGATGGCGTGGACAGCGTTATTCAGCAGATAAATATAGCTTGCCAGAAAGCCGGAATTCCCAAGGGAGAAGAGATAAGCCTTGAGAGATTTGAAGTTGTAAGGCATATATAAGAGAAAAATAAGAAATTTAAAGAGATATCTAAGAAGACAAAAAGAGATATCTAAGAAGACAAAAAGAGATATCTTAGAAGACAAAAAGAGATATCTAAGAAGACAAAAAGAGATATCTAAGAAGACAAAAAAAGAGATATCTAGGGAATCTTTATGAGATATATGGAAAACCTAAAATATATAGGAATTCAATAATATATGCAGTAGGGAACGACTCTATTCGCGGCCGCATCAAGTGAAAAACACCTGTTGCGGCCGCTCTTTTAATGAATAGCTGACTATCATAAGAAAATTTCGGTGAATTAAGCGGCCGCAATAGGCGTGAATCAAAATTTGTGGCTGCTTTTTTAAGAATTATTGTCTAATTACAAGAAAATTCAGGAGGATTGAGCGGCCGCAATAGGCGTGAATCAAAATTTGCGGCTGCTTTTTTTAAGAATTATTGTCTAATTACAAGAAAATTCAGGAGGATTAAGCGGCCGCAATAGGTGTGAACCATCAGTTGCGGCTGCTTTTTTTAAGAATTATTGTCCAATTACAAGAAAATTCAGGAGGATTAGGCGGCCGCAATAGGTTGAGATCATCATTTGCGGCCGCATTAAGTACAGAACACAACAAATGCGGCCGCGCATTTTAAGAATAACTGACTAATCAGAAGAGAATTAAGGTGAATCCAGCGACTGCATATAATCTATACCATCAATTGCTGCATATTTTTATCTGCTCCTATATGTTCTCAAATATTAAAAGACCAATTTTGCATCGCACCCGTTGACAAATGTAACTGTATGGCGTACTATCCTAAGTGTACTAGATGATATAGTACACTATAAACAGGAGGACAATATGCTGATAGAGATTGATTACAGAGATAAAAGACCTCTGTATGAGCAGATTTCAGGGAAGCTTGAAGAGCTCATACTATGTGGTGTCATAAGTTCAGACGAGTCTCTTCCTTCGGTGCGTTCACTTGCAATGGACCTATCCATCAATCCAAATACGATTCAAAAGGCATACGATGCTCTTGAACAGAGGGGATTGTGTTATTCCGTGACAGGAAGGGGGCGGTTTGCCGCTCCGGTAGACGAGGTGCTTCCTGCCAAAAAGCTTGAGGTATTTAACGAACTGGACGCAGTCGTTGATAAGGCCTTGAAGATTGGAATGACAGAAAAAGAGATTGTAGACAGGGTTCATGAAAAGGCAATAAGGGGTAACACAGGAGGAAAGGTATGATTCAGGTAAGTAATTTATCAAAAAGATTTGATGATATACAGGCAATTGCCGGTATAGATCTTACCATCGAAGACGGACAGGTCTTTGGACTTGTGGGAACAAACGGAGCCGGCAAGAGTACATTCCTTAGAATGGCAGCGGGAATATTAAAGCCGGATACCGGTTCAATAGCGATAGATGGAAGACCGGTGTATGAGAATCCGGAGGTGAAGAACGAGCTGTTTTACATTTCAGATGATACAGCATTCTTCCCGAATACGACGCCGAAGGAGATGGCTACATTCTATAGCAGAATCTATCCCGACTACAGAATAGACAGATTCGACATACTCATGGGGAACTTCGGACTTGATAAAAACAGAAAAATCAAAACATTTTCAAAAGGTATGAAAAAACAGTTATCAATTATTCTGGGTATTGCAGCAAATACCAGATATCTGTACTGCGATGAGACCTTTGATGGTCTTGATCCTGTTATGAGACAGGCGGTTAAGAGCCTTTTCATAGGGGATATGGCATCAAGAAAATTCACACCTATAATTGCATCACACAATTTACGAGAGCTTGAGGATATCTGTGATACAGTGGGACTTCTTCACAAGGGAGGAATTCTTCTGTCAAAGAATCTTGATGATGCCAAGGCTGATGTTCATAAGCTTCAGTGCGTTTTCAGAGATGATGTGAGCCGAAAGAGAATAGAAGAGAAGCTTTGCATACTTACTACGGAGGAGAGAGGAAAACTCGTTACCATGACTATAAGAGGTCAGGAGGATGAAATAAATGATGCTTTAAGAGCGGAGGCTCCGATTTTTATGGAGATATTGCCGCTGTCTCTTGAAGAAATCTTTATTAGCGAAACGGGGGTACAGGGATATGACATCAAAAAGATTATTTGCTAATTTGCTTAAGGAAAATACAAAACGAAGACTCTGGCCTATAGCACTTTCAATCGCTGCTAATTTCTTTGCTCAGATAGTTTATGCAGTACTTATTATGGGACACTATGCTGACAGACTGCTTGATCAGCGCACAACAATAGGCGAAATAAGAATTGCTTTCTTCCGAAGTGTTGCAGGATTGCTGAATGTTCCGGTGCTTATTATTGTTGTGGGAATGGCATTCGTCATTGCGATGCAGGGGTACTTTTATCTGTTTGATTCAAAACAGACAGATCTTTACTATTCACTACCGGTAAAGAGACAGAAGATATTCGATGCATTCAATATTATAGGAATTCTGATATTTGTTATTCCTTATATCATTTGTCATATCATTACCGTGATAATGGGACTTACAAGAGGATATGTTGAAGTAAGGAACCTTCCGTTATTTGCTGCTTCAGCACTTTTGGTAATCCTTGAGTTTTTACTTTGCTATGAGGTTTGTGTTCTGGCAGCAGTACTCACAGGCCACGTGGTTGTTGCAGCGCTTGGATGCGGAGTGTTTTTCTTCTTAGGACCGATAGCCGGTGGACTTAAAGAATCGATGATGTCCATATTCTTTTCAAGCTACTATAGCGATTCATCATTTGGAGCTAAATACTTTTATTCACCGATTGGCCTTATGTATAACCTGACAAATGAAATACTGGCCGGAAAAGATGCGGCATTAAGACTTTACGCGGGTAAGGCACTTACAACTCTTATTCTCACTGTTGTGGTCACCGCTTTGTGCTTTGTACTAAGCCGCATTCTTATAAATAAAAGGCCTGCAGAAGCTGCAGGAAAAGCTATGGCATTTGAAATTACAAAGCCTGTTCTGAAGGTTGCTATCATGATCCAATGTCATTTACTTTAGCAGATTTTCGTAAATAACGAAGATCTGCTTTTTTCTTACCCCTAACAAAAATTATTATGAAAAATAGTTGACAAGCCGTTCAAAATGCGCGGCCGCACTCGTTACTGATGCTGTTTAGAGGTAACGAGTGCGGCCCTTGTAGTGAAGGCATAAACGTTACTTTCACTACAAGGAGGCACTTATATGAAACATTCTGACGCAGTTAAGGCACTGTTACTTGCTACCATTAGCGAAATCGCAGATGACCCCAAATTGTATGCAGTCAATCCGGGTAAGGATTTCACAAGAAATCGCAAACTTGGATTTCAC
>NZ_AUIX01000052.1 GCF_000423925.1 Butyrivibrio sp. VCD2006
GTCGTGGTCACAAGAAAGCAATAATAGCAATCGCCAGAATGATGATGGTCTGCATATATCACATGGTGAAAGATAAGAAAACTTTTACTCCATGCGATTATAAGGAATTGATGGATCCTAATGATCATCCTCACAAAGTTGTTTTAAATGATGCCAACGTATTTGAGTATCTGAAAACTCAGGGTTACGATATTTCTTCATTGGTTAAAAGCAACGATAACTGATGAATGATTTCCTATATGATCAACCTGTCAGAGAGACGGGAAATCTCGTCCCTCTAATTTAAGTCGGTTTCATCCGCTACTTATTTTTCACTCTTTCCTCCTTTGATTTAAGTTAGCGTATGCTAACATTATATTTGACAGTGCTATGAAGTCAATATTTAGCACTGAGAAAATATCTCAAAAGATGCACATTATGTATGAGAAGACTTGGGTATAAAAACAAATATAGACAAAAGATAAGTCAATGCCAGCATTATGGCGGCCCCAATCCAGGCTGAAACCTCGGATATTGCTATTCCCGTGAATGACATTTTTCCAAGTGTGAATCCGAAAACTAGGCGCAATGCGACTTCAAGAAATCCTGAAAACATAGGGACTATTGTGTTGCCAAGGCCTTGCACGGCGTAGCGGAATACGAACAGCCATCCAAGAGCGAAAAGGCTTATTCCAAGGATTGGCATGAACTGGGCACAATAACCTATAGTGTCAGGGTCACTTAACATCAGTCCTGATATTTTTTCCGGGAAAACGATTTGAATAAGTGCGAGAGGGATGTTCACGATAACAGACAAAACAAGACCCTGTCTTACCCCTTTGCGGATACGGTCATATTTACCGGCGCCCTTGTTTTGTCCAACAAAAGTAAGAATAGCAAGGCCTACGGATATACCAAATTGTTCAAACAGACCTGCGAATTTCATGCATACTGAATAAGCTGCAACATAAGCACTTCCCATGAGATTAACAAAATACTGCAGAATCATTCCACCGGCGGCGGTGACGGAATTCATGAAAGCAACGGGAAGGCCCATTTTAAGGAGATCAACACATAACGTAAGCTCCGGCATAACAAAACGTTTTATGCGTTCCGATTTTTCATCGGACAAATCGGGTATTCTGCTAAGGATGAAGCGGCAGTATATGTATGAAACCGCCTGCGCTATGACTGTAGCTATTGCAGCTCCGATAACTCCAAGATGTAGGCCCATCACAAACAGAAGATCAAGAATGATATTTATTATGGACGAGATTACCATCGCAGTCAGTGGAGTTTTACTGTCCCCAAGAGACTGGAGGATAGTAATAGTAAGATTATTCAGTACTGTGATGGTTATTCCTGCAAGTATTACTGCAAAATAAGCATAGGCATCGCTATAAATATCTGACGGCGTTTGAAGGAATGTCAGCATTTCCCTTAAGGCTAAAAGACATAAAAGAGTAAACAAAACGCTAATAGCCAGGCTGATGTACTGAGCAGCTAATATATAACTGCGAAGGAGTTTCGAATCGCCTTTTCCAAAGGACTGGGAAAAGTTTATCCCAAATCCTCTTGTAAGTCCTACAACAAATCCCAATATAAGAAAATTAAGAGTGCCTGAAGCACCGACAGCTGCCAGGGCTTTATCACCAATTCCTTTTCCGACTATTATGCTGTCAACAAGGCTGTAGACTTGTTGAAAAAGATTTCCCATAAGAAGTGGAAGGAAAAACAATACTATCTGTTTTAAGCTGTTTCCTTCAGTCATATTATTTGTTTTCATTTTTTATCCTAACTGTTTAAAAGTATTATCTTATCTTGTGTACAATAAAATATTATAATATGTAAATTAGTTTATTGTATAATCATTTAGTGCAGATGTACAGGATAGGCAATTGTTTTTGGCATAAGCAGAAAGGATTAAGATGGATTTTAAAAAGGTTGTAATAATAGGAGCAGGAGCGGTCGGCAGCTACATGCTGTGGGGCCTTTCTAATAAGGACAATTTGGAGCTTTCGGTAGTAGCATCGGGAAAGCGAAAGGAAAGAATTGAGGCAGAAGGTATATGCATAAATGACAAGCTTTATAAGCCTGCGGTAAAGACTCCGGAGGAAGCCTTCGGAGCAGACCTTGTTATCGTGGCAGTAAAATATAATGCCCTGCCGGCGGCTGTCCTTGATATAAAAGAAATCGTAGATGATCACAGCGTAGTAATAAGCCTCATGAACGGCGTTGACAGCGAAGATGTGATAGCTGCTGAAATTGGCGAGGAGCATATAGTTCCTGCGCTTATAAAAGTCGCTTCTGAAAGAAAACAGAACAGAATATATTTTGATCCTGAATCCACGATAGGTGTTGTCTATGGTGAAAAAGATGGAAAGAGTTCAGAAAGGACCGGTGCTCTCGCGCGACTTTTTGAAGGAACAGGACTTCATTACAGAGAGACAGATGTAATATTCTCGGAAATATGGAGCAAGTTCAGATTAAACGTTGGTAATAACCTCCCTCAGGCAATGCTTGGAGTGGGAGTAGGTGCTTATGGCGATAGCGAACACGTAGCCGCAATCAGAGAAGGTCTTGTAAAAGAGCTTGATGCGATTGCAAAGGCAAAGGGGATTGATTTGTCTCTGGCAGATTCTTCATCGACCAGAGGAAGTAAAGTCCTTAAACGGGCAAGATACTCAACTCTTCAGGATCTTGATGCAAAAAGGCATACGGAGGTTGATATGTTTTCCGGTGCGCTGATGCGTATGGGCAAGGAACTTGGTATCCCTACACCATATAATGAATTTACATTTCATATGATAAAAGCTATAGAAGAAAAGAACGATGGAAGCTTTGACTACAGTTGACGGACAAAACAAACCCTTTTATAGCTTTTTTCAGAAATTCTTAAACATTCCGCAGATGAAAACCTGTAAAATAAAAAAGTTGAAAAAACATGTAACATTCTTCGATTCAAATTGTTATATATATGACTGATCAAAACGGGGGAATGATTCAGGAAACTTTGGGCCAAGGAGGAAAGTATGGAAAAGCAGTTGCTATATAGGCTGTACAGCGCATATCATCATGAGCTGTTTCTATACCTGTACTCTCTTTGTCACGATCGTGAGCTTGCGGAGGATATGACGCAGGAGGCTTTCCTTAAAGCAATTCTTTCTCTTCCCGATGACCATTCGAATATGAGGGCATGGCTCTACATGGTTGGACGAAATCTTCTGATCAATGCCATGTCGAAGCAGAAACGAATTGTTTTAAAGGACGCCCCCGAGGAATATGATTCGTCAAAAACCGAAAGCATTCTTGATGAGATTATCCAAAACGAAAACAAAAAGCACCTCTACGAAGCCATAAATAAGCTGGATGAAACCAAGAGGGAAATCCTGTGCATGCAGTATTTCTCGGGCTTTTCACAAAAAGAAATCGCGGCGATGCTAAGGCTTACACCTGAAAATGTAAGGATACAGGCCTATAGAGGGAAAAAGCAGATCAGGGAATATATTAGGGAGGATGAAGCATGAATTATCGTGAACTTTTGCAGGAATATAAGAACGGAACACTTGATGAAAATAAGGCAGCAGAGGTTGAACAGGACATTGAAAAACAGGATGCCATAAGTGAGTATCTCTTTGAAAATGCGGAGATTCCGGGGATTGATGAGTTTTCAGATGGTGATGTGACAGAGAATTCTGCAGGTGAAAAGGCTTCTGAGAATAATGCTGATGCAAAGCAAAGCAGCATTCATATCGATGAGAAGCTTCGCGAGGATGCGGATGATTTTTCAAAACTTATCAACAAAAAGATCCGCATGGCCTTTGTGAAGGCAGGAGTGATCACGGCTGCTGCTTCAATTATTATTGTGCTGTTCGTGATTTTCGCGCTCCCTAAGATTGTTGACCGGTTTTACTACAATCCCGGAGAAGCTGTGGCGTTTCCGAAGGAAGAGGGCTATTCTCCTACAAAAAGACTAGACCTTGATATGATGACATACTACGATGTCTTTTTACCCTGGAAAAGCTATATGAGGGCTGAATCGGTAAGTATGGGATATGGCAAATACTTTATTAACTACCGCGATATTACAGACAATCATGTGGGAACAATAGAGAAAAATAAGATGATTCTTTTTGATCCTGATTCTCTTAGGAATACAGCGCAGGCATATGTCATGGGCAGCAGCGAAGGAAAATCGAAACTGGTGCTTCTATCGCCCGGGAATGTATGCTACGAGTATGATCCGCTGCCGGAACTGGATGACGATGATGATTACTATGCATCTGTCACATTGAATAAATGCATGAAATATGATGATTTCATAGAGTGGTGCGATGATAACGGAGTTTATCCAAGATGGGTTGCCTATTCAACTTATGTCCGCGATAACGATCCGGAAAAGCTCCCTATCAGAGAGTCCAAAGAAGAGCTGGAGGAGCATGTTTTTAGCGACGGTGAAGAGTGCCTTGGCTTCCACTTAAATGAAGGCAACTATATTTTTTATGATAAGGAAAAGTATCCTCTTCTTACAGCAGGAGATGCCATGGATGCCTCGGAAGACGGGCTTAGGGATTATGATGTTGCCGTGACACATGTTAAGAGCATGCTTACATATCTTGATGATAACCCGCAGTTTTTGCATATGCTCCAGGGTGACCTCATGATAAGCCCTGAGTATGTGAAGAAGAATATTGATGAATATGGCCTTTACATCTATGGATTTGTTACGGAAAAAGCTTCTAAGGATGAGCTTATGGCAATTAAAGAACTTGAGGATGTGGAATTTGTAATGGCTGACCCTGAGTGATCCTGTGGTATAATAAAGCGATATCACATTTCTATTCAGAGTAAAATACCACATTCATCAGGAGGAAAATATATTATGTTTTGCTGGAATTGTGGAGCGAATGTAGGGGATACACATTTATTTTGCGAAAACTGCGGCGCCAGGGTAAGGACGATCGGAGAGCCTCCTGCACAAAAAATAATGGCAGGCCATACAATGCAGCAGGGGCAGCCAAATGTCCAGATACAGCAGGGGCAGCCTGACTGGCAGATGCAGCAGGTACACCCCGAGTGGCAGGAACAGGCATTTCAGCAGAAGGATGCGTTTAGCGTTAAAAAGCTCCCGGTAGTCATGATAGTGATCCTTACAATTGGACTTTTTATAAGCTCGATGTTTGCGGACTCAGGAAGTATGACTTTTGCAATGCTGTTTTCAAGTGTTTCCGGTTTGCTGCTTCTTTTGTATGTTTACAAGCTGGACAGTATCGAGCCTGAACCTCTGCCGCTACTTATTAAGCTGTTTTTAACCGGAGGAATACTGGTTCCGATTGGTGTCATAATCGTAGAAGAAATTGTTGAACTGGTGCTGGAAATATTCTTTATAGATTCGCCTATTCTCTATTCCGCTTTGAATGCGTTCCTTGTGGCTGCAACAGTGGAGGAACTGGGAAAATATATTGCGTTAAAGCGTGGCTCCTGGAATCATCCTGCTTTCAATTTCCGCTTTGATGGAATAGTATATGCAACGACTGTAGCCATGGGTTTTGAGATTGTTGAAAATCTTCTCTATATCGCAAGCTACGGTTTTGGAACAGCCCTGGGAAGAGCAGCATTTCCCGGACATCTTGTTTTTTCAATATACATGGGCTACTACTACGGACAGGCCAAGAGCCATGCGGTGCGAGGCGATTTGAAAGGGGCTGCCAGATTAAGACGTAAGGCTGTTATCATTCCAATCATCATACATGGTTTTTACGATACCCTGTGCTTCTGGGCGGAACTTAACGATTCAACCTTGTATGTGCTCGGATCGCTGGTTGTACTGATCCTTGCAATGACCGTACTCAACGTGAAAGCATATAAAAACATCAGGAAATATGCTCACGAAGACAGACCGCTCTGATGGGATTAACATTGAATGTGCGGATTCAGTTCCTATCTGTGAGGCGAAAATGTTAGATGAAATGGGGACCCAAATATGAAACTTGAAAGATTGACTGACAGGGTGTGGTTTTATCCTAACGAGCAGGAAAGAGACCGCCCTGTGCTTGGATATATTCGCGGTGATAACTATAGTCTGGCTATTGATGCCGGACATTCTGATGCTCACACCGCTGAGTTCTATGATGCGATAAAGGAGGAGGGTCTCCAACTTCCTTCGCTCACGGTAATCACACACTGGCACTGGGATCACACCTTTGGAATGCATGCCATAAATGGACTTTCTATTGCCAACTCAAAGACAAATGAATACCTTCGCGATTTTCGTGAAAGGATAGAAAAAAACGGGCTTGATGAGTTTTTGAGCCTTGATATCAGTATCCGCAAAGAATATGCCGGGAACCGTCCGGTTAAGATAGTTACTTCGGATATGGAGTTTTCAGGCGAGATGATTATTGACGTGGGCGGCTGCAAAGTCCGTGCTTTTCAGGCAGAAGCACCCCACACCGACGATTCAACTCTGGTCGAGGTTGTGGATGAAAAGGTTCTTTTCCTTGGGGATTCCGTGAGTGGCGTGTTCCCCACCTGGGTAAAGGATTCTCAGCTAAGCAGGAAGCTTGCTGATACAATAGAAAAGGTAGCGCCAAAATACTGCGTTGATGGCCACTGGGTTCCGACCACCATGGAGGATACCATCGCAGACTTGCTATCTGAGAATTGATGAAGATACAGAAACGAAAAAAACACTGAATCTAATAGAATTAGAAAAAAATACCCTGAATCTAATGCGGATTCAGGGTAATATTTTTAATTGAGTAAAACACTTAGTTACAAGCGTTGAAGCAGCTTATGCGTCTTTATAATCTTCAGCAGATTCACCGGTTACGCTGCAATATTTATCAAGAAGAGCTTTGTCATCCAAACTCTTCAGATCATCGGCATTTCCGCCACCAAATTCAACAATAAGATTAATAGCTTTTTCTCTGAATTCCTCACTCATGCAGGTACCTCCGTTTCAAATATAGCTGTAGGATTATCAGTTAAAGTTCAAATGTGTGAACTGTAACTTTCAGTCACTTAATAATACGATATTTGCATCGGAGAATGGGTTAAAATTGTATTAAATTAGTATTAAACTGAAAAGGACAGATATTGCATTAATATAACTATCGTTGTGGGATTCACTGGTTCATGGAGGGTCACTTTATGAAGAGAGAAAAGATTGCATGCCATTGTAAAAATGTAAATTACGGGAAGATTCTTGATGCTGTCCAAGGCGGAGCTGATACATACGAAAAGGTCAGTGAGATAACAGGCTGCGGGACAGGCTGTGGCAAGTGCAGAGATTTTATCACCACAATGATCCGGGATATCATCATGTTCCCTGAGGACTATGCCAGTGAGTAATGTAAAAAGAAACATTAGCTAAACAATTTATTAAATCACAGAATCACGTTCATGACTTTGCTATAATTAAGGCGTAATGCTTTTGAAACAGCCTATAACAAGTGAAAACACGTTTAGGGTAGCCGGAGGGGGCCATGAAACTGAAAAGATTAAATGCCGCGTTAGCATTACTGTCGATAGTGGCAATGATTTTGCATATAGGTTACAACATTTTTTCGTATCTTACTATGTACTATAATCCGGCAATGAAGCTTCTTACTGCTATGCCGTTTATAGTAATCACTTGTATTCATGCGGTACTGGGTATGTGCCTGGTATTTCTTTTGGGGGATGGGACAAGGCTTGATCTATATCCTGCGCAAAACAGACAGACTGTAATTCAGCGAATTTCCGCAGCCTTGATTTTTCCACTTCTGATTATTCATTTAAAGACATTTGAATTCCTTAAAACTTTCTCAGCAGGAAATAACTGGGCAGCATTTGTGCTTGTCATATTGATACAGATTTTGTTCTACGGAGTAGTCATCTCTCATGCAGCAGTATCTTTTCCCAAGGCATTGGTTACACTTTCTCTGCTTGATAGCAGGGAAAAGCTCAGAGTAATTGAAAGAATCTCATATGCCATTGGTTTGATACTTTTTATTACTTCTGTATGTGCCATAATCCGTGGAGAGATTGCCATATTTATTCATTGACGGGACTGGAATGATGAAGAATGTGCTTATCATTGGGAGCGGAATAGCAGGTTTGAGCTGTGCTGTCAGGTGTGCAGGGCATGGTTTAAGAGTGATGCTCATTTCTCCGTATCCTTCGGAGCGGGCTCAGTCTGTTATGGCAGCCGGAGGGATCAATGCTGTTACGAAAGGCCATGAAGAGGGCGACAGCATAGAAAGCCATATCGAGGATACATTAAAAGGCGGAGCAATGCTTGGAGGAAGAAACGCAGTTGAGGGTATGTGCAGGCAGGCGGAAGATATTATCAGGTATCTCGAAAGCATTGGCACGGTCTTTACAGTAGATGAGAACGGCAAGCCTCGGACAAGAGCGTTTGGCGGACAATCTCACAAAAGGACTCATTTTTGCGGAGCTTCCACCGGGAAGCAGATCATTTCGGCACTTGTTATGGAGTCCAGAAGATATGAGGCAATGGGGCTCATCACCAGAAAGCTTGGGATGGATTTTTACTCCGGACTCATAAGAGATGGTGTGTGCTATGGGGCACTATTATTTAATGAGGGCACTAAAACTTTGGAGCCTGTGTACGCTGATGCGGTAATACTTGCAACCGGAGGACAGAATTCTCTTTTTGGAAAAACGACGGGATCCATACTCTGTGATGGTTATGCAGCAGGTAGGCTCTTTATGCAGGGGGCAGTACTGAAAAACCTGGAGTTTATCCAATATCATCCGACAACTCTTGAGACATCGCAGAAAAGAATCTTAATATCTGAGGCAGTCCGCGGAGAGGGTGGAAGGCTTTTTTATCCTGAAGGTGGTAATCGGATTTATTTTATGGAAGACAAATATGGTCCGAAGGGGAATCTTATGACCCGCGATGTCATTTCACGGGAGATTTATGCTACAGGACGTGAGGTTTTCCTTGATATTTCTTTTCTTGATAAAAAACTTATAGATTCAAGACTTCCTGAAGTACGTGATCTTTGCAGTAAATACCGTTCCATAGATATTACAAGAGAACCGATACCTGTTTCACCATCGGTACATTTCTTTATGGGCGGACTTGCGGTTCACATGAACCATGAGACGAATATCAAGGGACTTTATGCAATAGGAGAGTGTGCATCCATGTATCATGGGGCTAACAGACTTGGGGGGAACTCACTGCTTGCAGCGATTTACAGCGGGAATGTTGCTGCCGATGATATAGCGAAAAATGAATGTAGGGGAGGAGTACAGGACTTTGCAAATTACATAGCTCATGAAAAAAAGGAGCTTGAAAAGCTATATGACACAAAGAGCGCTTTTCCTGTCATGTACATGAGGGATATGCTCGCTGAGACCATGAAAAATAACCTTGGAATTGTGCGCACTGAGAAGAACCTTAAAGCTGGCATAGGAGATGTGGATGAGTACATAGGGACTTCAACACACCTGCACTATGATGCCAGCGTGTCTGCATATACAAATTACAGTCTTTTAGGAATAATGACACTGGCCCGCGCAGTTCTTACCTGTGCTGAACACAGGAAGGAAAGCCGTGGAGCTCATTACCGGAGTGACTTTAAGGAGAGCGCTGATGAGCTTTCGCATGCAACGCTGATATCATATGATGACGGTTCTTTTACTGTGAATCTGGATAAGGGAAACGCTTATGAAAATTAGAGTGCTGCGACAAATTAATGGGGATACAGAGCCCTACTGGGAGACCTTTGACTATGACGGGGATAAGGAAATTTCGGTAGCGGGACTTTTAGATTATCTGAATTATCATGACGACATCGTAAATGATAAGGGAGAAAAAACAGGCCGTATAGGATGGGAGTGTTCATGCCTCCAGGGGGTCTGCGGAGCATGCGCTATGGTTATAAACGAAAAACCGTCCCTGGCGTGTGAAACTTTCCTTAAAGACCTGAATGGAGACGAGATCAGTATAAGGCCGCTGCGAAAATTTCCGGTAATTCACGATCTGATTGTTGACAGGAGCATCATACATGAGAATTTGAAAAAAGCGAATGTATTTATAGGGGAATATAACCCCAAGGACAGAGAAAAACTTACACTTCAATACAATGCCGCTAAGTGCCTTAAGTGCGGGCTGTGTCTGGAGATATGTCCCAATTATACAAGCGGCAAAAGCTTTTTTGGTGCGGTATTTGCGAATGACTGTTACCTTGTACAAAAAAGAAATGCTGATAAAGCAAAGGATATCAAGGAAACATACGGGAAGCATGTTGGAAGCGGTTGCTCCAAAGCACTGTCCTGCATGGATGTCTGTCCAATGAAAATAGAGCTTATCGCATCAATGTCTGCACTGAACAGATAAATCTGGAATTATGAATTCACATAATTCTGGATCGTCTGCTTGATTCTTTCCTCGGGTTTTAGCAGATTTAGTATTGAATTGTGCTTGTGAATTGTGTCGATAATAGCTGCTATGTAGCGGTTCATGTTGACGCTATAGTAATATTCTTTCTCAAGAAGTTCGGGCTTTTGATAGACAAGATTTGTGGTGAAGATTCTATCAAAGAGACCCTCTTCGTAGGCTTTGTCGATTTTGGAAAAGCCGCTTGAAAACAGGCCAAAGGTTGAGAAGATGAAGATTCTCTTAACGCCGCGGTCTCGCAGCTGTTTGCATACATCAATAATACTTCCGCCGGAGGCAATCATGTCATCAACCACAATGGCATCCATGCCTTCAAGGCTTCCGCCACAGAAATCATGCGCAATGATGGGATTTGTTCCGTCAACAATATGTGCATAATCTCTTCTTTTGAAAAACATCCCAATATTTACGCCGAATAATGAGGCGAAGAATACGACTCTTTCAGTGGCTCCTTCATCAGGGGCAACAAACATGAGATGATCTGGATCTATTTTAATATCTTCATATTCAGTAAGAAGGGCCTGAGTGAACTGTAGTGCAGGTGAGATGTTTGACAAAGCCTTAAGCGGTGTTACATTCTGAATTCTCGGGTCGTGAGCATCAAAAGTAACAAGGCTGTCAACGCCCATAAATTCAAGCTCTTTTAGCATCATGGCACAGTCCAGGGATTCTCGGGCTGTTTTTCTATGCTGTCTTCCTTCATACATAAAAGGCATAATAACAGTGATTCTCTGAGCTACACCGCTGCAGGCAAGAATAGCTCTCTTAAGGTCCTGATAATGATCATCTGGTGACATTCTGTTAAGCTCGCCATCCATTTTATATTTCAAGGAGTTGTTGCAGACATCAACAAAGATGAAAACATCTTTATTTCTGATGGATTCATCAATGACGCATTTCGCTTCGCCGCTTGCAAAGCGTGGGCACCTTGCGCTGACAAGGAAATTGTCTGCATTGTACCATTCGCATAGAAGCTGGTTTATTCGATTAGCCTGCTTTGAATAGGACTCAAGTGCAATAAGGGCCAGATTGTTTTCCATGCTCACACCTCCAAGGTTCATAATTAGATGGGATATACATTTAGTCTATAATAATTGTATCAACAATTTTGAGAAGTATTTATAAAAATCTGATAAAATGGAACTATATTTTTGGGAGGATATTAAAAAATGCGAAAAGCACGTACTGAAAAAGAAAATGCAATCAGGGAGAAAATGCTTTCTGAGCTTTATGATAATCAATATAATCAGTTCATAGGATTTGAAGTGATGGAGCTCAGCCCCACGTACAGCAAATCAAGAATCAAGTGTGACGAGAGACTTCACAACACTTATGGAAGTATCCATGGAGGAGCGCTTCTTTCCTTTGTTGATGTAATGGCCGGGGCAACCGCCAGTATGAGCGGATATTATGTTACAACAGTTTCCGCCAACCTGAATTTCCTGCTTCCCGCAGTGAACACGGAGTACATATACTGCGAGTGCATGAAACTGAAAACAGGAAAACACATCCTTGTTTTTGACATAAGAGTAACTGATGATGAAGGAAATCTCTTAGACAGCGGCGAGTTTTCATACTTCGCAAGCAAGGTTGCGGTGCTGGACAGTAACCTTAAGTTTGGAAATAAAAAATAATTTAAAAAAATATTGACCTTATGAGTGTTCTTTTCATGAAAAACCAGAATGAGAATATGGAAATGAGCTGCAAAGTCATAGCTTCCGAAGACGGCAAAAATCATTTCTGGTGCAGAACCAAATAATAACTAAAGTATGGAGGAATGAAGTGAATACGTGCCATTCAAATAGCCCTAATATGGAAGTAGTTGAATCCAAAAGACTTATCATGAGGCGCTTGATGCCTGAGGACTATAAGGTAATGACGGCCTGGGATATGGACGAGAGAGTCTATAAATATCTGCTGGGGTCTGCGTGTAAGACCCCGGAAGAGCCGCTTGCCTGGCTGCCTAAAAAGGATCCCACCTCTAAGGTTAATATACTGATGCTGGTATCTGATAAAGAGGATGGCCATGCGGTGGGGATTTATGCGCTCAATCATGATGTTGAAAGAGATGTCTGGTCGTTATCCTATGTGAATAAGTATGATGACTGGGGAAAAGGATATACCGTAGAAGGCATGGACGCTCTCATGAAGCATGCTGCAAAGGTTTATGGCGCACGCTCGTTTGAAGGCGAGTGCGCAAAGGAAAACGTAGGCAGCAGAAGGGTTATGGAGAAGCTTGGAATGGTGTACGATCACAGCTCTTCATATAGCAAAAATGATGGCAGTGCAACCTTCGAATCATATGTATATTTGCTGACAATTTCTGAGGAATAGCTTGTAATGGGGGGTGAATGAAAAGGAAAACTTCGAAAAAAATACTGGCTGAATCATTTAGGGAAGTTGCGGAAAGTAAAAACATAGATAAGATCACGGTTAAAGATATTACGGATAACTGCGGATATTCTCCTGCTACTTTTACAGACAGTTTAGTGATAAGTATGAGCTTATTGCCTGGGATTATTCACGGGAGATTGACAATATCATGACCGGAATAGACGGAAGTAGTTCTGCGTGGATAAACACCCTGAAATCTGTGGCTATGCTTTTCGAGGAGAGAAAGATGTACCTTACCAATCTTTTTCTTCATACAAGTGGACTTGAAGCGTTCATCACTTATATGCACCTCACAGCACGGAAATAAATAAGGAGGCTATTACAATGACAAAGAGAGGATCATCAACTTTACGAAAAGTAGGATATGAAGTAATGAGGGTACTTAAGAGTCATCCTGCGCCCAAAGATGCTGCTGTATATAATTATATAATCAAGAAAGAAATTGAGGGAAAGTGCAAAAAACACGCTAAAATAGCGGGATTAAATAAATTTCTACGTATATATTATGCAAGAGTAACCGCAGTCTACAAATAAGTAGCAACAGCTATAAAAAGGCTGGAATTATTCATCCAGCCTTTTTGTGATGTGGTATGTGCTGGATGCTGAGGAAGGCGCTTATCTCTATCAGGGATTTAACAGGGAAATAACAAAAGAAGAATTTGAGCAGAGGATTTCTGATAACACACTGGAGGAAGTTCTCCATAAAGAGCATGTAAAGAAGGGGGATGTCCTTCTTATAACTCCGGGAACACTTCATGCAATAGGAGGAGGGATCCTTCTGGCTGAAGTTCAGCAGAGCTCAAATGTAACCTACAGAATTTATGATTACGGACGTGTGGGTTCAGATGGCAAGACCAGGCCTCTTCATATCAAGCAGGCGCTGGATGTTACTAAGCTTGTAAGACCGGAGAAATATGTCTCCCGGGACGGATATCTTCTCAGTTGTGACTACTTTGTAGTGAGTCATGAAGTCATTACTTCAGGGGCGTCCTATAAAGGAGATGCTGACGAGCGGTCTTTTGGCTCCATAGTTATTCTCGAAGGATGTGCAGATGTTATATGTCAGGGAGAATGCATCAGAGCTAAAAAAGGAGAGTCGCTGTTTGTGACTGCGGGAAGCGGAGAATTTACAATAGACGGAGATGCCGAGGTCCTTATCACCTGGGTTCCGTGAATAAAGCAAAGATTGTACAGGTAGCTGGTAAGGCTGCCTGTTTTTGTGTTTTTATGTATTTTTTATTTAATTTTATTAAAAAAATATTAAACGCATAACAGTGCATTATTTAGCTGTATAATGTATATAGGTGGATGTTTATTATATTGAAAGGAGTGTCGCTATGTCAAGGACAACTGAAAACAAGAAGAATAAGGTCAGTTTTTTCAAATCTATTCCGGTTCAGATTTTGTTCTTTAATATTCTGATGTTGCTGGTATTTAACATAGTAAGCTACATTGTTAACGATGGAATATCATCCATGTCTGACAGTGCTCAGGGGATAATTGCCGGAGTAACCGAGCTGGTTCATAAAGAGGGAACAGTTAAGGAAGATCTGGCCAGGATTGACGGAACGATCCAGAGCGCACTGGGGCTATGGTCATATTACACGGATGCTGATAAAGAGAGAATCGGAAGCGAGCTTAAATCCTACGAGAGCGAAGTGACCACTCTTGTAAAAGAAATCGGCGATGAGTTTACTATGTATGGCGATCCAAACGCAACGACACAGCTTGATGCTTCGGCAAAGGCTCTTATTGCGAACGTTGATGAAGTGTTCAATATCATGATGACAACCGGCGATGGACGTGTTGCCTCGGAGATACTTACCGGAGATTATATGACTAACATGGAAGGTGTCAAAGCAGGCATGACAACCCTTGATGCATCGGTGGATGCACTTAAGGGTAATGTTGTAAATTATATGGCACAGACAAGAAGTAAAATAACTGTCATGAATGTAACAGGAATGGTTGTGTTTATTGTGTGCCTTCTTTTGAATCTCTATGTTTCATTTGTTCTTATCACCAAAGTTATTGTTAAGATTTCCGACTCTGTTCAGGAAATTATAAATGATATCAACGCCGGAAAGGGTGACCTTACAGCAAGAGTAAATGTTAAGACCGGAAATGAGCTTGTATTTATAAGAGATGGCATAAATGATTTTATTGAAACCCTGCAGGGCGTAATGAAAGATGTTAAGAGCGGAACACTCATTCTTACAGATTCCGCAGACAAGATGACCTCACAGATCGCTTTGGCTAACGACAACATCACCAACACATCAGCGGCGCTTGAGGAGCTTTCAGCCAGCATGGACAATGTGTCAACTACAGCTTCTCACATTAAGGAGCAGCTCAATGATGTAAGAGATGCGGTGGAGAGCATCAATGATGAGGTTGCTTCAGGAAAAGAGCGTGCAGGCGAGATCCAGAAGGAAGCTGATACCATTAAGAATGAGGCTATGCAGAAGAAGGAGAATACAGGTGCCAGAGTTGAGGCGCTCAGCAAGACCCTTGATGAGTCAGTAAAGGAAAGTGAGCAGGTTAATCAGATCGGAGAACTTACCAAGGTTATCCTCGATATAGCTTCCCAGACAAACCTTCTTGCACTTAACGCCAGCATTGAGGCTGCAAGAGCAGGTGAAGCCGGCAAGGGCTTTGCGGTAGTTGCGCAGGAGATCAGTGCACTTGCCGATAACAGCAGACAGACAGCCGGAAATATTCAGACTATAAGTGAGAATGTGACAAAGGCTGTTCAGGAGCTTTCGAATAATGCCATCGAGGTTGTAGATTTTATCAACAATACTGTTATTGCCGATTATGAAGCCTTTGTTGAGACAGGAGAGAAATACGAGAGTACAGCAGAGATAATGAATGAAATTCTTGAAGGCTTTACTGAGAAGGCAGACTCTCTTGATAACACAATGCACAGCATGGCAGACTCAATTCTTACAATCACCGATTCCGTTGAAGAGTCCACACAGGCCATCAGCCTTTCAGCTTCCAACTCTACAGAGATTGTGGGAGAAATTCAAGAAATCGGAGAGGCCATGGATAATAACAATCAGGTTACGAACAAACTTAGCGACAGTACAAAGAAGTTTATAAACGTATAATACTATTTAATAGTTTTTTAATAAAAATAGTACACCAAATGGTGTACTATTTTTATTGTAGTTTTTTGTGAGGAAGAAAAGGGATATGAATACAAAGACATGGGTTATAACAGTTGGAGGAGTTGTTTGCGCACCACTTCTTCTTGGAGATGCAGACAGCAAGTCAACAGAAAACGCCATCGAAACTGATGAAAAGTCAAAGGATCAGTAAAAAGGCAAAAACTATTTTTTATAAAGTGGCACTAGCATGGGACTTAAGAAATCATGTTAGGGCTATTTTTGTGAAAGGAATTCTTATGAAGAAAAAATTTTTACCAATGATGACTGCTATAGCACTTTTTGTGGCATAACATATCCTGTTACTGAGCTTGGAAAGAAAGCCATCACAGGTAAAAAGGTAAAGAATGTAACTATCAACGCAGCTAACCTCACAAAGGTTGATACAAAGGCTTTTCTTGGTGCAAAGAATCTTAAGACAGTTAAGATCGTAGGAGTAAGCAAGAAATCTGCTATCGCCAAGAAAATCATTAAAGCTGCGAAGAAAGCAAACAAAAAAGTAAAAATATCATTTTCGAAATAATAAGTACTTATAATAGTTATTGAGAAAAGTACAAAAAGCAACGCATAACCGCGCTGCTTTTTTTGCGCCTTTTAAACGATGAAGGTTTTTAGAATATTGATATAATCCGCCACGATTTTATTGTTTTTTTATTTTTTTTTCACATTAACTGTCATATGATAAGGCTTGGGGGTATTTATTATGAAAATGCCCTGATTAACGTAAATAGTATTAATTGGTTTACCTTTAGCAAATAATGGAGGGGCGAGAAATGATGGACAGGAGAAAGAAACTGGTATCATTGGTGGCATTGCTAACTATATCAGCAATGCTTGTTGCATGTGGTGATAGTAGTGCAGAGACTGTTGATGTGCAGGAGAATGCAGTAGCTAAGGCTTCAGCTGCCAAGACTGTTGAGAGTGCACCGCAAAAAGAAGCTGACAAAGAAGAAGTAGCTGAAGAGGAAGATTCCAAGGCCGCTGACACAGAAGCAAAGACCGAAGACGCTGACGCTGAGGAGGCAGCAACTGAAGAGGAGCTTGCTTCCAAGAATATGCTGGCAGTAAAGGCACCGGGATATACAGGGCTTACAAATTTAAGAACGCAAAATAACGATGACGGAACCTATTATTATGAGGATATGACAGAAGACGGGCTCACAGTCATCACGAATATGTGTTATGTGAATTCTCAGAGAGATGGGCAGGACATGGATGCATATGCTGAGAACCTTGTATGCGCCCAGGTTAACAGCGATGCAGTAATAACGGGATCAGCGCAGGATGAGGAGCTTTCTGCAAAACTCACCTATCCGGTATATAAGATTGATTATGAGAGCGGAGAAAATGAAGACACCAAGCAGGCAGTAGGTGTTGTAATCCTGACTGACAATTTTACATATTACTATGGATACGAATGCCCTATCGATTTCTTCGAGGATAATCAGGAATTTTATGAGGAAGAGCTTAAGAACATCGCGCTTATCGAGCTGGGCGATGTTTCCGGCGGAGATTTTGCTACAGCTTATCTTGAGAAGATCATGGAATATGACAAGGAAAAAACAGCAGACAGCTACGCACTGATTTATGCGAATGGAAGTGGTATTCCTTATCTTGCTGCAGTGAATTCCGAAGGACCTTTGGACGAAGATGGAAATGCTCATCTGTTTACAATTGCGAATGGAAAAATAAATGAGGTCATGAGTGTTTCTTCCGGTTATGACGGAAACCACATATATGTTTCAGCAGGCAGCAATGCTGTTGTTCAGACATCAGGTATGTCCGGAACAGAGATTTTCGACCTTTATGAATTTAACGGCAAGGAGCTTGAAGGAACAAAAGAGCTGCAGGCAGTTTGTGATTTGGAAGATGATTCATACAAATACTATGATGGCGCTGTAGAGCTCACAGAAGAAGAGTATGCTGAAGCCTTTGAAGAATCAATAAGCAAAAACAATCCTTATACGGGAATTGACTGCGACGGATTAAATATTGTGAATATCTCTATAAAAGATGGTTACACCGATTTTGAAACAGTTAAAACCGAGAAGTATGTAAGCTTTGATGATATGAAAAAACAGCTTCTTGATATGGGTGCAGATGCAGAAAAATAGCGCTATCAGTACTATTTTTCTTTTTATAATGATTTATAAAAATATAATTATTTTCAGTTTTCTCTCATGCTATCATTAGTACATGTATGAGCCTAAGAAACTGATCGCTTTCATGGGCGGCATGTTCGATCAGGAAAAGAACAGCAACTTCATAAGGGAACTTGAGAAAGAAAGCATAAAACAGGGATATTTCATCGTTGCTTTCAGCTTTTCGGAAACCACGGTCTGGGATCAGGACAGAGACAACTGTGAACTCAAGCTTATTGACTTGTGTGCACATCTTGATATCAAAGCTATAATCGTACAGTTGGAATTCATCAAAAACGATTATCTGGTGGTTGCGATAAACAAGCTGGGACGGATGAAGGGAATCCCTGTTATTGCTATGGAAAAACATCTGCCTGGCAGGATTAATATATCCATGCGTTACAAGGATGGATTTAAATCTATTGTCAGACATGTTATAGAGGTGCACGGATGCCGCAGGATAAACATGATTGCAGGGCCTAAGGGGGATCATTTTTCCGAGAATCGTATCGAAGCCTACAAGGAGGTGCTTGCTGAAAATGGCATTGCTTTTGAGGAAAAACGGCTTCTTTATGGTGACTTCTGGGATAGACCGGCAAGGGATGCAACAAGAGAATTCATTGAATCCGGGGATGAAATAGATGCCATAGTTTGCGCAAACGACGCAATGGCTATTGCCTGCGCGGATGAGCTTATTGTTCTTGGATACAGGGTCCCTGAGGATATAATCGTTACCGGTTTTGATGGAATAAAAAGCGGTTTTTTCAATGTGCCTGCAATATCAACTGTGGAGCCGGATTATGAAAGTGAAGCAAAGAAAGTCATAGGCTTAATCAGGGACAATAAAGATGCTAATGAGCAATCGGAGCACAGCGTAGATTTCAGGTTAAAGCTAAGGAGCTCCTGTGGGTGCTACAAAGCAGAAGATATTTTGTCGCCCACTGAGATTAACGTGCTTTCTTCAAGCTATGCCGATGTAAACTGGGCAGTTAACAGTATTAACAACCTTATGGCTGAGGCTTCAGTCCTGGAATCCATGTGTGACTTATCAAAAACAATCGCCACCACATTGTGGCTTTGGAAGAGACAGTTCCAGTTTGTAGGCGTCTTTTCAGACCTTCTTGCTCCTGAGATAGAGGGGATAGATGCCTACAGATACATCACTATGTTCAGATCTGAAAATGGCGAGCGTTCGGGAATCGGCACTGCGTATGATGAATCGGAATTTATCCCGGGCTTTGAGGATATCATAAATGGTGATGAGTCGAACCTGCTTCTGGTTCGCCTTCTGCACGCAGGGAATCAGGTTTTTGGCTATCTTGTCTACGGAACTAAAAACACCACAAACCGTGATATAAGAAGATGTGAGGAATTCGGAATGTTCCTTTCATCCGCTATTAATGCGGTTGTCGCCAACAGAAATCTTGCCAAAATGCGCCATGAAATTGAACAGGTATCTGTTTTAGACTATCTGACAGGTATTTACAACAGACGCGGCTTCATGGCGGAGCTTAAGAAAATGGTGGAGTCCGCCAATAATTTCGGAAAATATCTGACTATCTTTTCAATAGATATGGACAGATTAAAATACATCAATGATATGTTTGGTCATGCTCAGGGCGACTTTGCCATAAAATGCATGGCTGAAGCAATAGCTCATTTTGCGTCCAGAAACGGCATCTCTGCCCGTTATGGAGGCGATGAGTTCGCGTGCGCAATCATCACCGATACAGAGGTGGAGCTGCCCCCGGATGTTGTCAGAAGCAGACTGGACCTCTTTCTTATGGCAAAGGAAAGTGTTGCCGGTAAAGAGTATAAAATTGCCGCCAGCATTGGTAGTGCCGGCGGCATGATATGTAACACTATTGATGTTCAAAGCCTCATGGACATAGCGGATGAAGCGATGTACGCGGATAAGAAAGCAAGAAAACAGAGTAGAGATTCATAACCCTGTTCCTTTAATCCATCATACCTTAAAGAACTGAAGGTCATCCTTAAGAGTATCTGCAATTCCTTTAAGCTCAGCTGATGTCTCTGCAAGTCTTGCAGTTTCGTCGTTGAGCTTTGTCATTGCACTTGAAGTTGTTTCAGCTGATGCAGCGTTCTCCTGTGAAATAGCCGAAAGATTTGTCATAAGATCAACAACAGTTTCTCCTGCCTTATCAGAGGATTCAGCCTGTCCAAGGACGGTTTCAACTGCTTCTTTGGTAAATTCAATGTTGTCACTTACGCTGCCAAAGATTGCACTTGTGGAGCTGATGCTTGTCTTCTGGTTTTCAATAAGCTCGGTAACCTCATTGATGGTCTGAACAGTTTTATTGGATTCCTCCGAAAGGTCACGGATGATTCCCTCGATTATGGTGGTTGACTGGTTGGTTGAGTCAGCGAGGTTTGATATTTCACTTGCTACTACCGCAAAGCCTTTTCCTGCGTCTCCTGCTCTTGCAGCCTCAATACTTGCATTAAGTGACAGAAGGTTGATCTGATTTGCAACAGAAGAAATAAGCGTAACAGCTTCCTGAATCTTGCTTACGGATTCATCAGTCTTCTTAACCTGCTCGATGATCCTTCCGAATGCTGCATTTGTAGAATCGCTGGATTTTGTCAGGTTATCCATATTGCTTGTAGCTTCTTTTCCGCTTTCCCTCATATCTGAAGATTTATCGGAAAGCGTTGAAACGCTACTGAGAATCTGCTGGATATTATTTCTGATATCAAAAACACGCTGCGAAGAGGCTTCAATATCTGTTGCCTGCTCAGCTGCTCCCTTGGATATTTCATTTATGGTCTCGTTTATTTCACTTGCAACTGTCTTTGTCTTGGTTGCGCTTTCCTCAAGTATAAGTCCCGAATCGGCAAGTACATCGGACATATGCTTAACCTTGGTTATTGTAGTCTCAAGTATATCAAGGAATGTGTTGAGGCTTTCTGCAAACATTGCGAATTCGTCATGGCCGCTTTCGTCTGCTCTGGCCTTGATATTTCCGGTTTCAATATTTTCAATTGCAGACTGGAATGATTTAACGCTTCTGTTGATTCCGATACTTACTCTCAAAAGGATGTAAACAAGGACAACGATGCTTGCGATAAGGACAAGAATAATTATTACAGTCACTGACGATCTTACAGCATTCATGTTATCAACTGCCTGATTCTGGACGCTTTCGCAAAGCTGACTAAGATCGGAATTGAGGACTGAATTATCAGCCTTTATGGCAAGAGTGTTAACGTCAATATTTTTCAGTTCATCGAATAAAGCCTTCTTTGTGGCAAGACTTGCGGAAGAAATCTCAGCAAGTGAAGGATCAGTTGTATACTTCGGAATGTTTTCGCCTATCTCTGCAAAAAGATTCTCTATTTCGGCAAGGCTAGCGGAGACATCTTTTCCTTCCACAACGAGCTTACTATATTTATCTGTCATGTCATCGAGAGTAGAAAGGTTTGATGCAAAGCCATAAACTCCCTGAATAGCTCCGCCATATTTGAAAATGGCACCCTGAGTATATACAGAAGGATCGACATAGAGCTCATAATACAAAACAGGGAATTTTTCCATGTCATATGCCTTCGCATCAATGGATGTGGAAACCTCTTCCCAGGTGCCGTTGGTCTCATTGAATTTTCCTGTTACCTTTATGGCTCTTTCGCCGTCAAAATCGGCAAATTCTGCATTTTCCAGACCATCGCCGGATTTTTCCATTGTTTCAAGTGCAGTAAGGTCAACTTGCACTTTCTCACTGCCGTTTACAAGTGCGATGTTCTTGATGTAGTAGTCGCCTTTATAGGTAAAGGTTCCACCGACACGGAATGTAAGGCTGTTACGCTTGCCGACAACAGGCAGTTCCCTTTCGTAAACATATTTCATGTATTGTTTTCCATCTATATTTACAGGGGTAGCTCCCACTCCAAAGTTGGAATCTATCCATGTAATTTCTACCCAGTCATTGTTATTGACAAGGTTTGTAAAGCTTTCGGAGAGTTCGTCACTTGAAGCGATATATTCCTGATATTTTCCAATATCACGGGCATAGCCACGCGACGAATGATTAGCCTGTAGTTCACTAAAATTGGTTTTGCTGGATGCTATTTTTTCAAGAATAGAGTCTATAGAGCTCTGGTATGAAGGATCGCCTATCTTTTTTAGGCGCTGCGCCGACTGCTCCATTTCATCAAGATTTGTGAGAGTGGCATTAAGATAGCTTTCATCAACATAGTACTGATACAGAGCGTCGTTACCTATGTTCTTGGCCTGAAGAATGTTTATCTCGTCGACAGTTGATACAACTTCACTGTTCTGGGCATTTCGGTTGATGGATATAATTCCAACAAGACCGATGACAAGTGCAGCAGCAATTCCCAGTGAACCCATTACGAGAATTTTGCCCTTTACTGATTGAATAAAATTACCTTTGTTTTCCTGCGTTTTTTCTTTGCTCATAATTTCCCATCCTTCTTTTGAAAAGCCCCCGATTATCCCCCAACGCTTTGAAAACTTGCATCAAATTAATTTTAACATTTGATTAATGGTGTGCAATACGCTTGTGAAAGACTAAAAATTTTATTAAAATAAAACCTTCATTCAAATAAGTAAGTTATTGTCGGAGAATTGATAAGAACGGGGAATCGATAGAAAATATGCGATGAAGCTCTTTATAATCTTTTAATGTTTATGCAGTGCCACATGGGCTTTTATTAGCATTAAATGAGCAGCTTACATTCATTTGTGATGAGAAAATGGGGGCGGTTTTATGTATAATCTTTGTATTGGTAGATGTGAGGTGTCATCATTATATGTTTCTGCGGAATGCGTGATGATATTAGCATATGTTTCTGTGGGATGAGTGATGATATTAGCATGTGTTTCTGTGTGATGTGCAGGGACATTAGTATTTAAGCCTGCTGGAAATGCAGGACCAGAAAATAATAAGGAGGGGATACATATGGGAAATTGGGGAGACAATCTTGATTATGAAGCGATGGCCATAAAAGACCATGAGGGGCGCTTTACCGTTAATTTCAAAAAGATATACATGGACGTAGATGAGATTTCACAGAGAACACTTGAGGTGACAGATAAGCATCCGAAGGATTCGCTATTAAAACTCTGGGCAGGTGCAATGACAGGAATATTTATATTTTTCATATTGTCGTATCAGATACTTTTTCTTGTGAGCATACCGTTTCTTGCATTTTATCTGATTGCTTTGTTCAGGATAGCGGGGTGCTGGAAGAGCTTTAAATACAGCTCCACGAAGTTTTGGACTATGACTATGTTTACGATGATTGCACTTTTTGCAGCTTCGAGAGTAATCCAGTTTCTGATTGAAAAGTTTGTGTTATGAAGTTTGTGTTATAAAAATCTGTACTATGAATAATTTGTTTTATGAATAATTTGTATTATGTAGGAAAAGAGAGATCGGGCAAAGCCGGTCTCTCTTTATATTATGTCAGTTTATTGATGTTGACTAAATTTTTCGGATTAAAAATCCGGTATAAAAGTTTTACTTAGAAATCTTTTGTGTTTTCTTTGAAATGCCTCTGGATTTCAGTAAACTCTTATATTTCTTAAGACTTCTTGAAGGTACGGTTACTTTTGCCTTGGAATGGATCTTCTTAAATGCATTCTTTCCAACTGTGGATTTTGTGAGCTTAGTTGTCTTAACCTTGATTTTCTTAAGGTTCTTACATCCATAGAATGCATTCTTACCAATTTTAATTATATTCTCACCAATGGTAACTTTTTTAAGATTCTTGTTGTTCTTAAATGCATTAGCAGCAATTTCGGTAACCATGTAGTTTTTAGAATCAATTGTGACTACCGAAGGAATGACAATATTTGTAGCATTTTCCAATGCAGCTCTGTCAAATCTTGCAGTAAGGTTGCCGTCATCTGCCGAGGTAATGCTGTAAACAGCATTGTTTTCCTGATCAGTATAACTATCGCCGACTTTATGGGTGTTGACATTAGAAGCTACAGTTACAGGTGCGGAATTGCCGGGAGCGGTGCTGCCTTCGCCATTTGCACCGGTATTATCGCTGGCGCTGCCGTTATCGCCGGTGTTGCCTGAATCACCGCCAGTGTTGCCGCTGTCACCGCCGGTATTGCCGCCGTTGTCACCTGTGTTGCCGTTATCGCCGGTGTTGCCTGAATCGCCGTCGGTATTGCCACTGTCACCGCCGGTATTGCCTGAATCGCCGCCGGTATTGCCACCGTTGTCACCTGTGTTACCGCTATCGCCGCCGTTATCATCATCGTTGTTGTCGCCACTGCCGGAGGCCATGCTCCACTGTGCATAGAGCTTTAAGTTTGAATCCTTATTGTAGGTTGCGCCGGGACGATAATCAACTCTGCCCGAATTTTTGCTTGTGCTCCAACCTAAGAAAACATGTCCGACTCTGGTGGGTTCTGCGCTTGTAATTGTAAGCGGATTTTTATAGAACTTAGTCTGCGGAGCAGGAGCGTGGTCTCCACCATTTGCATAGTAAGTAACAGTATGCTCTGCAGCTACAAAGTGCCATGTCTGGTTTGCCTGATTGCCAAAGCCGTTAAAGGTCCATACCATGACATTTGTGCCATTGGTTGTTGTTCCACCGGAAACATCAAGAGCATGTCCGCTGCATCTCGGAAGAATTGCGTAGCCGTTGCCTGATCTTACGATGGCCCATTGCTGAGCAATAGAGCCGTTTGCATCGTGAACACATACATTGGCGTTGAAGTCTGTTGTGGCACCATATAGATCAAGTGACTTTCCTGAAGCTGCATGAATCAGCTTATAATATCCATTATCCAGTTTTTCTACATTAAATGAATTAAACTCGCTGAGGCAGGAGTCATCCCAAACCTGTACATTTGTAGGATTAGCGATGTCTCCGGTATCACCATCAACATCAAGCTCCAGGTTAGCAGCAAGATCACTTGTAATAATATACTTGCCATTTTCAATAGGCTGCTCGGGCATATAAGGAATGAAAATCCAGGACTGTGCGTTTGAATCATTTGCAACCCACTGTCTTATGTTAGTACCGGTGGACATGGTACCATTTTCTATATCGATGGAATATCCACTGCACTGTGCCTGAAGACGATAGCCATTTCTTCCGTTGGATGAGATGGCCCATTTTTGTGCAGAGGAGCCATTGGCTTCATAGACTTGAATATTTGCGCCACAGGTGTTATCTGCGCCGTAAACATCAAGAGCTTTACTGGTACCTTTTTGAGTAATTGTATAGAACCCGCCATCATATTTTAATGTCCAGATATCGTGAGCACCCTGAGCAAGAGCAGAATCCTGCCACAGGTGCACGTTGGTGGCATCAGCTGCAGGAACATCTGCACCATAAATGTCAAGATAGAATGAAGCATCGCCTGCGTTAGCGATTATATAGTCACCGTCAGGAATCATGCTATCGTATCCGGAAGACATGGTATCGCCCTTTGGCATGGGAGACTCAGCGGTAAAAAGCATAACATAGGAATAATGAGTCAGAGTATAACCGCCGGCCTTAGTAGATACCTTCTGAACGCCATAGCCGGAATCGTCTACCCACAGTTCGCCGGTATTTCTGGTTCTTTCTTCATCAACATAGGTGAAGTGATCATTGCAGCAGATAACGATAAGATAGCCCTGTCTGGAAAAATCGATAATAGCTTTTCTTCTGGTATTATTATCGCCGCTAAGATTTACTGTGTTGGCGAGAGTTACAGTTTTACCAAGTACGCTGCTTGCATACCTTGGCGGAATACTTCCAAATGGTCTATATTCATTAACATTTGAAATCGATATTACACCGTGATTATTCGCAGCCCATTCAAAGAGTCTGTCGGGATTGAAGTTTGGATCTGTGACAAGACCTGTTGCTTTAAGAAGCTTTGAATAAGAAACTACTCTGCAACCACCGCTTCTCATAGTGCCATAATCAGACTGCTTTTGCAGCCATCCTCGCCAGTCTGAGCTGTATGAAGCTGCCTTTGATGTGATACCAAAAAGAATCAGTGTTGCTGCGACCAAAAAGGTCATGAAAAGAGTCCTGAGGAAAAGTTTACCTCCGGAGCGGAAAGAATGTGACATATAGATTACCCCCTTAACATCACTTTGCTTTAGTAAGCGAGAAATTTGTGAACTTACATTAAGTTAGCAAGAAATTTGTGAACTTAAAGCAAGTGAGAAATTTTTGAACTTACTAAAATTTTACCCCTAAGAATAATAATAGCATTAAAAGGAAGTAATGACAGTGCTTTTCTATTGATAATTACTTGTTTAGCTGGGGATTTTTGATTTTCTTATTAATGATTTTGGAAATCTGACTTAGGAATCCTGATTTAGGTTTCTGATTTTGGATTTCTTGTTTTGAGCTTCTGATTTATGTTCTGATTTTGCACTGATTTTTTGATTTGGCAACAAATTATAGTTATTTAAAATAGTTGTTGCTAAATATGTTTTTACACATGTCGGGCAAAATCCATATGGCAACAAAAGAAGTATCTTCTTTTTGCTTTGTTGCTATACATGGTTTCAACAATCCAACAGTGGCAACAAATATTACTAATCAGATACTTTTGTTGCTCTTATAAATCATTCGGTGCAACAAGAAATTTGATTTTTTAGTATTTGTTGCCAATACATTTTTAAGTCAACCGATTTTCATGCAAACAAGCAACAAATAATTGTCGTATAAAGAATTTGTTGCAAAGAAGATTTTTTGGCATTAAAAAGCAACAAATCAGCAAACTTAGTGCCAATTTGTTGCTTATACCATCTGCCTCTGCAAAATGAGCCTTAGGCCAGTTATCTCTGCAAAACGAGCCTATACAAGTTACCCCTGCATTCCCGCTGACTGGCGGATCATGTCCTCGACAACAATATCATAGATCTCGCCTACTGTATTACAGTATTCAAGAATTCTCCATGGCTCATTGGTGTGGAAATGGATTTTGACAAGCTCCTCATCGCCTGCTGCAATAAGTGAATTGCCTTCAAAATGAGTTGTTATATATTCTCCGATTTCGTCTTCGTCTAAATCCTTGTCTCGTCTGTCGATGAGAAGCTGTGTATCGTAACGATACGCGAACTGATCGTCTTCTGCATCGATGCTCTGAATAGGTTCCATCCTGGTTCCTGCCACTCAAAATGTGCTTAAATATACTCAAACACATCGAGAAATCGAAGTCCTCACGGTTACTTCTTACTGCTTCATCGTGTATGCTTTGGCGATTGCAAGCAATACGCTACTCACAAGTTCTTGTACACTCCACAGTCGTTAATTCCCGAAATAGCCTTCGGTACATACTTACGTTTGCTTGATTATGCAACTTCGTAAGTTACAGCATCTCTAAGATTTAGACTTGCATTAAAATCTCTATCTTCAATATAGCCACATGCGCATCTATATAAACGGTCAGAAAGTTTTAAATTCTTCTTGATAGCCCCGCAGCAATGACATATTTTAGAAGACGGATACCACCTGTCT
>NZ_AUIX01000053.1 GCF_000423925.1 Butyrivibrio sp. VCD2006
AAAGCGGTCTATGATATCCCAGGTGCTTTGAGATATAGCATCTGGATCAGGGTAATATTTGCGGAGATTTTCAACAACAAAGGTTTGGTAGTCGGCATGACTGCCACAATTAACAGGTAACATAAAATCGCCCTCCAATCAAAAAAATTACGGCCGCGCCGTAACGACACTTCCTTTTTAACAAGGGCGCGAAGCGCCGCATTTTTGGAGGTAAATGTCAAGTGTTTTTTGATAAAAAAGTGGGGGATTTTAATAAAAAAGGAATCTGAAAGCCGCATTGTTACTGGCTTATAGATTCCGAGAGTATATTCAGGAAAAAAGGGAGGAAGAAAATGAGTAAGAAATTAGTGGCACTGTTATTATCATCAGTTATTACAGCCGGGCTTGTGGGATGTGGAAGCAGCGAAGGTGTGCAGACAGCTCCTTCAGCAAATGCTGAAACAGAACAGACAGCATCCTCAGATGCAGCCGCCAGTGCGGGTGGATATACCACAGACTCTATTACAATAAATATTTGGGACTCAAATCAGCAGGCCGGCCTTCAGGCTATCGCAGATGACTGGAGTGCAAATTCAGGCGTGAAGGTAAATATTGAAGTCATTGACTGGGATAATTACTGGACACTTCTTGAGGCAGGTGCTTCAGGTGGTGAGATGCCAGATGTATTCTGGATGCATTCAAACACAGCACAGATGTATATGGAAAATGGCATCCTGCTGGATCTTACAGATTACATCGCAGCAGATGCCTCTGTAAATAAGGACAACTTCTATGAAGGAGTTTGGAATCTGTACAGCAGTGGTGACAGGCAGTATGCACTTCCCAAGGATCATGACACTATAGCACTCCTTTATAACAAGTCGGTTTTTGACAAATATGGTGTGGAGTATCCCACTGATGATTGGACATGGGACGACATGTATGAGGCAGCTAAGGCAATTACTGAAGGATCAGGCGGAGATGTCTACGGTATGGCAATGAATACCTCAAACAACCAGGACGGCTGGTACAACCTCGTTTACGATTACGGCGCTCAGGTGATCACTGATGATCATAAGGGAACAACCATCGGATCTGCAGAGGGTAAGGCCGGAATGGAGATGGTAAGAAAGCTCCTTACAGTTGGCGCTCCTCAGTCAGTAGTTGCTGAGACAGGAACAGATTCACTGTTTATGTCAGGTAAGGCAGCCATGATCACACAGGGCTCATGGATGATCAACGCATTCTACACTGCAGAAAACCATAATGACTATGCTTGGGCAATGCTTCCTTATGCTGATACAAATTCAAACGGAACATGTGATGCAGGAGAGAGATACTCTGCATACAACGGACTTGGCTGGGCTGCCAATGCAAATGTAGCTGATCCCAAGGCATGCTATGACCTCATTTCTTACTTCTGTTCCGAAGAAGGCCAGAAGAAGCAGGCACAGCTTGGAGTAACCATGGGAGGACTTAAGGGTGTTTCAGAGGACTTCTCAGATGCTTTTGAAGGAATGGATGTATCCGCCTTTGTAAGAGCTGAGGAAGAAGGAGATCTGTTCTTCCGTCCTTACACAAGAAAGACTACAGTCTGGGAAGATGCTCTTCAGCAGCAGGGTGGATTCCTTGATGCATGGCAGAATCCCGAAGATAGTGCACTGATGGCAACTGCCTGTGACAATGCACAGAAGATAATTGATGATGCTATTGCAGCAGAGTGATCTGTGAAAAATGAATGCCGGGGGGACACCTCGGCATTCACCATATCTTTGGAGGGTTATATGACTAAGAAAAAGATGACTCCGTCTCAAAAGAGACAGGCAATATGGGGATGGGCCTTTGTATTACCAACGATTTTAGGACTGATCGTACTGAACTATTATCCTGCGATCAATACTGTATACCAGTCTCTTTGCAAGACCGGAGATTTTGGAAAAGGGAACATATTTGTAGGACTTAACAACTACAAAACTGTGCTGGGATCGGCAGAAGTGTGGCAGTCCCTCTGGAACACTGTAAAATATGCGATTGTTGAGGTACCACTGGGAATCGTGATAGCTCTTTTGCTGGCGGTTCTTATGCAGAAAAAGCTTGCTGGAAAAACTCTTTTCCGCACTCTTTTTTTCCTTCCGATGGTTTGCGCACCTGCTGCAGTTGCAATGGTTTGGAAGTGGCTTTACAATCAACAGTTTGGACTTCTGAACAATGTTTTTCATACGAATGTTGCATGGATTTCAGACCCAAAGATAGCCTGGATCAGTGTAGGCATAATCGGTGTATGGTCAATTATTGGATACAACATGGTCCTGTTCATTGGAGGGCTTCAGGAAATTCCTAAGGATTACTACGAAGCAGCGCAGATTGACGGAGCATCGTCTATAAGGCAATTCTTTTCCATAACAGTTCCACTGCTTAGCCCTACGACCTTCTTTATAGTTCAGACAAGGATTATAGGAGCACTCACGGTATTTGATCTTATGTTCATGGTAATGGACAAGACAAATCTTGCCCTTAATAAGACCCAGTCAATTGTGTACCTGTTTTACACCTATGCTTTCACCAACGGCAACAGGGGGTATGGTGCCGCAATAGTAATGGTACTCGTGGTATTTATCATGATAGTTACGTTCTTCCTTCAGAAGCTTGAAAAGAAGATCGTTTATTACAATTAAGAAGGGAGAACGAGGATGGATAGCAGCATCAGTACAAAATACACTGTAAATAAAATAATCACTTATACAGTCCTTATAATCTTTGCTATTATTATGTTAGTGCCATTTGTATGGATGATACTTACGGCCATTAAAACCAATCAGGAAGCTATATCTGTGGATCCGTTTTTTATTTTTCCCCACAATGGATGGCATTTTGAGAACTTTGCAACAGTATGGAAGAGCTATAATTTCATAACATTATACAAAAATACGATCCTGTTCATAATATTCCGCGTTATCTGCGCATGCCTTACTGCGACCATGGCAGGATATGCCTTTGGAAGACTTGAATTTCCCGGAAAGAAGATATTGTTCTCTCTGGTGCTTATCCAGATGATGATACCTGCACAGATATTTGTGATTCCACAATATCTGATGGTGTCAAAGTTACATATTTTAAATACCACAGCGGGCCTTGTCTTCCCAGGACTTGTTACAGCGTTTGGAACCTACCTGTTGAAAACGGGATACCAGTCGCTTCCCAAGGATCTTGAAGAGGCAGCGGCAATTGACGGCTGCAACATCGGACAGACATTTCTTTTCATAATGATGCCACTTACCAGATCATCCATGGTTTCGCTGGGAATCTTTACGGCGCTTTTTGCTTTTAAGGACCTTATGTGGCCAATGATAGTCTGCACAAATGCGAGCACTACGACCCTCAGCGCGGGACTTGCCAAGATGCAGGGACAGTATGGAAGTGACTATCCTGCCATGATGGCAGCTGCGGTTCTTGCTATTGTACCTATGATCGTAATATACATAATATTCCAGAAGCAGTTTGTTGAGGGTATTGCAACCTCAGGAGGAAAACTTTGATATGTCGATAATATTTGATGAAAAGAGCAAGCTCTTTTCCCTGATGACTGTAAATACAGAGTATCAGATCAAGATAAATGAGCCGGGAATGGTTCTTCACACCTACTATGGTAAAAGAGTGAGTGGCTTTGATATGGGGTATCTGATCAAGGAACTGGACAGAGGGTTCTCGGGAAATCCCTATGAGTACAGGAACAGGAGAGGCATATCAGCAGATACGCTTCCGCAGGAGTACTCAACTGACGGAGCAGGAGACTACAGGGTAAGTGCACTGTCCCTTATTCTTTCAAACGGTTCGGGGACGGTCGATCTCAGATATAAGAGTCATGAGATCATTACAGGAAGAGATGAGCTTAAGGGACTGCCCTATGTAAGAGCGGAGAAAGACAAGGTCGATACTCTGAAGATATATCTTGAAGATAAGGTGGCACATCTTCTTGTAGTATTGTCATACCAGGTATTCGAGGAGAAAGATATTATTTCAAGATATTCTGTCATAAGAAATGAGTCCGGAGGAGATATCTTTTTAAATAAAGCAGCATCTGCCTGCCTGGACCTAATGGGAAAGGATCTTGACCTTATTCATTTTCACGGTCGCCATGCTTTTGAAAGACAGCCTGAGAGGGGCAGGGTCGGACATGAGATTCACAGGATAAGTTCAAAGAGGGGAACCAGCAGTCACCACAACAATCCTTTTGTGATCCTCTGTGACAGGAATACGGACGAGTGGCAGGGTGAGAGCTATGGAATTATGTTGATGTACTCGGGAGAGCACGCCGAGGAAGTGGAAAAAGATCAGGCCGGAACAATCCGCGTTGTGAGTGGAATATCTGATGACCACTTTTTGTGGAAACTCTGCGAAGGGGAAGAGTTTGTGACGCCTGAGGTAATGCTGGCATTTACAGATAATGGGCTCTCAGAGCTTAGCCTACGCTTCCACAGGATCATCCGTGAAAATGTATGCCCTAAGGAGTTTCGCGATATCAAGCGCCCGGTCCTTATGAATAACTGGGAGGGTACCTACTTTGATTTTGATGATGACAAGATAATGGATATAGCCGACAGCGCCAAAGAGGCAGGCTGTGAGATGCTGGTCCTTGATGACGGCTGGTTTGGAGCAAGGTATGATGATCACGCGGGACTTGGAGACTGGGTGGTTAACAGGGATAAGCTAAAGAAGGGCATGGATGCCATTGCTGTTCATGTGGAGAGCCTTGGTATGAAATTTGGCCTGTGGTTTGAGCCTGAGATGGTCAACGAGGACTCAGATCTTTACAGAGCGCATCCCGACTGGGCGCTCACTGATCCCGGCAGGAAGCCGGTGATGGCAAGAGATCAGTTGGTGCTTGATATGTCCAGGTCTGAGGTTATAGACTATTTGTACGAGAGTATTTCAGCGGTGCTTAGGAGTGCTAAGATATCCTACATCAAGTGGGACTTCAACAGATCACTGTCAAATGTCTTTTCCGGAGGGCTCCCCGCAGACAGGCAGGGAGAAGTGGCCCACAGGTTTGTCCTTGGCTCATACAGGCTGATGGAGAGATTGAGGGACAGTTTCCCTGATGTGATGATTGAGGGATGCTCGGGTGGCGGCGGAAGGTTTGATGCCGGAATCCTGTTCTACTCACCTCAGATATGGTGCTCTGACAACACCGAGGCAATCAATCGTCTGAAAATACAAAAGGGCACAACCTACGGTTATCCGGTGAGCACAATCGGAAGTCATGTATCTGCTTCGCCCAATCACCAGACCGGACGCGAAGTACCACTTATGACAAGAGCAATTGTTGCAATGGCGGGAACCTTTGGCTATGAGCTTGACCCGAGGACACTCAGTGCAGACGAGAAGGCAATGATCCGCCGGCAGATAGACGTTTTTAACAGATATTATGATCTGATACAGAGGGGAATGTACCTTCGCCTGTCAGATGAACTTGACGAAGAGTACTACACTTCCTGGGGATTTGTGTCAGAGGATAAGTCCGAGACGCTTCTTAATCTGGTGGTCACCGATGTGAGAGCCAATCCGGAAGTTATATACGTTCGCATGAGAAATCTTGATCCTGAAGCGATGTATGAGGTCGATAACTGTATCTCATCCTGTGAGAAGGTTCCGGAAAATGATGTGGGAGAGAAAGCAGATGTAATTGGACAGGTCTTTAGCGGAGCTGCGCTAATGAATGCTGGCTATGCCTTTGATCCCGTGTTCGGTTCATACCCGGCGATACAACTTCATTTTAGAAAGAAATGTTAAGAGACATCAATGGATTTCAAAATAGTTTTTTCAGATATAGACGGAACAATTCTAAACAGTGAACATAGAATGCTTAAGGGCACACTTGATGCAATATTTGCCCTAAAGAAAGCCAATATCCCTTTCGTCATTGCGACAGCAAGAGGACCATCCGGAGTACGGCCGATTTTTAAAAGATACGGGTTTACCTGCCCAATGATCTGTTATAGTGGGGCGCTTATCATTGATGAAAACGATAAGATAATGTACTCGGAGGGATTTGATGCCGATGACGCGAGGGATATTATTTCTTATATAGAGGCGGAGAAGATTGACTGTACATGGAATATCTATTCAGAAGAATTGTGGATTGTAAATGACAGGAATGACCGACTGGTCCGCGCAGAAGAGGAAATCGTTGAGGTCTGTGCAACAGAGGGCGGCATAGAGCTTCTTCCAAAAGATGCAATCATAGGAAAGCTCCTTTGCATATGTGAGCCTGAAGCAATATGTGGTATAGAAAATGAATTGAAAAAGAGATTTCCAAAGCTGTCGATAGTTAAATCCTCAGATGTTCTTCTTGAAATCATGGGAAAGGGTATTACAAAGGCCGACGGAGTCAGGCGAGTATGCTCGTATATGAACATTCCGCCGGAGAAAGCGGTTGCTTTTGGTGATCATTTTAATGATGCAGAAATGCTACGATCTGTAGGATTTCCTTTTCTGATGGGAAATGCTCCGGAGGAATTGAAGAAGGAATTCTCGTGTGTGATCGGAAGTAATGATGACGAGAGCATTTCGGAAGCCTTTAGGAGTATTGGCCTATTATTGGAGTGAGGGAGATGACAGTGATCTTAAGCTGTTTGAAAACATAACTTACAGTTTATACACGATAGAGGAGGCATTATTTGAAAAAGACAATTCGCAGTGTTCTCATTTTTATAACGCTGATTATTATTGTGTTGGTGGGACTTTTGATAAAGCTACGGATACAGACAGGAAGAATCCTTACTGATTATTCATCTATATATAAAGATGATAAATATGGTGCTCCGGTATATGTTGATGGAGTAGAGGTAATAACCCAGGATGTTTCCTGTGGTTATGCTTGTATTGAGATGTTTTCTGCATGGAATGGGGGACATCTGACAGAAGAGGATCTGTACAATGAATATGGCAAGGTCATAACCTCAACAGGAGATAAGTTCTGCGAAGAAATGAACAAGCGCTTTCCGGAGTACACTACGTCCATCCATAAATACATGTCAAACACGGAACTGATAGATGCAGTTTATGAAAATCTGGCAAGAGGAGTACCTGTGCCATTTGAGTGGGCAGCTAAGTATGGTGATGTGTGGACTCTTCATTATTCCCTGCTTGTTGGGATGGATATTCCTAATGACAAGATAACTGTAGCAAATCCTTATGGTTATGTTGAAGAGATATCTGTAGATGAATTTTTACAGCGCACAAGTTTTGAAGCCTATGAGAATATGCCTTTTTATTTCAAATTGGCATTTGCTGTAGGGATGTTTGAGAAGAATACAATCTTTACTGTTCACGGATTGAACGAGAACTAAATAACTTCGAAAGATAAACGGTTAAGCAAATCGGGATTAGTAGACGGAGGAGACTATGTTAAATGATTATGCAATAGACAAGCCAATTCTTGAAACAGACAGACTGATTATCCGTGTGCTTAACGAAAAGGATGTGGATGATTTAAAAGAGTGGTTGGGAAGAGATGAAATTTATACATATTGGGGAAGAAAAGCAAGCAAGGGCGAGAAAAATCCTGAACTCATGTTTATTGATCCACGTCCTTGGGTAAAAAGAAAACCTTCTCTTGATCTTGATTGGGGAATTGTATGGAAAGAAACAAATAAAGTGGTAGGTATGATCGCAGTATTTGATATTCAAAATGCCAGAATGGGCGATATAGCATACAGGATTAATCCTGAGTACTGGAGAATGGGAATTACTACAGAAGCTTTGAAGGAAGTGTTACGATTTGTTTTTAAGAACACAGAAATAGACCGATTGAATGGACGTGTGGATGTAAGAAATATTGCTTCAAACAGAGTTATGGAAAAATGTGGTTTTGTTAAAGAAGGAACAATTCGTCAAGGAAAAATGGTTTCGGTTTACTGCGACTATAATATCTACGGTTTGCTTAGAGAAGATTATATGAGCTGCAAAATGGAATAAAAGTCTCGCTGTATAGAGAACGAAAAAAGTGATTATGTGGGGATCTGAATTTGGGCGTTATTAATAATTTCAAGAAGAAAGAAAAATACCAAAAGGTATACTGCCTTGCTTTGGCAGTAGTGTATCTTGCTCTGTTCTCAGTAGGAATTCTGATATCTATTAAATCTATTGATCTATCCAAAAATCAGAAGGAAGGCTCCAGACTAATAGGCGCAAGCTATATGACCATGAACAATGAATTTTTCAGGATAATTCATGAGCAGGTCAGAGTTAGAGTTGAGGCCGAGGGTGACAAAGTGATATTGCGTGATCCCGGTATGAATGTGAAGAGACAGAAGGAACAGATAAGGGAGATGCTGAAAATGGGCATCGATGCTCTGATCCTCACTCCGGTGGACCCGGACGGCCTTGTGGATGTGCTGATCGAAGCCAGGGCAAAAGGCGTATTTGTGATTGTTGTGGATTCAAATGTAAGTACGGAGAATCTTATCAACTGCACTATTGTTTCGGACAATTACAATGCGGGGTGTCTTGACGGAGAATATATGTTACAGACGCAAAAAAGCGGCAAAATTGTGGTCATGACTCACACCAGTGCAGTATCCGGAAGGCAGCGTGTGGCAGGTTTTCTGAATACAGTTTCAAGGAATCCTGACTATACGGTGGAGTGCCAGATTGATTGCAACGGTCAGTATGAAAAGGCACTTCAACGGATGAGCGAATACCTTAAGGGAGGACATGATTTTGACACGGTATTTTGCTTAAACGACCCTGCTGCTGAAGGCGTAGTGGCAGCCCTTCAGGAAAAGGGGCTGTCAGGGAGCGTTAACGTATACGCTGTGGATGCTTCCCCTGATGCCAAGGCCCTGATATCTGCCGGAATGATGAAGGCTTCGGTGGTGCAGTTTCCCACGAAAATAGGTGAGAAAGCAGCAGATGTTCTATACGACCTGATTGCAGGTAATGAGATAGAAAAAAGTATCACGGTGCCGGTCGATATCGTGACACAGGATAACATCAGTCAATTTGAAAAAGACAGATGGCAGTAACCATAAAACAAATAGCAACAAGACAAAATGCATTAGAATAATAAATTACAATAAAGCAATATGAAGAACACAGATGGCAATAACACAATAATAGAAAAAGATTACAGACTTCCGGATCTGTTGGTGAATCTCATGATGCACCTTAATTTCTGGATGCTGCTGTTTATAGTATTTATCATGTATCATGCCCTTTGGGGATACGTTCATGAAGGCTCTGCGCTGTCATTTCTCATGAATTCCAGGCATATTCCTGCGCGTCCTTTTGAGTCGATACTTTCATCGGGACTTCTTTATGCATGTCTGCTGTTGCTGCTCACAACGGAGACAGACCCGGGGATACATTTTTTATTGAAACTCATAGCAGAGACAATAATCGTTATTGTACTATCAGGAATTATGAGCTTTTGCTACATGGGTATGTTCCTCATGATAATCGCCAATCTGATAAGGCGTCCCATTGGCAGATGGAACCGAAACATAACCTTTGTGCTGGTTGGAGTATGTTATTTTTTGCTGGAGAGTCAGATACTATCCATCTGGATTCCGGTAACAGATTTTTCGGATTACCTGAATTACTACGGAAGCGATTATGCGAAAATATTCCAGGGGATAATAAATGTTGGAAGGCTTTTTAATGTATTTCTGTTCATGTGCTATATGTTCTTCATCGTCAGAATTCAGATGAGTGAAAATGAGCGCATCTTGTCACTGAACGAACAGCTAAGGGATGCAAATGCCAAGCTTGAGGAGTACTCCGAAAAGTCGGCACTTATGGCACAGACTAGTGAGAGAAACCGCCTGGCCAGAGAGATTCACGATACGATAGGGCATTCACTTACAGGAATTGTAACAGGAATAGAAGCTTGCATCATGCTGTTCGACACTAACAGAGAGCTTGTAAAGGAACAGCTAATGGCTATCTCAGAGGTCGCTCACCGAGGGATGGAGGATGTACGCAGATCGGTGAGAGCCTTAAAACCCGATGGCCTTGAAAGAATGCCCCTTGATCTTGCGATTGAGCAGATGATAGATGAAATGCGCAGGTCCACCGGTATTCGTTTTCACTATAACTGCGTTGTGGATTTGAGGGATGCTTTTGGCGAAGATGAAGCGGAAGCACTCTATAGAACCGTTCAGGAAGGGATCACTAATTCTGTAAGGCACGGAAAACCTCAGGATATCTGGATCATGATAAACAAGATTGATGATGTGATCAACATTATCATAAGGGATAATGGCTGCGGATGTCCGGATCTTAATAAGGGCTTTGGACTTAGCCATATGGAGGAGCGTTTGCAGATGCTCGACGGAAAATTATATTGTGATGGAAATAACGGATTTTTGCTTCGCGCAGAGATACCGATTCGCTGGGGAACGGAGGTAAACTGGAACCATGATCAAAATACTGATAGCTGATGATCAGGAGCTGATGCGTCAGAGTCTTAAAATGATACTGGGAGGAGTTGAAGATTTTGAGGTAACCGATGCTGTATCAAACGGAACGGACGTCATAAGGAGCATCAGAGAAAATAAGCCCGATGTGATCCTGATGGACGTGCGCATGCCCAAGATGGATGGGGTTGTGTGCACCAAGATAATCAAGGAAAACGAACCTGATATCAAAATAATAATACTTACAACTTTTGACGATGATGAATATGTCTTCAATGCGATTAAAAACGGAGCCAGCGGATATCTGTTAAAGGGCGTTTCCTTTGAGGAGCTAATTGAAGCAATCAGAAAAGTCCACAGCGGCATGGCTATTATGAATGATGATATCACCAATAAAGTACTAAAGCTCTTTTCAGAGATGGCTAAATCAAAGGATTCAGTTGAGGTTGACGAGCAGAGTATAAATGAGATAAAGGAAAACGAATGGGCTATCATCGAAGGCATTGTTGAAGGTCTGTCAAATAAGGAGATTGCTACAAAGCTCAATTTCTCCGAAGGAACAATAAGGAATAACCTCAGCAATATATTAAATAAGCTGGGGCTTAAGAACAGAACTCAGCTTGCAATCTGGGCTGTGCAGTCAGATGCAATGAGCAGGATGAACAATAAAAACAACGAACGGAATTAAAAGATGACAGAGCGTGATAATAAAAAAATTAAATATTGGCTCTCCCTTTTTATTCTGATAATTGTTATCTTCCTTACAACGGACTGGTGGAGATCGATTCCTTTTCATCAAAAAAATGTTTTGACGGTGGGCGTTTTTTCGGACAGCTACTGGAACCAGCAAAACGGAAATCAGCACAAATTCATAGACAGCGTGATTGAAAAATATGAGGAACAAAATCCTAATATAAAGGTTGTTTATGAAAAGGGAATCCTGAAGGATGACTATTCTGAGTGGCTGGCAGAGCAGATAATACAGGGGACTGCACCGGATGTTTTTATTGTTATTCCCGAAGATTTCAATATGCTTCGCGACATAGGGGCACTTAAAAATCTGGATAGCATGATACAAAAAGACGAAGACTTTGATGCCGGAGCTTTTTATGAGGCTGCATATTCAGCCGGAGAAGCTGATGGCGTAAGGTATTCACTTCCAGTGGAATGTGCACCGGACCTGATGTTTGTAAATCGTACAATCCTGCAAAATGAAGGAATAGAACTGCCTTCCTCAAAGTGGACCTGGGAAGATTTCTACGACATATGTAGAAAGGTCACTAAGGACACAGACGGCAATGGAACGATCGATCAAGTAGGCGTAGCTGATTATTCCTGGGAGGAGGCATTTGCCTCAAACAACGTGACTTTATTCAACAAGGAGGGAACGGAGAGCAACTTTACTGATGAGAAAGTGTACAATGCACTTATGTTCCTTGACCAGTTGGATGTTCTGTACTCAGGAAGCGGTAGTGCCGACATATCTTTTGAGCACGGTAATGTCGCCTTTTGGCCCATGAATTTTTCAAGCTACAGAACATATTTGAACAATCCCGTTCATGCAAGCCGATATGCGGATTTTGACTGGGATTATCTTACAATGCCGGCAGGGCCTGATGGTGATAATGCATCTATTCTTGATCTGATATCAATTGCCATGTATTCGGGAACTCCAATGCAGAATGAAGCCTGGGAATTTATTAAGCTGCTCACCTGTGATGAAGATATTCAGGCAGGGATATTTGAGTTCTCTGAAGGAATATCCGTATGCAGGGATGTGACGGAGGCTGAACTTGTAAAGGAAAATGAGATGCTCCCCGGAATGGATGAGAGTCCCAATATAGAGACCTTGGAATATACCATGCAGAATGCTATTTTTACCCACAGATTTTCAGGGTTTAATGAAGCTGTTAATGCGGTGGATACGGGAGTTAGTGAGATACTCAAAAGTGATGCAAATATCCGCATGGAGCAGGTTATCCAGGCCAGAAGCATCAACAATTTTCTCAAAACCATTCATAACTAAAAACGGCAAATGTGATTTTTGCAAGTGACATTTGTCATTAAAAAATATGATATTTGTTTACAAATAGTAATGACGTTTGGTACTTATACCGGCGTCATTTTTTTTATATTCTAAAGCAGTCAAATACAAAGAACCGGGCTGAAAAGAAAAAAGATTTACATAAAGGTATGGGAGGATTGTTATGAACTCAGCAAAAAAAGAGAAGTCTTCAAAAAAATGGATTTCTGAAATGGGGACCTTGTGGGCACTGATAACGCTGTGCATAGTAGGAGCCTTTGTAAGTCCCAGCTTTTTAAAAGGAGCAAATATCATAAATGTCATGAGACAGATTTCCATAAACGGAATCATTGCTCTGGGAATGACATTTGTTTGTCTGACAGGCGGCGTTGATCTATCGGTAGGATCACAGGTCGCGGTATACGGAATCATGATCGCACAGATGCTCAAGAATAATATTAGTCCTTTTATAGCAATACCGATCACGCTTGCAACTGCGATACTCATAGGATTTTTAAACGGACTTGGAATTGCAAAAGGTAAGCTTGCTCCTTTCATCATGACACTTGGTTCCATGACAGCGCTTAGAGGATTGTCGAAATACATTTCAAACGGCTCACCACAGAACTGGAGAGCAACCGGAATTGATATCAAGTTCATCGGTCAGGGATATGTTGGATTCGTTCCCGTACCTGTGATCATTTTCCTGATAATGTTCTTTATAGGATTTTACATCCTTAAATACACCTGGTTTGGAAGAAGTGTATACGCTATAGGCGATAACCGAGAGGCAGCACGACTTAACGGAATAAATGTTGAAAAGACGCAGCTCATCTGCTTTATAATTACAGCTTTTGTTAGCTTCATGTCAGCTCTTGTTCTCACTTCAAAGCTGTCCTCCTGTGATCCCACAGCAGGTGAAGGCTACGAGCTGGATGCTCTCTCAATGTGCTACATAGGCGGAATATCCACCATGGGAGGTGTCGGCAAAATATCGGGAACTCTTATTGGAGCATGCCTTCTTACAGTTTTATCAAACATTATGAATCTGGTTGGAATAAACTCCTACATGCAGAATATCGTACAGGGTCTGATAGTCATCTTTGCAGTACTTATTGGTGGTATCTCTGCGAAAAAGAAATAATTACAAATGATTTTACTTTCGGGAAGTAGATAATTGCCCTCACTTTTCCCGATGTGAAATAGAACTGACGAAGAGAGAATTCGTCGCAACTTACATGTATCTTTTTATAAGATAAGGAGGAAGAAAATGAATAAGAAAGTATTGTCTGCATTATTAACAGGTGTGATGGTAGTATCGCTCTCAGGCTGCGGATCTGCTCCTGCCGAGACAAAGACAGAGGAGCCTGCAAAAGAAGAGGCTGTAGCAGAAGAGACGACAGAAGTGGCAGAAGAGGCTGCAGAGGAAGTTACAGAAGAGGCTTCGACAGAAGAGATAAAAGACGAGGCAACAGCCACAGCAGATGAACCCGGCGGAGACGAAACTTTTACAATAGGATATGCACAGAGAGCAACTGATGCTGCATATACAATCGCAATCAAGGAGAGAAATCAGGAATACGCAAAGGAGCATTATCCGAATCTGCAGTGGGTTGAAACGGATGCACAGGGCGACGTTGCAACTCAGGCTGCAAATATTGAGGACCTTATATCAAGAGGTGTTGACCTTATCATGGTATCACCTCTTACATCAGACGGTCTGACAGATGCTGTTGCGGAGGCAATGGATGCAGGTATTCCTGTTGTAACAATGGACCGTGAAGTAGATACATCTGTTACTGTAAAGGTTGTAGCTGATAATAAGGAAATGGGAGTTATGGCTGCAGATAAGCTTGCAGAGATGATGGGCGGCAAAGGTAATGTCATAGAAGTATGCGGAACTACCGGATCATCTGCTGCAATCGATCGTCAGGCAGGTTTCGAAGAGACAATAGCTTCCAAGTATCCTGATATCAAAATCGTAGATTCACAGGATTGTGATTTCAATTCTGCAAAGGCTGCTTCCTACATGGAAGATATGCTTCAGAAGTATGGTGAAGGCGAAATCCAGGCAATATATTGCCACAACGATCCCATGGCAGAAGCTGTTGCTGAGACAGTAGTTGCTGCAGGACGTGATAACGAGGGCATTCTCATCACAGGTATGGACGGCGAAGAAGCAGCATTCCAGATGGTTGAGAACGGACAGATGGCATTCACGATCATCTATCCTACAATGTCCCCCGAGGCTATGATCGCTGCATACAATGTACTTACAAAGCAGCCCCAGGATGAAGTAGTAAACTGTATTCCCACTCTTGTATCAAAAGAGAACGTTGCTGAGCACCTTGGAACAGGTCTTCAGTAATAAAAAGTGAAGGAAGAAAACGCTCATGTTAAAGATGAATCATATTTCAAAGTCTTTTCCGGGTGTCAAGGCACTGGACGATCTGTCAATAGAGCTGTGCGACGGAGATATACTGGGATTAGTTGGAGAAAATGGTGCAGGAAAATCCACACTGATGAAAATTCTGTCAGGAGCTTATACCCTCGATGAGGGAGAAATCATCATTGATGGTGAAAAGATAGAACACCCGACACCTGCTTTGATGATAGAAAAGGGAGTCGCTGTTATCTATCAGGAACTCATGCTCCTGCCTCATTTTACCGTGGCAGAAAACATATATCAGAACAGGTATCCGACGGACAAATTTGGGAAAATTGACTTCGCTAAGATGAAAGCTGATGCAAAGGAGGTTCTGGACCGTGTAAATCTGCCTGTGGATCCCGGCGAATTCGTAGGTAACTTAAGTGTGGCTAAGAGGCAGATGGTTGAAATCGCCAAGGCTCTGTCCAAGAATGCTAAGATAATAGTTCTTGATGAACCTACAGCAGTACTGGCTGATGAGGAGCTAAAGACACTTTTCGAACTGGTGAAATCTCTCTCTGATCAGGGAATATCCTTTGTCTACATCTCACACAGGCTCAAGGAAATTTTCGAGTTGTGTAATAAGGTAACCATCATGAAGGACGGCCAGCTGGTTGAGAATGGCATGACGAAGGATTACGATACGGATAAGCTTGTTGAAAAGATGGTTGGCAGACAGATGAGCGATATCTATCCTTCAAGAGATGTGAAAATAGGAGATGTAGTCCTTAAGGTTGATGGTCTGACAAGACAAGGTGTTTTGGATAATGTGTCACTGGAGCTTCATAAGGGAGAAGTGCTGGGTCTGGCGGGCCTTGCCGGAGCAGGAAGAACAGAGACACTGAGAGCCATCATAGGTGCAGATAAAATTGATAGTGGGAAGATCACACTCTTTGGGAAGGAGTGTAAGTTTGATAATATCAAACAGGCTCTGGAAGCAGGATTTGGCATAGTTCCGGAGGAGAGAAAGGTAGAAGGACTTCAGCTGAATAACAGCCTGGTATTTAATGTATCCCTTCCTGCATTACCGCTATATAGCAACAAGTTTGGCAAGATAATCAGGAAAAAGGAAACGGATGCGGCTGATAAATATATCAAGCTATTCAATATCAGAACACCGGGGAGAGATGCAAACGTAAAGAACCTGTCCGGTGGCAATCAGCAGAAGGTTGTTCTGGGAAAATGGATTGCTGCAGACTGCAAGATACTTCTGGTAGATGAACCGACAAGAGGTGTCGATGTAGGATCAAAGCGTGAAATCTACACTATTCTGAATTCCCTTCTGGAACAGGGACTATCCATCATCATGGTCAGTTCAGAACTGCCTGAGCTCATAGGCACCTGTGACAGGATCTGCGTCATGAATGAAGGCAGAATAACAGGAGAACTTCAAAAGGATGAATTCTCGGAAGAAACTATAATGAGATACGCGACAATGTAAAAATATAAAGGCTACAGGAAAATCAAAAATCATCAGTTCCTGTAGCCTTATTTTATTATTGTATATTTTGGTCAGGATTCAAATTTAGCTTTTTCTTCTTTTCACATTTATTTCCTATCAAAACCTGACCGGCCGGGCAGGTTTTTTAACTCCTCCGGCAACCTTTTCCAGCTCTTTATCAATCTAAAGCGACAGCCCCTTCTTTATAGTTCTAATTCTTAACGTTATCCGAGTAATGCAATACTTATCCAAGTTTAAATGTATCAAGGAAAGCTGCAATCTGATCAGCAGAATCAGATACTGTTGTTGCGCTTCCTTCAACACCTTTACTGCTATCTGCTACGGCTTCCGCACTGGATGCCAGATTGGTCGTAGTTGCTGTAACTTCTTCTGTACTTGCTGACTGTTCTTCTGAAATAGCTGCAACAGATGTTGCTATATCATCAACAGTTGCCACTTTCTCAATCATCTCACCAACAATAGTTCCTGCTTCATCAAGGCTCTTAAAGATTTCTTCAAAGGTTTCTCCGGCAACGTTAACAGCCTCAACGCTTCTGTCAATCTTTTCCTTGTTTTCTTCAGATTTTCTTGAAAGTTCCTGAATCTGCTCTGTAATCTCTTTTACAATATCAGCAATCTGTTTGGTTGAATCTGCACTATTCTGTGCAAGAGATCCAATCTCGCTTGCAACAACCGCAAATCCTTTTCCAGCGTCTCCTGCCCTTGCTGCCTCAATTGAAGCATTAAGAGAAAGAAGGTTTGTCTGTGAAGAAATGGATGCAATGATGTCAATGATAGAGTTAATCCTCTTGGCAGATTCATCAACAGTACTTACAACACTATTCATATCATCCATGGATTCAGCAATTGACTGCATTCCCTGCTGAACATTAGCCATATCCTGCTGACCGTTTTGCGCCTTGGTGACAAGGTTTTCCATTGTATCTTTTGTAGTCTGGCTCTTATCAGAAAGAACTGATACCTCCTGGGCAAGCGTTGTAGCATTGGTTGCGAGCTCTGTAACCGCCTGAGCCATTCCGTCCATTGCCCCGTGTATCTGCTGCATTGCGTTGGACTGTTCATTTGCCTGAACATTAAGAGTTTCTGATGCGTCTTTACTATTTCCGGCTTCTGTCGTAAGTTGGTTGGTGATATTCTTCATATCTCCCATGGATTTACGCATGCTCTTTACATACTCAGACATCTTATCATTCATATGTCCGATTTCATTAGTACTTCCGTCGCTTTCAATATCAACACTGAAGTCCCCTTCAGCAATTCTTGTAATGTTGTCTGTAAGTTTTGTTACAGGCTTTGTGATCATCTTGCTTATGATAATGTAAAGAGCTGCACCAACAGCAACAACCATGATTATTGCTAGAATTACACTTATTGTTATAAATGCAGAAAGTGGAGCAAGTACATCATCTTTTTTTACGTAAGAAATCATGGTCCAGTTAGTTCCGTCTACAGGATCAAAAGAAACGTAGTAAGCCTTACCATCTGCTCCTTTGATTGTTTGGATTTCACTTGTTCCGCCTGCGTGTACAACGTTTGCAACAGATTGAATAAATGCATCATCCCCAAGGTCGGATGCTGATTTTCCAACATAATCAGAATTAACATGACCAATAATTACTCCTCCGCCAACAAGCATACTGTTACCTGTTCCTGAAGGAGTATAAGTACTTACCGTATCAGAAATTCCCTTTAGAACTATATCAGCTGATAACACACCGCTTCTTCCATCAAGCATCTTAACTGATCTTGATCCGCAAACAACCATCTGTCCTGTTGTCATATCAACAGATGGATCTCCAAGAGTGATGGATGTCGAACTTGAGCCGTTAATATACCATGCTCTCGTAGTCGGATCATAATCCGAATCGGGAACCCAACCGCCGCCATCATAAAATGCATCTTTTCCAAGTGCAAGATAGCTGTCAATTACAACTCCGGAATATTCACTCATTCCGGGCTCCAGAGCTTTTAATATATCAGCATCAGTTACGTAAGGTGAACTCTCCAAAAGATCTGCCGTACCGTCATAGTACTTTTTTATACCCTCAATCATTTGAGCAATGTCAGCTGCATTAGCTCTTGATTCCTGATAAAGCCCACTTGTTGCCTCTTGTTCAATTACACTCTTGGCCCTCATGGAAATAAATGCCGTAAGTATCACAAGAGCAGCTGCAACCATAGGAATCAAAACCAAAAGAAGCTGTGCACTAATGTGTTTCTGTCCTTTTTTCTGTGAACTGCTGTTACTTGCCATATAACACCTCCACATACAACAATAATATAGTAACAATTTTATTTTACTTTATAGCACATAAAAAATCATCAAGCATATACTTAATAACATATAAAATTTATTATTTTTTTATAAATATTGTCCCGTAAAAAAAGGGCTGTCGCACTAATTTAACTCATAGAGTTCAGCCGTGAGAAGACAACATTTTTATATGTCTGTTTTGCCGATAATCAGCTGATGTATCTCGTCTAGGAAAATGTTAACTGCCGGTGACTGTACTTCATTTTTTTTCCATATAAGATTACCGTGGACTTCCATGAGTGGATCCAAGGGAACAAATGTGAGGGGGCTATCACCGGTTGTGTTTATGAGGTTGTCAAAACATATGGCATATCCCAGTTCATTCTCAACAAGAAGAGAAGCGTTATATATTAGATTGTAGGTGGCTACAATACGAAGCTTTGATAGGAGCCGGTCATTTTTAAAATGTCTCTGCGCGCCTCTTGATACGATAATCGGTTCGTCTTTAAGATCACTAAACCGGATGGATTTTTTAGATGCAAAAGGACTATCTTTACGCATAAGAATGCCGTAAGTGTCTGCCATGGGAAGAGTTATGCTGTCATAACGTGTTTCGTCTACATCTGAGAAAACTATCGCAAAGTCTAGAATTCCATTTGCTATTTCATCCATCAGGTCGATGGTATCTCCACTCTTTATATTAACTGTAATTCCGGGATAGTTTTCAGATAACCGGGAGGCAGCTTTTGATATGAAACTGAATACTCTGGATTCTCCTGCACCTATACGAATTGTTCCCGTTATCTGGCCTCTGGTCTGAGATATTTCCTCTTCTGTGCGTTGAATCAGGCCGACTATCTCCTCAGCACGTTTTCTTAAAACCATTCCTTCTTCAGTGAGCGTGATCTTTCTGTTGCCCCTTATGAAAAGAGTGGCGCCTAGCTCTTCCTCAAGTTCCTTCATCTGTCTCGACAAAGAGGGCTGTGCTACGTGAAGAGCTTCTGAGGCTGCTGAAATATTACCTTCACGAACTACTGCCAGGAAATACTGCATTATTCTTAAATCCATGTTTTCTCTCCTAATAATTCAATACACATTGTTATCCACATTGTGACCATCGCTCCGGAGGGTTCGTTTTTGCTATTCATATTTATTATACCAAACTATTCAATATAAGTATTTGATTATAGATATATTCTGAATGATAATGGGAACAGGAAGACAACAGACAGCAAAAAACGCAGATTCCATACAGAAGGGAGCGCACTATGGCTAAAGAAATATTATCCAAAGAAAACATCATGGGAACAGAGAAGATAAACAAGCTTGTGATCACTACCGGAATCCCGCTGATGTTCAGTCTTCTTATCAACTCTCTTTATAACCTTGTGGATTCGGTCTTTGTATCAAGAATCTCAGAAGATGCCCTGACAGCACTTTCTCTTGCCGGACCGGTACAGCTGATCGTTTCATCTCTTGGTCTTGGAAATGCGGTAGGACTAAACGCAGTAATATCTAAAGCATTGGGAGAGAAGCGTCCCGACAAGGTTAAGAATGCAGCAAATGCAGCCATCTTTATAGCAGTATGCTGCTGGATAATAAATGTGATCATCTGTCTTTTGTTTGTCCGTCTATACTATGACTGGCAGGCTGGTGGCAATGAGACTATTGCCAGATATGGAAGACAGTATCTGACCATCTGCATGATCTTTTCTTTTGGACAGATGGGGCAGTGGGTGTTTGACCGTTTTGTAATAGCCAGTGGAAAATCAAGCCTCTTTATATTTACACTGTCAGCAGCTTCTATCACCAATCTGATACTCGATCCAATTTTCATATTCGGAATGTTTGGCTTCCAAGGCTTGAGACAACAGGAGCTGCGATAGCTACTGTTATAGGACAGTGCGTGGGATTACTTGCCGGTATTGTCATAAATAAGAGATGGAACAAAGAAATACCATTCTCATTCACCTTTAGCCCTGATATGGAAAGTGTTAAAAATATCCTTAAGGTCGGAATACCTTCAACTGTTGTCCAGATACTAACTTCTTTTGTAAACATAGGAATGAATTCAATCCTGCTTTCATTCTCATCCACAGCTGTTGCAGTATACGGAGTCTGTGCCCGTATGCAGAATGTCGTTACGGTTGGAGTTCATGGAATTGATAATGGGCTTATTCCTATAGTTGCATATAATTATGGCGCAGGAAAAAGATCACGCATCAGTGATTCGGTAAAATGGGCAGTTATTTATGGAGTCGCACTGTTCATAGTATTTTTCATGATACTTGAGCTTTTCCCGATGCAGATGCTAAGCCTGTTTGATGCTTCTGAGCATATGATGAAAATCGGAGTTCCTGCCATCAGGATTCTGGCTACTGCTTATTTAATTTCCATACCCAGCCTTGTTCTGGCAGCTGCTCTCCAGGGGCTTTCTCAGGGAACAAGAAGCATGTATATAACAATGCTCCGGCAGGCTATGCTCCCCCTCGCATTCGCTTTTGTGCTAAGCAGAACAAAACAGATCAGCCTTGTCTGGACAGCATTTATTATGGCTGAATTACTTGTTATACCGGTAGCGCTGGCACTGTGGAAGAAGAGCTTCAATGAATCAGGAATAAAAGAACTTGGCCTTGGCAATGTGTAAAAGATTATGTCAGACAGTTCATTGTGATAAAGTAATTAGTAAGGAAATATAAGGTAAGTAGGAGGTATCTTATGGACTTTAAACCGACAAAAAAACTTGGTTTTGGAATGATGCGCATGCCGCTTATTGATAAAACCAATGATGCAGATGTTGATGTGGAGCAGGTTTCAAAAATGGTGGACATGTTCCTTGAGAGAGGCTTTACCTATTTTGATACCGCCTGGATGTATAACGGGTTTAACAGTGAGAATGTCGTAAAAAAGGCACTTGTAGAAAGACATTCAAGGGAAAGCTTTACTCTGGCTACAAAGCTTCATGCCGGATTCATAAATACTAAAGAGGATCGTGACAAGATATTTAATGAACAGCTTCAAAAGACTGGAGCAGGATATTTTGACTATTATCTTATACATGGTATTGAAGCGGGAATGATCCGGAAATATGAAGATCTTGACTGCTTTGGATGGCTTCTGGATAAAAAGAAAGAAGGTATGGTACGTCATGCAGGTTTCTCGTTCCATGATACGCCTGAGCTTCTTGATGAAATACTTACTAACCATCCTGAGATGGAATTTGTTCAGCTTCAGATAAATTATCTTGACTGGGAGAGTGAATGGGTTCAGTCAAGAGCCTGCTATGAAGTGGCAGTAAAGCATGGAAAACCTGTCATTGTAATGGAACCGGTAAAGGGCGGTACACTTGCAAATCTCCCTGAAGATGCCAAAAAGCTGTTTAAGGATTGTGATCCTGAAATGTCCATTCCAAGCTGGGCTGTAAGATTTGCAGCCAGCCTTGAGAATGTCATGGTAGTACTGTCAGGGATGAGCAGCCTCGAGCAGATGGATAACAATACATCTTATATGAAGGAGTTCAAGCCGCTGTCTGATGATGAGAAGGATATGTGTTTTAAGGCCGCAGAGATCATTAACAATCAAATTGCGATACCCTGCACAGCATGCTCCTACTGCACAGAGGGATGCCCTATGAAGATAGCTATTCCTAAGTATTTTTCTCTTTATAATGAAAATATGAGAGAAGACATGGCAAAGAAGGGATGGACTATAAACTTTACCAATTATGGAAATCTGGTTAACAGTGGTTTTGGAAAAGCCAGTGACTGTATCGCCTGCGGTCAGTGCGAAGGGGTATGCCCTCAGCATTTGCCGATAATCGAGAACCTGAAGAAGGTTGCAGCTCATTTTGAGAATTAAGACATATCGGAAGTTCGGAATATATCTGTCAGATATGAACTAGCGTTTACAGAGGTGACGACATTATATGCAGGATAAAGTGATTAAAAAAATGGATGCTGCGCTTTCGGACTACCTGTTTAAGCAGCGCGAAGAGGAATTTGTTCATGCGACATTAAGCCAGGAGATGTCATCCTTTGAACTGGTCAAAAATGGAGAAATATCTGCGTTGAAGAAGGATCTTATAAGGCACAGAAAGAAAACTTTCCCAAAGCTGTCAGAATCACCACTTCAGCAGCAGAGATATCTATTCGTTTCAACCATAACGACCTGCTGCAGATTCTGCATTGAAGGCGGTATGCCGTCAGATGAGTCCTATGGTCTGTCGGATCTGTATATACGCAGAATGGATGCCATGAATTCAGTAGATGATATCAAGGCATTATATGAGGAAATGATGCTTGATTATGCTGAAAGGATGAAGGGGTATCACGACCAGTACAAGGAGTATTCACCAAAGATTCTCCAGTGCATGGACTATATTGAAAACCATTTGCATGACAGGATAACTGTACAGATGCTTGCTGATGAGCATGAGATGAATGCGTCCTGGTTGTCTACGGTTTTTGCAAAAGAGGTCGGGATGTCAGTATCGGATTATATCAGACATAAGAAGCTTACAGTAGCAAAATATCTTCTTTCCTACAACGAGTACAGCTGCACAGATATAGCTGAATATCTGGGATTCGCCGGGGAGAGTCATTTTTCTGCACTTTTCAAAAAATATGAAGGCGTTACGCCTAAGGAATACAGAAAGAAAACCTATAACAAATCATTTACCAGCATGGGAAGGAGAGGTGAATAACATGAAAACATGGCTTATTACTGGCTGCTCAGAGGGCGGAATTGGTGCGGGAATCGCGAAAAATGCTCTTGAAAGAGGCTACAACGTGGTAGTCACTGCGAGAAATACTGATAAAGTAAAAAACATAGTGGCAAAGTATCCTGAAACAGCTCTTGCTGTGGTGTTGGATGTTACGGATAAAAACAGCATTAAAAACTGTGTTAAGACTGCAACCGATAAATTTGGTAAGATAGATGTCCTTGTAAACAATGCAGGTTATGCATACAGATCTTCAGTCGAGGAAGCTGAAGATGAAGGTGTACGAAAGATGTTTGATACAAACTTATGACAGTTCACTTAAAGGGTCAAAGAACACGCTGGAGGATTATAAAGATACTGCCTGGCTTCGTTCTGTTGAACAGAATGTGAACAAGGCACAGCAGCCCGGAGATCCGGATAAGGCAGGTATTCCTCTAATAGAAGCTATTGAGAGTGATGAGACTCCTTTAAGGCTTCTTCTTGGAACAGATGCTATTTCAGCAGTCCGGGGTGCATTAAATGCCAGACTTAATGAGATAGATAAGTGGGAGAAAATATCTGTAAAGACAGATTATTAAAAGCAGGAAGGAGACATGGCTATGAAAGTACTTATCATTAACGGAAGCCCAAGAATTGGCGGCAACACGTCTATCGCAATAAACGAGATGGTGAAGGTATTTGATTCTGATGGCGTTGAAACCGAATTTTGTTTACCACGAACCATACGTTTTTCGTTATCTCGCAATTAAATGGTCCAGTGGTGCTACGGGAATTCATGGAGCAATTCCCAGTTTGCGCGCCACTCCGGAGATTCATTGTATGAAGAAATATCATAATCTCTTGAACCAGTTTATGTAATTCTTATACTCTGACTTCAGACAAATACAGTAGAAGTCCATTTGTGCATCTTTATCAGAAAACGGAACAGAGAATCTGTTGTGGCGCATTCCAAGAACACGGTTGGTAAGATCGGTCGAAAATGTTGGCAGGGATGAAGTCTCTGCTACTTCCATAAGTGATTCTGCTCCCGATTGAAGAAGGAATTTTGATTTTGGCATATGCTTTCGGACGATAGCATCCCATACTCCGACTTCAGATACCATAAGAAAACTTTCACCATCCATTTGCTTGAACGTGATGGAGCTTTCATATGCAAGTTTATGCTCCGGTATTAGTGATGCACAAAGGTGTTCTGACCCACAGTGCTGGGAATGATAGACTTCGCCTTCAAGCTGATGATTGAGGATTATCAGTTGATATGTCTTGTTATTAAGGCCTGCAATCAGGGTATCTTCATCTGTCATCTCTGTTGACAATGCCATATTAGAAAATGTCGTTGATAGTCTTGGCATCAGCTCAAGAAGCGGACCAGGTGCACAGGATCCTACAGTTATGGTCTTGCTTCTTCTGTCAGAAAGACGTACCTGTTCTTCCATGGCCTCATGCATGTGAAGAATATCTTCTGCATATTCTGCAGCTATCTTACCTGTATCATTAAGATACAGTCTTTTTTTCTCCCTCTCAAAAAGCTTAACTCCAAACTCGTCCTCGAGCTTGCTCATGGATCTGGTAAGTGTAGGCTGCGTAAGATGAAGTGCTTCTGCTGCTTCGGATAATGTTCTGTGATTCTTAAAAGCTACAAGGTGCTCCAGAAGATATGTCTCGATCATGATATACTCCCAAAGATTAATATACGCAACAAGTATATTATAATACGAAAGTTCAATTTTACACAGCTGAATATACGGGGTATCATCAAAACATAGAACATAAACATCGCTTATAAAACAGGAGGCGGTTTAAATGAAGACACTTGTAGCGTATTTCTCATGGAGCGGAAATACAGAAAAGATTGCCAAACAGATTGTGGCGAAGACCGGAGCCGATATGTTCAGAATCGAGCGAAAGGTACCCTACAATGAAGATTACAACACTTGTGCATATAGAGAGGCAAAGGAAGAGATAGAAAAGAAGATAAGACCGGAGATAAAGACACCTCTTCCGGATGTGGAAAAATACGATAGCTTGATTCTGGCATTTCCTATCTGGTGGTACACATCACCGCTTCCTGTATGGAGATTTTTGGAATCCTATCCGGACTGGAAAGGAAAAAAGATTTATCTTTTTGCGAACTCTTATACAGATGATCATAACTACATGACCACATCACTTAAGGATGCAAAAGCGTCAGCAAGAAATGCGGATGTTGTTGCTGGACTATTTAACAAGGAAATAGAAGGGCTGGATGAATGGCTCACACAGAATAATTTCAGATAAGAAGGAGGATTTCTATTATGGAGTACATTACACTTAACACAGGAGCAAAGATGCCACTTGAGGGATTTGGAGTATTTCAGATTCCGGACTTAAAAGAATGCGAAGAGGTAGTTTATAACGCTATCAAGACAGGATACCGTCTTATCGATACCGCAGTCGCTTATGCAAATGAAGAAGCTGTTGGAAAAGCAGTTGCCCGTGCTATTTCTGATGGTCTGACCACAAGGGAAGAGCTTTTCATAACCACCAAAGTGTGGGTCAATGATATGAAGAGTGAGGACGCTGCTTATGAGGCAGTAAAGACATCGCTTGGTAAGATGGAACTTGATTATGCAGATCTCATTCTCCTTCATCAGCCAATGGGTGATTACTTCGCTGCTTATCGCGGAATCACAAAGGCATACAAGGAAGGATTGACCAAGGCTATAGGTGTAGCAAATTTCTATCCTGCTATTCTTACAAACCTCTGCGAGACAGTAGAAACAATTCCGGCTGTAAATCAGGTAGAGCTTCATCCCTTCTTTGCACAGGAAGCAGCACTTGAGAATATGAAGGCTTATGGCGTTGTTCCTCAGGCCTGGGGACCTCTTGCAGAAGGAAAACATGGGATTTTCACAGATCCTGTTCTTACAGAGATTGGAAAGAAGTATGATAAGAGTGCAGCACAGGTTGCTTTGAAGTGGAATGCCCAGCGAGGCGTTTCCATCATCCCCAAGTCAGTGCATGTGGAGAGAATGGAACAGAACATCGATATCTGGGATTTTGAACTCACTGATGAAGAGATGGCTAAGGTAGCTGCCAAGGATCTGGGACACAGCGAGATCGTAAACCATGATGATCCTGCTTTTGTGAAGTTCGTACTGAATCTGCATTGATTGGATAGGGAGGTTTCTTTATGAAGGTGCTTATCATTAACGGAAGTCCAAGAGTAGGTGGTAACACAAGTCTTGCTCTTGATGAAATGGTAAAGGTGTTTGAATCAGAAGACATAGAAACGGAAGTTGTACTTGTCGGAAACAAGGATGTCAGGGGCTGCATAGCATGCCGAGCCTGTGCTGAAAAAGGCAAGTGTGTATTTAATGATGTGGTTAATGAGCTTGCTCTCAAATTCGAGGAAGCAGATGGACTTGTCGTTGCATCGCCAGTTTATAAAATTGCTTTCGGCTGAAAACCCATTAGCTTTAGCTGATGGGATGAAAGCCGTTCTACTAAATCAACATCTCGCCTAAGCGAGATAAAAAAGATATAATTCTATTCCATGAATAAAGAATATAAACATGGAAATCGAAATAAATATCTGCTTCGTTACCACTTAATTTTAGTATGTAAATATCGTAGACATTTACTAAGTGCTAATAATATTTCTTCAGACATGAAGACACATGCAAAAACTATCTCTGACAAACATAATGTGCAGATACATTACATGGAAGCTGATAAGGATCATCTACATATGATGATAGAAACAACTCCAAATATCAATTTGTCAGATTATATCAGAACTCTAAAATCCTACACTACCTTCCATATTTGGAAGAAATACACATCTTACTTGAGTAAATGTTTTTGGAAAGAAAGAACATTCTGGTCAGATGGTTACTTCATAAGTTCCATAGGTGAAGTCAGTAGTGATACTCTAAAACATTACATTGAGAATCAGGGTAAAAATGTTTGATACTATACAACATTGTTGTATAATAATCTCAAGAGGTAATACTTATGACAATTTTAGAGTTACGCCAAAAAACAGGACTCTCACAAGGTCAGTTTGCGAAGCGTTTCCATCTTAATGTACGAACAGTACAAACATGGGAACAAGGCACACGCAAAACACCTGATTATGTAATCTGGTTAATAGCCAGAGTGATTGAATTAGAGGAAATGCTAAATG
>NZ_KE384112.1:0-11789 GCF_000423925.1 Butyrivibrio sp. VCD2006
TCCCGAGTGGCCAAAGGGGACAGACTGTAAATCTGCTGCAAATTGCTTCGGTGGTTCGAATCCACCGCCATCCATTTGAGTAGAGCACTTAGTGAGGTAGTTTCGAACTTAGTGCGAACCATGGGTGTCCACTTGACGAGGTAATCTCGAGTCTAGTGGAGCATCCCAAAATTGAATATCGCGGGGTGGAGCAGTCTGGAAGCTCGTCGGGCTCATAACCCGAAGGTCATAGGTTCAAATCCTGTCCCCGCTACTCAAATATGCCTAGATAGCTCAGTTGGTAGAGCAGAGGACTGAAAATCCTCGTGTCCTTGGTTCGATTCCGAGTCTAGGCATCTTTTTTATTAATTTTATTCTTTTTTCAGTTTTATTCTCCTCACATATGCCGTATAATACAATCCATGAGCAATACCAATGTAAATTCTTGGTTTAATCCACAAAAAGTGCTACAGCGAAAGAGCTGAATATACTAGATAATGTGTTACTTCAGGTGGGTTTTGGTTATTAAGAAGAGGATTTACATTATAGAGAAGTTTTAAAGAGTTAGGATTTACATATATGACAAGAGAAGAGAAGCGCAGACTTATCGAAGAGAGGCATAAACATATTCGTGAGGTTTTGAAGAAACACGGTCATGATATACTTGAATCGCAGAAGTTCCACAAGACAAAACATTTCATCCAGCATGGTGATATGACTGTCTATGATCATAGCTTAAGTGTCGCTGAGAGAGCGATTAAGATAAATAGATTTATTCATGCGAAATGCGAAGAGAGAGACCTGGTAAGAGGAGCATTATTGCACGATTATTTCCTTTATGACTGGCATATAGACGGTAAAGATAAGGGAAATGTACATCCTAAGCTCCATGGCTTTTTCCATCCTTCTACAGCCCTTAAAAACGCAAATAGAGACTTCGTACTAACAGAGCGCGAGAAGGATATTATTAAGAAGCATATGTGGCCTCTGACAATAGTTCCGCCTATGTGTAGAGAAGCATGGATTGTTACTTTAGCTGATAAATATTGTTCGGCTATGGAGACGCTAGGGCTTCATAAGCTCAAAGTAAGAGCAATATATATAGAATTACCTGATGATGAGAGAGAATAAGAATCTCTGGAAGATAAATTAGAATATCGAGTATTAGATTAGTATTATGAGCATATTAAAAGCGCCGGCATATAAATGTCGGCGCTTTAATTATATCTTTATTGCTTTAATCAGATCAAAGCTTCGGGCCAGCTGCTACGAGCGCCTTACCAGCGTCGTTGCCTTCATACTTCTTAAAGTTCTTTGTGAATCTCTCAGCAAGATCCTTAGCCTTAGCTTCCCACTCAGAAGCATCAGCGTATGTATCGCGAGGATCAAGGATTCCAGGATCAACTCCAGGAAGAGCTGTAGGAACTTCGAAATCGAAGATCGGGATCTTCTTTGTCTCAGCCTTAAGAACATCGCCGTTAAGGATTGCATCGATGATTCCACGAGTATCCTTGATGGAGATACGCTTGCCTGTGCCGTTCCAACCTGTGTTAACGAGGTAAGCCTTAGCACCAGACTTCTGCATCTTCTTAACAAGCTCTTCACCGTACTTTGTAGGATGAAGCTCAAGGAATGCCTGACCGAAGCAAGCTGAGAATGTAGGTGTGGGCTCTGTGATACCACGCTCTGTTCCGGCAAGCTTAGCTGTGAAGCCTGAAAGGAAGTAGTACTGTGTCTGCTCAGGTGTAAGGATAGAAACCGGAGGAAGTACACCGAATGCGTCAGCAGAAAGGAAGATTACGTTCTGAGCATCAGGACCTGCGGAAATCTTGTTAACCTTCTGAACAATGTTGTCGATGTGCTGAATAGGATATGATACACGAGTATTCTCTGTAACGCTCTTATCATCAAAGTCGATCTTACCATTTGCATCAACTGTTACGTTCTCAAGAAGAGCATCTCTCTTGATTGCGTTGTAGATGTCAGGCTCAGCATCCTTATCAAGGCCGATAACCTTAGCATAGCAACCACCTTCGAAGTTGAATACGCCGTTGTCATCCCAGCCGTGCTCGTCATCACCGATGAGGAGTCTCTTAGGATCTGTTGAAAGTGTTGTCTTACCTGTTCCGGAAAGACCGAAGAAGATAGCTGTGTTCTTACCTTCCATATCTGTATTAGCTGAGCAGTGCATGGAAGCCATGCCCTTAAGAGGAAGATAGTAGTTCATCATTGAGAACATACCCTTCTTCATCTCTCCGCCGTACCATGTATTGATGATAACCTGCTCGCGGCTTGTGATATTGAAAGCTACGCAAGTCTCAGAGTTAAGGCCGAGATCCTTATAGTTGTCAACTTTTGCCTTAGAAGCGTTGTAAACAACGAAATCAGGCTCGAAGTTAGCGAGTTCTTCATCTGTAGGAACGATGAACATGTTCTTAATGAAGTGAGCCTGCCAAGCAACCTCCATGATGAAACGAACTGCCATGCGGGAATCCTTGTTAGCACCGCAGAAAGCATCAACTACGAAAAGTCTCTTGTCGCAGAGCTCTTTCTTAGCGATATCCTTTACAGTTGCCCAAACTTCCTCGCTCATAGGATGGTTGTCGTTCTTGTACTCGTCAGTTGTCCACCAAACTGTATCCTTTGAGTTTGCGTCCATAACGATGTACTTATCTTTAGGAGAACGTCCGGTGTAGATACCTGTCATAACGTTAACTGCGCCGAGCTCTGTATCCTGACCTACTTCAAATCCTTCAAGACCTGCCTTCTTCTCCTCTTCATAGAGAAGCTCGTAAGAAGGATTGTGCACGATTTCAGTTGTGCCTGTAATGCCATACTGTGTTAAATTGATTTCTGCCATTTCTTTAACTCCTTTTCTTTTTCTATTGTGATAGCTGAGGATAACATGAAACCTCAGCTAAACGCTCTACAAATCATTATACAATACATTTGGGGAAAAATAATATAAAATTGCTATAAATTTAACAAAAGATTCAGAATTTGTCTGATATGAGAAGAGGTTTGCCTCTATAAAACAGATAAAGTAAAATATTTGCTATAAGGAAATTAGCAAGAGTGCAGAGAAATCAGTATATTTAGAAAAGATTAAATTATAAACTGTACTTTGAGAAAATATGAACAAATTTTGACATTTAGGTAGGATAATGAACGATTTTTACGAAAAAAATGAGAAGGCTCTGAGGGACAGTCTGAAAGGACTTTCTGAAAGCGAATTATATCCCCTTCACATGCCGGGACATAAGAGAAATCCTGATGCCGGGGAGATGGCTGATTACATGGACATCGATATTACTGAGATTGATGACTATGATAATCTCCACGATGCAGAGGGGATAATTAAAGATGCGGAGGCTCGGGCAAACGAGCTATATGGCGCGGATGAGACGCATTTTCTGATTAATGGCAGCACGTGTGGTGTGCTTTCTGCGATATCGGCGGCTGTGCCGAAGGGAGGAAAAATAATTGCAGCCAGGAATGTTCACAAGTCCTTCTATCACGCGGCATATTTGAGGGAACTGGAGATTGCCTTCGTAATGCCGAGGAGCGTCTATTGCACGAAAAATGGGTTGGAAAAAGAAGCAATCAAAGAAGATAAAGTAGATTCAGAAAAGAAGAAGGATTTAATTGGCGGCAGGTCAAGATTAGAAATTATGGGTGCGGTTGCACCGGAGGATATTGAGGACGCGTTTCTCAAGAATCCGGAAGCGAAGGCGGTTTTCATAACATCACCGACGTATGAAGGGGTGGTGTCTAATGTTCGCGTAATTGCTGATGTCGCCCATAGGCATGGAGCGGTACTTATCGTGGATGAGGCACATGGGGCTCATTTTGGTTTATATGAAAAACTGGCGGAAAATCAGGATGTGGATGCACATCAGGATTTCGGAGAGGTAGATCATGAAGACGCTGAAAAAATGCAGATTCCGGACAGTGCCGTACATCAGGGAGCGGACATCGTGATCCACAGTGTTCATAAGACTTTGGCGGCGATGACACAGACAGCGCTGATTCATGTTGTGGGAAACCGGGTAGACAGGGAGCGGCTCAGGAGATTTCTTAGGATTTATCAGTCGAGCAGTCCATCGTATGTGCTGATGGCGTCTATTGATGCGAGCATTAAGGACATTAATGATAGAGGAAAAGAGAGGTTCGATAAGCTCCTAAAATATAGGAGTAAGCTTGAGAGTAAGACAGAAGGCTTAAAGAAGCTTTTTATATTGCCATGTAGGGGTGATTGGAGTAGCGCGCAGGAAGGAAACGATAGAGATTGCGTCTTGGATGACGAGCGACCCGGAAGTTATTCAAATGGAGAGTTAGACAGTAAGGGTACTTGTGCAGACTGTATGCAGGACCCCTGCAAGGTGCTTGTGTGCTCGGCAGATGGCGCTGTCACAGGGCAGCAGATATATGATATACTTCGATTAGAGTATAAGCTGCAGTGCGAGATGGCGGGAGATACTTATGCTTTGGCGATCATAACAGGCTATGATACGGAGGAAGGTATCGAGAGGCTTATTGGCGCTGTCAGGGATTTGGACAGGCGGATATCTGCAGGAGAGATAGGCTCGGATAAAAAAGCGGTTTTACGCGTGGGTGATGAAGCTTTTGTGGAAAGCGATGCATACAGAAAGATAGATGGGAAAGACCTGGTTGCTGTTACGGAAAATGAAAAAATTCCGGGAGACAAAGGGAGATCAAAAACAATTCTTAGTAGTAAATCTCATGGAAATTTCGAACGGATGAAGCTTCCAGAAACGGTGACATCTTTTTACAAGGCATGGGACGGAGATACGGAAGAGGTGGATATCTCGAGGGCAGCCGGAAGAGTTGCGGGAGATTTCATTAATTTGTATCCTCCGGGAATTCCACTGGTTATACCGGGAGAGCTGATAAGCAGAGAGCTTGTCGCAGAAATCGGAAATTATATAAATGAAGGAAGAAACATCCAGGGAGTGAGAATTACGGCAAACGGAGCAAGGCTTTTAAGATGCCTTTGCGGACAGTAATCCATAAGCTTGCAGGACCAAGGTATTGGAGACAATTGATAGTTAAGCATATAAGTTGTCTGCAGAATTAGGAATATTAATTGGATTGTTGTGCGGCTGCAGAATTTAAACTGCCTGGCAGGAGTAAGATGGGAAAGATATTTGTGATCATGGGCAGGAGCTCATGCGGAAAAGATACAATTTATAAGAATCTTCTTGAGCGGGGGAATGTGGAGCTTAACAAGGTAATAATTTACACTACAAGGCCCATGCGCGAGAAGGAAGTAGATGGAGTTCAATATTATTTTTGCAGTAATGAACGTTACGAAAAGTTCAGAGAAGAACGAAAAATAATAGAGGAGAGAACATACAATACCATGTATGGTCCATGGCACTATTTTACGGTGGACGATGGGCAGATTGATCTGGAAAAAGGGAATTATCTCATTATCGGAACAGTGGATATGTATGTGTCCTTTAAGGAGTACTTCGGCGAGGATAGCGTGGTGCCGCTGATGATCAGCGTTGAGGACGGTGGAATCATGCAGAGGGCGATGAAGAGAGAGCAAAAGCAGGAGAATCCGAAGTATGACGAAATGTGCCGAAGGTTTCTTGCGGACAAGGCGGACTATTCGGATGAAAGGCTGCAGTGGGCAGGAATCGGCAGGGCTTTTGACAATAACGAAGAAATTGAAAAGTGTATCGAGGATATAGAGAGTTTTATTACTAGTACTGAAGCTTAGATTTTAGTATGCAGGAAATCGCAATACGAGGGAATTTCCTATAAGTGGATAACTAGAGCTCCGTAATGGAGGCGCGTATGGATATTAGGATTGATAATGTTCAGCAGACTACACAGGTTCAGCAGACACAGGCACAGCAGGAGGTCAGCGGGGATTTTAAGTTTACGCTGACGAGTAAGATTGAGGATGCTTCGCTGGCGGAGCGCCTGAATCTGATGATGCAGGATATTGTTCAGCAGGGAAAGCAGATCGCGAAGAAGAACGATATCAGGGACATGCAGCGATATCGTATCATGATCAAGGATTTCCTGAACGAGGTGGTTACACGGTCGCATGCATTTTCACGAGAGAATTTCCTGGATAGAAGGGGACGCCACAGGGTTTACGGAATCATAAGGCTTGTGGACGAGAATCTTGATGAGCTGGCCCAGGAGCTGGTGAAGGACGAGAAGGACAATATTAATATCCTGGCTAAGATAGGGCAGATACAGGGACTGCTGTTGGATATTTTTACGTAATTGGACAGATGCGGGCTCAGAATTAAGAGAGTGCCCCCTCATCAGTCGACTACGTCGACAGCTTCTCCCGAGGGGGAAGCTGGATAAATGGCCAAGATAGATCTGAGGAGAGTCAAATGATAGGATGCTTCCAGTGATATTAATGTAGTATGTTTAGGAGGAGTTAGCGCAGATGGCGCGTTTTTCAGATATAGTTGAGCAGAATCAGATAAAAGATCACATGCAAAATGCCATAAGAACGGGCAAGATATCGCATGCTTACATCATTTCAGGGGATGCGGGAAGCGGTAAAAAGATGATCGCGAAGACCTTTGCGAAGACGATTCTGTGTGAGAATAAACAGGAGATTGGCGGATATATTGAGAGCTGCGGGGAGTGCCACTACTGTAAGCAGGCGGAGAGCGGCTCGCACCCGGATATCAGGGTAGTGATGCATGAAAAGCCTACATCGATCGGTGTTGACGAGATAAGAGATCAGGTTTGCGACGATGTTTATATCAAACCTTATACGGATCACAAGATTTATCTGATTCCTGACGGGGAACTCATGACGCAGCAGGCGCAGAATGCGCTTTTGAAGACTCTGGAGGAGCCGCCGGCGTATGCGACGATCATCATTCTGACTTCTAATATCGATGCTTTTCTCCCGACGATACTTAGTAGATGCATTGTTTTTCCTATAAAACCGGTGAGGGACGATCTTATTCAGCGTTTTTTGATGGAAAAAAGAAAAATCGTAGATTATAAGGCAAATCTGGCAGTGTCGTTTGCTCAGGGAAATGTGGGAAAAGCGATTCAGCTGGCTGAGGATGAGAGCTTTGAGAAGCTTAAGAACGACGCTATAGAGCTTGTGGGTAAGCTCAAAAAGTCGCAGATAAGTGACATCGTAGCCAGGTTGCAACTGCTTTTAACACAAGAGGGCTCAAGCGAGAAGAAACCGGATGCACTTTTAACAAACGATTTTCTGGATGTGCTGCTCTACTATGTCAGAGATGTACTGGTGTATAAGGCAGAGGGGAGCGCGGATCACTTGATTTTCGCGGATAAACTGTCGTATATTAGTAGTGTTACGGAAAAATGTTCCTATAAGGAAATTGATAATATATTAAAGGCAATTGAGAGGGCAAAAAGCAGAATTCATGCTAACGTTAACAGCATTATGTCCCTCGAGATGCTGATGCTTGATATAAAGGAGAATTTATAATATATGACCAGGGTTATCGGCGTAAGATTCAGAACGGCCGGCAAGATCTACTATTTTGATCCGGGTAATTTTGAGATAAAAAAGGGCGATCACGTAATTGTTGAGACAGCCAGAGGAGTGGAGTACGGTACCGTGCTTTCAGACCCCAAGGATGTGGACGACAGCGAGGTTACCAAGCCGCTTAAGGCAGTTCTTCGCATGGCGAATGAGAAGGACGATGAGCAGGAGAAGAGCAACAGAGTCAGAGAAAAAGACGCTTTCAGGATCTGCAAGGAAAAGATCATCAAGCATGGTCTTGAAATGAAGCTTATAGATGCAGAGTACACCTTTGATAATAACAAGGTGCTGTTTTATTTTACGGCTGATGGAAGAATCGATTTCAGAGACCTGGTTAAGGATCTGGCTTCAGAGTTTAAGACAAGAATCGAGCTTCGCCAGATCGGTGTAAGAGATGAGACCAAGATAATCGGCGGCTATGGAATCTGCGGCAGACCGCTTTGCTGCCATTCATATCTTTCAGATTTCATTCCGGTTTCAATAAAAATGGCTAAGGAGCAGAATCTCTCCCTTAACCCGACCAAGATTTCCGGAGTTTGCGGACGTCTCATGTGCTGCCTCAAGAACGAAGAGGACGTATACGAGGAGCTCAACCGCAAGATGCCCGGACTTGGCGATATCGTTAAGACAAGCGATAACCTTGAGGGTGAGGTTGCGAGCGTTAATATTCTTAGGCAGACTGTCAGAATCCTTGTGGATGTTGACGATGAGAAGGAAGTTCACGAGTGCCATGTGGACGACCTTACTTTGGTTAGGAAAAAGCAGAAACATAAGCAGAATCAGCCCAAGGAAAAGGACATTGATGAAGAAGCTTTGAAGGCTTTGGAGCGGCAGGAAAGAAATCAGAGTGGCTCACAGGATAGAAACCAGAATGGTCCTCAGGACAGAAAACAGGGCGGTTCCGAAAAGAGACAGAATAATTCTGAGAAGAGACAGGGTGGTTCACAGGATAATCGCAAGAACAACTCCGGTGAAAACAGACAGAACAATTCTCAGGATAATGGGCAGAACGGTGCTGGCGAGAGAAGGCAGGATAATAACCAGAATGGTTCTGGCGAGAGAAGGCAGGGCAATGCTCAAGACAAAAGCCTTCCCCCTCAGGGGGAAGGTGGCCCGAAGGGCCGGATGAGGGATCAGAGTGAAGGAAACGCCCCTCATCAGTCGACTGCGTCGACAGCTTCCCCCGAAGGGGGAAGCCAGGTGAATGGCCTGGATAGGCAGCAGAACAAGAGCCAGGTGAACGACCAGGATAGGCAGCAGGATAAGAGCCAAGTGAACGACCAGGATAGGGCACAAGATAAAAGCCTTCCCCCTCAGGGGGAAGGTGGCACGCAGTGCCGGATGAGGGACCAAAGAGAAGGAAACGCCCCTCATCAGTCGACTGCGTCGACAGCTTCCCCCGAAGGGGGAAGCCAGATTAATGGCCAAGATAGATCACAAGATAGCGGCCAGATTAATGGCCAAGATAAATCGCAGAGCAGAGATGGCGGTCAGAACAGAGATGGCAACCAGAATAATGGCGGCCAAAATAGAGATGGCAACCAGGGTAATGGTGGCCAAAATAGAGATGGCGGCCAGGGCAAAGACGGCAACCAGAGAAATTTCGATAAGAAGAATAAGAGAAGAAATTTCAATAAGAAGAATCGCGGCAAGAACCATAACAATGGTGGTCAGAATAGAGATGGCAACCAGGGTAATGGTGGCCAAAATAGAGACGGTGGCCAGGGCAGTAACAACCAGAATAATGGAGGCCAGGGCGGCCAGAACAGCAACAGGCAGCAGAACCAGAATCGCAGAGAGGGATCGGATGGAAAACAGCAAAGCTAATGAGTTTTTCCTAAAACCCGGAGAGAGGCTTGATGATCTTCAGCGAAATGGGCTTATGATCATTCAGGATCCGGAGCGATTCTGCTTCGGCATGGATGCGGTGCTTTTGTCGGGATTTGCTACGGCGTCGAAGGGCGACAGAGTTCTTGATCTTGGCACGGGAACGGGAATTATTCCGCTTTTGATGTCAGCGAAAACTGAGGCAAAGGAACTCATCGGTCTCGAAATACAACAGGATAGTGCGGACATGGCTCTAAGAAGCGTGAGATACAATAAGCTCGAGGAGCGTGTCCGAATAGTTTGCGGAGATATAAAAGAGGCGGAGAAAATTTTTGAACCTGCCTCTTTTGACGTTGTAACAACAAATCCGCCCTACATGATCAAAGGGCATGGGCTGACGAATCCTGACAGCCCGAAGGCTATAGCAAGGCATGAGGTGCTTTGTGACCTCAATGACGTGCTTAGGGCAGCGAAGATACTGCTTCCTCCGGGTGGGAAGTTTTATATGGTTCACAGACCTTTTAGATTGGCGGAGATTTTTTCATGCATGAGAGAGAATAAGATCGAGCCAAAGAGAATCAGGCTAGTGCACCCATATGTGGACAAAGAACCCAGTATGGTGCTTGTGGAAGGCGCAAGGGACGGAAAGCCGAGGCTTTCTGTGGAACCGCCACTTATCATATACGATGAGCCCGGAGTATATAGCAGGGAGATCGTGGAGAAGTATGGGTTTTGAGGCCGAGTAGAGAAAAACTCATCCGGTACTTCGTGCCACCTTACTCCTTTTAGGAGAAGGGATAATAGAAACTTCCTATGGGGAAAAGATAAGACAAAAACAAAAGCCTTCCCCCTTTGGGGGAAGGTGGCAGCGAAGCTGACGGATGAGGGCATTAGATAAAGGAAAAGATATGACAGAGAATACGCAGGGCATGCTGTATCTGTGCGCTACTCCGATAGGAAATCTTAAGGACATCACGGAGAGGGTTCTTGAGACCTTGAGAAGCGTGGATATTATAGCGGCCGAGGATACGAGAAACAGCATAAAGCTTTTAAACCACTTCGATATTCATACGGAGATGACAAGCTACCATGAATACAACAAGGTGGAAAAGGCGGAGTACCTAATCAGACTGATGCAGGAGGGGAAGGACATTGCACTCATCACCGACGCGGGAACCCCTGCAATATCGGATCCGGGAGAGGTTTTGGTGCGCATGTGCCACGAGGCAGGCGTGAATGTCACGTCACTTCCGGGGCCGGCTGCGTGCATAACGGCGCTGACTCTTTCCGGGCTTAATACGAGAAGATTTGTATTCGAGGGATTTTTGCCCGGACAGGATGATAAGAAGGAAAGAAAGAGAATCCTTGAGCAGCTTAAGACTGAACACAGGACCATCATTTTATATGAGGCGCCCCATCACTTAAGAGCGACGCTTAAGGACTTGAAGGAAGCTTTGGGAGAGAGGAAGATAACACTTTGCCGTGAGCTGACAAAGCGCTTTGAGGAGATAATGCCTACTACTTTGGAGGGGGCTGTTGCATATTATGAGGAAAATGAGCCCAGAGGCGAGTATGTTCTTGTGGTAGAGGGTGTCAGCCTTCAGGAGCTTGACAAGAGGCAGCAGGAGGAATGGACGAAGATGAGTTTGTCTGACCACATGGCCTATTATGAAAATAGCGGAATGAGCCACAAGGATGCAATGAAACAGGTGGCAGCAGACAGAGGCGTTGGAAAACGCGAGATTTATCAGGCGCTTCTTAAGGAAGAGATATGACAAAAAGTAATGCAAATGAATGGAAAAGGTCATTATAGTAACAATTAGCGATAAACATGACCGAGGATTGGGGGAATAGGGGAAATAGATGTCAGGAACTAATATGACGCTTATTGTGTCGATGGTGGTTTTTGTGATCATTGTGCTTGCTATAATTGTAGTGGTGCTGCTGCTCAGGAGGCAACGGCCGCTTCCGATGGACGAGCTTGAGGGACATGATTTTGAGTACTATTGCGCTGACTTGCTTAAGGCACATGGCTTTATTGATGTGGAGGTCACTAAGGGAAGTGGAGATTTCGGAGCGGACATTCTTGCTGAAAAGGACGGAGTGAGCTACGCGGTTCAGTGCAAGTGCTATGATAAGCCTATTGGAGTGAAGGCCGTGCAGGAGGCTTATGCGGGAAGAGATTACTATGACTGTATGGTTGGCGTTGTTATGACAAATCAGTATTTTACGGCACCTGCGGTGGAACTCGCCAGGAAGCTTAAGATAATGCTGTGGGATAGAGGCTATATTGATAATATGTGAGGGCTTAAGTGGAGGAAGCTATGTGAAAGCTTAAGTGGATGGAGTGAAAAAAACGCGGCCGAAGGTGATGGAAAAGGAGGAATGCGGCCGCGTGAAAAGCCGGAAATAGGGTTGGAAGAATAGCTTAAAATGGAAAAGGCGCGGCCGAAAG
>NZ_KE384112.1:12494-15354 GCF_000423925.1 Butyrivibrio sp. VCD2006
ATGCGGCCGCGGAGAAGCTAGAAAAAGAGTTGGAAGAATTGCTGAAAAGGAAAAAGTCTAAAATAGAGGAAATGCAAGAGCCACTGGGTGACCAGTGGCTCTATTTTGTATAGTAGAAAAATCAAGCCTTTCCATAGCTATACATCCGAAAACAAAGGTATTTACTTGGGCCTTTGTTTCTAAAGACTAAAGCAAATCCTATATAATAATAACCAATCCTGAATTGGACTTAATTGCTAGAAATAATTGTTCATTAAAATAACATAGTATCTAAGGTGCGTTGTCATGCAATAAGGCATCTTAGAAACCATTTCCGACGCGGAGTCGGTGGTAGTAGTTTATTTCCATCCGAGGCAATCTTTGTATGTCTCTTCTGTGCCCGCTGCAAGAGATCCGCCCTGAACGAGGTAGATATTTCTGTCAGAAGCATTCACATTAATGGCAATCTGTCTGTCATTAACTTTCTCGACTGCAAGAGTATTGAACTTTTCTCCGTGTGCTGAAACTGCAATGATATCTGAAGGCATATCAAAGCCGTCCTTTACGTGGAGGACAACTTTAGCACTGGGGATAAGAGCAGGAATTCTAACATTGAAAGCGCTGACGATCTTGCCGCCGTGCTTGTCTGCTATATCCTGAATTGTTCCTGTGTAATGAGGATCAACATGGTGGATAACCGCTGTCATGCCGGATTTAGCCTGTTCGGGAATGATCACATCGCCAACTCCGGAAGATACAGGAACAAAATCATCGGTCTCAAGCCAAAGTCCGCTGAGGACAGCATTGTTTCTCCACTCGCCCGGTATAACTCTGCCGGGAGCCATAGGTGCTGCACTTACTGAAAGTGTCATAGCGCAAAACATAACAGCTGCTAATGTTAAAGAAATCATCCTTTTCATTCTATATTCCTCCTTGTAACAAAATTTCAAAAATCGGATGTAACTAAGTAACTGCCATACATCATAGCCGAAAGTCATAAATTACAAATTATCATAATCTAAAGAATTTATTAAAAAGAGGGCGTAATCGCGGGAATGCGCATGGGTCCTTAATAAACAGGTTTCACAATAAATTTTCGGAAACTTGTACAAATTGACAATACAAAATTCATTGACCATGCAGAATATCAAAGCTATCATAAAAAATTGGGAGAGTAATCTCTTTAGAGAGTATAGAAAAAAGGAGAATAATATTATGGGAGATGCGAAAAAAGCGATAGCTGAGGGAAAAACTTTGCTAGGAATTGAGTTTGGTTCCACAAGAATCAAGGCAGTTCTGACCGATATGGATAATAACCCGATTGCTCAGGGTTCTCACGGATGGGAGAACAGACTGGACAACGGAATCTGGACATACACACTTGATGATATCTGGGGCGGACTTCAGGATTGCTACAAGAAGCTGACTGAGGATGTTGAGAAGCAGTACGGCGAGAAGCTGACAAGCGTTGGAGCTATGGGCTTTTCAGCAATGATGCACGGATACATGGCATTTGATAAAGATGATAATCTCTTAGTTCCTTTCAGAACATGGAGAAATACTATAACAGAGCAGGCTTCTGAGGAGCTTACCGAGCTTTTCGGATATCACATTCCTCAGAGATGGAGCATCGCGCACCTTTACCAGGCAATGCTTAACGGAGAGGAGCATGTAAGTAAGGTTACATTCTTCACAACACTAGCCGGATACATTCACTGGCAGCTCACAGGCGAGAAGGTTCTGGGCGTTGGCGATGCATCAGGAATGTTCCCGATTGATTCAGCAACTTGTGATTACAATGAAAAAATGGTAGGCCAGTTTGATAAGCTTGCAGCTGACAAGGGCTTTGGCTTCAAGCTTCGTGACATCATTCCGAAGTCACTTCCCGCCGGTGCTGATGCAGGAAAGCTTACAGCAGAAGGTGCAAAGAAGCTTGATCCCACTGGAACACTTCAGGCAGGAATTCCTGTATGTCCTCCCGAGGGTGATGCAGGAACCGGAATGGTTGCTACAAATTCAGTTGGCGTTAGAACAGGTAACATCTCTGCAGGAACATCAGTATTCTCAATGGTTGTTCTTGAGCATGATCTTTCAAAGGCTTATCCTGAGCTTGATCTTGTTACAACACCTTCAGGCGAGCAGGTTGCAATGGTACACTGCAACAACTGTACTTCTGACCTCAACGCTTATGTAGGACTTTTCAGAGAGTTCGCAGGAGCTATCGGCGCTGATGTGGATGATGACAAGCTTTACGGCACACTTTACAGAAAGGCAATGGAGGGAGATGCTGATTGTGGCGGACTCCTTGCATACAACTACTTCTCAGGCGAGAGCATCACTGGCTTCAACGAAGGCAGACCGCTGTTCGTAAGAAGACCCGATGCAAAGATGAATCTTGCAAACTTCATGAGAGCACATCTTTACACAGCTCTTGGCGCGCTCAAGGTTGGTAACGATATCCTTATGAAGGAAGAGAATGTTAAGGCTGATTTCTTCTTTGGACAGGGCGGATTTTTCAAGATCAGAGGCGTTGGTGACAGAGTTATGGCAGCAGCGCTCGATACACCTATCAAGCTTATGGAGACAGCAGGTGAGGGCGGTCCTTGGGGACAGGCTATTCTTGCGGGCTTCATGCTGAACAAGGAAGATGGCGAGACACTTGAGCAGTACCTGAACAACAAGGTATTCAAGGAAGGAAAAGTTGAAACTTGCGACCCCGTAGCTGAGGATGTTAAGGGATTCGATGAGTTTATGAAGGATTACAAGGCAGGACTCGAGATCGAGAGAGCTGCAGTTGAGAATTTGAAGTAATTTTGCAGTGAAAAGTGGTTCTTTGGCAGAATCACTGCTGAAAAGCCGGTAGTAGGGCAGTGAAAAGAAG
>NZ_KE384112.1:15604-26535 GCF_000423925.1 Butyrivibrio sp. VCD2006
GCAGAATCACTGCTGAAAAGCCGGTAGTAGGGCAGTGAAAAGAAGGCTTTTGCTGTAATCACTGCTAAGGAAAAAAAGGAGTTTAGGAAATGTTAGAGGAATTAAAAAAGAAGGTTTATGAAGCAAATATTCTGCTTCCGAAATATGGCCTTGTTACATTTACATGGGGAAATGTCAGCGCGATCGACAGAGAGTCTGGACTTTTTGTAATTAAGCCCAGTGGTGTTGATTACGAGACAATGACTCCTGATGACATGGTAGTTATGGACTTAAATGGTAATAAGGTTGAGGGAAAACTCAATCCTTCATCAGATACACCTACACATGTTGAAATCTATAAGGCTTTCGAGGAAGTTGGCGGTGTTGTTCACACACATTCTTCCTATGCTACAAGCTGGGCTCAGGCAGGAAGATCAATTCCCTGCTACGGCACGACCCATGCGGACTATTTCTATGGTGAAATTCCCTGTGTGAGATGTCTTACAAAGGATGAGATTGAGGATGCTTACGAGGAGAATACAGGACATCTTATCGTTAATGAGTTCAATGCCATGGGTAAGGATCCTATCGCCGTTCCTGCTGTTCTTTGCAAGAACCACGGCGTATTCTCATGGGGTAAGGATGCTCATGAAGCAGTTCACAATGCGGTTGTTACTGAGGAAGTGGCTAAGATGGCATATAGATGCGAGGTTATTAATCCCAGAGTTATGCCTGCGCCTCAGGAGCTTCAGGATAAGCACTATTACAGGAAGCATGGCGCTAATGCGTACTACGGTCAGGGTAAGTAATTAGGACCCCTCATCCGGCACTTCGTGCCATCTTGTCTTCACTCCGTTTCGGTCGGCGCAGAGCAATTGTCCCCCGGACAATTTGCGCCCCCAAGGGGAAGGCAAATATAAAAGCTTTCCCCCCAAGGGGAAGGCAAATATATAAAAGCTTTCCCCCAAGGGGAAGGCAAATATACAAAGGCCTTCTCCCTCAGGGAGAAGGTGCCCGAAGGGCGGATGAGGGGCTAAACAGCATTATTTAAGAAAAAAAGCGCAAAAAAACGATAGTCGGTTATTGCTATTTATGGTAGATTTATTCTTGCATGGTATTAGCATCGGACAGGACCATGCAGAACTTCATAAGATTTTTTTGTAAAAGGAAGTGGAGGAATTATGACAAACAAAGAATTGCAGAAAATTGCAAACGAAGTCCGCAAGGGCATAGTTACAGCTGTTCATGCAGCAAAAGCCGGACATCCCGGTGGATCACTTTCAGCAGCAGATATCTTCACATATCTGTACTTTGAGGAGATGAACATAGATCCCAAGGATCCTGCAAAGGCTGATCGTGACCGTTTTGTACTTTCCAAGGGCCACACAGCACCCGGCCTTTACTCAGTTATGGCTCAGCGCGGATATTTCCCTGTAGAGGAGCTTAAGACTCTTCGTAAGCTTGGTTCAAGACTTCAGGGACATCCCAGCATGCAGTACCTTCCCGGACTTGATATGTCTTCAGGTTCACTTGGACAGGGATTCTCAGTAGCATGCGGTATGGCACTTTCTGCAAAACTTGATAATAAAGATTACAGAACCTACACACTTTGCGGTGATGGTGAGATCGAAGAGGGTCAGATCTGGGAGGCAGCTATGTTCGCAGGCTTCCGTAAGCTTGACAACCTCGTAGTTATCGTTGACAACAACGGACTTCAGATCGACGGACCTGTTGATGAGGTTTGCTCACCTTACCCGATCGACAAAAAGTTTGAGGCATTTAACTTCCATGTAATCAACATTGATGCACATGATTTTGATGCTATCAGAGCAGCCTTCAAGGAGGCCAGAGAGACTAAGGGTCAGCCCACAGCAATCATTGCACACTCTACTAAGGGTAAGGGCGTATCCTTCATGGAGAACCAGGTTTCATGGCACGGCGTAGCACCTAACGATGAAGAGTACGCTAAGGCTATGGAAGATCTTGAGAAAATTGGTGCAGCACTTGAGGCTTGAAGTTTATAAAACTAAAGCTTTTCTTTTGAGTGAAGCAGTTTATAAAACTAAAGCTTTTCTTTTGAGTGAAGCAGTTTATAAAACTAAAGCCTTCTCCTTTAGGAGAAGGTGTCTGCGAAGCAGACGGATGAGGTAAAATTTTGGAGGTTAAAATGAGCGAAGTTAAGAAGATAGCTACCAGAGACAGCTATGGTAAAGAACTTATAGAGCTTGCAAAGGTTAACGACAAAGTAGTAGTACTTGACGCAGACCTTGCAGCAGCAACAAGAACAGGCTGGTTCAAGAAGGAATTCCCGGATCGCCACATCGACTGCGGTATCGCAGAGTGCAACATGATGGGCATCGCAGCAGGACTTGCTACAACAGGCAAGATTCCTTTTGTCAGCACATTTGCAATGTTTGCAACAGGACGTGCTTATGAGCAGGTTCGCAATTCAGTTGGATATCCTCACCTCAATGTAAAGATCGGCGGAACACATGCCGGAATCACAGTAGGTGAAGACGGTGCCAGCCACCAGTGTAACGAGGATCTTGCACTTATGCGCACAATCCCCGGCATGGTTGTTATGTGCCCTGCAGATGATATTGAGGCAAGAGCTTGTGTTCGCGCAGCAGCTGAGCACGATGGCCCTGTTTACATCCGTTTCGGACGTGCAGCTTGCCCTGTAGTTAATGACAGACCTGATTACAAGTTTGAGCTTGGTAAGGGAACAGTTCTTCGCGAGGGTACTGATGTCAGCATCATTGCTACAGGTATCGGCGTAGGCGCTGCTCTTGAGGCAGCTGAGAAGCTTGCAGCTGAAGGCGTTAGCGCAGAGGTTGTAAACATCTGCACAATCAAGCCTATCGACAGAGAGCTCGTAGTTGCTACAGCTAAGAAGACAGGCAAGGTTGTTACAGTAGAGGAGCACTCAGTTATCGGCGGACTTGGAAGCGCTGTATGTGACGTTCTTTCAGAGGAGTGCCCTACAGTTGTTAAGAAGATCGGTATGCAGGATAAGTACGGCGAGTCAGGTTCAGCAGGCGATCTTGTTAAGAAGTATGGCCTTGACGGTGAGGGTGTATACAACTCAGTAAAAGAGTTTTTGAAATAATTCCTAAATGATTTGACTCTCAGCCCACATATATGGTATATGTGGGCTGTTGTGTTTTTTACTTGTATGCAATTTAGAGGTTGAAAGTTCTATGAATATACTTGCACCATCAATTCTATCAGCAGATTTTACGATACTTGGACAACAGATAAAGGAGACGGAGGCAGCAGGCGCACAGTACCTGCACTTTGATGTCATGGACGGCATTTTTGTGCCTTCAATTTCCTTTGGCCTGCCGGTGCTTAAATCTATCAGGAAAGCTTCGAATCAAGTTTATGATGTTCATTTGATGATAGAGGAACCTATTAGGTACGTTGAAGAATTTGCCAAGGCAGGAGCTGACATTATAACTTTCCATATTGAAGCCGCATCTGATGTCAGAGAAGTCATCGATAAAATCCACAGCCTTGGTAAAAAAGCCGGGCTTGCCATAAAGCCCAAGACTCCCGTGGAAGCCGTAAAGCCTTACCTGGAGCACATAGATATGCTTCTTGTTATGACGGTTGAGCCAGGGTTTGGTGGACAGAAGTATATGGATGAATGCACTGAGAAGATTTCTGAAGCAAGAAAGCTTGTAAGCGACATGGGGCTTTCTACAGATATCGAGATAGATGGTGGTGTGACTAAGGATAACATTCACATTCCGCTGGAAGCAGGAGCAAATGTAATTGTTGCAGGATCAGCTTGCTTTAATGGTGATATTGGTGAGAATGTTAGAGAACTTTTAAAAAATATGTGAAGGATAAGTACTCCTAAATTTTTTCTAAAATATTCCTAAATATCGAGTATTACTGCGCCTTATAACGTATAATAATAGTGAGAATATGCCCATTTAGTGAAAGTCAGGGTAGAGTTATGGCACACAATGTTAGGAATATTTGCATGAATTGCGGAAGATTGTTCACCGCGCGGGAGAGCAACCATGCATTCTGTTCGCTGGAATGTAAGAAGATGTATTCGAATCATTCCGGATACAGATGCAGGGATTGCAGAAATGCGGCCTGCAAGGTACGAAATGATTCACTTGTGAATTCACCGCCAGATTGTGAGAACCTTCAGCTTCACAAATCATATAAAATACCGGCAAAATAAATAAGAATCATATAAACATAGAGGAGACTGTCGCATATGCGGGAGTCTCTTTTTTAAGAAATACAAAGGATTTATTTAGCCATCTGCTTGTTATGTACAGCAGATGGTTTTTATATTTTGGATGGATTTGTAGTATACTATGGATGGCTTGTATTGCAATGCAGAAAAAATCGACGGAGATGGAAGGCATGAGTGAACTATTTGATGTTAGTGTAATCTTGCTAACATATCATTCTGATTATAATAAGACAATAGAAACAGTTAATTCTATATTAAAGCAAGAAAATATTACTTTTGAGCTTATTATATCAGAGGATTCTGAGCAGCATGAATATTATGACAGATTAAGAAAATACTTAGATGAGAATAAGTTCACAAACTATTTTTTTATTAATAATGATATAAATCATGGAACAACAATAAACCTATATAATGCAGTTAAAATTGCAAAAGGACCTTACATAAAGCCGATAAGCCCGGGAGATATGCTATATAATGAGCATATACTTTATACCATGATAAATGAGATGAAAAGGCATAATGCTTTGATGGGATTTGGAATTATGCAATTTTACGAAACGCGTGATAATGAACGTGTATTGCTAAATAAAAGCATACCGTACACATTTGAACCATACATCAAACGTAACAAAAGAATTATTGCCAAACATTTTATTGGTTATGGTGAATGGATAGCAGGGGCTTCTCAAATATTTGAGAGTAATTGTCTGTGCAAATACCTTGAAATAATTGCCGGAAGAATAAAATATTGTGAGGATTGTATAACCATCATGATTATTCTCGATGATATACAATACGTTTTTCTTCCTGAGTACGTAATTTATTATGAGTATGGTACGGGGATTTCAACGTCTGGAACCGTGGAAGATAGAAGTAGGACGCTAGATGATCAGATTGTATTTTGTGATATTCTTTATGAAAGATACAAACAGTATAAGAATCTTGCTAAGAGATGCAAAGCATTCTATTCTCTTTTCAAAAATAATAAGAAGACCATTGGTAGACGTATAAGGGAATTTATATTGTTACCGGAATATGGATTATATAGGGCATTAAATAAATTTAAGGACAGGGGTTAGTTTTCGTAATCGTGATTGCAAATAAAAAGACAGCGGTGAGCAAAATTGTATTATTTGAATATTTGGGGATTCTATGCATTATTAGTTTTATTTTGTTATATCGTTGGAATGATACTACATTATTTGGAGTTTTAGGTGATGAGTTTGGCTATTGGGGAAATGCTGCAGCTTTAGCTGGATTTGACTGGAAATCACTAATGTCTGAATCTGCCTATTATGGAATGGGATATAGTGTAGTTATTGCCCCGCTTATGTTCATAGGCGATTATGCCTTGCGTTATCATTGCGCCATTATATTAAATTGCATATTTCTTATTCTCTCACTATTATGCGCAAAGTATATTTTTTCCGTAATAGCAGAAAATAGTACCCCGCAGGAGCAAATTGCCGGTGCTATGCTTAGTGTGTTTACTATTAATGCAATATCCCAAGCACGAATTGCATGGTCGGAGACCTTGGTTTCGTTTCTGATGTGGGCTGTTATAGCCTTAATGGTTAGTATAAGTGAACAAGTTGCATTTTGGAAAATGGCTTTGATGGCTATTACATGCAGTTATATGATAATGGTGCATCAAAGAACGCTTCCGGTAGCATTAGTAGTTGTTTCGGCTACGATGTTCTTCCTATTAAAAAATAAAAAATATAAAGAAACATTATTTGTATTATTATTTTTTGTTTGCTTATATTTTTTAGTAGGCTATATAAAGAACATACAGATATCAATGATATATATGCATTCTGAGAAGTCTAATGTAAATAATTATGACATATCAGCTGGGCTTGTTTCTGAATATTATCAAAGAGTAATTGAGAATATTAAAACAATATTGGGTTCTTTTATTAGTAAGCTGATTATTGCAGTTCTCTGTACATATTATTTTTTAGCTTTTTCATTAACTGATATTTTGGTAAGAGTCCAGAAAAAAGAATTAGACAAGTATTTTTGGATACGCCTTGTTGTTCTTTTTTCTGCACTTCTTATGATTTTTCTTACTGCAGTTCAAATGAATGGCAAATCGAGAAGTGATTTGATTGTATATTCCAGATATTTTGATTTTACACTTGGACCTGTGATTCTGTTTGGTATTATGGATTCAAAAAAGAGGTTTAGTAAGTATTATAAATATCTGCCTTTCATGGTAATTGTATTTATTGCAGCGGGGCCTAATATAGTTGACTATATGGCAGATTGCGATTCCTCGTTCAATCATATATGTTCAACATTGCCGGGAAGTTTGCTACATTTTGCATTTGGTTCATCAATGGATTGGGCAGGCTTTAAAGTGCTTCTCAGTATATATATATTGGTTTTGGCTGTTACCGGTATCGCTCTGATTTACTCTTCTAAAAGAAAGATTCGTGTTTTTTGTTATACTTTTCTTTTGTGTTTAAATTGCTTTTTGGCTAATGAAGTCTCAGATCAGGTGAACTTATGGCGATACGCAATGTCTTTTGATGCCATGTTGATTTCAGATGAAACTAGTGATTCTACACTTTATTTTCTTGCTAGTGAAATTGAAAACTTTGATTTTGCATGTACATTGAAAGAGTATCAATTCATGTACCCTGATCAAAGTGTACAGGCAATTGATCTTGAAGATATTTCTGAAATGAGTATGACGGATTGCTATTTGGTTACCAGTTCGCCAATAGAATGGGATATATATCCTTATATAAAAGCTGACAGTTACTGTCTTTATTATTTCGATTAGGAATATGGTTGAAAGTTATTGATGAAGAAATCAAAATTGTTTATAGAAAATTTTTTAATATATGGCATTGGCGGAATCATAAGCAAAATTATCCCCTTTATCATGATTCCAATAGTGACAAGGCTTATGCCAAACTCAAAGTATTTTGGACTTAGTGATATGTCACAGACAATTGTGAGTCTATGTAGCTATTTTGCGGTCATGGGCATGTATGATGCGATGTATCGGTTGTTCTTTGAAAAAGATGACATTGATTATAAAAAAAGAATATGCTCCACAACACTCCTTTTCACAATAGGAACATCTGTTTTAGTATTTTTATTGATGATCATTTTTCGAAAGAGCATTGCAGCTTTTTTCTTCGAAAGTTATGAGTATGCATATCTTGTTTACATAAGTGCGATTGCAACTCTTGTTGGCGCCACAAACAGCATAATAGCTGCGCCGACAAGGATGCAGAACAAACGAAAAGTATTTCTTATAACAAATGCAATAAGTCCGATATTGTCATATTCTATTTCAATACCGATGCTTTTGGCAGGTTATTATGTCATTGCATTACCTCTTGCTGGAGTGATAGCATCTCTCAGTATGGAAATAACATTTTATATTTTGAATCGGGATTGGTTTTCAATTCGTTTTTTTGATTCAAAACTAATAAAGGAACTATTGTGGATTGGGGTTCCATTACTTCCTAATATGCTGATTTACTGGATATTTAATTCGTCTGATCGTGTTATGATCACTCAGTTGATGGATATCGGAGAATCTGGAATATATGCTATAGGTTCAAAATTAGGATTGGCAAGTCAGCTTATATATACCGCATTTGCCGGAGGCTGGCAGTATTTTGCGTTTTCGACCATGAAAGAAGAAGACCAGGTTGAAACTAATTCCAAGGTATTTGAATATTTGGGAATTATATCTTATTTGGCAACGACCATCATATGTGTTATTGCAGAGCCGTTTTATAAACTGATATTTTTACCGGAATATCATCGGGCATATATTGTTTCTCCCTATCTGTTTTTTGCACCTTTATTACAGATGCTATTCCAGGTTTCAGGAAATCAATTCCTTGTTATAAAAAGGTCATGGATATTAGGTTCAACTCTTTCAGTTGGTGCAGTGATTAGCATTTTATTGAAATTTGCGCTTATTCCCAGTATTGGAATGGAAGGTGCAGCGATAGGAACTTTATTAGGCTATGTCATATCTGATATTATCTGCGCGTTGGTGCTTATAAGAATGAAACTAATGGTTGTAAGAAAGAGATTTCTGTTCACTACAATTGCCATGTGTATAGGTTTCTTGCTATGGCGATTTTTGTTTAAATCAAGTTATGTATTGGAGATTGTCTGGGTTATAACATTTTTCTTTATCACATTTCTGGTATACAGAAAAGACATTCGGTTGCTTATAAGAAGATAATACTTTTACTGAAGGTGATTACATATAAAGGGAGGAGTATGCAATGCAAGTCGTAAAATACGTGTTCCAGCCACATGGGGATGAAAGAGGTCAGCTGGTTTCGTTAGAAGAATACAATGATATCCCTTTTGAAATTAAGCGTGTTTATTACATGTACAGTACAGTTGAGGGAGCCGTACGAGGACACCATGCACATAAGAGCCTTCAGCAGATTCTTTTTTGCGTACATGGATCATGTAAAGTCCTTTTAGATAATGGAAGAGAAAAGAAAGTGGTTCCGCTTGAAAAACCATACGAAGGATTATATGTTGCCAACAATATGTGGAGAGAAATGTATGACTTTTCTCCTGATGCTGTGCTTATGGTTTTGGCTTCCGAACCATATAACGAAGCGGATTACATAAGGGATTATGATGAATTCCTGAAATATGTTAATGTGACAAAGGCGGAAGAATAAATGGATATACCATTTGTCAGTTTTAGACCCATGGAACGGGAACTGGATAAAGATTTAAGAGAGGCTTTTAATCGTGTTTATGAGAGAAGCTGGTATATTGACGGTGTAGAAGATAAATGCTTTGAGGATTCTTTTGCAAAATATTGTGATTCTAAATACTGTATCGGAACCGGAAATGGCCTAGATGCACTTATGTTGCCTTTAAAGGCATTTGGGGTAGGCGAAGGGGATGAAGTAATTGTCCCTTCAAATACTTTTATTGCTACTGCGCTTGCAGTAACTTATGCCGGTGCTAAACCGGTACTGGTTGAGCCTGATAAGGACACTTACTGCATAAATCCTTTGTTGATAGAGAATGCTATTACTAATAAAACAAGAGCAATTATGCCTGTTCATTTATATGGTCAACCCTGTGATATGGATCCTATAATGGACATGGCAAAAAAACATCATTTATATATTATTGAAGACTGTGCACAGTCGCATGGTGCCAGATACAAGGGGAAAATCATCGGATCCTTTGGTGACGCGGCAGGCTTTAGCTTTTATCCGGGAAAAAATCTCGGAGCATTAGGGGATGCAGGGGCAACAGTTACGTCTGATAAAGCAATTGCAGATAAAATCCGGGCACTTAGAAATTATGGATCAGACTATAAGTACCATCACATATTTAAAGGTAATAATTCAAGATTAGATGAGTTGCAAGCTGCGTTCTTATCAGTAAAGCTTGAGCATCTTAATAGAATGAATGCTGAGCGTTGTAGGATTGCCGGTAGATATTTGAATGAAATCGACAATCCGCTTATCACACTACCGGTGGTTCCGGACTATGCTGATCCAGTTTGGCATATATTTGCTATAAGATGCGCGAGACGTGATCAGCTTGAAAAGCATCTGGCTAATTTGGGAATAGGTACCAACAAGCACTATCCCATCCCGATTCATATGCAGGAATGCTACAGGGATCTTGGGTATAATGAAGGATCATTTCCCATTGCAGAAGAGATTAGTAAAACAGAGCTTAGTTTGCCTATGTATTATGGGATGAGCGATGATGAGATAGGATATGTTATTGAAGCAATAAATGGATTTACACTATGAAACTTCGACATTTAGAAATTAAAGATGCAGAACTAATGCTCGAATGGATGCATGATAGTTTTGTAGTATCAAAATTGCAGACAGATTTTACAACCAAGACAATAGATGATTGTATAGCATTCATCCAAAGCAGTTGCACAAATGAAAATCTTCATTTGGCCATTGTTGACGAAGAAGATACCTATATGGGTACTGTTAGCCTGAAGCATATCACAGATTCAGAGGCTGAATTTGCTATAACAATTAGAAAAATTGCGATGGGCAAAGGCTATTCTATATGGGCCATGGATCAAATGCTACAAAAGGCCTTCGATGAATATGGGCTAAAAGCTGTGTACTGGTGCGTTGCAGAAGATAACTTGAGAGCACTAAGATTTTATGATAAGCATGGTTTTTTACGAGTACCAGCCAAAGAAATAAATATTTCCGGCGGATATACTCGTGAACAAATTGAATCTTATATTTGGTATCAAGTCATCTCTCTTTCTTAGTTCAGAATGGATGTCATTGATAAGCATACCTTCTTCGCTACATATTTTTATAGTAAAGTATATAAAAATGCGTTATTATATCTTTTGAGGCTCATGAAAGCACCTCTTAATTAGTTCTTTATGGAAGGAAAAAGAGTGAAAAATAAGTAGCGGATGAAACCGACTTAAATTAGAGGGACGAGATTTCCCGTCTCTCTGACAGGTTGATCATATAGGAAATCATTCATCAGTTATCGTTGCTTTTAACCAATGAAGAAATATCGTAACCCTGAGTTTTCAGATACTCAAATACGTTGGCATCATTTAAAACAACTTTGTGAGGATGATCATTAGGATCCATCAATTCCTTATAATCGCATGGAGTAAAAGTTTTCTTATCTTTCACCATGTGATATATGCAGACCATCATCATTCTGGCGATTGCTATTATTGCTTTCTTGTGACCACGACGATATTTTA
>NZ_AUIX01000057.1 GCF_000423925.1 Butyrivibrio sp. VCD2006
AATTTTCCAAGAGTTGGCTCTGCCCAGCTATACTGATTCATGTATTCTCCCGCAAAACCAGTGTCTTCGCGCTTCCCGGCAAGATAATCAAAATAGTCGCAGTCGAAATATTCTTTGTTAATGGCAGCTTCCCCTCTTCTCCTGATAAGAGCATCTCCGCAATCGTTTTCGAAAAAGATCCTGCTCATATCTGCAAACAGGTTTCTCATATATGATCTGTGTCCGCTGGGATCATCCTCATCCTGCCATATTCTGTCCATGATCTGATCAAAGGTTCTCATGGCTCCATTTGCATCAATAAGAACCGCAAGGAGTTCTCTTGTCTTGCTATATGCAAAATCAAGCGGCACTCCTTCTTTTGTGAAAACTTCAAATTCCCCAAAGGTGTGAACCTTGAGCTTTCTACCGCTCTCCTCCTCTACAGGGAATCTCAAATGCTCAAATGCATCCTGTATCTTCGCAGGTGTCACAGGCTTCATTATATAACCGCTGGCATAGAGGCCAAATGCCTCCCTCATATACTCCGAATATCCGGTTACAAATATTATGTTGATCCTGGGATTCTTTGCTTGCAGTTTTTTTGCAACATCAATCCCGTTATCTGTTCTCATCTCAACATCGAGAAAAGCTATCTGCGGGTTAATCTGATCAATCACCTCAAATGCCTGTTTTCCGCTGGTAAATCCATCCACATGGGCTGCGGGGATTGCTTTTTTAATAGCACTGATGCACCCCTCAAGTGCAAGGTCCTCATCATCTATAGCTATAATTCTCATTACAAGTGTCTCCTGAAGTATTCATATAATTTTAGATATAAAAATCGATTAGAGTAACTCATTTTTCTCTCTGGGAATTGTTATTGTCGCCTTGGTGCCAACACCCTCCGTGCTCTCCACAACAAGATGTCCGCCGCACATTCTGACAAGCCTCTCTTCAAGGTTATCCAGGCCGATATGAAGCCCGTCCCCTTCCTTCTTAGAACCCGGGTCAAATCCAACTCCGTCATCCTCAACAATAACATAGTAATTATCAGCTGTTGAGTAACTCTCAATTTTGACAGTTCCGCCCTCTTCTTTTTTATGAATGCCGTGCTTAACTGCGTTCTCCGCAAGTAGCTGAACGGAAAGTGCCGGAAGATCAAAGCTCTCATCTTTGATATCATACTTAATAGTGAGTTTATCTCTAAATCTCATTTTTTCAAGACTCAGATAATTCGTGACATGCTCCATCTCTCTTAAAAAAGATATGCAGTCCTCTTTTTCCAGATTGCTTAGGTTACCGCGTAAATAATCAGAAAAGCGTCCGATTGCCTCCTGAGCTTTTTCGGGATCCTTTTCACAAAGCACATATATTGAGTTAAGTACATTGTATAGGAAATGCGGTTTTATCTGAGTGAGAAGGATTTTGATTCTGTCTCTTGAGATTTTATCCTCCTGCTCAAGTATAAGTCTCTCCTGCTCATATTGGAATGTATTATCCAGAAAAATTAGTGAGAGGCACATCATATAAGGCATGATCTCAATATCATGAACAAACAATCTGAGCACCATTCCAAACATAGGAAAGGAGATAATGGACAAAAGAGCAAAAATATTATCCCTCTTAAGATACTGCCTATATACGATCATGTAAACTATTACTAAAAGCAGAATAATGTATCCGCCTACCAGTCCCATATAATAGAGGGGGCCCTTTTCAAAATTGGTTCCGTCAAAGGATACTACAAATCCATAAAACAATGAAACAACCCACAATAAGGAAAAGATTATTGCCAGCGGTAAAACAAAGATCTTCATTGCAAGCTGTTTTCCGCTTCGTCTCGAAATATAATAAGAGACATACATACCATAAAATCCCAAGAGCGAATAAAAACTTATGAAATATACAGAATATGCAATTTCCGATATGAGAATCATCGGTTTGTAATCCATATCAATGCAGACAACTGTCTTTACCGCCAATACAGACGCAAGCATCAGCATAACCGAAACCAGCATCTTGGTAAACTGACGCCGTTCTTTATTTGAGATCTTTCTCATATGAATATCACCAAAAAGCTTGATACTCATTACTGCAAGTAGGAAAGATGCTATTCCAATATTTACATAATCAACTGTATGATCCATGATTTTACCGCCTTTTTTCGCTCGATAAAAAAATTGTATCAATTTTTTAAAAAAATTTCAAAATATGTGTTGACACCCTAAAATATACGTTATATAATTCTACTTGCGTTGCGGGACAGGTAATGAACTAAACGCTTCCAAACGGGGTGTGGCTTAGCTTGGTAGAGCGCCTGGTTTGGGACCAGGAGGTCGCAGGTTCGAATCCTGTCACCCCGATTAAAACTCCATATACATGCGGGTGTAGTTCAATGGTAGAACACTAGCCTTCCAAGCTAGATACGTGGGTTCGATTCCCATCACCCGCTTAAAAGAAAACCTCAGGTTGTTAACCTGAGGTTTTTCTTTTAAGCAGGCGAGATCACGAACCCATGGTTCGTATCTCGCCTCCGGCTCGGTCGGCGGCAAAGATGAGCGCCACTGGCGCTCTGCCGCCCCATCACCCGCTTATCCCTTTTATATATGTTGTTGTCTCATATGGTTCAGGCTCCGCTCCGGTCAAATCTATACAGAAATCCCAGGTCAATATATCACAATGCTTGTCCACAGAATTATGTAGTAATAAAATAAACAAGATAATAAATATTAGGAATTTAAACATTTTTCTATGATAAACAACGATAATACTTCCAAAGAAAACAAAAACAATAACAAACGCCGTAAGCGCCGCTCTTCCACGCTTACTATTATTTTTGTCGGTTTTTTAGTGGTAGGAGTGTTTCTTGCTCTTATGTCGATGACCGAAGATACTTCGGAGTTTGGTTCATTGCCGCATAGAGTGGCATCCACACTAAAAGATGTCAGCGGAAAATATATGTACTATGATGAGCCCGAGGCTCCGCAGGAGCTGGATGACATTTGGGTAATGTATCAAAATCTTGATGATGCCGACAAGAATGTATACAACATTTTTATCGATCTCGTGGAAAACCGAACAGTTGAAGATTACTCAAATGCAATTGTTATATCAGAGGCTAAGATGGATGAGCTTGGCGAAGATCACTTTTGGAATGTTTATTATGCTATGTGCTATGATCATCCCGAGTACTTCTTCCTTATGTCAGAGTCGAGTGCTATCCATTGCAGTTCACTTTCATATGATGGATATATTACTTATTTTTTTGATATGGAAACTGCCCCATCAGAAGCTGATCAGATTGTTGCATTTGAAAAAGCATCAGAGGATTTCATGAAGGATATTGACCTTAGCATGTCCGATGAAGATATAGAACTTGCCATCCACGACAAACTGATTGATCTTGTAACCTATGACTACGATATTTTGGAATCAGATTTACCGGAGAATCCTGACAATGATTCCGAAATCATCTGGGATCTTGGTAACACTGCTTATGGCGCTTTGGTGTGCGACTCAGAAGGAAGGCGCAACCACGCGGTTTGCAGCGGTTACGCCTTTGCTTTTGAATATTTAATGCATAAAGTCGGCATCCCCTGTAGCATGGTAAGCGGAAGCGCTTTTTGCATTCCCGCATCATCACTTGATCAGGATATCCACGCCTGGAATGTCGTTAATATCTCAGGCCAATGGTTCGAGGTCGATCCCACATGGAACGACAACGATTATGACCTCTCAGAAGATTATGAGTTCTTTTCAGCTTTGAAAAATGACACCGAAAAATACAACAATTTAAGGCACCATTACTACAACCTGTCAACTGCCGAAATAAAGGACTTGAAAGCATCTGACGATACTCTGTTCAATGTTGATGGCTACGAGCCTTATAATGCTGTTTACGACAGTTCACATGTAAGATTTGACCACACGACAGAGGGTTGCGAAGACATTGAAATCTTCCTCAACTCACTTGTTCCTATTGCAGAGTAAGTTTTGTAAAAATCAGATGGTTAAAAATTCTTTTTAAGGCGCAAAAATACCTAGTCCATCAAGAATCTCTCTCGTTTTTTCTCCATCCTCATAAATGGGGCTATGAGCGCATCCTTCATAGAGGAAGAACTCCTTTTCCGGGGCTATAACGCTCTCATAATACTCCTTTTGCAAAGTAGTGCAGCACGTCATGTCATTTTCTCCTGCAAAGAAATAGATAGGTATTTCTATACTTGAAACAGCTTCAAAAGCGTTAAAAAGCCAGGATTCACTATTTACCGCAAACTTTCCGGAGGCCGCCTTACCTCTCCAGATATTAATACGCTCAAGCGGAGTGTAGGCCTTTATCCGAAGGCTCGGGAAAAATAAGCCAGTTATTACATTATCCATATCCGATGTCGTCCCAACTCCCAGTTCATGCATAGCCTTGTCGCGAAGTCCGGAATTAGTATACTTTCTGTAATCATCTTCAGATTCCGTTATTTTATATTTATCAAACTGCGCCACCAGAGCGCTGTTACCCTGCTCTTTATAGCGACCGCGCATGTAATCAAATGCCATTAATTCCGACCTATACTGATCACAAATCTGAGACATTGCGAGGTATGCTGTATAATACTCCGGATATTGCTTCACCGTGTTAAGCGCCATATATGTTCCGAACGAATGACCCATGATATAAATCTTATCCTGTACAAACCTTTCCCTAAGATAATTCGTCACCAGTACTATATCTTTTATATATTTATCAGTTGTCATGTTGTCAGGATCGACACCGCTATCAAATGAGAGCCCGGTTCCTCTGTAGTCAAAATAGCAAACCGTGAAATATTCAGGTAAAACAGATGGATAGAGGCTTTCCATGAGATACTGAGGAATTCCGGGGCCTCCCCCGCAGACAAGAAGTACAGGATTATCTGTTTTATCGGACAATAAGATTAGTCCCAGCCTGACACCATCAGCTTCAAGAAATGTTTTCTCACTTAGAGCGTGTCCTTTCGGAAGCTTACCAAGGCTTGGAGGTAGTATTATCAATATTATTATAATTATCAGAACTAAAAAGATTGTTATCCCTAACATTTTCTTTTTCATGTAGCCCCTTTTACAAGATTCATTTTTATTTTCCCCTATTAAAATATCGCAAAAACAAAAACAGGCCTTATCACACACTGATAAAGACCTGTTTTTCACTTGATTATTTTATGTCAACATTCGCACTATTAGGTAGCGCTATGCAGCTGATAATACTCTTTCTTATCCTGATACATTAATTCATCGGCTTTCTGCACCGCTTCACCTATATCATATGAACCCTCGCAAAAGACGCTGCCAATAGCAAAGCTGACATCCAAATTGCTATCTGCCAACATTTTAAGCCTCGAAATGCGCTCTCGCATTTGTTCTTCTGAAATATCTTCGCAGAAAATAACAAACTCATCTCCACCTGCACGGTAGATTAGGTTTTCACCAAAAACAACTTTAAGGAGTGATGATGAGCGCACGAGCATTCTATCTCCTGCATCATGCCCTTCTTCATCATTCTTCCTTTTAAGCCCATTAAGATCAGCAAAAATTACACCCAAAGTTTTCGGTAATTTGGCAGTACCTTTTTCAATACTTTTCACATAGTCATCCATAGCATTGCGATTGCCAACCTGTGTCAGCGCATCCATTGCACTCTTTACTTCAAGCCTTGAAATAAGAAAATGATTCGCTATAACAGCTGCAAGCATAAATGTAGAAAGCTCCAGTGTCTCTTTAATTTGCTCCGTTTTGGCCACATCATAATTAGCAGCCCATATATAACCTACCAGCGTCTGATTATAGCGAATCGCATAAAATACGATATTCTGAACGCCATGCATAAGCATAGACCTATACCATTCAGGATCACGTTCCTCAATTATTTTAAGATCCTGCAAAAGAAGGCAATCCGAGAGCGCAAGATCTTTTTCCCAAATCTCTGCCACCTCAAATGGCGTCCTTCCCATTTCTGATGCAAACTCTTCTAAATCATGCACCCCGTCCTCACTAACAAAAGTGCACTCACGCGTAACCTTATCCACGAGGTACATTGAGCACATCCTTGCTCCGCAGAATTCCTTCACCTGCGCGGCAGTATTGGCAAGCGACTCGTAGAAATCCGTTGCTTCGTGCAGTCTGATACCAATATCCAAAACTGCACCAGCCACCTCCGGTGACCTCTGTGCCATTGAATCAGTCTGAGCCTGCTCTGTAAAGTTCACAACATATAAGCAGTAAACTCTATGTGCTCCCTTCGGAAGTGGAGGACAATTATACTCACCCCAGATATCCGCAATAGGCAGATAAAATCCCTTAAGCCAGACTCCACGCGCATTAACATAGGAATACAGTGGCTTGGCAGAACTTGCACATTTATAAATATAACTCTCAAAATTCAAATCCATCCAGTAGCTTCTGTACGGTATTCCCGGATAAAATTCCGGAGCGTCAGGCACCATATGAAGCATTACATCATTCATTTGATTTACTGCCATCAGCCGAATTTCACTAAAACTTCCATCCGACAATATATCAAATGAATACAGGCTTGCTAATTCATTTATACCTTCAATCCATGACTGATAATCCATACTTACTGCCCCTCTATTCGAATATTTCATCCACAATCACAACAAAAATCGTTGCATTTTTCATGCAGGCATTCTTCCTGCCACCTTATTATAAAACCATCAATACTTGTTGTCATGTCACGATTGAGTCGGTCAATACCAACTCGCACGAAAAAAGCGCTCAACCTTTGTAGTTAAGCGCTTGTAGCTTCCCGAACATCTGCTGTGTCTTTGGTAATCAGCTAAATAAATACTTATGCCTTTCCAATCTTATGGCTTGCCAACCCTTCCTTCTGCCTTACCATATGTAATCCAGTGCTGATATAGCTGCTCCGGAGTACGCAGTCCTGCTGCCCTAAGATCAGGATATCTATGTGAATAATATGCCGCATCAAAGTCTGATGAAAAAACCTTGGGAGTCGGAACTAAATTTTCAGGAACTGTATAAGTCTGACTACCTACCCTTCCTTCTGCCTTACCATATGTGATCCAGTGCTGATATAACTGTTCCTGAGTGCGCAGCCCTGCTGCCAAAAGATCCGGATATCTATGTAAATAATATGCCGCATCAAAGTCCGGATCTGAAATAGCGGTAGCAGCACCTTGCACATTATTGTAATTGTAAAGAGCATGTGCCTCCATGCCTTTTCCAATGAAAAATCCGGAAAATATTGCAGTTGCCATGATAAATGTAAATAATTGTTTTTTCATTACTATTGCTCCCTCCATTCATTTTAACCCCAAATATAAGGATAATATATGAACAGAAAAATTTAAATAGCATATATCTGTAAAACCCGCAATATTACAATATCATGATAAAAAAGTCTTACTATTTCATATCCTCTGCATCAAATGTCAGCTCAGGGTACTTAACAACTGCCTGTTTGTAGAATTCGTTAAGTGCTGCCTGCTTATCACATTCTCCATTAATATATGGTTTGAATGCCTCACGGAATGTATCCCCCAGCCCCTGGTCATAGGGACCTGCCAGAGACATATCTATCTTTGGCGCCGCCTGAGCGAACATCTTTATGTGATTCTGTCCGTTAAGGAAATCGGAGTGATAATCAGAGGATGCCAGGGATTGCATCCCCGAAATAGTATTGGTATAGTCCTGAGTCTCCTCCGTGATTTTTACCATGTTCTGTTTATCACAAGTAAGCTTTCTCATAATATCAGCAACAAGAGATGCATTGTCAGTTCCTCTCGCACCTGCAATCCAGGTTCCACCCCAATACCACGCAGCAGGTCCTTCACAAATACTCCAGTCACCAAAGCCCTCTTCTCCTGCATTCCCAACAAGGGTGAAATTAATTCCCCAGGTCGACATAAAAAACCCAAATACTTTGCCTTCAGCACTCTGGTCGAAGTTCCAACCCTCTGACCACTGGGTGGTATCATTTATCCATCCGTTTTCACGGTACTTCTTACACATATCCACCCATTCCCACTGTTTGCTGTCTATCTGGATCTTGGGAGTTGATGAAAACGGATCATCCACCCACTTAACCTTCGCATTGTTTGCAAAAATCTTATAACAGTCTTCTATACTGGAGAGCATCATATAGCCCTTAGCAGCGGCCTGCTCAGCCACATTATCAAACCCCTTCCAGTCGGATAAATACTTCTGTACTTCATCCGGATCATCTGTCCCCAGCACATCTCTTGCTATAGATCTTCTATATCCAAAAAGCCCGGGCGCAGCCTGCCAGCTGCTTCCCTTAAGCTTTCCATCCCTTGATGTGGCAATATCCTTAGTATACTGATACTGATCAGCGAGCTCTGATTCTGTTATTCCGAGATCATTGACAATATCAAGTGTATAGTCTGAATCAGCATATTTTAAAATATAGTCCGCCTCCATAAGGAACAAATCTATGCGATCATCAGCCTTTTTATCCATGTTTACAAGAAGTTCCTCATCAAGAAGATTCTGATAACCATAGTTGTCCGATGGTGTTATCGTCCAAACTACCTTTACATTTCCAATCGATCCGGTACCATCTCCATTGTCCGTATAACCAGGATAGAAAGCTGTCATCCTCTCTTCAAACTCCGTGTTCCAGCAGTAAATATTCAGGACCTGACCTCCATCAGAACAGAGCTCTGATGTCGCTGTAGTCTCTGCTTCTGTCTCTGCAGTCTGCTCTGCCTGCGCACATCCGCTTATAAGCACGGCCATAAGACACAGAATTGCTATGGAAAAGCATGTATTATTCTTCATTGTCATAACTGCCTCCATATAGATCAAATGTGAATCTCGTTTATACTCTCATCAAGAACCTTCGCAATGTCATTCAGCCTATCGCTGCCTTCTTCAACAGATTTAAGCTCTTCCAGAATGCGCTTCATTGTATCTGATGTCTCCTGGGAGCTGGCTGCATTTTCTTCCGCAATGGCAGAAAGACTCACAACTGTATTTACAATGTTCTCCCTTGAATCATTCAACTTATCTGTATGTTCACGAATGTTCTCTGCTCCGGCCAGTGAATTATCAATACCCTCACGAACACTGCGGAAAGCCCTCTCGGTATTCTCAACCATGTTGCTCTGCTCCTGCATGACTTCCCTGACTTCATTCATGATTTCCACTGCCTTCATGGAATTCTGAACAAGTTCTCTGATAATATCGTCTATACTCTGAGCAGACTCACTGGACTCAGAAGCAAGCTTGGAAATCTGAGTTGCAACAACCGCAAATCCTTTTCCTGCCTCTCCTGCTCTGGCAGCCTCTATGCTCGCATTGAGAGAGAGAAGATTTGTCTCATCTGCAATAGAAGCTATGAGTCCTGCTGCCTCCTGAATCTTCTGTGCGGCCTGATTGGTTTCGTTGGTCTGCTCATAAATACGCTCAATAGAATCAGATGTACTCTTATTTATCCTGCCAAGCTCTGCAAGAATCGCAAAAGCTTCCTCGCTGGTCGTTCTCATATTGTTTGCAGTCTCAGTAAGTCCGCTTACCTGATCGCCGGTATCGATGATCATATCACCAATAACGCCCACATCAGCGTTGGCTTTCTGCGTTTCATCTGCCTGAGATACAGCACCGGTTGCTATATCACTGACCGCGTTTTCAATATGAGCTGCATCGTCTGTAGTGGTCTGTGCGCTCTTTGAAAGCTCATCGGATGTGTGGTATAAGAGCGTGCTTTGTATCTGTATCCTTTCCACGATATCCACAAGCTTTACACGCATCGATTCTACAGACTGGGCAATTACTCCGGTCTCATCTTTTCGTTTTAAAAGTTCCTGCGTTCTGGGATCTCCCGTGAAATCAAGGTCACCAATCTGGTCAACAACCTCAGAGACTGTCTGAATCGGCTTGGTAATCCTAAGCGCTGTAAACAGTCCGAACAGGAGCATGATAACAAATATTACTATGCCTGTAAAAATGGCGATCATTGTCATACTGTTTAAGGTAGAAAGGAAATCCTTCTTTTCAACGGCAACTACAAGAACATAGCCCTTATTACTTGCATAAAAAGCAGCTATCTCCTCTGTTCCGTTATATACGTATTCAATAATTGAAGGTTCTGCGATATTCCCCACAGCAATTGCTGTAGCCATCTGCCGTATAGTCTCATTTTCCGTTTGGCGACCAATCTTATCATGGTTTGGATGATAAAGTGTCAGTCCATCATCACGGACCAGATAGCAGTAGCTGCTCTCGCAGCCCTCCATTTTTGCATCCTGCAAAAAGGCTTCCAGTCTGAAAGGAACCTTGCGGATATCAATGTCATGTTCTGTCAGATTCACCGCCGTCTCAAGGCGCTGTCCATACATCTGCGCAGTCATGAACAGATAATTGGAATTAACCTTCTCAAGTTCGTTCCTTACAGGAATGGTTACAACCAAAATAATTGCAATCAGCGTTACAAATACCGCAACACCCATCGTACACATAACACGAAATCTTATCGATCTGTGCATGGGTACCTGTCTTTTGGTCTTTTCTTTCATTTTTTCATCAGACATAGCAAATCTCCTGTCAATTCAAGCAGACCGCAACTAATAATATAATGATTTAATTTCAAGCGCGCAAAATTATATTTTAATATTTTAAATTGCACACCATTAATATTATCAGTCGTTGCTATATTGAACTCAATTAAATAATCATAAAAATCTCGTAAATAAATCAGTGCTCTTGATCAGCTCAAAGCCACGAAAAATCAGGTATTACCTTTTACATATACGCACACGAAAAAAGCGCTCAACCTTAATAGTTAAGCGCTTGTAATGAGACACGTGGGAATCGAACCCACGACAACTTGATTAAAAGTCAAGTGCTCTACCAACTGAGCTAGTATCTCATATATATAAACTGCAAAAGCAGTGATATATCAAAACTGGGCTAGCGGGATTCGAACCCACGAGTGCAGCAGTCAAAGTGCTGTGCCTTACCGCTTGGCGATAGCCCATCATACGTTAATTAAATAATAACTCAAAATGGGTGAAAAATGAATCTCCAAGTAATCGCCCTAAAAGAAAAGGGTGGATAGTGGGACTCGAACCCACGGTCTCCAGAACCACAATCTGGCGCGCTAACCAACTGCGCCATACCCACCATACAGTCAGATCAACAAGGATCTAAATCAATATTAATCTGAAAATGTGCCCGAAGGGATTCGAACCCCCGACCCACGGCTTAGAAGGCCGTTGCTCTATCCAGCTGAGCTACGGACACATGCATCGCACTCGCAGCGACATTTACAAATTATAAAGGACAGTATTCACTATGTCAATATAATTTTTTAATATTTTCCATTTTTTTTCAAAACTTTTATATTCACAGCGTTTCGAGGAACTTTAATTCGTAGGAAAGCTCTCCCTCATCATCGATTGTAACAATGATATATGAAGGTTTTCTGCCCTCCTGTCTGGGGTATGAAAGGCTACCCGGATTAAAGACATACATGCCATCTATTTCGGCTGCTATAGGTCTATGAGTATGTCCATATACAACGACATCTGCTCCTCTTGAAAAGGCCTCTCTCATTATCTCATCGCTACCCATATTTACAAGATACCTATGGCCATGTGTAACGAAGAAAGTGTGCGGCCAGACCTCAAATACCTGCTCATCAGGCAGCTTACAGAAGAAATCATTGTTGCCCCTTACAATGCGCATAGGTGCCCCGGAAAGCTGCTGCATCTGGGTCTCTGACCCTTCGGTATCTCCGCAATGAATAATGAGACTTACAGGGCTTTCAATATCAACTACCTTGAAAAAGTTCTCATCTTTTCTATGAGTATCACTTACAATCAAAATCTTATGCATTGAGCTGCGCCCTCAACTTCTCTTCCATCATCCTGAGGGCCTTGCCTCTGTGGCTTATTGCATTCTTTTCCTCGGGGCTGATCTCAGCGGAGGTCTTACCATACTCAGGCAGGAAGAAAATAGGATCATATCCAAATCCATTCTCTCCTGCTATTTCGTGGCCGATTATACCCTCCATTGTTGCTCTTACGACAAATTCCTTACCGTCTGAGAGAACTGCTCCTATAGCGCACACGAATCTTGCGCTGCGCTTTTCATCCGGTACACCGTCGAGCTTTTCAAGAATCTGCTTATTCTTCTCAGAATAAGGTGTGTCATGGCCAAGGAATCTTGCGGAATAAATGCCGGGAGCCTTATCGAGATAGTCGATTTCAAGTCCTGAATCATCAGCCATAATGCAAAAATCACTCATGCCCTTTTCCTTGCAATAGTCAGCAACTGCTCTTGCCTTTATCATGGAATTTTCCTCAAAAGTGGTACCATTCTCTTCAATATCAAGGTCGATGCCCTCGTCCTTCATTGAACTGATATCAGAAGTAAGTCCGCCAAGGATCTCCCTGATCTCTTTCATCTTATTCTTATTACCTGTTGCAAAAATTATCTTCATTAAAAATATCCCCTTATCAGTTTCCGTTAATTATGCCTTGAAATGCGTCATCATTCTCAGTTTTCACAGATGGATCAACAGTCTCAAAAGCTTCCCTGATACCATCTGCGACACCCTTAGCGCATTTCTCCAAGTAGCTGTCCTTTTCGAGCTTATCATGATCCGCCTTGTTGTTGATATTACCTATTGTCACATGTGCAGCAGGAATTGTTAATTCGTGAAGCATCTCATTATCAGCGCATTCCGCTGAGAGGCCAAGCGCCTTAGTCCCCGCCGACTTTGCAACATTCATCTCCAGCTTGTCGGCAAGCTCCACATTACCAAAGCCTCTGATAAAAAATCTGTCATTAAAATATGTTCTTATCCCGGCATCAACCTCAACCGTTTCGTCAACGCCAAGCTGGATATAAAAATCCGCCCCCGAATCATCGATGAGCTGCCTAACTACATCCGTTCCCATATCAGTGTCATCAGTAGTCGTAAAATACAATTTGATATTTTCATCCCCCTGAAAGACATTCTTTAAATAAGGAACCATTTTTAGTCCAAGCTCGTCTACGGGATCTATTACAACGACATTTTTATATAAACCGGCAGGCTCCTTAATCGTCACTACGATCTCACCGTCTCCGAGGGATGTAGCGGTTTCATAAAGTCCGTCAAACTGGAAAGTAAGGCAAACAAGGCCGCTTTCATTAAGAGACATAAAGCTTCCGCTCTTAATCGCACTAAGATCTGATATCACGCTGTTTTTTGCATAAAACTCAGGATCCTTACCCTTAACATAAAGAACAAACTGGTGTAATCCATGCCTCTCTTCAAAGGTTATACTATCTGAAGTGACGCCGCTTTCAAGAGGAATCACTATGCTATCCTTGCCCTTAGAAGATGACGGCTTTTCAATACCGAGTTCGTATTCCTGACCGTCCAGCATCTTCACTACATACTCATCACCGGCTTCGGCAATAATAACGCTCTTGGTCGCAACCCTGTAGAACATTACCCCCAATGAAACCACGACAAATAAACCGGTCAAAATCGCAGTTTTTTTCAATCTTTTTTCAATCATTGCTCAAATTCCTTCTGGGCGGTTTAGGTCCCATGTACTGATAGAAATATGTCTTGATCATTCCATTATATATCTTGCGGTTCTTATCGGCTTTTTTACCTATGTCACGCTCAGCCTTCTCGTAAGCAGTTATAAGATACATTGACCACGAATCCAGCGCTCGGTATCTCTCTCCTATGGTCCTGTAAAGCTCAGGAAGCTCCTTCTGCTCACCGATTCTCTCACCATAAGGCGGATTTGTCACAATAAAGCCGTATTTCTTCCTATGACTAAGCTCAGCGACAGGTCTTGTCTGGAAATGTATAAGCTTCTCAACACCTGCCTTCTCAGCATTAATTCTTGCAATATCAATTACGTCAGGGTCAATATCATAGCCCTGAATATCTGTCTCAATATTAAGGTCGATTTCTTCCTCGCACTCCTCGCGCACATCCTTCCAGTTTCTGGGAGTGATGATATGTGTCCAGTTTTCCGCAGTAAAATGTCTGTGCATTCCGGGTGCAACTCCTGCTGCTATCATAGCAGCCTCAATAGGGAAAGTGCCGCTTCCGCAGAAGGGATCGATCAGAATCCTGTCAGGCTTCCATGGAGTCAGCATTAAAAGTGCAGCCGCAAGATTCTCCGCGATAGGAGCCTTGGCCTCAAGCTTACGATAGCCTCTCTTGTGAAGAGAATCCCCGGTAGTATCCAGGGCCACCGTAACTTCATCCTTCATAAGAAAAACTCTCACAGGAAAGCTCTCACCATTCTCCTCAAATCTTCTGATTCCATAGATTCCGGAGAGCCTGTCAACCATCGCTTTTTTCATAATTGACTGGATATCTGACGGGCTAAAAAGCTTACTCTTAACGCTGCTGGCCTTCTTAACCCAGAACTTGCCATCCTTGGGAATAAACTCCTCCCACGGAAGTGCCTTCGTGCCCTGATACAGCTCTTCAAACGACAGAGCCCTAAAAGAGCCCACCTTAATAAGAACTCTCTCCGCAGTCCTAAGACCAATATTGGCTCTGACCACCGCATCGGGATCTCCGGCGAAGGTAACTCTTCCGTCAGCCACTTCGGTTATCTCGTATCCAAGGTCTATTATTTCCTTCTTCAAAACTGACTCCAGGCCAAAATGGCACGGAGCTATTAAATCAAATCTCTGCATTCGTTTACCTTTTTTACAAAACAATGTTTACAATCCACAAAATTATATCATAATCCGGCTACATATATTTCAAGAAAAAATTTCTGAAAAAAATTTTGAAATCCCCCTAAAGTTAAATGCGCTTTTGACGATATATATATTGCAGAACAAAAAGGACAATCTCCTTTTCTTTATGACCGGTATGGAGTCCCCACCCATACCGGTCTCCTCCCATTTTAGGGGTTTTTTTTATGTAAAAAAAGGAAAAAACAGACCGGAGCGAAGCGGAGACCGAACCCGTTCGAAGCCACTCACCAACGTGTGTGAAAGGGCGCTAGAGGTCCGGGGGACCTCTGCTTAGCGCCGACCGGAGCGAAGCGGAGATCGAACCCGTTCGAGTCCGACCGGACTCGAACAAAATAAGGGACATGGCATCTTGCCATGTCCCTTATTTTAATCGACGTGTGTGAAAGGATTCGAACCCTCGACCTTCTGGTCCGTAGCCAGACGCTCTATCCAGCTGAGCTACACACACATATGCACTATAAAAGTTGTGCAACGAAAATTATTATAACATCATCTAAATAAATGTCAACACTTTTTTTACTGACTTAATTGTCCGCTTCCTCCGGCCGCTATATTAGCCTCTTCTTCGGCCTTTGTCCTGGCCACCATAGCCTCCATCTCAGGCCTTGCTATATCAAAACATGCCAAAATTTTAGTTGAGAAAATTCCACTCTCTCCGTTTTTTATCATCTCATACGCCTTACTTGGCGCATAAGCAGATTTGTAAACACGATCACTTACAAGTGCATCATATACATCCGCAAGCGATGTAAGCTGAGCAGCAATTGAGATTTCCTCACCCTTAAGGCCATCAGGATACCCTTTGCCATCATACTTTTCATGATGATGTCTGCAGATATCATAGCTGACCTCTAGATATTCCTTGTCCTGCAGATCCGCGAGCATCTTTACGATCTCACACCCTCTTGTTGTGTGTGACTTCATTATATCAAACTCATCAGGAGTTAGTCTTCCGGGCTTAAGCAAAATTGCATCCGGCACCGTGATCTTACCGATATCATGCATTGCGCTCGCTGTAGTTATTACTTCAATCTTATGAGGTGTCAATCCGAATTCAGGATAATTTCGCATAGCTACATTAGCCAGAATCGATACAAAGCCTTTGATCCTTTTTAAGTGATACCCAGACTCCAGATTTCGGAACTCTACAATAGTACAGATAGTATCAATGATTCTGCTGTTGGTTTCCCTAAGACGCTCTTCCTGCTTCTTAAGTACCATGAACTGCTTCTTTAAAACCTTAGTCTGATCATTTACCTTCTTTTCGAGCTCCTGCTTGCTCATGTTGAGCTCAATTGCACGCTTAACCCTATGCTGAACAACAACAGAATCAAAAGGCTTATGGATAACGTCACATGCCCCATTTTCATAGCATTTTCTTTCAGCTTCCGAAGATGCATCGGCAGTTATCATAAGTACAGGAATTTTATCTGGAATACTGTGCTTATGAAGCTCTTCAAGCAATCTGAAGCCATCCATCTCGGGCATGACAATATCAAGCAGGATGGCGGCTATCTGATCCTTTTTCTGAGCTATGATTCCAAGAGCACGTCTGCCGTTTTCAGCCTCCAGAATCCCATACTTATCCTTAAATATCTCGCTCAGGATACCTCTATTTATTTCTGTATCATCTACAATTAGAATACTCTTGTCAGACACCTTTAACTCCTTGCTACAGGTTTTTCACCATCAAGCATCACCAATGCGCCTTTTTCGGAAGCAAAAGTGATTCCACTTGAAGTCTCCCGAATGTCATGTACCCTTAATACCCTGTTTCCGATTTTTACCGTTGTTCCGCTAAATACCAGTCTCGATACTATTACTTTGGCACCCTTAACGGATTCCATCTCTGTTTCTATCTCTTTTTTTCTGGTATTTAGCTTTTCAAGTTCGCTTTCCTTTATTGCGGACTCTGCGTTTATCTTAATCTTTATCTGCAATGCCTGCTTATTTGTATTATCATTAAAAGCTGACATTTTTACACGTTGCTGCTCATATACCTTAAGCTCTGCATATATACGGCTGATATTCTTAAGGAGCATCTGATATTCATAATCGATCTCCTCAGTTATTCCGGTTCTTACAACTGTTTCTTTTACCGTTTTACTTCCAAGAACCGCTGTTTCAAGTCCTCTTAAGGACGTTACCACGCCGCCACTGACAAGTCCCTTTTCTCCAAGCATCAGGACTTTTCCCTCAGCAGAAACATCGCAGTTGAGGCAGTCGTTTGAAACAAGATTGCCTTTGCACTTAATGTTGGCGTTGTCTATATGCGTAGCCGCAACGAGACCTCCTGCCGTTATCGAAGACCTGTCATTAAGATTTCCAACTATACTCTTTCTTACGACAACCCGTCCTCCGGCACGTATATCGGCACAAGTAAGGCTTCCGTCAACCAGCACATCACCCTTCGCTTTTATGTAAGCATTGTCCACATCACCCTTTACCCAGATCGTTCCGTCGTAGACCACCTTTTCCTTAACATTTACAAGCGAATTATATACCTTTACGCGATCGATTTTTATTTCGCCATTTTGTATCCTGCCAACACCTGCTACAGAAGATACATAAGTCTTCTTATCGCTAAGGAGCATGAACCCCTGACCTTTCAAGATCGGTTTACCTCTGCCGGCCTTAGCTTTAAGCACCTTTCCTGTGATATCAAAGCCATCTATTCCGGCAGTATGCGGATGGTAAATAGCGAGCTTATCGCCCAATTTTACCTCATCAAACACCTTGACATTACTAAAATCCGCACTCTCTCCACTACCCATGTCTGGCAAAATCTCTTCACTGAGTTTAAGCAGATATTCGTAGTAGCCATCACTTCCGTTTACAGGCTCTTTTCCTGAAGCAATAAGTGTTTTAACTCCATACTTCTTGCCCTCGATCATCTCTTCGATGGCTTTTCTGCTCACGCCTCTTCTGACTCTTGCCGCATACAGAAGCTTTATCACCCTCTCAAGAGTATATGTCGTACCCTTAACACCCAAAGGAAGCGTAAAATAGCACTTCATTTTATCCGCTGATATATCAATAAGGCGGCCTTCCTCAGTCTGCAAAAACTGCAGCGCCTTTACTTCTTCATCAGCAGGCCTGTCCAGTTCTTCCTGCAATTGTCCCGAAAACAGCTTGCTGAGATTACTCGGAAGAGTCTTACCTTCCTCAAGCCATTTTCGCATGATATGCATCTCCTGAGCAGGATGAACCATACTCTTATAAAGATTTATATCAACATTATTTTCTATGCCTTTTCTGATTTCGCGCATCTGATCTGCACGATAAAGAGGCTTGGCATATGGTGTAACATCTATCTGATGTTCAAGGCCCAGCCTAAGCTCCCTCATCTGTTTCCAGCCGTACTGTTCATCGGCATATATGGAAACATCGAGGTTCTGCTCCAATCCTTTTCGAACCTCATGCATGCATTCTCCACGCATGCCAAAAAGGAAATAACGGTCAATATCCTCTATTCCAGCCTGCTTTGCCTTCATTATCTGTTCAAGCTGTTCAGCATCAAAATTCTTTTTTACGTATTCATCAATGTCTATCTTTTCTTTGAAAGCAATATGAATCTGTTCCAGAGTAGAGGCATCCTTGTAGCGGATCAGCTTTTCATCGAGTTCAAGACCATCCTCGAGACTCTCTCTGATGACACGCATTTTCATGTACGGCATATCGATATTTGCGTATCGCGATATATCCGTTCCGTGTTCGAGCCCTATTCTGATCTCAGCCATCTGCAGCCAGTTAAACCTGGGATCCTGATAAAAAAGGACAGGTATACCTGCAGCCAGACCTAGTCTAATCTGCTTCATCTGATCCGAAAAATACTCAGGCCTTGCATACTCAGAAACATCCAGTTTTGCAGAAAGCCCTTCTCTTATCTCTGCAAGCTGCATTATATCGAATCCCGCTTCACGATAAGCGGACATATCTATTCCACTCTGAAGCTCGAGCCTTATCTCCTCCATTTCGTTCCATGGAACTTCAGGTCTTGCATAAGTGCTCACATCCACGCCGGTGGAAAGCCCTTTTCGGATCTCTGCAAGCTGGTAGATATTAAAACGCTGATCCCTATATGCATCAGCATCTCCACCCTGCTTTTTAATAAGCAATAGCTCACTCTCAATCAAGTCAGGCTGATATAAACTTTTATCCTCATCAGCAACAACAGCCATTATCAGTATCCTCACCGGTTAACTCGAGATATAATGCCTCAGAATCATTCTAACACCGAAAAAAAGGCCACTCAACGAAATTCCGCAAATTTATATATATTTTATAAATAGTTTCTATACATTTCCCGAAGATTATAACTGTACTTTATTTTAATGACATAGGGGTCAGCTGTTTGATATAATCTACAGGAATCATTTTTTATTTTGGAAGGAATATATCATGAAAACTATATTGGATTACGAGACAGTTGCTCTTAGAGATGAACTGGATGCAATAGAAATAATTGATCAGACACTTCTCCCCGGCACGATCAAAACAATTCTCCTTAAGACGGGCGAGGAAATCTGGAACGCAATCTACTTATTACAGGTGCGCGGCGCTCCCGCTATAGGCGTTACCGCAGGTTTTGGCCTGTATCTACTCGTGAAGCACTCTGATGCTCCTACTTATGAAGCATTTATGGAGGAGCTTCGCCAAAAAAGCGACTATCTGAATTCATCAAGACCCACTGCTGTAAATCTCTCATGGGCTCTTAAAAGAATGGAGGCTCATGTAACAGCATTCTGTGATAACGGTTCTTCCTTTGACAGGGAAAAAGTTATTTCTGCTATGCGCGAGGAATCCGAAAAGATAAAGGCTGAGGATATCGAAGTCTGCAGAAAAATCGGTGAATACGGACTTTCACTTATAAAAGATGGCGATGGCCTTTTAACTCATTGTAATGCCGGTCAGCTCGCAACCTGCAAATATGGCACAGCCACAGCACCTATGTATCTCGCCCATGAAAAGGGCTACAACATTAAGGTATATTGTGATGAGACACGCCCGCTTCTTCAAGGCGCAAGGCTCACTGCATTCGAGCTTCATTCCGCAGGAATAGACACAACTCTTCTCTGCGATAACATGTCCGCATCCCTTATGAAAAGCGGTGCAATCAATGCTATTTTCGTCGGCTGCGACAGAGTTGCCGCAAACGGTGATGCAGCTAATAAAATCGGAACAAGCGTTGTCGCAACAGTTGCTAAGCGCTACGGCATACCTTTTTATGTATGTGCACCTACATCAACAATCGATATAAACACTCCCACAGGTGCTGACATCAACATCGAACAGAGAAAGCCCGAGGAAGTAACCGAAATGTGGTACAAGGAGCGCATGGCTCCCGAGGGCGTCAAAGTCTACAATCCTGCTTTCGATGTGACAGACAATGAACTGATAACAGGAATCATCACAGAGCATGGAATATTAAGCGCTCCCTATGATGAGAGCATAAAAAAACTTTTTGAGTAAATTCTTAAGCCCGGTGCGATTGCACCGGGCTTATTTTGACTAACACTTATTTTGTTTTAACCTTCTTGGTTTTACTCCAATCGGAATAATACTTTATTCCATCAATCTCTTTATATGCTCGGATCTGTACATAATAGGTTTTCTTCTGTTTCAGTTTTTTAATAGTAAGGCTTGATTTATTTGCTCCACTAACCTTCTTTATCTTTGACTTGCTAAACTTCTTTGAATTTGAGTATTCAAGCTCATATCCATCTACATCTGATACAGGATTCCACTTTACGACAATTTTCTTATTACCCTTTTGCAGCTTCTTTATAGTTGTTGCAGCAGGGGCAGCAATTTTAGTATCTACGGTAGCATTTCCATTCGCTTCAGCTACAGGTGCACTGCTGCCATTATCACCGCTGGGAGCAGCTCCACCCTGTTCACCACTGGGTGTGTTACCACCCTCTTCGCCTCCGGGTGTATTACCGCCCTCTTCGCCTCCGGGTGTGTTACCACCCTCTTCGCCTCCGGGTGTGTTGCCGCCTTCTTCGCCCATTTGTGCAAATAACGGGTAAGCATCTCTCTCTTCTTCAAGCGCATCATTGGTGTAAGTAGCCAGTTTCTCTGCCTCACTACCCAATTTATAGTAAATTGTCATATTCCCGCAGCCATAGAATGAGTATGTTTTCCAAACAGTCTTCATGCCATGAATATACAGCTTTTTTAATTTGTTTAAATAAACTCCGTCATCATTATAATCGTGAGCAAATGCCGTACAGCATATGGTTTCTACGGATTCAGGAACATCATAATCCTCTCCGCCTTTTGAACAAGGATAGTTGTAGAGTATCTTCATATCCTTGCTAAACAGAACTCCATCAACAGAACTAAGCTGCTGGTTCTCAGCTGATACCGTGATTGCTTTAAGTTTCTCACAATATGAAAAGATGTAATCAAAGGTACCAAATGCCTTTACTTTCGACGGAATGTATACTGATGTTATGTCTTCTCTTCCAAAGAACAACATCTTCGCTAATACCGTTACGTCCTTGCCTGCAATCTTCTCAGGAATAACAATATCTCCGATTTGCGTGCAACCCGTGATCTTTACCGTACCATCACTCAAAATCTCGTATTCAAATCCATTTTCAGTGTTAGTCGGTGTACTTTCCTCCTCATTCAGCAAACTAACAAATCCATTAACATTCTGCGTAGGTGTCTTTGCCTTTGCATCAGTCTTCTGCACTAAAAGCATTGCTGCAATTAAGCCTGTTAAGCACGCTACTTTTTTAACCCCAATTCTGATTCCTCTTTTCATTTTGTCCCCTTTCAGATTTCCCAACAAATCCTTTCCATTTTATCAAAAGAGAGTAAATAAAAACAGCCCGGAATTCCGAGCTGCTTTTATTTACACTTATAAATTTCGATTATTTAGTTTTCACCTTCTTCACCTTACTCCAGTCGGAATAAATCTTCCTTCCACCACTCAGCTTATAGCTTCTGATTCTGACATAATACTTCTTATTTGATTTCAGCTTCTTAAGAGTTACGCTGGATTTATAAGTACCGCTGACCTTCTTTGTCTTACAAGGGAATAAATATCTATCTGTTGAGTACTCCAGCTCATATCCATCTGCGTCTGCTACATAGTTCCATTTTACGGTTATCTTCTTTTTTCCCTTTTGAAGCTTTTTAATGCTTGTAGCAGAAGGTCTTAAATTGTTTATATCTGTTACGCTTCCCGGTCTACTCTCTGAACCGGAACTACCTCTGTTACCTGAATCATTGCCTCCTGAAGAATTGTCATAATCACTACTGTCTCCTGAAGAAGTGTCATAGTCACTACTGCCTCCAGAAGCAGAACCGGAACCGTTACTGCTACTGGATATTACAAACTCCATTCTAAAGTTTCCTACGTAATTCCCAATTCCCTTAACATTTACATATCCGGTACCAACATAAGTATTATTCCCGTAATATGTTGTATAATCAGTATCCTCCTGCAGCACTTTATCGCCATCAGTAACAGTTACTACAGGTTTCTTCGCCGTTCCATCATACACAAATTCACGCTCTGAAATGGTTACCATATCTTCTGTCAGCCTTTTGGGACTTATGGTAAATCTCCTGGTACAGGTTCCTTCGAAGTTCCCAATACCTGTTATCACCATCTGAGCACTTCCGCTGTTTACATTATTACTATATTGAAGGTTATAATCCTCTCCTTCAACCATCTCATAATCATTAAAAATTACTGTGATTGATGGTTTAATCTCTTCACCTGTGTAAACAAAGTCCCAAGAATCAACATTTACAAGAACACTATTAGTAATATTCTTCTTCGTAACATTGATTTTACAGGTTATTTCTTCGCCTGTAATCGAACTGGTTGCTGTTATAGTTATTTCACCAACTCCTGTCGCAGTTATAACATTATCTTCAAGTGTTGCCGGAGAATCATCAGTAATTCCATATCCGGAAGTAACAGGAACACGAATACCCGAATCAAAAAATGATCCATTCTTATACGAAACTGACTCATAAAGATTATTCAAATCAATGGTATCGCCAACATAGATACTACTCCTTCCATCAATTTTCAGAGTAGATGAGAATTTATCCTTTAGTATTTCAACATTCGTTGTTCTCGTTCCATTTGGCACGGGAGTTTCTACTTGTGATCCGACAGGAGATCTGAATTCCTGAACCCAATAATGAACGCCATCCCTTATTACATGTCCAACAGCTACGGCAGTGGTTCTGTTACTAAGGATATTCCTTCTGTGTCCCTGTCCATCGTACATTTCATCTTCTTCCATCCAGGCAGTGAAAACAGAATTAGCGTTTGTATATCCGGCCGCAATATTCTCACCGGCAGAGCGCCAACTATATGTTGAAAATGGGCTTTTTCCATTTGGTCTGGTATGATCAAAAATCAGAGAAATCTCCAATGCCCTGAGCATAGCAGCTTCTTCCAGATCATAATCATAAACCATAGGAGAGAGATTGTTGCATATTATCTTTTCAGTATTATCCTCATTCCAATACCAGGCATCCGCTCCGGTTCTTGCGCTATTGATGTTATTTATCATTGCCCTTGCCGATGACTGTTCATATTCTGCAGTAACAGGCAACATAGCGATGCCTTCCGCTTTTACCCTTATTGGAATCAGGATCACACTGAAAATCATCATAGATAAAATCACGCAACCTGATATGTATGATTTAAAAGCTTTCATTTTATCTCTCCCTTTATAAAACTTTTCAAAAACTTAATCGAGTAGGAGGAATTTCTCTTAATTGAGAAATTCCGACCTCTCACACCACCGTGCGTACCGTTCGGTACACGGCGGTTCAATCAACTTAACAAGTAACACACCTTTTGGTGTAGTAGTCTACCATAGAGATTAGTCCGAATGAGGCTAATCTCTTATTGCTTATAGCTTGGGATATATCAGATGCATGACAGACTCTTGCATATCCTTTTGAATATGCGGTTCTCCATGCAGCCCATTTAGGAACTCCAAGTTTTATAAGATTCTTTGCTCTATTCTGCGGAGTTTTCCAGTGCTTCCAAATGCACATACGAAGT
>NZ_AUIX01000058.1 GCF_000423925.1 Butyrivibrio sp. VCD2006
CATCAGATTCAGACTTCGTATGTGCATTTGGAAGCACTGGAAAACTCCGCAGAATAGAGCAAAGAATCTTATAAAACTTGGAGTTCCTAAATGGGCTGCATGGAGAACCGCATATTCAAAAGGATATGCAAGAGTCTGTCATGCATCTGATATATCCCAAGCTATAAGCAATAAGAGATTAGCCTCATTCGGACTAATCTCTATGGTAGACTACTACACCAAAAGGTGTGTTACTTGTTAAGTTGATTGAACCGCCGTGTACCGAACGGTACGCACGGTGGTGTGAGAGGTCGGAATTTCTCAATTAAGAGAAATTCCTCCTACTCGATTATACCGGGGCATTACAAATCACGAGGTAAAGCTTTGGATATTGTGCGCATTTGTTTTATTTTTATTGAAATTGCGTTACAATTTTACATATGGATTTAAATAATCTGCTTGGAGGGAGATGCTATGTTTAACAAGAAAAAAGTTGGCATACTGGGCACCGGTGACATTGCCAGAATGATGGCTAAAACTTTAGGGGGAATGAAGGGAGTAACATGCTATGCAGTTGCTTCAAGAACATTAGAAAAGGCAGAAGACTTCGCGAAGGAGTTTCGGATTAAAAAGTATTACGGATCCTATGAGGAATTATGCTTGGATCCTAAGCTGGATATGATCTATGTGGCAACACCACATTCTGAGCACTACGCTAACGTGAAGCTTGCTCTTGAGTATGGCAAGAATGTACTTTGCGAGAAAGCCTTCATGCTTAATGAAGCACAGGCTAAAGAAGTTTTTCAACTTGCAAAGGAAAAGAATCTGCTTCTAACGGAGGCTATGTGGACCAGATTCCTGCCCCTTGCCGGTAAGCTGAAGGAAATTCTCGCAAGTAACATAATTGGCGAGGTGTCGATGGTCATGGCTGACCTCAGCTTCAATATTGCGTGGAAACAGCGAATTCAGGATCCTGCTCTTGGAGGCGGAGCTCTTCTTGATTTGGGAATATATGGACTTACCTTCGCATCTATGGTGCTTGGCGAGGATGTAACAGATATTCAGAGTCAGGCTGTTCTTAATGATAAAGGCGCTGATGTTCAGGATGTCATAAGCCTTAAGTACAGAAGTGGCCAAATGGCAGTCATAACCTGCTCAAGTACGGCTTTTGGACCCTGCAAGGGAATGATCTATGGTGCCAATGGACATATAGAAGTACAGGATATTAACAACTTTTCAGATATAAGAGTATATAACAACGCCGGCGAGAAGCTCTCACATTATAAGAGAGAAAAGCAGATAACCGGATATGAGTATGAAGTGCAGGCCGCTTTTAAAGCTATTTCTGAAGGTTGGAAGGAATGCCCTGAGATGCCACATGCCCTTTCTCTTAAGCTTATGAACATGATGGACTTTGTGAGAAGACAGACCGGAGTAAAGTTCCCGCAGGAGACTGCCGGTGGCATAGAAAGTGATGCAGATAGTAGTGTAAAGAATGATGCCCCTCTTGTGGATAATGAAACAAGCACATGTCCTGACACTGAAAATGATGAAAAGAAACAGGCTCCTGAAAAGGTGTTAAACGGAATCGAAATCCTGAAGATGAATAACACAAACTAGGCAATACACAAACAGAGGATCAAAAGAGCTGCCACGAGGGTAGGTAAGGCGATATATAACCATAACCACCCCGTGGCAGCCTTTTGATCCTCGTTCTTTTTAAAATTTTGTCAATTTAAAGTAATAAAGTGCTTGACGTTTTGGGGGCTGTGTGAAATAATACTTTTCGGACAGTGGTGTCTGCGCAATGGGGCGTAAAGACCGATAGATCTTTACGCTCTTTTTTTGTACATTTTTTTAAAATTTAGGAGGAAATGAAAATGTCTTACGTTGATGAAGTCTACAATTATGTTGTTGAGAAGAATCCCGCTCAGCCGGAATTCCACCAGGCAGTTAAGGAAGTACTTGATTCCCTGCGCGTTGTTATTGATGCTAATGAGGAAGAGTACAGAAAGGATGCTCTCCTTGAGAGACTTGTAACTCCCGAGAGACAGATCCTTTTCAGAGTTCCGTGGGTTGATGATAAGGGACAGGTACAGGTTAACAACGGTTTCCGTGTACAGTTCAACTCAGCAATTGGACCTTACAAGGGAGGACTTCGTTTCCATCCTTCAGTAAATCTTGGTATTATCAAGTTCCTTGGTTTCGAGCAGATCTTCAAGAACTCACTTACAGGCCTTCCAATCGGTGGTGGTAAGGGTGGTTCTGACTTCGATCCTAAGGGCAAGTCAGACAGAGAGATCATGGCATTCTGCCAGAGCTTCATGACAGAGCTCTTCAGACACATCGGTGCTGATACAGACGTTCCTGCAGGTGATATCGGTGTTGGCGGACGTGAGATCGGCTTCATGTATGGACAGTACAAGAGAATTCGCGATACATACGAGGGAGTTCTTACAGGTAAGGGCCTTACATACGGCGGATCACTTGCTCGTACACAGGCTACAGGTTATGGCCTTCTTTACCTTACAGAGGAGCTTCTTAAGTGCAACGGCTCTGACATCAAGGGCAAGACAGTAGTTGTTTCAGGTGCTGGTAACGTTGCTATCTACGCAATCGAGAAGGCACAGCAGCTTGGTGCTAAGCCTGTTACATGTTCTGATTCTACAGGTTGGATCTATGATCCCGAAGGAATCGATGTTGCACTTCTTAAGGAGATCAAGGAAGTTAAGAGAGCACGCCTTACAGAGTATGCTGCTGCTAGAAAGTCTGCAGAGTATCACGAGGGCAGAGGCGTATGGAGCATCAAGTGTGATGTTGCTCTTCCTTGCGCAACTCAGAACGAGCTTGATCTTGAGGATGCAAAGCAGCTCGTTGCTAACGGCTGTATCGCAGTTTGTGAGGGTGCTAACATGCCTACAACAATCGAGGCTACAGAGTACTTACAGGCTAACAAGGTTATGTTCGTAGGTGGTAAGGCTGCAAACGCAGGTGGTGTTGGTACATCAGCTCTTGAGATGAGCCAGAACTCTGAGAGACTTAGCTGGACCTTCGAAGAGGTTGACGCTAAGCTTAAGAGAATCATGGTTGACATCTATCATAACATTGATGACGCTGCTAAGAAGTATGGCATGGAAGGCAACTATGTTGCAGGTGCTAATATCGCAGGCTTCCTCAAGGTTGCAGATGCAATGAAGGCTCAGGGTATTGTTTAATAATTACGAAATTATTGGGGAAAAAACAATACACAAGTTAGCGTGATATAGTATAATAAGAAAAAGTTTTTCCAATACCGCATCAGTACTGTCTGGTGCGGTATTGTTATAATTAACCTAGTCAAGGAGGGGAGTGTATGTTTGTAAACAGTTTTTGGGCTCTTGTTCCGGCCATCATAGCCATAGCGCTGGCACTTATCACCAAGGAAGTCTATTCATCTCTATTCATCGGAATTCTTGTAGGCGGCCTTCTCTACACTAATTTCAGCTTTACCGCGACAATGCAGCATGTTTTTGTTGATGGTATGATCGGTCAGCTTTCTGATGGCTGGAATGTAGGTATTCTGATATTCCTGGTTGTTCTCGGAAGCATGGTAATGCTAATGAACAGAGCAGGAGGATCTGCAGCTTTCGGAAGATGGGCATCAGAGCATGTAAAGACAAAGGTTGGAGCGCAGATCGCTACAATTATTCTTGGATGTCTCATTTTCATCGATGATTATTTTAACTGTCTGACTGTTGGCTCCGTTATGAGACCACTTACAGATAAGCATAAGATTTCAAGAGAAAAGCTTTCGTATCTTATTGATGCTACAGCAGCACCGGTATGTATCATTGCTCCCATTTCTTCATGGGCTGCTGCTGTAACAGGATTTGTAGACGGTACAAACGGACTTACACTTTTTGTAAGAGCTATACCTTATAACTTCTACGCTATCCTTACTATAGTAATGATGCTTACTCTTACCTTTGCAAAGTTTGACTATGGCCCGATGAAGCAGGCAGAGCTTGATGCACTGAATATTAAGAAGAATTCTGACAATAAAATCAGTGAGCATGCAAGTATGACAGGTGCTGAGGATCAGCCTCATCCTCCTGTTTCAGGAAAGGGAAGAGTAATTCATCTGGTTCTTCCTATCGTAGCACTTATTTTCTGCTGTATCGTTGGAATGATCTATACAGGTGGATTCTTTGAAGGAACAAGCTTTGTTGATGCTTTTGCAGGATCTGATGCATCTGTAGGTCTTGTATATGGTTCTGTAGTAGCGCTTGTTACTACTATTATTTTCATGGTTGCTACCAGAGTTCTGAGTTTCAATGAGTGTATGAATGCGATTCCTGAGGGCTTTAAGAGTATGGTACCCGCTATCATGATCCTCACTTTCGCATGGACCCTTAAGTCAATGACAGACTCTCTTGGAGCTGCTACCTATATAGCAGGACTTGTTGAGAATGTTGCGGATAATCAGAACATTATGAGTATGCTTCCTGCTTTTGTTTTCATCATCGGAGCATTCCTTGCATTTGCGACAGGTACTTCATGGGGAACATTTGGTATTCTTATTCCGATAGTTGTTAATGTATTTGCCGGAAATCCTAATTATGAAGAGCTTATGATAATTGCTATTTCCGCATGTATGGCAGGTGCTGTATGCGGAGATCATTGCTCACCAATTTCCGATACGACTATCATGGCAAGTGCCGGAGGACAGTGTAATCATATCAAGCATGTTTCAACACAGCTTCCTTATGCTATAACAGCAGCTATAGTTTCATGTGTTGCTTATGTAATTGCCGGAGTCGTGAGAAATGCCTTCGTTTGCATACCTGTTTCAATTGCACTTATGGTTCTTACACTACTGGCTATTCGTTTTGTAAGTGATAATAATAAGCAAACGGCATAACGATTATCTTGAAAAAAACTTTCAAAAATTTTTGAAAGTTATGAAATTTTAAGAATTTCTTAAGTATTTGTTCCTTGAACGAAGTCCGTCAATGATTTAATATTATCCTTGCATCTGAAATTATTGATGTCTTTATCTGGGGGGAGAAGAGACGTGAGCTGGATTTCAGAATCTGATGGTGGGGACCTTCAGATTAGCAAGGAGATGAGTTTATGGAATGGAAGAAAGCATTTGATCGGATCATGGATCAGTTGTACAATCACCCTGAAGAGATGAGAACAAGACTTTTAGGAAAATATAATACCCCCACTGCAGGTAACCAGACAGAGGGGAGAACTGCAATTGAGATGTTGCAGAGCATGCAGAGAGCATGACTGATAAATATTTTTCATGAATCAAATTATTAGACCGGTCGGGTTTCATAATCCGACCGGTTTTCTATTTTATGAGAAACAAAATAAAATAGAAAATACTGTTATAGTTGGCTCATTTTTGGTATTATATAGTGTATGTGTTTAGGGACTTATAATAATACGCTGGCTTTTATATAGGAGGACGTTGTTAGGTGAAATTTGGGAGATTGGCAGTTATTTTGGCCATGGCCGGAATTTCTGTAAGCTTATGTGCCTGCGGACATAAGGAAGCGGTAGAGGAAGATAGTAAGATTACCACTTCCGATCTTTTTGAGAAAATAGACAGTGAAAAACAAAGCGTTGTAAATGATTCTGAAGTATCTGAGAATCCGGTTGATGCTGAAGTGACTGTGAATACAGAAGCAGATGCAACGTCAGAAAATTCAGAGACAATAGCTCAGAATACGGATGCTTTGGCAGAGGGTAGTGAATCCGTACAGGCTGATACTCAGAGTCCTGAAGGGGATTCTAACCAGACCGGGGCTGATCAGAATGCAGAGGGTGATCCTGCGCAGGTACAGGCAGAGGTTCAGGTGAATGTATCTGAGGAAACGCCGGCTGCAGATGCTAATGTTGTTTCTGAGGCTACAGCGGGTATGCCGGGTGTCACTGCAACCTATGACCTTCAGACCCTTGAAAATATGCATTATTCCGATGAGCAGATGCAGCAGATTTGCCAGTTCTATAATGGTGCTGTTTTTGCCGGTGATTCAGTGCTTTTGGGATTCAGGAATTATTCAGCCAAGAGTTCGGATCCGATGCTCACGCAGTTGCAGTTTTTAGCGGCAGGATCTTTATCTTTACACAATGCTTTTTGGCCTGTTAGTGAGAAGAGTGTTCACCCTCTATATCAGGGAGCTCAGCATCCGATATGGGAATCCATGCAGATGATGGGAGCTAATAAGGCATTTCTGTTTTTTGGAATAAATGATGTAAGCTATAATATCGATGAATCTGTTGCATTATATCCGCAGCTTGTCGATAAGATCAGGGAGTATTCTCCCGGTATGGATATAACGATTATCAGTGCCACCTATACTTTGAAAGATCTTGGTAAAGGGAAGCTGAATAATACTAATATCGCAGCCTTTAATCAGGGTGTTCGTGCCCTGGCAGAGCAGAATGGCTGGGGATATATTGATATGGCCACAGTGCTCTCAGATGGCGCAGGTAATCTGGCGCCCGAATATTGTAGTGATGGATTTTTACATGAGAGTAAGAAGGCATACAATGTGTGGACTCAGATGCTTGTGCGCTATGCGGCAGAGCGTCTTGGATTGCAGGAGACACCTGCGGAGAATATAGCTCAGGAAGTTCCTGAGAATAACGGTTGATTCAGGAGACCGGAGGAGGACATTATGATGAAGAAAAACAGTTTTGTGGTTTTAGGAGTGGCAATGCTTACAGCTATGCTTTGCCTTACAGGATGCAGCAGGAGCGGTGATGGCGGTGCAACTGCGGAGGCAGGACAGGAAGTAGCGGCAAATGCGCTTAGCGCTTCAGAGATTTATGATAATATCAAGGCAGCATATACCCTTCCTGATATGTATGAGGCAGATGCTGACTGGCTTATGAACTATTATGGAATAGATGCGGGTATGCTTTCCGATTATGTTTTTGCAGAGGCAGATGAAGTTCATGCAGACCGCGTTATTATCCTTAATGTTGCGGATGAAAGCAATGTTCCTGCTGTTGAGGAAAAGCTTGGTGCAGTATTAGATCAGCTTCAGTCACCTGAGATGCTTTCATATTTACCTGATCAGGCAGATGTTATCAAGGCTGCAAGTATTAAGAAGAAGGGCAATATCCTTTACCTTGTAATTTCAGCGGACGCAGATGGCATTGAGGGTATTATTGAGAACGGTCTTTTGGGAAAATAAGAAAGCAGTAATATGGTTTTTAGTAGTCTAACGTTTTTATTCTTTTTTTTACCGGCATTTTTAATTTTATATTATGCAATTCCCGGCAGGGCGAAAAACTTCGTCCTGCTCGTTTTTAGTTTACTCTTTTATGCATGGGGAGAACCGATATACATTCTGCTTATGCTGTTTTCTTCCTTTGTGGATTATCTTGACGGCAGACTTCAGGAGCGGTTCGAAGGTTCTATTGCAAAAAAGAGAGTAAGTCTTGCCATCGCGCTTATCATCAATCTTTCACTTCTTGGATATTTTAAATACGCAGATTTTTCAGTTGGCATATGGAACAGTCTTACACCCTTTGATGTGAAGCTTCCAGGGGTTGCTCTTCCTGTGGGTATAAGCTTTTATACCTTCCAGACTGTGAGCTATTCAATAGACGTGTATAAAGGCCGTATAAAGGCTGAACATAATTACTTTGACTATCTTACTTACGTATCCATGTTTCCGCAGCTTATAGCGGGTCCTATCGTGCGTTTTTCAACTGTTCAGGAGGAATTGCACAAAAGAGCTATAACAGAGTCCGGATTCGTTTTAGGCATGAAGCGATTCATTATAGGTCTTCTGAGGAAGGTTCTGATCGCCAATCAGATAGGTGCGCTGTGGGACACAATCCGCGTGGCCGATGGAATCTCAATCGTAACCGCATGGCTCGGACTTCTTTGCTTTACACTTCAGCTTTATTTTGATTTCAGTGCATACAGTGATATGGCTATCGGTCTCGGGCAGATGCTAGGATTCAACTTCCCGGAGAACTTTGTATATCCCTTGAGTTCAGTATCCATAACAGATTTCTGGCGCCGTTGGCATGTTTCACTTTCAACATGGTTCAGAGATTATGTATATATTCCCCTGGGCGGTAATCGCGTGGGAATGGCTAAGCACCTTCGCAACATCTTTGTGGTGTGGTTCTTAACAGGCCTCTGGCATGGGGCGTCCTGGAACTTCGTTCTATGGGGGCTGTACCATGGAACTCTTCTTACTTTGGAAAAATACATCTGGGGAAATGGTCTTAAAAAACTGCCCAAGGTGATCCAGCACTTATACGCGATAATCATAGTTGTATTTGGCTTCGGAATATTTACCTTTGATAAGCTAAGTGAAATGGGAGCGTATTTCGTTCAGCTAATCGGCATCCCGGGCAACGCATTCTTTGGAAATGAGTTCTTCTGGTATGTTGGTAATTACCTTCCGGTACTCGTTGCAGCGATAGTCCTGTCCTTCCCTGTATATCCTTTCATTAAGAAGAAGGTAGAAGAGATGAGCGGAGCAGGAAGAGCTGCCATTAAAATTGCAGGCGCAGCACTTTCAGTTGGACTGTTCGTACTGGCGGTATCAAGCCTTGTGCGAGATACCTATAATCCGTTCTTGTATTTTAGATTCTAAAACCTTCCCCTAGGTGTGGAATAGAAATTTAAAGCCTTCCCCCTATGGGGGCGCAAATCATCCGGGGGATGATTGCTCTGCGCCGACCGAAGCGGGGCGGAGACAAGGTGGCACGAAGTGCCGGATGAGGGGATCTTATTAGGAGCAAATAAATGAAAAATGATAACAACAAAATCGGCATCCTTGACCGCATACCCGTCTACTTAGTATGCGTGTTCATCCTGTGTTTTGTGATAGCGATTTTCCTTACTGAGAAGAAAGACTTTTCAGAGAATGAAAACCGCAAGCTTGCACAGATGCCGAAATTAACCTTTGAAAACATAAAAAGCGGAGATTTTACCAGTGGAGTTGAGACCTTTGTTGCAGATCAGTTTCCTCTTCGAGATACCTTCCTTAGTCTTATGACTGAGGTGGAGCGCATAAGTCTCAGAAAAGAGATTGCAGGTGTATTTCTTGCAAAGGATGGCTCACTGATTGAAGATTATAATAATCCCAGGCACACAGATAAGCAGATTCAGCAGTTTTCAAAACTCTCTGAGAATGTGGAAAATGCAAGATGCATGATAATGATGGTGCCTACGGCGTACTCTGTTTACTCTGAGCTTCTTCCTGATGGTGCAGCTAAAGGCGACCTTCAGAAGCAGGTAATTGATGAAATTTATGCTTCTGTTCCTGATAAGCTCCAGAAGATTGATGCTTCTTCAAAATTAAAGGAAGAGGCCGAGAAAATTATCGGGACAGAGAATAACGATAAGAAGGATAGCCTTTCACCTGCAAGTTCTGATACAGACACTGCTGGCATAGACAGACTTTTCTATCGTACGGATCACCACTGGACAACCTACGGTGCGTACGTTGGCTATGAGGCTTTCTGTGAAGCCGCAGGTCTTACAGCAATTCCGCTTTCTGAATATACAGGAGAAGTGGTATCCGATAGCTTTAAAGGAACTATTTATTCCAAGCTAAATGATCCTTATTTTGGTAGTGACAGCATAGTATCCTATAGTCATCCTGACTGGAAGCTCAGCGTGAAATACGAGGATTCGGGAGAGGTTACGGATACACCTTACAATCCAGAGTATCTGACGAAGAAGGATCAGTACTCCTACTTCCTTAACAATATTCATCCGCTGATCACCATTACAAATGATGCGGTTGAGAGCGGAGCGATAGCACTGGTTAAGGATAGCTACGCCAACAGCATGGTGCCATATTTATTACAGCATTATCACACGGTTTATATTTTTGACACCCGCTACTATAAGGGCGGTCCTTCTAAGTTCATCAATGAACATCCGGATATTACAGATGTTCTGATTCTTTACAATATGAATACAATAGATAATGATACCGGTATTGGTGGAATTTTCTAAAATGAATTCAAGGGGCTGTCGCATTAGTGCGACAGCCCCTTTTGTTGTATAGAAAAGTGCTTTTTTAGATTATTCCTTTGCAGCCTCTTTAAGTGCTGCGACTATCTCTGACTCAGTAGCCATTGCCATTATCTTATCGGCAAGGGCATCTGCTTCAGCCTTAGACCATTTGGAGATGATGCAGCGGGCGGTCAGTACAAGAACCGGATTAACGCTGTATTCATCAAGACCAAAGGACATAAGAAGCGGAATCATGAGAGGATCTGCAGCAGCTTCGCCGCACATGCCTACAGGGATTCCTGCAGCCTTACCGCACTCGATGATGTGCTTTATTGAGCGGAGGACTGAGGGCTGGAAGGTTGAATAAAGGTATGCAACCTTGGGATTACCTCTGTCGACGCTCATGGTGTACTGAGTGAGGTCATTGGTTCCGATTGAGAAGAAGTCTGCTTCCTTTGCAAGAAGATCGGCTATGAGAGAAGCAGAAGCGGTCTCGATCATACAACCAACTTCGACGTTCTCATCATATTTGATGCCTTCCTTTGAAAGGTCATCCTTGATCTCTGAAACAAGCTTCTTAACACTTCTCATCTCGTCAACAGTAGTAACGAGAGGAACCATTATCTTTACTTTTCCAAAGGCACTTGCACGGATGATCGCACGAAGCTGTGTCTTGTACATATCACTGTTTTCAAGACAATATCTTACAGCACGGTATCCGAGGAAAGGATTCTCCTCCTTCTCAAGTCCGAGATAGGGGATGTCCTTATCGCCGCCAATATCAAGTGTACGGATTATAACACAGCGTCCTTCCATGGTCTCAACAGCTTCTTTGTAGGCAGTGAACTGCTCATCCTCAGTGGGAAGGTGAGTATTGTCCATGAAAAGGAATTCTGAGCGGAAAAGACCTATTCCTTCACCGTCACATTCCATGGCCTTCTTAGCATCCTTTGGAGTTCCGATGTTGCAGAAGAGCTCTAACTTTGTTCCGTCAGCATTAACGGTTTCCTTGCCGATGAAGGTCTTAAGCTCTGACTGCTTTCTGATGAACTCCTCGCGCTTAAGCATGTACTTTGAAAGAATGTCTCCGTCAGGATTGATGAAAACGTCACCTTCTGTACCATCAATTACAGCGGTATCCTTATCCTTTACCTCGTCCACGATTCCGGGAACGGAGAGGACAGCGGGAATCTCAAGAGCTCTTGCAAGGATAGCAGAGTGGGAGGTTTTTCCTCCAACCTCTGTTATGATACCGGTTACGTTCTCCTTGACGATCTGAGAAGTCATGGAAGGAGTAAGGTCCTTGCACACAAGAACTGTTCCGGGAGCAACCTTGCTGATGTCGATATCCTCAATACCAAGGAGCTTTTTTAAAACGCTCACCTTGACGTCTGAGATATCAGATGCACGCTGCTTCATCATCTCATCATCCATCTGTGAAAACATGCCGATGAACATATCGCATACAGCGGTGAGAGCTGCTTCAGCACACTGACCCTGGTCGATCATCTTATCCATTTCGCCTGACATTGCAGGGTCTGAGATCATGACAGCGTGACCCATGAGAATTTCAGCCTCCTTGGGGCCGATTCGCTTTCTGACATCCTCAGCCATGGCATTTGTCTCTTCAACAAAATCGGAGATTGCTTTATGGAAGCGCTCTTTTTCAGCTGCTGTGTCTTCAATCTTTTTGGGTTCAAATGACAGATCATGCTCAATTATTCTGCAGATACTGCCTATACCTATACCTCTTGATGCGGCTATTCCTTTGTGCATCTATAAGTCCTCCACTTTATTATTTCACAAGGAAGTTCTGCTCTCGCACATAGTGCTCGCCAGAACAAAGTAGTACACTAGGCTCGATAAAACCTCGCCAAGTGATTACTTTAATCTCCCATTCCTGATTCGATGAACTCTGAAATCTCTGCGAGCGCCTTCTCTTCATCGGGACCTTCGCAAACAAGCTCGATCTCTGAACCGCACTTGATGCAAGCGCTCATAAGGAACATAACGCTCTTTGCGTCATAGCTGTTGCCGTTGAACATGATCTTTACTGAGCTCTCGAAGGGAGTAGCCTTCTGTGAAAGAAGAGATGCGGGACGCATGTGCATTCCCTGTTCGTTTTTAACTGTTATATTTTTTGATACCATGGTGTAGTCCTTTCCTTACCCTCATACGGCACTTCGTGCCACCTTCTCCCTGGAAGGGAGAAGGCAGGTAAAACATTTTATTTGCTGTTATCAATATTTTTTATGTTACTGCTCTACATTTTTCTTGAGGATTCCAAGCAGGAAGCAGCTAATAAATGAACCTACAAGAAGTGCTACAAGATACATAATTACGTTACCTACAACAGGGAATACGAAGATTCCGCCGTGAGGAGCCATAAGTGTGCACTTAAAGAGCATTGAAAGAGCACCTGACACTGCTGAACCAACCATAAGTGAAGGAATTACGCGAATCGGATCAGCTGCTGCAAACGGGATAGCACCCTCTGTGATGAAGCAAAGACCCATGATGAAGTTAACAGGACCTGACTTTCTCTCAGCAGGTGTGAACTTGTTCTTGAAAATGAGTGTTGCAAGTGCAATTGCAATGGGAGGAACCATACCGCCTACCATGATTGCTGCCATGATCATGTATCCTGTCTCATTCTGATTTGCAAGGCTGGCAAGACCGAATGCGTAAGCTGCCTTATTAAGAGGACCACCCATATCTGTTGCCATCATTCCTCCAAGAAGAGCACCAAGGACAAGTGTTGAACCTGTACCCATTCCTTCGAGGATGCCATAGATCCAGCTGTTGAGCGCACCAACTATAGGATTGATCAGGCACATGATAATTCCGATTATCAGGGTACCGCAGAGAGGGTAGATAAGTACGGGCTTGATACCTTCTAAGGCTGCAGGAAGTCCTGCTGTGATCTTCTTTAAAGCGTTAACAATATATCCTGCTGCAAAGCCTGCTACAAGCGCTCCAAGGAAAGCTGAAGGAACGCCTTGAGCAGATGCAAATGTAGCACCGGAAGCAGCAAGGGCACCTCCTACGAAACCAACTGCAAGACCTGGTCTGTCAGCAATACTCTGTGCAATAAATCCTGCAAGGATAGGAAGCATGAATCCAAAAGCAGTTCCTCCGACTGCCTTGAACCATGCAGCTACAGGAGTGTTTGAACCGAAGTTACTAGGATCGATTGAGTAGTCATCAAGAAGGAATGCAATTGCTATAAGGATACCACCGCCGATAACGAAGGGAAGCATGTGTGATACACCGTTCATAAGGTGCTTGTATGCTTTTCTTCCTGCGCTTTCATTATCAAGTGAAGCAGAGGAGGAAGTAACCTCTCCGCTGTGCTGATATACAGGAGCATCTCCCTTCATTGCGCGTCCGATAAGATCATCTGAGTGGTGGATAGCATCAGCTGTAGAAGCTTTGATGACCTTCTTGCCATTGAATCTTGCCATCTCTACATTCTTATCTGCAGCGATGATGATAACATCAGCTTCTTTAATCTCTGCATCTGTAAGAACATTCTTGGCACCGCCGGAACCATCGGTCTCAACCTTCATTGTAATTCCGTTATTCTTAGCGCACTGCTCAAGAGCCTCAGCTGCCATATATGTGTGAGCGATACCTGTAGGACATGCTGTTACGCCAAGAAGCTTAACAGTAGCCTTTGCGGGCTCAGCACTTGCTGTGGGAGCGTTCTTAGCATCCCTTGCTGATTCCTGATCATCGATGAGCTTTAAGAACTCATCGGGAGTTTTAGCGTTAATAAGTGATGTTGTGAAGGCCTGATCCATGAGCATTGTCATGAGCTTTGACAGGACTTCGAGGTGTGTGTCGGCAGCTCCGTCCGGTGCTGCGATCATAAACAGGAGCTTGCTGGGCAGATTATCAAGAGATTTGTAATCTACTCCCTTCGGCACTGTAATTGCTACAAGGCCTGCTTTTTTAACAGAAGCTGTTTTAGCATGCGGAACAGCGATTCCCATGCCTACTGCTGTTGAGCCTTTTTCTTCTCTTGCCATAATGGCTGCCTTGAAATCGGCCTTGTTATTAAGGTTTCCAACCTTGTCGTGGAGTGAAACCATCAGATCGATTGCAGCGTTCTGATCTGCAACAGTCTGATTTAAGCTTACCCCATCTTTGCTTAAAAGATCTGTAATTCTCATTTTTTCTCCCTTTCTGCTATAAGCATGCCTTTGGGTAACCCCAATACATCTTTTTTATCTTTATATCAACGAAACTCACTTGAGCGTTTCGTAAATACTGTTAATAAGTTCGCCTGTTGCCAGGTCATCTGAAAAAGCAGTAGCACTTCCGGCTGCGGTACCAATGTTGAGGGCAACCTGATAATCACCGGTTTTCATAAAGCCTGCTACAAAGCCGGCTACCATTGAGTCTCCTGCGCCAACAGAGTTTTTAACTGTGCCCTTTGGCACGCCTACGCGGAATCTCTGTCCGTCTTCTGTTATGAGCATTGCGCCGTCGCCTGCCATGGATATAAGAACATTTCTTGCGCCCATTTCCTGGAGCTTCTTGGCGTGCTCCTCAATTTCATCATCGGTCTTTAAAACAGTACCAAACATCTCACCAAGCTCGTGATTGTTGGGCTTTATAAGGAAAGGATGATACTTAAGGACATTCATTAGAAGATCCTTGGTTGCGTCAACAACAAAGGTGACGCCCTTTCCGTTCAATCTGTCTAAGATAATTTCATAAACATTGCTGGGTAGAGTACTGGGTATGCTTCCTGCAAGGATAAGAGTGTCACCTTCCTTAAGACCATCCAGCTTTTTAAGGAGCTCATCATAAGCCTCCTTGCTGATTGCAGGTCCCTGAGCATTAATCTCTGTTTCCTGTTCTGCTTTGATTTTTACGTTAATTCTTGAGATTCCTTCATCCAGCATGATGAAGTCAGCATGAATTCCTTTTCTCTTAACATCGGCAACGATGGCTTCTCCTGTGAAACCTGCGGCAAAGCCCAGAGCGGTATTTTCAATGCCAAGGTTTTTAAGAATAGTGGAGACGTTGATGCCTTTGCCGCCAAAGAAGCAGTCCTCGGAAACGGATCTGTTTGTCATTCCCGGATCCAGGGGCTTATCCATTCTGACTATATAGTCGATTGCGGGGTTAAAGGTTACAGTGTAGATCATTTCGACCTCCTTTTTTAAATTGGCCTTAAATCAGACTGCCTTGATTATCGTCTGATCTGTGTACTTTTTATCAGGCTCCTCATCTGTTATGATGCAGCAGTTTTTTAAGTCTGAAAAAGTAACGGAGCTTACTATTCCGAATTTAGTATGGTCGGCAAGAATATAAGATAAGTAAGTGTGCTTGATTGCCTCGGCCTTAACCAGTGCTTCGTCAACATCGGGAGTTGTGAAGCCTGCCTGAACGGATATGCCGTTGGTTCCCATGAAGGCTTTTGTAAAATGGAACTTTTTAAGAGCCTCGACACAGTCAGGTCCGATAACGGCCTCTGTTACCGGCTTGATTCTTCCGCCGATTATCATGGTTGAGAGGCCTCTCTCGAGAAGTCTCTTGGCGTGTACTACACCATTAGTAATGTATTTTGCCTTTTTATTGGTGATGTGATCGATAAGATGGAGGGTAGTAGTACCGGAATCGATGTAAACAAAATCATTGTCCTGAATAAGTGAAGCGGCATACTCAGAGATTCGGTCCTTCTCCTGTGTGTTGCGCTGTGCCTTTTCAGCAACTGTCGGTTCTATTGTGTTTACATCCCTGGCCTTTAATGCTGTGGCACCGCCGAAAACCTTGAGAATACGGCGCTCTGCATGAAGTGCATTAAGATCGCGTCTTATAGTTGCCGCAGATGAATCAAGGGCATCCACAAGTTCCTGAACAGTTACTGCCTTGTGCTCTTCTATATATGAAACAATAGCGGATCTTCTCTCTTCGGTTAACATTTGATCACTCTCCATTCTGTCTGATTTTCAGGCATGACTTGACGAATTATTTCATCATCTGAGAAAAGAATAACATCATAAAAAATCAAAGTCAATCATGAACGATCAAATTAAAACGCTATAAATAAACAAAAATAATCAAAGAAAATTGTAAAAAATCACGGTACAGATGGTATTATTAAAATTGTTGATTTATATATAAAAAAGTTCGGAGATTTAAACATGGAGATAAAAGC
>NZ_AUIX01000059.1 GCF_000423925.1 Butyrivibrio sp. VCD2006
GAAATCAAAAACAGATTTTGTCAGTAAGATCTGATACAAGCATAGGTGCTCTTTATATGGATAATGAAAATAATAAGGAGCTGGATGTTCCTGCAAATTTGAATGCCGTTATATGCAGTGATGTTGATATTACAGCCGGTGCCAATACAGTCATAAATAAAATGGTAATAGACACAGATAAGGAAGTTAATTTCAATGGTGATCTGACTGCAGTAGGACCGGTAGGAACTAAAGATAGATCAAAACTACATGTAACTGGTGATTATACCCAGAAATCTGAAATATTATCACTAAATGGAGTAGACGTAGAACTAGAGATTGATGGAAATTTCTCGGTAATCAATAATGGAGGAATTTCTGGTCTTAATAATACCGCAACAGTTAATATTGCCGGTGATTATCTCTATAATTCCACAACCGGTGTACAGTGGAATGCAGCTACATGGAGAGTAAAAGGCAATGTTAGTCAGGGCAGCAAAAATGGCAATTTCTATATCAATACACTTGAGCTGCTTACAAAGGGAGCAACCTTAGATATTGATAATGGTAAAGTGACAACTCTTGTCATTGATTGCGGAATATCTAATTTCGATATTCCTAAGGTTTGCTATGATCATGTAAGAGCTACAGTTAAGGCAACCTTTGATCCCAACGGAGGAGTACTTGCTGACAAATCTGCACTCGTTACTTCAGGAGACAAATTCGGACAGTTACCGATTCCCACTATGAGTGGTAAGGATTTTGAAGGATGGTTTACTGAGAAAACAGGTGGTGATCAGATTACTGAGGATACTGTTTCTGAATTTTATGATAACTTCACAATTTATGCGCACTGGAAGGTTAAGGAAGAGGAAGAACCCGAGCCTGAACCGGAGCAGCCTGCTGAGAAGAACGTTACAAGTGTATCGCTCAATCAGTCATCTATCGAACTGAAAATTGGTGAAACCTATCAGCTTGTAGCAAGCGTTATGCCAAACGATGCTACAAATAAGGAAGTTCAATGGTCAAGCAGTTCTGCATCATTTGTTACTGTAAGTGATACAGGTCTTGTAACAGCCAATAATGCGGGCAGTGCAACCGTAACTGTTAAGACTATTGATGGAGGAAAAACAGCAACATGTCTGGTAACAGTAACAGCGCCTGAGGAAACTCCTGCAACACAGGAGGAAACTCCCACAACACCTGCTGAGACACCTACAGAGAATATTCCCACAACGCCTGGTGAAACACCAACAACTCCCGCTGATACTCCTGCAACACCTGCACCGACTGTTGGGACGCCTACGGTTACTGTAGTGCCTCCTGCAAAGGTTAAACTCGGTTCAGTAAAGAACACCAAGGCGAAAACAACTGTTGTTAAATGGAATAAGCTTGATGGCGTAAATGGTTATGAAATAGAGTATGCACTCAATAAAAAGTTCACCAAGACCAGAAAGACCAAAGAAGTGAAATCCGCAACCTCTAAATCAGCTACAATCAAGAAGCTTAAGAAGGGCAAGACATACTACTTCAGAATCAGAGCTTATGCAGTTGATTCCAAGGGTGATAAGGTATATGGCGAATGGTGCAAAGCAAAGAAAGTGAAGATCAAGAAATAAACTTTATCAAATTTGAGCCGGCATACCGGTAATTTGTAATAAATAGAGCACTCTGCAATTTCTACATGCAGAGTGCTCTTTGTTATGTTGCAGACTTCCTATATCCGAAAGCTTACTAAGCCTTGGCCTCTTCTGGAATCTACAGGTAGTAAATTTTATGAACTCGTTATTTTATCTTCAGCTTAAATGTATACAAACTGGACGATCCCGGCTTATTTCCTGTCCAGTAGATGCATTTCCCTGAAAGCTTTGGTGTTTCGCAGGGATTGAGGCGGGCTGATACAGGGAATTTGGTGATCTTCTTGGCGATACTTCCATCCGGATTCACAATCAGATAGTACACGCCCTGGAAGCTGTAGCCTGCGTATTTCTCAAAGAGAATCACGAAGCGACCCTTGTGATCAGCTACAACCTGTGGATTTGACACATTGAACTTGCCGTTTGTCAGCCACTTTATGCCGTAGTCTGTTACATCTTCGGTACCCATTATCCCGCTTTTTCCTGATCGTGTGTCGCTTATTGCATAGCCTGTGGGCTTCGTTATGTCAGTAGTGGGATCAAAAATCTGGATAAAAAGGCATTCTTTTTGCTTGGCGGCCTTTTTATTCAAAGCCTTCACGGAGGTTCCTACAAGAGCCACATGGTTGTTGTCAGCTACAGCAATTCCGCCCATGTGTGCAAAATTATTGTTGACCAGGAACATATTTGAACTCGCATTCTTTTGCAGCCAGAAATGAAAAATGTCATAGCTGTTGGTGCGGGAATAATGATCAGATGTATATTGCTGCTTGGCCTCCGGGAGCGGAGTATATGCATAAGGAGGAGTATTATAGGAAAAATACCAGGATTCATCCTTTGGCATTTCTTCTTCCGGAACAACCTCCTCTGTGGGTGTGACGAAGGCCACTGAAAATGATCTGTTATAGGCATCGCCCTCGCTGGCGAGAATAAAACCATCCTGATAGGGAATAGCTCTTTGCGCAAAGGAATGCGAATTGTAATAACGATCAAGCTGTACGAATTGCATTGTATGACGATTCAGGATTATCGCAGTGTTGCTCTGATGACCGTTATACATACCTCGTGCATAATTGACAGCGATATAGTTGCCATTAACCGCAATGTCGCAGTTTCCCGCATCGAAAGGAACCTTTGTATTACTGTCATTGTCTTCGTACATTTCGGAGTAGCCATAGTAAGAGCTGTAGCGAGCCTTAAAGCAGCCGGATCCGTTGTCACCAATCGTTGCTATGAGACTTCCTGTGGGTGAATACTTTGATATGAAAACTGTGTTCTTTTTCATATCCACACCGTTGGAATTTTTCCTTCCTGTAACAACATAGAAGTAGCCATCGGGATCACAGGTGACAGCGCCAAAAATCGGATACTGCATCCTTATCTTGATCCTGGATTTTGCCTTGCCTTTCTTGTTTTTTATAATGGTGATAAGCTTTCCCTTGTAAAAAGCGTAGCAATAGTTCCCTTCTGCGTCAGTGAATTCCGACACATTCGAGACACCTTCCCAATTGCTGTAAATGCCCTTTGCGGCAACGCTCAGTTTGGTTTTTGCATCAATGGCATCGGCAGCCTTGGAGCCCTTAGCAGATGCAGTAATGCCATTTGGCAGTAAAATACCAAGGAATCCTGCAAAAACCACCATGAAAACCGCTACAAAAACAGCCTTTTTAAGTGACAAAATCTTCTTTCCCATAAGCACCCCCAATCTAATGCCCCGCGGGCGTCACCGGATGAACCTGCAAAAATATCAGCCGGCTTTCGCCTTAGCGAGAATTACACACATTAAATTCGCTTAAGCCAGGCCCAAATCAGCTCTGGCAAAAGTCCAACATCTTCCTTTAAACTCTCATCAATTCCAAAGCCTTCAAATTCATTACCGCCAAAGAACTGCGCTATCAGCTCCTCGCGGCGCTTTTCAGAAACATTTACGCCCTTTCCGTCTTTTACTGAAAAAGCGGCGCGCATAGTCTGCTCCATTGTGAATTCACCGCCGGACCAGCCCTTGAAATAAGTATCATTTGCAATAGAAAGACCGTGGAATCCCGCAGGGAACACATAGTGAGCAAATGGCACCTTTTTCTCGCGGAGAGCCATGGCGAACAAATAGCTGTTTTCAACCGGAACAAGATCGTCCGTCTGATTCTGCCATACAAAGCAGGGCGGAGTATTTTCGGAAACCTGCTTCTCCAATGAGAAGTATTCAAGCTCCTCCGCAGTTGCCTCGTCTCCAAGCAGCGCGCGGATTGAATCCTTGTGAGTGAACTCACCTGTAGTTATTACCGGATAGGAGAGTATCACGCCATCGGGCTTGTTCGAGAATTTGTTAAGCTCCGGATCTACATCTACTATATCATCGAAGTGAACCGTAAGACTACCACATACATGGGCTCCTGCTGAAAAACCGCAAACAAACAGTTTCTTGCCATCGATGTTGTATTTCTCAGCATTTTTCCTGATAAATCTGACTGCGCGGGAAATGTCGTTCAAGGGCTGCTTCTTAAGCGGTACAGACATGGTGATATCCGTGGTGTAGCAAAGCACAAATACGTTCATTCCACGCTCAAAGAACTCCATAGCCGGAAGCTCGCCCTCGTGAGGCGTAAGCATACAATAACCGCCGCCCGGCACAACAATCATGCAGTCACGCTTTTCATCATCATTATGAAGATATGCAAAAACATTTGGCGTAAAACCGTAGGATGCAGCGTAGTTGTATTCTCCCTCATTCCAGATATTCTCTCGAAATCTCTTCATGGGAGGCTCTGGCATGCCCTTCACCAAAAACTCATCATCTGCGTAATCAGGCTCCCACTTGTCAATTTCAGAATCCTTGACTGCTTCCTTAAGCACCGCATAATAAGCCTCTTTTGCCTCACATTTTCCGCGGAACAGAAGAGGATAGCTTGTCTCTCTGCGGAATCCCGACAGCCAGCTGTTTTCATCAAGAAGATTCCAGAAGGTCACACTTGTGATATTCGCCTTTCCTGACTTTTTCGCATCAAGGTAAATTCTGAAAAACTCAGCATATCTGAGCGCAAGCTTATGCTGCGACTCCTCGCTTGGATCAGCGTTGTGCATATCAAGCTCAGTAATGTTGATCTTAAGGCCAAGCGCTCCATACATTTCAAGTGCTGTGCGGTAATCGTTGAGGTCCGGGTGGTCCATCAGAAGATGAGACTGCATGCCCATTCCATCCACAAGCTTTTTATCAATAAGCGGAGTCAGCACATTCTTTATAATGAAGTCTCTCTTCCAGACCTCCGCTGTCTCATAATCATTGTAAAAAAGATCAACCCCGGGAGCCGCATATTTTCTGGCATATTCGAATGCCTTTATGAAAAAATCGTTCCCCACGGTCTTTGTCCAGATTGATTTTCTGAAATCACCCTCATCAACAATCTCGTTGACTACATCCCAGGCATAGATAACGCCAGGATAGTTTGTCTGCACGAAATCAAGAACCCCGTGAATATAGCTTTCAAGTCTTGCAAGAATAGTTTCCCTGTCCGTAAACGGGCAGTTTTCATTGTACTTCTCGCAGAAAAACCACTTGGGCGTCTGGTTGTGCCACACCAGAGTATGTCCGCGCATAGCTATACTCTGTGCCTTAGCAAATTCAAGATAAGGTATAGCATGCTCGAAAGTCAGAGCCGGTGCGAGATTATACTTCTCGGGATCTGATTTGTTAGCATCTTTATCAAGATAGAACATGGGCTTCATGTCGTTTTCACAGGTGAAGCTGTTAAACTGCTCAGTAAGCAGCTTCATGTGTGCTTCGGTGTGCAGATTCCATCTTGAAATCGCAGCACCAATCTTAAAATATGGTTCAAAGGCGGTTTTTAAATTCATAATTCCTCCGTAGATATGTTTTTCAGGACCTAAATATCATAAACATTTGTTGAGTATTTAATTACATATAGTGACCTGAGCAATACTGTAAATGTATGATTCTTGCAAAATTTACCAATTGAATTCCTCAAATTATTATCTTATATCTCAGGGTTTGTTTATACTTAAATATTGCTTGATTAGTGTTGTTATTTGCTTATGAAAGAAAAGCATTCTTTTATAGCCTTGCCCTAATCTTTTCAGTGGTACTTCTAATAATAAATGAATCCCCAAATGCTACATTTGATGTAGTTTGCTGTTTGATAAATGAATTAGCAACAAGTAAATCTATAAATGCTATATTTGTTGCTGATTTGTGCCTGATAAAAATGAATGTGCAATAAATCAATCCGGATATTCAAAATTTGTTGTCACTTGCAGTTTGATAAAAAATGCATTGGCAACAAATAGGACAAATCCAGGGATTCTTATTGCCAATTATCTTAAATCTATGATTTTTCAAAAATCTTGGAGCAACAAGAATTCTTCTAAGAATAGAATTTGTGGAACATCAAAAAAAATAGAGCAACAAAATTGTTTCCTAAATCTCTATTTGTTGCCTCCCTCATTAAATGGTTCACTTAAGTGACAACAAATCAAGAAGATGAATTCTATTTTGTTGCCAAAGCGCTTATTGACTGCTATTTCTGGCATATAAAGGCTTGTTTGAACCCTATCTGAATCAAATTTCATATGCGAAATCCCCGCAACGAACATCCTTCTATTAAACAAAAAAGGAGATGGCGTTTAGCCATCTCCTCGAACTATCAAACAATCATGAAACAAAGTGTTCTATAGAATAGATTTCCTCAAGCATTTCCTCAATCATTTCAAAAAGTTTCTTCATTACCAAAGCCCTCCTTTTCAAAAATATGATGATTATTTATGTGTTTTATCTAAGCGATTACTGTATATTTCTTTGATGATTAAATAATAACACCTTGTTCTGTTCTTGCATAATACATATAATGATAGGAGAGATATACCCAAAAGGTATATCCAATAAGTGCCCCAAAAATTGGACACTAATCCACCCCCAGCCGTTCATCACATAAGGAGACCAACTCATGGAACTTCGTCACATCAGATATTTCCTAACCGTAGCCGAAGAGGGCAGCTTCACAAAGGCCGCTGAAAAGCTTCTTATCGCGCAGCCACCCCTCAGCCGTCAGATACGAGACCTCGAGGAGGAACTGAACACAAAGCTCTTCGTACGCAAATCAAGAGGCCTCGCGCTCACCGAGTCAGGAGAGCGCTTCCTTCAATATGCAAGGCGCATCAAGCAGCTCTCCGACCAGTCAATTGAAGACATCAGCAGAATGCAGGAGGGCCTTACAGGCAGACTATATCTTGCAACCGTAGAAGGACACGCTCCCGAGCTATTTGCAAGCTGGATAAAGGACTTCAAGGAAAAATATCCTCTGGTGGAATACGAAGTCTGGAATGGAAATTCCGATGATGTAATAAAGAGAGTCCTCTCGGGACTTAACGAGATTGGAGTCATAACTCTGCCCTACGATGAGGAGGGACTTGACGGACGCCTCATATACAGTGAACCCTGGGTTGCCATAATTCCGAAGGACCATCCGCTATCCAAAGAAAAAGGCGATTCAATAGACCTCAAAAAGCTGGCACCATACGAACTCATCATCCCTTCCCGCAGATCCAGAAGAAAAGAGATTGAGAACTGGTTCGCGCCTTTAAACTGCCAGCCCAAAATCATCTGCCGCATAGCGCACATGCTAAATGCTTATGAACTGACTGCAAAGGGGGTTGGAATCGCCATATATCCTGCTTCTGCCGCCAAATATGTAAGCAAGGGCGTTGTGATCAAGCGCATTAAAAATCCCGATGTTTCCACAGGCTATGTCCTGGTGAAAAGCGCGGAGCGTGATCTTTCAAAAGTTGCAGCCAAGTTTTGGGATATGGTAAACGAAACAGAAGGTTGAAAATCTCAAAACAGATGTAATATCCCATTTATCTGATACGAGCACTGCAGCCTGAACACGGTTTCAGCATCATTCAGATCAAGTCCCGTGAGCTCAGTTATCTTTGACATTCTGTAGTTCAGCGTGTTTCTGTGAAGAAACAGCGCGTCAGATGCGTCCTTCACGGAACATGACACCCTGAGAAATACCTTTAGCGTTTCAACAAGCTCGGAATCATGCTCCAAATCATAATGATGAAGCCTGTAAAGAGCAGGGTGAATGTAGGATTTAAGCAAGCCTACGTCAGATACATGATTAAGAAGATGCAAAAATCTGTAATTTTCATAGCGGTGCACCTTTGATGAGGCTCCGATCTGCTTTCCGATCCGGCAGGCCTCCTGCGCCAACTGGAAATTTTCCGGGAAAAGTGCAACCGAGTTAAACTCTGCGCTTATCCCTATTTCCGAGACATTCTTAAGTACTTCCTCGTTATTCTCTATACTATCGATAATCCCACTATCGGACGATATTACGACAATAAGTTCTCTATATATAAATATAACATTTCCCGGAATCAACCCATCCAGCGTTCTTTTTATGAAAAACAACTCATGCCTCGAATGGTGTATTGCCTTCAATACCATGCAAAAAGTATGCTTCGCGAGAGCAGCTTTAGATTCTGAGATTTTATTAATCTCTTCTTCAGACCCATCAAGAAGCTTTATATAAAACTCCGTATCATTTTTGGAAATATCCGGATAAGTATTGTGCATGCTGATAAAAGCTGACAGAAACTCACTTATTTTAGGCAGATATTCTCTGTGGAATGCTGTCAGTCCCCTGTTATTATCAAGAAGAACAAGGTATGCCACCGGTCTGTTTCCGATAAAGAGCTGAGAACAGAGCTTTTCCTCGGTGGAGCTTGTGCATGTCACCTGAAAACAGGCGGAAGTTTTGGGAAGACTCTGGGCAGGCATAAGCTCATTCATGGCATTTATAAATTCAAAGGTGCAGGAACCTTTTTCAATATATCTCTGCCACAGCGGGTCCGTTATTGACACGGATGTTGAATGCTCAAGAACCTTAAAACCAAGATCCGTAAGAACCATTGATCTGTCCAGGAAAAGAGCGGATTTGTTTATCAGCTCCGATATGGAAACGTTCTCCTTGGCCAGACCCTTAAGGTGTCTGAATCTGCTCTCATTATCATTGGATCTGAAAAAGGCCGAAGTGAGAACGTTCATGCAATTCATCAGCTCTTTTTTTGACGTGTAAATGTATGAAACATGACAAGGAACCCCTTTTGTAGTTGTGAGAAGGCAGGGAATTCTTTCGGTATCTCTAAGGTTCTTAACATCTATGTCGCCTATATAGAGGCAGGATGTGTCATTTGGCTGCTCGCCTCCGGACAAGAATGAAAAATGAGTAATCTCCGGATTTTCTTTCCCAATATTTACGCTGCAATCGCAGCTCTTTTCCATGATTTTCGCAATCTCAGTAAAGTTCATATTTTATCTCCAAATCACATTGTGCATGAAGCACAATCATATCTATTCTTTTTATGCATGCAAAATCTAGACCAAATTTCTCAAAGACCAGTAGAATTATTATATTATCTGATTATCACAGAGGCAATAAAAATCAGAAACAATATTGTGGTCTATGCACAATATAAAATGGCAATCATTTATAAAGGAGGTACTTATGGCTTACGAAAAATTGTTTAAAAGCGGGCGTATAGGGGGAGTGCGTATTAAGAACCGCACTGTAATGCCTGCGATGGGAGTATCGCTGGCAGATCCTACCGGTGAAGCAAACGAGCACATCATCAGATACTATGAGGAGCGTGCCAAGGGCGGAGTAGGCCTCATCATCACAGAGATAACAAGAGTGGACGAGGTAGAGGGAATAGGAACACCTAACCAGCTTGGCGCTACAGATTCCAGACATGTTCCGCATCTTGAGAGACTTGCTGAGCGCGTGCACAAATATGGCACCAAGATTCTTGTTCAGCTCCAGCACCCCGGAAGAGAGAATAAATCATCAATGATAGGCGGAAGACAGATTGTTGCTCCCTCACCTGTTATGTGCAAGGTTACTAAGGAAATGCCAAGGGAGATGACAACTGAAGAATGCTCTGCGCTTGTAAAGAATTTCATAAAAGGTGCGGTAATCTGTCAAAAAGCCGGAATGGACGGAATTGAGCTCCATGCAGCGCATGGATATCTTTTAAACGAATTCCTCTCACCATATACCAATAAAAGAACAGACAGATATGGCGGCTCTTTCGATAACAGAATCAGAATCATGGAAGAGATCATCACAGGCATAAGATATATGTGTGGCCCCAGATTCCTGATTTCCGTGAGAATCTCCGCTGACGAATTCGTTGAGGGTGGCTTAAAGCTCGAAGACACCATCAAGATAGCAAGAACTCTTGAGAGCTTCGGCATAGATTGCATCAACGTTTCAAGCGGTATTTATGAATCAGCAACCACCATCATCGAGCCCTCATCCTATCCTCAGGGCTGGAAGAAGCATCTTGCATCGGCAATCAAGAAAAATGTGAAAATACCCGTAATTGCCACCAATAACATCAAGGATCCCGAAGTTGCAGAGGCACTTCTCGAGGAGGATGTATGCGATTATATCGCACTCGGAAGAGCACACCTTGCCGATCCCGAGTGGGCAAACAAGGCAAAAGAGGGCAGAGGCGATGAGATCAACAAGTGTATCGGCTGTCTCTACTGCTTCACAGCGCTCTCTGACGGTGGACACATCAAGTGTGCCGTTAACCCCAAGTGCGGCAGAGAAGTAGACTACGGCTGCGTTAAGAAGACAGGCGATGGCAGAAAGGTAGCAATTATCGGCGGTGGCCCTGCAGGAATGGTTTCCGCACTTACACTCAAGGAGAGAGGCTTTGAGCCTGTTATTTTTGAAAAAGCTGATGCCCTTGGCGGACAGCTTAATATTGCAACCAAGCCTATTATGAAGGAAAAACTCCAGGCTTACCTTGATTCCCTTATCTGCAGAATTAATAAGAATAATATAGAAGTAAAACTGAACACGGAAGGAACCGTTGACGCTGTTAAGGCAATCGATCCTGTTGCAGTTTTCGTAGCAACCGGCGGAACTCCCATTGTTCCCAAGCTCCCCGGAGTTGATGGCGCAAACGTTATCACTGCAGAAGAATACCTCACAGGCAAAAAGGAAGTAACAGGCGACGTTGTAGTAATCGGCGGCGGTGTTACCGGAATGGAGACAGCAGAAACCATCGCGACAAGAGGTGGAAACAAGGTTACTCTTGTAGAAATGACCAAGGATATCGGAAGAGGCCTCTATCGTTCCGTAATAGCAGATTTCACCATAAGATTCGGAAAACTTGGTGTCAATGTCATGACAAGACAGCAATTCATGTCCGCAGATGTTGACTCAGTTGTTGTCATGAATACCGTAACAAGACAGATGACCAAAATTCCCGCTGCTACCGTTGTTCTTGCGCTTGGCGTCAGATCAAACGATGTATCGGCACAGTTTGAAGAGAACTTTGACAATGTAATAGTACTCGGCGATGCAAACTTCCCCGGAAGAATTGCGGAAGCTACAACAGATGCACTCGGCAGAGCATCAACACTGTAAGGGGAGGTTTTCAGATGAAAGAATTCAAGAATAAAGTTGCACTGATTACCGGTGCTGCTAATGGTTTTGGAAAAGAGTTTTTAAAAGAAGCATCCAGAAGAGGCATGCGTATCGTGGCCCTTGATATTGAAAAAGAAGAAGTCGAAGCAGCAGCTCTTGAAGCAAAAGAGCTTGGCGCTGCCGAGATAATCACCATTCAGGCAGATGTAACCAAGGTAGAAGACTGCGAGAGAGCCGTTGACGAAGTTATTGAAAAATTCGGAGCAATCGATCTTCTTATGAATAATGCAGGTGTCGTAGTTCCGGGAGATATCTGGGATACACCTGTACGTGACTGGGAATGGATCACTCACGCCAACTTCCTCAGCCATGTTTACTTCATGCACAAGGTAATTCCTATCATGATGAAGCAGGGCACACACTGCAACATCGTAAACACCTGCTCAGTAGCAGGACTTATAACCTCAAACGGAATGCCCGCTTATCATGCAACCAAGCATGCAGCCGTTGCGCTTTCTGAAAGTGTAAGCTACGACCTCCAGGCTAAAGGTGCAGACATTGCAATAAGTATATACTGCCCCGGATTCGTGCAGACAGACCTTCATCACGCTGAAAGACACCGCCCCGAGCAGTACAAAGACGCCTCCGATCCGTACTACACAAGCCCTGAATTTGCAATGGGCCAGAAGATCGCAGAGCAGGTTATCGTCACAGGTATGCCGATAGATTCAGTTGGAATGAGAGTTTTCAACGCAATAGAAGAGGACCAGTTCTACATTCTCACACATCCTATATATACTACTCTTATAGGAAAACGTGTAACTGACATGCTTGCAGGAAAAGGACCTAATCTGATGGAACTCAGAGGAAAATAAAGAAACTTTACTTATAATAAAAGGCGTAGCAGAAATGCTGCGCCTTCTGAATATATTACCATTTGAAATGTATATATTTAATACGATCATGTTTTTAGTTACAAAATAAAAGAAGATTCCTTTCGGAATCTTCACCACTCATCATATATTTATCTATTACCAAACAAAAGTAACTGCATCTGCAATATCCTTTGAGATAGTATTCTCTTTTACAAGCTTTCTAAGCCATTTATCGAGATTATCAACCTTATGGTTTGTCTGAACAAAGTGAATTTTCTTACCTTCTACATCGTTTGAAAGAAACAGTTCATATCTGTACATTAGTTAAAATCCTCCGTTAAATCATTTTTTTGTTTCATTCATATTGGCCATTTTTGAATGTTCTTTTTCGCTTACACACATTATATCGTTGGGTGGGTAGGATTACTTTAGGGCATTTTTAAATGTTTTTTTATATCTTTTTATGGCCAAATCTTTGAAATTTTAGTTCGTTTTTTCAGTATGGGGCTTTGAGATAAAAAAATCAGACATCCAAAAGCCTTGGCTTACGATGTCTGGTTGATGATGCTTTTTCTGAGACTGATAGCAATGTGATAATTATGTGATTCACCATGACGTATCCTTGATTTAGGAAATGAACTAACAAATTGTTAATGGTGCGCTTTCCGAAAGGAGGTAGTCATGAGAGAGGAATTTGCTACAAAAGTTGAAGTATTCGCAGTAGCGATACTGATTATAGTACTGGCATTTGTTGGCTTTGCAGGCATTCATATTTAATACTGCTTCAGTAGATTGCTTTCAATCGCCGAAACAGATTTGGTAGCTGGGCCGATTATTTCAGAAACTCGATGAATTAAAGATAGGTTTCTGATAGCTCTCCTGCAATATTCAGCGAGAAATATTCGCGGATTTCCTTAGTATCGTGTGTCATTCCAAGAATCCACATAAGCTTCGTAAGAGCCGCTTCACTTGTCATATCATGAGCTTGCAGCACGCCAATCTCCAATGCGCGGCGCCCGGTCTCATAAACATCCATCTTGGACCCTTCGTAAGGACACTGTGTCCCTACAACAATAGTCATCCCTGATGCAATGAGCTTTTCCAAGGTGCTGATTATATCGTGCTTGACAAAAGGCATGCCACCGATACCGTAGGCTTCAATATATAAGCCCTTATAGCCCTGATCCACAAGCGATTCAAGAAAACTGCTGTGAATACCCGGGAACATTTTTATCATACAGACCTCTGTTGAATAGGAGTCCGCAAGATGAAAAACGCCGCTGCGCGCAGGAATAGCCTTTTCATCAATCCTCATTCCAAGAGAGCTGATGGTTGCCACATTGGGATAATTAATACTCTCAAAGGCATCAAAGCTAAGAGATCTGACCTTAGAAGCGCGGCATCCCAGCATTACTTTCCTATTAAATGCTACGAATACGCCGGGAATCCCGCTCGCAGCCATATGAATAGCACACCGGCAATTCTCCATAGCATCTGCGACAGGATTTTTTATAGAAAGCTGTGAACCGGTAATAACAACAGGAATATTAATATTCTGTAGCATAAAGGAGAGCATGGACGAAGTGTAGGCGAGAGTATCTGTACCATGGATCACGACCACGCCATCATAATCGTTTCTGACCTGACTTATACGGGATGCCAGACTAGCCCAGTCTTCAGGAAAAATGTTGGCACTATCAAGAGAACAGAAGTCTTCGATTTCAAGATTGGTATCTCCTGACACAATGTGAAGCTCCTTCTTCATATCAATAGTAGTAAGCCCCGGTGCCAATCCGCTTTCCTTCATTACAGAAGAAAGTGTTCCGCCTGTGTTAATAATAAGTATATTTTTGCTCAAGACAGATCTCCTTCATAATATATGATGATGAATTGTTCATTGCTTATACTTTTGATGATTTGTTCACTACTTTAATGATAACACTTTTAAGAGGAAATTTTCTAAAGGAACTGCTATTTTGAAAAAACGCCGCAAACCCAGTATTTATGAGCACTAAATGGGAACGATAGCATCAAAAACAGGTAGATATTTCGGCGTTAAAATTAAATTTCTAAAAAAATTTTAAAAATAGTGTTGACTTTGTTCTTTTAGGATGATATTCTAACTGAGCTGCGAGCGACAAGCCAAGCAGCACAAAGCACTTTGACAATAAAATAGTAATGCAACCCTGAAAATTCCAAAAAGAATATTCAGAGAACAAAACAACCTAACTAAAGGTAAAACGGACAGAACAAAAGCCAAGCTTAAGTTCTGGTCAGACGAACGATCTGATCGCTTTTGGCGATAAGATACATTTAAACGTGAGAGTTCGATCCTGGCTCAGGATGAACGCTGGCGGCGTGCCTAACACATGCAAGTCGAACGGAGATTTAACGCTGCAGAGACTTCGGTCAAAGCTTGTTAAATCT
>NZ_AUIX01000060.1 GCF_000423925.1 Butyrivibrio sp. VCD2006
AATTCGAAAGCCAAGCTTATTATGGTAAAAGTTCAGAGCAGTGTCTTTGTCGGAACAAATCACCGCAATATGATGAATGCGATTTAATTTCATGAGGCGCCTCCTGTTTTAACCAGAAAAACCGATTTGCTTATTTCATTATCCTGAAAGTTATAACTTAAACTCAAATATACATTTTTCAGTTTCGCCTTTTAATATACGCATGTCATTATCTTCAGGAAGCTTTGCAATTTCAAGAAGATTTCCCTTTAAATACTCACATGTTTTTCTAGACGCAATGTTATCTGGATTGCATGTTATGAGAACACGAGACATTTCATGCTTTTTAGCCAATGAGAATAATAACTCACAAGCTTGGGCTGCGTAATGATGACCCCTGTATGGTCCATCTATTTCATAACCAATATGACCACCGAAATAAGAGTTCTCATTGTCGCCAATTCTCAAACAACATTTACCCATTCGATTATCGTGTGCGTCACAAATGAAGAAATGGTAGGCAGGCACCCATTTTTTAACGGCATCAGCCTCTGTAAACTTTTCAAGCTCAAGCTTAATAAAATTATTATTTAAAAAATCTGTATTAAAAAAATCCATTATTCCCTCTAAAAATTACGATTTGTCATCGACAATAAAACCTGGAATATATCTTCTACTATATCCGTTTTCAAATAATAAAAAAAGCCATCTGACAGTATCCGCCAGATGACTTCAAAATCGTGTTTTGTTGTGATCATTTTCCGCAATAGATCTTAATTGCCTGGAAGATAAACTCTGAAGTTCCTTCACCGCCCATCTTTTCAATATTCTGGGACAACTCTCCGCCGCCTACATAGCCTGTTCCAAGGCCATAAAGAATATCATCAGTGCATGTGTACATATGCTCCGTAATGAAATCCTGTACTTTCTTTACCTGAGCCTGGACCTCTTCGGATGCCGGATCCATTCCCTTCATAGTACCAAACTCTTCAAAAAGCTTAGTAAAGTCAGCCATCAGGCCGCTCTCATATTCTTTTGTCCAGTTCTTGCTTTTTTCGGCATATTCTTTATAAGCAGGAGTATCTCCCCACTGTTCTTTGGCCTTTTTTGCGTATTCATCAAGCTTACTTGTATCAAATGCTGAAAAATTCAATTTCCTCACTCCTCTCACTTTAAGGTATTTGCACATGTTCAGCAGATTCTCAATGTGCTCCTTCTTAAGTTCCAGAAGTTCTATCTGCTGTTCCAATGCTTTTGTCTTGTCAAAGTCAGATCTGTTAACTATTTCCTTTATGTCATTTAGCGGAAATTCCAGCTCCCTGAACAGTAAAATCTGCTGCAACTTTTCCAGAGCTGCATCGTCATACAGCCTGTAGTCAGAATCGGTGTATTTCTCCGGCTTTAAGAGTCCAATCTCGTCGTAATAATGCAGTGTGCGTATACTCACTCCCGTCATTTTACTTACATCATTTACTGTCATCATATGGTTTAGAAGCAGATGCTGTTCTACATATTGAAGATGGTTCAGATCAGGATTTGTTTCCGGATGGGACAAGCTTTTCAGATTTTGTCTCTTGAATAAAACTTTTGGATGTTTCGTTAAGTAATTTTCATTCCAATCTTAAGGTTTCTGAGCATACCCTTGCCATATATTCAGGAGATTCTTTCATGCCGTTTTTTATCCATGTCAGCGACACTTCCCATAAGCCGGCAGCAATACCTCTGGCAATGTATTCATGTTGGGAAGCGTATTCGCTGTCTGAGGCAATACACAAGGCATTATAGAACATATCCGTAAAAGAGATATTTGAATTACGGATAAGTACACACATGTCTTTATCGGAGTGCAGCCTTGAAAACACCTTTAAAAACCACTCATATGTGTTACTTTTATGCAACACTCCTGTCAGAGAAGCGCTGAGCTCGTCAGTTATGTTTTTTGTAATGTCCTGAATGATAGCCTCTTTTGAAGGATAATTTCTGTAGACAGAAGCTCTTGAAGCTCCTGATTTTTTTATTATCATGGTCATATTTATATCTTTGTACGGATGCTCTTTCATCAATCCGATCAGCGCATCACAGATGCATTCTTTAGTAATTCTGTTGGACTCCTTATTTGACATTCTTCGTATATTTCTTTTTTCAAGCTCTGTGGACATTTTGGCCTCCATTTGTATTGTCACTACATTTTGTGAAATTGTGTATCAAATACGCACAACATATTGTTTGACATTTGTATAGATGGTATAAATGTATTATCAGGTAGATGTTTTGTCAATATACATAAAAATACTGGGAGACGATATGAACACATTTACAAATATTTCACATGCAGCGCAAAGACAAGCTTTTAGTGTCCTGATAGACAAATTCCTTGGCCATCTTGATAAGACTGATGACCGCACCAAAACATACTTAAAGCTCGTTGATGAAGCAGAACGCTTTTGGGGAAAGAAGGCTGCTGATCCTGAAAAACTGGAAGCTGTTAGACGTGCATTTAAGGATCCGGATAACCGCTGGGTAAACTTTATAAACAGAGTATTGGATGAAACTGATCCGCATGTAGCCAAAATGACCATGCTCAATCTGGGGTACGAGGCTTTCTTCAGGGGAACAAAGACTATACGGAAGAACAGGGAAAAATACGGCTGTAACATACCATGGCTTATACTTTTTGATCCTACTTCTGCCTGCAATATGCACTGTGAAGGATGCTGGTCAGGCACTTATGGACCAAAGAACAATTTGTCTTTTGCCGATATGGATAAGATAGTAACTCAGGGAAAAGAGCTGGGCGTGTATCTCTATATGATGACAGGTGGAGAGCCCCTTGTCAGGAAGGCAGATATACTTAAGCTTGCAGAAAAGCATAATGATGTGCAGTTCGGAATATATAGTAATTCAACTCTTGTGGATGATGATTTTTGTAAAGAGGTTGTACGGCTGGGAAATATTACATTCATGCTTTCCATAGAGGGGACACCTGAAACTAATGATGCAAGAAGAGGAATCGGTCATTATGATGCAGTGATGAATGCAATGTCTCTTTTCAAAAAATACGGGATTCTCTTTGGGACATCTATTTGCTATACAAGAAATAATATTGAAGCCGTGACAAATCCTGAATTTATAAAGTATATTGCAGAAAAAGGCGCGAGATTTGGCTTTTTCTTCCACTATATGCCGGTTGGAAATAATGCGGTACCGGAGCTGATGCCTACTGTAGAGCAGAGAAAGCTGATGATAGAACGTATCAGATGGATTCGCTCAAACGAATGTGATACAGGCTTCTTTCCGATGGATTTTCAGAATGACGGAGAAGCTGTAGGTGGATGTATTGCAGGTGGAAGGAATTATTTCCATATTAACTCAAGCGGAGATGCAGAACCTTGCGTTTTCATCCATTTTTCAAACACTAATATACATGACAATTCTATTTTGGAAATGCTAAAGAGCCCGCTTTTCATGGAATATCATAAGGGACAGCCCTTTAATAAAAATCACTTAAGACCGTGTCCGATGCTCGAAAACCCAAAACTTCTAAGGGAGATGGTGGAAAGATCAAATGCACATGGCACAAATGAAGAATCGGAGGAGAGTGTAGAGCATTTATGTGCAAAGTGTGATGACTATGCTCTCAAGTGGGCCCCTATTGCCGATGAGATTTGGAAATCGCAGCCACATCAAAAAAAGAAGTATGAAAATTATGCACCGGCTAATAGGATAGAAAATGATAATATTATGAGATTTGAAGAGAAGAAAACAGGCCTTGCCAAAGATTTCAAAAAACATGCATGATTAAAGATAAGCGTTTTTCCAAAATACGGCTTAATACTCTGGATTTGTCAGAAGCTATTATTCACCTGAATCAGTGAAGTTAATAAAGTCATAATCCATAAAACCTTATGATTGAATTGTTGGAGCAAGGTCCATATGTTCCATGATAAAACTGTTTTCATAAAAGACAGCCACATTCTTCGTAGAATTGTGGCTGTCTTTGTTTAGTCCCTTATTTAATTGCTCTAATCATGCAGTCTTTAAAAGGCTCAACAATCCAACAATTAACAGGATTGGAAGTGCGATATAGATAAGTCCGCCCATTACCATTCCCACCAGAATAACAGGAAGGAATACAATGTAAAGCATTACTTTCATGATGCCCCATGTAGCTCGGAATGCGAAGCCAACGAGTTTACCGAAGATCATGAAGAAAAGAATAAAGAATAAAATTGTCATCACAAGCTCCACCTCCTGGATTTTCTATTAATAAAATGTTTGTTTATATATCTGATGAAATGATTATATGATAAGGCGCTCTCATCAAAAATACTATTTTACGTGAAATAAACGCCCATATTTCGCCGCCAGGGAAATAAAAAGCCCTCCGCTATTCGTGATGATGAACATCGGAGGGAGATACGTGATTATTATGTTGTTAGCCTTCAATGGCTATGAGGTTCTTTTCAGGGACTTTTTCCATTGCCTTTTTAGGGATGGATAGTTTTAAAACTCCGTGTCTGTAGTTAGCTTCAATGTCCTCTTTCTGAACATTCTCACCAATGTAGAAGCTCCTTGTCATTGATCCTGCGTACCTTTCCTGTCTGATGAGTTTACCCTTCTTGTCGTTCTCATCCTTATCAAGGCCTTTAGCAGCGTTGATGGTAAGATAGCCATCATTGAGTTCTACAGTGATCTCTTCTTTCTTGAAGCCAGGCAGATCGATCTCTACTTCGTAGTTGTCATCTTTTTCCCTGACATCGGTCTTCATCATCCTGCCGGCTCTTCTTCCGTAGAGCTTTTTCTCCATGTTGTCGAATTCCTTAAATTCCGGGAATCCGAACAGGTCATCCATGAATTTTTCTTCAAAAATACTAGGTGCTAACATAATGCTTACCTCCTTTGCACATAAACAATTTATTTGTATATGAGCATTGGGACGGAGGGTTCAGATCATTGGAACGTTAAGTCCTAACGGTCTTCTCTGTTCCTTTGTTCTACTTTAAGTATAACACCAGAATTAGCACTCGTCAATAGTGAGTGCTAATATGATTAAAAAAGGCTTATTTCCAAAAAAGAAAAAGTAGCGAAAACACTAATGTTTACGCCACTTTATGTCCAAACTATTATCAAACTGATTAAAAAAAGCTCATACCCTTCTATAGTCTTCTGACACTTCTAAAAATGTCCTGCTCCCCTGAATATAATATACTTTGCATCAAGATTCCGGTATAATGCTCATCCCAACAAACAGGAATTTATATAAGCGTATAACCTCTGAACCCGCGCACGGAATAGTACGAATCCGCCCCGTTATGGAATGTGAAAACCGTCCCGTAACGTCGTTCGCAGAACAATGCACCGCCCTTGTCGCGAATATCATCCGGCGTAGTGATCCAACTTGACGTTTTCAAATCAAATTCCCCGAGACTTTGCAGTCGGCGATAGAGTTCCTCCGTCATGATCAAAACGCCGATTTCTTTTGCTTTCCATTCGGCGCTGCCTGACGGCGGGTTTTTAGCACGCCCCTGTAATGCCTTTTCGTCATAGCACAGGCTTCTGCGCCCAGAAGGGGACTCCTTTGCGCAGTCGCAGAAAATTAGCTTTCCCGTCTTTTCGTCATAGCCGATGGTATCCGGTTCTCCTCCGCTCTCCTCCATCCTTCTCAAAACATCCATGGAGCCCGGATGCTCAAGCAAACGTTTCTCCACGTCAAGCCAACTCAGTTCCATATGAAGATTCTTATTATCCTGAAACCTCGCTTTTAATATTTCTAACATGGTTTACCCCTCCAATTTCCGATTTGTCGTTCTGCATTGTTTTCCGGGAGAACTAGCTAACACTTCAGCCAGACCAATCTCATTTGTCACAAGTAGTTTACTCATGTATTTCCAAAGGAAGCCCGTCCGGGTCACGGAAAAACGTCATTTTTTCACCCGTGAAAGCATCCCGTCGTATCGGTTCACAAGGGATACCCATAGACTCCAATTCTGCGACGGTCTCATCTACACTATCTACACGGAAAGCAAGATGACGCAATCCGTAAGCTTCGGGAGAAGGACGGAGTGGATGATCCTTCATAATAAAAAGTTCAATTTCGCTGTCATCGAGCTTAAGGTCAATCTTCCAATCATCCCGTTCCGGTCTATAGTTCTCTCGCAGAATTCGAAAGCCAAGCTTATTATGGTAAAAGTTCAGAGCAGTGTCTTTGTCGGAACAAATCACCGCAATATGATGAATGCGATTTAATTTCATGAAGCGCCTCCTGTTTTAACCAGAAAAACCGATTTGTAGTTTTTTGGATTATCCTGAAATATTATACTACCATCAGCAATGTTCCGACTCCAATCAAGATACATCCTAAGATTGATTTTACTGTAAACTGTTCATGCAGGAACACGAATGCAAGCACCAGCGTAATCACCACACTGAGCTTGTCTATAGGCACTACTTTGGAAGCTTCTCCCATCTGCAATGCTTTGTAATAACATAACCACGAAGCACCCGTAGCTAAACCTGAAAGAACAAGAAATATCCAGCTTCTTTTACCGATTGTTGATAAACCGTTCTGTGCATGAGTTATAAAAACCATAATCCAAGCTATTCCTACCACTACCACAGTTCGAATGGCCGTAGCCAGATTAGAATCAACTCCTTCAATTCCTATCTTAGCCAATATTGATGTCAATGCAGCAAATATTGCCGATAACAGTGCAAATACAATCCACATATATCTAAAGCCTTCCCAACTATTTCATCTTGACAAACGCCACTTTGCTAAAAGCTCATGATAATAAAGGCAGATGTTTCCATGATGCCCATCCTTCATGCGAAATCCTTTTGGTATTATTCCCATGGTCTCTCAGGATTACCCTCTTCAGAAGGATCCTTATATTCATACCTTTGCGGATCTTTACCTATTTTTCTGAAATAGTCCTTTATATCCTTTTCATGGCCGATATCATTCGGCTCATAAAATGTCATGTCTTTTATCGCATCCGGAAGGTACTGCTGCTCTACCCAATGATTGGGATAATTGTGAGCATATTTATATCCAACACCCCTTCCGAGCTTCGCAGCCCCTTTATATGAGGAATCCTGAAGATATGGAGGTATGGGAAGATTTCCGGTTTCTCTCACTGTCTGCAACACCTTCTCTATTCCGAGATAAGCCGCATTGGACTTAGGAGCTGAGGCAATATAGGTTGCTGCCTGGGCAAGGATGATTCTTCCTTCAGGCATTCCGACACGTTCAACTGCTATTGCTGCAGATGCTGCTACACATATAGCCATGGGATCAGCATTCCCTACTTCTTCAGATGCTGCAACCAGCATTCTCCTTGCAATGTACTTAACATCTTCACCTGCAGCAAGCATACGACCGAGATAATAAAGCGCTGCATCAGGATCTGATCCACACATGGACTCTATAAATGCTGCTATGGTGTCATAGTGGTTATCTCCGGTCTTGTCATAGCGGATAGCTTTCTTTTGGATGCACTCCTCAGCTACTGCAAGGTCTACGTGGATCTTTGCATCTGCCGAGGGTTTTGTGGTGAGCACTGCCAGTTCTATTGCATTAAGTGCAGCCCTCGCATCACCATCAGCTATATCCGCAAGGAAGTCTGCCGCCTCATCTGTTATCTCAGCGTTGTACTGCTTTACACCCCTGTCAGATTTAAAAGCTCTTTTTATGAGAGTCAGGATGTTATCTTTAGAAAGAGGCTTTAGCTCAAATATCCTTGACCTTGATATAAGCGCCCCGTTCACTTCAAAGTATGGATTCTCAGTAGTAGCGCCTATCAGTATTAGTGTGCCATCTTCAACGTATGGAAGCAGGTAATCCTGCTGAGCCTTGTTAAATCTGTGTATCTCATCTATGAAAAGTATTGTCTTTCTTCCGTATCCACCCAGATTGTTCTTGGCTGTTTCAACTACAGACTCCATATCTTTTTTACCGGCTATCGTAGCATTGACCTGATGGAAGTCTGCCGAGGTAGTATTGGCAATCACTTTTGCAAGGGTTGTCTTTCCTACCCCGGGAGGTCCATACAGGATTATCGAACTAAGTCTGTCTGCCTTGATAGCACGATAAAGCAGCTTGTCTTCACCTATTATATCTTCCTGTCCCACAACTTCATCAAGTGTCTGTGGACGCATTCTTGCAGCTAAAGGCGCTTCTTTTTCTTTTCTGTTGCCAGCCATATATTCAAAGAGATCCATATCAGCATATGCTCCTTTGTTCAATTTCACTCTTTAAATTATATCATGCCTCGCACGCCCCATAAGCCATATCATGATTTACTTCAGCCTGGTAAAAGGCTCCCATGGTACTTGAAGCATTGAACAGAGCTGCAAGTAGATACTTCTTCACATCCTATGTATTGTAACTATCTCCTTGCGATGTTTTTCAGGATTTATCGTTCCCTGAATAGCAGACAACCAGTCGCCTACATGGATTGCCCTTTTTAATTCAGCTTCATTGGTTCCTGTATTTCCCGTTGGATCACTTATATTTGAAGTCTGCACTCTGACTCCAAGATCAGATTTCTCACTATTTCTCTTGTCCTCACGCTCTGTGAGAATCACAAGATAAAGACTTCTCTCGAATCCATCCAGCATACAGTCAAAATTGGAATAGTTATCAAGAATAATCTCAACACGTTTTTCCATCGTTGCATTCCCATAGGTCTTAACAATGCTTTTTCTGCCCATCGCACTCCCCCTTCATGAAAATAGTCTCTTATAAGAATTGCTTTGTTCCGGAACATTTTTATTGTACTTTTTATGACACAGAAAAAGATTCCCCAATATGTGATACTTTATCAGGATTTGTGATATTGCCACATCTATTCCAAAGTTATCATCATTTCAATCCCCACATAAAGAGATCCAAGGCATCAAAAAAGAGGACTCCGAATAATTCTCGGAATCCTCTGACATCACAGACTTATGAAATTGACACATCATGCATGAACTGGGACGCCGGGGCAAAGCTTATCCAGCCTCTCATTGCACTCCGCTTCGGTAATATCACCATTTGAACAAAGTTCGATGATGTTGCCCATTTCCTTACTGATACGCATGAACTCTTCATCTGATATCTCATGGTCTGCATACTGTTTTGCCAGCTTGTTATAAAAATCAGCTCCAATATCAAAGCTTCTGTCGTCAAATCCGCTCATATCAAATACCTCCTTCAGAATAGATGAATCCATATTCTGATGCATGTTCCCTGAGAAATGCGATCATCATATCATTTTCAATTCTGGCTCTTACGTCCCAGGTAAGGTCTGTAGGAAAAATCTCACCTGACTTTATCAATTCCATGATCCTGTTGCTAAGTGCATCAGAACCTGTTGCGTTCCACGCATCATTTATGAATGACAGGCTCACAGCTGCATCACTTTTTCTCTTTAATGAAAAATACGTGCCCTGCGGTGTAGAAACCCTGCACTCAAGCAATCCATCCAATACTGCACTCTTTATATCCTGCCTGGAAAAACATCTTCCGGTGGGATGATTATGAGTAAAAATTCTGTCCTTTAGAAGTTCCTGCGGTGGGAAAACTGAATGCTTATCTCCATAGGTAACATCCACAATCACGCCCTGACAATTGATGGTAGTTCCCACTTCTATATCTAGCTGCATCTTTTCCTGTTCCACTTCATGAAGAACATTTGCTATGGCATCCTTGTTTTCATTATATTCGTCAAAAACCGTTTTCATATTAACCCTGTCTTTCTGTGTTGCCTATAATTTTATCATCCGGCAATTTATAAGACAAGCATCCATAAATTGCCATGTTTACTGCGTCTGTCCTGGTCTAATCCTTCCGTTATCTGCCTATCATAGTCAGAGCTCGCAGCTGCCTGAGTGCCACCTGTCTCACATCCGGTCTCTCTATCTTTGATGACAGCGCACAGCTTCGCGTAGCAGTATGCAGAAAGCCGGGGCTTCTTTTGCTCCCGGCTTTCGTAGTTGATAGTTTGTTGTCTTTTCCATATTCAGTTGTCTCTATTGGCCCTTTGCATGTGCACCTGCTTTTTGGGCACAAAAAATAGACCGCAATCCTCGTCAGAACTACGGCCTATGTACCCTTTCCACTATCAGCTACATAAGATTTTATTATGTACTAACACTTTTTTCGGCATCAATATGATTCTCTTAATAAATTCCTTCGATACTCTTTTCCAAAGCTGTGTATAATGTCCACCGTTCCAAGTTTTTTGAATCATCAATGCACCTTATATCCTTTTCAAAATGTTCTAGTGCTTTCTTCGCCTCATTAATATTACCGTGTAATAAATATATCAAATAACTAAACGCATCTTTTTCTATTTTTTCATGCATCGAAAAATAATAATGAGCATTATTGAAGATTTCAAGATAATCCACCTCATCTAATTCTTGTGGCTTACGATGTTTTTTATTTATCATACTTTCATAATGACTATAAAACGCATCAGATCCAGCAAATAAAAACTGAATTGCATTATTGGCCAGTTCAATCGCATGCTTTGTTTCTGGGCGCACAAAACTTTTTCCGTCAGCACTATAGTGAAGCCAATTATCCTCATATAAGTAACCATCAAAATTTCCCTTGGAATTCAAAGAGGCAACAAGATGTGTCACTGCTGGGTATATCTTATCTTTCACCAAATGATTAAATGCCAAAGCATCAATCAAAGAAACAACTGAACGAATGTCATGAAAGTATTCGCAGTCTTCCTTCTCAAATTTTTCTTCAATTTTCCACACCAGTCCATAAATATCGGCAAATGCAAACTGTTCAAGTTTATACAACTTATCTATATCCGCCTCAATTTCCAACTCGGATTTTTCCCGATCGACTGGATCTGTTTGTAATACTAAAACAATCTCATTTCTACTCATTTTCTCAATAGCCAAATCCTTACCTATCATTTTTACAATATTTGCTATTAAGTCAGAGCGCGACTTTCTATCATGGTAAAAAATCTTTGTTCTAACATTGTCCATACTAATCAGTGGAGCTAATACTTCTTTATCAGTAACATCCAAGGAATCGTATCAAGCTCCAGCTCATCATATTCCATGATCTCCCTGACCTGCGGAATATCAAAAGGAGCAAGTCTCGCACCGCAGCTCACAAGGATGGATTTCGCGGTCTTGCCTGCTGCAAGGCGATATTTTGCATACTGCCTTACCGCAAAGTGATCCGGATTTTTCTCAGCAAGTTTTTCAAACAAGATATCCACTGCATTTTTAAATGATTCATCATCTTCCCTTATCTCCATGGAATTGATCATCTCAACAAGAGTGTTGAAATTCCTCTCCTCTTCAGGAGCCTCATAATATATGAGACCGATAAGTGCTGTATACAGCAGTTTTTCTGCCTTCTCCCAAAACGGATCTCCGGGAGTTCCTTCACCCTT
>NZ_AUIX01000061.1 GCF_000423925.1 Butyrivibrio sp. VCD2006
GATTCTATCCAAGCAGTCAGACTTGTGGATGCTGCGGATATAAGAATCTTAATATTAAAAATCTCAGCATTAGAGAATGGGAATGTCCTGTCTGTGGTACATACCATGATCGTGATGGTAATGCCGCTAAAAACATACTAAAAATGGGTCTGTCACTTCGCGTGACGGCTTAACGAATAACAAGGTAGGCATGGGCTATGCCGAACCAAACGCTTGTGGACATCGTTGGGAAAACTGCTCTCTACGGAGAGTGTGACAATAACCGTGGTGGTTGAAGCAAGAATCCCATCAAGCTTTAGCTTGTGGGAGTGTCAACTGATGAAACCAAGATGGTACTTGAAACTCCGATGATACCCAAGGAGGAATACCTTCGAAAAAATAATGGTTAGACTTAAGGTTTAATGGAAAAAGAGGTCGTATTCGTATATAATAAAATAACATATGCAATCAGGTATAAATACTGCATGTCAAAACATTATGACATCGGAACATTTGGGGCGAATCGGTAATGAAGAAAAAATTGGGTTTTGTTGGAATCATATCTTCGATGCTGGGACTCTGTTTTATACTATTTCTTGTTGAGAGCGGAGCTGATGAGGCATCGATCACATCCTTCCAGGATGCATTGTGGTACATGATCGTCACGCTGACCACCGTAGGATATGGTGATGTTTATCCTGTTACTTTGTTTGGAAAAGTGCTGGGAGTTCTGTTTGTATTAGGCAGCATGGGCTTGTTGGGCTTTATAATAGCCAGCCTTGCAAGGTTCTTCAATTCAGATATGTTACCGCTGTTTTATCTGACCATGAACAGCAGTGAAAAATGGTACGTTTTTTCCGAGTATAACGAGCATACGGAAATGCTAATAAGAGATCTTAAGAAGTCCGAAAACGGCCTGTTCATCTGCCTTAGAAACAAATGCGACAGGGTCGATAACGGAGTTCTTATCCTTAACCGGAGCTTTGATAAGGTGATAGAGAAAAAGGCAGATAAGAGCGGACTTTATCTGATATTTGCCCGGGATACCGAGAATGATCATGAGAACTATCAGGAGTACAGAAATACCTGTAAATCCTATCTAAACGGCGCAGAATTGCCGTTTTCCTGCTATTGCATGACAGATTATGTTCCTGAATTTATTCCCGCTAATTTGTTTTTATTCAATAGATACGAGATTACTGCAAGGCTGTATTGGAATGATAAGCCGCTTGATACCAAAGAGGATGAGAGTGTCATCATAATCGGAATGGGACACCACGGCAGATACCTCCTGGAGCAGGCACTGACGAGAAATGTTGTGAGAATTGGACAGAGCGTTCAGTATCACGTATTTGGAGATAGTGAGGAGTTTTGCAGTGAGCATTACTGCCTTGGAGATTATTTCTCAATAAATGAAAAGGACGAAGCGCGAGATTCCGTATTTTTCCATGATTCTAATTGGCACAGCGAACATGAAATTATCGAGAATGCCAGCAGAATAATACTCTGCGACGATGATGAAGAGAAAAACCTTCAGTATCTCAGCGACATAAGGAAGTATTATGTTGTAAAGGGCCAGATACACATTCTGTTTGGTTGCAATATCGATGAAAAGGATGTGTATTCATTTGGCTTAGACGATGATATATACACCGCAGATATGGTACTTAAGGAAAAACTGAATGCCTCCGCTATGGAGATGCATAGAAATTATGCTAAGAACAACGTGGGAGCGCCCTTATGGAATGAACTTTCGGAGTTCAAACGCCAGTCAAATCTGGCTGTGGCAGACCACGTAGGTATAAAGCTAAGACTTCTTGGGGCTGATGATTTTTCAGAAGCATATGCTAAATACGAAAAGCTGACGAAGGAAGAAAAAAGTGAGCTCTGGAAGCTGGAACACGAGAGATGGTGCAGATTCCACATTGTAAATAACTGGCGTTATGCAAAGACCAGAAATGACTCACAGCGTGAACACAACCTATTGCTGCCTTTCGAGGACCTACCTGCTGATGAGAAGGTCAAGGACAGCTATGCCTGGGAGTCCCTTAAAACCTACATGGAATAGAGAGACGGGGTTAGAGGACCAATAATGGCCTTCTAACCCCGTCCCCTGGTATTATCCAAAACTATTAATATGCAAGCCACAAAAAATCGTGCGCGGGAACGGTTACGTTTTTCGCATCAAATCTTCTTCTGGTGAGAAGGTTCTTATAGTTGCCTTCCTCGTTGATGTAGGCCACTGCGTCATAGTCTCCAAAGTTGAAGAGGGCTATCATCTTTTCACCATCGTAATATCTGCCAATTCCAAGAATATTATCATTGTGAGTTTCCACGATCCATGCGTCGGCAGCCGAGTCAAAGACCTTGTGCTGTTTTCGGATTTTTACAAGCTTTGTTATCGCTGAAAAAAGCTGCCACTGACGTGTTCCCCGTTTCTTTCGGCATTTCGCGCTATCCCAGTCAAAATCGCCGCGGTGAAGGTATCTGCTGTCATCACATTTAACCGGATCATTGTGATAGCCATAGTCATTAAGCTGTCCGATCTCATCGCCGCTATACAGTACCGGAATGCCGCTCTGTGTCAGCAAAAATGCATGCAGCATAATATCCAGACGGATAGACCATGAAAGCTTGTCGCTGTTTTGCTCATATTCCGCAGCCTCAATTCCGCACAGGGAAGCCGTGGTTCCGCAGAGCCTTGCATCGCCCAGGGCGGGATCATCGTTGTAAAGCTCACCCCTTGATGAGGACTCATATAGAGCTCCCCTTAGATAATCATTGAGGTATTTTTTGTGACTAACCTGCTGCACGCCATATTGCTTCAGATAGTCATAGTCAAGGCCCCAGCCGATATCATCGTGACATCTGAGGTAATTGAGGAAGATGTACTCCTTAGGAAGTGAGAACAAAATTCCCATTTGATGCTTAAGGAGCCTGACATCCTTGGTAGCCACAGTGTGCCAAGTGCTGGCCATGGTTGTGACATTATAAAGCATCTGACATTCAGGCTTCTCCAGGGTTCCGAAATACGGCACAACCTTGGAGGGCTCCATTACAACTTCGCCCAGGAAAAGTGTTCCAGGACATACAATCTTGGATGCGATATGCATCATCCTAACCAGAGTATGCACCTGTGGAAGATTACGGCAGCTGGTGCCGACCGTTTTCCATATATAGGGAACCGCATCCAGCCTTATGATTCCCACGCCCTGATTACAGAGGTAGAGCATATTGGCGGTCATGTCATTAAACACTGTAGGATTTCTGTAATTAAGATCCCACTGATATGGATAAAAAGTCGTCATTACGACCTTATTTGCTGCCGTACACCAAATGAAGTTTCCGGGTGCGGTCTGAGGGAAAACCTGAGGAACAGTTTCCTCGTAATCATTAGGCTCATTCCAGTCATCATAAAAGAAATATCTGTCCTGGAACTCTTTTTCCCCGGCCCTGGCACGTCTGGCCCACTCGTGATCCTCACTTGTGTGATTCATAACAAAATCGAGGCAGATACTGATCCCTCTCTTTCTGCATTCTGAAGAGAGCGCCACAAGATCCTCCATGGTTCCAAGCTCCGGCTGGACCTTCCTGAAGTCAGAGACTGCATATCCGCCGTCACTTCTGTCCTTGGGACTTTCAAGCAGCGGCATAAGGTGCAGATAGTTGACTCCGCACTCCTCGATATAATCGAGATGCTCCGAGACGCCCTTTAACGTGCCGCCAAAGCAGTTTGTATACATGAGCATTCCAAGCATATTGCTGCCCTTGTACCATCTGGGATCGGCTTCTTTTTCAGCATCCCATTTCTTAAGTTCAGAGCTTCTTTGCTGGAAAAAATCATAGAGCATCGAAATAAAATACTCATACGCATGCTCATCATCGTAAAGCTCATTATATAGCCATTTAAGCTCATCTCCGTATTTAAGGAGTCGTTTTTCAAATAAAGGATCTCTTTTTTTCACGTATGTGCCTCCGAAAAAATAATGTGAAAGTCAAAACAGTAATAACCACTAATCATAAAATCATGGCTGACTTACAGTCCTAATATATTATATATTAGTCGGCCATAAAAGTTAAATTTTGTAGGGATATTTGATTATTATTGAAATTTCTTTGCTATATTTAAAAAAGTGGTATGATTAGAAAAACTAAAGGGGGGATCATATGATTACAGTTAATCTGTACTATACAGGAATAAATGGTAACGCCCGTGCGTTTGCAAAAGAGATGGAAGAGAGTGGAACTGCGGATAAAATCCGTGCGGAAAAAGGGAATGTCCGCTATGAGTATTTTCTGCCGATGACAGATCCGGAAACCGTCCTTCTGGTCGATTCATGGGAGAGCCAGGAGGCGATAGACGCACACCATGCTTCACCAATGATGCAGACGATTGCTGAGCTTCGCGATAAGTATGACCTTCACATGAAGGTGGAAAGATTTGTTTCGGAAGATCTGCCTTCAGGTGATGAGGGATTTATAAGAAAATAACAGAGGCCAAAAAAGGGAAATAGATTATAATAGTATGAAAAAAAGGGAGGTTTTGGTATGAAGATTGAGCTTGGAATGAAGGTAAGAATTAAGGAAACCTGCGAGGTTAATGCGGGCTATACAGGAGTAGTTGAAAGTATTCTGCATAACAGCGAGGAAAAAAATATTGGTGTTGATATAGACGGAGATCACGAAAATCCCACACCATACTACTACAGCGCTGATGATCTTGAAGTTATTGGTGGCTGAAGCTACGTGACTTTTCATGGGGGGGGAGATAAAAAGTTTCTGCTCTGAATTGCGACATTAGCGAATTAACGGGGTTCTTTTTATCATAATGGATATATATTACGGCAGGGAGTTTCCTTATACTATAAACATCAGATGAACTGATGCGTAATTAAAAACAAATTGTTTTCAGGCGAAAGCCTAAATGAGGAGGACACTGTTATGTATAAGAATTCAAGACTTTTTGCAGTACTTAGCTATATCACATGGATCGGTTTTGTTGTATCGTTCCTGATGCGTGATAGAAATGATACACTTGTTAGGAGACATCTTAATCAGGCACTTATCATCAATCTTATTGGAACGGTTGGAACAATCATTGCAAGAGCCGGAGGAATCCTTGCAACTGCTGGAAGCATCCTTGGAATTGCATGTTTTGTACTATCCATCATGGGAATCGTAAGGGCGCTCAGAATGAGCGAAGAGCCTCTTCCTTATATCGGAGAGTATACATTATTCAATTGATTGATGACTTTTTGAGCGATGTGTTAAATCACATCGCTCTTTTTTTGCGTATATAGTTCAATGTATCAGCGATAACACGTATAATGATTTAGGAGAACGAATAAAATTCTTGGACGCATTTTTTGGAGGGGGGAAGCAATGAACAGATCGGAATTGTTTGCAAGTATACTTTTGGAGAAGAATGATGAAAAGCTGCATAAGCTTATAGAAGAGATGTCGGAACGCGATGCAAAATACATGCTTCTTACTCTCACAAGGACTGTTCAGAAGCATGCACCGGCAGGAATGCTTGAGACGCTTTCATTTTAAATATAGACCACACAAGAAAGGTACTATTGCAGATGAAAAAATGGTGGATTGTTTTAGGAGTTATGCTCCTTTTCATAGTTGCAGCATGCGGGGAAAAGGGACAGGTCATGGACGGCGATGGAATGTTTCAAACATTTCAGTACACGCAGATATCCCAGGATGAGGCAAAGGAGATGATGGAAAGGGACGACGGACATGTTATTGTCGATGTTCGCCGTGAGGATGAGTATGCACAGGGACATATTCCGGGTGCAATCCTAATCCCTAACGAAAGTATAGATGTGGAGCCGCCTAAGGAGCTTCCTGATTTTGATCAGATAATCCTTGTATATTGCCGCAGCGGAAGACGTAGCAAGGAGGCAGCTCAGAAACTTGCTGATATGGGATACTCAAATGTTTACGAGTTCGGAGGCATTATCGATTGGACGGGAGACATCGAAGAAGGAGAGCCTCTGGCGAGTACTGATGACGCCTCGCAGAATGTAGAAGCGAGTACTGATGACGCCTCGCAGAATATGGAGGCGCTTCCGGTAACAAAAGATACAGATATCAACAATGATGTAGCAGAAAATGGAGGAGATGACATGGGAGAAGCAGCTAAAATTTTGTATCAGGGACATGCAAGCATGAGGATTACCACTTCTGAAGGAAAGGTAATCTACGTGGATCCGTTTGCAGGGGAAGGCTATGACATGCCTGCAGATCTGATCCTTATGACACACGGACACTATGATCACATACAGACGGATTTGATAACTACAAAGAATCCGGACTGTGAGACTATCACCTGGACAGAAGCATTGAAAGATGGACAGCATCAGAGCTTTGACCTGGGATATGTAAAGGTTGAGGCAGTGGAGGCAGGCTACAACAAGAATCATTATGAGAAGGAATGTGTGGGATATATTCTTACTTTTTCTAACGGTGTGACATTGTATCTTTCCGGAGACACCTCCACAACTCCTCAGATGAAGGAGCTTTCAGACAGACAGCTGGACTATGCATTCTTTTGCTGCGACGGAGTCTACAACATGGACGTTCAGGAAGCAATAGAGTGCGCTAAAACTGTCGGCGCAAAGCACAGCATACCTTATCATATGATTCCTACTGATAAGACCAACTGCTTTGATGCGGAGGTAGCTGAAAGCTTTGATGTTCCCGGAAGACTGATTATAAGACCGGGTGAAGAACTGGTGCTTGAATGATAAAGAAAAGTGGGTAAACTTGCAGGTTTTTGGTGTTTACATTTACAATCTGATAATGCGAAATAAAAAGAATAGAATGGAACTTCGGGAAAACATCCGGGATAGCGTTGACTGAAGATATAAAAAGATATAAAATCCTCTTGTAGATATAAAAAGATATAAAAGATAGTTTAAAGATATAAAGAGGTATAAAATGAGCAATCCGTTTACGTTATCTTTTGGAAAGAAACCATCTGAATTCATCTCAAGAATCACACAGACCAATCAGATATTAGAAGATTTTAACAGCGATGATCCCTCAAGCCAGACCTATATGATCACGGGAGTAAGAGGATCCGGGAAAACAGTTTTGATGACAACCATAGCATCCACGCTTACACAGGATAAGAAGTGGATTTCCGTGGAATTAAACCCGGAACGGGATATGCTAAGCAAACTTGCTGCCGCTTTATATTCGATGCCTGAATTGCATGCTCTTTTCATAAAGGCGAAGCTGGACTTCTCGGCATTGGGACTTGGTGTTACTCTGGAAAATGCAGCCCCTGTCACAGATATAGAGGTTGCTATAGATAAAATGCTTGAGCATGTCAAGAAGGCTGGGAAAAAGCTACTCATCACTATTGATGAGGTTACAAAAAGCGAGAATATACGCGTGTTTGCTGCGGCCTTTCAGATTTTCCTTAGAAAAGAGTACCCGGTTTATTTGGTCATGACCGGTCTTTATGAAAATATCTATAATTTACAGAACGAAAAATCTCTCACCTTTTTATATAGGGCTCCTAAGATTGTCTTGGAACCTCTGAATTATACAGCGATGATAGCGAAGTACCAGCAGGTTTTTTCCTGTGATTATGAGAAGGCAGAGGAAATGGCGAAGCTGACCAAGGGATATTCCTATGCGTTCCAGCTTTTGGGATATCTCATGTGGAATAACAAAGATAAGAGTCTTGAGGATATTTATCCCGAATATGATCAGTATCTCGAGGAGTATGTTTACAACAAAATTTGGAGTGAGCTCTCAGAGACAGATAAACAGGTTCTGATAGAAATGGCATCCCATCATAACACAAATGTGACCTCCATAAGGGAAGCGTTAGGAATGTCTACATCAAAATTCTCTGTATATAGGGACAGATTGAAGCGCAAGGGTCTGGTCAATGCCAGTCAGTATGGCTCATTATTCCTGATTCTTCCAAGGTTTGAAGAGTTTGTAATGCTTCATGCTGATATAATTTAATGAAAAGTGTCTATCAAGGAGAAATCCACGAGATATTTGTTAATTCGTCATTCTTTGATACCTTGTCCATGTTTTTCCCTGATCCTTATCATAAGAAGCAGCACTATTACTACCATGCACATGACCTGATTTGTACTGATAATTTTATTTTCATGTGACGCTCTTAAAAAGTCCAGTAATATTTTTATTAAGCTGTATATGATAGCAGCTTTTATCGGATCAAAACGATTCCTTAAATACATAAAAACCGACATGGCAAATATCAGAAGGAATATCGATGCTTCCAGGATCTGTATAGGAAAAAAGTCACCTTCCGCTGTGTGAACATGGCATATTCCGTTGTATGAAATCCCTCCGCAGCACCCGGCAAAGGAGCAGCCAATTTTACCAAGGCCATACATAAGAGGAAGTACCAGAGTATAGGCATTCCAGAAAGCATCCTTATACTGCGGAGTAATAAATGAAAAGATGAGTGCTCCAAGAAGCATTCCAAACGCTCCGCCGGTACTGTTAAGCCCATAACCTTTGGCACCTGATAACAGATACGTAACCATAAGTGCCAGATATACACTGAGCATAAGCTCAAGCGAAAGCGACATTATGATTATCCTGGTTGGGATTTTTCGATTTTTTAGTATATATGAAGATACCAGAATGCCTAAGATAAATGAGGCGAGAATCATTATTCTATACATAGTCCCCCAAACTCCTATATCGGATCATTTGTATTATTTATCTTTAAGACAATCCTGAACCAATGTCATTAACTTTAGAATGAATTAACCAACGCCAAAGATATGTTCGGTTAACTTTAGCATGACACATCATCAATAAGTTCCGAAAGCCAAGCTATTGCACTACCCTCAGCATAATTTATCGCTATAGAAATATTATTATACTGCACATTGACAATTGACAAGCATGACAAAAAGACGAAATCACCTAATGTTAATAGAGAGGTGTCTTCATCAGTATAAATGTTGTATGATTGTATATGGAAATGGTGGAACTCTATTGTTTAATTACGATAGCAGAAACTTATCGGAAGCTTAAACCTGTGCTGGCGGGCAAAGGTTCTTCCAGGCCTGATTGG
>NZ_AUIX01000062.1 GCF_000423925.1 Butyrivibrio sp. VCD2006
CATCTTTTTGATTTTTTGTAGACACTCTGGCATAGATAACTGTTTTTCGAGCATCGTTTACAGTATCTATGCCTTTAAATTGAAGATATTGGTCGTATGTATAATAGCGCCTATCAGTTAGAGTTCGGTTTGCTTTTAAAGTGCCTTCTCTATCCCAACGTTGTAACGTCTTGACGGAAACGCCTAATAATTCAGCAAAATCTTTTGGTTTGTAATTTGTGATATTCGATGTATTCATATTATATACTCCTTTGAGTATATTTAAACACATTTAATCACATTTAACAATATTATTGATCACTTAATTTATTCTCCTCAAAACTGTAATCCCGCATGAGCACCTGGCCGCAGGACAGGGATTTTGAGCGTGATCTGTAATTCTTTATATCCTGCATGGTACAGGATTCCCTTCCCCATGCATGGTCAATCATGTATTCAGCTAGGACACCGAAATTCTTGTACAGCATCTTTTCAGGGAAAATAGCGATATCTCCCTAGGTATACATGCCAAGGGAATTAAGTCTCCTTTGGGTCCCGGGACCAATCCTCCAGAAATCAGTTAAGGGCCTGTGTGTCCATAGCCTTCTTTTAAAGGATTCCTCATCCAGCTCTGCTATGAAGTCAGGAGAGTGCTTTGCCAGGATATCAAGGGCTACCTTTGCCAGGTACAGGTTTGTACCAATTCCGCAGGTAGCCCTAAGTCCAAGCTTGTCCCTTATATCACCCATTATTTTTAAGGCAAGTTCGTGCGCTGATAATGAGTACATGACAAGGTAGTTTGTAACATCAAGGAAAGACTCATCTATGGAATAAACATGGATGTCTTCCTTTGCAACGTAGTTAAGGTATATTCCATAGATGTCAGCGGAGATATCTATGTATCTCTTCATTCTGGGCGGGGCTATTATGCAGTCAAGGTGTTTGGGTATCTCATATATCCTGCAGCGGTTTTTTATCCCTAAGGCTTTCATGGCAGGAGTTATGGCAAGGCAGATGGTTCCTTTGCTTCTTTCCTTGTCAGCAACAGCAAGGAGTGCAGTCATAGGATCAAGTCCCCTGTCTACGCACTCAACGCTGGCATAAAAGCTTTTTAGATCGATAATAAGAAACTGTTTCGGAAGAGGAAATCTCATAAGGCAGCTCCTGTAAGTCTCCCTGACGAATCAATAAATGCATTTCTATCATCTATGTACAGGTCGCAGGTTATTTTTCTGCTGTTGTTCCCATACAGTTCAACGATTTCAGGAAGGTTATCATTGACTGCATCAAAAGAAAGCCCATGCTCGCTGCACCATTTTGTCGCATCTGAAAGTGCCTTCCCGGCGCGGCATGTCCAAAGGATCAGTTTGTTGCCAGCAGCTTTTTCCTTAAGCAGGTACTCAATAAGTGATGAGTTGGGATCACCCAGCTCAGGCCAGTTGCTAAAGCAAAGAGTTCCATCAAAATCAACAGCTATTATTTTATAATTTGTTTCCATAAGCATATCCTCGTGATATTTTAAGAACTGACGTTCCGAACATATGTTGGGTAGATATTATAATACACCAGCAGAACATATGTTTCAATCGAACATTTTATTAAATTTTTTGTGCGATATTATTCTTGAATTTTAAAACAGCACTGATGTAGAATACACAATGTTTGCAAAAAGGTATGGTAGAAAATACTATCTACTAAAGGGTAGAGGATAATCTTATGAAGTATATAAAACAGTTTTTGATAATACTTGCGTTTTCATTTACGGGGGAGCTTTTAAAGCTCATATTACCGTTTCCAATCCCTGCAAGTATATATGGAATGGCGTTGTTGTTTACAGCCCTGATCACAGGAGTGGTAAAGTATTCAGATGTTAAAGATGCTGGATTATTTTTGATTGAGATAATGCCGGTTATGTTTATTCCAGCAGGTGTTGGTCTTGTTACCAGCTGGGTTAATCTTAAACCGATCCTTATACCAGTTAGCATTATTACGGTTGTGACCATTATAACTGTAATGCTTTCTACCGGTTGGATATCACAGATTATTATCAGAAGGACGAAAAAATAAGATGAATGCTTTATTTCAAAACTCCCTGTTTGCAGGAGTCACATTAAGCCTTGTTTCATACATGATAGGAGTATTCCTAAAGAAAAAGTTCAAACTTGGGATATTCAATCCGTTGCTTATAGCCATTATCCTGTCCTGTGCGACTTTAGTGATAGGAAAAGTGGATTATGAAGTATATAACGAGGGAGCTAAATATTTAAGCTATTTGCTTACTCCTGCAACTGTTTGTCTTGCTATTCCTCTTTATGAGCAGTTCGAGCTTTTAAAGAAGAATTATAAGGCGGTTCTATTGGGCCTGTTTGCAGGAACAGTGACAAGTCTTGCAACAGTCTTAGTACTGTCTGTGTTATGCGGCTTATCCCATGAAGAATATGTGACGCTTTTGCCAAAGTCCATCACAACAGCTATTGGCATGGGCGTATCTGAAGAATTGGGCGGCTACGTTACCATTACAGTGGCGGTCATCATCATAACAGGTGTCCTTGGCAACATGTTTGGCGAATTTATATGTAAGGCTGCACATATTGATGAGCCCATTGCAAAAGGACTGGCTTTTGGTGCAAGTTCCCATGCCATTGGAACAGCGAAGGCAATCGAGATAGGTGATGTAGAGGGTGCAATGAGCGGTCTTGCTATTGCAGTATCAGGTATTTTTACCGTTCTTTTGGCTTCTGTTTTTGCGGGTCTGTACTGAGCTTAATTGTTTACATTACATGCAAATAATGGTATATTTTTACTGTTATTTGAAGTTTATTTCATATTATTATTGTTCGTATAATTCACTAAGGAATAAGACAGTTAGATAAAGCAACTAAAGGTTCTGGTATAATGCCGGAGCCTTTTTTCATATAAAGACTTAAGAGTTATTTAATGGAATTTGCCAAAGAAGTGGGTGATAATTGTTGTATACTAAGTGAACCAGGAAACAAAGACCGGAGAATGCAGATGGAAAAAACATTATCCAGATTCTACGATGAATACTCAGCAAACAGACAGAAGATATGGGAGACAAACCAGCATCTTCTTGAAGAGATGACCTTTAACAAGTGGAGAGATGTCCTTGTGGAGAGAGCAAGGATTACAAGGGATATCTATTCAGAAAATAACCGTTTTATAAAGGATATAAGGCACTTTCTTAAGGATGGTATAAATGAAAGCATTGCGGATAAGCTCTTCGAGGTTGTGAAAGGTTTTTACGATGGTGGCTATGATGACCTTTTTGTAATGAGAAATATATCTGAGCCTGCGATCAGGTTTTATGAAGAGCGCAGGGATTATGACAGGCTTTGCCACCTGTATAAAATGCTGGGGTATGAGTATTTCGAGTTCTACGGAAGGATTGACAAGGAGAATGGTGCTGATGAGGCAGTGCTATATTATGAGAAATGTATCGCCCTTAAGGAGCATTATAGAGAGATTAAGGATGCATCATCAAGGTTGTGCATCTTTACCGCGTATAATAACCTGATAACTCCCATAGGACAGACATCTTTAGAATATAAGAGCAGGATGTTCAGGTATTATTATGATGCAATGGATCTGTGGAATGAGGACTATGTGCAGGAGCTTGACGGCAAGGATGAAGATTTCCTTTCCTGTATAGGGCAGATCGAGACGGACATACTTTTTGCAGAAGAGTTTGTCGAGAAAATGCCACTGGATTTTACCATCGAGTTTGCTTCTGCTGTTCCATATATTAAGGAAAAATGGAAGAAGGAAGGAAAGCAGGATGAGGAGGGCTCGCTTTTCAGGGCAGAGATAAAATGCCGTCTGATTAAAGGCGAAAAATATGAGCCCCTTATAGAGGAGATCATAGACTACCTTGATAACATGGGTGATGTTGACTTTAAAAAAGATGAGGAAACATCATTGATAAAGATCATGAACTATCATAACTGCAGCTGTACTATTTTTTCCATATTTAAATGGAAGAACGTGGATCATGACATACGCAGGATGTATATGGACAGATTCTGCAAGAAGGTCACAGAGTTCCAGAAAAGGATTCCTTTTGGGGTATGGCCTGAACTGGTGGATGAGATGTGTGCCGAGTGGTTTTCGGAATATGCACCTTTCATTGAGGATGCTGCCGAGAAAAAGGATCTTCTTCTTAAGCTGGTTATAATCAGGCAGCCTCTGACCTATATTCATAGCCTGATGGTCAGTGAAATCGCAATGCGGATAGCCCGAAATCTTTGACAATATGAAATCCCCCTACAAGCCGGTCATTGATCTTATATCCATTGCAGATAGCATTGATGCTGCAACTGACATACTGGGGCGAAATTATACTGAAGGAAAGGATTTTGACAAAGTGTTTGAAGAATTATCCCTGGGAGCCGGAACCAGGTACAGCCCTTCTGTAATAGGGCTAATAAAGGATGACAGAAGTCTGTATGAGGATCTTAATTATCTGACACGGGACGGAAGATTTGAGATCTACTACAGGGCATATAAGGAAATCCTTTATATCTGAGGTATGACAGAGAAAAAGAGGTAAAAGCTTTTGGTTATGACAACGGGATATGTAAATCTATACGTTGAGATAAATCTGTTCTCACTCGTGCTTGTCTTGATTATCCTTCGCAGGACTCAGGGCGTATCTAGGATGGTGGAACAGAAAACATTTATGATGGGTATCATTTCAGAGATGGTATTCTTTGTGGCTGATACCATGGGTGTTCTTATCGGAAGTAGGACAATCCCTGGGTCAAATTCTGCACTTCTTATCTGCAAGACGATCTACTTTTTCTCAACCGCCATGATGTGTTTTTTGTGGTTTCTTTACTTTGAGTATCTGAGGGAAACCTTGTTTATCAGGGAACGGAGGAAAGTACGGTTATCCTCATTGGGAATCTGGATTTTCGGGCTTCTTCTTATTGGGAACATATTTGGAAAATACCTATTTTATGTAGAACCAGATGGGAGCTACCATAGGGGATCACTGTTCATACTGAACTATATCCTTCCATACTCTTATGCGTTTATCGTATGGCTGCGGCTTGTTGTTGATATCTTAAAGAAGGACAACCGACTAAGCAGGAAGCCGCAGATATTGCTTGCTTTATTTCCTGTAGCACCAGGAATTTCCGGTATAATTCAGTTTTTCTATCCGCGGGTTCCTGTTGCCTGTGTTGCCATGTCGCTTGCAACTCTTGTGCTGTATCTTAATTGGACGGAACAGCTGATATCCGTTGACCCTCTTACAAATATAAGCAACAGGAAGCAACTGGAATTATCTTTTAAGCAATGGAGCAAGAGCCTTGGCGAGGCTGAAAAGCTGGGCATCCTTCTTGTGGATGCTAACAATTTTAAACATATAAATGATACATATGGTCACACACAGGGGGATATTGCGCTTATAACCATAGCTGATGCGCTTAGACTTGGCTGCAAGGATATTGTGGGAAAATCTGTTATAGCAAGATACGGAGGAGATGAGTTTGTGGTTCTTTTGATCACAGATAGTGAGAGAGTATGTGATGAAATAAAGGAACAGATAAATAGGAGCCTTGTTGAAATGGTTTCAAGAAAAGATCTTCCGTTTGGACTTTCAGTTAGCATAGGAATGGCGGTATTCAGAGAAGGAGACTCTCTTAGGGGATTGATTGAGAGGGCAGATGAAGCTATGTATCGTGAGAAAGAACAACGGAAACAACAATGAGGGAATGAATATCCGGGAAATGCTTTAATTTTACATATTTATAAATAAATGGTATATTCTAATTGTTATTTGTAGTTTATCTAAGTTAATATTATTGTTTGTAGAGCCTTGGATTTTTCCAAGGCTTTTATTTTTGCAAAGAGCCAAAACAAAAATGGACCGAAGACCCCGTCCCCAGATTGTTGAAAATAGACCACAAACCCTGCCCCAAAGAAACCACACCTCCATACTCTGGTTTTGTCAAGTACGAAGTATGCATAAAATCATGCATATTCGGTAATTTATGCAACCATCAGGACATGTATACTTATAGTCCCATCTTTGACACCTAAAAAGCCGCAATCCCAGTATACATCTAGGATTCCGGCTTTATTTTTGCCTCGTGAAAAGCGTAATGCTGCGTAAACTTGTTAGAAAAGGAAGCCTTGCCTTCGGCAAGCCTCTGAATCTACGTTGCAGCCGGGCATCTATGCCAGGCCTGAGTTCATATCCGCTTGATTACCTTTTTATCATGAGCCATATATCTGTCAAGGCTGCGAAGCACCGCTGCGCGGCTACGGCCTTGACAGATATATGACTCATGAGGACTGTTTGACAAGCGGATATGAACTAAGGGTGTCCGACTAGCGGACCATTTGTCATAACCCTTTAGTTCTTCTGATTATTCCTGCCATTGACTTAGGAGTTATCAGTTCATAGTCAGTCCTGAATCCTGCATTTTCGTGTAGAGAGTCAGTCAGCTGTGTTCTTGTATAGCTTGGTATATATCCGTGTTCTCCGACTTTTCTCATATCCATTTCTCTTAGAGTTTTTATTATCTCCTCACAGGTATATTTATCACCGAGTTTCTTTTCAAGTATCCTATAGATCATAAGCGCTATGAAGCAGGTTAGGAAGTGAGCTTCGATCCTGTCATCCCGTTGCAGATATACAGGTCTTGCTTCGAACTCAGATTTCATTATTCTGAAGGACTCTTCGATTTCCCATCTGTCATGGTTTATCTTTGCTATATCGGCAGGATCGTCATCTAGGTTGGTGCATACTGCATAGAACCCGTCATACCTTGCTTCATCAGCAATGGCTGCTTCATCAAGTTCATAAATGGCCCTGTTTGCAATCTCTCCATCGTTTGTAAATGGAGTTTTCTTTATGAATCTCTTTGCATCATTCTGTGAGCGTTTGTCAGCTGATGATGGCTTTTTGATGAGCTTTTTTGCTCTTTCTATCTGGCGGCTTCTTACAGTCTGCTGGTATTCTTTGTACTTAAGAGAGTAGGTGACAATAATGGTCTGGTCGAAGGTGATGTCACGTTCTTCGTCATAGCCCTCAATCAGTTTCTGTTTATAGAAAATCTTCTTTCTGTTTTCCGGAGTGTCCTCAAGCTCAGATATATCATGTTTTTTCTTACTACCTTCAAGCTCCCAGCCTGTTGGGTCGAGACACCAGTCCTTCAGATTTGCTTTAAGCTTTTTTATTGACTGGGTAGTTATGAAGTTTCGTTCGCCATAATTGTTGAATTTCCTGTTTGCATCAGAAGAAAGCCCTGCATCGGTACATACGATAAACTTTGATAACTCAAAGTCACGCATTATCTGTAGCTCAAGAGGCTTTAAGGATAACTGTTCATTCTGATTTCCTGGATTGATGCAAAACGCGAGAGGTATCCCTGACTTATCCATGAACAATCCCATCTGTACTATGGGATTGGGACGGTGTTCTTTGCTGGGACCGTACTGCTTCAATCCACCTTCATGCTCCATTTCAAAGAAGTAGTTCGTGCAGTCATAGAAGAGGACACCGGTATTTCTTTTCACAAGTTTCTTAGAACGTTTGTAAAGCTCTGCCTGTATCATGTCTGAGTTTTCAGAAAGCGTGGTGAGGGCACGATAAACCTGGTGGAGGTCAAACTGAGGCTCCTCAATGAGTTTCTGAGACTGCTCATAGCAGGAAAGCTTTGATGAGGGGAAGAGTACTCTTCCATAAATAAGTCTTGAGAGTATGTTATCGAGATCATACTCGAAAGAATTCTCTTTCTTT
>NZ_AUIX01000063.1 GCF_000423925.1 Butyrivibrio sp. VCD2006
GTTCGGCTGACTTCTCACAGTTCGTTGTTACTAGGCTAATGAAACCTCTGTGAGACCTCCACGCTTAAGGTGCACGCTCTTTCTCTCCATATATCCGCCACATTTACTCTGCTACTACAAAGGTGATAGTTATAAGACTTCGTTGCTTTTAGCCAACTTATCTCTCGTAGCCTAGCCTTATATGTGATTTCTGTCCGTCGGACCAGAGATTTGCTTACAGCTTCCTTCAGATTCCATCTCGCGATGGACACCCTTGCTGTTCGGCTATACACTTCCCACTATCTGGGCGTGTTCAGGACTTTCACCTGTTAGAGTGCGCCCATGGCGCGCAAACTAAAAAGGGGCTGTCGCTTTAGTGCGACAGCCCCTTCTACTATAAATCAACCCTTCTTGAATTTAAAGGTTGCGCCTTTAGCTCCGGCTTTCTTAAGCTTCTTCACAAGCTTGTTGAAGGTCTTCTTGTCCTTGCAGACAACTGTAATCTTAGCGCCTTTCTTAATGTTCTTGAAAGCATTCTTTCCTACAGATGTTAAATTGTTGCCATAAATTTTGATTTTATCAAGGTTTTCACATCCGCTGAAAGCCTTGCTTCCAATCTTTGTGACAGTGCCAGGTATTGTTACGCTTTGAAGCTTCTTGTTCTTGGAGCATGCACTTGAAGAAACCTCTGTTACAGCATACTCAACGCCATTTGCGTCCTTGACAGATGAAGGTATTGCAACCTTCTTTGCCTTCTTGTTGAAAGCTGCCTCATAAGCTACAGCAGGTGCGTTCGCATCTGAGGATACAACCTTGAAATTGCCATTTTTACCAGCAGTATTGCCATCTATTTCTGTTCCATTAGCTGCCGGTGTAGCATTCTGTTCTGCAGGAGCAGGATTCTGTGCTGCAGGTGTATTATTTTGTCCTGCCTGATTTCCTGAACCATTCTGGTTGTTATCCCCTGCCGCATTCCCATTACCCGGCTGGTCATTGTTATTGTGTGGCTCGTCATTATTGCCAGGCTCTTCGCTGTTATTACCGGGCTCGTCATTACCAGGCTCGTCACCTGCTTCACCATTTACAAAATTGATATCGTAATAGTGTCTGTACAGTCTTCTTCCGTCCTCGTCATCAATCTCATAAATATCTACTTCATCACCATCAACAAAAACTCTAAGCCTCAGATTTATCCAGTCACCATCCTGTATTCCCTGTGAATAACCGGTAAAATCAAGCTTAAGGGTCGCTTTATTTGTATCTGATAAACTTACAACACTTGATGGATCAGGAATGGACCCGGAGGAACTTTCAATCTCCCACAAATATGACACATTTCCCTCAGGAGCAGGATCCAATGTCATGCTAACTGTTCTTGATTCTCTTTTTCCTATTGTTTCTTCAAAATATGAAGGGGACAGGGTCACCTGATATTGCGGCGTAACATCTGCTGAAACAATAATCTCTTTACTATCATATATCTGTGTGCCGTCCTGACTCTTGGATGTCAAAATCAGGTTAGCCGTTGCATTTGATGCACTTACTGTATCAGCCATATGGATAATAAAACATGCAACAGGATGGTCTTCATCATCCTCATCTGGATTTCCTCGCTCAATTTTCTCTATTAAGTTGTTGCCATATCTTATATTCAAATCATATTTCGGATCTGCTACAGTATTTCCACCTTGTTCATATACATACAAATATTGGAATTGACCGGGCTTTATTGATAATTCGGAATCATCAACATACAACTGATATTCGTCATCATCGGGATCATCTACCCCATTATCCGGATCATACTTGACATAAATAGTGATGTCTGCGTTAACCTGGAGTTCATAAGAATTACCATCTTCACAATATGGATGTGAGCACGTCTCATTCTTATAGTGTCTGTAATATCCATGATCCTCGAGAGTAATTGTGTCCCCCTTCTTTACATACTCATAATATTCTTTCAAAGGACCGTCATCTCCCGTAACGGGATTACCATCGAATTCACCATCAATACATTTATAGTGAACACTCCAGACATTACTTGTGTACTGTGCATAAAGAGTCTTTTCGCCGCTTCCGGATATAGGTGTATCCTCTTTTATAGTAGTTCCGGTTCCATCTGCCTGGGTATTCCATCCAATAAATGCTTTTCTAGGAGCATATGCTTTAGTCGGAAAATGACCATAAACATCCTTGAATGATGCTCCGGATTTTATAGAAAACGGACCATCCGTCTTAGGATGATCAATATCTACTATATTTCCTTCTCCAGCGTTAAAAGTCACTTCACATCCATCATCCCACATTGCGTAGAATGTAACATCCTCTGTAGGAAAATAATTTTCCAATGATGTAATTATGTTTTCTCTGTCATTTTTATCTCTGGAATATCCTGCAAATACGCTGCCTTGCTTATCCGGTAAACTAACATTAATATCGGCGCTCTTAAAGGATCTGCCTTTTTCAATTTTATATGCAGCTACATTATCATTAACTATCTGTCCGCCATTGCCATCTATCGTAACAACATAAGCATCTGCCCAGACCGCGTATAATGTTGCATCTTCAGTTGCCTGGTAAGAAGTAATCACGCTGCCATTTTTCTTCTTACTCCAGCCCTTAAAATATTTTGCTTGGTCAGTGCCAATCTGGCCATAGTTCGATCCCCAAGATGTTCTATTTGATAATCTAATCCTATCTATGCGTAAATTTACGCTTTCTCCGGGAGCACACAATTGGGAAAAGGTATTTATCTTTTCACCGTTCTCGAAAAAAAATCCGCCATTAGGATCGTATGTTATTACAGCTGCATCACCCCACGCTGCATACAGATTATTGTTCTGCGGTGAAACTATTGCATTAAAATAATCCTCTTCTTCCGCATCATCCTCATCATCTACTGCCGCATATTTTACAGGCTGTGTCAATTCTTCATCATAAAACCAACCTGTTATAAGCTTGTTTCCAGCTATATGATCATTGCTGTTTATATATTCGTATACATTGATTTTGGTCGCATTTATATCAATATAGTCAATCTTTTTTGTTTTCTTCTCCGGGTTATTATTGAAGTATCCTTCCCCTGCATGTAATGTGACCGTGTATGTGTTCTCTTCAGCATGAACCTGCGTCGATACCCCAAGTACAATCACTGAAAAGACTAGTAAAACCAGCCATTTTAAATAATTCTTCATAACAAAAATTTCCCTTCAACATAATTTAGCAAAGCTACTTCCATTTACCCGGCGCCTATCCGCCTTCTATATGCATAATAATCATTGTATTAAAAACGCAGCCACTCAGGGCTGTTCTGGTACTTAGCATATGCCTCCTCCATCTCATATTTAAACCACCTTTTTACATAATCTCATATTTGTGTGATATTTACAACCTGATTTTCGTTATGAGAGTACGTCAAAACAGCAGACTTTTCCTAAAAAAAAGATATTATTAAATGTTTTATAGATTATTTGGAGGCCAAATTTTCCCTTCTCAATGACTATCCCCGATAAGTAGCGACAGGAACCCGTAAAACTTGCCTATATAGCGATAGATATACACCTATAAATCAGCAAGATGTCATTCCCACTTCAATTGAAAAGGGGCTGTCGCATAAAGCGACAGCCTCATATCATTATTTTTTACTCTTAGCTGCGAAGTTCGCTCTCTTACGAAGTGTAGGATCAAGAATCTTCTTGCGGATACGAAGTGTTGTAGGTGTTACCTCAAGGAGCTCGTCTGTATCGATGAAATCGATGCACTGCTCAAGAGACATGATACGCGGAGGAACAAGTCTAAGAGCCTCATCTGCTGATGATGTTCTTGTGTTGGTGAGGTGCTTAGTCTTACAAACGTTAACCTCGATATCCTCACTCTTACCTGATGTACCGATGACCATTCCTGAGTATACCTTATCACCGGGGCTGATGAAGAGCTGTCCACGCTCCTGAGCGTTGAACAGACCGTAGGTAACTGCCTCACCTGTCTCGAAGGAGATAAGTGAACCCTGCTTACGATAGGAGATATCTCCCTTGTAAGGTGCATAGCCATCGAAGATGGTGTTCATGATACCGTTACCCTTGGTATCTGTCATGAACTCACCTCTGTAACCAATAAGTCCTCTTGAAGGAATAAGGAACTCAAGGCGTGTATAACCGCCATTTGCAAGTCCCATGTTGATCATCTCACCTTTTCTCTCACCGAGCTTCTGGATAACGCTACCGGAAAACTCCTCAGGAACATCGATGTAGCACTTCTCCATGGGCTCAAGTCTCTTGCCGTTCTCGTCTTCCTTGTAGATAACCTCGGCCTTACTTACTGCAAACTCGTAGCCCTCACGGCGCATTGTCTCGATAAGAACTGAAAGGTGAAGCTCACCACGACCTGAAACCTTGAAGGTCTCTGTTGTATCTGTATCCTCAACTCTAAGAGATACGTCTGTATTAAGCTCTCTATAAAGACGGTCACGGATGTGACGTGAAGTTACATATTTACCTTCCTGACCTGCAAGAGGTGAGTCATTAACGATGAAGTTCATTGAAATTGTAGGCTCTGAAATCTTCTGGAAAGGAATAGCATTAGGTGCATCTACTGCGCAAAGGGTATCACCGATCTTAAGATCTTCAATACCGGAAATTGCAACGATTGAACCGATGCCTGCCTCCTGAACCTCAACCTTGCCAAGACCCTGGAACTCATAAAGCTTACTGATCTTAGTCTTGTAGGACTTGTCAGGCTCATGATGATTAACTACGAGAACCTCCTGGTTCACCTTAACTGAACCGTTATCAATTTTTCCTACACCGATACGACCTACATACTCGTTGTAGTCGATTGTGCTGATAAGCATCTGTGTGCCTGCATCGGGATCGCCCACAGGAGCAGGAATATAGTTGATGATTGTATCAAGAAGAGGCTTGAGGTCGTTGCCGGGCTCATCAAGTGACATTGAAGATGTACCTGCCTTAGCTGATGCGAATACGAAGGGGCAGTCAAGCTGCTTATCATCAGCACCAAGGTCAAGAAGAAGCTCAAGAACCTCATCGATAACCTCGTTGGGTCTGGCCTCGGGTCTGTCGATCTTGTTGATACATACGATTACGGGAAGTCCAAGCTCCATTGCCTTACCAAGCACGAACTTGGTCTGGGGCATAGCACCTTCAAAAGCATCAACGACAAGAATAACGCCGTTAACCATCTTAAGAACTCGCTCAACCTCTCCGCCGAAATCTGCGTGACCGGGAGTATCAATGATGTTGATCTTGATATCCTTATAGGAAATAGCTGTATTCTTGGACATAATGGTGATTCCACGCTCACGCTCGATATCGCCTGAATCCATAACGCGCTCTACGACGTCCTGACCCTCACGAAATACTCCGCTCTGGCGAAGCAGTCCGTCAACCAGTGTTGTTTTACCGTGGTCGACATGGGCTATGATTGCTACGTTTCTGACATCGTTTCTTGTCTGTTTCATGTTTTTCCTCCGTAGAATGATTATATACTCTCGGAATCTATAAGCCAGTAACAATGCGGCTTTCAGATTCCTTTTTTATTAAAATCCCCCACTTTTTTATCAAAAAACACTTGACATTTACCTCCAAAAATGCGGCGCTTCGCGCCCTTGTTAAAAAGGAAGTGTCGTTACGGCGCGGCCGTAATTTTTTTGATTGGAGGGCGATTTTATGTTACCTGTTAATTGTGGCAGTCATGCCGACTACCAAACCTTTGTTGTTGAAAATCTCCGCAAATATTACCCTGATCCAGATGCTATATCTCAAAGCACCTGGGATATCATAGACCGCTTTTGGAACCTTG
>NZ_KE384113.1:0-3237 GCF_000423925.1 Butyrivibrio sp. VCD2006
AAGGGAACAGCAGCATTGACTGTCGTCCTGTGACTATATAAGTTGGCTTATACCAATGCTAAGAGTCCGGGCTCAATGTCCCACTTGTTTGTACTTGTGAGGGCGACGACACATATAAGTATACGGGGTCGAAATAAACTACTTCGCCACACCTCCTCTCGTGCTCTGTAGTATACCGCTGTTCCTTAGTATAGTATAAGGCTTTATTGAGAAAATGTAGAGGGGATGCACAGACAGATTTTTTCATTCCATGTTTGTGCCTGAGCGAAGTGAAAGGAATGATAAAAAGTATGAGTAAAATAGCAATTGTTTATTGGAGTGGAACCGGTAATACTCAGTCAATGGCTGAGGCAGTAAAAGCGGGTGCAGAAAGCAGCGGTGCATCGGTAGATATGTTCACACCTTCTGAGTTCAATTCATCTCTTGTTTCAGGCTACGATGCAATAGCATTCGGTTGTCCTGCTATGGGAGCAGAAGTTCTTGAGGAAACTGAGTTTGATCCAATGTTCACATCGGTAGAAAACTCTTTATCCGGCAAAAAAGTCGTACTCTTCGGTTCTTATGGTTGGGGTGATGGTCAGTGGATGCGTGACTGGGAAGAAAGATGCAAATCCGATAACGCAAATCTTGTAACAGACAGCGTTATTGCCAATAATGCACCTTCCGGTGACGATCTGGAGAACTGCTCTGCACTTGGAAGAGCCATTGCGTGAAATATCAGATTTAATGATTTCTAAAATACCTATCCAAATCCGCAATAAATATCGGATTTGGATAGGTATTAATTTTTCATCTATTAGGAAAACAATACTCCAAATACCGGAGACAACACAATCATTACGACTGAAAACGCAAATGAATTCACCGACATAAGCGTTGCTCTCTGGTCTGAAGGAATCATGGTATTTCACAAGCCATACTGGTTATGTGAAAAATGCTTTCCAAGAATCCAATTTCAATAATGCTGAATCCTCTTGCATAAAGTAGCGCCACCCAGGCTGCTCCTCCGATTTCAAGTCCTGATACTGCATCAATTCCCAGTAGCTTATAAGTCTGTTTTCTAGCTGTTTTCTTTTCCATAATAAAAAATCTCCTTAGTCTTTTTGTTTGAAAAGAATAAGGAGATAATGCCTCTTAATATTTGTGTAGGATTACCGATTTATCTGCCGATTTTCACCTAAAAAAGAGCGCACTATCCCCGTAAACAGCCAATACACTACCTTTCATCAGATGAATGTTGCATGTTTTCCAGGTCATTCATGTGCTCCTTTCTTTCGTTTTTTCTTAGTTTTAAGTATATTCAACGCGTTGTTAGCTGTCAACGACATGGCGAATACTCCCCGGGGGACGGGTTTAGTGCTCCACTTCCATTTCGGCCCTATAGCCCGTCCCCTGAGCAATTTTAGCAGCTATGAAGTCTTCCTTCTGCTGCCTGTGATTTCTCCGAGTTCCTTATTTCTCCTGTATATATTATAAATGCAAAGACAATACTGACAACATGACTTACCAAAAATGCCATCCATACACCACCAAGCCCAAACACATTTTTCAAAATCATCGCTGCCGGAATCCTTATGATAATGTAATAGACAATAAGTATCAGCATGGCTTTTTCAGGTCTGCCAATCCCGGTGAGATATCCCTGCAGGCAGCTGGTTATCATATAAAGCACATACCCAATACTTAGTATCCTGAAATACTCTCTCACAACCTGAGCTATCTCTTCTTCCTGCCCAAATACAGCTGTCAGATTTCCTGAAAAAATGATAACCACCGCACTGATAGCTGCAATCATGATGGCTCCAAAAATCACAGCTGATTTCAGATAGTCTTTTGCCCTGTCATATCTCCCGGCGCCGCTACACTGTCCAACTATAGACGTTACTGCCATGCACATGGCTGTCGTCGGCATGAACATGAGGTATTCAATGTTTCTTGCCACGCCAAATCCCGCCATTGCCACTGTGCCAAACGGTGCAATGAATGAAATCATAACAGCCGAACTTACCGCAGGCATAACAGCCTGAATTGACGTAGGTATGCAGAGTTTCATCATTGTAGTCACATGCTTCAAACTCATCTCATGAAAGTCAAAAGAAAAGTATCTTTTCTTCATGTGATAGAAAATCGCAAAAACCAGACATAGAATTTCCGAAACGATCGTTGCGATGGCCGCTCCTTTTAATCCATAAGCTTTTATCATAAAGGGATCTGCAATAGCATTGAATAGTGCCGGAATTATCATCCCTATCATCTGGAAAACCGAATCTCCAAAGGCTCTGAAAATCGATGTAAACTGCACATAAATAAAAAGTGCCACATTTCCGACAAGATAGATTTTCAAGTACATGGATGCCTCTGCCATAATAACCGCAGGAGTTCCCATCAGTGTCAAAACAGGTGTGACAAGAATTTCCGCAATTATACAACCCAAAACGGAAAGCACAGCTGATAAAGTGATGATAGTTGCACTTCCTCCGGATATGCCCTTTTTATCCTTAGCTCCAATCATCTGCGCGATCATTACTGATATTCCATTTCCCATTCCCATAGATAATGAACTCATTATCAGTACTATCGCTGTACATGCCGTCAATGCTGACAGCCCATGCTCACCTAACATGTTTCCAACCCACAGACTATCCACCATGCTGTAAATCATGGTAAGTGTCATAGCCATGAGTAATGGAATAAACATCTTGATCAAGGATTTATTAGTGTTCCCATTTATAAAGTCGATATTGAGTTTCATAATGTCCTCCTGTATAGTTGCTTTTTCTGTAAAGTTGCTTTTTCTGTAAAGTTGCTTTTTTCTGAACAGTTTTTCCGTATAGGTGCTTGTTCTGTAAAGTTTTTCCACATAGGTGCTTTTTCTGTAAAGGAATTACGTATAGTTGTTTCTTTGTATAGCTATTTTCCTATATAGTTGTTTGCTGTATAGCTATTCTGTATAGCAGTTTTACTGTATAGTTACTATACGCTTGTAATGGAAAAACAGGCCCTATTTCACTTATTCGGGCCTGTTTTACACTATTTTGGATACTCAGCACCTTCGAGGTTGGAAATAATATTTTGAGATTATATTCTTCCCCCTTTTCCACTTTTGGGGGCTATTTTCTGGGGGCATTAACGCTGCTTGCTTCCGGAATACACGGCTTTTTGCTGATTTAAGCCTTATGACGTGTAGTGCTCTCCTCTGAAGTACCTTTAGAATAGCCCTAGGATACACGGCCTTTT
>NZ_KE384113.1:3517-4414 GCF_000423925.1 Butyrivibrio sp. VCD2006
CCTCTGAAGTACCTTTAGAATAGCCCTAGGATACACGGCCTTTTACCGATTTTAGCATTATGACGTGTAATACTCCTGAAAACAGCCTGGACTACTTGTTTTTATATTGATCTATACCTTTTGGCAAGTAGAAATCCCAATTAAAACAAGTCTAGTCTACTTGCCTTTATATAGATTCATACCTTTTGACAAGTATGAATCTCCATAAAGACTATTCTCACCTACTTGTCTTTTCATTCATTTATACATTCTGATAAGTAAGAATCCCCATAAAAACTCGACTTTACTACTTGTCTTTATACAAGTTTTTGCCTTTTGACAAGTAACATAGCCACAATATGCTCTATAAAAATGACCCCCATAAAGTGGACACTGAGAAAAATACATTTAGACAAGCATTTTAAATGTGAATCCAAATCGCGGACATGAATTGAACAGCATATTTACCATTTAGTTCTCTATCATTTAGCAAGATAAAACCCAAAATAATATAAGTTCGCAATTAACAATGATAATATAAGTTCGCAATTAACAATGATAATGTAAATTCATAATTAACAATGATGATGTAAATTCATAATTAACAATGATGATGTATGTTCACAATTAACAATGATGATGTATGTTCACAATTAACAATGATGATGTATGTTCACAATTAACAATGATGATGTATGTTCACAATTAACAATGACGATGTATATTCCCCATTAATTAACACAGGTGCTGAGCAGCAATACTCAGCACCTGTGCCTTTTAAGTGAAAAAGTTTGATTATCCGTGAAATAATCCGTTTTATATCCAGTTGTTATCCACAATATATTTGAGATTATTGGGATTATTCATCCATGGAATTGTTCGTGCTCCATTTTTATAATCCAAAGCCTGCTGCCTTTG
>NZ_AUIX01000066.1 GCF_000423925.1 Butyrivibrio sp. VCD2006
GACATGGTCTTAAGGGATATTTGGAAGCTATAGATTTTTGCCTCGACAGGAATTAATACAAAAAGGTGTTGAAAATTCAATTTCTTTAGTATAATATTAACTAGTTGTTTGATTTGTATTTATTAGGAGGATTTTTATGATTTCTGCAAGTGATTTCAGAAACGGTATGACCATCGAAATCGATGGCAATGTATGTCAGATAATAGAATTCCAGCATGTAAAACCCGGTAAGGGCGCAGCATTTGTAAGAACAAAGCTTAAGGATATCATCAATGGCGGTGTTAAGGAAACAACCTTCCGTCCTACAGAGAAGTTCCCTGCAGCACGTATCGATCGTAAGGATATGCAGTATCTTTATGCTGATGGTGATCTTTTCAACTTCATGGATAATGAGTCCTATGAGCAGATTTCTCTTACAAAGGATCAGGTAGGCGATTCTATGAAATATGTTAAGGAGAATGAGACAGTTCAGGTTAACTCATACAATGGCAACGTATTTGCTATTGAGCCTCCGCTTTTCGTAGAGCTTGCTATTTCTGAGACAGAGCCCGGCTTCAAGGGTGATACAGCTACAGGTGCTACAAAGCCTGCTACTGTTGAGACTGGTGCTGTTGTTCAGGTTCCGCTTTTCGTTAACGAAGGTGACGTTATCAAGATTGATACAAGATCAGGAGAATACCTCTCCAGAGTTTAATTTACCGTTTGACTGAAAAATTGTATTTATAGACTTGTAAGGCAATGAAAGTAATTATTTATCTTTCATTGCCTTTTTTGTGTCTATTTTCAGTAAATTTAATTTGAAAGGTAAATAGGATAAATGGTAAGAAAAGAGAAGTTTTATAATGAAGTTATGGAAAGGGCAAAAGAATATTACAAAGATAGAGCAAGGGTTTCCATGCATGAGGTTACAAAGAACAATGGCCTTAAGAAGACAGGCTTTTGCGTGACTATGATAGGAGGAAACTGTGGCCCTACATTATATCTTGATGAATATTATAAAGAGTTTGAAAACGGAAAGGTTTTTGATAGTGTTTTTAATGATATAATCAAGATGATGGATGCTCACCTTGTACCTGAAAAAATGGATGTTACATTTTTTACGGATTTCGATAGAATATATGATAAGATCTGCTTCAGACTTGTTAATGCCAAGGAAAATGAGGAGAAGCTAAAGGAGTGTCCCCACAGATTGTTGGAGGATCTCGCTGTAGTTTATTATATATCTATGACTTCTTTAGGAATAGAGGGTAGTGTGGCGATTAAGAATGAGCTGATGGAGGTTTGGAAGGCAACGGAAGAGGATCTCTATGAAGCGGCTATGGATAACACTCCAAGGCTATATCCCGCAGAAATCATTACTATGGCCGAATTCTTAAAAAGACGGACAGGACATAGCTTTTTCCCGAATGAAGCTACTTCGAATGGATTTTTGATCGGGAGCAATGACAGGTATACCAATGGGGCGACGATTTTGCTCTACCCCGGACTTCTTAAGGAGGTCGGTGATTTTTTTCAGGACAATTTTTATATCATTCCGTCATCCATACATGAAATATTGTTCATGAAGGAACTGTTTTATGGAGATGAGCCCGGAACGCTCGAAGACATGATAAGAAATGTAAACTTGACCTGCGTTTTGCCGGAGGATGTACTCTCAAACAGCCTTTATTACTATGACAGGGCTGCTGAAAATAATATAAAAAAGGTTGAACAGGTCAGAGATACTATGTTATTATAGTCGGGTACGTGTAATAAATCTGTAACAATTATGCACCCGTAGTCTAATGGATAGAACGGAGGCCTCCGACGCCTTTAATGCAGGTTCGATTCCTGTCGGGTGCATCTTTTGTCACAGGAAGGAAATAGATTATGAATTTTAAAGGAATGAATTTTAATAAGAACAGTAAGACGGATAATCCGTTTGCTGCTCAGGACAAGAGGAATTTTTGGGAATTTATCTCTGATAATAAAAAGCTTGTTATGCCGCTTGTATTGATTGTTGCTGTGGCAATTACAATTATCATTGCGCTTAACGCTAATAATAGAACAGTGCCTACTGATACAGATGAAGCACTGGTTACGGTTGATGAGAACGGAAGCTATGTAGTTCCGGAGGTTGACCTTGAGAAAAACGCATATAACGATGTGAACGAACTAATGGCAACATATTTTAGTGCTTATGCAGCCGGAGATATGGATACAATTAAGGGTGTCTATAAGGGACTGGAGTCTACTGAGGAGCTCAGGCTCAAGGAGGTTTCCAAGTATATTTCCGGAATTCCTACAGTTGATGTATATACAAAGCCCGGTCCGATTCCCGGAAGTTATGTTGCTTATGTTTACACTGAAGTGTTATTTGACGGCTATGACACTGCCCTTCCCGGAATGCAGACTATGTATGTTTGCACTGATGAAGAGGGCAAGCTTTTCATAAATGGTGATGTAGTTGACGATAAAGTAACAGATTATATCAGTAATATTTCTCTTCAGGCTGACGTTGTTGATCTAAATAATACGGTAGCCGATGACTATAACAAGATTATTGCTTCCAATGAGAATCTTGCGACATTCCTTTCAGAAATGAGTAAGAAAATTCAGGTATCAGTTGGTGAAGCTCTTGCAGCTATTGAGTCAGGAGACACTTCTGCTCTTGAAGTAACAGCTGAAGAAACCGCTGAGGGCACCGATACCGCCGCTGTAGAAAATCCCGAGACCGCTGAGGCAGGTGCTGAAGGCACAGAAGCTACCGAAGCTGAAGCTGCTCCTGCTGAGGAACAGCCTGCAGAGGAACAACAGCCTGTAACTAAGAAGATTAAGGCTAAGGATGTAGTAAATATCAGAACTTCTGACTCAGAGACAGCTGATAAGATAGCTAAAACTGAGATTGGTCAGGAATTCACACAGCTTGAGGCTCTTGAGAACGGCTGGAGTAAGATTGAATATAATGGCGGAACAGCCTTCGTAAAGACCGAGTATTTCGAAGAGGTATCTGAGGAGCAGCCTGCTGAGGCTGAACAGGTAGCTGAGAATACCGATACCGAGGAGAAGACAGAAGAGAAGACAGAGGAAAAGACGGAAGAAAAGACGGAAGAGAAGAAGGAAGAGACCACAGATAATTCCGGTTCAGTCAGCGTTTATGCAAAGGGCAAGATGACTGTTAAGGAAGCTGTAAAGTTCAGACAGGGTCAGAGTACAGATTCCGAAATTCTTGGAAGCGTATTCCCCGGTGATGTTATCGATGTCAAGGAACAGTATTCTAGCGGTTGGGCTAAGGTAGAGTTCAAGGGCAAGACAGGATATGTAAAATCAGAGTTCCTGGCTGAAAACTAATTTTTTGAATATGACGCGTAGCGGTTTGCCGCTACGCGTTTTTTAGTTTGCGCGCCATGGGCGCACTCTAACAGGTGAAAGTCCTGAACACGCCCAGATAGTGGGAAGTGTATAGCCGAACAGCAAGGGTGT
>NZ_AUIX01000067.1 GCF_000423925.1 Butyrivibrio sp. VCD2006
TGGAGAAGATTTGGTTTTATAAAAAAACGTGTTTTACCTGAACCGGAACCACCGACAACAAGTACATTTTTATTTCTTGCATACTTTGGTTCCTTTGGTCTGCTGCTCATGGTGATTCGCTCTGTCTGCGACAAGATGACATTGTTCTCAAAAGCAGGATCCTCATAAGGTTCTATGTCCTCATGTTTTCCCCACCTTGCTGAGCCGTATTCGATATTGTGCCGAAAGTGCTTTGCGTTCTTGCCCTTCAGATAAACTGCAAGTCTAAGTGCCGCTCCGCAGGCTGCTCCCACAACTATATCAAACAGATTAAAGCTGGGAAGGATGTCTGAAAAAGCTTTCGCAAATCCACCATATAAGATAAGGCTCTGCATCCTTTCTGAAAAGCTGCTTCCAGAAGATAGTCTCCAGGCTTCTCCCAGATTAGTTGCAAACAGTCCTACAAGTACATAGGGAATGTTCAGGATAATCTTCTTTTTTAGTTTTTTGTTCATCTGACATTCTCCTTGAATTTCTCCTTCACCCTGCGGGGCTGCATGGCTATCTTTTCCTTAATCTTCCTTAGCTGCTCCAGGATACTTGGCTTTTCTTTCTTTTCACGTTTCACCATTTTGGCGGAGTATTCCTTTACAACTGCAGTAATGGCATCAATATCCTTCGCCTTGAAAAAGCATGTGTACTTCGGTGGATCTGCAGTCTTGTCTTTCACAATCGCATAATCCACTCCATACTTATTTGCTATCTTCTTGAAAGTCCGCATGCTCTCTCCGCCGACCTCCATACTTGAAGCTCCCTGTCCCTGCTTTATCAGCTGTTTAACAGTCTGCTTGCCTTCTTTTGGAAGCATCCGTTTCTCACGCCTGTGCCTAAGGAATGATTTGAGTCCACGCCAGAGTGTCACTGCGGACACTTTTCCTACCCTGAACGCCAGATGCACACTCTTTTCTGATACTTCATCATTCATGTCTTACCTCTCATGCTGCGTTCTTAACTTCTGTTTTTCTGCATAATGCCCTGTGTTCATTCATGATCTTTGCCATACAGGGAAAGCAAAAGGCATGCCCTTCTCCATATGGGCACGGCGTTTTGCAGTTATGAGGTTTCAGTCCACTCACAGGTATAGGATCCCTCGTTCCGCAAAACTGTTTACCACCACTGTATTTGTCCCTGTTATATGCATCAGACATTTCCTTTTTCCTCCCGTATTCTCCAAAGATTTCTGTTAAAAAAGCCCCAGACCGGTATTTCACCAGCCCAGAGCTAATTTTTTATAGTTCAATATCAGAGAGTTGCATCTCCCTTTGATTTGGTAACAGCTTCTACTGCTTTATTTGCAGGCTGCTTTGATGCCTGCTCCTTTGCCGACTTGAGCTCACCAAGAAGTGATTTCTTGTCACCGGCCTCAGCTTCTTTTGCTTCCCTTGCAGCCTGACGCTCCACAAACTTCTCACCAAGCTCAAAGATCTTCTCCTTTGAATCATAGTGATAAACGTTATCTGTGAGCTGATCTGCAGGATCTACTGTTGTAGCATTGACCTCCTTAACCATGTTTTCCAGGCTCTTAAGATCGAAGTTTCCATTGTCCGGAATAATCAGCACTTCATGGATGCTGCTGGGCAAAATGAAAAAGTCACCATTAACCCTTTCTGAAGCCTTATCCATGAAATCCTGATATGCAAGAACACCGGCTCCATGCACATTTCCCTCAACAGAAGCAACAAACATCTGCTCCTGCTCAGGTGGAATGTTAAGGCCAAGCATCTCAAGATCCTCAACACCCATCTGCTTAGCAAGGACTTCTCCCATGCCCTGGATCACAAGAGGTCTGATCTCCGGTGCATTTTTCACAGCGTCCTCATGAAGCTGCTCAGGTGTCACTCCATAATTATCAAGCATCTGATTTGTAACAAGGATCGTACCTGAACCCTGGTCCGTATCACCTAGAACAAATCGATAAACAACTGCCATGTCCTCCATATCCTTATGCGGAACTGTCTCAAGGATTTCTGCATTCTTCTCAGCAGAAACAACCTCCATAGCAAGTGTCCCCTTCATCTGCTCGTAATCACTGAAGGCTGCTATATCAAAAGCAGGCTTGTTATCAAGCGCCCTCTCTGCAAGATCCGCCGCACCTTTTACAACATCATCATATGAGGTTCCGTTCTCAAACTCCTTATAAAGCGCTGTTGCGTTGAGGTTAACACCAATTATGCTATCCCCAGGTTTTACTGTAAGCGCCTCATAAGTCTCATTCATCTTATCAACTGTGCGGTTATCAACAGAAATATCACCGCCTGTTCTTGATTCCAGTGTCTCTTTCACATCCTTCGCAAGATTCTCTTTAAATGTCTCAAAGTCCATGTTATTTTCATCTCCTTTTTAAACGATTGTATTCAGGGCAAAAAAGAAAGCGCTGTTCCGGTACGTCTGCCGGAAGCTAGCGCTTCACACAATAATTATTTTCTTGCAAGAAAAATGCACCTTGCGGTGCGGGATTTCGTATCTCACATCTCTTGGTGCATTATAACAATATCATGTTCAAAAACAGATTGGAAGTCACAAAGCATTACAAGTCATTACATCTAAGCCACTTCGCATTACAAATCATTACATTCAGCATCATCCTCTTCGAAATATGGCTGAAGAATTTCCATAATTTCTTTGTTCCGCTCAAGAAGATTGTAAATACCATCCTCTGATAAAACACCTCTCTTAAGATTCTCCGGATAAAGCCCCTGCTCATCTGCCTCATAGTCTTTTCGCCATTGCCTGCTCCCGTAATAGCTTGCAAGGTTCTGGATATCATCCTGCATATGCTGAAGGTCAAATATGGTCGCCTCAAGGGTATTAAGAGTTTCATTAGCCTTTTGATAGACAGCTTCCATCTTGTTCAGATTTGGCGGAACATTATCCTTCTTCAAACGTTTTGCAAAATGATTTTTCTTATGTTCATATCTTTCCGCAGCATTCTCAGGGTATAAGAGAATCCCTCTGCTATTCAGAAGTTCCGTGACTCTCTTATGCGCCTCATCATCTGAAAATCCTTCCTCCATCTGATCCTTATAAATCGCATACATCAGATTAGTACATTTAGCCTTAGCTCTCTGCTTAAGATCTCTGTATTTTTTTACTCTAGGTGGATGTTTCTTTTTACTCATATACTTATTTTCCCAATGTCATTAACTTTAGAATGAATTAACCAACGCCAAAGATATGTTCGGTTAACTTTAGCATGACACATCATCAATAAGTTCCGAAAGCCAAG
>NZ_AUIX01000068.1 GCF_000423925.1 Butyrivibrio sp. VCD2006
AGGACTTACTTTCTACTGCCTTTTTGATAAAAAGAAAATCACTGCACACAGCCTAGGCAGGCCATCGCGCAGCGATTTTGTTCAACTTGAATTTGATTGATGATTTAAAATACCTTATCATACAAGTCTTTATAGTCAGCCTCTGTTATCTCATTATCATCTAAATAATAAGTCTTTATTCCATCATCTTCCCAGTCCTCCCATCCAAATTTGAATGAGTCTACAACCTCTAAATTGCCATTAAACTTGGTTAATACATATGTACATCTTCCACCGTGAGTTGTATCACTGTGAACAATCCAATATGCTCCATCATACTGAGTGAAAGAACACATTGCTGCTGTTCCTTCCCCTTGAGCAAAACATACTACTTTTCCATCTTTGCAATCAAAGCACATATCGCCATACATTGCATTTTCAAGTATAAATTCAACCTCTCCATCATTGTCTAAATCTACTGGATCAACTTTAGTGACTGCTAAGCTAGCATCAAATTCCTCTTCTGGTGTAGTTTCTTCAAACTGAAAACTAGTGTTATCCATAGTCCAAGTAGTATCGTCATAATATGAACGTGCCTCGGCAGTGATTTTACCATCACAAAATGCCTGAAATAATTCCTCAGGTGACATATCGTTGGTTTGTTCAACAGAACTAATATTGTTTTTACCATTATCTGATGCATTGTTATTAAGAACATACCATGTAGCACATCCACCTAGTAAAATAAGCGCTACAAGTATTGTAATAATTAAAATTATCTTCTTATTTTTTTTCATAATATTTCCTCCTTTCAAATATTGGTAGTGTCAAATTAACTACCCATTTTTAGTTCTAAAACCTTGATTTATCGGGAGTTCAAAATAAAAAGAGCATTGACCTCCCTTTTTGGTATAATGTCAGCGACCAAACTCACAAAATAACCCGGAGACAATGCTCGTGAACATTATACTTTATTTACTTCAAATCATTCAACAACTCTATCAGCAAAACTGCTGGCTGATTAATTTCATCTGCAGATATATACCTCTAAAGCAGTGGGCTTTCGATGATTCTCATTCTCCCAAATATCAAAAGTTCAAAGTCGATGAACTCCCTAAGATTGTCTATTACCATCAGGATTGGGACTGGAAAGATCTCAATAACTACTATGCCCAGCGCTATGGTAAGGCCATCAAACCGATCAAGCGCCGTTCTGAATGCGATATTCCAGAGGACTGTACCTGTCCTTCATGCCATGCCCCACAGCCTTATCTTTACAAGAACAATGGTAAGGCAGGACAGCTCATGTGTAAGATCTGTCAGACTGCTTTCAATCCCGGAGACAACCGCTTTGATAATCAAATGTCTCTAAAGTGCCCTCACTGCCAGCATACCCTTGTTCGGAAGAAAGACCGTAAGCATTTCGTCATCCACAAATGCGTTAATCCCAAGTGTTCCTACTATCTCCACAACCTCAAGAAAGTCGACAAGGAAGATCTTGCTGAAGACCATGGAAAGAACAAATATAAGCTCCACTACATCTACCGCGAATTCACGATAGATTTCTTTAAGATGGACCTAAACTCTCTCCCCAAGAATGCATCGTCGCTTAAGTTCAACAAACACAATGCTTACATCATGTCCCTCTGTCTTACATTCCACGTTAATCTCGGATTGTCTCTACGCAAAACAAGGCAGGCATTATCAGACCTGTATGGTATATCCATATCCCATCAGCAGATAGCGAACTACTGCAAAACGGCAGCCATATGCGTCAAGCCTTTTGTCGATAACTATCCCTACGAGAAAGGTGCTGCTTTTGCTGCCGATGAGACCTACATCAAAGTCCGTGGCATTAAAAGCTATATCTGGCTCATAATTGATGCTGCATCCAGAGCCATCATTGGCTATCAGGTATCTGATAACAGAGGCGTTGGTCCATGCATCCTCGCCATGAGAATGGCCTTAAAAGGTATCACTGAACTTCCCAAGAACTTTAAGTTTATAGCTGATGGTTACAGTGCCTATCCTTTAGCTGCACAGCAGTTTTTCCACGAGTTTGGAGAAAAGCTCAAGTTTGAAATCACTCAGGTAATCGGTCTCCAGAACGAAGACGAAGTATCCAAGGAATACCGTCCTTTCAAGCAGATGATTGAGCGACTTAACCGCACTTATAAAGCCTCATATCGCATTACCAATGGATTCGATAATTACGATGGTGCCAACTATGATCTGACTCTCTGGGTTGCGTATTATAACTTCCTGAGGCCACATAAGCACAATGATTACAGGCCTCCAGTTGTAGATGAGATTCTGTCAAAGGCTGAAAACATGCCCGCTAGGTGGCAGCTGATGATCTACTTCGGTCAGAAGAAGATACTTGAACTTCAGGCTGCCAGCTGATTGTTCTTAGATTCTGAGCCCGAGGTATTAACCTAGCCACCGCTTTAGCGGCTTGCCCTTGATGGCACAAAAAATAACTGCTACACTGCTGCAAACGACGGAGAAAATCTGATTGTTCTTGAGTTCTTCGCCGTCGGTGATTAACCGTCAGCAGTTATTTTTTGTGCTGTCAAGGGTGGCGTCCGGCTACCTCAACCTATATATCTGCAATTTTCAAGGTTCATCTGAGCCTATTTTTTTGACCCAGTTTTTTTCATAGATCATTTGACACTATCCAAATATTTCTTCTCTGCTTTTCATATTCAAACTCCGATTTGTCGTTCTGCATTGTTTTCCGGGAGAACTTGCTAACACTTCAGCCAGACCAATTTCATTTGTCACAAGTAGTTTACTCATGTATTTCCAAAGGAAGCCCGTCCGGGTCACGGAAAAACGTCATTTTTTCACCCGTGAAAGCATCCCGTC
>NZ_AUIX01000069.1 GCF_000423925.1 Butyrivibrio sp. VCD2006
TTGAACAAAATCGCTGCGCGATGGCCTGCCTAGGCTGTGTGCAGTGATTTTCTTTTTATCAAAAAGGCAGTAGAAAGTAAGTCCTAATAGTAGTATTGTTGTAGTCGCGAAACTTAACAATCAAACAGGATCATTACTAACACTGCCATGAAAAGAATATCATTCGCTTGTGCAAAGTACAAGCATCATTTTGATGCACATGCACCTCCGAAGTTTTAGTTGTTCCTATCAATGACTATACTTTCGGAGGTTTTACTATGTATGATGAATATTTGAAAAAACTTGATGAAGCAGGAAAAATACGCAATCTTAAGGATCGTTCTATATCCTGCTATCATAACTATGTTGCTTATTTTTTAAACTATGTCGGAAAAGATCCTAAGGAGCTCACTTGCCAGGATGTACGAGATTTTCTTCTGAGAAAAAAAGATGAAGGGTTAAAAGCTACAACCTTGAATCTCTATAACTCATCAATTCGCTTTTTTTACAAGTTTGTTCTCGGCATACTTTGGGATGAGATTTTAGTTCCACGCATGATAAAAGATCAACCTCTGCCGGTAGTCCTTACATTGGAGGAAGTTAATCTCTTTCTCGATAACGTTGAGGATATAAAATATAAGGCAATGTTTGCAACCATGTATTCTTCTGGAATGCGTGTATCAGAAGTCATACACTTGCATTATGATGATATTTCCAGATCAAGCATGCAGATTCATGTACGGAATACTAAAAACCGTATGGATCGTTATACAATTCTTTCAAAGAAAAATCTTGATATACTCACCCGCTATTGGTTTGAGAGAAATCGCCCCACCGGCATTCTTTTCCCCAACAGATTCACAGGAGAATATCTTACAGTAAGTACTCTGGAGCAGGTCATGCGCAGAGCCATTAAAGAATCAGGTATTACTGCTAAAGCAACACCTCATAGTCTTAGACACAGCTTTGCAACACATCTCATGGAGCAGGGGGTTGATCAAAAGTATATACAAACTCTTCTCGGACACAGAGATCCTAAATCCACTGAGGTATATTTGCACAGAAGTAATAAGACTATTATGGGAATTCAGAGTCCTTTCGATATAGAGGACCATAGAGATGAATAAGCCCACAGTACAGGACATATTTCTGAGATTCTATCCTGATTACTTGGAAAAATACGCCCCATCTCCGGAACAGTCCAAAGTTGCTAACGCCATCATGAATTGTAAGACTTCACGGATGGGTGCAAATGTACAGGTATGTGAAGACTGCGGTTGTATTTCAATCCATTATAATTCCTGCCGTAACAGGTGTTGTCCCATGTGTCAGGCCCTTCCAAAGGAAAAGTGGATGGATATGCGCAAGGAAGATGTCCTGGATGCTCCATATTTTCATCTTGTCTTTACAGTCCCTGCTGAGTTGAATCCTGTTATCTACAGTAATCAAAAACTTCTTTATGATACGTTGTATCATGCCGCATCAGCCACCATCAATGATCTCTCTGCTCAGGATAAATACCTTGGCGCAAATGTTGGATATATCTGCATACTGCACACATGGGGATCAGAAATGAATTATCATCCTCATATACACACAATACTTTTGGGCGGGGGCCTCGATAAAAACAAGCACTGGAAAGATAAAGGTGATAAGTTCTTTCTTCCAATACAGGTGATCTCCAAAGTATTTCGAGGTAAGTACATGGAAGAACTAAAAAGTTTATGGAAAGATGGAAAGCTGAAGTTTTATGGTTCATCAGAAAAATATCAGAACAGATATGAATTCAAAGCTTTACTGAATACCTGCTATTCCAAGGAATGGATTCCCCACTGCAAGAAAACCTTCAATGGTGCTCAATCAGTAATCAAATACCTTGGCAAATATACACATAGAATAGCCATAAGTAACTACAGAATCATTCGCATTAATGATGAAAATGTGACATTTTCTGTTAAAGACTACCGTAATGAAGGTAAATGGAAGGAGCTTACCATAAGTGGAGTTGAATTTATAAGGCGTTTTCTTATGCATGTTCCGCCAAAGCGTTTTGTAAGAATAAGGCATTATGGATTGTTGTGCAGCCGCATGAAGAACAGCAATCTTACTTTATGCAGAAATCACCTTGGATGTAAAAAGTATATATCTGAGCTTAGGAATATGACATCCTCTCAGATATTGGATCACCTATGGGGATTCAAGGTAGGTATATGCAAGCATTGTGGTGGGAAAGTCATAGATCATCATAGACAAATGCCTATGCTTTGTTGATGTATACAAGCCATACGTTCAAGAGCCTCGCGCAAGGGAGGTCTATTTCTGATACCCTAAATTCAAAAAATCAAAAGACATAAGATATGTTATTATCTAATTAGACAGTAAAAACTGGTAAGCTCCAGGAATTGAAACTCCATATGTATCAGCTCCACGGACGCTTACTTTGTTCAATTAGGTTAAATCGCAATAAGATCAAACGAAAGGGCAGTTATTGAAATAATTCAAGCTGCTTTTTCGTTTGACCTTACAGCGATTCTAACCTAAAGAATTTG
>NZ_AUIX01000070.1 GCF_000423925.1 Butyrivibrio sp. VCD2006
TGCTTAATACAAAGATTCTAACCGGTTCAACAATAAAAATAAAGCCCACTGATGTGAGCTTCATTCTTCACTTCCATTTATCTGTGAATGGTAACTCAAACTGAGGTTCTTAGCCTTCACTTAGCTTTGCAACTCGCGAATTTCACTATCACTTTTATTTGTAAAATAATCCGTTTTTCCAGTTAAGAGATCCAGGCGGGTTACCATATGATTTTGACCATAATAAATATGATTTCCAACTACAACATAACTGTTTGGGGATGAAATATCCATTTTCCAAGACTTAATAATTTTGAATTCTCCATTTTCACTAATCTTAAAAAGAAGAGAATCGTCGAATGCTGTACTAAAACCATCGTCACTCTTCACAAATTGTTTAAGACCTCTGCCAATAACATACCAGTCATTTCCCCGTTTGAAACTTCCTGCATATTCTAAGTGCGTATGGTGCTCAAAAGTGTCATTATCGTACAAAACCTCTATTGTAAGATTTTCATCGATTCTTATTATTTTAAACAATCCAAGCCCCATATGCATTAGATTTGAAACAGCAATTGCATAGCTTCCACTGTCAAACATTAAACAGTAGTTACCTTCAATAATTTTTGATGTCTCCGTGTTCTCTGAATAGTCACTTACATCTTCAAATGGATCTGTTCTCTCTGTCCTTTTGATGCCACTAAAGAACTCTCCATGATTATAATTATTAAAAAAACCAATCCTGGTATCAAAAAATGGTGGCACCGGCATGAAAAAGCGTTCTTGGTTAATCCTCCACCAGATTTCATTTTCTCTGACCGTTACTTCAATCGGGTCTCTTTTATATCCCATATCAGAAATATTCTGCTCTATTGGCCTCAATTCAAATAACGGTTTCCATTCAGATATTATATTATTGGCTTCATCATGCATAGGAAAGCCTCCCCTTACGAATCTTATTAGTGTAGCTCATTGGGTTTCTTCAATTTCCGTCATATCTTCCAAGTCATAGCAACGCTTATCAAAAGAATCAAAAAAACTGGATTTCTTATTTTTTATGCATGTTATGGTTAAAGTCCTCTTTGCACGTGTAATGGCAACATATGCCCTGTTCCTTTCCTTTATAAGAAAATCCCTCTTCTCCTCTTCAAGTTTTGGTTTGTAGCCATACGGAAAGTTCCCATCATTAAACTGAGGAATGATTACACTATAAAATTCCATACCCTTAGCACTGTGAGTTGTGACTATCTTCACACCGGGCTTTGTAATATCAAAGTCGCCATCCCTTTTTATTATCTCCTTTGGTATTCCTGCATCCGTCATCCATGCAGCATATGTGTCTAGCTGAGCTTTTTTTGAAGCAAGAATGCCAATAGATATCTTATCGCTTTTAGAAAGCCATGATTTTACCCAGCGAATAACATATTCCTTTTCCTCTTTAATGGAATTACACATAACTACCTTTGGAGGGATTCCTAAATCATTAGGAGGTACTCTTAAGCTGATATCATCCTCTTCATCCAAATAGTCATCGTCATTTTTTATTCTAAGTGATTCAGCAAAAGCCTCTATCTGCATTGTCGTCCGCATTGGAGCATCCAGTTTTTTTGTAGTTGTATTTATACCAAGCTGTTTTGTCGTCCAATGTTTTCCATACAGCCTCTGATTAATATCTAAGGCAGCAAACAGATCTTTTTTATAAATCATCATAGAAGCCATCATCTGTGCCAGTGACAGATCCTGTGCTTCATCAATAAGAACATGGTCATACTTGAATTCTTCCGGCACCCTTTCCGGATGCCGGATTATATACAAGGGGAGGTCTTCCCAATCTACCATTTTCTGTCTTCTTAATATATTCATGTAGTGGCTGAATATATCAAAAGCTACTTCCTTTTCCTCCTCATTAAACACAACATCTGTGCCTCTTCCAGGTCTTTTAAGTTTTAAGTAATAGCTCTTATCATTTGTTGTCACATTGGACTCTTTCATCCATCTGATTTCATCTTCCCAAAACTCTGCGCTAAGCTTGTTGAGTCTGTGATATCCTGTTTCTTCCCTATGTTCCATTAAAGCCTCTCTTATGCTTACTGCCGCATCCATATCATCTTTAAACTCTTCATCGAGAGTATTGATTGACCATGATACTGTAAGTCTGCTATTTTCATTGATCTCTT
>NZ_AUIX01000071.1 GCF_000423925.1 Butyrivibrio sp. VCD2006
GCAAAGCTTATGCAGGGTGAAAATAAAACTCTTTATGGATACACCTCTGTTCCGCTTAAAGAATATGAATACAAAAATCCGGGCTTCGATATGCCTGATGAGAGTAATGGGGTAAAGCATATTGTAGCGAAATACCCTAATATTGAGCAGGAGTTCTGTGACTGTGAGGGAATGAGCTCTTTTACAGAGATGGATGAGTTTGTGCATGTTTTTGAAACTCCTGGGAAATGCTTTGTTAATCAGGTGTGGATGAAATATATCGTCAAAACTGCGGCAGAGAAGGGGTGTAAAGTACTCCTTAATGGACAGTTTGGGAATTTTACTATTTCGAGAGGAGATATGAAAAGATATTTCTTTCAAAAAGTTCTTTCGGGAAAAGTAAGAGAAGCTAAGCATCAGCTAGCTCTATTCGGAAAAAAATATGGCGTTCCCAGGAAAGTGCTCCTTAAGGGTGTGCTCGAGGCAATAAAGGAAGAGATTTTATGTGATCTTAAACTAAAAAATGGAGTGGAAAGTCTCTTTGATATGGATTATATAAGACATTCTCTTATGAATAAGTATAGAGTGAAGAGAGTACTTATAAAACGTCAACGTTATTATGGTGTTACGGATGTTGAATCTGTAAGGAAGATGTATCGGAGTCTTGGCGATATAAACATACTTCAGACTCAAGGCTTTTTTGATACCAGATACAGCTTATATTATGGCATTTTGTTTAGGGATCCTACAAAAGATAAAAGAGTTATGGAGCTTTGTGCATCTTTTCCTCCGGAACAGTATGTTTATAACGCGATGGAACGCAGGCTTGTCAGAGAGTACCTTGATGATTTTCTACCGGACTATGAGAGACTTCAGATTAAGTATAAGGGCAGACAGGGAACAGACAGAGTTACAAGACTTAAGTCCTTTGGAGATAATCATAACAAAATAGTGTTAAACGATAAGGTATATGATTATTTAAGAAAAGATAACGTTATATCTATGATGAAGGAAGAAATCAGCGAAAATAATGCTATGAATATAGTTAGAACAATAGCTCTTAGTAAATTCTTTGATGAATTTGATGAAATGAAAGTATGATGAAGTTTCTTAAAGAAAAAAAGGAGTCATAAAAGACTCCTTTCTATTGGAATAGTTATAATCAAGGATTGTTGATAATAACTTCTGCTCCAGTTGCGGAAGGATCTGAAGTACCGCCACTATATGAAGCCCAGTTAGTGTCACGCTCAGCATCATAAACATATCCGTCAACATATTTAGGATTACGGCCACGAAGCATTGTTGAGCTGAGGTTGAGTTCCTGAATATTAGGTGCATTCCATTTCTTCATACTATATATCCTCCTTAAAAGATTTAATAATTTTTTTTATAAAAATAAGATAGCAACAGCGTTACTTAAAGTAAAGGATTCTAACAATAGTGTAAGAATATATTAGTGATAATTGAATTATAATAGAGGAAATGCTTTTTGAAGTTTATATTTTGATTTTTGTAATAGGTGAAGTATGAGTATATTAGCAAGAGGTTACAGATTTTTAAGATACAATGAGCATAAGGGTCTGACGCTTAAGGCGTGGGCATTGTCCGCGCGATATCGATATCAGATGCTATATGAAGATACAAAAAAGCTCCGAAGTAAATGGGGTATAGTCGGGGAGGAATCGCCGGAGGATGCAACAATTGACGAATATAGATTTGCCAAGAAGGTAGCCTATTCAGTCAATCAGGTATGCAACAAAACCAGATGGGAGAGTAAATGCCTGGTGAGAGCACTGACTGCGCAGAAGCTTCTTTTGGAGAAGGGGATTGAGTCAACTCTTTACCTTGGATGTAAA
>NZ_AUIX01000072.1 GCF_000423925.1 Butyrivibrio sp. VCD2006
CAATGTCATTAACTTTAGAATGAATTAACCAACGCCAAAGATATGTTCGGTTAACTTTAGCATGACACATCATCAATAAGTTCCGAAAGCCAAGCTATTGCACTACCCTCAGCATAATTTATCGCTATAGAAATATTATTATACTGCACATTGACAATTGACAAGCATGACAAAAAGACGAAATCACCTAATGTTAATAGAGAGGTGTCTTCATCAGTATAAATGTTGTATGATTGTATATGGAAATGGTGGAACTCTATTGTTTAATTACGATAGCAGAAACTTATCGGAAGCTTAAACCTGTGCTGGCGGGCAAAGGTTCTTCCAGGCCTGATTGGCTCAATATTTTGAGCAATCAGGCATTCCACCTCCATTACGGTTAGACAGTCATGAATTCTCAGAAAATCTCTGCATATTTTAAAGGCTTCTGCAAAATTTGGCTGATACAGATATTTGGTATCTTGCTGTTCAATTTCTACTCCATTTATGATTTCTGAACTGAAATTATGGAGAATTGCACGTGCCCATATCTCTTGTACGATATACTCATATTTTTTTGAATGAAGTGCCTTAAGGCAAAGCGGATATTTGAGGTCACGGAATGAATTTTCCTCGTTCCATCTCATGTGATAGAGACCTTTAAAATCCTCGAAGTCGAACTCTATGTCTGGGAGATTTGTAACTATGTTCTCGTAGCAACCAGGCATAATTTCGAATCTGACAATGCGTAGCGAGATATTGTATTCTGGATGTTCATCATCAAGATAGTCCATTGGAACAGCCTGACAGATATATCTGTACTGATCTGCAAGGTCAGGCCAGTTGTATTTCTTTTTGGATTGTGTCCTCGTAAGAATGCGATTGACACGGCAATCAACTTCCTTTAGTCCTTCTATTGAATAGCCGAGAATGCCTTTAAGCCGCTTATCGTTGCATCGAATTAGAAAGTACTGGTCGTTTTCGATAACATGTGCAAAGTTGTTATAGGATGCATATCCCATGTCGGCAAAATAGATTGTGGGAGGTCCGTCGTTTCCTGCCTCATCAAGCATTTCACAAAAGGCGGAATACTCATTGCGTTTTCTTCCGGGTTGGATTACAAGATTTGTAAACCTTCTGTCAAGTATGGAATAGAATGCATTGACATGGACTTGATTGAACCCTCGCGTAGACTTGCCATTAGGTTCAAAGAATGTGTCAGGATCATTGGGATTACGATAGATATCAATTGCTGAACCATCACAGGCGATGATCTGATATTTTTCGTTATAGAGTTTCTTGGAAAGTTTTGAGTTAAATGCAAACAGCAGATTTGCGAGAGCGTTCTCATTTAGCTTTTTTCGTTGCTTATAGAATGCGGCCTTTGATGGTGCTGATGTAGATCTCCCGAAATATCGATACAGTTCTTCTTTGATACAATCGGCCTCCATCGTAAGTAACACCATGATAGTTTCGTGAAATCCAAGTTTGCGATTTCTTGTGAAATCCTTACCCGGATTGACTGCATACAATTTGGGGTCATCTGCGATTTCGCTAATGGTAGCAAGTAACAGTGCCTTAACTGCGTCAGAATGTTTCATATAAGTGCCTCCTTGTAGTGAAAGTAACGTTTATGCCTTCACTACAAGGGCCGCACTCGTTACCTCTAAACAGCATCAGTAACGAGTGCGGCCGCGCATTTTGAACGGCTTGTCAACTATTTTTCATAATAATTTTTGTTAGGGGTAAGAAAAAAGCAGATCTTCGTTATTTACGAAAATCTGCTAAAGTAAATGACATTG
>NZ_AUIX01000073.1 GCF_000423925.1 Butyrivibrio sp. VCD2006
ATATACTCTCGGAATCTATAAGCCAGTAACAATGCGGCTTTCAGATTCCTTTTTTATTAAAATCCCCCACTTTTTTATCAAAAAACACTTGACATTTACCTCCAAAAATGCGGCGCTTCGCGCCCTTGTTAAAAAGGAAGTGTCGTTACGGCGCGGCCGTAATTTTTTTGATTGGAGGGCGATTTTATGTTACCTGTTAATTGTGGCAGTCATGCCGACTACCAAACCTTTGTTGTTGAAAATCTCCGCAAATATTACCCTGATCCAGATGCTATATCTCAAAGCACCTGGGATATCATAGACCGCTTTTGGAACCTTGATCTTTCCTACACTGATCAAAACATGATCTCCAAGTATTCTAAATTTGGTCCTGCTCCCAGAACTCCTTCCTGCATGCATCGTTCTTACCTTCTTAGCATTGACTTCAAAGTTGATTCTATTACCGAATGGGTTTCACAATTAAAGATCAATCCTCTTTATGCCATTCTCAGCGGTTTTGAAGTAGGTGATACGCCCGGAATTGGAACTTTCTATGATTTCTTTTCCAGGCTGTGGGATTCGAATGATAATAACCTGTCTTCTCATCTGCATAAACTAAAAGCCACTGTTAAAAAACCTGGTAAAAAAGGTTCTAAAGCCAAACCCATTGATAAAGTTACTGTCGATGAACTATTTAAGCAGCTCGAAGGAACTACGTTCTCTATTAAGGATCAACCTTATGGTTCTCTCTTTGAACTTTTTAAGAAAGAATTTCTGGAAAACTCTGTCCGTAAAGGTCTGATAAATAGTTCTAATCTATCTATTGCCGGCGACGGAACTCCTGTTGTCACATCAGCAAGAGAACGCAAACATCGCATCTGTGAATGTGCCGAAAAAGGTATTACTGACTGCGACTGTGAAAGATACTTTTCTCAGCCTGATTGTGACATCGGATGGGATTCCTCCAGAGACTGCTTCTATCACGGATATGATCTATATATGATTGTTGCGTCAGACTCAGAAAGTGATCTCCCCGTATTCCCGCTCTTAAATCCAGCCTCAATGCATGATTCGCATGGTTTTCTTCATTCCTTCTTCAGGATGAAATCATTTCTTCCGGATTATAACGTCCGTAAACTATTACTGGATTCTGCTCATGATGCCATGCCTTACTATGAATACTGTAAAAAGGAACACATAACTCCTTTTATTGATCTAAACGAAAAGCGTGGCATAAAAGTGCAATACAAGAATGATTTCACCATTGGTAAAGATGGTGTTCCTGTATGCAAGGCTGGAAGAAAAATGAACCATGATGGTGTTGAAAGCTCCAAATACCGCATTAAATTCCGTTGTCCCTTGGCAAGCAGAAAATTTGGATGTTCCTGTAGTGAACCATGCTCGAATTCCAAATATGGTCGTACTGTTCATTTGGCCATGAAAGATAATCCGCGCCTTATAAACATACCGCCAAGAGATAGTGATGAATGGAAAAATGAGTATAATGCAAGAACTTCTGTTGAACGCTCAAACAAGCGTGAGAAAATAGACTTCAAGCTAGAAAGCGGCAGGCACCGCTCAACAAAGATGTGGTACTGCCGCCTCTATCACATCCTCATGTTACAACATTTGGATGCATGGGATCTGCCTTACGAATCCGCCCTGAGAAAGTTGGTTTGTAATGTAGCATGATCTCGTAAATATCATACAGCATTCTCAGGCATAGCAACAGTGTTATGTCTATTATTCATGCCCTGTTTTGCATCTTTTTT
>NZ_AUIX01000074.1 GCF_000423925.1 Butyrivibrio sp. VCD2006
TATTCGATGTATTCATATTATATACTCCTTTGAGTATATTTAAACACATTTAATCACATTTAACAATATTATTGATCACTTAATTTATTCTCCTCTTTGTTACTTCTTTTGAAAAAATGAAAACTGTCCTGAATTCGTGTTTATTAAAATGAGGACGGCTTTCTTTGTGTTGCTACAAGGATATAGTATAAGCCATGGCTAACAAAAAGTGAAGCAAAAATGTAATCGCGTGCGCCATAAGCTGCAAACACCGCGCAAAATCTAATATATCCCATGACGGTTTTTGATTAGTGATAGGTTTTCGCAAATGTTATTGGAGTAACACCAGATGAGCCAACATTTGACATGGCATGCACTCTGAATGAGATGGAACTGGCTTATTTTGATGATGATCATAATTTTTCAACTCTGACGGATTGTGGGAAATATATACAAAAGAGATTGCGGGTAAGAAGTTTGATAAGTACAGAGACAGGGCATCCTGGGTGTGGATGTGCCTAAGGTGGGCTGAGACCATGTATGCGTATACTCCGGTAGATGTTTTTCTGAAAGTAGTTAATCAGAAAAAAGGAATGAGCATGGATGCAGAGGAAGCCTTTTGTACATAGTATTATCGCTGGAACCATTGCTCTTCTTTATAAGGCACTGGAACCGCTCATCAACAAAATACTTGGTATTTAAACCGGTAAAAGCTAAGGGCTGTCATAATTGACAGCTCTTATTTTGTTTGGGAAGGTGTCATATTGCCATGCACCATTTATTGTTGATCCTTGGGTCATAGTAAAGCCTTATGACACGCTTAGAATTCATCACGATGATCATGCACTCAAAGATGAATGTTGACTCACTTACATAAATACCATCGCTAGTAGTACGGGCCCCTTTCCGTTCAGCTTCGCGGTATCCTTTTATATTGTATGTCTCGTATTCACCATCATCATTCATGAAGCGAAGGCGCATGGGTACTATGCCTCCATCTGCCTGGTGCTCGCAGATGACATCTACCTTGTCGATTATCCTGCTCATTTGATTTACTCCAATAGTTCATATATGTATTTCTCTTATGCTCTCAAAGCTGATATCAGTAGTGACAACTGTCAGATACCGGGCATCTTTTTTGATTTTGGAGATAAGCCCGGTTTTCTTAATATAGACTCCAAGATCGTAATAGGTTATTGAGACCATATCGCCTACCTTTAGGAGTGATAACTGATAGTCAAGGTAATCCAGGGCCTCTTCTGACAAGATGACCTTCTCAACTTCTATGCGTTCTTTCCATAACGTGCTTTTATCTGGTTTACCGACTGCGTGATCATGCGGTCTTTTTCCATAACCTCCGGGTCAACAAAAAAACTGTACTGCTCAAAACATTCATCCTGGACAGAATTTGCGCTTAGCCCGACTCTACGGATGGGGATATTTCGCACGGTGCTCTTAAGATATAGTTTTGTAAATGCATCCATAAGAATCCTGTATGAATTTGTAGTTACCTGAAGGGTAGTACTGGCACCCGTGGATGGGAATGCATCATTACTGTAGCCTACATACAGGGAGAGGTTGTTGCTTACGACATGGGCTGCGACCATATTGAGGGAGAGCTCATCCGCCATTTCCTTTACGATGATAAGTGCCTGCCACTCAAAATGTGCTTAAATATACTCAAACACATCGAGAAATCGAAGTCCTCACGGTTACTTCTTACTGCTTCATCGTGTATGCTTTGGC
>NZ_AUIX01000075.1 GCF_000423925.1 Butyrivibrio sp. VCD2006
TCCCATCTTTGACACCTAAAAAGCCGCAATCCCAGTATACACCTGGGGTTACGGCTTTATTTTTATCTCGTGAAAAGCGTAATGCTTCGTAAACTTGTTAGAAAAGGAAGCCTTGCCTACGGCAAGACTCTGAATTCAGGTGTTATCCGGGCATCTATGCCAGGCTTAAGTTCATATCCGCTTGATTACCTTTTTATCATGAGCCATATATCTGTCAAGGCTGCAAAGCACCGCTACGCGGCTACGGCCTTGACAGATATATGGCTCATGAGGACTGTTTGACAAGCGGATATGAACTAAGGGTGTCCGACAGGCGGACCATTCATTACAACCCTTTTGTTCTTCTGATCATTCCTGCCATTGACTTAGGGGTTATAAGCTCATAGTCGGTTCTGAAACCGGCCTGTTCATGCAGTGAGTCGGTCAGCTGTGTCCTTGTATAGCTTGGGATATATCCGTGTTCGCCAACTTTTCTCATATCCATTTCTCTGAGAGTTTTTATTATCTCTTCACAGGTGAATTTATCGCCGAGTTTCTTTTCAAGTATCCTGTAGATCATAAGAGCAATGAAACATGTGAGGAAGTGAGCTTCAATTCTGTCATCCCGCTGCAGATATACAGGTCTTGCTTCAAACTCGGATTTCATTATCCTGAATGATTCTTCGATTTCCCATCTGTCATGGTTTATCTTTGCTATGTCAGCAGGATCGTCATCAAGGTTGGTGCACACTGCATAGAACCCGTCATACCTTGATTCCTCAGCAATGGAGGCTTCATCAAGCTCATACATGGCTCTGCTTGCAATCTCTCCGTCGTTTGTGAATGGAGTTTTCTTTATGAATCTCTTTGCATCATTCTGTGAGCGCTTGTCAGCGGATGAAGGCCTTTCTATAAGCTTTCTTGCTCTTTCTATCTGACGGTTTCTTACAGTCTGCTGATACTCCTTGTATTTAAGAGAATAGGTCACAATGATTGTCTGGTCGAAAGTTATGTCTCGTTCTTCATCATATCCTTCGATCAGCTTCTGCTTATAGAAGATCTTTTTTCTGTTCTCGGAAGTGTTTTCAAGCTCTGATATATCGTGCTTTTTATTGCTGCCTTCAAGCATCCATCCCGTGGGATCAAGGCACCAGTCTTTCAGTTCTGATTTGAGTTTTTTAATCGACTGGGTGGTTATGAAGCTTCTTTCACCATAGTTGTTGAACTTCCTGTTTGCATCAGAAGAAAGTCCTGCATCGGTACATACGATGAACTTTGAGAGTTCAAAGTCCCGCATAATCTGCTGCTCCAAAGGCTTTAGAGATAACTGCTCATTCTGGTTGCCGGGATTGATACAGAATGCAAGTGGTATCCCTGACTTATCCATAAAAAGACCCATCTGTACTATGGGATTGGGGCGGTGTTCTTTGCTGGGACCATACTGCTTCAATCCACCTTCATGCTCCATTTCAAAGAAGTAGTTCGTGCAGTCATAGAAGAGGACACCGGT
>NZ_AUIX01000076.1 GCF_000423925.1 Butyrivibrio sp. VCD2006
TTGTTTATCCCATCTGCAGTGGACTTGATGTCCACAAAAAGGTCATCGTTGCAACCATCGTAACTACTGATAACGCTGGCATTTCAACCTACAAACAGAGATCATTTACTACCATCAATAGTGATCTCACCAATCTCCACGACTGGCTGCTTGAAAATGACTGCAAGCACGTCTGTATGGAATCCACTGGTAAGTACTGGATTCCTGTCTACAATTATCTCGAAGCTGATATCGATGTCTGCCTTACCCATCCCAAATATGTCAAAGCTATCAAAGGTCAGAAAACCGATAAGAAAGACTCCAAATGGATTGCAGATCTCTACAAGTTTGACCTTGTAAGATGTTCTTTTATTCCACCGAAAGACTTCCGACAGCTCCGAGAAATTGCACGCTACCGGTTCAAACTTGTATGTATGAAATCCTCAGAGAAAAACCGCATACAAAACTGCATGACTGTCTCAAACATCGCTCTGGCTAACATTGTATCTGATCCATTCGGTAAAACTGCAACTGAAATCATGTCTTATCTCCTCGATCATACAGCTGAATCCTTGGATGAAACCGCCGTACGTAAACTGATCAAGAAAAGCGCCAAGGCAAAATCCGATGATATCATTGCTGCAATTAAGGACTATAACATCGAGTCAGATCAAGCAAAAAAGCTAAACCTTGCCTGGGATCACTTGGATTATCTTGATAACATGATTACCCAGACAGAAGTAGAACTCTATGTACGCATAAAACCTTATTATGAGTACGTCGAATATGTTTCTACAATGCCCGGAATGACTCAGCTCAGTTCCACAATAATTCTTGCAGAAATCGGTGTAGACATGAATGTGTTTGAAGATGCTGAACATCTTTGTTCATGGTGTGGTCTTGCTCCAAGAAACAATGAATCTGCCAGTAAAAAGCATTCTACAAAGATCATGAACGCAGGAACATATCTAAAACCAATGATTGTCCAATGTGCTTTAGCTGCCATAGCTTGTAAAAAACAGCCTTACTTTGCCATAAAATACCGCAGAATAAAATATCGTCGTGGTCACAAGAAAGCAATAATAGCAATCGCCAGAATGATGATGGTCTGCATATATCACATGGTGAAAGATAAGAAAACTTTTACTCCATGCGATTATAAGGAATTGATGGATCCTAATGATCATCCTCACAAAGTTGTTTTAAATGATGCCAACGTATTTGAGTATCTGAAAACTCAGGGTTACGATATTTCTTCATTGGTTAAAAGCAACGATAACTGATGAATGATTTCCTATATGATCAACCTGTCAGAGAGACGGGAAATCTCGTCCCTCTAATTTAAGTCGGTTTCATCCGCTACTTATTTTTCACTCTT
>NZ_AUIX01000077.1 GCF_000423925.1 Butyrivibrio sp. VCD2006
AAATCGGTCTGAAGCCCAAACAAAAGGACAGATTTTGAATATATGAAGTCTGTTTTTTTGTTTGGTCTTACACCGATTGTTCACGTTCCGATATATCTTACTATCATATATTTCTACAATTACGAACTCAGGCAAGACTTTTTATCCAATCCCCTATGGGCCCCAAAATGCAGAAGATGATCTGATCATTCGTTGCTACAAAATTTCTTCGCATTTATCCTGCATATCCTGCGTGATCTTGTCAAAAGCTGCGGCTCTGGGTGCAAGGTACCCTCCGAGAGATATACCTATGATCGTCACATCCTTCAATTTGAAATAGTCAATGCAAATATCACTGACCAGGATACTATAATGATACCTAAAACCAACTTGATGCCCACTTCCGGCCTGAGGTCATAGAATTCCATTTTGCCAAATCCAATCAGAGACATCAGGACTCCAATTATGATCATGATCAATGGTAGCAGCGTCGCAAACAAAAGAAGGAAAATAGCTGCTGCGAAAAAAGCATCTACTCGTAAGCAATCACTGATCATTGAGCTATTCAAAAATCCCACTAGCAAAAAAATGCCTACGAATAGAAAAATAATACCGGCAATGCGAAACAAAAATCCCTCTTCCCAGCTTAAGCGTTTGTGATTCCATATTCCCGGGAGATATGCAAAACCGTGATCTCTCAGATAATGTTCAATGATGGAAAGGAGTTTGTCCTCATCAAATCCAATATTCGCCCAATCCTTATGATCGATTCTTTTTCTCCAAGGCAAATTCTTCGGTGTAGAGAGTGAAAAAACAGCTCTGGTCTCCGTGGACAATGGCGGCTTATAAGTATCTTTGACAAGCAAGGTTTCACCGCCGCAAAACGTTTTGTCTCTGCTAAGTATATATGTCACATAAAAGGAACCGGTGTCCCTGTTGTCAGTTTCTTCCGAGATTTGCTGCGTTTTCCACCTGGCAACAATTTTATTTTTTTGAACAGTTACAACAAAGGGATATTCATCCGAGTTTAGATCCCTTTGTATTAAAGCTTTAAAATCATTAAATTCTTTTCTATTAATCCTTTTCTTCATGTTTTACTTAGTCCATTATCTTTTAATAAATTCTCCGCATCGCTTTCTTCCCACGGTCGGAGGATCAATCTTTTCGTTTCAAGTATCATGGCATACCTCTCTTACCAACGGCATCTCTGCAAATTCTTTAGGTTAGAATCGCTGTAAGGTCAAACGAAAAAGCAGCTTGAATTATTTCAATAACTGCCCTTTCGTTTGATCTTATTGCGATTTA
>NZ_AUIX01000078.1 GCF_000423925.1 Butyrivibrio sp. VCD2006
TTTTTAGTTTGCGCGCCATGGGCGCACTCTAACAGGTGAAAGTCCTGAACACGCCCAGATAGTGGGAAGTGTATAGCCGAACAGCAAGGGTGTCCATCGCGAGATGGAATCTGAAGGAAGCTGTAAGCAAATCTCTGGTCCGACGGACAGAAATCACATATAAGGCTAGGCTACGAGAGATAAGTTGGCTAAAAGCAACGAAGTCTTATAACTATCACCTTTGTAGTAGCAGAGTAAATGTGGCGGATATATGGAGAGAAAGAGCGTGCACCTTAAGCGTGGAGGTCTCACAGAGGTTTCATTAGCCTAGTAACAACGAACTGTGAGAAGTCAGCCGAACCCATAGTAGCGAGGAAGTCTCTGTAATGGAGATGGAGTGAAGGGGCGAACAATCAATAAGTTTGAGTATGTCTCGTGTTGCAGAAATGACAACATCTGCCGTAACCAATCGGGATAAGGGTGGTCAAATCAAGCGGGGCGGAAAGGAAAGAACGCATGGACACAAGTAGTCTAATGGAGCAGATACTATCCAGCGATAATCTCAACAGAGCATATCTGCAAGTCGTACGAAACAAAGGTGCAGAGGGAGTGGACGGAATGAAATACACAGAACTCAAGGAACATCTTGAAAAGAACGGCGATATCATCAAGGAACAGTTGAGGACAAGAAAGTATAAACCTCAGCCAGTACGAAGAGTGGAGATACCAAAGCCTGATGGTGGTATCAGAAACCTAGGAGTACCAACAGTAACAGACAGATTCATACAACAAGCCATAGCACAGGTTTTAACACCAATCTATGAGGAACAATTCCATGACCACAGTTATGGATTCAGACCTAATAGATGTGCACAACAAGCAATCCTAACAGCGCTCGACATGATGAATGACGGCAATGATTGGATTGTAGATATTGACTTGGAAAAGTTCTTTGACACAGTAAATCACGATAAACTTATGACCATCATAGGTAGAACTATTAAAGATGGAGATGTTATCTCTATTGTCAGGAAATACCTGGTCAGTGGAATCATGATTGATGATGAGTACGAGGACTCTATTGTGGGAACACCACAAGGAGGAAATCTCTCGCCATTATTGGCGAATATCATGTTGAATGAACTTGATAAGGAGATGGAAAAGCGTGGGCTTAACTTTGTAAGATACGCAGATGATTGTATCATCATGGTTGGTAGTGAAATGTCTGCTAATAGAGTTATGAGAAATATCTCTCGATTCATTGAGGAGAAACTAGGTCTCAAGGTCAACATGACCAAGAG
>NZ_AUIX01000080.1 GCF_000423925.1 Butyrivibrio sp. VCD2006
GGAATGAAGGATATATGGATTGGCGAGAAAGTGACCACTTTTGCATACAGAGCATTTTATGGATGCAGTACGGACACGCTCACAATCCATGGTGTCGCAGGAAGCCCCGCAGAGGCATTTGCTACAGAAAATGGCTTCAAATTCTCGACAGAAAGACTTGAAGAGGCAAACGCTGTTCTTCGTGGAAAAGTAGTGGACAGTTCAGATAACGGAGTAGCGGGAATAACAGTAAGCATCTTTGATGTCACCGAAAACAAACATATCACAAATTCTTCCACTGATGGTGAAGGCGGATGGGAATTCAGGGCTGCAACAGCAGGACATTCCTACAGGATAGGATTCTCATCATCCAAGTATGTGCTTTCACCAAAGACCATCAGCTGTGTTGCACAGAGCGATACAGAGCTTGAGGATGTAATCGCCACAGCAAGAAATCTGGAAGAAACAGATGGAAAGTATTTCGAATATACAAAGACAACCGGAAACAACATAAGGATAACGAAATACACAGGAAGCCTTGAGACAGTAGTCATTCCCGAAACGATTGACGGATATACGGTAAGGGAGATCGGAAATGATGTATTCAAGGAAAAGACAGGATTAAAAAAGGTTGTAATACCTGACAGCGTAACAGTCATAGGTAATTATGTATTCCATAAGACAACTACACTGGAAGAAGTGATCTTTGGAGCAGAGGTTACAAGTGTAGGAGAGTATGCATTCATGGGGTGCACATCGCTCAAGACCGTCAACATGTCAGAAGGACTTTTGAGCATCGGATACAGGGCGTTTATGGGATGTACTAACCTGACAGCTATAGTGTTGCCGGATACGCTGCAAAGAATGGGAACACAGGCATTTGCAGACTGCACAGAACTTACAACTGTTAATTATCCTATTGCGTTAAAAAGTTGCGACGGAAATACTTTTTCAGGAGATTTGAAACTGACAAGTATAACTATTCCTGACGGAGTAAAGAGAATCGCATCATCTGTATTCAGCGGAAGTAATATCAGTAACATAACCATGCCGTCCACCCTTGAGATAATAGGTGAGGGAGCATTCCAGCATGACCAGGCACTTGAAAGCATAGAGCTTCCTGCAGGT